>NZ_CAJVAS010000024.1 GCF_910593845.1 Paenibacillus solanacearum | reverse complement strand
TTGCCTACGTGTTACTCACCCGTCCGCCGCTAACCCCGAAGGGTCCGCTCGACTTGCATGTATTAGGCACGCCGCCAGCGTTCGTCCTGAGCCAGGATCAAACTCTCCATTAAGGTTGCTCGCATAATCCGAAGATCATGTCCGCTATAATGTAAGCTGATTGAGCTCAAAATTTACTGCTAGCGAGAATTTGCATTCTCTATTTCACTCACTCGTTGTTCAGTTTTCAAAGGGCAATTCGTTCGTCGCAACCTGTTCAGCGGCGACTTTTATAATATATCACATCTGCCTACCTAATTGCAAGTATTATTTTTTCATTCTGATTAACTTTTGTGAAAAAATATTAATGCTTGTCTGTATAAGCAGCGAAATCTAATTTATCACATCGAAATGAAAGAGTCAAGACTATTTTGGCGATAAATTATTTTTGAATGACGTCCTTAATATACAATGAACGGTCAACCGCCAAATTGATGATTTTCCCGGCTACATTGACCCAAGGTCTGGTTGGATTCGCACGATCGGTAAAGACGATTTCACCGGTCCGATGATCGTTTAACATGACAAGCATGCCGTTATGGAATGCCGTCACCTTATTTACGAACGTTTGTACCATGGTCGGTTCCAACTTACCGAAAGAGTCGTTCAACAGTTGCTCCAGAACCAGATATGGCGAAGACTTCTTCTTGTGAAAGCGATCGGTTGTCATCGCATGAAATGTATCCGCGATTGCGACCAGTTTGGAATACGGATGAATTTTGTCGCCAGTTACGCCTAGCGGATAGCCGGACCCGTCTTCCCGTTCATGATGCTGAAGCACACATAGCTTGACGCCGTTGTTGATGGCCGGTACTTCCTTCAAGATGTTATAGCCGATCACCGTATGCTTCTTCATTTCTTCCGCTTCGTCATCTGTCAGCTTTCCCGGTTTATTCAATATGGCCGGATCGATACGGGAGTTGCCGATATCATGAAGCAAACCGCAGAGCGCAATCGGCATCAGATCTTTGGGCGGAAAGCCATTCCAACGGGCCAGACTGTACGAGGTGAGACTTACCATGATGCTGTTGTGGTATATATAATCGCGAAGCTGCATGTTTTTCGGGTTGAACGAAAGCACGTCGTAATGCCCGATATATCGAATCAAGCCTTCCAGCGTATTGCGAATATCCAGTATCGGAAGCGCCTGGCTCCCGTTTCCTATCGAAGCATATACTTTGCGCAGCAGCTGGAGCACTTTATTATAATTATCGTAGAACGGAAGAATGCTGCGCGGCTGTGTATCGGAGGAGCTAGCATCTTCCTGCACAGCTTCCGCTTCGGTGGACCTGGTTTCAATCGCGACCATTGGAATCAAAAAGGCTTTCAATATTTCTTTATCGCGTGAATTTATAATTTTCCCTTTCGGAAGAAGCACATTGTTATATTTGGTGATAACGTTGTCACTCAGTTTTTCGCCGAAGTTTAACTGGGAAACGGGAATGTTGACCATAAATTTCCCCCACTTTTGTGTGTCGATTGGTTTCGTGTTGGCAGGAGGGCCGGCCTTTAGGCCCATTGCTGCTGTAATTATAAGCCAAAAAGAATGGGGATGTAAGCCCCATTCTTTTTGGTCCAACATTGTTTTATTAAGCTTGCTCTTCACTATCGCCTGCGGGTGCTTCCATTTCCCCGGAAATGGCGTTTTCTTCATCCGTTTCGGGCGCATCCTCGCTTTTATCGACTCTCGCGACGGTCGAAACTTCATCCTCATCCCGAATATGAATCAGTCTTACCCCTTGCGTATTGCGGCCCATCATCGAAATGCCGGACATGCTGGTACGTATTACCGTTCCAAGCGCCGTGATGATCATCAGGTCCTCATCATCCTCGACGACCTTCAGACCGACGACAGGGCCGTTCTTAGACGTAATATGGAGCGTCTTGATCCCTTTGCCGCCGCGCGACTGCAGACGGTATTCGGATACAGGCGTTCGCTTGCCGAACCCTTTGGAGGTAACGATAAGCACGCTATTATCTTCCTTCACGACGTCCATATCGATCACTGCGTCATCATCGTCCAACTGGATCCCTTTGACCCCGGTAGCGGCGCGCCCCATAGGACGAACCTCGGTTTCAGGGAAGTGAATCGACATGCCTTGCTTCGTGCCGATGACGATCGACTTGTTGCCGTCGGTGAGCCGAACGCCGATCAGATCGTCGTCCTCGCGCAGATTCAATGCGATCAAGCCGCCCTTACGGATATTAATATAGTCGTCCAGCGGCGTCTTTTTGACAAGCCCGTTCTTCGTTGCGAAGAACAAGTATTTGTCCGAATCGAAGCTTTCTACCGGTATGACCGCGTTGATCGTCTCGCCCTGCTCAATCTGTAGCAGGTTGATGATCGGCGTCCCGCGGGCCGTGCGGCTCAAATCCGGAATCTCGTAAGCCTTCAGACGGTAAGCTTTCCCTTTGTTCGTAAAAAACATCAGGTAATGATGGGTATTGGTTACGAAAAGATGCTCGACAAAATCATTATCTTTCGTATCCATGCCTATGACGCCTTTCCCGCCGCGTCTTTGACTGCGGTACGTCGTTACCGGCAAACGCTTGATGTAACCGGTATGGGAAATCGTAATGACGACATCGGATTGCGGAATCAAATCCTCATCCTCGATGCTTTCTTCGCCGATCGTAATCTCGGAGCGGCGGTCGTCGCCGAATTTTTCTTTAATTTCGTTCAGTTCTTCGCTGATGATATTCAGCACAAGCTGCTCATCTGCCAATATCGCTTTAAACTCGGCGATTTTCTTGAGCAGCTCGGCATATTCTTCCTCGATTTTCTCCCGTTCCAAGCCGGTCAAACGCTGCAAGCGCATGTCCAGGATGGCCTGCGCCTGGTCGAAGCTGAGCCCGAACCTCTCGATCAATCCTGCTCTCGCTTCTTCGGTCGTACGGGAAGCCCGAATGAGCGCAATAACTTCATCCAGGTGGTCCAGCGCGATTCTCAAGCCTTCAAGGATATGCGCTCTGGCTTCCGCTTTGCGAAGTTCAAACTCCGTCCGACGGCGAATGACTACTTTTTGGTGCTCGAGATAATGGAACAGTATATCCCGCAAATTCAGCACTTTCGGTTCGCCGTTCACGAGCGCCAGCATAATGATTCCGAAATTGGACTGCATCGCCGTATGTTTGTACAAGTTGTTCAGAACGACGTTCGGATTGACGTCGCGGCGCAGCTCAATTACGATACGCATGCCATTGCGGTCGGACTCGTCGCGCAAATCGGTGATGCCATCGATCTTCTTATCGCGCACAAGCTCGGCGATCTTCTCAATCAACCGCGCTTTGTTGACTTGATAAGGCAGCTCGTAGACGATAATGCGCGCTTTGTTTCCGTTCTCCTCGATGGTCGCTTTCGCCCGCATCGTAACGGATCCGCGTCCTGTCGCATACGCCTGTTTGATGCCTTCGCGGCCCATAATGAAACCGCCGGTAGGAAAATCGGGTCCTTTGATAGACTGCATCAGGTCAAGCGGCGTGAGATCCGGATTCTCGATCAGCTGCTGAACGCCGTTGATCACTTCGGTCAAGTTGTGCGGCGGAATGTTCGTCGCCATCCCTACGGCAATACCGGATAACCCGTTAACCAGCAAATTCGGGAACCGGGAAGGCAGTACGGCTGGCTCTTGTTCTTCGCCGTCGTAGTTCGGGACGAAATCGATCGTTTCTTTGTTAATGTCGCGCAGCAGTTCCATTGCGATCTTGGACAGACGGGCTTCCGTGTAACGCATCGCTGCCGCCATGTCGCCGTCAATGGAACCGAAGTTACCATGTCCGTCGACAAGCATGTAGCGCAAGGAGAAATCCTGCGCCATCCGTACCATCGTTTCGTACACAGCGCTGTCGCCGTGCGGGTGATATTTACCGATGACTTCGCCGACAATTCTCGCCGACTTCTTGTGAGGCTTATCCGGTGACATCCCGAGCTCGGACATCGCGAATAAAATACGGCGGTGAACCGGCTTAAGGCCATCGCGAACATCCGGCAGCGCGCGGCTGACGATAATGCTCATCGCATAATCCATGAAAGATGTACGCATTTCCGAGCCGATATCAATCTCTTTAATCTGCGAACGGGGTTCTTCCGACATGTGTACCTCCTTATGATGACGCTTCGCAAAGCACTTCTACGATATATGGGAATGCCGCATCAAGGTTGCGGTCGGTGTAGCTTGCGGATGATTAAATTATTCAATGAGTTCGTTTTGACAAAAGGACTTCCCGCATTGATCCGCGGGATTTGCATCGGGTCCGTGCTGCGGTCGGCAATCCCCGGAACGGTCGTAAACGCATAGCGGATGCCCGCCGCCTGAAGCAGCGCGCCAGACTGCTTGTCATAGACTCCGAACGGAAACGCGAAAGCGTCGACCGGCTGCTCGCCAAGCTCGCTCAGCTTGGCTGTGCAACGGTTCGTGTCGTCTGTGATCCGCTTCGTATACTCCGGCTCGGATTCTGCAGCATCGCCGTGATTCATCCGGGCAGTCAATAGAGCTTGCCCGTCCGGGGATTTATCATGCAGGCGATCCGTATGGCACTGAAAATCGATAGGGCTGCCGCTGCCTGCCATTTCCCGAATTTCCTCGCGGGAAAGGGATGGGATACGGCTTTGCAGCGGCTGATCGAGATTGCCGGTTATGACAAAATTGACAGCTGGGATATTTAATTGCACGAGAATCGGGTAAGCATTCGTATAAAAGCTGCGATATCCGTCGTCAAACGTAACGAGCACCGCGTTGGAGGGCACCTCGCCGCCGGACAAATAATCGCGGAACTGCTGCAAGGTAATGAAATGGTACCCCCGGTCCATCAGATCGGCCAGTTGATCATGGAGACGCTCCGTTGTAATCGTCACATCTCCTTTTACCCGGTCATCGATATGATGATAGGCGATCACGGCAACCCGTTCCGTATACCAAACATCGTTTGCGCTGAGACATGTGCTTCCCGCAAAAAACAAGGCAGCGGCTGTCAGGCACCAGAGCAAACCGTATTTTTTAAGCATCGCCATGCTTAAATATCGAGGTTCTTCACGTACTTGGCGTGCATCTGAATGAAATCGCGGCGCGGCTCTACGTTATCGCCCATCAGCGTATCGAACAACGTATCCGCCTCGATCGCGTCTTGAATGCTTACCTGCAGCAGCGTGCGGCTTTCCGGATCCATGGTCGTTTCCCACAGCTGCCCCGGATTCATCTCGCCAAGACCTTTGTAACGCTGAACGTTCACCTTGGCGCCTTCGCCGAATTCGGCCATAATAATTTCGCGCTGCTTGTCGTTGTATGCGTATCTGACCACTTTGCCGCGTTCCAGCTTATACAGCGGCGGCTGGGCGATGTATACGTATCCGACCTCGATCAGCTTCCGCATGTAGCGGTAGAAGAACGTAAGCAGCAGCGTACGAATATGCGCGCCGTCGACGTCGGCGTCAGTCATAATAATAATTTTGTGATAACGGGCTTTGGCGATGTCGAAGTCGTCGCCGATCCCCGTGCCAAGTGCCGTAATGATCGCGCGAATTTCGGCGTTAGACAAAATTTTGTCCAGCCTCGCTTTTTCCACGTTCAATATTTTACCGCGCAGCGGCAAAATCGCTTGGAAATGCCGATCCCGCCCTTGCTTGGCGGAGCCGCCGGCCGAGTCTCCTTCGACAATGTAAACTTCGCTGATGGAGGCGTCCTTGGAGGAGCAGTCAGCGAGCTTGCCGGGAAGGGAGCTGACTTCCAGCGCGCTTTTGCGGCGGGTCAGCTCACGCGCTTTCCTTGCCGCTTCGCGCGCTCTTGCCGCTTGAACGCCCTTCTCGATAATTTTTCTCGAGATGGACGGATTCTCGTCCATAAATTCCATCAGCTTCTCTGCGAACAGCGATTCCACGATCCCGCGCACTTCGCTGTTGCCGAGCTTCGTCTTCGTCTGGCCTTCAAATTGCGGCTCGGGGATCTTGACGGAGATGATCGCCGTCAGCCCTTCGCGCACATCGTCGCCGGACAAGTTGGAGTCGCTCTCCTTGAGCACATTGTACTTGCGGGCGTATTCGTTCAAAATCCGCGTGAGCGCGCTCTTGAATCCGGATTCGTGCGTCCCGCCTTCATGCGTGTTGATGTTGTTGGCGAACGAATAAATGTTCTCCGTATAGCTGTCGTTATATTGCAGCGACACTTCCACCTGAATGTTGTCCTTCTCGCCCTCGACGTAAATCGGCGGCTGGTGGAGCGCTTCGCGGTTGCGGTTCAAATATTCGACGAAGGAGATAATCCCGCCTTCGTACATGAACGTATGGGCTTCCCCGGAACGCTCGTCCGTCAGCGTAATTTCGATTCCTTTGTTTAGGAATGCCAGCTCCCGGATCCGCGATTGCAGCGTATCGAAATCGTACTCCGTCGTTTCCGAAAAAATTTGTTCATCCGGCCAAAACGTAATCGTCGTGCCGTCCCCTTCCGACTCGCCGATGATCCGCAAGTCGTATTGAGGTGTACCGCAGTGGTATTCCTGCTCATACACTTTGCCTTCCCGTTTCACCTGGATGACCAGTTTCTTGGAAAGGGCATTGACCACGGAAACCCCGACGCCATGAAGACCGCCGGACACTTTATAGCCTTCGCCGCCGAACTTGCCGCCGGCATGCAGCACGGTCAGCACGACTTCCACCGTCGGACGCTTCATCTTCGGATGTTCGCCTACCGGAATCCCGCGCCCGTTATCGATTACCGTAATGCTGTTGTCTTTATGCACGATCACATCAATCTTCGTACAGTAGCCGGCTAGCGCTTCGTCGATACTGTTATCGACGACTTCCCATACCAGATGATGGAGGCCGCGTGCGCTGGTCGAACCGATATACATCCCCGGTCGCTTGCGTACGGCCTCCAATCCCTCCAATACCTGTATCTGACTTTCATCATAGCTCGTACCAGGATTTACAGACATGCTGACACCCACTTTTCCGTGATAATCTTACGAGACCATTCAAGGATGAGCGGCCGCGATCTAAAGAAGTTGTTCTACTGCAAAGCCAATCCAAACAAAAGAAAACACCGCGCTAGGCGGAAGTTTTCATCTATGCGAAATAACGAAGTTCAATTCGTTAACAGCTGATGCGCCCGCTTCTTGAGCGTCATCGATGAAATAGGGGAGTAGTACACCTTCGTCTGGGTGACGACTAGAGACTTGCTTTCTTCTTCGCCAATCACTTCCACACGCTTCTCCTTGCTGGCGTACGTGACGAACTGCTTCGAAATTTTCGAAGATTTCTCGATCGATAAGTCAAATATGGCGACAAGTTCCGATGCGCGAATGATTTTTTCCCCGCCCAAATGGATAAACATGCTGGCCCACTCCTATCGGCAACACGAATTTTCATAGATTGCGCGCCGGATGCGCACGCGGCGAAATCCATCTACGTCAAACTTCCATCCCGAACCTGAATCATCGAAACGTCTTCCAAATTTGACAAATTTATACTTTCAATACCGGTCGTCGTAATAAACGTCTGCACTTTGCGTTGGAAGGTTTCGATCAGCTGCGTCTGCCGGTAATGGTCAAGCTCGGAGAGGACATCGTCAAGCAGAAGAAGCGGATATTCCCCGACCTCTTCCTGCACCAGCTCGATTTCGGCCAGTTTAAGCGAAAGCGCCGTTGTCCGCTGCTGCCCCTGAGAGCCGAATGTCTGCACTTCTTTGCCGTTTATATAAAAACGAAGATCATCGCGATGCGGCCCGACAAGGCTTACGCCGCGGCGCATCTCCTGATCCCGCACCTGTGATAACTTTATCATAAATTGGTCAAATAAAACAGCGTCATCTTCCTGGGCGTCCCCGGCCAGCGAATGTTCATAGTCGATCTGCAGCTGTTCCTGCCCGTTCGTGATGCCCGCATGAATCTTTTCCGCCCATAGTTGCAGCTTCTTTATAAAGCTTTGACGTTTTTTCATAATTTTAATACCGAACTGCGCAAGCTGCTCATTCCAAACTTCCAAAAGAGGGGAAGCGCCGGAAGATCCGAACATTTGTTTTAGATAATTATTACGTTGATGCAATATTTTATTATACTGCGACAAGTCGTACAAATAGGCCGGATACACTTGGCCGATCTCCATGTCCAGAAAACGCCGGCGGACGGAAGGAGAGCCTTTGACAATCTCCAGGTCCTCCGGCGCAAACATGACTACATTGAGCGATCCGATGAAATTGCTCAGCTTCTTTTGCTCCAGTCCGTTCACTTTCGCCTTCTTGCCTTTGGCCGAGATGGCAAGGTCGAGCTTGACGGGGCCGTATTTTTTCTCAATCTCGGCGTGCAGCAGGGCAGAAGGAGCGTTCCAGCGGATCAGCTCCTTGTCCTGATTCGTTCGATGCGACTTGGTCAAGGCGAGCACGAAGATCGATTCAAGCAAATTCGTTTTGCCCTGGGCATTCGGGCCGACGATGATATTGACCATATGGTTCGTTTCGAATTCCATTCGCTCGTAATTGCGGTATTGCTGCAGTGACAGCTTTTTCAGTTGCAAAATGGTACCTCCTGCGCCGGGCTCAGCCCTGCACGACTTTAAACACACCGCAGCCTTCCACACGAACGACATCCTGCGCAACCAGCTTGCGTCCGCGCCGGTTCTCCGGCTCTCCGTTCACTTGAATGACGGCTTCCTGCAGAAAGCTCTTGGCTTGCCCTCCGGTCGGGATGCAATCGGCGAGCTTCAAAAATTGCCCGAGCGTAATGTACTCGGTGCTGATGGCGATTGGTTTCATAGTGTTGCGGTACAGCTCCTTTTCGGCGATTAGCTTGTTGTGCGGTAAGGCAAAATCAGCTGCAGCATAGTCGAAATGGCGTCAGGGCGAATGATGATCGGCTGCATGGCGCCGGTGAATCCGATTTGGATTTGTTCGCTGTCCATCACTTTGAGCGCGTCGAGCATATATTTCGAGTTGAACGAAATGCGCAGCAGCTCACCCGTCAGGCTGGCCGCGGCGAGCTCCTCCGTCACTTTGCCGAGCTCGGAAGAGCTGGAAGAAATCTCGATGGTCCGGTCTTCGCGCATGACAAGTCTGACGATGTTCGTCTTCTCTTCCCGGGAAAGCAAATAAGCGCGGTCAATCGCTGCAATCAAATCCTCGGTATTAACGACAAGCTCGGTTTGGAACGATTGCGGAATGAGCTTGGATGTATCGGGGTAAGTCCCTTCCAGAATACGCGTATAAAAAAGAACGGAGCTCATTTTAAACAGCACTTGGTTTTCCGCGAACACGACGTCGATCAGCGTATTTTGATCCGGCAAAATTTTGGCGAGCTCATTCAGCGTCTTACCGGAAATAGAAACGTTCGAAAGAGCGAAGTCTTCCGGCGCATCGATATTCATTTCGCGGCTGGCGAGACGATGCCGGTCACAGGCGATGAACTTCAGCTTACCTCCTGTAATGGTCCACAAAACGCCGGTAAGAATCGGTGTGGCTTCGTTGGTGGAAACGGCAAAAGACGTCTGCTTGATCATCGATTTCAGCAGATCGCTCGGAATTTGTACAGTGCGGTCTTCCTCGATACCTGGCATAACCGGATATTCCTCTGGATCAAGGCCAACAAGCTGAATTTCCGAAGAACCGGAACGGATCGTCGTTTGAAAGCCGTCCTTCACTTCGATTTCGATTTGCTGCGCCGGCAGCTTGCGTATAATTTCGACAAAAAACTTGGATGACAACACGACGCTTCCAGGCTGTTTCAAGTCGATGACCTGCTGGTCGTTTTTTTCAATCGGAATAAAATTTTGAATCGAAATGTCGGTATCGCTTGCGGTCAGCGTCATGCCGCTATAGTTCGCATCTATTTTGATCCCGCTCAAAATTGGAATGGTCGTTTTGCTCGAAATGGCCTTCGATACATGCTGAATCGCTTCGTTCAAATATTCTTTCAATATCGTTAATTTCATACTGTCACTCCTACTTGGTTCTAGAATGGGGGAGACGGACATATACTCTATATATTAACATGTTTTTAATTCGTAATAGTAGTAGGGGCCAAGGATATGTGGATATGTGTGTGAACAGTGCAAAACAAAAGCCTATCCACATGTGAATAGTTTGTGTATAGGCTTCGATTTATGCAGATGTTGGCCGGCGCTCATTTCGCAAAAAAAACGGCATCGAAAATGCAGCGTCGCAGCCCGGCTTCGGTCTCCCCCGAAGTCATTGCGGGCGCTTCGTTACATTGCGTGCCGAAAACGGGAATGCAGATGCCCGCAATCGCTTGTATGCTTATAGCGCTACGTTTTTCACTTTCTCTATAATATTTTGAATGACTTTATATAATTCCTGGTCTGTTTTGAGCGCTACCGATATTTTCTCATGGGCGTGAATGACGGTCGTATGGTCTCTTCCGCCAAACGCTTCACCGATTTTCGGCAGCGAAAAATCGGTCATTTCCCGGGCCAAATACATCGCGATTTGCCGCGGGAACGCAACGGATTTCGTCCGTTTCCTCGCTTTGAAATCCTCAATCTTCAGTCCGTAAAACTCGCCGACCTTTTGCTGAATATCCTGTATCGTAATGACTCTCGGGCGGCTGCTGGGAATGATGTCTTTCAGCGCTTCCGCCGCCAAATGCGACGTAATGTCCTCGTTGATCAAAGATGAATAGGCGACAACCCGGATTAGAGCGCCCTCGAGCTCGCGAATGTTCGAGTCGATCTGGTTTGCTATGTACATCATAGCCTCGTTCGGGATGTCCAGGTTTTCGGCTTTGGCCTTTTTCCGCAAAATCGCGATCCGCGTCTCCAGATCCGGCGGTTGAATGTCCGTCGTTAGGCCCCATTCGAAACGGGAACGCAGGCGCTCCTCGAGCGTCGGGATTTCCTTCGGCGGACGGTCGCTGGAAATAATGATTTGCTTGCGTTCTTCGTGCAGCGCGTTGAACGTATGGAAAAATTCTTCCTGGGTCTGTTCTTTTCCGGCAAGAAACTGAATATCATCTATGAGCAGCACGTCGATGTTGCGGTATTTGTTGCGGAAACTTTCGCCGCGGTTGTCCCGAATGGCGTTGATGAACTCGTTCGTAAATTTTTCGGACGAGATGTAAAGCACACGCGCTCCGGGATTATGTTCCAGCACGTAATGACCGATCGCATGCATCAAATGCGTCTTCCCAAGACCTACGCCGCCGTATAAAAATAGCGGATTATACGCTTTGGCCGGCGCTTCCGCTACCGCGAGCGAAGCCGCATGGGCAAACCGGTTTCCAGCCCCGATGACAAACGTATCGAATGTATACTTGGGATTCATCATGTGACTGAAAGGTTCTTCGGGAACGTTAGGTTGTCGTTTCGCTGGAGCAGTTGCAGGGGGAGGAGAATGTTCGATTGCTTCCGGGTCGTCTTCGATGACGAATTTGATCTCCGCTTGCTTGCCTTTCAAATCAAATACAGCTTCTCGTATATGTTTGGTGTACCGATCTTCAAGCCATTCTCTAGCGAACTTGTTCGGGGCGCAGATGACGACGGTTGTTTCGTTAAAAACAACGGCTCTTGTGGAAGCAAGCCACGTTTCGTAGCTCGGTTTGCTCACCCTTTTGTGCAAAATGGAAAGTACTTGCTGCCACTGGTCGTTAGGATGGCTTTCCACAATCTATTCACTCCTTCGGAAAAATAACCGGTATGGCGTAAGCCGCGACCCTGTAGAAAAAAACGATAATGTGTCGGAACTATCCACATTATGCAGAATCGGATATTATAAATTATACATAGGCCCTGAAAATTGTTCACAAAGATATCCACAGGCTGTTGATAATTTTGTTGATGATTAATTGTATCCACAACCGAAAACATAACCATGATAACAAAAACAACCCCGATGCGCAACGGAATGTTTGGATTTATCCACATTTTCAATAACTTGTGTGCAAATTTTGTTCACAATACTACATATTGTTTATAAGTTGTTAACATTTCGACATTTTCCCCAAAAATTCGTTTTTAGCTTATGCACAGGCGTTGATGGACGTAAAATTTGGCGTTTTTTTAGCTGCCGTTTTTTTGTGGATCGCAAGTTGACTTTTGGGCGGCGAGATGGTTTAATGTTATAAGGTATTTTGGGAATGGTATTCCTCAAGGAGGTGCACGATAATGAGACCAACTTTCAAACCGAATGTAAGAAAGCGCAGCAAAGTACACGGCTTCCGTAAAAGAATGAGCACGAAAAATGGTCGTAAAGTACTCGCGGCTCGTCGTCTAAAAGGAAGAAAAGTATTGAGCGCATAAGACAAGAGACCACTGACAGGTGGTCTTTTTTGTTGGAATCGTTTAAAAGCGCTGTATTTCGTTAACGATAGGGATGGACTTGCCGCCCGATGACGGCCGGATGGAGCGATACCGCGATGGAGAAAAAAAACAGACTGACGAAAAGAGAATATTTCGATAAGGTGTATCGCCACGGCAAATCGGCAGCGAATCACCAGTTCGTTCTTTATTATAAAGCGCAGCACGGCCAGGACGCGTTCCGGCTCGGGGTATCGGTCAGCAAAAAGCTCGGCAACGCGGTTGTGCGCAACCGGATCCGGCGTATGCTGAAGGAAATCGTCCGGTTGAACGCGTCTCGTCTTCCTGGAGGATACGATCTCATCCTTATTGCGCGCAAACCGGCTGCGGACATGGAATATCACGAGATGGAAAAGAGTGTGCTGCACGTGATCAAACGCGCATCGCTTCTGCATAAAAAAGGGGAAACCGGCAGCTGACGATTCGGGGTTTCCTTGGTTTCCTTGTGCCGGAAGTTATGGTATAGTTTACTTTGGAAAAAGAACAACTTGGGAGGATATCATTTTGACGCGTCGATTCATGAAATACGTACCGTTTTTGGCGGTATTTTTGCTGCTTGCGGGTTGTAGCCCGGCGACGGCCCCGATCGATCCCAATAGCGGTATATGGGACAAGTATTTCGTATATCCGCTGGCGACTTCGCTGGACTGGTTTGCGAATGTACTGTGGGGACAATACGGATTATCCATCCTTGTTGTGACGATGATTATTCGCTTGATTATACTGCCGCTTACATTGAAGCAGGTGCGCAGTTCGAAACGGATGCAGGAGCTGCAGCCGGAGCTGAAGAAGCTGAAGGACAAGTTCAAAGACGATCCGAAGAAACAGCAGGAAGAAACGATGAAGCTGTTCCAGAAGGAAGGCGTGAATCCGCTTGCCGGATGTTTGCCGATTTTGGTGCAAATGCCGATTCTGATCGCTCTATATAATGCTATCATGCGTAACCATCATATCGGAGAACATTCATTTTTGTGGATGCAGCTCGGCACGAAAGACCCGTTCTACATTTTGCCGCTGCTGGCCGCACTGACCACTTTCCTTCAGCAAAAAATGATGTCTTCGCAAATGAATCCGCAGATGCAAAGCCTGATGTTCATTTTCCCGGTCATGATTTTCGTCATGGCGATGAATTTCGCTTCGGCGCTGCCGCTGTACTGGGTATATAGCAATATTTTCACGATTGTTCAGTCTTACTTTATTTATGGTGGGCCTAGTAAAAAGGGTGAACTTAAAAAATAAGGGTGGCCGGATGATATGAAAACTATCGTGGTTACGGGCAAAACGATTGATGATGCCGTAAGAAACGGGCTGCAGCAATGGAACGTTCCGCAGGAACGGGTGAAAGTGAGCGTCTTGGAGCAGCCGGCCAAAGGATTGTTCGGTCTGATCGGTGTGAAAGAGGCAAAGGTGGAGCTGGAGCTCATACCGGATCCGCTGGAAGAAGCGGTCGCATTTTTGCAGGACGTGCTTCGCACGATGGAGCTGGACGTTCGGATCGAGCAAAAGCGGGACAAGGACGGAACGGAGCTGCATTTGCACGGAACGGAGCTCGGCATGCTGATCGGCCGGCGCGGACAGACACTCGATGCGCTGCAATACCTCGTCAATATCGTAGCGAACCGGTATTCGGACCGGCATTTACGCATTATGATCGATGCCGAACAGTTCCGGGAACGGCGCAAAAAAACGCTTCAGGATTTGGCCGAAAGGCTTGCGGAACGCGTCATCCGCACGAAGAAAGAAGTAGTGCTCGAGCCGATGGGCCCGCAAGAACGCAAAGCGATCCATTCTCAGCTGCAGCAGCATCCGAAGGTGAAGACGTTCAGCAGAGGCGAAGAACCGAGTCGGCGTGTCGTAATCGCGCTGCGTTAAAATTTTTTGGTTGCAATGATGTCATAGCTTGCATATGGCTTCATTGCTTTTTCTTTAGTTGATCGAAATTTTTAGTTGTGCTTCAACGGTCATGGCCGTCCGCGCCTATGGATAGGGCGAAACGAGCCTGGAGAATTTGACCGCCTGGCAAGACGATAGGAGGCTAGTGATGATTGAAGATACGATTGCGGCCATCGCCACACCATCCGGCGAAGGAGGAATTGCGGTCATTCGCGTCAGCGGATCGGAGGCGGTGGCAATATGTGAAAAAATATTTCACGCCGGGTCAAAAAAGCTGACTGAGGTGCCGACGCATACAGTTCACTATGGGCATATCGCCGATCCCATCACAGGAACCCGGGTGGAGGAAGCGTTGGTTACTGTAATGCGGGCGCCGCGTTCCTTTACGAAGGAAGATGTGGTTGAAGTGAGCTGTCATGGCGGATTCGTATCGGTACGAAAGGTGCTTGATTTGCTGCTAGACAATGGAGCCCGACTGGCGGAGCCGGGCGAATTTACGAAACGCGCATTTTTGAACGGACGTATTGACTTATCGCAGGCAGAAGCGGTCATAGACCTGATTCGTTCCAAATCGGACCGTGCGTTCCGCATCGCGCTCAAGCAGTCCGAAGGCAGCTTGTCGAAGAAGATTAAGGAATTGCGACATCAACTGGTCGAGCTGATGGCTCATATCGAAGTGAATATTGACTATCCCGAGCATGATGTCGAAGAAATGACGAATACTTTTATTAAGGAGAAATGCGCCGCCGCGCTTTTGGAAATCGATCGTTTACTAACGACGGCGCAGCAGGGTAAAATTTTACGCGAAGGTCTTGTAACGGCGATCGTCGGGAAGCCGAACGTAGGAAAGTCTTCGCTGCTAAATACGTTCGCCCAGGAAGAGCGGGCGATCGTGACTGACATTGCCGGCACGACGCGCGACGTGGTGGAGGAATATGTCAATGTGAACGGCATCCCGCTGAAGCTGCTCGATACGGCGGGCATTCGCGAAACGTCGGACATCGTCGAGCAGATTGGCGTGGAGAAGTCGCGGCAGGCATTGGCCGATGCAGATCTGATATTGCTCGTGTTCAACGGAGCGGAGCCGCTGCAGCCTGATGAGCTGCGCATGATCGAGGAGCTGAAGGACCGCCAGATCATCGCGATTATGAATAAGCTGGATCTTCCGCAGCAGCTCGAGGAAGCGCGGCTGATAGAAGCGTTCGGCGAGGCGCATGTCGTACGCATGTCACTGCTGCGTCAGCAAGGGATCAATGATTTGGAAAAGGCGATCGCGGGCATCTTTTTCAGTGGACAGCTGGAGTCGAGCGATTTGACGTATGTGAGCAATTCGCGCCACATTCAATTGTTGAAGCAGGCGAAGCAGTCGCTCGACGAAGCTTATTCGGCGACCGAGCAGTACATTCCGATCGATATGGTGCAGATCGATATTCGAAGAGCGTGGGAACACCTCGGCGAAATTATTGGTGATTCGGTGAGCGATTCACTCATCGATCAAATTTTTTCACAGTTTTGTTTGGGGAAATAATAAGCTTAGGCTTAAGGATACATCCATTGCTCAGCAATGAATTTAGGAAGGTGAGATATTATGACTTACAATGCAGGGGAATATGACGTCATTGTAATTGGCGCCGGCCACGCAGGCTGTGAGGCCGCCCTTGCGGCAGCGCGAATGGGTGCGGAGACGCTGCTGCTGACCATCAATCTGGATATGGTCGCGTTTATGCCGTGTAACCCGTCCATCGGTGGACCGGCGAAAGGTCACGTCGTCCGCGAAATCGACGCGCTTGGCGGAGAGATGGGACGCAACATTGACCGAACGTATATTCAGATGCGCATGCTCAATACCGGTAAAGGTCCGGCGGTTCATGCTTTGCGCGCGCAGGCCGACAAATTTTTGTATCAGCACATCATGAAGGAAACGATTGAGAAGCAGGAGCGGCTGACGCTTCGCCAAGGGATGGCGGAGGAACTGGTCGTTGAGGATGGCGTGTGCAAAGGCGTCATCACGAAAACGGGTGCGACATATAGAGGAAGAGCGGTTGTGCTGACGACCGGAACCTATCTGCGCGGCAAAATAATTATGGGCGAATTGATGTACGAGAGCGGACCGAACAATCAGCAGCCGGCAGTGAAGCTGTCGGAGAATTTGCGCAGCCACGGACTGGAGCTTGTTCGCTTCAAAACGGGTACGCCGCCGCGGGTGCATAAAGACTCGATCGACTTCTCCCAAACGACGATTCAGCCGGGGGATGAGAAGCCGAAGTTTTTCTCTTTTGAGACGACAGAGGAGATCCCAAATCAGCTGCCTTGCTGGTTAACTTACACGTCGGAAAAAACACATCAAATCATTAATGATAATTTGCATCGCGCGCCGATGTTCTCCGGTGCGATCGAAGGAACCGGGCCGCGTTATTGTCCTTCCATTGAAGATAAAATTGTAAGATTTAGCGACAAGCCGCAGCATCAAATTTTCCTAGAGCCAGAAGGACGGAATACGAAGGAGTATTATGTTCAAGGGCTTTCCACTAGCATGCCGGAGGACGTGCAGCTGCAAATTTTACGTTCCATACCGGGGCTGGAGAAAGTGGAGATGATGCGTACCGGTTATGCGATCGAGTATGATGCCGTCGTTCCGACACAGCTGAAGCCTTCCCTCGAAACGAAGATCGTTGATGGGTTGTTTACGGCAGGACAAATTAACGGTACTTCCGGGTATGAGGAAGCGGCTGGTCAAGGCATTATGGCAGGAATTAACGCGGCGCGTAAGGTCCAAGGGAAAGAAGCTGTCATTTTGGATCGCTCTGAGGCGTATATAGGCGTACTTATTGATGATCTGGTGACCAAAGGAACGAGTGAGCCGTACCGGTTGTTAACGTCCAGAGCGGAATACCGTCTGCTGCTTCGTCATGATAATGCGGATTTGCGTTTGACGCCGACAGGTCATGAAATCGGGCTTATATCGGATGAGCGGTTCGCACGCTTCCAAATGAAGGTGCGACTGGTCGAAGAAGAGATGGAACGATTGAAAACAACGAAAGTGAAGCCGGCTGCTGAAGTGCAGCAGCTGCTTGCATCGCTCGGAAGCGCGGAATTGAATAACTCGGTAGATCTGCTCACACTTCTTCGCCGTCCGGAAGTAACGCTGGAGCATATCCATTCGCTATCGCCATCTCCGCTGGAATTGACGGAGGAGATGAAGGAGCAGGTCGAAATTCAAGTGAAGTACAGCGGCTATATTGAAAAACAGCTTGCGCAAGTAGAACGACTGCGGAAGATGGAGAAGAAGCGTATACCTGATGATATCGTCTATGAAGAGATTCATGGGATTGCTTCCGAGGCAAAGCAGAAACTCGCCAAAATCCGGCCGATCTCCATCGGGCAAGCATCACGGATCTCCGGCGTGACTCCAGCCGACATTTCGATATTGCTGGTCTATTTGGAACATTACAATAAAGTCGTGGCGGCTAGGGCGCAATGATGGATACGGTTCAACAGCAGTTTACCCAACTATTAAATCGTAGAAACATTTCATTATCGACAAAGCAGCTCGATCAGTTTGAAATTTATTATAAAGAGCTGGTCGATTGGAATGAACGAATGAACTTGACCGGCATAACGGAAAGGGAGCAAGTGTATATTAAACATTTTTACGACTCCCTTTCCCTCTCTTTTTTTGTACCCGTTACGCAAATCCGTTCCATTGCCGATATTGGGTCTGGCGCTGGTTTTCCAAGCCTCCCGTTGAAAATCGCTTTTCCGCATCTTGAGGTAACGATTGTCGATTCTCTAAATAAGCGCATCCAATTTTTGAAGCATTTGTGTGATAAGTTAGCGATTGGAAATGTAAACTGCGTTCATGGTCGGGCGGAAGATATAGCCCGGTTGCTAGCGCACAGAGATCGCTATGATATGGTGACGGCCAGAGCCGTCGCCAGGCTTGCCGTGCTGAATGAATTTTGTTTGCCTTTTGCCAAAAGCGGAGGAACGTTTGTTGCAATGAAGGGGCAAGACATGCAGCAAGAAATGGATGAGGCTGCTTACAGTTTAAAAGAATTGAACGGGAAGTTACTGCAAACGCATCGTTTTGAATTGCCGGTTGAAGAATCGACTCGCCATATTATTGTGATTGGCAAAGAAGGGACGACGCCGCGGAAATATCCGCGCAAGGCTGGAATGCCATTAAAAACTCCATTACTTCGCGTGTAATGATGTTTCACGTGGAACATATTTCAAGTTACTATTCAGATAGAGTGAGAGAAATGAATTGTTAAGGCCGCATTATGATGGATGCTATCACTATAAGCTGAATCGATAGCGACAATGAAACAAATGGATGCATGGAACATAAATATCTAGTTGTGTATACGCAATTATTGTGAATCGTATGATGATGAGTATAAGGGTAAATAGGGCTTTATGTTATATATGAGAGAAACGTTGTCGTGAAAGTGCCGGATGTGAATGTTTCTTGAATTGTAGAATCCTACAATAAAGTTGTTTGCTTATGACAGCAGGAATTTAGATATTTCTGGAGAATTATTTATATAGACACAATATTTATCGGTGAAGAGATCGGGTGGTTATCGTAATGAAGGAACAACTTTCCAAATTGTTCGGTTTTAACGATAAGGCTTCGCCAGACGAAGTGAAGAATGTTCCGGTCAATGACATCGTACCGAGTCCGTATCAGCCTAGAACGATATTTGATGACGAGCGGATTGAGGAACTATCACAAACCATTAAGACACATGGCGTTATTCAGCCCATTGTTGTGCGCGTTCGAAATAACCGGTTTGAGATCATTGCGGGGGAACGTCGTTGGCGGGCGGTCAGGAAGCTTGGGTATGATACGATTCCTGCTATCGTGAAGGAATTCAATGATTCGCAAGCGGCTTCGATCGCGTTGATTGAAAATTTGCAGCGTGAAGGCTTGACGGCTATCGAAGAAGCCATTGCTTATCAACAGTTGATCGATCTGCATCATCTTACGCAGGAAAGCCTTGCGCAAAGATTAGGGAAAAGCCAATCGACGATTGCCAACAAGATCAGACTGCTGCAATTGTCTGAGCCGGTGAAGCTGGCATTGATTGACCGCAAAATCACAGAACGGCATGCCAGGGCATTGTTGGCTCTTGATCAAGAGGAGCCTCAACTGAAAATGCTGGAGGAAGTCATCACGAAGGAATTGAACGTAAAGCAAACGGAAGCGCGAATTGCGTTATTGAAGGAATCGGCCAAAAGTAAAGGGAAAGCCAAACGAGTATCGTTCTCCAAAGATGTTAGACTGGCTCTCAATACGATCAGACAATCCGTAGACATGGTGGCTTCATCCGGTTTGCCCATTAATACAAGTGAGCAAGATCATGATGATCATTATGAGATTGTAATTCGTATACCAAAGAGGTAAAATAGATAAAGTAATATTATTTCATACTAGATTCGTAGAAAAACGATAGCCTCGTAACGAGGCTTTTCTTTTCTTGTTTTTCTTTGCGACTGGTATGTTGTTTTTATTGCTTGTGAATTAATGAATTTGCTCCGTGTGGGCGATATTTTTTTGCTTGTGTGGAGTATGATGTAACGCATTTGAGGAAAATCTTTTTTTGATGTGTTGTAATCGAAGTAAAGTCTACAGACACATTAACGCTGGTTGTTGTCGAATTATATTGTATAATGTCTATTTTTTTGTCTATTTAAAAGTTTTCCATGTGTTGATTTGCTAGATTCGATAGATTCGCAATTTTATATTAGGCTATCAAGTCGCAATGCCGTTTTTTGAGAGTGATTATAATGTCTAATTGGCTGATACGCTGAATCGGCAAGGTGAGAATGCAGCAGTAAGGTCGACGGACTTCAATGGCAATAATACATCATTACAAAGATTCATACACATTAAATTGTGTATTAGAGGTGAAATGATTTTGTCCAAGATAATCGCCATTACCAACCAAAAGGGTGGAGTGGGAAAAACAACGACTTCTGTTAATTTGGGTGCATCCCTTGCATCGTTAGGTAAGAGAGTATTGCTCGTTGACATTGATCCCCAAGGAAATACGACAAGCGGTATTGGCGTAAGCAAAGCTGACGTTACATACTGTATTTATGATGTGCTTATTAATGATGTGCATCCGAAAGATGCGACGGTTGATACGAATATCCCTAATTTGAAAATTATCCCAGCCACGATTCAGCTGGCAGGTGCGGAAATTGAACTTGTACCGACGATCTCCAGGGAAGTGCGGTTAAAAAAATCGCTTCAGTTGGTTAAGCATATGTATGATTATATCTTGATCGATTGCCCTCCTTCGCTTGGTATTCTCACCGTCAACTCTTTAACTGCTGCCGATTCGGTCATTATCCCGATTCAATGTGAGTACTACGCGTTGGAAGGACTGAGCCAACTGTTAAACACGGTTCGCCTTGTACAAAAACATTTGAACACAACGCTGCAAATTGAAGGCGTTTTGTTAACGATGTTTGACGCGCGTACGAATCTGGGTATGCAGGTTATCGAAGAGGTTAAAAAGTATTTTCAACAAAAAGTGTATCAAACGATCATACCGCGAAATATAAGACTTAGCGAAGCTCCGAGCCATGGACAGTCGATTATCACTTACGATCCGAAATCCAAAGGAGCTGAAGTGTATATGGAGCTTGCAAAGGAAGTGATTGCGCTTTGAGTAAACGGTTAGGTAAAGGTCTGGATGCGCTGCTGCCGGCTCTCAGTATTAATGATGACGATAAAGTCGTTGAAATTCCATTGGCACAGCTTCGGCCGAACCCGTATCAGCCGAGACGTAATTTTAATGAGGAATCGATTCAGGAATTGGCATCGTCTATTAAAGAACACGGAGTTATTCA
Source organism: Paenibacillus solanacearum (assembly GCF_910593845.1). GTDB lineage: Bacteria > Bacillota > Bacilli > Paenibacillales > NBRC-103111 > Paenibacillus_G > Paenibacillus_G solanacearum. Next base: position 74,958 of record NZ_CAJVAS010000024.1, on the reverse strand, counting down.
ACCGATCATTGTCCGAAGCGTTCTAAAAGGATTTGAGATTATTGCAGGGGAGAGACGGTTTCGGGCGTCTCAAGTATGCGGAAAAGCAACAATACCTGCGGTAGTGAAGAAGTTTACCGATCAACAAGTGATGGAAATTGCTTTGATCGAAAACGTACAGCGGGAAGATTTGAATGCAATGGAGATTGCCGTTGCTTATCAAGCATTGATTGACCAGTTTTCATTAACTCAAGAAGTACTAGCAGTAAAAGTTGGTAAGAGCCGTTCGCATATCGCGAACTTTTTGAGGTTGCTGCAGCTGCCTGAAGAAGTGAAGGAATATGTTTCACGTGGAACATTATCGATGGGTCATGCCAAAGCGATTGTCGGCTTGCGAGATAAAAAGCTGATCAAGGCGTTAGCGGACACAGCGATAAAAGAACAATGGAGCGTTCGTGAGCTGGAAGAAGAAGTGAAAAAGCTCGAGGAAAAGAACGATACCAAAAAGGCTAAGCTGAAACCAAAACGTAAAGATCCATATATTAATGAATTGGAAGAAAGCTTAAGAGAAACGTACCGGACAACGGTTAAAATAAGGCACGGTAACAATAAGGGTAAAATCGAGCTGCTGTATTACTCGAAAGAAGATTTGGACCGCTTGCTCGAGCTTCTTCAAGGAAAAACATCCTAAAGACAGACGATAGCATACCTGGGATACGGCTTGCGGTGAGCAGGCAAACTAGGTATGCTATCTTTATGTCGTTATATATCATGTGGTGAGAGCGGAGGATGGACCGATGTCAATCGTATATTTGGATCATGCGGCCTCGTCATGGCCTAAACCGCCAAAGGTAATGGAAGCCATGGTGCAGTGCATGGAACAATATGCAGCAAACCCGGGTAGAGGCAGCCATGAGATGGCAGTTAAAGCAAGTCGTGTGCTATTCGAGGGAAGGAAAAGTTTGGCAAATCTGTTTCGAGTTAAAAATCCGAATGATATTTCTTATACATTGAATACGACGATGTCACTGAACATTGCGATTAAAGGATTTGTGCAAGAAGGTGACCACATCATATGCACGGCCATTGAACATAATTCAGTCCGCCGCCCATTGGAGTATTTGAAGAAGACAAAAGGGATCAAAATATCGTATGTGAAAACAAATGCAAAAGGGGAACTATCGGTTGACGATATAGCAAACGAGTTTACCGCAAATACACGCTTAGTCGTGTGTACGCATGGTTCCAACTTGCTCGGAAGTTTGCTGCCGATTGCTGAAATTGGGCAATTATGTAAAGATAAAGGCGTGCGATTTCTGGTCGATGCCGCGCAAACCGCCGGGACGATCCCGATCGATGTAGGGCTAATGGGGATCGATATGCTTGCTTTTCCAGGGCATAAAGCATTGCTTGGTCCGCAAGGTACAGGGGGGCTCTACATTGCACCCGATCTGGAGCTGGAACCGCTGCTTCACGGAGGGACTGGCGGCCAATCGGAAGCGATTGACCAACCGACGGTACGCCCTGATCGATATGAAGCAGGAACGCAAAATACGGTAGGTATTGCAGGCTTGAACGAAGGAGTCAAGTTTGTTCTGCAGGAAGGAACAGATGCGATTCATCAGAAGGAATGGAATGCGACGCAGCGATTGATGGAAGGGCTCATGGGAATTCATGGCGTTTCCATATTGGGACCGGATTTGGGACAAAATAAAACAGGAATCGTATCCTTTACGATTGCGCAAGCGGATTCGTCGGAAGTTGCTTTTATACTTGATCAATCGTTTCAGATTGCCGTAAGAGCAGGATACCATTGCTCTCCGTTGGCCCATGAAATGGCAGGCACAATGGAAAGAGGTGCCGTTCGTGCAAGTGTAGGTTATTTCAATACGAATTCCGATATGGATCGACTCATTCAAGCCGTGAGAGAAATTGCCAAACATATGGCATAACGGGCTGGTTAGAGGCAGGGGGACAGGCATAAATGGGGGAAACGATTACGCAAATTCCAGTCGAAGTATTATTGTTCGGCGTCGGAATTATAATGTTGCTATTTCTTATTTTGTTAATTACGTTATGGGTAAAGCTGAATAACTTGAGAAGAAACTACAAAAAAATGATAAACGGCGAAGTGAATGCAGATGTGGAACAACTATTGATCCGTTTGCAAGAAAAGGGAAATGATCAAGAAGATCAAACGAAAAAAATCGAACATACGCTTCAGCAAGTGCAGGAGCGTATGCGAGGGATGAAATCCAATATAGAGATTGTACGTTACAATGCTTTTGCCGAAAGCGGAAGCGACCTCAGCTTCTCCGTGGCCATACTGGATGATACGCAAAGTGGTATTGTATTCTCGGGTATACATAATCGGGATCAAATGTACGTGTATGCAAAGCCGGTGGAGCGAGGACAGTCCACATATGCCTTGTCGCCTGAAGAGAAAGAAGCGATTACTCGATGCGGGCCAAAGAGCTAGGATTCCATTGATGCCTGTTCGTTAGTGCAGAATAAACCGATTTGGCGATCGTTTCCGCCATGGTCATAACCAGGCTGAGGCGTGTGTTTTGCAATACGAAGTATTCCATGAATCCACCTACATTTACAATTCCTGTAACATGCATGTCGCCGACAGGGGGAAGATCCTTGTTAACGCCAGCGCCCGGTTTAACGGGGCCCTGCCCGATTTGAATGCAGCCAACGCTGGTCAGTTGACCGAGGCAAGCATCTACGGCAATAATGTATGGATTGTTGAAATGCTGGTGAATCGTCGTAAGCGTGTCGTTCAAATTCATCGCGTGCACGGGATGCTCTAAAGTACCATAAAGATGAAGTCCGTCGATGTTTTGCTTTTTGAGATTTGATCCGACGAGCGGTCCAAGGGCATCGCCGGTAGAGCGATCAGTACCGACGCACACGACGACAATCGGCTGATGCGATGGAACTTGCTGAAGCGAAGCGGATAACCGTTCGGCGACCAGTTCGATGCAGTTCGACTCGGAATGGGAGATTTTCATGATCTCATTATCTTTCGGTTTACTAGCATCTTTCGAAAAAGGTAGTTTCATAGCAAAGCCTCCCATGAAGATCGCAGCGATCTTGTAATATATAGGAAATAATTGTTACTAGTATACGGTCGAAAGCTAGATTTTATACGTAGAAACAAAAATAAAGAGGGGTGGAGCCATGCTGCTGATGGCTTTTGATTCAACGCAGCAAGCGCTGAGAGCGGAAATGCTGCTGGAATATGCTGATATCGAGAATGACATGTGTCCCACGCCTAAAGAAATTACGGCCGGCTGCGCGCTTTCGCTGGAATTTCCAGAGGAAGCGCTTGAAGAGGTGAAAAGCATCATTAAAGAAGAACGCGTCGACATCCGCGGTATTTTTAGCAAAGTGGAAAATAATTATGTTATGATAGTGCTATGAGGTGGAACCTTAATGGATCAAATCATGCAGAAGCTACAAGCGGAGGGAAACTCGACCCGTCAATGGTCAGGGATTTGGGATGAGGTGAAAACAAAGACCGTCAGTTACGTCACCGATCCGGAAATATGGACGGGATTGCTGCTAGCCATCATCAAAATTGTTTGCATCTATATTGCAGCCCGCATTATTACGAAAATCGCCAATAAAGCATTGCAGCACATGATGGTGGAACGCGAGAAAAGCCCCTTGAAGTTTGATACGCGCCGGACGAAAACGATCGGCAAGCTTATCGGCAATATTGTAACGTATGTCGTGAATTTCATCATGATATTGATGATACTCAACCAGTTCGGCGTAAGCCTGGCTCCCGTTCTGGCCGGGGCTGGTGTTGTCGGTTTGGCCGTTGGATTCGGGGCCCAAAGTCTCGTGAAAGATGTAATTACCGGTTTTTTTATAATATTCGAGGATCAATTCGCGGTAGGCGATGTCATTCAAATCGGGACATACCGGGGAACAGTTGAAGAGATTGGCTTGCGGGTTACGAGGATTCGCAGCTGGACGGGGGAAGAATTTATTATCCCGAACGGCACGATCACACAAGTTACAAATTTTTCCATAAACAATTCACTTGCGGTCGTCGATGTCATGGTATCGCACGAGACGGATATTGATGTAGCCATGAGACTGTTGGAGCGTACCGTTAAAGAGTATTATGAAAAAGATACGAATATGGTAAAAGAACCGGAGCTGTTGGGTGTGCAAATGTTGGGTGCCTCAGAAGTGACATTACGTGTTATAGTAGAGTGCAAGCCGGTCACCCAGTATGCGGTAGCAAGAAAGCTGAATGCGGAAATTAAAAGAGCGTTCCGCGAGCACGGCTTGGAAATGCCATACCCGAGATTGGTTACGTATCATAAGACGGAAAGGGCGGAATGACGATGGAAAAAAAACATTACGAATTGGGCGACATCGTCCAGATGAAAAAGCCGCATCCGTGCGGAACCAATGAGATGGAGATCATTCGGCTCGGCATGGACATTCGAATCAAATGCGTCGGCTGCAAGCACAGCGTGCTGGTGCCGCGGGCCAAATTCGAGAGCAAGCTGAAAAAAGTGCTGCGTTCGGCGTCGGCGGACGCTTCGAAAACATCGGAAGAAATGTAGCTCTCATTCGTAGGATGCATGATGTAAAAAAAATAACTGGAGCACTTGCCAAAAACGTTAATCATATGGTATTATAACTCTTGTCCCTTTTTGGACGCGGAAAGGTACCCAAGAGGCCCAAGGGGGCTGACTCGAAATCAGCTAGGCGGCGCAAGCCGTGCGTGGGTTCGAATCCCACTCTTTCCGCCATACATAACAAACCGACGACCTGAAGAGGTCGTTTTTTGTTGTTCTGAAAGGCAGTGGCTGGATTCATAATAAAGAACCGCCATGGATTGGCGGCGCGATTCTTAGTAGTGTTCTTTCTATATAATGACTAATGACGGCTGCGAGAATGACGCGTAGCGGCAAATCGGTCAATGACGTATCCGATCACTGCCCAGCATACAATGGTCAGCGCATAAAGCGGGAGCGGGTTGATACCGGTATATTTGAAAATCGGGTAAAACCAGGCCGGCACGCTGAGCGCATAGAACAGCAAATAGACCGGGTCGTACTCATGACCAAAAAAGTGAACGATGCACAGTGCGACACCGAGTAATGTCAGAGCACTTGTATATTTATAGCGCATAAAGGTTCTCCTTTGCGTAGTGTAATGCATGTGGGATTCCCCGCCTGATGCCTGAATGATAGTGCAGGTTCAGGCGGGGAAGACAAGCCTAGCCGCGGAACACTTTTTTCCACTTGCGGTTGTGATTTGTCGTCATCGGGAATTCGTCACCCTTTTGCAATGTGATCATTTGCGGGTTGCTGATTCCCATATGGAAGGCATCTTCGCCGACTTCCATATACTCACCGTCGTTCGGCGCCTTGTCGCCCGGACGGAATTGACTCCATTCACCCATGGCAGGTCACCTCCTGTAGTTGGTGTAATGTTAGACTTTCCTTAAGCGGCAAGAAGCATGAGCATTAATAATTGCCAACCAGGCAAGTTGATGCGGTTCGCAGTTTTACTTGCTTTGGGCAGGCAATTTTGCTATAGTATTATGGTGCGAGTTTGGGAAACCTATTTTACTCGCTCCTTGCTCTTGACGGTACAAGCCGAATCAAGGGCCATAGTCCAGAAGGAGGTGGCAACATGCGCAAATATGAAGTGATGTACATCATCCGTCCTGATCTCGAGCAGGAAGCTGTTCAGGCTACGGTGGAGAAGTTCCAAAACATCATCAACAACGGTGGCGAAATTACGAAGCACGATGTGATGGGTAAGCGCCGTCTTGCGTATGAGATCAACAAGATTCGTGACGGTCATTATGTGTTGGTGCAATTCAACGCTAACAACGAGATCGTTAACGAGCTTGACCGCGTAATGAAGATTTCCGACGAAATCATTCGTTACCTGATCGTTAGAGACGTAGCTTAAGGCCTCGTGCCGTAATCGAATCCGGGAGGGAATACGGATGTTGAATCGTGTAATTCTGATCGGCAGGCTGACACGCGACCCCGAATTGCGCTATACGCCCGCAGGTGTGGCTGTAACCCAGTTCACGCTTGCTGTAGACCGACCATTTTCCAGCAATCAAGGCCAGCGTGAAGCGGATTTTATTCCGGTTGTCACATGGCGGCAGCTCGCGGAGACGTGCGCGAATTACCTTCGCAAAGGACGTCTGGCCGCAGTCGAAGGCCGCATTCAAGTACGCAATTACGACAACAATGAAGGCCGGCGCGTATACGTGACGGAGATCATTGCTGACAATGTGCGCTTCTTGGAGTCGGCGAATAGCGGCGGCAATCGTGACGATGGCATGGGAATGGGCGCTCCAAGCGGCGGCGGCGGTGGAGGCGGCAACCGTGGAAGCTACGGCGGAGGACGAGACAACCAGGATCCGTTCCAGGATGACGGAAAACCGATTGACATTTCCGATGATGATTTGCCGTTCTAACGCAATGCAAGAGCGGTAAACGAACATTCCACGTAGAAAGGACTGAATGCACCATGGAACAAAGAAGAGAACGCAACTTTGAAGATCGCGGTGAAAGAAAGTTCAGCGGCCGCGGCAAAAAAGGCGGAAAGCGCCGTAAAGTTTGCTACTTCACTGTGAACAAAATTAAGCACATTGATTATAAAGATATCGAAACGCTTAAAAAGTTCATCTCCGAGCGCGGCAAGATTCTTCCTCGCCGTGTAACCGGTACTTCCGCAAAGTATCAGCGTGCCCTGACAATCGCGATCAAACGCGCTCGTCAAATCGCATTGCTGCCTTACACAACGGAATAAGAAAAGTTTCTGATCGAAGCGATTCGATTAAGATACATTCGTGACTGAGAGAGAACTGCCGGCGGCCGCCGGCAGTTCTCTTTATTTGTGTCCAAAACGCGCTCGTCTAAATTTTCAACAGAAGGCGTAACATGTTATGATGGTGAGGTGGGCGAGCACGTACGTTGTTAGAAGTAGAAAGGCAGGGAGAATCGTTGAACATTGCATTTTTTCTGGTGCCCAAAGAGGAAGTTATATTCTTATCGCCTCATTCCACGATGCGGCAGGCGCTCGAACGGATGGAGTACCACCGCTATTCGGCAGTACCGTTAATTGATGAAGAAGGAAAGTATGTGGGAACGATAACAGAAGGGGACTTGTTGTGGAAGCTGAAACATACGCCTGAAATCGGATTCGATAACGCGCACAAGGTGCAGTTGAAAGACGTCGCACAGCATATGGCCATTAAGCCGGTGCGGATCGACCAGCAGATGCAGGACTTGATCACGCTGGCGACCAATCAGAACTATGTGCCAGTGATCGATGATCAAGAGGTATTTATCGGTATCATTCGAAGAAGAGAAATCATCGATTATTGCTTCAAGCTGTGGCAGTCCGAACAAAAGGTATAGAAAGTGTGGTATAATTAACTAATGTGACGCAAATTCAGCAAGCTGCTGAAACGGGGGACGCAGGCAAGCCAATTCCTGAAGGAGGGCGGCATGGTATGGAGAGAGACGTCGATTTGGCCAGACGCGCAAAAATTATTGAATGGCTCAAAACCGAAATCGTCGATCAAATGGCCCGCTTGCTGAAAGGCATCTGGGAAGGAAGCCATCATAAAATTGTGGATGGACTGGCGAGTCTCGTTGCGTGCTGTTACATCCTGGGCCGCCGTCTGGGCATTTCGCTTCACAGTTTGGACGAGGCGGTGCTCGATAAAATGAGACAGCATCGTCAAGAAGGGCATCAGCTCGAAGAATGGTATGGCGATATTTCCGCCGTAGAAGAACATTTGCGTAAGAGGTGAACGGCTTGGAAGGAACGACAAAGTCGCGAATGCTCGGCTGGAGCATCGCCTACATTGTATTATTATTATCGATTATCCTGCCGCCGATCAACCTGATCACTGCATGTTTATTGATGGTGCCGGTGCTCGTTATGTATGTGAAGCTGGGAACGCAGCGTTTTTTAATACATTATATCGTTTGTCTGGCTGCTGTTTATGTACTGTCATCCATGTTGTTGGCCGGTTGGGTCGGGGCGATCATGGTATCGATCTCGCTGTTTTTTTTGCCGCCCGTCATCCAGATGGGCAACTTGTACAAGAAACGCGCTCCGGCGCGCACTGTGCTTACCGTAGGCACGGTGACCCTCCTGGCCGAGCTGCTGTTAAGCTTGATTGTCAGCAATGTGCTCGGTCTTGAGCCGGTTAGCAAGATGAAGCAGTTCATGATCGAGAGCGTGCAGACGCTGCCGCCGCAGCTGCAGAGCGTTATGGCGATTGACCTGGATACGCTTGTGCAGTTGATGGTGCAGATGCTGCCATTGTATATGATCGGCTTCTCGCTGTTTTATGTCGTCGTCTCGCATTGGCTGGCCCGTAGAGCACTCGTGCGTTCGGGAGAATCGATACCGGCGTTCAAGCCGATTCGGGACTGGATGCTGCCCAAATCGTTCGTGTGGTTTTATTTGATCGCTCTCATTCTGGAAATGTTCGTGCGTGATTCGAAGTCGATCGTCTTTACGATGCTGCTCAATCTGCTGCCCCTATTGACGGCAGCCTTTGCGCTTCAAGCGTTGTCGTTTCTATTCTATCTCGCGCATGTGAATCGATGGAACAAGGTGGTGCCGGTGATCGGCATTCTGCTGCTGTTGTTTTTCCCGCCGGCCTATTTTTTGTTCAGTCTGCTCGGTGTATTCGATGTTGCGTTTCCGATCCGGGACCGATTGACCCGCAAGTGAACTTTATAGGGATTAGGAGCGAGTGAAATGCCGAAGTTCCTGTTAAAGCGTTGGCACGGTATGCATATCGTATGGATCTACGCTCTGCTGACGCTGCTGATTTTTATTTTATTTCTCTATCAGTGGCAGATCAGCGTGGTCGCTTTGGTGCTTGCGGGCACACTGGGTTATTTCACGCTGAAAGCGGAGCAGGCGTTCCGCAAAGATTTGAACCATTACGTAGCGACGTTGTCACATCGAGTGAAACGGGCGGGCAGCGAAGTCATTCACGAATTGCCGATCGGCATTTTGCTGTATAACGAAGAGAAAGTCATTGAATGGCATAATCCGTTTGTCGCGAAAATGACCGGAACGGATTCCTTGATCGGCGAGTCGGTGCTGGAGCGGTTTCCTGCGCTGAAGACGCGCAAAGACAAGGATACAAGGCTTGAGATCGACATCGACAAGCGGAAGTATGAGGTTCAAATCAAGACGGAAGAACGGCTGCTGTATTTCACGGACGTTACGCTGATCAAGTCGCTGCAAAGGCGCTACGAGGAAGAAAAGCTGGCGATCGGCCTGGTCATGATGGACAATCTGGAGGAAGCGACGCAAGGCATCGACGATCAGACCCGCAGCATCATGATGGCGAAAGTGACGGGCGAAATTACCGAATGGGCGCAAAAGAACAACTTGTACTTGCGGCGCACCGCTTCCGACCGGTACATGGTGCTGATGGATCAAAAAGGGTTGAAAGCGCTGGAGCAGTCGCGCTTCGAAATATTGGACGAAGTGCGTGACATTACGATTGAGAACAAGCTGCCGATGACGCTTAGCGTCGGCATCGCATCCGGCGCTTCTTCGCTTACGGAGCTCGGGCAGTGGGCGCAGACGTCGCTCGATATGGCGCTTGGCCGCGGCGGGGACCAGGCGGCTGTTAAAGTAGGCGAGCGGCTGTCCTTCTACGGCGGGCGGACGAATGCGATTGAGAAACGAACGCGCGTCAGGGCGCGGGTCATCTCGCATGCGCTGCGCGATTTGATCAAAGAGAGCGAAAAGGTGCTCATCATGGGGCACCGCAATCCGGATATGGATGCGATCGGCGCAGCCATCGGCGTATTGAAGATGGCGCATGTAAGCAATAAGGAAGGCTACATCGTACTGGAAGGGGTTAACCCCTCGATACAGAAGCTGATGGAGATCATCTATGAAGACGAGAAGCTGAACCGGTGGTTCATTACACCGGAGCAGGCGATGCAGATTACGAACGGACGGTCGCTGACAGTTGTCGTCGATACGCACCGCGCCATGATGACGCCCGAGCCGCGGCTATTGCAGATGACATCGCGCAAGGTGGTTGTGGACCATCACCGCCGCAGTGAAGATTTTATTCATGACGCGACGCTCGTCTACATGGAGCCGTATGCTTCGTCGACATGCGAGCTGGTGACCGAGCTGCTGCAGTATTTCCACGAACGGCTGTCGATGGGCGTGCTGGAGGCGACGGCGCTGCTCGCAGGCATTGTCGTCGATACGAAGAGCTTCAGCCTGCGTACCGGCGCGAGGACGTTCGAGGCGGCGTCGTTCCTCAGACGCAACGGCGCGGACTCTACGATGATTCAGCGGCTGCTCAAGGAAGATCTGGACTCTTATATCCAGAAGGCGGAAATTATTAAGAACGCTGTCGTCATCTTCGACCATATCGCCTTGGCGGTCAATGAGCCGGGACGCAAATATTCTCAGTTGCTCATTGCTCAAGTAGCTGATACATTGTTAACTATGACAGGCATTATGGCGTCGTTCGTCATCAGCGAGCGGCCGGACGGACTGATCGGCATCAGCGCAAGGTCGCTCGGGCAGATGAACGTCCAGGTCGTGATGGAGCGGCTGGGCGGCGGCGGCCATCTGACCAACGCAGCGACGCAGCTCGAGGGCACGGTGGTCGAAGCGACGCAGCGGCTCAAGCAAGTACTTAGCGAGATTCAAGCGGAGGAGGGGCTTTTCGAATGAAAGTCATCTTATTGAAGGACGTTAAAGGACAAGGGAAAAAGGGCGAAGTGAAGGAAGTATCCGAAGGATACGCCAATAACTTCTTATTAAAGCAAAAGCTGGCTGTGCCGGCGAGCGACGGCGCGATGAAGACGCTGGACCTGCAGAAGAAAGCGGAAGAAAACAAGAAGGCGCAGGAGAAGGCGAATGCGCAAGAGCTCGGGCAGAAGCTCGGTGAGCTGACGGTACAGGTAAAGGCCAAGTCCGGAGCGGACGGAAGGCTGTTCGGCGCCGTATCGAACAAGCAAGTAGGGGAAGCGCTCGAGAAGCTCGGCACTAAGCTCGATAAGCGCAAAATTATCATGGACGAACCGATCCGCACGCTGGGCGTGACCGAGGTCGCCGTGAAGCTGCATCCGGAAGTGACCGCAAAGCTGAAGGTTCAGGTTGTAGAAGAGTAATCGCTCCAGGGGAATAACCGCCTGGGCCCCTGATGGAGGGGGCGAGGCATATCGACAGCGGGCCGGCCGGAAGTATAGCCGGTCCGCTGTTTGTTCGTGAGCGGGCATTTAGGTAAGTTTGACATTGGCCGGACACGGTATTCGCGGTTTCCGCGAGGAGCTAGCGGTGCGTCGGCCAATGGAAGTACAGGTTCGTAGGGGGAGGAAGACGGATGAACGAGAATCTGTTTATGGATCGCATCCCTCCGCAAAATGTGGAAGCCGAACAAGCGGTGCTCGGCGCGATTCTGCTCGACGGCGATGCATTGGTTACGGCGATGGAGCGGGTACAGGTCGACGATTTTTACAGGCCGTCACACCGGTTCATCTACGAAGCGATGATCGAGATTGCGGAGGCGAACGAGCCGGTCGACTTGATTACGCTGACGGCGCGTCTGCAGGACAAGAAGCAGCTGGAAGACGTCGGCGGCATCAGCTATTTGTCCGAGCTGGCCAACGCGGTGCCTACGGCAGCCAACGTCGATTATTATGCGCAGATTGTAGAAGAAAAATCGATGCTGCGCCGTTTGATCCGCGCGGCGACGCAAATCGTGACGAATGGCTACGCAGGCGAGGATGAAGTCGGGACGCTGCTGAGCGATGCGGAGCAGCGCATTATGGAAATTTCGCAGGCGCGCTCCGGCGCGGGCTTTATTGCCATCCGGGACGTGCTGATGGACGTGTTCGACAAGGTCGAGTTTCTGTATAACCAGAAAGGGAGCACGACGGGGATCCGGTCGGGATTCACGGACTTGGACAAGATGACCTCGGGCTTCCAGCGTTCGGACTTGATCATCGTTGCGGCCCGTCCTTCCGTCGGGAAGACGGCCTTTGCCTTGAACATCGCGCAGAATGTCGGCGTCCGCGAGAAGGAAACGGTAGCGATCTTCAGTCTCGAGATGGGCGCGGCTCAGCTCGTGCAGCGGATGATCTGCGCGGAAGCGAACGTCGACGCCGGACGGATGCGGACCGGCTTCCTGGAGCCGGACGACTGGGAGAAGCTGACGATGGCGATCGGATCGCTGTCGGAGGCGAACATTTATATCGACGACTCTCCGTCCGTCACGGTAGCGGATATTCGCGCCAAGTGCCGGCGGTTGAAGAAGGAGAAGGGGCTCGGGATGATCCTGATCGATTACTTGCAGCTCATTCACGGCCGGGGCAAAGGCGATAACCGGCAGCAGGAAGTATCGGAAATTTCCCGTACGCTCAAGCAAATTGCCCGTGAGCTGGACGTGCCCGTCATCGCGCTGTCTCAGCTTAGCCGGGGTGTGGAGCAGCGGCAGGATAAACGGCCGATGATGTCCGACCTTCGGGAATCCGGTTCGATCGAGCAGGACGCCGATATCGTAGCCTTCTTGTACCGGGATGATTATTATGACAAAGAGTCGGAGAAGAAGAATATTATCGAGATCATTATCGCCAAGCAGCGTAACGGGCCGGTTGGCACCGTCGAGCTCGCCTTCCTGAAAAACTTCAATAAGTTCGTCACACTGGACCGGACGCATCAGGAGATGGCGGCGGCGCGCTAAGATTGGCAGCCGACAAGGAATGACGGATTCATTTGAGGAATACGGACTTATTTTAATTCTCATTTTTAGGACACGAATATGCGGACTGCAGCCGCTTTTGCATGCCATGGCGCGCTGCAGTCGTTTACATACAAACCAATTCCGAACAATGCGCCAGTGCTCTGGACCATTGTTCGTTTTTGTTGACTTTGATGCACGAGGCTGATAAACTAGTCATGGTGCGATGGCGCCTTTAACGGCGAATAACAGGTGGATACCACCTCACGGGGGGCAAGTGAAACATGTCAACGGTAGTGGTTGTCGGAACCCAATGGGGAGACGAGGGCAAAGGTAAAATAACCGATTTTTTGGCTGAATCAGCGGAAGTGGTTGCGCGTTATCAGGGCGGCAACAACGCAGGCCATACGATTCTCATTAATGATAAAAAGTACAAGCTGACGATGATTCCATCGGGCATTTTCTATCAGGATAAAACGTGCGTAATCGGTAACGGCATGGTCGTGAATCCGGGCGCGCTCCTTGAAGAAATTCAGTACATTCACGATAATGGTTTCTCCACGAAGAACCTCAAGATCAGCGACCGTGCGCATGTCATTATGCCGTACCACCTCGTTCTTGACGGATTGGAAGAGGAGCGCAAAGGCGACAATAAAATCGGCACGACCCGCAAAGGGATCGGCCCTTGTTATATGGATAAAGCGGCTCGCAACGGCATTCGGATCGCCGATATGATGGACGAGGAAGAATTCACGCGCAAAGTGCGTCACCTCGTAGCCGAGAAAAATGTGCTGATCGAGCAAGTATACGGTTCCAAAGGGCTGGATGCGGATTCGATCATCGAGGAATACCTCGGATACGCTGAACAGATTCGCCATTATGTTACCGATACGTCGGTCGTCCTGAACGACTTGATCGACGCCGGCAAAAAAGTATTGTTCGAGGGCGCTCAAGGCGTCATGCTCGATATCGACCAAGGCACGTATCCGTTCGTGACTTCCTCGAACCCTTCGGCCGGCGGCGTCTGCATCGGTTCCGGCGTAGGCCCTTCCAAAATTCAGCAGGTCATCGGCGTAGCGAAAGCCTACACGACGCGTGTCGGCGACGGCCCGTTCCCGACGGAGCTGAACAATGAGACTGGCGATTGGATTCGCGAGCGCGGCAACGAATACGGTACTGTTACGGGAAGACCGCGCCGTGTAGGCTGGTTCGACAGCGTCGTCGTTCGCCATGCGCGCCGCGTCAGCGGCATTACCGGCCTCTCCCTGAACTCGCTCGACGTGCTTGCCGGGTTGGAGAAGGTGAAGATCTGCACGGCTTACAAATACCGCGGCGAAGTGATCGAGCATTATCCGGCCAGCCTGAAGATGCTTGGCGAATGCGAAGCGGTGTACGAAGAGTTGCCGGGCTGGAGCGAAGATTTGTCCGGCGTGCGCAAGCTGGAAGATTTGCCGGAAAACGCAAGACGGTATGTCGAGCGGATCTCCGAGCTGACCCGCATCCCAATTGCGATCTTCTCCGTCGGCCGCAACCGGGAGCAAACGAACCTGGTCCAACCGATTTACGAAGCATAAAAGATAACAATAGGCAGCCCCTGTTTCCGTTCATCGAACGGAAGCGGGGGTTTTTTGCGTGTATGGACGATTGGTTTCCCAGAAAAAGGTCAATACTAGTGCTATATATTCTTTGGACAACGGGGCTTGGGACAGACGCGTGCGTGCCGTGCTTCCGTTGCAACAGGCGATGGGAGCTGGGACGGAAGATGAAATGGATCACGTGGATGATGAAGCTGGCGGTCAGTGCGGTCATTACGTCGTTGTGCTGTGTAGCCATGACTTTTTTTGCGGTCAATACGTATGTTGATATGCTGCTCGACCAATACCACATCGAGCGCCCGGCAAGCCAGCAGTTGAGCTGGAATCAGTTCGCCAGCCGCATGATGTCGCAGTTCAGTGCATTCGCGGAGCCGGCACGGCCGAATTCCGGGAGCTTCGCGGACAAGCCGAAAGATTTGGCCGTCTCGTCCGGAACGGGCGGAGGCGGGAACGGAAGCCTGCCGTCCACGTCGGAAACCGGTTCGAAGCAGAACAAGGACGGGGACAACCCGACAAGCAAAGGAGCGGAAGGGGAGCGTAAGCCCCCGGAGGATGCGGTAGCCGTATGGAGCCGCCAATCGACTGGGCAAGGCAGCGCGGCGGACGAGGAACGCCGGGTGGTCGTATCGGCGGAGGAATTCACGAAGAAGAAGAACGAGCTATCCGAGGCGGACAAGGCCAAAGTGTTCTCCGTGCTGGCCAGCCGTGTCCCGGCAGAGGAAATCCAGAAAATTTCGCTCCTGCTCGAGGATGGCATTACAGGGGCAGAGCTGAAGGAGCTGGAGCAGTTATTGCAGAAGCGGCTGAAGCCGGAAGAATACAGCGAGCTGCAAAAGCTCATATTAACGCCGTAAAGGAAGCGTACTGCCATGGTATGACTGATGGAAAAGGCAGCAAAACATCAGTCCATGGCGTCGGATGAATCCAAACTTATCGATAAATCGACATAGGTATTACCGAGTCATACATAGACGCACCAGACCAAACGGCCCTTTCGCCCAGAGCGGCAAGGGCCGTTTGTTTGTGGTTGTCTGCTGACTGCCCGGGCATGAACGGAGCTTAAGTGACGCTTCCACCGAATTGCGCAATGAGATCATAAGCCAGGCTGAGCCGGGACGATTCGACGACGACGGTCATCGTACACCCCGTTTCGCTGTCCGGCTCATTATTTGCCGCGTTGCTGGGCTGCGGCGGCAGACCCGCGGATGCGCCGTAATCGTTCTCGTAATCAAGCTGGATATCGACGGCTCCTTGAAGCCGGAGCGCTTCAGCAGCCTGCTCCATATCGCCTCGATGGCGGAAAAAGACGGTTAAGTTTTCCATAGTTTGACTTCACACCCCTGTCATCTTTCTTTCTCCCAATGAGAGAACGTATACAATTTTGTTGAAAAAAGTAGAGTTGATGTGGTAAATTAGTTAGGGAGCCTAACCTATTGGTTAGAGTTTCTATTTTTAGGTGTTTTTATGTGCACATCGTAAGCAACCTGCAAATGTCCGCCACATCGCGTGAAATTGACGTACATCCGATTGCGGATGGTCCCAGGCAACACACAGCAAGCCCTTCCGCAGGAAGGGAGCCAGGCTAAATTCGAATGCGGCAAAAAACGACTTAAAAGGAGATCAAGATGAATTTTTTCAAAGGAACGGATCGCGTTAAAGGTTTGCTGGACAAGGCCCGGCAAAAATGGTCCAAGACACGTTCCGCCGAACCTACCGAATCGGCGGTTGAAGTATCAGAGCCAGAGAAGAAACCATTCCAATTTACATATGAAAACATGATGGCCCGTATCGCTTTACATAAATGGACGATTGCGAAGTCGGCGTCCGCTCTCGTGTTTATCGGAGCGGTTGTTTGGAGCGGCAACCAATACGTTCATGCCAATATGGTCGATTTCTATCACGTGTATGTGAACGGACAAGAGATCGGCGTCATTTCCGATACGGAAAAGGTGAGACAATTCACCGAGGAAAAGAAGAAGCAGCTATCCAAGGGACCCGATGATATTCGCATGGTCGTCGAGGCGCCTGCGATCGAATTTAAGGGTGAAAGGGCTTTCATGGCGGAGCCGCAGGACGCTGCCGCACTGGCGGAGCTGGAAGGCTTTTTTACCGCTCATCCGGTAGGCACGCAGCTTCTGGTCGATGGCAAGCCGATGGGGATCGTAAGGGATACGTCGGTTGCGCAGGTGATGCTCGATCAGATCAAGACGAACGCCGTGGATTCCATGCAGAAGAAGAAGGAGTCCGGCAAAGTCAGCATTTTGTCCGCAACGGCTGCGGCGTCTACGCCGGTCGAGACGGAGCTGCTGAAGACCGATTTCGTGCAGAAGGTGGAGCTGAAAGAGGTAGCTATCGAGCCTGCGGAGCTGGTAGACCCGGAAGACCTGCTCAAGAAGCTGGAGACGGGCGACGTACAGCCGACGAAATATACGGTGGAGCAGGGCGATTGCGTATCGTGCATTGCCAAGAAGCTTGAAATTCCGAAGCAAGTCATTTATCAGAACAATCCGTGGATTACGAACGATATGATCAAAGTGGGGCAGCAGCTTGACCTGACGGTGCTGCAGCCGACGCTTGCGGTACGTACGGTAGAGAAAATCGTGGAAAACGAGGAAATCGCGTACGAAACGGAGTACCAGCAGGATGACAGCATGCGTCTCGGTACGACGCAGGTGCTCTCCCCAGGGAAAAACGGCTTGAAGAAAGTGACGATCGAGCTGACGAAAGTGAACGGCTTGATGGAAGAAGAGAAAGTGCTGGACGAACAGATCATTGATGAGCCGGTGAAAGCTGTAGCGAAGAAGGGCACGAAGGTCGTGAAAGGCGAGGGCACGGGCAAGTTCGCTTGGCCGGTCGTATCCGCATCGATCTCCAGTACGTTCGGCACGCGTTGGGGCGTCTTCCATAAAGGCGTCGATTTGACGGGCAATCGGAACATTACGGCTTCAGACAACGGAAAGGTCATTTTTGCAGGCGTTAAGGACGGATACGGCAATTGTATTATTCTCGATCATCTGAACGGTTATAAGACGTTGTACGGTCATCTCAGCCAAATTAACACCAGCGTCGGCAAGATCGTAGAAAAGGGCGAGAAGATCGGTTATATGGGAAGTACAGGCGATTCCACAGGTATTCATCTGCATTTCGAAGTGCAGAAGAACGGCTCGCCGGACAATCCGCTCAAATATTTGAACCGCTAATCGGTTTGACCATAAATAAAGGGCATGGAAGATGCAGGAATGCTGCGTTTTTCATGCCTTTTTTGCTTTATTAACGGACGCGAGCGTGTTTGAGGCAGAAGGGAGCGAATGCGTCCGCCGCCGATCTATGGCGTAAAGACGTATAGGGCAATGATCCCCGAAGTGTGGTAAAATAGTAGAGTCGTTGGGATGGTTCCCATTCCTGATAGGATCTGACAGGGCGGTGAAGCGAATGGCCAAAATTCTTGTTGTAGACGATGAACAGCCGATTGCGGATATATTGAAGTTTAATCTGGAAAAAGAGGGCCACGAGGTCATCTGCGCCTATGACGGAGGGACGGCTGTGGAGCTCGCATTCTCCGAGGAACCGGAATTGATATTGCTTGACTTGATGCTGCCGGTAAAGGACGGCATGGATGTATGCAAGGAAGTAAGACAGAAGCTGAATACGCCGATCATTATGCTGACGGCCAAAGATAACGAGATTGACAAGGTGCTCGGACTGGAGTTCGGGGCGGACGACTATGTGACCAAGCCGTTCGGCACGCGAGAGCTGCTGGCCCGGGTGAAGGCGCATTTGCGCAGGCAGGTGAAGGTAGCGCCATCCGCGGCTCCGCAAGCGCTGCAGGAAGAAGAGCAGCGGCAGGGCATTCGGATTCAGAGCCTGTTCATCGACACGGATACGTATGTCGTATACAAGGACGACAATCCGCTCGATCTGACGCACCGCGAATTTGAGCTGGTACAGTATATGGCCAAGAACAGCGGGCGCGTGATGACGCGGGAGCATTTGCTGCAAGCGGTATGGGGATTTGAATATTTCGGCGACGTGCGTACGGTCGACGTGACGATCCGCAGGCTGCGCGAGAAGCTGGAGGATGATCCGAGCCGCCCGGAATATATCATTACAAGGCGCGGACTAGGCTATATGATGAAGAGCGCCCGAACGAATAACGGAAGCTATTGAAGCGAGTGATATGGGGATGAAGTGGATTCGATTTTTCCAATCGATACAGGCGAAGGTCATCATCATTTACGTGCTTCTTATTTTAATTGCGATGCAGTTGATCGGCGTTTATTTTATTAGAACGCTGGAAAGCTCGCTCAAGAAAGATTTTATCGACAACCGCAACAAGCAGGCGCAGCTGCTGGCGCAGTACGCCGAGACGTACCTGATCGAGACGCAGGAGACGAAGGGCAGCGAAACGAAGAAATCGTACGCCGACCTGAATCAGTTCGTCAACAGCTTGTTCGTAATCAGCAAGGCCGAGATTCAAGTGATCGATGCGAACGGGCTGGTGCTGACGACCTCGCTCGATCAGAACCGTTCGGTCATCAACAGCAAGAATACGCAGACCGAAGTGACCCGCGCCCTGCAAGGCATCAAGGATAACCAGCGGATGTTCACCGATTCGGATGGCATTCGGAAGGTCGTCATCGCGAAGCCGATCGGTTCCGGCGTGAAGGTATATGGCGCCGTGTACATCATTTCCTCGATGGAGGAAGTGTACGACACGATGAACCGGATCAGCAGGCTGCTCATTACCGGTACGCTGATCGCACTTGTGCTGACGGCGCTGCTCGGCGTTATTTTGTCGGCGACGATTACGAACCCGATCAAGGCGATCACGAGACAGGCGACGGCCGTGGCGGAGGGCAGCTTCGACGAGAAGCAGGTGCAGGTCAAGGGTAATGACGAGATCAGCCAGCTCGGGGCTACATTTAACTTCATGACTGACCGGCTGCGCGAGGCGCTGTCGCTCAATGAGGAGGAGAAGGAGAAGCTCGCTTCGATCCTGTCGAACATGAACGACGGGCTGATTGCCACCGACGATCGGGGCCGGGTCATTCTAGTGAACCGGCGGGCGAAGCAAATCTTGCAGGTGAACGAGGATGCGACGCTCGGTCTAACGCTGAGCGATCTGCTCGGCATCGCGCCGGACAAGCTGAAGGAAGCGGAAGGCAGCGAAGACAAGACGACGATGCTGCAGTTCTACAACGATTCCGACGAGGAGCCGCTGTATGTACGCGTCACGTATACCGGCATTCACAGCAGGGGCAAAGGATATGGTTCGACCGGAACGATCGCGGTGCTGCAGGACGTCACCGGCCAGGAGAAGCTGGAGCAGTCCCGCCGCGAATTCGTCGCCAACGTGTCGCATGAGCTGCGAACGCCGCTGACGACGATCAAGAGCTACCTGGAGGCGCTGGAGGACGGGGCGCTGGAGGAGCCGCAGCTTGCAAGCAAATTCGTCAATGTAGCGCGCAATGAGACGGAGCGGATGATCCGTCTCGTCACCGACCTGCTGCAGCTGTCCCGGCTCGATTCCAAGCAGGCGACGCTTCATAAGGAGCCGACCGATGTGGTCGAAATGCTGGAGGAAGTGGCCGACCGATTCTCGTTCCAACTGGAGCAGCGATCGATCGCGATTGATATCGACGTCGCACCGGGCGTTATGTACATTATGCTCGATCGCGACCGCATCGATCAGGTGCTCGACAACCTCGTGTCCAATGCGATCAAGTATACGCCGGAGGGCGGGCATATTCGTATTATCGCGGGAAGGCCGGACCCGCAGCAGCTTGAAATTTGTGTGCAGGATAACGGGATTGGCATTCCGCGCAAAGATTTGAACCGGATCTTCGAACGGTTTTACCGGGTGGACAAAGCGCGCTCGCGCAGTATGGGAGGAACAGGCCTCGGCCTGTCGATTGCCCGGGAAATAGTAAAAGCGCACGGCGGAACGATCCATTTGGATTCGGAGTTCGGACAAGGGACGCGCGTGACGTTTACATTGCCTTATCAGCAGGAGGAAGCCGCCGTATGATCGAGAAGCTGAAATCAGCCGCCTTGACGATATTGGTGTTCTTGAGTTTACTGCAAAGTTACTTGCTTGCCTACAGCTATCCGAAGTTCGATCCCGTGACGCCGGACGAATACGTCAAGACAGACTTGCTCGGTACGCAAGGGGCGCTGGACGACATGCTGTTCCCGGACCAGCTCGTGCTTCATTTGGGCAAAGAGCAGCACAGCGTCGTCTACCCGAACAGCGCGAAGTACAACGAGATATGGGACACGGTAAAGCAGCGTTTTCTGGAAGGATTCCGCAAGACGACGACGAGCGCACTAAACTTGAACTGGGACGATGTTCGCGGCAAGCAGCAGGGCGTGGAGGTGCGATTCCGCGACGGGCTTCCGCTTCATGTGCTGCAGCGGACGATGCAGCTCAAGGGCGACTTGCCCAGCGATACCGACCTGATTACGCGCATCTGGATCTTTGCCAAGGATACGAACGAAGTGCGCACGATTTTATTTACCGACACGGCCAACACCGTCTATGAGGTCGTCAAGGCGAACTTCACGACCAAAGATATTGAACGGTTCGCAACCGTTGAAGCCGACTATACGCCGTATAAAGTGACGGCTGGCGATTACTATTTGCCTATGAAGCCGATCAACGTATCGAGCTATAAGATGGGCTACACGCAGTTTACGGTCGATCAGATGAAGCTGACGTTTTTCGTCGACCCGGCGATTACGCGAAACTTGATGGAGCGGGACGGCACGGAAATTTATACGGACGGGAAGCGGGGGCTGCAGCTGAAAAACGAGCAGCACTGGATGACGTATTCCGACCCCGTGGCGCCTTCGCCGGACAACAAGTTCGACATGCGCGAGAATCTGCTGTCCGCCGTTCAGTTCATTAACCAGCACGGCGGCTGGAACGGAACGTACTCGGTGCAGAAGGTGCCGCAGCAGCGTCTGCTGCTCAGCAGCCAGGCATTTCTGTTCCGGCAGTATTACGACTCGTTCCCGATCATTAATCCGCGTTCGGAAAATATCGGGTTTATCCGGATCACGCTGCAAAAAGGGATCGTATCCAGCTATGAGCGCTCCATTATGACGCCGGACCCGCGCAATATGATTCGAACCGAGGTTCAGCTCGCAGGCGGCGAAGCGCTGGACGAGCTGCTGAAGCAGTTCAGCACGCAAAAGACGCAGTTCTACAGCGTATTCCCCGCGTACCGGCCGGTCGTGATGAGCCAAACGATCGAGCTGGTGCCGGCGTGGGCCGTGGAGCTGCGGGACGGCACCTATGAATTTCTGGAATAAGGAGGGACGGCGATGGATTGGGGCCGGGCAAAGACGATCTTAATATTGTCCTTTCTGCTGCTGAACGCAGTGCTCGGCTTCCAGCTGTGGTCCAGCCGTTCCGACCTGCTTGATCAGGAGGCGAATCCGAATGGCGCCGCAGAGGAAATCCAGAGGCTGCTGAAGAGCAAAAACATTCAGGTGCCTTCAGACATCCCGAAGGATGTGCCGAAGCTGAAGGAGATCGTCGCCAAGTTCGACGATAAGCTGACACCGGGCAAGCCGATGCTGCTGCTAACGCCGTTCAAGTACGATCCGCTCATCAATAAAGGTGCGATAAAGGATCTGCTGGGCAGAACGGGCATCGCCAAAATCGAAGCTTATCAATGGGACCCGCTGGAAAGCATGAACGGGACGTACGTCTTCCATCAAATGTACGGCAATTTGCCGATGTTCGAAGTACAGATCGAGCTGTACGAGAAAAGCGGCATGATCAGCACATACCGGCAAGGATATGTGGAAGTGCAGTCCGAGGGCGAGCAGAAGGAGCAGAAAGTCATTTCTGCGTATATCGCGCTGCGCAGCCTGATCGAGAACTTTTTGCCGTCGGGTTCGATCATTACGGGCGTGCAGCTTGGTTATCACGGACAGGTGTATAATTCGCAGACGCTGAATATGTGGCCCTCGTGGCGGGTGACGCTGGCGAGCGGCGACCAATATTTCGTGCATGCGTTTAACGGAGCGGTGGAAGAGCCGCAGCGCAACAAAAAGTAGCAAGTAAGGAGTTTTGGGGAATGGGCATAAGGTTTAGTGTACTTGCAAGCGGATCGACCGGCAATGCGATGGTCGTCGAATCGGACGAGGGCAAGGTCTTGATCGATGCGGGGCTGAGTGCGAAGAAGGTGGAGCAGCTGCTTAAGGAGCGGGGGACTTCGGCCGCGGAGCTGAATGCGATTCTGGTCACGCACGAGCATGCGGATCATATTAAAGGGCTCGGCGCGATCGCGCGCAAATACGATCTGCCGATCTATGCGAATGAGAAAACATGGGCGGCGCTTGATCAGCAAATCGGCGATATTGCCGAAGCGAACCGCTGCGTGATGCAGACCGGCGAGATGCGCGAGTTCGGCTCGCTCCAGGTCGAGTCGTACGGCATTTCGCACGATGCGGCGGAGCCGGTCGGCTACTGCTTTTACGACGGCGAGGAGAAGCTGAGCCTGGCCACTGATTTGGGCTACATGAGCTCGAAGGTGAAGGAGAAGATCCAGGACAGCGACGCGCTGGTGCTGGAATCGAACCACGATGTCGAGATGCTGCGGATGGGCAAATATCCGTGGAACATCAAGCGGCGCATCCTGAGCGATGTCGGCCACTTGTCCAACGAAGCGGCCGGAATCGGGCTGTTCGACGTCATGACGACGAAGACGAAGCGGGTGTATCTGGCCCATCTGAGCCGGGATCACAATCTGATGGATTTGGCCAGGCTCACCGTGAATAATATGTTAGAGGAACGGTTGAACCCGGACGACCACCGGCCGAAGCTGATGGATACATACTACGATCGAGCCACGATGTGGGATCGTTTGGATGAGGAGTAAGGGCGCCGCTGTCTGATGACCGGCTTTATGGCAGTACAGCGGAGGCGGAGGCCGTATCGGCCGCTTCGAGGGCATGAGCTTTGGCGGCGATTTCCTGCGCGGAGAGGATGCCTTTCTCCACGAGCAGCTCGATGACGGCGCTAAGCATCAGCGACTGCTGGTAGTGCGCTTCTTTGAGGTCGGCCAGCTTGCCGATCCATTCGATTTGTTCCAGATGTGAGGAAACCCGGTTTGCATTCATGTTCATTGCTTTCATCCCTTCACAGCTTTATGTTGTTCCGTGCGCTCGGTCGGTACGTTTTCCGGATTGGCGAACGAAGGAGCTATGATTCTATTCTAGTCTTGCGCTATGAAAAACATTCCTGATTTTTCAAAGTTTTTTTCGGCGATTTGGTTTCGCAGTTTGCCAGTTTGTGAGGTACAATAGAGGAAGCGTTAGTATCGGGAAGCAGCGGTGTGGCAAGTTAGAGGGGAGCGGGGAACATGAGCTTGTTTGACGACGATTTTTATTCGACCAAGGCATCGCGGCGGGATACGTGGCGAATGCCCCGAAGGTTCCCTGGTCAGCTTCCGGGCTGGCTGCTTCCGGCGGCAAGCGGTGCCGTGGCCATGGCTGTATTGTTCCTGCTGATTGGCGGCGGTTCGGCGGAGAAGTCGGCTGAGCCTGTAGCCGTCACCGCTATGGCGCCTCCGTCTTCGGGGGCGTCGGCAGCGGACGGAGGCACGGAGCGGCGTATGAGCGATTCGGTGGTCGTCGCTGCGGAGAAGGTGTCTCCAACGGTCGTGAGCATCCTCGGCTCCAAACGGGAAGGCGAGAAAGAAACGGCCCGCGGCGGGGCGATGGGACTCGGCTCCGGCGTCATCTTCGAGCGTAACGGTGATAAAGTCCGGATCGTCACCAATAACCACGTCGTCGAGGGGTTTACCCAGCTGGACGTCATAACGGTCGCAGGCGAACGCCGGAAGGCGACGCTGATCGGGCGCGATCAAATTACGGATCTGGCCGTGCTGGAGACGGACGGGAGCGGCCTGAAGCAGGTTGCCGAATTCGGCGATTCCGACGGGTTGAAAGCCGGGGAGACGGCGATTGCGGTTGGGTTCCCGCTGGGCCTCAGCTACACGCCGACCGTGACGAAGGGCATTATCAGCTGGCCGAGCCGCACGATTCCGGTGTCGCTCGGACGCGAAGGCGAGCCGGATTGGGAGATGGACGTCATCCAGACGGATGCGGCGATCAATCAAGGCAACAGCGGGGGCGCGCTGGTCAACCTGGACGGCAAGGTCATCGGCATCAATACGTTGAAGGTGGCCGATATGGGCGTCGAGGGGCTCGGTTTTGCAATCCCGATCAATCAGGTCAAGGTCATTATTCAATCGCTCATTACCGATCATAAAGTGAAGCGGCCTTACATCGGCGTCGTAACACAGAACCTGCAATCGTTTGCCGGAACGGATAGCTTGAAGCTGCCGGCAGGCGTCAAGCGCGGCATTATCGTTATCGATGCAGTCGGCCCTGCCAAGGAGGCCGGGTTCAAGAGCGGCGACGTTATCGTGGAGTTGGACGGCAAGGCGGTCGACAGTACGCTCGCGCTTCGCAAGTATATATATGGCAGCAAGAAAGTCGGCGACAAGCTGGCGGTTACGTTCTACCGCGGATCGAAGAAATCGACCGTGCAGCTTACGCTCGGCGAAGTGACGGATAAGTAGCGGCGGCATGATCGCTGCAACATATAGTTAAGATGCCGAATTTTCGGCTACAATAGAAATAACGATTCCACGGTTTGGCTATGTCCGGGTGTTGGCGCAGGAAGCGCTGCCTGTCATCGGGCGAACGTATGAAAAGGGGTACAGCATGCACGTTGTTTGTAAAGAGCACTTGGAGCTGGCGATCGACATGTTCGTCGATGAATATGAAGAAGCGCCGGATATCGTCGATTTGGAGGAAGTGAAGTTCACCGCATGGGAGCCTCCAGCACATTGCGAACGCTGTGCGGAGCGGGGACGTTTCCTGGTCGTGTGAATGAAGGTGGAAGGGGAAGGCAGGCCTGTGATTCGAGCGGGCGGCCTTCTCCTTTTGTTATTAGACAGGAAGCTGCGAAAAGCGGGTCAGGGCATGGTGGTACGAAGTATTGCCGAGTAATACCGATGATCGATATAAGAAGGCTCAGAAGGCGGCAGAAAGGGGAGTTGGCGATGCACATACAGATCATCGCAGTGGGGAAGTTGAAGGAGGCGTACCTGGTCCAAGGGATCGCCGAGTATGTCAAGCGACTTGGCCCGTACGCCAAGGTGCAGATGGTGGAGGTGCCGGACGAGAAGGCGCCGGAGACGATGAGCGCCGCCGAAGAGGCGCTCGTGAAGCAGCGCGAGGGGGAGCGTATCCTCGCGCATATCAAGAGCGACGCGTACGTCGTCGCGCTCGCGATTGACGGCAAGCCGCTATCGAGCGAAGAGCTCGCGCGGCAGGTGCAGGAGCTGGCTACGTACGGGCGCAGCCACGTGGCGTTTGTAATCGGGGGCTCGCTCGGGCTGGCCCCCGCGGTTCTGGCTCGCGCTGAACTGAAGCTCTCGTTCGGGCGCATGACGCTGCCGCACCAGCTGATGCGGCTGGTGCTGGTGGAGCAGGTGTACCGCGCGTTTAAGATTATGCGGGGGGAACCGTATCATAAGTGACGGCAAGTTTTAGGTAAAAAGCATTTCGTTAATACTGAAAACAACGAAATTTCACTTCCCTATTTGTGTTAGAATTAAGAAGAAACCATTGGGAGGAGCTGATGAGTAAATGTACTCTCCAAAATTTGAATATACAAACTTAATGATCAGGGACTTAATGTCAATAGAGCGCTCGAAAGCAATTGTTGATATATTGCCTATTCCTGCTGATGTTGAAAAAGAACTTAGAGAAAAGGCACGATTAAAAATGACTCATTATTCAACGAGGATAGAAGGTAATCCGTTGAGTATTGAGCAGGTTTCACAAGTTGTAAAAGCAAAGCGTGATAATTCTCGAATTAGGGCAGAAGAAGAGGTTAGGAATTATTGGGATGCACTGTCCTTTTTAAATACAGCAAGAAAATTAAAATACCCAATCAATGAACCATTTATTAAACGATTGCACGCGATTATTGAAAGAACAGGAGTTGGTAGAAAAACAGTAACAAGCTCTTATAGAGGACAGACACCTCCTGGAACACTGTTTGCAGTTTATGATGCTGAGACCAAACAGCCTGAATATATCCCCCCTGAATGGACAGACGTTCCACAGTTAATGGTTGATCTAGTGGATTGGATTAACAAAGAGCAAGAACTCCCTGTTCCGATTAAAGCAGCTATTGCGGCATATCAATTACTGACCATTCATCCTTTTGAAGATGGGAATGGGAGGACTTCTAGGGCATTGGCATCCTATATACTATCTACCGGAGGTTACAATTTAAGAGGATTTAATTCAATGGAGGAATATTATTTTGCAGATTTGTCAGGCTACTATAAAAACATACAAATGGGGTTGCCTGTTTTATATTATGACGGTCGAAACAACCCGCGGAGTTTATCACCATGGATCGAATACTTTACACGAATCATGGCATATGCCTTCGAGCAAGTGGCGATTTCTGCCCATAAAAATAGCAAGAGTTTAATTCATCCTATAATAGGGAAACTTGAGCCAAAAGAGATAGTATTGCTACGTATGTTAATTAAAAATAACGGCTTAATAAAGCCTGGAGATATTGCAGAGGCCTTTCAAGTAACTGGGAGAACAGCAACCAACTGGACAAAAGAATGGTTAAAGAAAGGTTTGCTGAAACCAGCAAGTGGTGCAAAGCGAATCACTTCCTATTGTATAGGTGATTTATATTCAAGCATAGGGCTATCAGATCTTGGCTACTTAGATCAATAATAAAATAGTACTTAATGTGTGAATAGCGAAATTAATTTTCATTAATAAAGAAATTGGATTTCCTTAATGACTATATTAAAAACTTGCCGTTACAGACAGCGCGGAGAACCGTATCATAAATGATGGCTAAAAATAGACGACAACGCTTAATGTCAAACTCATTACAGAAAATCTAGCTGATGAGTTGATTGCTGGTATGCAAAATGCATCCGGCATCTACAATAAAGGGAGCATGACTCGCTTCGAGGATGGGATGTTTAGTCTAAGAATTGAGCCCGCTCATGAGCATCGTCTATCCTATATCACTGGACAAAATAAATTTGCCTTTATAGGCTGCACCATCATTTTGAACGTAAAGAGCAGAAGCAAGGGCCCCATCAATAATAATGGGGTCTTTGCTGTACGAAATTGATGGCCTCTAGCTCCATGCATTTCTCCGCGCCGCATTCCTACGGTTAAAGCCACAACATCATCACCGCCAGTGGTATGGATCCATCAGAAGGGATTGTACCTTGTCTTCTTTACTTATACTAAATTGCTTTAGATTAACCGATAGTATCATAATATAGGGAAGCTAGAAGCTCATAGGAAGGGGGCGAGCGGTATGATACGTGCGATTCTTATCGATGATGAAGAGAGCGCTTTAGATTTATTGGGTATTTTGCTGAACCAGATCGGCGGTTTCACTATAGCAGGGCGATTTATGAATCCTCTCCAAGCTTTGGATGCGCTTGAAGTGTTGAAGCCTGATGTCGTGTTTCTGGATATTCAAATGCCCGGCATGTTAGGTATAGAGGCTGCGAGACGAATTAAGGCGGCATTGCCTCGCATCCAGCTAGTTTTTACGACGGCATATTCGGAATATGCGCTGGAGGCTTTTGAAATCCATACCGTGGACTATTTTTTGAAGCCCTTTACGATCGAAAGATTGCAAGAGACAGCTTCACGTCTTGTGAAACTGGAACTGGAAGTAGAAACCGATGCTCCCACTGACGTTTCCATGAAGGCGGCGCGCACTTATGTTCAATGCTTCGGTGGGTTTCATATACATACGGAAACAGGATTGCTGCCTTGGAAAACGAACAAGGTCAAGGAGCTTTGCGCTTTTTTGGTCCAACAGGAGGGCAAATACGTAGACGCCGCCGCTATGATCGAATCCATATGGCCGGAATCCGAGCTTAAGAATGCCAGAACCTATTTTTATACGTGTATTTCTTTCCTGCGGAAAAGCTTTCAAGATTACGGCATTCCGGCAAGCGTGAATAAGATGGGCAGAGGCTACGCTATAGATATGAGCGGCTTGGACAGCGATGTGTCGGAATTTTCCTCGATGGCTGACAAGGTGTTAGCGGGAGATGGCATAAACGAGTCCCACTATGAACGGTTGACGTCTCTGCACGCAGGGGAATACTTGGAGGATATCGATTCCAGATGGGTTATATGGCGGCGGGAAGAGCTTCAATCGAAGTATGTAGGTACCTTACGGACGATGTATGCTCATTTTGAGCGAGTTGGAAACTTGACGCTTGCGGCAGAGTGCTTGCAGCGTATTCTGACCCTTGCGCCGGATTCCGAGAAGGATGGCCGTGAACTGATCCAGCTCTACATCAACATGGGAAAGCGAAGCGAGGCTGTCAAAGTGTATCGGCAATTGGACCAATCGGTTCGGCTGAATCTGGGCTTGGAGCTGGAAGAGGAGACTGTCCGGCTTTTCAACAGCATTGCTCCGGGCAGGTCAGGAGAACGTGATGACTAAGAAACTGGCGGCAGCGGCCGTCACCTTCATTCTGTTGGCAGCTACCTATGGACTTCTATTTCAAGTATTCAGATCAATCCCCGCGAACATGCCCACCGCCTCCCAGGGCTTGATGGATTTGACGGACTGGAACTTTGCGGAGGATGGCGATGTGACGTTGGACGGCCAATGGGAGTTTTACCCTGGCGCTTTGCTCGGTCCTGAGGATTTTCAAGCCAGCCACGGCTCGGACGATTCCCCTGCTTGGACGCGGACGCTGCTTCAAGTGCCCGGATCATGGACCGAGCATACGGATACGTTTGGCGTTGTCACCTACAGGCTGCAAATCCGAGTAGCGGAAACGGATAAAACCTATGGACTCAAGACTTCATCCATTCAGATGGCCAATCGCATCTTCGTGAATGGTATAGAGATCGGCGCAAGCGGCGAAGCGGCGAACGAACCGGCGTATCAGGCAGGCAACAAGCCGTACGTCAGCTATTTTCCCTTGAGGTCGGGATGGAACGAAATGATCGTTCAAGCGGCGAACTTTGATTTTAAAGTCAGTAGCGGCATTATCAATTCGATTGTATTCGGTTATTCAGAGCAAATTTCCAGCTTACGCGATCAAGCGTTTGCCCACGATTTGATCTCCATTTGCAGCTTTCTTATTATGGGCTTGTATTTTATCGGCCTGTATACCCAGCGTACTAGCGACCGGTCGCTGCTTGTATTCGGATTACTGTGTATTTGTATTTCTCTGTTCTTGGCGACACGCGGAGAAAGGCTGCTGCTTGTACTATTCGACGATGTTCCGTACTGGCTATACATTCGCGTTCAGACGATTTCCGTTTTTGCGGCAGGCGTGATGCTGCTGCTGTACATTTATACCGGATTTCGCCCCTTTAGCTCCAAACGGCTCGTGTATACAGGAATCGGATTCGGCTTATTCCTGACGATATGGGCAGCGGGGGTTATTGATGTGCCCTATAACAAAACCCTGCAGCATCTAACGACAGCGTATGCCACCCTTCCCTTTCTTTACGCGACGTACGTTTTCGTGCTGGCTGCTTTTCACCGTGTAGAGGGGAGCCTGTATCTGGTTATTGCCGCCATTGCCTTAAATTATCATTCGATGCTTCAAAGCACGAATGTATATTCCAACGTGCCTCTGCATTCGTTTGTGCCTGTTGAGGTCATTATTTTCCTGCTGATGCTTGCCCTGCTCATATCACACAGGTTTTCCAACGCCTTCAAAAAGATCGAGCAGCTTTCCGTCCAACTGCTGAAAGCCGATCAATTAAAGGACGACTTTCTCTCCAGAACGTCGCATGAATTCAAAACTCCGCTGCATAGCGTGATCACCATTTCGCAATCGATGCTGGATGACAAGCATAATCCGCTCCCTGTCGAACAGCAGGAAAAGCTGGGGCTTGTCCTGGCTGTTAGCAAAAGGCTCTCGCAGCTCGTGCTGGATATTTTGGATTTGTCCAAGCTCAAGCAGGGCGACTTGATTGTGCAGCCCGTACCGGTTGAGGTTCGTTCGACGGTGGATCTCGTCTTGCGGATCTTTTCTTTCTCGACTGCCGATAAAAACGTTCGTTTAGTAAACCATGTTCCTGAGGGTTTACCTCATGTTTATGCGGATGAGAACCGCTTTCGACAAATCTTGAACAATTTGCTCGATAACGCGATCAAGCATACGGAATATGGGAGCATCGAGGTAGCGGCCGCGTATAAGGATGGAAACATCGAAGTTTCTGTCCAAGACACCGGAGCAGGAATCGATCAGCAGGAGCTTGAGCATATTTTTGAACCGTTTCGAACATTCGATCATGCCGGAGGACAAAACTTCGGGCTTGGACTTTCCATTGTCAAGCAGCTCCTTGAGCTGCAGAACGGGGACATCTCGGTTGCCTCTGTGAAAGGCGAAGGGACTGTATTCACGTTCC
Source organism: Paenibacillus solanacearum (assembly GCF_910593845.1). GTDB lineage: Bacteria > Bacillota > Bacilli > Paenibacillales > NBRC-103111 > Paenibacillus_G > Paenibacillus_G solanacearum. The sequence continues at coordinate 44,154 of NZ_CAJVAS010000024.1, read as the reverse complement.
GCCTCCCTTCCGCCGAAGCTCCGGTCAGCACGAAACAGGTCAACAAAACCGAAGTTCAACCGAATAACGAGTACGAGTCGGATTATTCATTTCCTACCCCCTTGTACGTGAACCGTGCCGGCGATCATACGATTCTTATCGTAGACGACCAGTTTTCAAACTTAAAAATAGTAATGGATGCGCTGGCTCCGCTTGAATATAACATCATAGCTGTCAAAAACGGCTTCGAGGCTGCCGAACTGATCAATAAGCCGAATTCGGTCGATCTGGTTGTGCTGGACCTCATGATGCCCGGGATGTCCGGTTATGAGGTATGCCAAACGATCCGCCGTACGTACACTCTGCTCGAAATGCCTGTTCTTATGGTCACAACGGCAAATCAGACGCAGGATAAGCTTGCCGCTTTCGAAGCGGGAGCGAACGACTTTTTGCCTAAGCCGTTCGATACGATGGAGCTAAAGGCCCGGATCAAGGGTTTGCTGCTCATGAAGGACTCGCTCGGCAAAGCGATCAACATGGAGGTTGCCTTTCTTCAGTCGCAGATCAAGCCCCATTTTTTGTATAACGTATTGAACGCGATCGTTTCTTATAGCTACACCGACATAAGCAAGTCCCGCAAGTTAACGACCGACTTGGCGCATTATTTGCGCGGAAGCTTCCAATTCAGCAATGTTCAGAAGCGGACCTCCTTCAGCAAGGAACTGGAGCTCATCCAGTCATATGTGGAAATTGAATTGGTGAGATTTAAAAACCGTCTGCGCGTTGAGTACGATATCGCACAGTCGATGTACAGCGCAATCATTCCCCCGCTTCTTATCCAGCCGTTGGTGGAAAATGCGATTCGCCATGGCCTCAGCGGACGTATCGAAGGCGGTACGGTAAAGATTACAGCTAGCGAAGCAGACGGGTACTACTGCATTCAAATTGAAGACGACGGAATCGGGATCGGGCAGGATCGGCTCCAGCAGCTTCTTTCTGATGACACCGAGGCTTCGCCCGGCGTTGGGTTGAGAAATATCAGGAAGCGATTGAAATACGAATATCATACGGAGCTTCGGATTGACAGTGTTGCCGGCGAAGGAACCCGAATCACGGTTAGGATTCCATCTGGAAGTGTGAATTCATGACGAAAATTGTCGTCTTTATAGCATGATATTCCTTGTTTAAGATTTTTTTAAGATCGTTTGTCGTATGATGGTCCAATGATTATGAAACGACCAGAATGCTGCTGCAATAGCCTACGTATTCGACAGTAATTTTATGAGCAGGAGTGACGAAACGATGCTTAAACGATTTTTATTTATTATTACTTTAGTATTACTTGTAGCAGGGATCTCCCCCGCTTATGCGGCTTCTTTTGACAATTGGAAAATAGGAAGTCCGCTGCCTACAGGCAACAACCTCTACAGCTCGGCCTATGGTCCGGGCAAGCATATAGCGGTAGGAGATTATGGTACGATCATCACATCCAGTGATGGAGCAAACTGGACAAGTCCCGACTCAGGTACCACCCAGGCTCTATACGGTGTTACATACGGCCCTGGCCTTTATGTCGCAGTGGGCACTGGAAGTACGGTCCTCACCTCCATTGATGCCGAGAGCTGGACGAGTCACAAGGCGGCGGGCAATGTCGGGTTTCAAGCAGTCGCATACGGGAACGGAGTGTATGTGGCGGTTGGGGGCGGTGGCGTGATCCAAACCTCCGCTAACGGCACGGGTTGGACAAGTCGCACCTCGAATGTGACCGGAGTGCTTAGAAGCGTCGCCTATGGCGTCGTCAACGGCGTCGGCAAGTTTGTAGCGGTGGGAGCAAATGGAACGATCCTCACCTCTACGGATGGAATAGGGTGGACGAAACGTGACTCGGGTACTACGACCCAGCTCTTTTATGGCGTCACCTATGGTAACGACTTATATATTGCGGTAGGCCACGGCGGAATGATTGTGACTTCCACGGATGGCGAGACCTGGAGCGGCAGCAGTATGCCAGGAATGACAGTTACTCTCAATAGCGTCACCTATGGCACTGGCACGTACGTAGTCGCCGGCAGAGGAGGAACCCTATTGACTTCCACGGACGGCAAGACCTGGATGAAGCAGACATCGAGTACCACGGAGGGCTTTAATAGGGTCTCCTACGGAAACGGAGTTTATTTGGCTGTGGGGGATTTGGGCACTGTAGCAACCTCCAGTGACAGTTCGGCAGAGGTCTGGGTAACCCACAGTTCGGGCACGAGCTCCTCGCTTTATGGTATCGCGCACGGAAACGATAAGTATGTGGCAGTGGGAATGACTGGGACAATCATGAACCTTGTGGAAGGGGGTTCCACCTGGCAGCGCGTTTCTTCAACTACGACGCAGACTCTTTATGGCGTCACTTACGCGAACGGCCGCTATGTTGCAGTCGGAAACGGGGGAGTAGTTGTGACCTCCAATGACGGAGTGAACTGGACAAGCAAAACATGGGGCTCAACAAATTCTTTCAGGGGTGTTGCCTACGGCAACAGCACTTATGTTGCAGTCGGGACCACCGACACGGTCATAACCTCTAATGACGGCACTAGCTGGCAGATGAACTCTAGCTATACGAATGGATATAGGGGTGTCGTCTACGGGAAAAACATGTTTGTCGCGGTGGGAATTAACGGTACGATCAGCACGTCTAGTGACGGTGTCAGTTGGATAAGCCGTTCGTCGGGCACTATGGCTAATCTATTTAGCGTGTCATACGGGAACGGCATCTTTGTTGCTACTGGGACCGGCGGAACGATTGTAACCTCCAGTGACGCAATAACCTGGAAGAGCCCCACATCAAATTCTACGGTACTGCTTATTGGCTCCACTTACGGCGATGGTTATCATTTAGCTGTTGGATCCGACGGATCGACTGTAAGCTCCATGGACGGAGTGAACTGGACTAACAGTACGACCGTCCCTTCGATTATGCTTAATGCCGTCGCGTATGGCAAAGGCATGTTTGTGACAGCAGGAAACTCAGGCATCATTTTGCACCATAAAACACCGCCGCGGAACAGCACGATTAACCCGACGACCGCGAACTTTGATAAGTATGCTGCGGCGACGGATTACGCAGATGTTGCGGTGTCGATGAGCCTGAATGGCAATTCGCTGGATAGCGTCAAGAACGGCGCAGCTACGTTAGTTTCGGGCACCGACTACACAGAGTCAGGCAGTAGCGTGACGATCAAGAAGGAATACTTAGCAACACAAGCGGCTGGCTTGGTGAACCTGACGTTCAAGTTCAGCGCAGGTGCGGATCAGACGCTGGCTGTAACGGTGAGCGATACGACGCCGCAGAACAGCGCGATTAACCCGACGACTGCGAACTTTGATAAGTATGCAGCGGCGGCGGATTACGTGGATGTTACGGTATCGATGACGTTGAATGGCAATACGCTCGCTAGCATCAAAAACGGCACGGCGACGCTGGTTTCGGGCACCGACTATACGGTGAGTGGCAGCTCGGTGACGATTAAGAAAGAATACTTGGCTGCTCAAGCGGCTGGGTTGGTGAACTTGACGTTCAAGTTCAGCGCAGGTGCGGATCAGACGCTGGCTGTTACGGTGAGTGATTCGACGCCACAGAACAGCACAATCAACCCGACGACTGCGAACTTTGATAAGTATGCAGCGGCGGCGGATTACGTGGATGTTACGGTATCGATGAGCCTGAATGGCAATTCGCTGGATAGCGTCAAGAACGGCACGGCGACGCTGGTTTCGGGCACCGACTATACGGTGAGTGGCAGCTCGGTGACGATTAAGAAAGAATACTTGGCTGCTCAAGCGGCTGGGTTGGTGAACTTGACGTTCAAGTTCAGCGCAGGTGCGGATCAGACGCTGGCTGTTACGGTGAGTGATTCGACGCCACAGAACAGCACAATCAACCCGACGACTGCGAACTTTGATAAGTACGCTGCGGCGACGGATTACGCAGATGTTGTAGTGTCGATGACGCTGAACGGCAATACGCTCGCTAGCATCAAAAACGGCGCGGCGACGCTGGATTCGGGCACCGACTATACGGTGAGTGGCAGCACGGTGACGATTAGGAAAGAATACCTGGCGACTCAAACCGCTGGCCTAGTGAACCTGACGTTCAAGTTCAGCGCAGGCGCGGATCAGACGTTCGCTATTACGGTGAGTGATACGACGCCACAGAACAGCACGATTAATCCGACGACCGCGAACTTTGATAAGTATGCTGTTGCGACGGATTACGCAGATATTGTAGTGTCGATGACACTGAACGGCAATTCGCTGGATAGTATCAAGAATGGTGCCGCGACGCTGGATTCGGGCACCGACTATACGGTGAGTGGCGGCTCGGTGACGATTAAGAAAGAATACTTGGCTGCTCAAGCGGCTGGGTTAGTGAACTTGACGTTCAAGTTCAGCGCAGGTGCGGATCAGACGCTGGCTGTTACGGTGAGTGATTCGACACCGCAGAACAGCACGATCAACCCGGCGACTGCGAACTTCGATAAGTATGCTGCGGCAACGGATTACGTGGATGTTGTAGTGTCGATGGCGCTGAACGGCAATACGCTCGCTAGCATCAAGAACGGCTCGACGACGCTAATCTCGGGCACCGACTACACGGAATCAGGCAGCAGCGTGACAATCAAGAAAGAATATTTGGCGACTCAGGCGGCTGGCTTGGTGAACCTGACGTTCAAGTTCAGCGCAGGCGTGGATCAGACGTTCGCTATTACGGTGAGTGATACGACGCCGCAGAACAGCACAATCAACCTGGCGACTGCGAACTTTGATAAGTATGCTGCGGCGACGGATTACGCAGATGTTGTAGTGTCGATGACGCTGAACGGCAATACGCTCGCTAGCATCAAGAATAGTGCCGCGACGCTGGATTCGGGCACCGACTATACGGTGAGTGGCAGCACGGTGACGATTAGGAAAGAATACCTGGCGACTCAAACCGCTGGCCTAGTGAACCTGACGTTCAAGTTCAGCGCAGGAGCGGATCAGACGCTGGTCGTTACGGTGAGTGATTCGACGCCGCAGAACAGCACAATCAACCCGACGACCGCGAACTTTGATAAGTACGCAGCGGCGACCGATTACGCAGATGTTGCGGTATCCATCACGTTGAACGGCAATACGCTCGCTAGCATCAAGAATAGTGCCGCGACGCTGGATTCGGGCACCGACTATACGGTGAGTGGCAGCTCGGTGACGATTAAGAAGGAATACTTGGCTGCTCAGGTAGCTGGCTTGACGAACCTGACGTTCAAGTTCAGCGCAGGTGCGGACCAGACGCTGGCTGTAACGGTGAGTGATACGACGCCGCAGAACAGCACGATCAACCCGACGACTGCGAACTTTGATAAGTACGCAGCGGCGACCGATTACGCAGATGTTGCGGTATCGATGACGCTGAATGGCAATTCCCTGGATAGCATCAAGAATGGTGCCGCGACGCTAATCTCGGGCACCGACTACACGGTGAGTGGCAGCACGGTGACGATTAAGAAGGAATACTTGGCTGCTCAAGTGGCTGGCCTGGTTAACCTGACGTTCAAGTTCAGCGCAGGAGCGGATCAGACGCTGGCTGTAACGGTGAGCGACTCAACTCCTCAACATTCAGTACCATCGGCTCCAACTGACTTGAGAGCAACTATGGGTGACAGCCAAGTTCATCTAAGCTGGAGCAGCGTGGTGCAGGCCACTTACTATAATATCTACATGAGCAACGAAAGCGGCTCTTATGGCGGAACTCCGACAGCGACCGTTTTCGGTACAATGAGCACACAAACGGGCTTAATAAACGGCAGCACCTACTACTTTGTGGTGAAGGCCGGCAATTCCGTAGGTGAAAGCGTATATTCCCAAGAGGTCAGCGCTATTCCAACGGCGGAAATCCTTCCGTCTTTGACCTCGGTTACTATGGTCAGCATGAACCCGAACGCGGCCTTTGCCAAAACCGGCGATACCGTTACGCTGACATTTACTGCGGATACGGCGATGGGCGGCATTCCGACGGCAACGATTGCAGGTCGAACCGCTAACGTTAGTGCTCCAGGAAATCATACCTACGTCGCTTCCTACACGTTTGACGGAAGTGAAAACGAAGGCATCATACTTTTTACCATTGATTTTACGAGTGTTACAGGAATCCAAGGAACGCAGGTAACGGGTACAACTGACAACCGCACCGTACTTTTTGACAAAACCGAGCCGACAGGCAGCTTGAGTATTAACGGAGGAGCAGCCTCGACTCATTCGGCTTCCGTTAATTTAACCGTAACGAGTGACGATGGTTCTGGAGCTGGCAGCATTCAGATGCGCTTCTCTCATGATAATGCGACTTGGAGCGCGTGGGAGGCCTCAACCCTGACCAAAGCTTGGACGCTTGTCCCAGGTGATGGATCGAAAACCGTCTACATGCAATTGATGGACGCGGCGGGCAATATGACGACATCCATCATCTCGGCTTTCATACAGCTGCAGCATTCGTACGAGTCAATAGGCTCTGACAGCAGTTCATCTTCGCCAGCAGAAACCATATCCGTCAATGTGAATAATGGCAAAACCGGCGATAGCTGGCTCGTCTCCACTACGATTATTCAGCGAACAACCGATGCGGAGGGGCGCAAAAAAGATGAATTGACATTTACGGCTCAAGAAGCGGCGAAAGCAGTCGAAAAGCTAGCGGCAACCGGCTCCAGTCTGGCAAAAATCGTCATTCCGGATTCCAACGATGAAGTCCATGAGTTGAAAGCGACCTTACCGGTGGTATCGACTGAATTACTGGCAAAAGCAAACGTAAGCCTCGAGCTTGCTACCCGTAATTCGCGTATTATCATCCCGCCCGCTTCGCTGCAAGGTATGGAGCAAGACATGTATTTCCGTATCGTACCGATCAAAGAGGAGAGCGAGCGCAACGAAGTCGAGCAGCGGGTGAAATTGGAACAGCTTATGCGCCAAGTTGCCGGCAGCAACAATGTCGAAATTATAGGCCGACCGATGACCATCGAAACGAACATGCAGAACCGTGAAGTGGAGCTTGTACTTCCCCTCGGAAATACAACGCTCAATGAAACACAGCTCAAAAACTTAGGCATTTTCATTGAACATAGCGATGGAACAAAAGAATGGCTTCCAGGGCAAATCGTTTCGTACGATGATAGCGAAAAAAACGGTATCCGCTTTAAAGTAAATAAATTCAGCACGTTTACGATTGTTCATATCGAAGGCTTGCAGCAACCGACATCGGATCAGCCAAAACTAGTCCATAACGCATATATGAATGGATACGCCGATGGAACGTTCGGAGCTAACAACCCGATTAAACGTGCTGAGATGGCGACGATTCTCTCTCGCGTTTTAACCAAAGAAAAGAAGTATCCGGCACTATCTTTCACCGATGTCACACTCACTCACTGGGCGAAAGAGAGCATTCATCAAGCTGCTGAGATGGGTGTGATGAACGGCTATCCAGATGGCAGCTTCAAGCCGGAAGCGTCAATCACTCGCGGCGAGATGGCGGCTATTGCAGCCCGTCTGATAGACAACGAAGAAAAAAGTGACAACGGAAGCTTTCTTGATATCGACGGACACTGGGCGCAAGCTATGATCGAAAAAGCAAAAGCAGGGGGAATCATAAACGGATATGAGGACGAAACGTTCCGTCCCGAACAAACGTTGACCCGAGCTGAAGCTGTTACGATGATGAACAAGATCTTGGGCAGGGGGCCATTACTCGGTGCAGCATCCAACTGGAAAGACGTTTCCGAGAAGCACTGGGCACACGATCAGATTCAGGAAGCTTCCTTGGATCATCATTATGAGAAAACGACAATTGGCGAAAAATATGTTCCGGTAAATTAATCTAAAAAAACAGTAGAACTAGGTCAAATTAAAACACCTTTAAGTTGAAAGTACGAGTGTTGTAAAATACTTGTACAACTTGGAGGTGTTTTTACAATATGTTGCTAAAGAGATATTCAGAAGTTTCGATTGATAAAATTCATAAGTACAAGGAAGGGTTCACATCTTATCAGTTTTCGCAAGTCATCTTACGGAATGCGCCAATAGATGTTGCAACAGAAGTATCTGTTGTACAGTATTACGTTTCGAGGGGGGCAGTCAATGAACAAAACAGATCGTTTGTTGGCCATCGTGCTGGAGCTGCAAGGCAGACAAGTGGTACGTGCCGAGGATTTGGCGGCACGATTTGAAACCAGCGTAAGGACCATCTATCGCGACATTCAGGCGCTCAGCGAAGCAGGCGTGCCGATTATAGGCACTACAGGCACAGGGTATTCTTTAATGGAGGGATATTTTCTACCTCCGATCAGTTTTACAATAGAGGAAGCCGTGACCTTGCTCATAGGAACAGAATTTATCGAGCAACGATTTGATGATGATTATCGTGATAGAGCTCATGTGGCTAGGAGGAAAATCGAGGTCACTCTATCAGACGGTGTCCGCAGTGAGACCTCCCGTATACGCAAGTCGCTGCGATTGCTCGCTCCTGGCAAACAAGCAGCTCTGTCTAACGAAAGGGAAAATCTCGATAAGATCCGCCGAGCTCTACTAGATGGGCGAAAGATCAGATTTCATTATTCAAAAAAAATTACGGATTCGACGGGGAGCCGCCATAGCGAACGTACCGCCGCCCCCTATGGCCTTGTACTCGTTGAAGGGTCTTGGATGCTTGTGGCCCGGTGTGATCTACGCCAAGACATCCGCCATTTCCGGTTGTCCCGAATGGCTGAACTTATCGAACTGGACGAACGGTTCGAACTCCCGGCGCATTTTGACTTAAGGGAATATACCCCTTTAGATGATCGCCACTTGCGAGTCCGACTTCGATTTAACCATGACATTGCAGATAAGGTGAAGGAATCGAACTACCATTACATAGAGGATATGAAAGAGCATCAAGATGGATTGGATGTGGTCTTACGCGTTCGTCAGCTGGATGAATTGCTGCAATGGGTGCTTGGCTGGGGAGCGGGCGTAATCGTGTTGGAACCCGAATCACTCCGAAATCGGATTCGTGAGGAAGCCCAAAAAATTGTAAACCGCTACTGACATAACGTTGTCAGTAGCGGTTTTTTATAATTGGACATGTAAATGTAAAGGAGATAAGTAAAAAGTATGTTTTGCAACGGCTGTAGGACACAGGCAAACCTATTAATAGGAAGGATGATATCTTGTGAATTTCGCTTCTGTACGCATCATTACTGATGACGTGGATCGTCTCGTCGCGTTCTATGAGAAAGTCATGGGGGTTTCGGCGGAGCGACCCGCGCCTGTATTTGCCGAACTCGTTGCGCCATCATGCACTCTTGCAATCGGCCACTCCCAGACTGCGCAGCTATTCGGCGCCGGTTCCGTAATGGGAGCCAATAATCGCACTGTCATTATTGAATTTCGTGTCGACGATGTTGAGGCCGAATATGTGCGCTTGAAGCCATTTGTCGATCATTGGGTAAAGGAACCGACTACGATGCCGTGGGGGAACCGTTCTATGCTGTTCCGCGATCCCGACGGAAACCTTCTGAACCTCTTCGAGCCGGTGACAGAGGATGCGATTAAACGGTTTAGAGGTAGACATTGACGGGTAGTAAAGGATGGTCTTCAAACTTACTCAGGTCACGTTAAAGCCCTTGCTGCGTATATAATCGGTTATGCCGGTGAGCGGAAGTTTCATTTTCAGCAAGTCGATATGCTTCCGCGACCAACCGGTGTCGCGATTGTTGGCGCCGCGGGCTAGGTAGTAGCGGTTCATGTCGCGGTCGTAAGCTTGAACGCGTTCGCGCTGCTCAGTCTCGGACGCGTAACGGTTCTCGAAATAGACGGCTTCCAAGGGGAGGCGGGGTTTTACGTCCGGCTGCTGGTCGGGCACGCCGACGGCGATGCCGAAGAGCGGAATGACGTACTGGGGCAGACCCAGCATGCGGTCAAGCCGGTTGATGTCCTTGTTGATCGCGCCCATAATGACGGCGCCGAGTCCGAGCGACTCCGCGGCAAGTACAGCGTTCTGGGCTGCGAGCGCAGCGTCGATAACGGCGATTTGATAAAAAGCGGTGCTCTCCATCATCATTTTCATATCCAATTTCTCCTGCTCGGTGCCCATGACCGTCAACCGTTGAAGGTCCGCGCAGAAAATGAACAGATGCCCGTTCTCCCCCATATACGGCGTCTTCGTGATCTCGCGCAGCTCGTATTTCAATGCGGGATCGGTAAGACCGATAATCGAATAAGCTTGCATGAAGCTGGAGGAAGAGGCCATTTGGGCGGCACGGACGATGGTTTCGATCTGGGAGGGGGCCAGCGTATCGTTCGTAAACTTGCGTATCGAGCGATGGTTCATGATGGTTGCCACCACTGGATTCGTCATGAAGGGGGATTGCGTCGTCATAAGGCGGTCACTCCTTATTTTATGGTTTCTTGGAAACAATATAGCATGACAAATGGAGTGAGTCAATATTGTTTCTTGGAAATAATATTTACGGGCAGGAGTTGGATTGCTATACTTAGAAGCATAAGAATCGGATGAAAGGCGGCGCGGAAGGATGAAGCAGGTTCACGACGAACGGTTGCTGCAGGAAGTGTTTGAAGCATTTACGCAATTTGCGGCGAAAATACAGCAGGATGACGACGAAGAGAAAGCTTGGCTGCTGGCGCAATGCTCGGATCCCCAGGTACAGTCCGTATTGCGCGAGATGACGCCTACGATGCTCCATGTTCTGGATGCGATCGGCAAGATCGGCCGGGCGAACGGCAGCATGTTGTCTAGCCGGTTCGGCCTGCTGAAGGGTACCGTCTCTAAGTTGACGAAGCGCCTTGCAGCGCACGGTCTGATCGTGACCGAGACGATTCCAGGGAACAAGAAGGAATTGCATTTTGCGATTACGCCTCAGGGCGAGAAGATCTACAAGCTTCACAAACAGCTTGACGAGCGCATTCGGATCGGCGCTTCACGGTTCATGGCAGACTATACGGAGGAGCAGTTGATGTTCGTCCGGGATTTCATGCATAAGCTGGTTGCCAACTCGTTTCTTCAATTTGAAGAATAGCCGACGGCCTCGAGCTGGAACAAGAAGAGCAAATCGCAGATATGGATAAGCGGGAGCTTGTATTAGCCATGATGATTCCTTGAAGAAGTCATGATCAATGATTCACTCCATAGCGTGAACTATGCAAATCAGGAAGTTACTTGCGAACATCAGACAAAATCCGGTTAAAATAATAACAAAAAACGACGGCTACGATATTAGCCGCTAACAGCATATAAAGCCCCCGAAAGTGCTCTAAATGCAAGATACTTAAATGAATGAGCAGGAGTTCGCCCCCAAAAAGTAGCAAGGGAATCGAAGCGAGGATTGCCCAATGAAATCTGTAAAAACAAACGACTGCAATGATTAGACTCTGTGCCTGAAGGATAAGAATAAGCGTAAATAAACTATCCCTTGCTGGTTCGCTGAAGAAGCCGCATGTAATCCGAAATAAATCAAACATGAGAGGAACGGCAAAGAAGTGTGCTTGTAGGCCGTAGCTTGCACACTGCAGCGTGATGATTCGAACAAGGCGTGAAGAGGCTTGCATCAGCCATTTGATCCATACTTTTCCTATATAGAAAAAAATACATACGCCTACTAAGGTATAAACGGGATTCCACCAGTTGAGTTTATAAATTCCAAGTGCGATGAACAGATACTCGATGCCCATAAACATGACGGAGAAAAAAACCATCCAAGCAAATCCGAGATGGAAAGCAGCGATAAACACAGCAACGACAGGGACATAAAACCCTTGAGAAAGGTATGTTCCAAATGCCTGGTCGTACCAGGGGATATCCCATATTCGGGGATAATATTCATAGCTCCGAAAACAAAGAAAAATTACAAAATCCAACATATACGCCAGCGTAGTCATGAATAAATAAAACGCCACAAGTTTCAGATCCTTTTTACGCCAAAACGTATAGGCGAGAAGAAGAATGCTCAGGATCGCAAGTATAATAAACCAGAAAGCCGTTGCAGGGATATCATGTCTTAACTGAAGTGGCATCGCATTCAATAGGATATCATACCTTTCACATATGAACTCGACTACATAACTCCTATTTTTAACAAAAGGCAGCATATCTATAATTGATAACATGCCATCATCATACATCGGCGTATTGTGGACTTATCTGATCACGATTCAGCGTATCGAACCTCTTCTAATATTTTTAGATTATTAACTCGTGATATACTTTAAGTGAAAGAGGTGGAATGCGTGGCAAGACGACGAATTTACATGCAACTGTCAGATGGGCAAAACGAAGAAATGAGCTCAGGTCATATACCACTGGATCGGGAACGGATACTGGGTACGGCTCTTGGGGTATTGAATGATGTTGGATTAAAGGATCTAAGCATGAAGAAGATAGCGGATAAATTACAGGTGAAAACAGCCTCTTTATATTATCACGTCAAAGACAAGGAAGAATTAATGCAGCTTCTTTCGGATCGAATATGCAGAGGCATGGTGTGGCCTGAGTCATCCTTGGCTTGGGAAGAACAAATCTTTCAGTGGGCTGAGCAATTTCGGCGGGTCCTGCTTTCCCACAGAGATGCGGTTGAATTGTTTACGCAGACGATTGCGAGAGGCGTGGACAGACTAACGCAGATAGAAAAGTTATATGAGCTGCTTGTCTTGGCCGGGTTCTCAGATTCCCATATTCCATGGACCGCATCTCTATTCAAAAATTACGTGCTTGGTTTTGTAGCTGATAATGTTCGAATTATGGCTATTGCAAGTGGTCAATTTACTTCTTCTGACGATATGAGCGAGCAGTATGAGCAGTTTTATCGCCAGCTGCCTGAAGAGAAATTCCCGAATACGATTCGGTTAGCTCCTTATACAACGAGACCCGATTGGGAGAAGGAATTTCAATTTGGTTTGAGAGTGTTAATAGACGGTTTGGCTGACAAGCGAAAACAGGAATAACTTGCCGTTACAGAGAATACAGGTGCGCCACCTCGTTTCTGGTGTATAATGCAAGAAGTGACTTCCGCATCGACGGTGGTATGACAAAGGAGATTTTATGACATTTGAACAATTGAAACTGAGTCCCCCCATTCTTAAAGCGTTGGCCAAGGAAAATTATACACAGCCCACTCCCATACAGGAGCAGGCGATTCCGCCGGTGCTGGCGGGCCGTGATTTGTTCGGCTGCGCTCAGACGGGGACCGGCAAGACAGCGGCGTTCTTGCTGCCAATTATCCAACTACTGAGCGCGCAGCAGGGACGACCGAGCGGCAAGCGCGTCATTCGATCGCTGATCCTGACGCCTACGCGAGAGCTGGCCATTCAGATATCCGACAACTTTAGATCGTACGGACGTTTCTTGAATCTGCGAAGTGCCGTGATTTTGGGCGGCGTCCCGCAAAAAGCACAGGAGCAGGCGCTGGAGCAAGGCATGGATATACTGATCGCGACGCCGGGCCGACTCATCGACCTGATGAACCAAGGGTTCGCCGATCTGCGTCACGTGCAGATTCTCGTGCTGGACGAAGCAGACCGCATGCTGGATATGGGCTTCATTCATGACATGAGAAGGATCATTGCCAAGCTGCCTGCCAAACGACAGACGCTGTTCTTTTCCGCGACAATGCCGCCCGAGATTACGTCTCTGGTAGACTCACTGCTGACGAATCCAATGAAAATCGAAATTACGCCCGTTTCCTCGACGGCGGAGCGGATCAAACAGACACTCTACTTTGTGGACAAGCCGAATAAGCTGCCGCTGTTGATCGATCTGCTGCAAGACCCGTCGATCGAGAGCGCGCTTGTGTTCACGCGCACGAAGCATGGCGCGGATCGGCTGGTGAGAGGCTTGACGAAGGCGAAGATTACCGCGCAGGCGATTCACGGCGACAAGTCGCAGAACGCGCGCCAAGCTGCGCTGAATAACTTCAAGCAAGGTGTGACTCGCATGCTGGTGGCGACAGACATTGCAGCCCGGGGCATCGACATCGAGGAGCTGTCGCACGTCATTAACTACAATTTGCCGAATATTCCGGAGACGTATGTACATCGGATCGGCCGCACCGGACGAGCGGGATTAAGCGGAATCGCGATTTCGTTTTGCGAGTACGAAGAGATTCCTTATCTGAAAGATATCGAGAAGCTGATCAAGCAGAATATTCCGGTGATCGGGGATCATCCGTATCCGATGACAATGAAGGAGTCGACTCCGACAGCTGTTAGGGAGACCAAAACCAGCGTCACCTCTTCCGAGGGTAGTGTCACCCGCGGCGCTCGCAAGGGCACTAATCGAAACGACGCTGCCGGCAGAAAAGAAACCTCCGAAGGTCCCGGCCGCCGCTGGAAACGGCGCTCCTAAATCAACGTAAGGACAAGTTTTCCAATAGAGGAATTAATAATAATGGAGTGAATGTACATGATACAAATAACGATTCCAACACCGGATGTTACCATACACAAACAGAAAGACCCGGAGGCAAGCAATATTTATGGGTTTACGGATTTTCACCTGATTTCAAGAGATAAAGCGGGGATTTTTATGTTTTACAATGATCGGAATGAACTTCTGTTCGTTGGCAAAGCACGCAAGATAAGACCCCGAATCAAAAAACATTTTGAAGATACAGTATCTGTCATGAAAGACCACAGGGAAGAGGTTTCCAAAATCGAGATTTGCATTGTCGAGGACCCCGTTCATAGAGAAATTTATGAAACATTCATTATTAACGAACTCAAGGCCAAATACAATGTAGATAAAGTGCTATACAAATAAGGATAAACGATACGTAAAACATATGTGGACCTCTCCTAATCGGGCTCTTTGCTAATTAGTGAGAGGTCCTCTTTGCGCATTTTTAGCCGTTATAGTGTGTAAGGAGAACCGGACGACAAGTGACGCTGATTTGAACTATTTACGATACAAACAAGGCGCTTGCCGCTACTAGGTCAAGTGTCCCTACATAAGCTGATAAGAAAGGCTTATGCCATGAACAGGGATGTGTAAAGTGGATGACACCACACCGGAAAAAGACAGGTACACGATTAACCGGAAGAATCGTATTTCCGGGCAATCCGTCATATCATGCGGCCAGAATGGAGTTCAATAGGCGATTTTCCAAATTTCCAAAGGTTATTGTTTTTTGTAGGCGAACTCAGGATGTGATCAACGCAGTCAAGTGGGCTCGTGAGCAGGGTGTACGACTGCGCGTGCGCAGTGGGCGGCACAGCTATGAAGGTTTTTCGGCTGTAAATGGCGGAATTATTATCGATGTAAGCGCGATGAATAAGGTTAAGGTGGATCGAAAAAATAGGGTGGCCATTGTACAGGCGGGAAATCCGCTTGCCCGTGTGTACAAAAAGCTGTGGAATAAGCGCGTGACACTTCCGGCTGGGACTGCGCCCGACGTTGGCGTAGCCGGGCTTACCCTGGGAGGCGGGATTGGACTTCTGTCCCGCAAATATGGACTAACGTGCGATAACTTGAAACAAGTGAAGATGGTCGTAGCTTCGGGGCGGTATGGAGCAAAGACGATTGTGGCAAACAGGAGGAAACATTCCGATCTATTGTGGGCTTCACGAGGTGGCGGGGGAGGAAACTTTGGCGTTGCTATAGCCTATACTTTTCGGGTTAGACCCATTTCAACGGTTTCTATATACCGCGTCACTTGGAAATGGGGTGACTTGGAGAAGGTGTTACCGGTCTGGCAGCGCTGGGCCCCGTCGGTTACGAACCGCTTAACCTCAACCATTGAGGTGGCCGCTAAGAAGGTGGGAACGATTGAATCTACCGGGCAATTACTTGGCGGTGCAGAGGAGCTGCGTCGACTGATTAGACCGCTCTTGCGAGCAGGCACTCCGGTGAAGGTGCTGGTGAAGACCGTGCCCTTTATTAAAGCAACCCAATTTTTTGCCGAAACGGACCTAAACTTGGAGCCGAAGTTTAAAATCAGCGGGGCTTACGGGTTTCAACCATTGCCTCGTGAAGGAGTACGAATGATACGCGACTTTTTATCCAAAGCACCCAACAGGCATTCTACCGTGTGGAGTCAAAGCTTAGGTGGTGCGGGAAGCGCGGTGAGTCGAGTATCGCCTACTGCAACGGCTTATCCTCATCGGAAGGCTGAGACAATCTACGAACTGTCAGCACGCTGGAGGAACAACGGGGAGCAGCGGCGGAATATTCAGTGGGTGAAAAGGTTCCGCAGAGCGCTAAGTCCTTTTGTTAAGGGGGATTATGTGAACTTTCCCGATTTGCTGATTAAGAACTGGCCCAAAGCGTATTATGGCGTGAACTTTGGCAGATTGAAGCAGGTGAAACGAAAGTACGATCCACATAATGTGTTTCGTTTTGCGCAGAGTATTCCAGTGGGGAAACAGTCTAGGCATTCGTATTCCCAGCCAGATCGCCGAAAAGATTGCCGTCAGCCAAGGTTCGGAGGTTGACTTAATTGTGGGTGATGATCATTCGCTCATCATAATACCCAAAAAGAAAAAGCCGACATTGGAAGAATTGTTGGCCCAATGCAAGCCGGAAAATCGCCACGATGCAATGGATTTTGGTGTAGAAGGGAAGGAATTGCTTTAAATGAGTGCAGATCGAGGAGATCTAGTATGGATCAGCTTTAATCCCCAAGCGGGTCATGAGCAAGCCGGTAGAAGATCTGCAATCGTACTTTCACCAAAAGCGTTCAATGAAACGACGGGTTTTGTTTCTGTTTAACGGGGTCATTTTAACGGATCAGATCAAAAATCTTGATTGGCGGGCTAAACGCGTTGATGTTGTCGGAAAAGCGCCGGTTGAAGTTGTCAATGAGTGTTTAGATAAAATACACACATTTTTGTAGCGGGTCTCATTTAAGGGGCCGGCTTTTTTATTTTAAGCAAAAATAGCGTGCAAGGTCATCATTTGGAGATCTGCAATGGTACGGATCGGGTGAAAATGTTACTATTTAGGAATACTAACACCGAATAATTATTTTCAGAGAGCAGGTTAATGTTTAAATGACAGTTCAAAACAAACAACGTTACCGCTTTAGCGAAGCGCCGATATGGAACATCCAGCGGAAGTATTATGAAGAAGAGGGCATGAAGGCGTGGAACAATGACCAAGTTCCTCAATATATCACGAGTAATCCGATGATCGCTACTGCATATGCAGAAATGATCTTTGGGTTTCTTCAAGATCGAGCCCATAAGGACCAATCCGAACCTGTATTCATTGTGGAGCTTGGAGCAGGAGCGGGACGTCTGGGTCACCATGTGCTGCAAGAGCTGTGTCAGTTGAGAGACTATGCGGGGATATCACTGCCTCCGTTCCGTTATATCATGACGGACTTGGTGATTAACAATGTTTTGGCTTGGAGGGAACATCCTGCGCTGCAATCTTTTATTGCCGAGGGGTTGTTGGATTTTGCACGATTTGATGCAGTGCATGATACAGTTCTGAACCTTGTTGAATCAGGCGTAACCATTAGTGAAGGAGATCTAAAACAACCGTTGATTATTGTCGCCAACTACTTCTTCGATAGCATCCCACAAGAATTACTTTACATTGGCGATGGGGAAATGTATGAAGCAGAAGTTTTTGTCGAATATCCCAAGGGTACGGATGTGCTTAAACCGTCAAAATGGTTAGATCAAATATCTTTAAATTATGAGTATCGGCGGGCGCCCGAGTACGAACAAGAAAACTACCCCTATCGGAATGTCATCGCCATGTATCAGGAAGAACTAGAAGATTCGCATATTTTATTTCCTGCCGCTGGATTAACTTGTTTGGAACGATTAAATCAGTTGTCTCAGGCGGGGTTCCTATTAATAACTGCAGACAAGGGAGATCACTTGCTTGATCAATGGAAATTTGCAGAACCGCCAGAGTTGATCTTGCACGGAAGCTTTTCCTTAACTGCGAACTACCATGCGATCCAGCATGTCTTTGAACAAAGGGGAGCCGCAGTATTATTTCCCCCCCATCATTATAAAAATATAAATGTTGGATGTATTTTCAATATAGACAAACCGATGGATTATGCCAATACAAGATTAGCTTATCGCCGAAGTATTGAACGCTTTGGTCCGGACGAATTTTTTAGTCTGAAGGAATGGGTAGATCTCAATCTTGAAAGCATGGGACTGCAGCAAATATTAAGTTTTTGGCGTTTGGGTAAATATGATGCGGAATTTTTGATTCAGAGTGCGAAGCAAATCTCTAGCCTACTGCCAGATGCGAACGATGAAGAAAAGCAGGATCTGTTGAGAGGCATGCAGTTGATGTGGTCATCGTACTACGTCATGGAGCAGCGTTATGATCTGGCGCTCGATGCTGGTTTGTTACTGTTCGAGATGGACTTATACGAAGAATCCAAAAACTTTTTAGAAATATCGTTACATCAAAGCCAAGATGAGGTCGAGTCAACCGTATATTATTGTCTATCCATTTGTTGTTTTGAGTTAGAGTTAGACGAAGAGGCGTTGAAATACATTAGAAAATTTTTAGAGCTTGAGCCTGACCATAAAGAGGCATTGGCTTTGTTAAGCCACTTTGAGTTGCAGCCAGATCTAACATAAAAGACAAGCGGCAGTCTGGAATGCATGAAGAGCGAAGGTATCCCAACTTCGGGCATCATGACCTTTATACCATTATGTAAACCGTGTATATAATTAGAGAGATTGATAAGCAAAAACAAACGGACAAGCCCCGATAATTCCGTAGGGGCTTGTCCGTTTGTCGTAATAGTTGAAATGTACGGCCTTGCCGTCTCATTTCTTCGCACCTTGCGCTAACGATTTTCGGTCGATGGCCTCCGGCTGTTTTTCCATCCATCCGTGTTTGACCATAATATTGAAACAAAGCGCGCCGGCCTGCATCGCATGGTTGGATACATTGGTGTAGTTTACAATAACGTCCGAACGCAAGCTGGAACCTAATGCCGCACCGTAATAAGAAAGAGCCGCATTGACTAAGAACGCTGCATGGAACATCATCAATTTGTCGGAAAACGGACTTACAGTGGAATTCGTGATATCCGCGTCCCATTTCTCGGGTATGGGCAAAAGATCTTCTTGCAATATCGCGTTAAAGCTCTCGGCGTCCGCCCCCGCAAGTTTGACGTTTTTCTGCATGAACTTGCGAACGTCTTCCGTTTCTGCGACTTGACTGAAAGCAAGGCTGAGCGATTTGATAAATCCGGTTTTTTTGGAGTTAAAGAAGAGGTTCGTGATCTCGGAGGTACTGAGCGGCCGTTTGTCTCCGAATAAATTCGACAAGATCCCCATCGTATCCATGAACTCTACCCCGTGGGGTGAAGGGACGGAGGGAACACTTGAAAACTCCGGTTTGTTTTTAGCGTAATCCATCGTTTTTTGGAACAATTCCTTCGATTCTGCCACGCATTCGAAATAATAATTTTGGATATCCTTCCGCTCCGAGTTGGTGATCGCCAAGCTATAAGCGGTGAGCCCATGGATCGTCATCATATTCGAGTAAAAAAGCAAAAACGAGTCGGAAAACAGCCGCGGCGCCTTAAGATTCACATCACTCGCTGTAAACCCTTTGGGAATTTGAAAGTTTGCGTTGTTAAAGAATTCGACGATTTTCGTAATATGGCTCTCAGCTAATTGCAATGCAAAAGCGAGTATGGGTTTGATTTGTTCGTTCTCTACAATGGTCAGGAAATATTTGTAAATACATACGGCCATACTGTCGCCTGAATATTGAAACCAAAGCGCGGACACCTCTGCAGCGGTTAAATCAGACGAAGTAGGTTTGTTCGTTGTTGTATTCAAAGAAAGTACCTCCAAGTGTGGTCATGTTTCGTTCCATTAGGTTGCCATTATTTTATGGTATTTGGTACGAAGTATACGCGTTAATCGGAAGCGCTATTTGTATGAAAGCGTAACCTGGGTTCGTGTAATGATGTCCATATGCACCAGGATGCCAGCTGCGACGCCGCATCGGTATACATACAGGTCGCGTCTGTCATTCCGTGCTAAGCAAGGTATGGTACAATACGGTGAGAGTCATTTTATGTAGGCGCCGGTACGCTATAGTCCGCCTCGGGAATAGAGGTTCTTCTTGCGCCAAGCGGTATTACCATCTAAATGAATAATAAAGGAGAGACCTATGGAGAAACTGGATGTCCGGAACCACGTGGTCCAAACGAGCGAGGAGCTTAGGGAGCTGGTGGGAACCCCGCATGAAGCCGTCGTGAAGAAAAGCATTGCCATGATCAGCGAACAAGCCCAATCTTTCATCAAGCAGTCTCCGATGCTATTTATGTCCACCGCAAGCCGAAGCGGACAATGCGATGTTTCCCCGCGAGGCGACGAGCCTGGGTTTGTGTATGTGGCCAATTCGCAGCAGCTGATCATCCCCGATCGCCCAGGCAACAAGCGAGTTGATTCGTTAAATCATATTGTAGACAACCCGCATGTGGGATTGTTATTTGTCATTCCGGGCATGGAAGAAGTATTGCGCGTGAATGGACGAGCGGTCATCATCCGGGAGCATCCGGTATTGGAACATCTCAAGTTTAAGGGCAAGGCGCCCTTGCTGGGTATCCTCGTTGACGTAGAGGCATGTTTTATCCATTGCCCCCGGGCATTGAAGCACGCCGGCATTTGGAACCACGAAAGCTGGCCGCCGAAGGATCAGCTCCCGTCGTCTATGGACATATTTCATGCTCATTTGAGAATAAACGGCTACAAGGTCGATTAAGCCGGGAGTCCGACCCTGCAGATCAGAAAAGGCCCGTATCAGCGTATAGTGGAAGCTGAGGGCCTAGCATAATGTCCCATTCCCAGCAAGCAGGTAGGCAAACCCTTGGTTTTTTAAGAATTCTCGCGGTTTTGCTGCCGGTTTCTCGGTTTTTACCTTGAGCGGCGCGACATCACTTAATTTTCCGGCTTTAAAATCGCATATAACTATCATATAATAATAGATAAGGAATTGATCCGTAATCAAAGCGATACCCTTGAATAGGTTTTCCTGAAAAGATGTGTGACGGAGGTCGCACCTTGTTTGCTGTGGAGCGCCTACATCTTTTCCTTCAAATATATCGTGTTAGGACGGTAAAAATGAGTAACAGACAAATGAAAACAGACGTTATCTTAATTGGTGCCGGAGTCATGAGCGCGACGTTGGGGTCACTGCTGAAGGAGCTAGTGCCGAGCTGGAAAATTACCGTGTTCGAGAAGCTGTCGAGTGCAGGCGAGGAAAGCTCGAACGAATGGAATAACGCAGGGACGGGTCATGCCGCATTGTGCGAGTTGAACTACACTGCGCAGAAACCGGACGGGTCCATAGATATTAGTAAAGCGATCAGCGTGAATGAGCAGTTTCAAGTGTCCATGCAATTCTGGTCTTATCTCGTAAAGAGCAATCTGATCCGCAACCCGCAGGACTTTATTATGCCCATCCCTCATATGAGCTTAGTACAAGGGGAACAAAATGTAGCGTTTTTGAAAAAACGCTTTGAAGCCATGACCAGCAATCCGCTGTTTCAAGGGATGGAATTCTCCGATGATCCGGCGAAATTGAAGGAATGGATTCCGCTGATCATGAAAGACCGCCCGGCGAATGAACCGGTTGCAGCGACTCGAATCGAATCCGGCACGGATGTCAACTTTGGCGCTTTAACGCGCATGCTGTTCGATCACTTGAAGAGCAAAAATGTCGACATTAAGTTTAAGCATCAGGTCGACGATTTGAAACGCACGAGCGACGGCTTGTGGGAATTAAAAGTGCGGAATCTCGATAGCGGGGCCGTCGAGCGCCATACGGCAAGATTCGTCTTCATCGGCGGCGGGGGAGGAAGCCTTCCTTTGCTTCAAAAGACGGGCATTCCGGAAGGAAGACATATCGGCGGCTTCCCGATTAGCGGCTTGTTCATGGCATGCAACAATCCGGAGGTTGTCTCGCAGCACCATGCCAAAGTATACGGCAAAGCGAAAGTGGGCGCGCCACCGATGTCCGTTCCGCACCTGGATACGAGATTTATCGATAATAAGAAATCGCTGCTCTTCGGGCCGTTCGCGGGCTTCTCACCGAAGTTTCTGAAGACTGGCTCCATGTTCGATCTGCTCGGTTCGGTGAAGACGGATAATGTGATGACGATGCTGGCGGCAGGCGCCAAAAATCTCGGCTTGACCAAGTACCTGATCCAGCAGGTCATGCTTTCCAAAGAACAGCGCATGGAAGAACTGCGCGAGTTTATCCCGAACGCCAAGAGCGAAGATTGGGATTTGCTGGTGGCGGGTCAGCGTGTGCAAGTAATCAAGGATACGGCTGCCGGCAAAGGAACGCTTCAGTTCGGTACGGAAGTGGTGAGTGCCTCGGACGGATCGGTTGCTGCTCTGCTCGGCGCTTCGCCGGGCGCTTCTACGGCGGTTTCCGTTATGCTGGAAGTTATCGAGAAATGCTTCCCGCAGCAGTTGAATGCTTGGGCACCGAAAATAAAAGAAATGATCCCTTCGTATGGCGTGTCGCTCGTGAAAAATCCGGAGCTGGTTGAGAAAATCCATACCTCCACGGAGCGGACGCTCGGATTGAGCAGTGAGCCTCGATCCGCCAAACGAGCATAAAATGTAAATAGCACGGTGTGAAAAACGGCCTTCGTCCTGAAATTTCAAGACGGAGGCCGTTTCGCTTTTGTGGACAATCCCCGGATCGGATATTTGTATTTCGGTAAAAGGCTCAAGGCACATAAGCGCCTACAACTTCAAATTTCGGCTCATTGTCTATCGTCATATATTTCACTTCGATCACTTGGCCTGCTTGGAATGCAGGGATATGAACGATCGGGATCACGGTGCGCACGACGGTATGGATTACTGCGCCGTCCTGCTTCGTCACGGTCAGATCGAGCAGCACTTCCGGCTGGTCGTCAAGCTGCGCGTTCGTTGACCGGATCGAGTTGATGACCGCTTGCGCGGATGTCCCGCCATCCAGAATCGCCTTGCGTTGAGAGAGCTTGCGGCTTCGGCTTCGCAGTTCTCTGACCACGATTGCGATCGTCAGAAACGTCGTAATAACGGAACAGATGATGATCATCGCGATGATAAGGCTCAACGGAATACACCTCGCAGTCCATCGGTAGTGGGAAATGGAAGGAATGCCCTTTGCTTGGTTTTAAGTTTAATGTACCGGCATTCGCAAGTCTATGCTATTGAAGAAAATAGGGGATTTGGCCTATAAGCGCGTCGAAATATCCCACTAGGGACAAACTTGCATCTGCGGTTTCTTCATGATACCTTCATGATATGAACGTCTTTCTGTGGTATCATTACTACATAAAGAAATTTCACCCAAACCAAGGAGGAACATATCCATGTCTCTTATCGGAACAGAAGTAAAACCATTCAAAGCATCGGCTTACCAGAACGGCAAATTCATCGATGTGACAGAAGCTGAATTCAAAGGGAAGTGGAGCGTCGTTTGCTTCTACCCTGCAGACTTCACGTTCGTATGCCCGACGGAGCTTGAGGATTTGCAAAACCAATACGAAACATTGAAAAGCCTCGGTGTGGAAGTATACTCCGTTTCCACGGACACGCACTTTACGCATAAAGCATGGCATGACAGCTCCGAGACGATCGGCAAAATCACGTACATCATGATCGGCGACCCTTCGCATACGATCTCCCGCAACTTCGACGTGTTGATCGAAGCTGACGGTCTGGCAGACCGCGGTACGTTCATCATCGACCCGGACGGCGTGATCCAAGCGGTTGAAATTAATGCAGGCGGCATCGGCCGCGATGCAAGCATTCTCGTGAACAAGGTTAAAGCTGCTCAATACGTTCGGAACAACCCGGGCGAAGTGTGCCCTGCGAAATGGCAAGAAGGTTCCGCAACGCTGAAACCGAGCCTTGATCTTGTCGGAAAGATCTAAGGAGCGATAACTTATGGCACTGGACGCAGAGATAAGAGCACAGCTAACTCAGTACCTGCAGCTCATGGAAGGCGATGTGCAGATCAAAGTGAGTGCGGGGTCCGATGCCGTATCCCAGGATATGCTGGCGCTGGTGGATGAAATCGTCAGCTTATCGTCCAAGATCACGGTGGAGAGAGCAGAATTGTCCCGAACGCCGAGCTTCAGCGTGAATCGCGCGGGAGAAGACACGGGGATTGTGTTCGCCGGCATCCCGTTAGGACATGAGTTCACTTCTTTGGTGCTTGCACTGCTTCAAGCCAGCGGCAGACCGCCCAAGGTGGAGCAAGATCTCATTGATCAAATCAAGGGAATCCGCGGCGAATACCGCTTCGAAACCTACGTCAGCCTGAGCTGCCATAACTGCCCCGACGTCGTACAGGCGCTGAACATCATGAGCGTCCTGAATGCCGGCATCTCGCATACGATGATCGACGGTGCGGCATACAAGGACGAGGTGGAGAGCAAGAACGTCATGGCCGTGCCTTCGGTCTACCTCAACGGCGAATTTTTCGGCAGCGGACGTATGTCGCTCGAAGAAATTCTCGCCAAGCTGGGAACGGCTCCGGACGCATCGGAACTGGCCGGCAAAGATCCGTTCGACGTGCTCGTCATCGGGGGCGGCCCCTCCGGCGCCAGTGCGGCGATCTATGCGGCGCGCAAAGGCATTCGCACCGGCATTGTCGCTGAACGGTTCGGCGGTCAAGTCATGGATACGATGGGCATCGAGAACTTCATCAGCGTCAAGTACACTGAAGGTCCGAAGCTCGTGGCGAGCCTGGAGGAGCATGTCAAGGAATACGGCATCGATGTGATGAAGCTGCAGCGCGCGAAGCGTCTGGAGAAGAAGGAGCTCATCGAAGTCGAGCTCGAAAGCGGCGCTGTGCTGAAGAGCAAAGCTGTCATTGTCTCCACGGGCGCGCGCTGGCGCAATGTCGGCGTCCCGGGCGAAGCGGAGTTCAAGAACAAGGGCGTGGCTTACTGCCCGCATTGCGACGGTCCGTTGTTTACGGGCAAAGATGTAGCCGTCATCGGCGGCGGCAACTCCGGCATCGAGGCGGCCATTGACCTGGCCGGTATCGTCAAGCACGTGACGGTACTCGAGTTCATGCCTGAGCTGAAAGCCGACGCCGTCCTGCAGCAGCGTCTCTACAGCTTGCCGAACGTGACGGTTCATAAGAATGTGCAAACCAAGGAAATTACCGGTACGGACAAAGTCGACGGGATCACCTTTATCGATCGCGAGACGGGGGCGGAGCAGCACGTCGAATTACAGGGCGTGTTTGTTCAGATCGGCCTTGTACCGAACACCGATTGGTTGGGCGATACGGTGGAGCGCTCGCGCTTCGGCGAAATCGTCGTAGACCGTCATGGCGCTACGAACGTCCCGGGTGTATTTGCTGCGGGTGACTGCACCAACAGTGCCTACAAGCAGATCATCATTTCCATGGGATCGGGTGCAACGGCTGCCTTGGGCGCATTCGATTATCTCATTCGAAATTAACCGGTTCGGTTGTGTTATATAGTAAAAGAGCCCCTTCTCGGGGCTTTTTTTTGCATCGCTTTGTCTTTTACCGTTTCTGGAAAAGGCAGGGCTATTAGCCGTTTCTACATCCAGCCGGTGGAAGGAAGTCGAGACCGTCATTTGCTTGGACCGGTAAAACCTGACTAACCACCCGCTGCCGCATTTTCCCATTGATCCTTCTGTATTCGTAAGCATAAACCATAAGCAGTTGAACTTGTGCGGAAATCCGGCTGCATTCATAATCTTCTTAAATGTTGTCAACAGTATGATTGACAAAACGTAGTTTTCCTTTTGTTGTTTCGAATGGCCGGATTGATTTACGATGATATCGATCCGGTTCGCCAGATCGAAAAAAAGAAAGCGATTTTCTAAACAGGAGGAACCCAATATGCAACAGGTGCCAAACAACAACGCTTCGTCTGGGGGAATTCGCGTCGGCGTCCAAAAATTTGGACGTTTTCTCAGCGGCATGGTGATGCCCAATATAGGGGCTTTTATCGCATGGGGGATCATTACGGCATTGTTCATTCCTACGGGATGGCTGCCGAACGAAACGTTAGCCAAGCTCGTCGGCCCCATGATTTCTTACCTGCTTCCGCTGCTGATCGGGTATACTGGCGGTACAATGGTGCACAAGCAGCGCGGCGGCGTGATTGGCGCGTTGATGACGATGGGTATTATTATCGGTACCGATATTCCGATGTTCTTGGGGGCCATGATTTGCGGTCCGCTGGCGGCATGGGTGCTGAAGCAGTTCGATAAATCGA
Organism: Paenibacillus solanacearum; assembly: GCF_910593845.1. Lineage (GTDB taxonomy): Bacteria > Bacillota > Bacilli > Paenibacillales > NBRC-103111 > Paenibacillus_G > Paenibacillus_G solanacearum. The sequence goes on along the minus strand of NZ_CAJVAS010000024.1, from coordinate 17,899 downwards.
TCGAAGGGAAAATCAAGTCCGGCTTCGAAATGCTGGTGAACAACTTCTCGCTCGGCATTATCGGCGCCATTCTTACCTTGATTTCGTATTCCGGGGTCGGTCCGCTCATCGAGCAGCTGACACGAATTTTATCTTCCGGCGTGCAGTTTATGGTCAACCATAATTTGATTCCGCTCGCTAATATTATTATCGAGCCGGCCAAAATATTGTTTCTCAACAACGCGATCAACCACGGGGTACTGAGTCCGATCGCCCTGGAAGAGGCATCGAGAACGGGCAAGTCGATTTTGTTCATGCTGGAGTCCAATCCGGGCCCGGGACTGGGCATTCTGCTCGCTTACATGGTTGCCGGCCGCGGTACGGCAAAGCAATCCGCTTCCGGCGCAGCGATCATCCACTTTTTTGGCGGGATTCACGAAATTTACTTTCCGTACATCTTGATGAACCCGCGTCTCATCTTGGCCGCGATTGCGGGAGGCGTAGCCGGCACGTTCACCTTCACGCTGTTCGGCGCCGGCCTCGTCGCTCCGCCTTCGCCAGGCAGCATCTTTGCTTACATGGCCATGGCGCCCAAGGGCGGGCTGCTTCCGGCACTCAGCGGCGTGATCGTTGCGGGTATCGTCTCGTTCGCCATCGCTGCCTTGCTGCTGAAAACGACGAAGAGCAGCGCCGAAGACAGCGGCGATCTGGAGCAGGCCTCGGCCAAGATGAAGCAAATGAAAGCCGCAGGCACGCCAGCGGCAGCCGCTGCCGCCGTTGCGGAAGCAAGCGATCGGCTCGCCGACAGCGACAGCGGGGTGCACAAAGATCGGACGAACGTGCATAAGATTGTTTTTTCCTGCGATGCCGGGATGGGGTCCAGCGCAATGGGCGCATCGGTACTTCGTAAGAAAATGAAGGCGTCCGGTTCGGAGATTACGGTAACCAATACGGCGATCAGCGATATTCCCACGGATGCCGATATCGTCATCACGCATAAGACGCTAACCGATCGCGCCAAGCTTCAGGCGCCACAGGCCGAGCATATTTCGATCGACAACTTCTTGAAGAGTCCGGAATATGACAAATTGGTAGATCGCCTCACGTAAAGCGTCCTTTCAATCAAGGCTGCTGGCGCCGGAACCTCGTTTCCGGCGTCAGGGCCATTCTATCGTTATAGGAAGGTTATGGCGAATGTCTATGTCCAGCCGCACCCGCCGAATCATCGAATTGCTGCTTCAGAGCGATCAAGAGCTGACGGCGGCGCATATTGCAGAAGAAATACAGGTGAGCTCAAGAACGGTCCACCGTGAATTGGCGACGGTGGAGGACTTCCTGCAGAAGCATGGAGTCGAGCTGCTGAAGAAGTCCGGCTCCGGTATCCGGCTGCATGGAGACGAATCCGCGTTAGCGCGGCTTGCCCAGCTCGTCGCCGTCTCGGAAGGCGTCGAGTTCTCTCCGGAAGAAAGGCAGCTTTATGTATTATGTCTGCTGCTCGAAAGCGACGAACCGATCAAGTTATACGCGCTGGCGCATGAATTGAAAGTAACCGTTCCTACGATAAGCAGCGATCTGGATGAGCTTGACGGCTTCGTGTACAAGTTCGGGACCGTCTTGACCCGCAGAAGAGGCTACGGGGTGGAGCTCTCCGGTTCGGAGGAGCAGCTCCGCAATATGATCCGGCACCTTATTCGGTGGCGCATCGACGATACGGAGTTGATTGCCTCCCGGGAAAAGCAGCCGGCTCACCCGCTCGATCGGCAGTTATTCGAGTTGGCGGGAAAATCGGAGATGGAAGCGGTCGAGACGATTTTATGGAGCTGGGAAGAAGCGTGGGCCGGCGGGTTAAGCGAGAACTCCTATACGGAATTGTTAATCCGGCTGTCTATCGCCCTGCGGCGCATACAGGCGGGCAAGGCCATGGAGGCGCATCAAACGGCAGAGCAGGAGAGCAGCTTCGTATCGCATCGCGAACCCGATGCGGTGTACCTGACGGGATTATTATCGGAGCGAATGCGGCTGGCCTTGTCTTCCGCGGAGTCGGCTTATATATCGAGACTGCTGCGCTCGGCCCAGGCGGAGGATTTGTCGCTGCTGCCTGCGGACGATTTGGCGCTCACCGACAAGGTGCGCTCGCTGATCCACGGCGTACAGGTTGCGATGGGCGTCGACTACGGCAGTGACCGGTCGCTGCGCGAAGGCTTGTTTTTCCACATGAAGGATGCGCTGCCGCGGCTGAACGACGGACATCACATTCGCAATCCGCTGCTGGATCAGATTAAAAAGGACTATGCCGCGCTATTCGGCATTGTACGCCAAGCGGCGGACCGCGTGCTCTCGGGTATCGAGGTGCCGGACGAGGAGATTGGATTCCTCGTGATGCATTTCGGAGCATCCCTGGAGCGGCTGAAGCAGCTGCGGCGGGATGTACGCGCCATTCTCGTATGCTCGAGCGGAATCGGCTCCTCGAAGCTGCTGCAGATTCGGATGCAGAAGGAGCTCCCGCAAATTCAAATTGTCGGGCGCGTATCGTGGTATGAAGCGTTGCGAACGGAGAAAGACAAGTATGACCTTATTATTTCTACGGTCGACCTGCCATTAGAGCCGGGGCAATATATGAAAGTAAGTCCGCTTCTGATGGAAAGCGAAGTCGAACGGCTGCGATCATTCGTACAATCGGTATTGAACCGGAAACGCACAGAGACGTTCATTCCGGAACGGCAGGGGCTGCCGGAGGTGCCGGCGTTCGAGCAGTTATTAAGCTTGAAGACGACGCTCGACGAGATGGTTAGCCTGATGGCGCAGTTCAAGGTTATTCGGCTCGGCGAGTTAAGCGGGGAGCTGCCTCTTATTCTGCACGAGGCTTGCCGGTATGAGGAAACGAGGGGCGTTCTGACGGACGCGTCGTTGGTAGCGGAGCGGCTGGTACAGCGCGAGCAAAGCGGCAGCCAGATCATTCCGGGGACCGAAGTCGCTCTGTTTCATACCCGGAGCGGGGAAATTACGCGATCGTCCCTCTCGTTATACCGGCTGGAGACGCCGCTGACGGTCACTACGGTACCGCCGGCGCGCCTGAGCCAGTTCCTGTTAATGCTTGCGCCGCGCACGCTGCCCCGGGAAATTCTCGAGGTACTCAGCGAAATTAGCGCCATGCTGCTTGATGCGGACATGATCGATTTGCTCGAAGCCGGCGAGGAAGCGGAAATTCGCAACTATATTACGGTTCATTTGAAACGATTCTTCAATACAAAAATGGAAGCGAGTGAGATACAGTGAGTATTTTGTCTGCGGATAAAGTGAAATTGAATGCAACGGCGAAGGATAAATTCGATGCGGTGCGCATGGCTGGACAACTGCTCGTGAGCGCGGGGCATGTAGGCCCGAGCTATGTGGAAAGCATGATCGAGCGGGAAAATTCGTTGTCCACCTATATGGGCGGGGGCCTTGCCATTCCTCATGGGACGAGCGAATCGAAAGGTTCCATTCAGTCGACGGGGCTGTCGATTGTGCAGCTTCCGGAGGGCGTCGACTTCGGCGAGGGCAATATTGCGCATCTGGTCATCGGCATTGCGGCTGTCGGCGACGACCATCTCGACATTTTGACGAACGTTGCGATGGTTTGCTCCGATGACGACAATATGGAGCAAATATTGAAGGCGTCGACGCCGGAAGAAATGATCGCGATCTTCGAAAGTGGGATGGAAGCCTGATGAAAGCATTACATTTTGGAGCGGGGAATATCGGGCGGGGTTTTATCGGATTGCTGCTCTCGCAGTCCGGGTACGAGGTGATTTTCTCCGATGTGAACAAGACGGTCGTCTCCGAGCTGCAGATACGCGGGGAATATACGGTGACGCTGGCCAGTCAGGACCGGGAACAGCTGCAGGTGAACGGCGTCACCGCGATTGACGGGACGGAGGCGGACACGGTCGCTTCGGCGGTGGCGGAGGCGGATTTGATCACGACGGCCGTCGGCGTCAATATCTTGAAGCATATCGCGGCAGGCCTTGCCCGCGGGATTGAGAAACGCATTGCAAGCGGCGCGGGACCGCTACATATTATCGCCTGCGAGAACGCGATCGGGGGCAGCACGCTGCTCAAAGAGCAGGTGTACGCCCACCTGGATGAAGCAGTAAAGGCACAAGCGGCCGAAGTGATCGCTTTTCCCGACGCGGCGGTAGACCGGATCGTCCCGATGCAGCATCACGAGGATCCGCTGGCGGTGACGGTAGAGCCGTTCTATGAATGGGTCGTTGACGAATCGGCGATGCTGCAAGGGTACAGGCCAATCCAAGGCGTCCATTACGTTCCGCACTTGCTGCCGTACATCGAGCGCAAATTGTTTACGGTCAATACCGGACATTGCACGGCGGCCTATCTGGGCAGCCTGAAGGGATACGAAACGATTCAGCAGGCGATGGCCGATGAGGCGATTGCCGGTGAAGTGAAGGCGACGCTCAAGGAAACCGGGGCGGTTCTGGTCGCGAGATACGGCTTTGATCCGGCGGAGCATGACCGCTATATCGATAAAATTATCGGGCGCTTCTGCAACGACCAGCTGATCGACGAAGTGACGCGCGTCGGGCGCTCGCCCATCCGCAAGCTGTCGCCGAATGACCGGCTGGTGAAGCCGGCTCTGCAGGCCCATGAATTAGGGATTGCCCCTGTCCAGCTGGCCAAAGTGATGGCGGCGGCGCTTTACTTCGATTATGCCGACGATCCCGAATCGGCCGAGCTTCAACAGTCGATTCGGGACAAGGGCGTAGAGCAAACCATAACGCAGTATACCGGAATTCACGAGGGACATCCGGTCTATCGCTTGATTATGGACAGCTACGGCAGCATGGCCGCTCAATGCATCTAAGTTAAACCAAGCCAAGAAAGGAGCATGCTGTATGGCCACTACGTTAACCGGTGTTGCGGCATCCCCCGGAATCGCCATTGCCAAGGCGTTCCGGTTTGCCAACCAATCCTATACGCCGCAAAAGCAGACCGCAGCCGATGCCGAGGCGGAAGCCGGGCGTCTCCGGCAGGCGATCGAGAAGGCGAAAGGCGAGATCGAGAACATCCGCCGCCTAACGGAGCAGAAGCTGGGCGCGCAAAAAGCGGAAATTTTCGAAGCACATCTGCTGCTTCTCGAAGACCCTGATCTGGTCGATGCGGTATTCGATAAAATCGCAGGCGAGCGGTTGAATGCAGAATACGCGTTGTACGAAGTGACGTCGGGCGTCGTGGAGATGCTGCTGGAGCTCGACAACGAGATGGTTCGCGAGCGCGCGGCCGATGTGAAGGACGTATCCGGGCGGATTATGAGCCATTTGACCGGCAAGCCGTATGCAACCTTGTCCGGTATTTCCGAGGACACGATCATCCTGGCCGAGGATTTGACGCCTTCGGATACTGCGCAGCTCGATCTGAACTACATTCGCGGGTTCGTGACCGAAATCGGCAGCCGCACGTCGCACTCCGCGATTATGGCGCGCTCGCTCGAGCTCCCGGCCGTCGTTGGCGCGGGCACACTGCCGGCTTCCATCGCGGAGGGCATGCCGGTTATTCTCGACGCGACGGAGGGCCGCGTGTTCGTCGACCCGCCGGAGCAAGTGCTGGCGGAGTACCGCGAGAAGAAACGGCAATACGACGAGCGCCGGGCGGAGCTGAAGCGACTCGCGCAGCAGCCTTCCGTTACGGCGGATGGAGCGCATCTCGAGCTGGCCGCCAATATCGGCAGCATCGAGGATTTGACGAAGGTGCTGGAGAACGGCGCGGACGGGGTCGGACTGTTCCGCACGGAGTTTTTATACATGGGGCGAAATTCGTTCCCTTCGGAAGAAGAGCAGCATCAGACGTATAAGCATGTGCTTGAGAAATTAGACGGCAAGCGCGTCGTCATTCGTACGCTGGATATCGGCGGCGACAAGGAGCTTCCTTATCTGGAGCTGCCCAAGGAAAGCAATCCGTTCCTGGGGCTTCGCGCGCTGCGGTTGTGCTTGAAGCGGGAGGACCTGTTCCGTACCCAGCTGCGGGCGCTGCTGCGGGCGAGCGTGCATGGACGGCTGAACATCATGTTTCCGATGATCGCGGTGCTGAGCGAGCTTCGCGAGGCGAAGCGGGTGCTGGAAGAGGAGCGCGAGAAGCTGGAGCGGGAAGGCGTGCCCGTGTCCGATTCGATCGAAGTAGGCATGATGATCGAGATTCCGGCCGCGGCGCTGGGCGCCGATCATTTGGCGAAGGAAGTCGACTTCTTCAGCATCGGCACGAACGATTTGATCCAGTACACGATGGCCGCGGACCGGATGAATGAATCGGTCGCATATTTGTATCAGCCGTATCATCCTGCCATCTTGAGGCTCGTCGATATGGTCATTAAAGCGGCCAATCGGGCGGGCATATGGACCGGCATGTGCGGTGAGATGGCAGGAGACCCGACGGCGATTCCGCTTCTGCTTGGCATGGGCTTGAACGAGTTCAGCATGAGCGCCGGTTCCGTACTGCCTGCACGCGAGCTGGTCAGCCGGCTGTCCAAGACGGAATGGGCGGCGCTGTCGGAGCAGGCGCTTGCCATGGGAACGCAGGAAGAGGTCAAACAATTTGTAGAGCAAAGGAGCAACCTATAATGCTATCGCAGACGTATACCGTTATTCATCCGTCTGGGTTTCATGCCCGCCCGACGAAGCTGTTCGTGCATGCGGCGACCCAATTCCCTTGCAAGGTCACGCTGATCAAGGGAACGAAAAAAATGAACGGCAAAAGCTCGCTCGGCTTGCTCGCCCTGGGCCTGGCCAAGGGCGACGAAGTGACGCTGGAAGTGGACGGCGAGCGCGAGGAAGAGGCATTGCAGGAGCTCGGCGCGATGCTGACCAAGATTTACGAAGAGTAGACGGAGCTATAGACTATGAGGAAGAACCCGCGGCAGCTTAGAAATGCCGCGGGTTCTTTGTATTATTGGCGTGGAAATTTGCTCCTCCGCCTTGTGAGCCTGGTACATTTCATTGCCTCCCCTTACCGCGCATGCCCCGAGTCAATCACCGCTTGCTCCGCAAACAGGCGGCCCATATCTTCCGCCGATAGCGGCTTGTGGAAGTAATAGCCTTGAATCCAGTCACAGCCATGTTCGATCAGGAAGCGGTACTGCTCCTCTGTCTCCACACCCTCGGCAATCACGGTGAGCTTCAAGCTTCGGGCCATCGCGAGAATCGCTTTGACGATTGAAGCCTTGTCCGGATCGGCGGAAACTTCATAAATAAACGTTTGCGCAATCTTGAGAAATTCAACTTGAAACAGCTTCAAATAGCCAAGGGACGAGTAGCCGGTGCCAAAGTCGTCCATCGAGATACGCACGCCCATCTGTTTGAGCGCGAGGAGCTTCTGCAGCGTCTCCTGCTCGTCTTGAATGGCGGTTCCCTCGGTAATCTCGAGAACGAGCTCTTCCGGCGGAAGCCCGGTCTCTTCCAGGATGTCGGCCACACTGCAGACGAAATTCGGCTCGCTGATTTGCCGGAATGAGACGTTGACCGACATATGGAACAACGGTACCCCCGCATCCTTCCACTGCTTCGCCTGCCGGCACGCGTTGAGAATGACCCATCGCCCGATCGGAACGATCAGGCCGGTTTCCTCGGCAAGCGGGATGAACGCTGCGGGCGAAACCATGACGCCAGACTGCTTCTTCCAACGGATCAGCGCTTCGACCCCGACCAGCTCTTGGCTGACGGCATCGATCTGGGGCTGGTAATACAGGAGCAGCTCTTCTTGCTCCAAGGCGCGGCGCAGTTCCGTATCCATCGCAATTTTCTGCGACAATTCCTGCGTTAACCGTTCGGAATAAAAGACGGCCCGTCCTCTGCCAAGCGCTTTGGCCTGATACAAGGCGATATCCGCATGTTTGAGCAGGGACGTAGCGGTCGTTCCGTCTCGCGGGTACATGGATATACCGATGCTGACGGCCATTCGGAATTCGAGCTGCCCGATGCGAATCGGCTTGCCGATCTGTTCGATGATACGCCCGGAAAGTTCGAGCAGTTCTTGCTCCGATGCCACATCGGCGTACAATATCGTAAATTCGTCTCCTCCCATCCGCGATGCAAAAAAACGGTTATCCGCGAACGAGGACAGCCGGCCGGCAACCGATTGGATGAGCTCATCCCCGACGCCGTGGCCATAGCTGTCATTGACGTATTTAAACCGGTCGAGGTCCAAAAACAGGACGGCAAAGGCCTGTTCATTGCCGCCTAAGCGGCTCGCCCGAGTGATCGCTTCCGTCGTCCGGCGCTCGAACGAACGGCGGTTCGGCAGCATGGACAGCGGGTCGTAGAGCGCCAAATATTCCGCTTGGCGGAGCGCTTGCCGCAGGCGCATCATCAGCGTATCGTTCTCAAGCAGCACCGTCACTTGGCGGATGACGATGAGGACGACAGTGACGATAGCAGTGCTGAGAATGACATCGATGGAACGCCAATGGACTCGGTGCAGCGTGAGCAGCAGCAGCACGATCAAGCCGCTGTAAGGCAGCAGGTATTTGAATTTGGGGCCGGCACCATCCTCGTCTGTTCGGATCTCCTCCGGTTTTGTTTGAACGGCTTGTCTACCTGCGTAAACGAAAAGCAGTACAGACACGCCGTACAGCAGGTCGATCCAGCTGCCGACCTCGTATGTGCCTAAGGCGACCATTGAAAAGTAGAACATATCGCCGAGGATAAAGACGGCAAATCCCAAAACGATCCATAGGAAGACCTGCCTACGATACGGGAAGCGATTGGAGTAAAAAATCATGAACAGGCACACAAACAGGGCCAAGTCGGCGAACGGATACGAGGAGGTAATGGCGACGTCCCACCAGGTTGTCGTGCTGAACAAATCGGCAAGGCGCGGGCGGATCACAAACTTCCAGCTGACCGCCGCGACAATGAGGAAGAGGATGAGCGTGTCGAACAAAAGGCGGATGTTCCGGTAGATGCTGCGATCGCGCATGAGCAAGGAGACGAGCGCGCCCACATAGGCAATGCTCTGCAAATTCCAGAATATATCACCGATGCTCAAAATGGGCGTCTGTACACCGTAAATCAGATCAAGCGCGATCCAAGAGACGATGGCCAGCGTGTAACAAGCGCTGCCGAGTGACAACAAGTTCCAGAACCAGCGGTAATATGCGCTGTGCGCAGCGGCGACGTGCCGGAGAAGGAAGAAGGACAGCACGAAAGGGATCGTTTCCCCGATCAAAATCAGGACGGGGTGCTTGTCCCAAATGAGTGATGCTGCATACTGCAGGCCGACGGTGCCTGCGATTATGGCGAGGAAGCCTTTGCTATGTAACCATGTTGCCATCTTCGGGTTCTCTCCTTGCACGGTAGTGAGTCTTGTTGGTTTAACGAAGCGGTGGGCTTTTGCTCATTGCAGGTGCGGAAAGCAGCAGCCAGGTGGCGTACCGCGCACAAGCGTGTCTGCATCAGCGGGCTGTGTCGACGCATAGCGCGGTCAGCCCGCATGTATCCCCGCTGCCGCATCGGTGCAGCGCAGCGCGGCGATCGGTCGAATCTCAGCCGGCTTCAATCCTGCGGAGCCGCTGGAGCCACCGTATCATCCGGTATAACGAACGATACGACCGTCCCATCATTCGGTTTGCTGACAATCGACAAGCCTTGGCCATAGAGCTGGATCAATCGACGATTCGTATTGGCAAGGCCGATCCCGCGCTTTCCACGGAACGTCGGAGTGAGCAGCTGCGCGATTTTATCCGGTTCGATGCCTTTGCCGTTATCTTTGACCTCGATCCGGGTAAAGCCCTTCTCCCCGGCAATCCGGATATGCACCGTCCCGCCTTTATTTTGGCTCAAGAGGCCGTGCTTTACGGCATTCTCGATGAGCGGCTGAATGGAGAGCGGAGGGAGACGAAGGTGAATGCCGGGCTCAACATCCCATACGACCGTTAGTCTGTCCTCGAAACGCGCCTTTTCGATATATAAGTAGGCTTCGGCAAGCTTCAATTCATGCGTCAGCTCCACCAACTGCCCGGTATTGAGGAAATCGAAGCTGATCCGCAAAAACGACGCAAACGCATCGGCGAGCTTCCGCATTTTGTCCGGATCGGCTATGCTGAGCGCCATAATGGAATTCAGCGTGTTGAACAAAAAATGGGGATGGATTTGCGCCTGCAAGTAAGCGGCTTCCATGCGCAATCTTTCATTGATCGATTGCTTCAGTCCGATCAGCGCGCGAATGCGGTATTTCAATTCTACTGCGTCGACCGGCTTGGTTACGTAATCGCTCGCCCCGGACTGGAATCCAGTATAAATGTCGGCGGGCTGGCTTCGCGCCGTCAGCAGCAGCACTGGGAGCTCGGACAAAGAATAGTGCTCGCGGACGCGGCGGGTCAGCTCGTAGCCCGACATGTGCGGCATCATGACGTCGGCGATCAGCAGATCCCATTGGCCCGTGCCGAGCAAGTCGAGCGCATCGCGGGCGGAGTTCGCCGTGGTGATGGTGTACGGCTCGGAAGAAAGGATGCCGACAAGTACATTCAGGTTGACCGGGTCGTCGTCCACGGCGAGAATATTCAGCTTCGCGTCCAGCAGCAGCGGCGGGACCGCGACGGTGGCCGCCCATTCATGCATTGCCGCATTCGCAAGCGCATCTTCCGGGCAGGCATCTGCGGCATGGGGAGGCGGGCGGTCTTCCGCAAGGCCGGGGGACGGCGGGACGACGGCCGGCTTGGATGCGCCGGCGAGTGGCAGGCCGAAACGGAATACGGAGCCTTGGCCTGGTGCCGAGCGAACGGTCAGCGTGCCGCCGTGCAGCTCTACCCGCTGCTTGCAAATGCTAAGGCCCAGTCCGATGCCTCGTCCGTTGCTCATGCCGTACGCGCCCTGTTCGTAACGGAGAAACACGCGCGACTGCGTGCTTTCGTCCATGCCGACCCCGGTATCCGCAACATGGATAAAGGCTTCGTCATCGCTCCATTCGGCGAATACGGAGATCGATCCTTCGTCCGTATATTTGAGTGCGTTATGCAGCAGGTTGTACAAAATTTGCACGAGCCTCTTTTCGTCGGCCAGCACCGGGGGCATCGATTCCGCAATATCCATACGCAGCTCGATCCGCTTGCCTTGCGCCATATACTCGAGCATGCCGATCACACCTGGAGCGACCGACTGTATATGCACAGGCTCCTGCCGCAGTACGATGCGGTGCTCTTGAAGCCGCGCCACGTCAAGCAGATCGCCGAGCATATGCGACATGCGCCTGCTGATCGTAATGAGCAGCTCCATGTCTTTGTGGCTGCGCTCATGCAATCTGTCCTTCTCGCGGGTCATAACGGTTTCCGCAATGTTCATCATGCCGTGCAGCGGCGTTCGAAGCTCGTGCGACGTATTGGCGAGAAATTGATCCTTCAGCTTGTCGGTTCTCTTCAGCTGCTCCGTCAGCTGGGCGTTTTCCCTGGCTTGCCGGAAATATTTCTTGAACCAGTATGCCGCGAAGCCGATAATGGCGGCCATGATGTCCACGGGGTAGTAGATCAGTGTCGCCGTCAGATGCGAGTTCCACAAGCTCCATAGCAAGCTCGATATAATGCCTATCGCCGATAACAGCAAGAAGATGTTGTCCGCGTCGGTCTGCCGTCCGAATATCATCGTTCCAGCGGTATAAACGAACCAGACGAAAGGGACCAAATAAAACAGGGAGAACAGGCCGTATTCAACAATGCCGTGCACCGCGGCCGCGCTTGCGGCCGTCAGCCCTACGGAGAACGCGACGCTCATCGCGGTGAATAATTGAAACCAACGGTGATTGGCGGGCGGCGCCGCAAATTTACGGAAGAGCAGCAGAATGAAATAGGAATGCCATAGGAGTGCCAGCAGCCTGATCTTGAGCCCCCATGCATAGTTGATCGGCAGCCACAGCAAGAGCAGGTTGTCATAGCCGGCCATGACCGCAATGCCGGTAGTGAGCGTCAGCAGACTGACGATGAGCAGCGCTTTCTCATGACGATTGAACAAGTATAGGATGCAGGCGTACAAGCCGTGCAGCAGCAAGAGAATAAACGTCACCAGCTGAAATCCGATGGAGTACCAGCGCACGTAATCGATCGACGCCTGGGAGCCGAACCGGATGGAGCGTAATATACCGCCTTGGTACGGGTTGTCGAAGTTCGCGGCTTGGATGAGCACTTCGAGCGTTTCTTGCCCCTTCACGGTGTAGGTTGATGTGAAGGACATCTTCATGGGGGTGTACTCGCTTGCCGTTCCGGCGGGTCTTCCGATCTCCCCTTCGGACATTCCGTTGATTTCAACACGAGAGGCGGCTTCTATATTTTGAAGCCATAAGGAGACCGGCTGTTCGAGCGGGTCGATCAAAATGCGCAGCCGGTAGGTCCCGAAGCCGATCGGGGAGCCCGGGTCTTCCGGAAGCGCGCCGCTCCAGTTTCCCGGTACTTGTATAGGGCGGAAGGCGGCTTCCGCCGATGCGATGTCCGGGTAGGAGAGGAGCTTGCCCGGAGAGAAGTCCCACTCGCCATCCAGGTGGATGGAGGGGGATTTCTGCAAATCCCAGCCGCGCAGGTCGAGCACGCCGCGGACAGCTCGGGGATGGTCGGCCGCGGCGAACATATCGAACCAAGCCCAGCGCAGACCGAGGAGCAGGCTGAGAAAGGCGAGCATGACCGCTATATATTTCAAGAGGCTTCGATTTGTCGTTGTCATCATACAAGGACATTTCGACAAATATCGCGTTATTCCTTTATTCCAATTTATATATGGAAATTATAAAGATTGTTAATGATGAAGGAAGGGAAAGGGGGGGCATCCGGGCGGATCGCTCCGGCTAGAAGACGGCAAGCAAGCCTGCGCCGATGCGTTGATCGATGCAGGCTTGCGGGCGTTATTCTCCCCGGATTTGACGCCACAGGGTCATGTGTCAACGTTAGGCCGTAAAAGCTGCTTTGGTTGCTTTGGATGCCATCAATAGGCGGGTCAGGTTCAACAACTGCTCGACCGCGCTTTCAGCCCTGCTGCGTATGCCTTCATCTATAGGACAACCCTCTGCGTCAAAGCGGCCGGACCCCATTCCGATGGACATCCACTCCGGGCAGTTCACTCCGTGCAAGTTGCGCACAATGCTCTGCAGCTGCAGCAGCGAGCTGACCCCCAGAGGGCCGCCTGCGGAGCTGACCGACAGTACCGGTTTGCCCGCAACGTGACCGGCATTCATGTAATCCAACGCATTTTTCAACACACCTGAAATCGATCCGTGGTATTCCGGGGTTGCGATGACCAAACCGTCGGCCAGCGTTACGGCTTCTAGCAAACGGTGGACATCGGGCGGAAGCTCCGGCATATCCGGGGAAAAGAGCGGCAGCGGCAGCTCCCGCAAATCAATCAGCGCGACCGTCACCTGACGGTCGTTCAACAGCGTCTCCATATAGCGAAGCAGGGAAGTGCTCGCCGCCCCCAGGCGGTTGCTTCCTGCGATCAATGTAATGTTCATATCGAATCACCTTTCATTGTGAAGTGGGATGGGTTCTGCATGGTCGCGGTCTGGTTGTCGCCGGCTGACAAACAAACCTTTTTATGATAACATGTGACTATAACGTCACCTTTATAATATGTTACCAATTAGTAACGTGTCAAGGAGAAGTGCGGTTTTTTTCATATGCCGTCAAGAAGGAGGTGTGCCGATTGGAAAATGAAATCTTCAAAGCATTGGCTGATCCCAGCCGCCGCACGCTATTGGATCTGCTCCATGCCTCGGACGGGCAGACGCTAAACGAGCTTTGCGCGCCGCTGCAAATGTCGAGATTCGGCGTGATGAAGCATCTGAATATACTTGAGGAGGCCGGGCTGATCACGACCCGAAAAGTCGGCAGGGAAAAGCTGCATTATTTGAACGCCGTGCCGATCCGTCAAATATACGACCGATGGGTAAGCAAGTACGCCGAACCTTGGGCGATGGAGCTAATATCACTTAAAAATGAATTGGAGCGTGGAATCCCTATGGATAACAAACCTCGGCATGTCAACCGCATCGCCATTAAAGCGACGCCCGAACAAGTATGGCAGGCGATTACGGACCCGGCCCAAACATCGAAGTTCTGGTTTCACTGTTCGATTCGCTCCGACTGGGAAATCGGATCTCCGCTCGAATTATGGGATCAGCAAGGGGAGAAAAAAGCCGAAGGCGTCATTCTCGTTTGCGATCCCCCGCATCAGCTAGCCATGAGCTGGAAGTTCCTTGCATTCCCGGACGCAGCCGGAGAAGCTCCGTCAAGAATGACGTGGGAGATTGCGGCGCATGGCGAATTGCCCGGTGTGACGCTCGTCACGGTCGTGCATGACGAATTCGAAGAGGCGGCCCACACCGCGAAAATTCTTGAAAACGGGCTGCCGATCGTCCTTTCCGGGATGAAAACATTCCTTGAGACCGGATCCACGCTGTCCGGAAATTAGAGCGCTGGCGGAAGGAGCGGGATGCGGAACAATGCGCGGCAGTGCAGGGGCAGCGTAGCGGCGCATCAGCTGCAGGCATGCCCATACGAAAAAACCAGACCGGTTTCGTGCCGGTCTGGTCTTCGTAAGGGTACGTATGCTATAGGTGCTTCGTTACTCTTCCGGTGTGTTTTATCGGCGAGTTTTCGTCAGGTTACAGGCAGCAATAGGCTTTCCTGAAGGGCGCGTTCCCACCACCATATCTCTTGTGTTGTCCGGTGCTCGTTAATAAGGAATACATCCAGATGATCGGGGCGGGATAGCCTGAGCTTGGCCTGATATTCCCTTTTCAACAATAATTCATTGCCGCTGCCGAAGTGAAAAATAACGAGCCGCTTTCCTTCCGCGGCCAAAGCCCGGAACAGCCCGTTGATATGACCGTCATCGCCGCTGAACGAATAGCCGATGATGCAGATCAGATCGGACTGTTGGAACTTATCGTACAGCTCCACATATTTTCGCGACATCGTGACGGAAGTTAACGGTTTCACTCCGCTCTGGGTAAATATAAAAGGAACGACCAGATGCCCGCCGTCGGTCAGGGGCTCATCCGGGTTGGAAGTCGATATACTATTGCAGTACGGATCATACCGTTCGTCCACGCTGCCATTCAGATGGTAAACCGGGATAGGTGGGATGGGGCGGGATTCAAGGACTTGCTCCACGTAGCTGTTATAGTTCGTCGTTCCGATCGCGGTAATGGAAGCATGCTGCGATAGAGACTCCAAATCGTGATAATAGCCGGGACCGTACGCCAGCTTGTCCGCGTCCATACCGTGCTGCGTGCTGATATATCTTCTGACCGTATGAAGAAAGATACTGATTTTGGTGAACTTGGCCCAGTGGGCCCGGGGGTTATACAAGTAGCGAAAGTGACTGTCGATCAGGGCTTGATAATCCATCGCCCTCGAATACAGATCTTCAAGAAGGACTCGGCCCAATTCGATCATGATGTCCGTAAGCGTACTTTGCGATGAGACCGGGTTCGGTTTCTCCTCAAGCACAATTTCCATGCCGGTCTGCCCGACGTTCCGGTAGTCCAGATTGAATATGCCGGATAGATCGTCAAAGACCGACAGTTTCTCGGGGGCCGACTCGAACAGTTCTTCATTCAGCGTAGAAATGAGCCGTTGCCCGCAAGCTCCGATAAGCAATTCAAGAATGGCGCGAAGGATCCGCTGCAGCATCCTGCTTTCCTGTGTCTCCAATAATTTGAGCATAGCGGAGAAAAAATCAGAGTCGAACAGCCGTACGTTCTCAGCCAATCGATTGTTGAGCTTCACCGCTTGTCCGTAGGAGAAATCGCCGATATCGAATCCCATTTCCTCTTTATACTTCGTTCTAACTTCCTCTTCGTCTAACGACCAATATTTTAAAAGCCTATGTACATTTTCATCAAAGTTTTCCAGGTACGTTAACATTTCTTCGCGTCGATACTCCAAGCTCGATGTAACGATTCCCTCGAAGTCCGCTTTTCCAAACACATGAATGCGTTTTTTCAAATAGTTGTTCGGCAGCCATTTTGCAGCGTAGTGGGAAGTATTGCTGATATGTTCAAGCTGCTTTCGAAACTCGGCTTTGTCGTCCTCCACGGGTGTTCTGAACAGATCCAGCGCAAACGTTCCTCCCGAGGGCAGCCCGTAACCGATCTCGGCGCCAGCCCCGAAAAACAATGCGATTTTTGCCCTTGCCATTGCGACGCACCCCCGGCTATAAAATCGAAAGACAACCTCTATTCCATTATAGTCTGAATATGGAAATAGAAGAAGAGCGAAACCTGCTCAGGTACAGAAGAAAAGAAATGTAATTTGTGCTGGATATTGTATGGAACTTGCTGTAAAATGGATTTATATAATGAAACTAATTTTCATCTAATGAAACTAAATCAAAGGAGGAGTCGATATGACATTTCGCTATGCGGGCCTTGACCACGTTCAATTGGCTGCGCCAGTTGGGTGCGAGTCGGAGGCAAGAGCGTTCTATACCGGCGTCTTGGGCTGGAGCGAAATACCGAAGCCCGAACCGCTGCGAAGCCGCGGAGGCGTTTGGTTTTGGTGCGGCGCGCATCAAGTGCATATCGGCGTGCAGCATGGCTTTGTCCCGGCGACCAAGGCGCATCCGGCGTTTCATGTGCACCATATCGACGCGCTACGCGGCCGTTTGCTGGAACAGGGCTTGGAAGTAACGGATGACGATGCGCGGGCCGACGAGGGAGTGAAACGGTTTTATTTGAACGATCCGTTCGGGAACCGGCTGGAGTTTCTTGAATGGCTGTAACCCGCACGGTCTGAAAGCAGGTGCAGGCCTTCCTGCCCGATTGCAACCGAATCGCCTAATTTATTGAGGGAGTGTGGACGTGAATGAACAACAAACAACGATTTTCGGACCGGGTGGATTCCTATGTGAAGTACCGCCCGAGCTACCCGAAGGAAGCGCTCGATTATTTGTACGATCAGGTTGGACTTCGGGGCGGTAAGGAAGTGGCCGATATCGGAGCGGGAACGGGCATTTACTCCAAACTGCTGCTGGAGCGGGGAAGCCGCGTGATTGCCGTTGAGCCGAACCTTGAGATGCGGGAAGCGGCGGTGCACGCGCTGGGAGGGGACCCGAACTTTCGCGCTGTGGCGGGGGCGGCCGAGGCGACGGGACTGCCGGACCAATCCGTATCGTTCATCGTCTGCGCGCAAGCGTTCCACTGGTTCGACAGAAGCGCCGCGCAAGCGGAGTTCGCGCGGATCTTGCAGCCTGGCGGTAAGGTCGTCCTGCTGTGGAATTCACGGCTGACGCACGGCACTCCGTTTCGGGAGTCGTATGACCAACTGCTGCACACGTTCGGCACTGATTATAAAGAAGTGAACCATAAAAACATTTCGCCGGACATTTTGGCCGCTTTCTTCAAACCGGGGACGATGCAAGAGGCCCGATTCGCCCAGCAGCAAGCGTTCGACTTTGAGGGATTGCGCGGGCGGCTGCTGTCGTCTTCCTACAGCCCTCCGCCCGGGCATCCGAAGCATGAGCCGATGATCAGCGAATTGCGGCACATCTTTGATCGCAATCAGCAGGATGGTCAAGTGTTTTTCGACTATGAAACCGAGGTGTTCTGGGGCGAGGTTTAGCAGGCAATCAGCTTGTTCCTCGTGGAACACAAGCATGAACTGTTGGCCGCCGGACAGCAACAAATGGCAGTCGCATAAAGAGCTGTAATGGAACATTTTGTACGAACTTTCTGGGGGTTTTTGCCGGTGCTGGCAAAAACCTTTTTTCATTTCAGCGTGCCCAGCCAAGCACGCATCTTCTAGCCGGTGAAAGTCCGGTCACGGGAGGAGCCAAGCCCCCGTGTAGCTAGGATGCCTGCGTACGGAGAAATCTGTGCGCAGAAGCGCATCGACAAAAGTACCCGTCAGAGACGGGGCGAGCAACCGGTCAGGCCGTAACATAAAGTGAAT
>NZ_CAJVAS010000023.1 GCF_910593845.1 Paenibacillus solanacearum | reverse complement strand
GAGCAACGTACTCGAAGACGAAATTAAGTATTGCCAAAAACTTGTCGCCTTCATCGAAACCGAATCCGAAATCGCACAAGTGCCGAAAATTTTGGAGCCGCTCAACTTGTTGAAGGAGACGGTGGAAGATGACGTCGAGCAACTTCGTGTGGCGGCAGATCCGGATGCGCGTGTGGGACACAAGAGCGCAGACTCCGCTTTCTTTGGATACAAAACACATCTAGCCATGACCGAGGAACGTATTATCACAGCGGCTGTCATTACAACTGGTGAGAAGAATGATGGCAAACAATTACAAACGCTCATCGAAAAAAGTAAAGCAGCCGGCATGCAGGTCAAAACTGTCATTGGCGATACTGCGTATTCGGAAAAGGATAATATTTCATACACGAAGAGTAGCGAGATTGAACTCATAGCAAAACTCAATCCGCTCATCACGCAAGGAAGCCGCAAGAAGGAAGACGAATTTCTGTTCAACAAAGATGCCGGCATGTACGTATGTCCAACTGGTCACATGGCGACCCGAAAGGCCCGAGAGGGTAAAAAAGGTGTCGGCCAAAACCAGGCGATTACTTATTATTTTGATGTAGAGCTATGCAAGCGTTGTCCAATCAAAGAAGGCTGTTACAAAGAAGGTGCCAAAAGTAAGACGTATTCCGTAACCATTAAATCCAATGAACATTTGGAGCAGATGGCCTTCCAAGAGACGGAATACTTCAAGGAGAAGTCCAAGGAGAGGTACAAAATTGAAGCAAAGAACAGTGAACTTAAACATGGACACGGGTATGATGTCGCTACATCCTCGGGTCTGCTTGGTATGGAAATGCAAGGTGCAATGACTATATTCGCTGTAAATCTAAAGCGAATATTGAAACTGATAGATTAAAAAACACAGCGAGTAAACCGATTTAGAGCCCCAAAAAAAGACATCCGCCCCCCCTAAAAAATGGAGGTAGATGTCTTTTTTGCAACCTGTGCCAGACGCCTGTAGAAAAACATAAGTTCTTCAGTGGCCTCCTTATCGGAGAGCGCGTCTTTTGTTATGGAAACGTCTATTTCTCGCTTTGCTGCTTCTTGATCCGGAACCAGCCTTCGACGTATTTCAAACCGGTCAGCGTGAACAGCGACATGACCGTCAGCAGAACCGCACAGTAATAAAACCCCGCGCCTACGCATAAACCGACTGCCGCGACGACCCATACCGTTGCCGCCGTCGTCAAACCGATGATGGATTCGTTCTTCTGCAAAATCGCGCCGGCTCCCAAAAATCCGATGCCGCTGATGACCTGGGCCGCAAGTCGCGCCGGGTCGGCCAGCAGGTTGGGATCGCCTCCCGAATCCTCCGTCCAGTTGGCAGGATCGGAATAAAAATCCTCAAACCCGTATATGGACAATACCATTAAGCATGCCGCGGCCAAACATACGAGAATATGCGTGCGAAAGCCGGCAGCCCGTTTCTTCCATTCCCGTTCGAATCCGATGGCTCCGCCTAAAATGACCGCCAATGTCAACCGCAATACGACGCCTAACGTATCGATATGCCAAACGCTGTCCAAGTCGTTCAAGTCCTCCCCAAGCTTCAAATGCGTATCCGGCACCCCGGATCACCGAATGATTTTGTAATTGTAAGAGACGCCCGCACTTTTGTCAACCTTCATTTCCCGCCGTATTCGGGGGAATCGGCCTTAAAAAAAGAGGCGGCTGGCGGGTTAGTCCCGCAGCCGCATGTTATTGCCCGCCCGGCACGAATCCAGGCCGCTAAGCTATTCAGCGCAACTCCGACAGTGCTTCAAGGAATAGGCCGTTTTCCTCCGCCGTGCCAATGCTCACCCTCACGTATTCGTGCAGCCCCCACGCGGCGCCGGAACGGACGATGATGCCCCGATGCAGCAGGCCGTCGCCGATACGCGCGGCATCCGGGCCCAGATGAACCAGCACAAAATTGCTCATGCTCTCCGTCCATCCGTATCCGAGCTTCCGCAGCCCCTCGTACAGCTGCGCTCGACCCTGCGAATTCATTTCGCACGACGCCTTGATATGGTCTTCGTCCGCAATCGCCGCGGCGGCCGCCACTTGAGCCAGCGCGTTCACGTTGAACGGCTCTTTCACTTGCAAAATGCTGCGGATAATGTCCTCGGGCGCGGCGCCGAAGCCGACGCGAATGCCGGCAAGACCGAATATTTTGGAGAACGTCTGCAGCACAATGACCGGATAGCCCTTGCGCACGAACTCCAGCCCGTTCGAATAGTCTTCCGCCGTCACGTAATGGCTGTACGCCGCGTCGTATAAGACAAGCACCCGTTTCGGCAGCGCATCGAGCAAGCGGCGCAGCTCGTCTTGCGGCAAATACACCCCAGTCGGGTTGTTCGGAGAGCAGATGCACACAAGCTTCGTCCGCTCCGTTACGGCAGACAGGATCGCGTCGACGTCGAAACGGAAGCCGTCCGCAAACGGAACCGGGACGGTGACCGCCCCCATGAGCGTGGCGCCGAATTCGTACTCGCTGAAGGTCGGCGACGGCGCAACAATCTCGTCGCCCGCCTCCAGGAACGTTTCTGAGATGAGCGTCAGCAGCTCGTCGCCCCCGTTCGTGA
Source organism: Paenibacillus solanacearum (assembly GCF_910593845.1). Taxonomy (GTDB): domain Bacteria; phylum Bacillota; class Bacilli; order Paenibacillales; family NBRC-103111; genus Paenibacillus_G; species Paenibacillus_G solanacearum. The sequence continues at coordinate 95,943 of NZ_CAJVAS010000023.1, read as the reverse complement.
CGATCAGCTGCTCAGGCGCCAGCGCCGTCCGTTCGGCGATCGCCTTCCGCAAATGAACGGCCTGTGCATCCGGATACCGGTGCAGCTCCGGCAGGAAGCGCTGCACCGCTTCCAGCGCCTTCGGCGAAGCGCCGAGCGGGTTCTCGTTCGATGCCAGCTTGATGACGCGCTCAATCCCGAGCTCCTCCTGCACCTCCCAGATTGGCTTGCCCGGGGAATACGGCTTGAGCTTGCCGAGCGCTTGACGGGTCTCCACTTCAAAGATACGGTCAGATGACGATATGGGGGACAAAACAATCACTCCTTCGACATGTTTGTTTATTACGATAATACGATAATACAACAACGCGTTAGTGTAGTAAAGATAATTTTCAAAAGCAATACCCCGTCATCTATCCGATGTCAGGGTGATGCCTTCCATGCTTTTCACAATTGTTTGGCATCGATGGAACCAATGCCCCATCGATCTCTATACGTGCAGTTCCGGATGATTGCGGTAAAATTCCGCCCACCGCTCCAAATGGTTCGTCGTAATGAGCGCGGTCGGATAATGGGCGGCGATCTGCTCCATATCTTCTATCGTCTCTATCGGCCAAGGGCCGGAGATGATACCTTGCTCCTCCATCATTGCCGCATAGCGCGGCGTAACGAAGCGAAACTGGATGCCCAGGAAATTGCACCTGATCTGCTTCAGAAAAGGAAACACATGCGGCAAGCTGCCAGAGCACAGCGCCCCAAGCTCAATATCCTGATCGAGCTGACGCACCCGTTCCAGGGCGAAATGGTCAAAAGCTATGATTCGCGACTGATCAAGCGTATCGGTGCGGCGTACCACCTCGAGCACTTTTTCTTCCAGCCCGGGGTACATATCGCCCGCCTGCTTCAGCTCGATGAGTACGTTCATCTTGCCTTTCAGCAGCTGCATGGCCTCCTCCAGCGTCGGAATCGGGTCGGTGCCTTTCACGGTGAACCGCTTCAGCTCCTCCAGCGTGTAATCGCGGATCAGCCCCTTGCCATCGGTCATGCGGTCGATCGCATAGTCGTGCATCAGCACCGGCACCCCGTCCTTGCTCAGGTGAACGTCCAGCTCCAGATGGGTAAAATCCAATTCGTACGCCGCTTGAAAGGCGGTCAGCGTATTCTCCGCGTATTTGACCGGATAGCCCCGGTGCGCGATGCCTCTGATTTTCATATGATTCGCTCCTCATCGATTCGTTTGGTTCGATTCGTTCATTCCCCTGCCGCAGGGCTATGCAAGCAGCAGCGCGGTGTGTTCCGGTAAACCATTCGCCGCCTATTGTAAACGATAACATGCCGTCACAAGTACATGGTAATGTACAACGAGCGCCATTTCAATCAAATGAAAGCATGATTTCGTCATCAATGCTGTCGACAACATTTTCCATCCGTTCGTATTTTTGTACTACTGCTGTCTTCACGTCTTCATTCCCGCATACCGTTTTCGCTGCACGCGGCAAAAAAACGGCTCAAGTGCCGAGCAGATCGGCCGTCGCGCCTGTGATTTCGCACGTGGCACGCACCCTCGTCCGCCTCGCTTCATATGTTGAAGCAAGAACGCAACATGCGGGGAAAGGGGGGAGGCCTGTATGTTTCCAAAAGGGCAACGGCATAAGCTCGCGGTGGCGCTGTATTTGCTGATATGGTTCGTCGGCTGTTTTTGGCTCTTCGGTCTGGTGTATAGCGGAACGCTGCAAAGCTGGGGAGGCATCAAGCTGGAGGCCGTCAAAGAATTCGCGCTGTACGCCATGGCTGGGGCGATCGGGGGAACGCTGTACGCCCTGCGGCTCTTGCATGAATATTACGACGCGCCGATGACGGAGCGGTGGCTCATGTGGTATTTGCTTCGGCCGATCAAGTGCGGCGGCGCCGCGATCATTACGATTATTTTGTTCCAAAGCGGCGTACTGCTGCTGCAAACGAACGATTCGATCGGAGCGAAGATCGGCATCGCCTTTCTGGTCGGCTTCGGTTACGGCAAAGTGCTTGATAAGCTGCGGTCGCTGACCGAAACGCTGTTTAACGGGAACGGCAAGCATGACGGCGTCGACACGCCGAAAGATAAAGACGATCTCGCGCGCTAATCGCCGCTGCCCCGGTTCGCGCGCGCAGTCGCAACGGCTGCGCGGACGGGCGGACGGCTCACCAAGCGGGAGAGTCGGCGAACCAAAGGTCTCTATAGTTAACCCAGCCGAACGAGTTGATCGTGACCCCGCGCAGCGCCGGAGGAAAGGCGGCGGCTTGCTGCCAGCGGTACCAGACGATCACGGCGCGAGAGCGGATCGCCAGCCGCTCCGCCTCGAGCAGCAGTCCGATTCTGCGCGAACGGGACGATTCTCCGGCGCAGTCCGCGAGCAGCCGGTCGATTCGTTGCCCTTCCGCCTCCGGCAAGCAAAGCCGCAGCGGGCTGTGAGGGCTGGCGAGCAAGGTCATCAGCGTCCACTCCTCGTCTTCGTCGACCGGCTGCTCCAGCAGGAGCAGGTCGGCTTCCTCTACGCTCGCATCGATATAGATCCGGTCATACGGGACGAGAAGGATCTCCGCCTCGAAGCCTTCGCTGCGCAGCGCCTCCCTGATGCGATCGGCATCGCGCTCATGTCCGGCTCCCGCGTACGTCAACAGCTTCAGCGGACGATCCGCCGGAAACGCGGCGCCGTTCCCGGCGGCTGGCGGCGCCTCCGCGTACAAGCCTTCGTCTTGCTGCGTTTCCAAATCCCGGATGAATCGAAGGGCCGGCGGCCCTTGGTTCCCTTCCGGCCGCGAACCCGCCCATTCCTCCGGAATGGAGCGAATGCGCCGGCTTACCTTCTCCCGATGGGCGGCATCCTGCAGCGGGCCCGCCTTCCTTGTATTGACCAGAATGTATTTGCAGCCGCGGTCCGTGCACTGCACTTCCCGCCAGCCTTCTTCATGCATCACGTAGCGCCGCTCCCAGTAGTGCCGGAAATTGAGCGAGCCCAGCTCGTCCTGCCCGATCCGCCCTTCATACACGCCAGGAACATGCCACATCTCCACGCGGTCCAGATGGGCGGCACGCCCGTAATATTCCGGATTGGCCGCGAGCTCCAGCAGCCGCTCCTCCCGGCGCGACAGGCGAAACGGCCTGGTGCCGACCGGCAGCCGGCCGAAATCGTCCGCGCGTTCCGCTGGCACGATCGAAGCGCAGGCCGCCGAAAGCAAGCTAAGCAGCGCCGGATAAGCTCCGTTCAGCCGCACGATCAGATGATGCCCGTCCGGGCAAGCGACGGACCGGACCGGCGCAAACAACGGGCTGTACGGCGAGCCCGCCTGCCGATCCGCCAGCCGCTGCAGTGTGCAGGCCGCGTCCTGCGCGGTGAAAGGCGCGCCGTGATGAAATCTCACGTGCTTCTGCAAATAAAAATGCCAGACGCTCCCATCCTGCTCCTCTTCCCAGTGATGCGCGAGTCCGGGCACGAACCGGCTGGACGCCCGGTCGTAGACGACCAGCGTATCGAACAGCTGCCGGATCATATGCAGCTCGGTACGGCGCGTCGCGAAGGCCGGATCGAGCGAGCCGAGCTCCCGATAGGACGGGAACCGCAGCACTTCCGCAGGCGCTGTGCCCGCCACCGTCTCCTTGCGGTAGCCGAGCGCTTCCTCCAGCAGCGCGTGGAACCGCAATCTTCCCCGCTCCGCAAGCGGCGCTTGCTCGACCAGCCCGATCGCTTCCTGAATCCGCCCTTCGCGCAGCAAGCTGCCGGCGTGGGCCAGGACAAGCTCTTCCGGCTCCGCGGTCAGCAGCAGCCGGGACTTGCGGCCCCGTCCGCGCCCGGGCTGCCAGCGAATCCATTGCTGCTTGCCCATCGCCCGAAGCAGCAGCTTCACGTTGCGCTCGGTGCAGTGCAGCCAGTCGGACAGCTCGGCCAGCGACACTTCGGCTTCCCGGTCGGCCAGCCGGGGCTTCAGCCGTTGAACCAGGCGGATATAATGCTCAATAAGCTGCATGGGCTTGCCCGCTCCTTTGTCGATTTGTCCAAAAGGGGAAAATGAATGAACTCAGTTTACTCTTTTTATTCCCCTTTTTCCATGTACAATGAGTAACAACAAACCGCTTGGAAGGAGCCTCGGTCCATGAACGACACTCACCGCCTTGCCGTCCGCATGACGGCCTGGGTGACCGCCGCCTGCCTGCTCGGCGACTCCATGCTGTACATCGTGCTGCCGATCTACTGGGCATCCTTCGGCCTGGATGCGCTCTGGCAGGTCGGCATTCTGCTGTCGGTCAACCGGTTCGTCCGTCTGCCGCTCAATCCGTTTGTCGGCTGGCTGTACGGCCGGCTGCGCAAACGAACCGGCTTCCTGCTTGCCGCTGCGCTTGCCTGTCTGACGACGTTCGCCTTCGCCCTCGGTACCGGCTTCTGGATGCTCCTCGCCGCCCGTGCGCTATGGGGCGCTGCCTGGTCCATGCTGCGCATCGGCGGCTACTTGACCGTGCTGGAAGCGGCCGGAAGCAGCGACCGCGGCCGGCTGCTCGGCAGCTACAACGGCATCGTCGGCGTCGGCAGCCTCGTCGGCATGCTGACCGGGGGCCTGCTCGCCGACCTGATCGGCGTGCGCTTCGTCGCGCTGCTGCTCGGTGCCGTAACGCTGGCCGGCCTGCCGCTGGCGTGGCGCTTCGTGCCGGCCACCACCGCAGCGCCGGCGCAGCAAGCCGCCTCCGCCTCGCTGCGAAGCACGCTGAATGCGAAGGCAGCGCTCACGCTCGCCTCCGGCTTCATGGTCGGCGTCGTCTTCTACGGCTTGCTGATCGCCAGCCTCAGCCCGCTCATCGCCGCCCATCTGCCCGGCGGCGAAGCACTCCCCGTCTGGGGCTTTGCGCTCGGCGCCGCCTCGGTTGCCGGCCTCGTACAGGCGCTGCGCTGGGCGTGGTCACCGTTCTTATCGCCTTGGATCGGGCGCTGGTCCGACGGGCCTCGCGGCCGCCTGCCGCTCTACCTAAGTGCGCTCGGCATCGCCGCTTGCGGCATGGCGCTGCTGCCCCTGCCGATCCCGTTCGCGCCGTGGCTTGCTGTCCTGCTCGGCGTGATGCTGGCGAATACCGCCATCAACACGCTGTCGGACGCGCTGGCGGCGGACGCGGCGGCGGGCGGCTCTGCCGTAGCCTATATGACGACGTACACGACCGTCGTCGACGTCGGCGCGGCGCTCGGCCCGGTAGCCGCATTCGCGCTGCTCGGCGCCTTCGGCCTCCCCGGGATCGGCGCGGCCGCCGCTGTACTGACTGCGCTGACGGCCGCGGCGTGGCTGCTGTGGCGGCGAAGTCCGGCCGGCCGGTCCGCAAGCTTGCGCAAGGAAGCCGGCTTGACCAGCCAATAAAAAGGAGCACTTCAAGCCGCAGTTATATGCTAGCGGTTTGAAGTACTCCTGTTTGTTTATCGCGATGATCTACTTGTTGCGGATGTTTACGGCTCCGGTAAGCGGCTGCTCCGTATATTCCCAAACCGTCGAATCGCCGCCCTCCTTCCATACGGTGAGAGATACCGTCGGAGACGGCTTTCCTTTCGTTTCCGGATCGCTCAGCGCCATGCGCACCGTGTACCTGCCTCCATCCGACCCGGATGCTGTCCCCTGCACAATGGCGCTCTGGCCCTCAATGACCAGAAATCCGATCTTTTGCAGGTCCAGGCGAAGTCCCCCCGGCTCGATATGGAGCCTCAAGCTTCCAGTCAGCCCTTGCCCGGTTCCGTAACCAAGGTTCGCTTCCAAATGAAGCTTGGCATTGCCTCTGTTATTGCTGTCGCCATTGTCGCCGCCGATGACGCCATTAACGCTGCCCGTTACCGCCATGGCACGGTCAACAGCGAACCAGCCTGCTGCGGTGACCGGACCCCGGCTCGGGTCATAAACGGCAAAGGTGACCGCTTCCGTCGCCTTATTTCCGGCAAAATCGGCTGCCTCCGCCCGCAGCGTATAAAGTCCTGCTGCCGTAATCGGAGTTCCCGAAGCGTACGTCCCGCCATTCAGCGTAACGGTTAACGACTGGACGCCGCTCTCCGCATCCTCCGCCGTAACCATCGGAGTCGCGCTTCCCGCATAACCTTGACCGTAGGTTACCCCGGTGACGGTGATCCGCGGGGCATTCGCGTCTTTCAGCTTGAGGGTCAAATTCGGTTTGAACTGTGCACTTTCTTTCGAATTGAAGTTGGTTGCCAGCCCCGGGGCCGCATCCTGCGTCACGGCAAGGCTCGCTGTCTTATCGCCCGTCAGCTGCGCCTTGATATAGCCGGTGACGTCAAAATTGCGCCAAGCCGCCGTGCTGTCGGCTCTTACGGTCGCCAAGGCGTCTCCCAAGGCCGGCCGATTGTTCCACGTCACGCTCTTCTCCGACCAGTCGTCGCTTTCCACCGCATGAACGGTCTGATCGGCTTCCGTTCCGCCGCTGTCGGCTACGACGCCATATAACGACAACACGGCGGATTCAACTTCGCCGGCGACGCCCTTCAGGTCAAACTGCAGAAACGATTGCCGCTCAAAGCCCGGGCTGCTCTTTTTAACCGTCAAGGTGCCGGTTGTACCATAATTGGTGTCGGCATAGGTGCCGTCCCGGACAAACGTATCGTGCGTCGGATACAGCTTCCGGTTCAGTGGATCGATGACCGTCATCGGAACGCTGCCGAACTTCAGATAGCCTCCGAGTGTCACAGTGGCCGTGATGCGGGCCGTCCCCTCCCCTTTGGCCGATACCACGCCACTCTCGTCAACACTCGCAATCGCCGGATTGCTGGAGTGATACTGTACGCTTGCCGCTTGCAGATCGGCCGGTGTGCCGGTCGTCATCGTACCGGTGAGGGCAAGCTTCGCCGTCTGCGTCACCTTCAAATCCGTCGCGTCGGATGTCAGGGTCACGCTCTTCAAAGCCGGCGCTTTATTTTGCTCCGGAGCGATCCGGTAGTAGATACGGGTCTCGACGATGCTGTTGAATTTGTTCTGCGAGTTGCCCCGGCCTACGATGCGGACATAACGTGCAATGCGTTCTCCGATCGCATAGTTCTCCAGCTCGGCCGATATACCAGAGCTTGTGCCGCTGTATGCTTGCGTCCAATTCGTACCATCGCTTGAAATCTCGATATCGAAGGCGGACGTACGCTCGTTTCCTCTATACCAGGCGATGGACACGCTTCGCACCGCCGCCGGCGCGCCCAGATCGTAGCGAATCCATTGTCCGTCGCCTTCCGCGGACCAGCGGGTCGCCATATCGTCATCGATGGTATTTTCCGCCACGTTCCCGTCATCGGCACTGGCGGCTACAGCGATCACCGGCAGTCCGGCCTCGCCAGCACCGACTTTGCCGGGAAAATGAACGGCGTACCGTGAAGACGCTCCGCCGGGAAGCTTCACGTCGATCCAGGCCGTCCCCGGCAGTTTGGCCGCTTGTTGGATGGCTACCTCCGCGCCAGAATCGGCGGCAGTCGAGGTGACGACCGGCACGGTCGTCGCGCCTGATGGCAAGGACGCATCATACGTGAACGTCTCGCCCGAGAAGCCTGTCAGCGGCGCGCCGTTTACGGAAATACCGCTGAGCAGCGGCGGCGCCGTGCTGTCGGTTTGCCAGTCGGACAGCGGCACGACCGGCGGCAGCGCGGACGGCGAGGCTTCCCCTTCGCGCAGCGGCACCATCAGTACCGACAAGCGCAAGTCCTGCACGTTTTCGATATGAATGGCAAGCTTGCGAATGCCGTTGTTCGGGTTTTGCCCGCCGGGGTTCGGCGAGGTCGGCAGCGGCTGCGCATCCATCGCGACAAATTTCGCCTGCGCCGGCGATAAGATGCGGGCCCACAGCCGTTTGCCGCCCATCTTCAACATCGCCCACTGGCCGTTCGGATCGATCTGGTCGATCTGTGTAGAGGTGTGCATGAACCACCAATACTCGGACGGCGCCTTGGCCTGCACTTCGTCCTGTACCAGGAACTGGCGGCGATAATCGAGCATTCGAATGCCCCGCTCGGCCTTGATTGCTTGATCCGCATAAGCAGAGGTCAGATCGGCAACGGCCAGCGCTTCGCGCGGCGTCGATTCAACCCGTTTCAAATTGATCGTTGCGTTTGGATTTTGATCCGGTCCTTCACCGGGGTTGATCACCAGCGTATTCTGGCCTTCGCTCCTCATCCGGTAGTACGTCCATCGCTGATTGCCGAAGTAGCCGGGCAAGTTGTAATCGTCGGAGCCGAGCTCCTGCGCCCACCTTACGCCGAGCGCATCGAACACGAAGGTGCCGGCGTCGAGGTTGTTATGGTTCTTTTCCTTGCTCGTGCCTTTAAAGCCTGCAAACAGCGCGTTCGGATCTTCCCAGGCGCTGCGGAACGTCGCCGCCTCCACGTTGCGGAAGTATTTGTCGAGGCCGACCCCCGCCGCCCGCGGACCGGGATAGCTGCTCGGCACATACCAGAGCAGATCGAGCGGCGACGGATTTTTGTCGATCCGCTGCGTCTGCCACCAGCCGTACTCCGGTTTGTTAAAATCGGAGCCGAACCAGTACAGCGAAGGAGCGTTAGGAATACCGGACCCTGCGTCAGCAAAGTTGAACGTTTGATTGACCGGCCCCGACGTATAGATCGGGAAATCCCCGTTCAGCGGCAGACCGGGACTCTGAGACAAGCCGAAGTCGGTGCCGAGTGCCGTCTTAAGCGCTTTGAAATAAAGGCCGATATATTGGATCGAATAGCTCCAATAGCCGGGGCCTTCATACCATCCGCCGTCCGGCGCCCATTGGGGCAGCGCATTCGGCAGCGAGGCAAACCCTCGCTGGAGCAAATCTTCCGCCGTCGCCTTCACTTCCGGCTCATCCCCGAAAGCAAGCGCCCCCATGCCGATGCCGCCGTTGACGACAAAGTTCCAGTTGTTGGTCGTCGTGACCCAGAAGTCCGGTTTGTTGTAGCCGGTCAATGCCGGACCGAACCCTTTGGTTACCGTCGCATTGCGCAAAAACACCCTGCGTTCCGCTGACCAATAATCGTAAAGCCAGTCATAGCCGATGGCGAAGGCATGCGTCATTTCTGCCGTGTCGAGAAAATGGCTCGGGTTCCAATCCTTGAAATTGCCCGCCGCCTCCAGCTCCGTCCACGCCCGCTCGGCGTACTTGGCGTCGCCGGTCAGCCGGTATATAAGTGCGAGGTTATGGATGCGCTCGATCACTTTCCGGCTGACCGATAACAGCCGCACGCCATCCGGCAGCTCATACTTGGAAGGCGGCTCCGTCAGCATCTTGTCCGCTTTGGCAAGCAGCAATCCGTACCAATTCTTCAGCCGGGCGTCGGACGCAATGCGTCCCTTCAGCGCTTCGAAATCCGCTGCGGTCGCGAGCAGCCGCGGATGCGACGGCGAGATGAGATCTGTGATCGCGATGGTCTTGGAAAGCCGCACGTCGTCAAACCATACGGTGCCGGTCGCTCCCCACAGGAACAGCTCGACCAGCACCTTGACGGCTCCGGACGGTACCGCCATCTTATGCGTCAGCTGCTGCCAATCGCCCGTTCCTTTGCGGGCTGCGGTGAACATGTCCGCACCGATCTTTTTGCCGTCGACATCGGAGAACTGATACCGCAGAACGACGCCTCTATCGTTTGAAACAATGTTGTCTGTCTTGATCCAGGCGCTAAGCTGGTAATTTTGATTCGGCTCCACACGGGCCGACTGCGTCATGCTGCCCCGAGATGTTTCCGCCGACTGTATTTTCAGGGAGCGGCTCCCTTCTTTTACGGTCTGACTGTCCGAAGCGAACTGCGGGCTGCCGCTGGCCACCCATTTGTTCCAGTTGGCGGGCAATCCATTCGAGGCTTGCTCAAAGCCGCCGTTCACAAGTACGCTCGGCCCTTCCGGAACAAGGCCCTCCGCAGCGGCGGCGGCTGTCTCCGCATGTACGGGATATACGGGAAATGCGCCGGCAACAAGTGCGGCAATGACCGTGGCGACGAAGCAAAGTTTAAGAGACTTAAGCCGAACCGAGTTTAACATCTTCATTGCTGCGTGCACGTATGAAATCACTCCTTATTCAACTCGAAATGGGTTTTCACATCGTCTGTCGCACCATTATGTATCCGCTTTCAAAAATAAAACTTTCGGCTTAACGCCGATACAACAACATCGCTTCCTTTCCGCTGCCGTCAAGCCTTATTCCCTGCCAATAGGACACCACTCCTTTCCAACATAAACCATTTTTATTATATCGAAGGGAAACAAAGTTGAGGATAAAATGATAGAATGATCCATGCATTTTTTTACTACAAGGCGCTCGCGCCCACAAGAAAACGGCCCTTTCTTTCGCCGTCGTCCGCGAAAAGAAAAGAGCCGTTTCATCATGCGTCGCCTTGCTCCATCCCCGCTTGCCCGGTTTCCCCTTCCGGAAGTTCTACCACAAACTCGCTGCCTTGTCCCGGCGCGCTCCGGACGTGAATGGCGCCGCCGTGCGCTTCCACGATCGACTTCGTAATGGACAATCCGAGCCCGGCCCCTCCCTGCTTGCGCGTACGCGACGACTCGCTGCGGTAAAACCGGTCAAACAGATGGGGAAGATGCTCCTTCCCGATACCCTGACCATTATCGCGGACGGCAAGCTCCAAGCTATCCGCCTTCCGCTCGGTCGAAATCCGAATAATCCCCTTATCCGGATCGGTGTGCTGTACGGCATTATGGAACAAATTCAGGACAACCTGCTTCATTTTGTCGGCGTCTTGCGAGCATCGCGCTTCCGCAGCCAGCTCCATAGCGACATGCCGCCTTCCGGCCAGCAGCCGGAGCTGCGGCTCCATCTCCCGGAGCACACCGTTCAAATCGCCGTCCGCCAGCTCCATGACCGGGGCCCGGTCAAGCTTCGCCAACAGCAGCAGATCATGCACCAGCTTGTTGATCCGCTCGGATTCTCCGTACATCGACATCAGCGACTTGCGCAGCTGCTCAGGCTGGTGCATGGCGCCGCGCAGCAGTACTTCGAGAAAGCCGTGAATGGACGTGAGCGGCGTTCGCAGCTCGTGGGAGGCGTCGGCGACAAAGCGGCGCATCTGCTCCTTTGCTTCCTTCTCCGCTTCGAACGACGCTTCCAGCCTCTCCAGCATGCCGTTAAACGACGACGCCAGCCGGTCAACTTCCTGCTGTCCCTGATTGGGCGGGAACCGCACTGCCAGATTGCCGGCATCGATTCGCCCGACCGTCCGCACCATATTCGACAGCGGAACGAGCGTTCTTTTCAACACAGGCAAAAAAGCCAGTACGCCTACGAGCAGCGCCAGTACGGACAAGGCGACAAACGTCATCAGCTGTCTTGCGAGTATATCCTTGAGCGGGCCGGTGCTCGTGCTGACTTGCACGAGCGTCATCATGCGGCCGCGCGAATCCACCGGCTGCAGCACGACAAGCTGCTCCTCCCCGCGGCTGTTGCGCAGAATCTGGAAATGAACCTCCCGCTTTCGCTCTGTCGCCGCTTTGTACGCTTCCGGCGTCAGCTGAGGCGGCTCGCCCAACTGCTGTCCGGATGAAATAACTTGAAGCTCGCCGTTCGTATCGACCAGCGCGATCGACGCATCCGGCAAAAACAGCATCGGACGCCTCCCCGGTCCCGCCGGATCGCTCTCGGGCTGCTGCCACGCCTCGCGCGGGAAAGATAAAATTTGGCTTTGCAAGCTTTGCGCTTTATTTTTATAAATAAACTTCTGCATCACAAGGTACTGCGACAAGCCGATCAGCATGAGCAAAGCGGCCAGAACGGCAAGCGAGCGGGACAGCAGCTTAAATCGCATCGAATTCGGGAGCCACGCGCGCTTGAATCTTCTCAGGGCATTCATGAGACATCGAGCCGGTACCCGGCCCCGCGCAGCGTGCGGATTCGACGATGCTCCCGGTCGTTCAGCTTCTCCCGCAGCGACCGGATGTACACTTCGACGATGTTCTCTTCGCCGCCGAAATCGTATCCCCACACTTTATCCAGAATCATCGCCTTGCTAAGCACAAGACCTTGATTGATGACGAGAAATTTCAACAGCTCGTATTCGGTCGGCGACAGCTCCAGCACGCGGCCGTCGAAGCTGATTTCTTTGCGCCGGTCATCGATCCGGAACAATCCGGCCACCACCTCGCCGAACAAATTCGGGAATTGGTTGCGGATACGCGCCTGAATGCGCGCGAGCAGCTCCTCGAAGCTGAACGGCTTCATCATGTAATCGTCGGCTCCGAGCGTCAATCCCTTCACCCGGTCATCGACCTCATCCTTGGCCGTCAGCATGATGATGGCGGCATTGTCGCTTTTTTTGAGCATACGGCATACTTCGAATCCGTTCATCCCCGGCATCATCACATCAAGGATAACGACATGCGGGCGAAACTGGCCCGCCACCGCGACGGCTGCCATGCCGTCGTTCGCCGTCTGCACCTCGTACCCCTCATTGGTCAAGCCAAGCTCTAGAAACTGCACTATATTCGGTTCGTCGTCGACGAGCAATAATTTAATTCCTTTATACTGTCCCATAAGCAAATCCTCCTGCAGGTAGACCGTTAACGACGGTCACTCCTTCCCATTATGACAGACGGAGCTGAAAATGCTCTGAATCCCGTCTGAAAACGGACTGAGAACATGTTCGGCGGATATCCATACTTTGGCCGATAAAGGAAAGGAACATGCGCTGATCCGTAAGGAACGCTCAAAAGTGAACGGTTGGCTTTGGCAAGCTTCGCACAGGCCAATTTGCTTTGCAAATCAAGCCTGTTTTGTTCTTGCAGCGATGGCGGCATAACATTTTCAGGAAATGTAAAGTCGGCGTTCAGGGGGAACTCAGGCAGGCGGTATATGATGATTACGTACCAACCAATACAACCCATTGGAGGAAACCATCATGAAAAAAATGAACAAAACCGTATTCGTCACTACGATAGGCGCCCTGCTCGCAATCAGCGCCATGGGTTCCGCCTTTGCCGCCGAGCCTGCCGCATCTGTTTCGAAGCAAGCGCCGGGCAACCATGCGATCCCGCCGAAGAAAGGCGCCAACTTGGAGCAGCTTGCCGCCGAAAAGGGCGTGACCGTCGATGCGCTTAAAGCCCAGATGGAGCAAGAGCGGCAGGACAAGCTGAAGCAGCTTGCGGCGGAAAAGGGCATCACCGTCGATGAACTGAAGTCGCAGATGGAGCAGCAGCGCGGTAATCAAGGCGGCTTCCGCGGCGGCGCAAATCTCGAGCAACTCGCTGCTGAAAAAGGCGTGACCGTCGATGCGCTCAAAGCGCAAATGGAGCAGGAGCACCAGACTAAGCTCGAGCAGCTTGCGGCAGAAAAAGGCATCACGGTCGACGAACTGAAGGCGCAGATGGAGCAGCAGCGCGGCAATCAAGGCGGCTTCCGCGGCGGCGCAAATCTCGAGCAGCTCGCTGCTGAGAAAGGCGTGACCGTCGATGCGCTCAAAGCGCAAATGGAGCAGGAGCGCCAGGCCAAGCTCGAGCAGTTGGCTAAGGAGAAAGGCGTGACAGTGGACGAGCTGAAGGCACAGATGAACAAGCAGCGCGGCAATCGCGGACCCGCTCGCGAAACGGCGCCGGCCAATCGATAAATTCGCATACGCCAAAGAGCAGTCTGTTTCTCATCCATCCATAAGATGAGCGGACTGCTCTTTGTTACATCTTTTTTAATTGGTCCGGGTGAGACGCACCGGAAGCTATCCCTGCTTCAACAGGTCCTTCACTTTATGCATCGGGATCCCGGTCTGCATGTATAAATCCATAAGCGACGCATTCGGATGCTCCTGCAAGAAGCTTTTGATTTGGCGGGTAAGCGCCACACGGGATTTTAGGCAATCCGAACAGAGCGACTGCATGGTGCCGGCAAGCAGCTTTCCGCAGCCGCCGCAGTTGAACAAGGTCATAAGGACGGGCACTCCTTTGCGTACGTGCAAAATGATGCAATTCCACTTGCTATACCGCTTCGGACATGCCCGGTGCTATCAGGGGGTCGCCGTCGGGCGAATCATTATTTTTTGCCATAATGCTAAGACGGAATGCTTTCTATTCCATGTATTACCGTCTGATTGCTTTGATCACGGCAGAGGCAATGAAGTCTTCTACCTTCGCCCCAGGAACCCAATCTTTGATAAACGCCCTGGATTCCTCCTTCGGCTCTACCACTACATCCTGAAATCCACTTTGCGTTAGCATCGTTTTCAGCTCATCAACAGACGAGGCACCGGATATACACCCCGAATATAAAACATCCAAGTCGTTTTTGATTTCCGCTGGAAGCTCTGCCGTCATCACGACGTCGGAGACGGCCAGACGACCGCCGGGGCGCAGAACGCGGAACGCTTCATGGAATACTTGCTGTTTATCCGGCGAAAGATTGATGACACAGTTGGAAATGATGACATCCACCGTTTGATCCGCGACCGGCAGATGCTCGATCTCACCTAGCCGAAAATTCGTGTTCGTAAACCCTCCTTTGAGGGCGTTGTTACGGGCACGACTCACCATTTCCGGCGTCATGTCGACCCCAATCACATGGCCAGTTTCCCCAACTTGCCGGGATGCTAGAAAACAGTCGAAACCGCCGCCGCTGCCGAGGTCCAAAACCACTTCTCCCGGTTTAAGCTCCGCAATGGTTTGCGGATTGCCGCAACCGAGGCCAAGGTTCGCGCCATCCGGCACAGCGGTTAATTCTTCGGTTGAATAACCTAACTGCGAAGAAACGTCATCGGCCGATCCGCAGCAGCTTGAAGCTGGCGAACAGCACGAACCTGACTCCAATTCTTGCAAGGCGATTTCCTTATATCGGCTGCGTACATTTTGGCGAATTTGATCGTTCTTTACTTGGTTCATGCATCATCTCTCCTTCAAGAATAAGGTATGCCACGGCGAGCCAGGAGCCAGTTCAAGCTCATGGGAAAACTCGTCTCGCTAAAAGTGATTTTTTAAATAATGTCGTAGTTTGCGGACAACATATTTTGCGTCCGGTCCCACTCCCCTTAATGTGGCGGAAGCAAACGAACGCTGTCCTTCCAACCCGACATAATACAGTCCCGGAACGGAAATGCTGATTCCTGCTGTCTGTAAAGGTTTCCCTTCGGCGTCGAGCGCCCCGATGGACTGAAAGTAAGACAGATTGGGACGGTACCCAGTCGCAAAGATGACAGTTTGTACAGGTTCTTTCGTTCCGTCTGGCCAGACGACGCCATCGGGGTAAAAAGAAGTAAACATCCCCCGTTGATCTGGCTTCCCGGCCTTTAATCTTGCCCGATAATCGTCCAAATCGGCAACGGAGCCCGGACTTGGGGGCTTTTTGCCAAATCGCCAAAATGGAAAGGTATCCAAGCCGACGGCTCTGATCCAAAAATGCAGATCAATTCCCAAAACTTTTGTTCTCGTAAGCTGAACGTTCCGAAGGACGGCTAGCGATGTATGGCTGCTGTCAGCCAGCTCTACCGCAATTTGAACCGCAGAATTTCCTCGTCCGACGACGACCACTCGTTGTCCCCGATAACGATCCGGATTGCGGTACGCGGAAGAATGAAGGACCTCCCCCCGAAAGACTTCCCTTTCGCTAATGTTCGGCGTGTAGGGGCTATGAAAGGAGCCTGTCGCATTGATGATCGTTCGTGCCTGGTATTTGTCTCCTTCTGCCGTTCGGATCGTAAAACCGTACCCGCTTTTCTCCACGGCAACAACCTTCTGGTTCATCCGGATCGGTAAGTCAAAGCGCTGGGCATATCCCTTTAGATACTGAATCACCTCGTTTCGCAATGGATAGTGGGTGGCAGCTCCGGGTATCTTCATGTCTGGCAATGATGATAACCGAGCAGGTGAAAACAGCTTTAGACTATCGTAGTAATGCGGCCAAGAACCGGTTGCCTGCGTGCTTGCTTCCAGGATCAAAAATGGCAGTCCGTTCTTCTTTAAGTAATATCCGGATGCAAGACCGGCTTGCCCACCCCCGATAACGATTGCATCAAAAACCGATGACATTCCAAACCTCCCTAAATATATTTGCAAATTGCAAGTATTGTTAAAAAAGATCACCGCAAGAAGGGGTTGAACAGCATTGGCCCGATTTCGCCATCGCTTCGTTTAATAGCTTGATCGAGCGAATGACGGTGTCTTTTTCAAAATCGTTCATGTGTGAAAAGATTTCGTTTAAATAGTCGTTCATCTGCTGCTCAATCGACGCCGCAACATATTTGCCTTCCGTCGTTAGGGAAAGCAGATTTACCCTCCGGTCGTCCGGATCGGGCGTTTTCTTCACTAATTTCATCTTGATTAACGATTGGACTTGCCGGCTGAATGTCGTTATGTCGGTCCCTAACGCCTCTGCTACTTGCTGTATGGATGGCTTATGCTGGCGGTCAATCTCATAAAGGATATGGCTTTGAATTAAGGAGATGTCGCAGCCCCCTGCAGAACAGCAGTTTTTATTCAGAAAACCAAAGCGACGAGTCATCATTTGAAATAGTTCACGTACATTTTCCACGTTGCTTCACCTCATGAAACAGTTATACTGCATTTATTTGCATTTTGCAAGTTATATATTTATCTCAGTAAAATGGCTATGAGGAGGAACGGAAATTTCGGTATTGACTTTTCGCCATATATAAATAACTATATGATTATATGGTTTTTTCGAAAACATGGGGTGATCATCATGCCAATGGAATTTGAAACGATTGCGGATATTTTGAAAGCTCTTGCCGATCCGACAAGGCTAAAAATCCTTTCTTTGCTCCGCATTCGCGATTGCTGCGTGTGTGAACTTGTTCCCATCTTTAACATTTCCCAGCCGGCTATTTCTAAACATGTAAGCCGTCTAAAGAGTGCTGGACTGGTCCGCGAAACGCGAAAGGGGCAATGGGTGTTCTATTCGATCAATGAGAAGCGGTTAGAGGAAATGGGTTATGCTCTGTCCCATTTGCCCGATCTGTCCGAGGAGCTGCGGAAATTGGAGCAACAAGGAATGACGGTTACATGCGAGTAAAAGGGGTGCACAGCAAGTGGGCAAACAAGAGAAAAAGCGGCTTTCATTTCTGGATCGCTATTTGACATTGTGGATTTTTGTTGCGATGGCGTTAGGGGTTGGACTAGGCTACGTATCTCCTAATTTGGTTTCCGGTTTAAACGAATTTCAAGTTGGAACTACATCGATCCCGATTGCGCTGGGCCTCATTTTAATGATGTATCCGCCGCTGGCGAAGGTACGATATGAAGAAATGGGCCGTGTCTTTCGAAATGGCAAAGTGTTAACCATTTCATTGATTCAAAACTGGCTCATTGGCCCGATCTTGATGTTTTTCTTGGCGATTATTTTTCTCCAAGGCTATCCGGAATATATGGTCGGCCTGATTATGATCGGTTTAGCACGTTGTATTGCAATGGTTATCGTTTGGAACGATTTGTGCAGAGGGGATGCGGAGTACGCGGCGGGACTCGTTGCTTCCAACTCGATCTTTCAAGTTTTGTTTTACTCCGTTTACACCTATATCTTTGTTACGATTTTGCCGGGATGGTTCGGGTTGGAAGGCGTCGTTGTTGACATTACGATGGCCGAAGTCGCCAAGAGCGTGTTTATTTATTTAGGGATCCCGTTTGTGGCCGGAATGATGACTCGTTATTCGCTTGTAAAAGCAAAAGGGCGGTATTGGTACGAAACGGTCTTTATTCCGAAAATCAGTCCCATCACACTCATCGCTTTATTGTTTACGATCATCATCATGTTCTCGCTTAAGGGCGAAATGATTATCCAATTGCCTTTGGATGTCGTAAGGATCGCTATTCCGCTCTTGATTTACTTTGTCGTTATGTTCCTGATTTCGTTTGTCATGGGCAAAAAAGCCGGGGCTGGTTATCCGGTGACTTCTACACTGGCATTTACCGCCTCGGGCAATAACTTCGAGCTGGCGATTGCCATCGCCGTTGGGGTGTTCGGTATTCATTCCGGCGCAGCATTTGCGGCCGTCATCGGTCCTCTTGTGGAAGTCCCTGTGATGATTGCCTTAGTCAACGTCGCGCTGCGATTCCAACGGAAATTTTTTCCAAACCAAGCAGCTTAACATAAACAGGAGGACTCCCGATGGCAGAAAACAAAAAACTCGTTTATTTCCTTTGTACAGGAAACTCTTGCCGCAGCCAAATGGCGGACGGCTTGTTGAAGGTGCTCGGCAATGATCGCTACGAAGTCAAAAGCGCCGGGTTAGAGGCTCATGGGCTGAATCCCCGTGCCGTCCAGGTGATGAAGGAAGCCGGCGTCGATATTAGCAGCCATACATCGGATGTCATCGATCCGGAGATTTTGAATCGGGCTGACTATGTGATTACGTTATGCGGCCATGCGGACGAACATTGTCCGGTGATTTCCAATAAAACCGTTGTGAAATGGCATTGGGGCTTCGAAGATCCAGCGAAGGCCATCGGCACCGAGGAAGAAATTATGGACCAATTTCGAGCGGTTCGGGACGCAATGAAGTCGCGAATTGAACAGTTTGTAGCCGAGGGGCGTTAAACTTGCAGGAAAAGGTGTGCAGCGTTACTGTGCTTGATGAGGCCGCCCGATCGATCCCGCGGCGGCCTTATGTATTGAGCCCTCATTTCCGTTAGAGTTCAGTACCAAACCCATTCCGAGTAATGGTGATTATTAGGCCCTGTTAGAGCCTCGCAAACGTGATGTAATCGATTTGGGCAGGCTCCGCTGATTCGATCCGAAGTGCCCGGTTGATCTGTCCTCGGTGATATTGCCCATGTAAGATGACCTGCGACAGGATGTCCCGGACGGACGTTCGGAATGGAACCCCGCTCTGGCTCGCATAGTCGATCATCTCGTCCAAATGGGATTCCTCGAGCCCTTCGATATAGACGCGATATTGCTCGGCGTTTTCTTCGAACATCGTCCGGATCGCCGTCAGGTCTTCCGCTTCCTCCCATAACGAATATTGAGCACTGCCCTTACCCTGCAATCGGGATAGCCAGACTCGTTCCGCAACCGCGACGTGCCGGACCAGCTTCAGAAGGTCCTTATTCTTCGTCTCACTCTCCTCGAGCGCATCCAAGATGCGTCCATCCGCCCAGTACAGGTGGTTCATCATGCACTTGATCGTCTTCATTTTCGGTTTCCCCCTCTGTACTTTGTCATATCATGGATACTTGGCCAAAAGGTCTCTTGAACGGCATCGTCTGCGTCGTCGATCGATCCTAACATTCGATAATAGAACGATGTTAACTCCGGCTTTAAGCCGTCAAATAACTGAAGTCCTAATGTATGTCCCATTAAAAATTCGTTCATTGGGGCCTCCGAATTCAAACTTAATCCCTGTACCTAACCACGGTCCCCGCAATAAAGTCATATATTGTTTGTTTATTTTTGCTCCATAGTGGACTTATCATGTAGATGATTACCAGGCCATAGACTGTCCCCAGTAAGGATAGATTAACGGATTCTGGGAAGTCGGAGGGAATAACCATGTGCCAGATCGTGAAATGGGCTAGCTCCCAAGGTGCGAATTTCAGAGCAGAGCGAAGAAGTGAGGACCCGAGTCCGGTGGGTTGACCCTGAGTACCAGTAACCACAATCCCCATTTTCCGTTTCCCCCATGTCGCATTCGATTTCGAACCCTCACATAAGGCAAAATAAAGATATACAGGAAGGGTAATAAATAGAAACCCCGTGGTTTCTGCCATTAAAGGATTCGTCGTAAACAATGGAATTAACAACGGTCGTATAAAAAATGATACACAGACCAGTAGGACGATATAACCCGCAATAATTACATAATCCCACAAAAAAGCGATGAAGCGGGTACCTAAAGATACGCCTTTTCCATGCTCATGCCTACGCAACAGTGTATCCCTCCTGAAACCTGTTAGAGCCTCGTCAACGTGATGTAATCGATCTGGGCAGGCTCCGCTGATTCGATCCGAAGTGCCCGGTTGATCTGTCCCCGGTGATATTGCCCATGCAAGAGGACCTGCAACAGGATGTCCCGGACGGACGTTCGGAACGGAGCTCCGCTCTGGTTCGCATAGTCGATCATCTCGTCCAAATGGGATTCCTCGATCCCTTCGATATAGACGCGATATTGCTCGGCGTTTTCTTCGAACATCGTCCGGATCGCCGTCAGGTCTTCCGCTTCCTCCCATAACGAATATTGCGCACTGCCCTTGCCCTGCAATCGGGACAGCCAGACTCGTTCCGCGACCGCGACGTGCCGGACCAGCTTCAGAAGGTCCTTGTTCTTCGTCTCGCTCTCCTCAAGCGCATCCAAGATGCGTCCGTCCGCCCAGTACAAGTGGTTCATCATGCACTTGATCGTCTTCATTTTCGATTTTCCCTTCTTCGTCTCATCGATTACTTGAAAATCTTACTTCGTTAAGTTGCTCTTTTGCTTTTATCGCTGCCTCGTTTATGTATCCTTGCATTTCATTTTCAGTTGTCTTGTTCCAATCATCTGTTTCGTTCATGTAAGAGTAAATGATCCCCCTTGAAGAAGAGACAACCGCCCCATTGCCGCTTACATCAAAAAATACACTTAGATCCTCGGCTTTTCCGCCTTGCGCCCCAAACCCAGGAACAAGAAAAATGGAATGCGGTAACGTTTCTCGTATCCTTTTTGCTTCTTCCGGGTACGTAGCACCAACGACCGCGCCAATAAATGAATAGTTATTAACTCCTATCGTCTTACATGCCAACTTTTCAATTTCTTCTGCCAGCTTGAAGTAAAGCAGTTCCCCGTTCTCCAATTTGAGGTCTTGAATTTCGTATGACGAAGGGTTTGATGTTTTAAGCAGCAAAAAGACTCCCTTGTTATTCTCTTGTGCAGCTTCTATAAAAGGCATATATCCATCACTGCCTAAAAAGGGATTTACTGTAACCATGTCGCCCGAAATCGCCCCATCCCCTAAAAAGGCACGCGCATAAGCAGCGGAGGTTGAACCAATATCGCCTCTTTTTGCATCATTGATGATGATTAATTCTTTTGAACGAGCGTAGCTGATCGTTTTTTCCAGAGCCTTGATTCCGTAACTGCCATATACTTCGTAATAAGCAAGTTGGGGTTTTACAGCAACTACATGGTCAGCAACCGCATTAATAATGATTTTGTTGAACTCATATATGGCATCTGAAATGCTTTCGTTCGATGAATAATCTACATTTTTCAGTAAACAATCCGGGAGAAACTTCACATCGGGGTCCAACCCGACCACTAAAACGCTGTTCTTCTTTTTACTTTCATCTATCAGTACGTCTGCAAAATTGACCACAATCAGCTCTCCCCTTGGTTTCTTTATCCATTGTTCAGTATAGAATAACTCGTTATTTGCGGCAATGAATAAAGGTGCATGTTTCCCTTGGATAGCTAAAGAAGGGTCATTAACTAAACAGACTTGTATCTCATAAAGACGACACAAGTCTGTTTAATTAACATGCGTTTGCACACCTCGCTAGGCCTCTCGTGCCGGCGCCAGCCTGCGCATCATTTCCCTGCGTTCGAACCCGAACTGCTCGTACAAGCCGTGGGCATCGCGCGTGCCAAGAATCATCTGGATGCCGTGCAGCTTCGGATGCTCGACCAGGCATTGAACCAGCCACTTGCCGAGTCCCTGTCCGCGATGCTCCGGATGCACGATGACATCGCACACCCAAGCGAATGTCGCATAATCGGTCACGACTCGCAAGTAGCCGATCTGATGCGTATCCGCATCGTAGAGTCCCAGGCACAACGAGCCCTCTATGCTTCGAATGATGGTCTCCTTGGAACGGTTCCCCGCCCAATAGCTCGTCTGCAGCAGAGCGTGCACAATATCCGTCTGCAGCAGTTCTTTCCTGTCGCTAATCCGATAAGGCTGTTGTCCATGTATCCATTCCATCTGTATCCCTCCAAGTCGGTATGATTGCGGTGACAATAAGGAGTATACTGGATACGATGATTCGCCTGTTTATTATTTGTCGACACTGTACCCGTACACAATTCGATACTGGAGATGGTCTCGTGGAGCTGAAATATAACCGCATTATAGACGCCTTCCGAGGCGACATCGAATCGGGCGTCATTCGTCCGGGAGCGAAGCTGCCCTCTATCCGAGAACTGACGGTACGTTTCGGATGCAGCAAAAATACGGCCATTCGCGCCTATGAAGGTCTGGAGAAAGAACATCTCGTTTATTCCGTACCCAAGAGCGGATATTATGCCGTCGTTCGGCCCGCTTCCAGCCGTACCGCAGGCGCCGGCGAAGGAATCGATTTTTCCTCTGCCGCGCCGGATCCCGCTGTCATGCCGTACGCGGATTTTCAGCACTGTATGAACCGGGCGATCGAGTTGTACAAAGACCGCTTGTTCACGTATTCCGACCCGCAAGGCTTCGCCTCATTGCGGCAGGCACTGCAGCGGCATTTGGCCGACAAGCAAGTGTTCGCCGCGCCGGAGCAAATCAGCGTCGTCTCCGGCTCGCAGCAGGCGCTCCATCTGCTTGCCGGCATGCCGTTCCCGAACGGCAAACAGGCCGTCCTTGTGGAACAGCCGACCTATCCCGGAATGCTCCGGTCGCTTGAGCTGCTCGGCGTCACCGCGATCGGCATCGCCCGAACCGGGCAAGGTATCGATCTGGAGGAGCTGGAACGGCATTTCCGCAGCAATCCGATCAAATTTTTTTACACGGTGCCGCGCTTTCATAACCCGCTCGGAACGAGCTATTCCCCGGAGGTGAAGGAGCGGATCGCCCGCCTTGCCGCCGCCTACGACGTGTATATCGTGGAGGATGATTATATCGCGGATCTCGAGGCCGGACGCCGGGCGGACCCGATCTATGCGTACAGCGATTCCGGCCATGTCGTCTACGTGAAGAGCTTCTCCAAGGTGATGCTTCCGGGGCTGCGGCTGGCGGCTGCAGTGCTGCCCCGAGCGCTGATCGAAACGTTCCGCTTGTTCAAGGCTTCCGCCGACTCCAGCACGGCGGCGCTGTCGCAGGGCGCCCTGGAGCTGTACTTGAACTGCGGCATGTACGGCCGCCACGCCGACCATATGCAGGAGCGCTACCGCTCCCGCATGGAAGCGCTGCGTTCCGCCTGCAAGCAGCATTTGCCGGAGGAAGCCCGCATTCACGTGCCCGAAGCGGGCCTGTTCTGCCGGCTTCTGCTGCCAGACGGCCTGCCTGCGTCCGACATCGGCGCGCTGCTCAAGCAGCAGGGCATCCTGACGGCTCCGACGGACCGATGCTTCTTGCCTGCCTTCGCCAAAGACAACGGATTGCGTCTTAGCATCATCCGTACGAACGAAGCTCAGATCGAGGAAGGAATCGGCCGAATCGGCCAAATGCTCCGCGAACATCTTCGGCATCAGCCCCCGCTGCAATGGGCTCCGGTCATCGATTGGCTGGAATAAGCCGAACCGCCCGGGAATCGCCGCCATTGCACAAGAACGGCCCGCTTCCGGCAGCGGGCCGCATGCAGCAAGAAGGGGCCGTTCCCCTGCCATGCGCTTGACGGCATGAGGAACAGCCCCTATCGGTTAGAAAAATATAATTGCCGTCATCGTGAACGGGTTCAGTCCAATATCGCTTGCTTCTCCGGATTGCGCAAAAATTCGAACATCGTCTTGATCTGCTTTGCCGTATTGCGCTCCAGCGACAGCGGGGGCAGCTCGTCTTCGCCGAAAAACCGAACCTCGCTCGTCTCCACACCGCCAGCCGCTTCGCCGCCGACGATCGCGCATTGAATGAAGATTTTGTAAATATGATACGGTTCCGGCGGGTGATCATGGAATTTTTTGTCCAAGACGGCCAGAAGCCGGACGGGCTCGGTCCGGTAACCTGCTTCCTCGTGAATTTCTTTCACTGCCACTTCGGTTGGGGAGTGCCCGATATCGGCCCAGCCGCCGGGCAGAGACCAGGCGCCGTCCGCCTTTTCCCGGACAAGCAATATCCGGTTATCGCGAAACACGACGCCGCGAACGTCGACCTTCGGCGTGGCATAACCCCGCTCGTTTGCAAACGTCATGCGGATGCCATCCGTCCCGACCTGCGTGTAATGCTGCATGATCTCTACGCTAAGCTCGCGCAGCGCTTCGTATCGTTCCTTGTCGTACACGTCCTTGACGTAAGAAAGCCCCGTCTGCGAAATTGCCTGAATTTGCTTCGCCCACTCCAGCCAGCGGAATACCTTGCCGGACGCTTCGCGCAGCAGGGTGAGGAACGGATCGACACTGGTAAAAATGTCATCCGGCCTGATCCCGAACGTCGGCGACTGGCTCACCGGCAGCCAGTGCGCCCCGTACGTGCGCAATCCGGCCGCCCGTCCGGCCGCAATGTCGGCATCGCTGTCGCCGACAAAGACCGCTTCCTCCCGCTTTACGCCGAGCGAAGCGAGCGCCATGTCGATTCCTTCCGGGTCGGGCTTCGGCCTTTGCACGTCGTCGCCGGTAATGACGACATCGAAGTAGCGATCCAGGTCGAGCGCTTCCGCAGAAATCCGGTACGCCTGCCTGCTTTTCCCGGTAATGACCCCCATCTTGATGTGCAGCGAGCCGATCGTATCCAGCATCGACACGATGTCCTGCGGCAAACATTGCCCGTCGCGATGGCCTTCCCGGTACATGCGATAATAATCGCGGATCGCCTCCGGTGCCCGATGCTTGTTCTCCAGGTTGCGCAGCAAAATCTCGTCCTCGGTCGGACCGAACATCGAAACCAACTGCTCTATCGTCACATCGCGCTTATCGTACGCTTGAAAGACAGCTTGAAACGCCCGAAACGAAAGCGGCAGCGTATCCGCCAACGTCCCGTCGAAATCGAACAACACGGCTTTGATCGTCACAGGTTGATTGCTCCTCTGCCCCATATTTCCTTGCTTTCGCTCCCCCGCATGACACGGCTGCCCCGGACGGGCTACCTTATGCGCTCCGCGCGCTATAGCCCGTTGGCGTCCTCGGCGTCCCATTCGCGGTAAAACTGTTCGAGGAACTCTTCCATGAACCGGTGACGCTCCTCCGCAATCGCGCGGGCTGTATCCGTATTCATACGCTGCTTCAGCTTCAGCAGCTTCTCGTAAAAATGATTGATCGCCGTCCCCTGCTCGCTGCGGTATTGCTCCGACGTCATGCGCTCTCTCGGCGGAAGCTCCGGATCATGCATCGGCGATCCTTTCCAGCCGCCGTACGCGAACGTCCGGGCAATGCCGATCGCGCCGAGCGCATCCAGCCGGTCGGCATCCTGCACGACACGTCCTTCCAGCGTGCGCATGGGCTGGCCATGCCCTCCCCCGTATGACATCGTGGATATAATCTCCATGACATGCTCCCTGTCCGCCGGGCCGACTTCCGCCTGCTCCAGCCACGACCTTACTTTGCCAAGCCCGGCTTCCTTGCTCGTATTGAGCTTCTCATCCGCCACATCGTGCAGCAGGGCGGCCAGCTCGCATACGAACAGGTCGGCTCGTTCCTCGGCGGCCAGCCGCCGGGCCATCGCCGTGATCCGAACGATGTGCCACCAGTCGTGGCCGCTGCTGTCCCGCCCCAGCTCTTGCCTGACATATAATCTCGCCCGTTCCAGTATCTCGGATTTGCTCGTGGTGCTCATGATTAATCTCCTTCCCCGCCTCCGCCTCCACTGTCGCCGCTGGAATCGGAATGGCCGTGGCCATGATGTCCGTTATCCCCTGCATGATGGCCGTGATGGTGGTGATGATGCGGGTGGTGATGATGATGGCGATGCGCCTCATCCGCAGCAGTCAGACCGAAATGGGCAGCATCGGTTGACCGCGGATCATGCCGCCGCGGCCGGCCCGGCTTCCGCACGGCCGCACGGACGGCCAGCGCCCCCAGCAGCAATATGATAATGATCAAGCCGGCGATTCCCGGACTCATAGGCATCCCTCCGCTGTTCCATTTGGATAATGATGGATCGCCGTACTGCCCTTATTGTACTATGAGCGCGACTTTGCAGGCAAAATAAAATCCGTCTATGTGAATTCCCGCTGCTGCTCATCCTCATACGATTCGAAAGTAAGCAGCGCCTCGTACCGGCTGTCCGCCCGCTCGCGCGGTGCCAGCTTCCACGGGTCCTGGCGGTCGATCCAGTCCCGGATATGACCGTTCATATCCTCGGCCGCTTTCGTCGGAATTTGATGCCCCGCGCGTTTGACGATGCGAAACGTTTCGTTGCGCAATTCGCGCTGCAGCAGCCTCCGATGATGCAGGAACAGCTTGTCCTTCTCCCCATACAGCAGCAATATCGGGTTGTCGATCTCATGGAGCCGGTGCGTACAGTTATAATGCAGGCTGCAGCGAAAATATTCATGCAGCCGCTCGACTGCCCCTTGCAGCGCCGCATCGTACAGCCGTTTGAACGTGTCCGCGCGATCGGCGTTGCCCAGCGCAATGACCGCCGCCGCAAGCCGCTTCACCCGAAGCCCCGTCAGCCGGACCGCCGCCCATATTTCGCTTCTGAGCCGGAGGGTGCCGACCTCAGACATCGCGCTGACAAGAATACCCCCGTAAAACCGTTCCGGATACGTCAGCAGCGCCTCCAAAGCGACGGAGCCGCCCGTCGAATAACCACACAAGTAAGCCTTCTTGATTTCCAACTCATCCAAGAGCGACACGATATCCTCCGCCAGCAGCGCGTACGTAATACTGCGCTCCCCCTTCTCGCTTTGGCCATGCCCGCGCAAATCGGGAACGATGGCCTGGAACCGGCCGGCCAGCCCCGTCAACTGCCGATGGAACACATTGCCGGCCAGCAGCGGAGGATGGATGAACACGATCGGGACTCCCGTGCCTTTCACCCGATAATGAAGCATGACGCCGTTCATATTCGCAAAGGGCATGCCGCTTACCGCCTTTCTCTCCGTTGTCTTCACAGCCAACCTGTAGTTTTCCTCCGTTTTCCAAAAAAGATACATTTCACCTCTCTGTTGTCACGGATTAGGTGGGCGGCAAGCAAGAATAACGGTCTCACGGCTCATTTCAAATATGATGTTGGAAGCAACATTATTCTGCTTGCTGCGTTAATATAATGGAGCCACCCTATACGAAAGGAGCACGGATCGCATCATGTAACCATCAGCGCCCCTCTCATATTCCGGTAAGGCTGCGAATGTTGTGGTAGCCGGGCCGATAGGCGCGGCGCCTTACACGGCCTACGGCATGGCAGCTGTTGTAGTAAAGAAGCTTTATTATGGAAATACCTATAGCAATCGCACTAAGGGAGGACCCCACTATGAAACAAAAGCTCATCATCCTAGCAGCGCTGGTTATGCTGACCGCCGCCGGTTGCACCGACGCTTCCCCATCCGCGAACCCGCCGGCAACGCCTGCGCCTGCGCCAACGCCGGGAGCGAATAATTCGCAAGCGGCCGTTCCCGAACCGCCTGCCGGAGCTGCGGAAGAACCGGTCATCACCAAGCAGCAGATGGATTCCGTCGCTATGGGATCGACCTTCGATGAAGTAGCCAAAAAAATCGGCCTCGGCAAGCTCGTCAAGAAAAATGAAACCCAGGTCGTTTATCAATATAAAGGCAAAAACGGCGGCACGGCGCAGCTCATTTTCTGGCAAGGCAAGCTCAACAGCGTAGGATATAACGATTTTAAAGAATAACTGCGCAAGGGAAAACACAAAGAAGCTCCGGAGGAACGAGTCTGACTCGTCTCCCGGAGCTTCTTCCTTATTATAACTCGAGCACCTTGTTCACGGATGCAATTACCCGCTCCTGTTGAAACGGCTTCACGAGAAAATCTTTCGCTCCCGCCGCAATCGCTTCGACCACCATCGCTTTTTGCCCCACGGCCGAGCACATAATGATTTTCGCCTGCGGGTCGGTCGCGCGAATGTCCTTCAATGCCGCGATGCCGTCCACCTCCGGCATCGTAATGTCCATCGTAACCAGGTCCGGCCGGTGCGCGACATATGCCTGAAACGCTTCCGCCCCATTCGCAGCCTCCGCCACGATCTCGTGGCCCTGCTCTGCCAATATGGTCCTCAGCATCATGCGCATAAATGCAGCATCGTCCACAATCATCACTCTTGCCATCCGCCCAATCCCCTTCCGGTACCGCTTTCGTCATATCCCATTATGACAGACGGGCTTTAGAAGGATGTTAGAATCAAACTAATGATTTGTTAGCTTCCCTCACCGATTCTTAACAATTGCTCTTCCCCACTGCTCTTCCGGCACGGTCGGATTCCACTTTAAGCCCAATTTGCCCATCCAGCGGCTGAAGCCCACCCGTTCTCCGCCTTCCCGCATATAGTGATTATGTGTTAAGGAGCAGACGCTCCCGGCACAACAAGACCAAAGGAGGAATGAAACATGGGTGCAGTTGCCGGCGGTTTTACTTCGACAGGTGTCATCTTGGTTCTCTTCATCTTGCTTGTGATCGTTGGTCGTGCGTTGGTTCTTTAACGAATACAAAGCATGCGGCGGACATTCCCTTCAAGGCCATGGCGCAGCCATGGCCTTTTTTCCCCTGCTGCCTGTCGCACGCCCGTCCGCGGCCCTAACGAACATCACCGCACCCTCCTTCCTTACGGAAAAAGAATGCGGTGATCGTGACGGCCGGCTGCAGCGGCCTGCGCTATTCGTACAGCGCGCCGGCGGTCGAACCGTCCGGATACACAATGTACGTATAAATATGCCGGCTGCCATCAGCCGCTTTCTTGACGTACCAAAGGTCGTAGCGGTCGATTTGGCCGCCGGCCGACCAGTTGATGAACAGCTGCGCTTCCAGATCTCCCTTCTTCAGCCCGTCCGTGTCGGTATTCAGCCCGCCGAACTGATAGCCGGCCTTGGCGCCGATATCGTAGCGCCAAACCTGCTGACGCGAGCTGTCGATCAGCGTCAGGAACGAAGGGTCTCCCAGCGACTGCTTCACATCTTTCTGGCTCATGCCCCGCTCCAGCCGGTACATGACCGCCCATACTTTCTTGTCGGCCTCGCTGCCGTTCTTCGGCTCCGTTACGACCGAAATCAGGCCCTCATTTTTGTCGTAGGAAACCCCGGCTCCCAAATTCTCCGTCATGAAACGTACGGGTACATACGTATGTCCATCGTAATTCAATATGGCGAACCGCGATCCGGTATCCCGGCTCTCGCCGTTAAATTGAAATTTTACAGGAAAGAGCATCGCTCTGATCTCATCTGCTGCATAGATCGTCGTTGAAGCGGCGAGCACCGCCCCGCAGAACAGTCCGAGAATAAACTTTTTCATCGTCTATCTTCTCCCTCACTCTTGTTCGCAACCGAGTACCTCTATTATAGCGTGGAATGTACACGATTTCCTAACAATCTTTTTCCATTGCGAGGGAGAATCCGGTATTCGGCGTATTGCGGTTCACTCGCGAAGCCCGATAGTTGACTGGGGCGAATCGCCGTCCTTGCGCGATCGGCCTTCCCGAAAAAACAGCGAGTAGAACAACCGTGACAACAACAAGGTGACCGACAGGCTGAGAAACGTATAGTACCAGTGCCACTTCTCGTAGTCGATCAACGCCGTATACTTCTCAATGAAATATTCGGGCGTGGTAAGCGCGCTGACCGCAAGCACGTAATAGGCTAATTGGACAGGCAGCTTCCGACGCCTGGGATAATACAGGTTAAAGTAGGCCGTAACGACCGGATAGCTGATATACTCGTACACGATGCTGCTCGTCGTCCCGACCTGCATTTCCCGAACGGGATACCGGATCCAATCGTTCTCTACGACCACCAGTCCGAGGAACCATGTGACCAGTTCTTGACATAAGAAAGTGACATGCGCTTCTCTTCTCCGATGGGCTGGAATCAGCACAAACGCCCCGATGGAAATGACATAAACC
Source organism: Paenibacillus solanacearum (assembly GCF_910593845.1). GTDB lineage: Bacteria > Bacillota > Bacilli > Paenibacillales > NBRC-103111 > Paenibacillus_G > Paenibacillus_G solanacearum. Next base: position 66,159 of record NZ_CAJVAS010000023.1, on the reverse strand, counting down.
GCGACAAGCAGCACACGTTCTACCGTCCAGTTCATGATGCGCCTCTCGCGGCTTTGCCGGCTGTCTCGATTTGAAAGAACCACTCGTAATATTTGCGCACGGCGAAATACCCGATGACAAATACCAGCCAGTTGATGTACCACGTATAATGAATGTACCGAAGCAGCTGCGTGTGAGTGCGGACAAGCAGCAGCAGCCCCACAAGAACGGTAGGGATCGAAACGCTGGATAATACCCGCATCGCCAAGCTTTTGCCGTACGGGTAGTAAAGACAGTGCAGCGCGCCTACGGTCGGGTAAAATATAAAGTTAAACGTAAAATTCGCGCTCGTCGCCTTCGTAAACTCGCGGACCGGGTTTTCAAACAAGCCCCACTCCACAAAGGTAATGCTGGTAATCCAGGTTATGGACTGGCCAGCCATAAACGCGACCGCGGCTTCCCGCCATCGGCGCAGCGGGACAAATACGATCAACGCTGTGATACTGACAATCCAGGCCCCAATCAATATGATTCTTTCCATCGGCGATCATCTGCCCTTTTGGCGGTATCCGTTGCAAACCAAATTGTGTCCCAGTTTCCACCTTTTCATTCGCCCCCCATGGACGCTTGTTATCGGATCATCATCGCCTCATCATTGAACCCGCCTCGAAAGTAGACGACAATAAGATTACTGTAATCCGCTCTTTATTCGCCCGGGAGGTGACGCATGAACCCGCTCAAAAAAATCCGAAAAAGCAGACTGGCAGCCCTTGTCCTCATCCTGCTCGTCTTCGCCTTCTTGAATAACAGCTCGCACCTGGCCAAAGCGCGCAGCGGCGAGCCGCTGCTGCTCGCGCACCGCGGGCTCGCGCAAACGTTCGCGATGGAAGGCGTCGGCAATGACACGTGTACGGCCGAGCGGATAAACACGCCGGAGCATTCTTATCTGGAAAACACGATTGCGTCGATGGAAGCCGCCTTTCAAGCCGGGGCCGATATCGTCGAACTGGACATTCGCCCCACCAAAGACGGCCAATTCGCCGTGTTCCATGATTGGACGCTCGATTGCAGGACGAATGCGACCGGGGAGCCGAAGCTGTACACGATGGCGGAGCTGAAGCAATTCGACATCGGATACGGCTACACCGCCGATCACGGTCAGACGTATCCGTTCCGCGGCAAAGGCGTCGGCGCGATGCCGTCGCTCGATGAAGTGCTGACGCGTTTTCCCGCGCAGTCGCTGTTGATCCATATCAAAAGCAACGAGCCGAACGAAGGCGAGCAGCTCGCCCAGACGCTCGCGAAGCTGCCGGAGGCCAAACGCAGCCTGCTGACGGTCTATGGCGGAGACAAGCCGATTGCCGCACTCCAGGCGCGCATGCCCGATATCCGCGTCATGTCCAAAGTCACGATGAAAAGCTGCCTGCTGCCGTACGTCGCCGTCGGCTGGACGGGCTACATCCCGGCGGCCTGCGAGCATACGCAGCTGCACATCCCGGAGAAGATCGGGCCTTGGCTGTGGGGCTGGCCGGATCGGTTCTTGAACCGGATGGACCAGGCGGATACCCGCGTCGTCGTGGTGGGCGGAGACGGAAGCGAGTTCTCGACCGGGTTTGACCGGCCTGAAGATCTCGGCCGTCTGCCGGCCCATTTCACCGGCGTCATCTGGACGAACCGGATCGACCGGATCGCCCCGGTTTATCGAACGGGAACCGCGCCATAGCGGCCGGTCCCGATCGTGGGAACGAAAAAAACGAATCGGCGCATTCGCTCTTGCAGCGAACGGCCCATTCGTTTTTTTATTGTGTGCCCGATCGCCGGACGCCGGCTTCCGCTTACGAAATACGGCTGTTCGGCAAGAGGCTTCGTTTCTCCAGAAATGACTTCCACATGTCCAAATCGTTGGTCGTCACCAATGCGCTCGGATATTTCTCCACGACGAGGCTCATATCCGCTTCCGAGTTAACCGGCCACGCGATCAGCTCGTACCCGTGCTCCTCGATCATCCGATAATATTCATCGGTCAGGAAGCACAGCTTCACTCCCAAATACTGCGCCCGAATTTCTTTCATGAACGGGAGGACGCAAGGCATGCTTCCGATAAAGGAGACACCGAGCTCGACGTCAGGGGACAGCTTCCTCATCTTGATCAGCGAAAAATGATCGAGCGACATCAAATACACTTGGTCGACCATATCGGTGGCACGCAGTACGTCGAGCACCGCTTCTTCCATGCCTGTATAATAGTCTCCCGTCTGCTTGAGGTCGATATTGACGATCATCTCGCCCTTCACGAGCCGCAGCGACTCTTCCAGCGTCGGAATCTCCTCCGTCCCGGCGATGCGAAGTTGCTTCAGCTGCTCGACCGTAAAGTCTTTAATCATCCCTTTGCCATTCGTCATCCGGTGAAGCGCGGCATCGTGCATGACAACAGGAACGCCGTCCTTGCTAAGATGGACATCCAGCTCCAACTGGGTGTATCCCATGTCGCGAGCGGCTTGAAAGGAAACCAACGTATTTTCCGGATACTTGGCCGGGTAGCCCCGGTGCGCGATGCCTCGAATTTTCATTTGAATCGTCCTCCCTGCGGATCGGATTGGCGGGCGCTGCCGATGCAGCCTCCTCCGCTTGTTATCGCTTTCATACTGTCGGTGCTGTATGTATTTCATTGTCGTCCAATGAACTGCGGGAGATCCTCCCGCATGGAAAGGAATCTCCGACGTGTCGACTGTATCAACATCAGACGGTAATGACATGGATGCCGTTGTCTCTGAACTGCTTAAGGTAAGGCTCGGCTTCGAGCGCTTCGGTACCCGTAATGAACGTATGAATCTCGTGAATCGGTGCGAACGTATGGAGCGCAACCTTGCCGATCTTCGTGTCGTCCGCAAGCACGATGATTTCCTGCGCGGATTTGATCATCGCCTGCTTGGCCGGAACGAACAGCGAGTCCTGATATGTCAAGCCGTATGCCGGGTGAATGGCCCATGTGCCGATAAACGCCTTCTGCAGATGGAGCGCGCCGAGCATTTTCTCGGCGTACATCCCGTTCAGCACGAAGCTTTCGTAATACAGCTCGCCGCCCGTGACGATGACCTTGATGTCGGGACTGCGCAGCTCGGCCGCGATGTTGATGTCGTTGGTCACGACCGTCAAGTTGGAACGGTTCATAATATGCGGGACGATATGAACCGTCGTCGTTCCCGAATCGAGAATTATGCAGTCGCCGTCCTCGATCATTTCGGCCGCTTTTTTGGCGATGCGTTTCTTCTGCTCAACCTGGTTGTTGGAACGCTCGATGAACGGAGGCTCGATGCTTGCGCCTTGCTCTACGATTACGCCCCCGTGTGTTCGGCGCAGCAAGCCTTCCTGTTCGATTTCCGCCAAATCTCTGCGGATCGTCACTTCGTGAACGCCGAAATGCTTGGATAATAAAGCCACACTGGCAGCCCGTTTCTCCTTCACAAACTCTACGATGCGCAATTTCCTCTCTGCTGCTAGCATGCGGAACGCCCTCCCATTCCTTATCAAGCTTAAATTGTTCGCATATGTTCGAATATGCAGCATCGTCTGACAAGCAGCCGCTCGCTCGATTCGGCCTGATCAAGCTGCACATGCCAGACGTTTATTCCACCAAATGATCATTTGTGTTCTTTAATGTTTAGTTATGCACGATCATCTTAACCCCGTTAACCACAGCCTGTCAATACCGAATTGCAAATCAGAATACAGGTTCAATGAGCACCATTTCGAAGTCATTTTAAAATTTCATGGTACACAAATGTAGTCATTGTTTCACAGAGGGAAGATCCCTGAGCGGGAACGGATACACTAGCAAGAGGGAGGACCTCGCGGCCCTCCCTCTTGTCCTATATGTCATTCCGCGAAGCTGTCGGCCGGCCCTTGGTTCACGACGGGCCGCGGCGCTGCAGCCTGCTCCGCCTCATCCCCGTCGGACTGCTCGACATAGCGCTGGAGCGCTGCGAGCTTATTGTCCCAGAAACGGTCGTAAAAGGCGAGCCAGCGCTTGAGCTCGAGCAGCGGCTCCGGGTCCAGACGGTAGCGCGTCTCCCGACCGACCTTCCGTTCCTTGACCAGACCGGCTTCCGCCAGTACGCGCAAATGCTTGGAGACAGCCGTCCGGCTCATCGGAAAATGCCCGCTGATGACCGTGACCGGCATCTCCCGGTCGACCAGCAGCCCCAGCAGCTGGCGGCGGGTCGGATCCGCGACCGCTTGAAACACATCATGCTTCGGCGCGGAAGCGGCTGATTCAGGCCTCGACATGGGCACGGAGCTTCTGCACCAGACCGCCCCATCCTTGATCCATGCGCTCGCGGACAACCGTGTGGGATTCTCCGAATTCCGTAGCCATATCCGCCGTCCAGCCGCCGTGGATGAGTGTAAATTCCGTCTGTCCTTCCCGCTCGGCCAGCTCAAACGTAAGCGTCCAGTCCTTCCCCCATTCGAACGACATCCGGTTCGGCGGATCGAGCTCCGTCACCTTGCAGGGAGAATTGCCGAACGGCCCTGCATTGAGATGAAACTCATAGCCGAGCTCCGGCTGAAAATCATTAGGCATAAACCATGCGGCGATCCCTTCCGATGTGGCAACGGCGTTCCACACCTTCTGAATCGGTGCGTTCAATACGAGCGTTTTGCGAATATCCGGCAGCGCCGACAGGTTGTTGTTTGACATTAAAGTGCCTCCAATAGCGTGAGTTTTATGAAACCATTTGGTTTCGCTTCTTGTATTATACGAAACCAATCGGTTTCATGTCAATCGTTGTTCCCGTCTTTGTTTTAAGCCGTCCTGCTGCCGCATGTACGGTACCGGCATACTGACGGGCTGCCGCTGGATGATGGAATTCAGCCTGTATTGCGCGATGCCCCCGAGGCGCTGCGCCGCTATGCCTCACATGGGCCGCAGTGGAGATGGGGTGCAGACCGCCGCCGCTTGACTATGCGTTGGCCGCCACCGCTCTCCCCCTCCAGGCTGCCGTGTATCCGGCGTTCAATTCCAATATGGCCGCCAGCGCCTGTGCCGCGCCTTCCTTGCGGCGTGCGGCTTTGGCATTTTGCTTCATCCGAAACAACAAGGAACGGTTCTCGATAATGTCCTGCAGCTGCATGGCGAGTTCGACGGCGCTGTGCGCTTCCACGGCGGCTCCGATCCGCTGCAAGTAGCGGGCGTTGTCCTGCTCTTGGCCGGGAATCGGCTTGTAGAGCAGCATCGGCAGCTCCAGCGCCAGCGCCTCCGAGACGGTAAGCCCGCCCGGCTTCGTGACGATGAGATCGGACAGCGCCATCAGCTCATGCACGTAATCGACAAAGCCCGTGATCATAACCTTATGGGGCATGCCGGCAGCGCGTAGCTCTTCCTCAAGACGCTGCCGCAGCTTCTCGTTGCGGCCGCATACAATGATAAACTGCACCGGGCAAGGGAAACGGATTTCCTGGAGAATCGAGGCGAACTGCTTGCCGATCAGCCCGTGGCCTCCACCCATAACAAGCACGGTTGGCATCTGCCGGTCCAATCCGAATTTCTCCCGAAGCGATTCCTTGTCGTACGATTGCGTGAACGGAAGACGGATCGGAATGCCGGTCACGATAATGCGATCGGCGGGTACGCGGTGCCGCAGCAGCGCCTGCTGGACATGCTCCGCCCCTACGATATACCGGTCGGTGAGCGGATGGATCCAGTAGCTGTGGTCCGTATAATCGGTAATGACCGTCGCGGTCGTCACATCCGTCAATCCGTTCATCTTCAAGTATGACATCGCCGCGGCGGCGCCGGGGAACGTGCTGACGACTTCCGTCGGCTGCACTTCCTCCAGCAAGGCGACCATCCGGTCCGCGCTGAACGTCCGCATCCGCTTGAACCAGCCCGAGAAGGTGTTATCGTCACGCGTTTTGCGGTACAAATACCCGTACACGGAAGGCAGGCTCTTCACCCATTGCATGAAACAATATTTGCCGACCACATGCATATACGGGTGCGTCCATTCCAAAAAATCGACGACCTTCACATCCATTTCGGGACGATGCTGCCTCGCAGCCTCCACAATCGCTTGCGCCGCTTTATTATGCCCGTCGCCAAGCGCCCCGGTGAGAATCAATAATTTCCCTCTCGTCGTCTGCATTATTTTAGGCTCCTTTCCCATGTTCCATACGGCGTTCCGGAAACCAGCGGCTTGCCGGACCATACGGGTTGAAATCGTTTTGCCGCATAGATGACGGCTTCGGCCACCAGGACGGCGCCCACAATATCGAATAGCACATGCTGCTTCATGAACTGGGTAGACGCGATAATAAGCACCGACGTTATCGTTACGGCCGTAACATACAGGCGCGGAATATTCACCGCCTGAAGATACGTTCTCATCATGAGGTACGAAGTAAGCACATGCGTGCTCGGAAAGCAGTTATACGGCTGATCCGAACGGTATACCAGCTGAACGAGCTGCAGCAGCAGGTCGTCGCCGGCCAGCGCTGGACGCGGCACGTACGTCTGGTACACCGCATAAACTCCGTAGCACACAAGCAAACCGATATTGAACTGAATGATGGTGTTGTAGTACGCTTCGCGGTTTCGATAAGCCAAGTACAAAAAAGCGGCGAACAAAAACAAATACCAGCCGAGATACGGCACTACAAACCATTTGATAAACGGAATTTGCCGGTCAAAATCGGTGACCAGGCTGTATGTCTTCTCCCCTGCGCGATTCAGCTGCGTGTAAATGAGCCCCAGCACGGGGATCGTCAAAAGCAAACATAGCGATAACAAATACGATTTCAATGACGTGACTTTCATATCGATCTTCCTCCCTGCCTTCAAAAATCCGCACGGCCGTCCGTTGCCCGAAGCGACCCGGCATTTCTGTTACTATCATCATAGAGGAGATCGAAAGTGACCGACACGCACTTTGGTAGTAAATTGGATTAGACGATGGTCCGAACGCGACCTAGACCTAAGGCTAAGTTTTCGGTACATTATGTATCAAATCCACAACCATCATGTACATTTACCACAAAGGATGACCGCTTTATCAGCTTGAGCCCATTTTTTTGGGGGATGATGACCGTATTCCTCCAGCGGGGCGGTTTAAGCGGAACCCAAGGACGGCGAAGACCCGTAAGCGCCAATGGTATGTGTGGTCCAACGTCCCCTTTGGACGGCTGGAGCGGTCAAGCATGATGTGGGCCGCACATTGTCAGGACGGAAATATTTGGGTATAATGGCGACAAACGAATGCTGAATATCAGGAGGAAACGACATGTTGCCTGATAAAATCCCCCGCTAAGCCCGTGGTCCGCCCCCTTTTCCCGTTGGTGAGGAATACAAAATCAATGGACAGAAAAGGGGAAACGACGATGTGGCCAAACGAAGTACATTGGAATGAACTGCAATTCGGAGTGGAAATCGAGTTTGTTGGCGGTGCACCGGAGGAAGTCGAGCTGCTGCCCGGCTGGGTAATGTCGCTGGATGAACGGCAAACGGACGAGAGCGGCCGGGAATCGGGCAGCGAACTCAAGCCGCCGCCGCTGCGCTGGGAGCAGCGGGAGCAAATACGGGATATGCTGGGCCGGCTGCAGGCGCAAGGGGCGCAGGCGAATTGGAGCTGCGGGCTGCATGTGCATGTCGGCTTGGAGAAGTGGGGCGAGGCGATCGTGAAGCCGCTGCTCGTAGCGGCGCTGCTGCATCAGAATGCGTTGCAATCGATCTTGCAGACGAGCGGGCATCGACTCCTGTTTTGCCCTCCTGTGACGCGGCAGATGGTCGAGCGGTTCGAAGCGAGTCCCGGCCCGATGGCCCTTCGTAACAGCGGACGTCCTCAGTCCCACCGCTGCGGCGTGAACACCGCTTCCTGGTACGATTGGGGGACGGTCGAGATCCGCTATGCCAACGGCTCGCTGGATTATGAAGAAGTGGTGCGCACGATCGAGCTGTGCCTGCGCTTCGTTGCCGCCGTCGGCGCCGGACGGAAGCTGCCCGCCGAGCCGGACGCGTTCGTTACGGCGCTAGGCGCCCCGGCCGGCGGCTATCCGCCGCAGACGCTTGCGCCGCAATGGCACCAGGAACGGGTGTGGCTGGAGAATGCGCTCATTCCGGTGATCGCGCCGCAGATCGAGCGCCTGCTGCCGGGCAGCGAAATTCATCATATGCTGCCGGTCGAGGGCGGCCTGCTGGTCGCTGCGGAACGGTCGGGCGAAGACTTGAGCCGGTTTATGTTTCGGCCGACGGCGCTAGGCTGGGACTATGTCCGCACGTTGTAGCAGGATGGCTTGACGCTGGACGTGTGTGGCGCGACAGCGGGGTGCGCGTGAAGCGACGCGTCGTTGGCTTGGATCGACGACGGTAACGCATCCTCGATTCGCCAGTGCGGTTATAGCGGCCAAATGACAAATAAGCGTGGGGTTCGACCGACCGCCGCGCAGCGCTGCAACGCGAGCTTGGGATTGTAGTAAAAATGAACACAGAGGCCCTTTTCGTACCGATCAAGGTGCGAAAAAGGGCCTCTGTGTTCTAGGATCTATGGAATTGCCAGGCGCAGCGAAAACCCGCTGCAGACCGAAACCGAGCGTCCCGCGGCGCACGCTGCCCGCCGCGCGATTCAGACGGCAGACGGCCGATGTGCTGGCCGGGCACATGCGATTGTGAGCGGCGGAAGTTCTATGCGGCGAAGCTTGGATGTCCGCCCTGCTCGCCTGCCGGTCCGCGCTGCGCCGCCGGACGCCTTGTTGCGCCTAGCCCCGCTCCTCCACCGCTTCCGCGAGGAAATCGACCAAATGCATCGCTTCGATCGTCTCGCTCTTGCCATGGCGGTGCACGCCCCACTTCATCTGCAGCAGACAACCGGGGTTCGCGGTCAAAATCACCTGCGCCCGCGTCCGCTCCACATGCTCCATCTTATGATCGAGCACGTCCGCAGACATCTGCGGCTGCGTCAGGTTATAGATGCCGGCCGAGCCGCAGCAGCGGTCGGCGCCCTGCAGCTCCTGCAGCTTGACGCCCGGCATCGAGCCGAGCAGCTGCCGCGGCGGCGAGGACACACGCATGACATTGCGCAGGTGGCACGAGTCCTGGTACGTCGCGGTCACCGCGCCGCCCCGGGCGTGCAGCGGCTTCAGCGGCAGCGGACGGCCCATCGCGAGCAGCTCGGAGAGGTCGCGCACCTGGGCTGCGAAGCCTGCCGCGGCCTCATCGCCGTGAAGGAGGTGGTCCGCCTCCTTCAAGCTGGCGCCGCAGCCGCCGGCATTGCTCGCGACGTAGTCGACGTGCGCGGCTCCGAAGGCGGAGATATTACGCCGCGTGAGCCGGCGGGCGCTCTCCGTCTCGCCGGCATGCGCGTGCAGCGCGCCGCAGCACGTTTGCGCGGTCGGGATCACGACCTCGTAGCCGGCCAGGCGAAGCAGCTTGACCGTGTTCACGTTCGTTTCCGTGAACAGCACATCCATGATGCAGCCGCGGAACAGGCCGACCCGGCCCAGGCTGTCGCCAACGGCCGGGATGACCAGCATCGGCTGCGCATCGCCTTCCGACTGCTCCCAGCGGGCAGGCAGGCCGTGCTTTTGCCACTGGCGGATGACGCCGTCGCTCGACGCTTCCGGCAGCACCGCTTCCATCTCCCGCATATGGGCCGGGAAGAGGTTCATCACCCCGAGCTTGCGCGTAATTTTCCGCAGCCCGCTCACCTGATACAGCTTCAGCAGGCCGCCGAGCGCCCGCATCCGGCCGTGGTGCGGGAATAAGCCTTCCATGAACAAGCCGCGCAGCTGCTTGACCGGCCACTTGTGCTCGGCCACATCCGCAATCGATTCCCGCGTCTGTTCGATCAACTGCCCGTACTTCACGTCCGACGGACAGGCCGGCTCGCAGGCGCGGCAGCCGAGGCACAAATCCATCTGCGATTGGAACAGCGCGTCCGGCTCCATCTTGCCATCGTAAACGGCTTTCATGAGCGCAATGCGTCCGCGCGGCGATGCCGCCTCGAGCCCCGTCTCCTGGAACGTCGGACAGGCCGTCTGGCAGAAGCCGCAGCGCATACAGTTCGTCAACTGGTCGGAATCGAGCGTCAGCTTCAGCCGTTCCGCCAGCTGCTTCGGATCAGCCGTTGCCATCAGCTTCACCCGCTTTCGTTCCAGAGGCCGCCTGAGCCTGGGCCTGACCCTGCTCTTGCGAGGCCGCCTCTTCCGACCCGGTAAAGACGATCCGCTTGCGCGTCTCGGCGAACAGCTTGCCCGGATTCAGCAAGCCGTCCGGATCGAACGCCGCTTTCAGCCGCTTCATAATGTCGATCCCCGAAGCGCCCACCTTCCATTCCAAATAAGGCGCCTTCACGTGGCCGACCCCGTGCTCGCCGGTAATGGTGCCGCCCATCCGGATCGCCGCCTCGAAAATTTCCTCGAACGCTTTCTCGACGCGATGAATTTCTTCCGGATCGCGGGCATCCGTCATCGCCGTCGGATGCAGGTTTCCGTCACCGGCATGCCCGAACGTACAGATCTGCACATCGTATTTGGTTGCGATCCGCTGAATTTCGAGCACCATGTCGGCGATCTTCGAACGCGGCACCGTCGCGTCCTCCAGCATCGTCGTCGGACGCAAGCGGGACAAGGCGGCCAGCGCGCTGCGCCGCGCTTCCATGACCTTCGCTCCCTCTTCCGGCGTCGCCGCCACCTTCACCTGGATGGCTCCGGCGCTTTTGCAGATTTGCTCGATCAGCTGCAAATCTCTCTCTACCTGCGACTCTTCGCCGTCCTGCTCGATCGCCAAGATCGCCTCGGCATCGGTAGGCAGCCCGATTTTCGCATAATCCTCCACGACCTTGATCGTTGCCCCATCCATGAATTCCAGCGTACACGGCGTAATCCGGTTGGCAATAATTTGCGATACCGTCCTTGCGGCGGAAGGAAGATCGGCGAATATCGCCACCATCGCCCGCCGGTAGTCCGGCTTCGGCACAAGCTTCACGGTCGCTTCCGTCAGTACGGCGAGCGTCCCGCCGGAGCCGACGAGCAGCCTCGTCAAGTCGTAGCCCGCCACGTCCTTCACCAGCTTGCCGCCCGTCCGCAAAATATCTCCGTTCGCCAGGACGGCTTCGAGCCCGATCACGTAATCTTTGGTCGTGCCGTACTTCAGGCCGCGCAAGCCGCCTGCGCCAAGCGCGATATTGCCGCCCATCGTGCAAATGATCATGCTGCTCGGGTCCGGCGGGTAGAACAATCCCGTCTCCTCGACGGCGGTATGGAACTGCTTCGTATTCAGGCCGGTCTGGAACGTCGCCGTCAAGTTGTCCTGATCGATCTCGATCAGCCGGTTCATGCGCGTCATCACCATCACGAGGCCGCCGTGCAGCGGCACGACGCCGGCGCACAGGTTGCTGCCCGCCCCGCGGGTCACAACCGGAATGCGATGCGCCGCGCATACTTTCATAATGGCCGATACTTCCTCTGTCGAGGAAGGAAAAATAACGCCGTCCGGCATCGATTGATACAGCGGCGTGGCGTCGTAGCTGTAAGACACGAGCGATTCGGCATCGTCGCGGAACCAGCGCTCGCCGACAATGGCGCGCAGCTGCTCACGTACAGGCTGTGCTAACAATCCAATCCCTCCAAACCGATAGTAACCGGCGACCGGAACGACCGACTGCCCCGCTCTGCTCTGCTGGCTCGATCGCGGGCGTCCTGCTGCCTCATGCCCGGAAGGGGCTGTCTGGCCGCATCGTTTGGTTCGCCAAATATTAATCAGGTCATCTGATGACTTGATTATAGCATTGACCCTTGCGCATCGTCTATAATTTTCATATACAGGCATGATACAATAACCGTAATCTAAGGGACGAACGATAGGAGAAGCTGCACATGATCCGCAAAGCATACGAAGTGGTCGCCGACCTTTTGCGCAACCAAATTACACGGGGCGAATGGCCCGTAGGCTCGAGGCTCCCTTCCGTCGAGCAGCTCGCCTCGCTTCATGGCGTCGGCCGGTCTACGATACGCGAAGCGTTAATGTCGTTAAAAGCCCATGGATGGATCGATGTGAGGCATGGCGGGGGGACCTTCGTGCTCAAAGACAGCGACGGGTTTCAGATCGAGGCGCCGGAGATCGGCAATGTGGAGCAGCTCAAGCAATGGCTCGAGCTGCGCTATATATTGGAAACCGAGAGCGCAGCGATGGCCGCGGCGCGGCGAACGGAAGAACAGCTGACGGAAATGACGAATGTGATCGCAGAGATGATGGCATTAACGGAGGAAGCTGCACTGGAAGAAAGCGATATCCGGTTTCACCTCGCGCTGGCGAAGGCTTCCGGCAACGAATTGCTGACGCGGACGCTGGAGACGCTGTTTCTGACGATGGGTCCGGTCATGAGGGAAAGCCGGCGACTGTGGCTGTTCGCCGAGCAAAGCGAGGCAGCCCGCTTGTCCGATGAACATTCGGCGATTGTGGAAGCGGTCAGGGCAGGCGATGCCGCCGCAGCGAGAAGGTGCATGGCTGCGCATCTTCGCAAAGTGGAGCGCGTGCTGGACAAGCTCAAGTACTAAGGTGCCGCAGACCCCGGGCGCGGTGCGGGATCAGGTCGTTTTCAGCCATTCGCACGTATCTGCGCAGGAGCAAAGCGCCTGCTTCACCGAGCACCACGATCTCTTGGCGTAATAGATCGGAACATCCTGTTCCTTGGCCTGCTGCTTGATCACCTTGGTCAAGTTGTGATTGACATAATCGGTCAACACCAGTACGGCGTCCACTTTCTCGGGAATGCCCTTGCGGGTCATCTGGCATTTCCGGCCGGACATATGCAGCACTTCATTTACACCTAAGCCTGCCAAATGCTCCGGAATGTTCCCCAAATGATCCGCTCCCACAATCAACAACGACGCCATATATGAATACCCTCCTCTAATTGATAACGTTTCTCATTATCTAAATGATAATGGTTATCATTATCAAAGTCAATTTTTTATTGTCCAGGCGCCGGAACTAAAAAAAGGAAGCGTCAATGCGCTTCCTTCGCTTCGTATTCGGTGCCGCACGGGCCGCCGTCCATATTGTTGTCGATGCCCTGCACCTCTCTGCCGTCATGGTGATACAGTGGCTTGTAATGCATGCCGATCTTCGTCGCCGATGCGTTGGCGTAATGGCAAATGAAAGCCCGGCGGAACCGGTCGGACGACGTGTTCGGGTACGAGCCGTGAATGACGCTGCCGTTGAAGAACAGCACGTCCCCCGCTTCCATGATAACCGGTACAGGCTGGTAGCCTTCCGGCACGTCGACTTCCTCCCTTGTGAACGACACGGACGGATCCGCCCGGTGCGGACACAAGATGTCAAACCGGTTCGACTCCGGCACTACGAACAGCCCGCCATTCTCCTCATCGGCCGCATCGACCGCCGTCCAAGCCGCGATGCACGTTCCCGGCTCCACCTTCAAATAGAAGTTATCCTGATGCAGCGCCTGCCCTTTCGCCCCCGGCGGCTTGAAATAAAACATGCTCTGGGCAGCCAAAGGCTCTTCTCCGTAGAGGTCGGCCAATATATGCATGACCTTCGGGTGCAGCATATAATCCATCGCCTTCTTGTTGTAGCGGTGCGGATGCATCATACGCGGATATTGCTTCAGAATGTCCCCGCCCGCTTCCTCCGCAGGCACGGGATGGAAGTAACCCGGGATCGGGCCTGCCGCATGCAGCGTCATGAACAGCTCCTTCATCTCGGTTGCTTCCTCCCGGAACAAACCCTGCGCCACCAAGTACCCTTCTTCACGAAACTGCTGCTTCTGTGCTTCTGACAACACACCGCCAAGCGCCTGTAAAGTCATCGTTCTTCCCTCCAGTAGGATCGTTGAACCTCGAATCTTTCTTGTTTTTATTATAAAATGAACTGACAGCCGCCGAAATGAATAGAGTGGCTGAATACCTTAACAATTCTGCTGTCTACTGCTGGCAAGAGTATGCGTCTTTATAAAGCATACAATCCGACAGCATTCAAATAGAAGACGAGCATACAAGGAGGAACAAAAACGTGACCACCCATCCCGATCTTCCCGCTAGGGAAACGAAAGCGCCGCCATCGGGCGTTCTGGTGGCCGGCCATTTCCGCGAAACTTACGGCTATGCGATCACGCGTTCCAAAGGCACGCGCGATTGGCTCATGACGTTCACGATCGCCGGGCAGGGCGAATACCGTTCCGACGGCGGCAGCGTCAGCTGCCTGGAGGGAGACGTTATCCTGCTGCCGCCGGGCGTGCCTCATCACTACTACACGCCGGAAGGGCATCATTGGGACTTTTATTGGGCGCACTTCGTGCCCGAGCCTCGCTGGTTCGAGCTGCTGCAGACCACCGGAGCCGGCGGGGGACTCATTCGGCTGCAAGTGGAGCGCAAAGTGACGTTCGAGCGAATGGTCGTCGCCTTCGAGCGGCTGCTCAAGTACAGCCTTGAGGACGGAACGGACTATTATCATCGGCTGCTGTCGCTGAACGCGATGGAGGAAGTCGTCCTGCTGCTCGCCAAAAACACGCAAAAGCGCGGGCAGCTGGACCCGCGCATCGAGGAAACGCTGAACTATATAAGCTCCCATCTGAAGGAGCCGCATACGATCGAATCGCTTGCGCGCCGGGTCATGCTGTCCCCTTCCCGCCTATCGCATTTGTTCCGCGAGCAGACCGGCGACTCGGTCATGGATACGCTCATCAAGCTTCGGCTGCGCCATGCGGCGCGCCTTCTTGAACATACGTCGCTGCGCATCTCGGAAGTCGCGGAGGAGGTTGGCTTTCGCAGCCCCTTTTACTTCACGAAGCAGTTCACCGCCTGCTTCGGCCGCAATCCGCGCCAGTACCGCGATGCGGCAAGCCCGGCGGACGATTGATTCACAGCGCCGCCGAACAAAACAAAATTGCAGCCCGTCTTCAGCAAGACAAGCTGCAATTCTCATTCCGTCCGCCCGCAAGGGGCCGGTTTATACCCAGAAAAATCCAATGCAGGCCACAATAACAAGCAAAATGAACAGCACCAGAATGGCGCCGGCCGCAATAAAACCGCCGAAACAGCTGAACGCACCTCCGAAGAAGCCCATCCGATTCACTCCCCGTACTGAACTAAGCAGCGCCCCGTCCCTCCGCTCCCATTCAGTATATGTGCGCCGGACCAGCTAGCATGGACCACTGTCACGCTGGCCGAAAATTACTTTTCCTGCGCGGCGACCCGGATGCATACCGGCTTGGGCACGCCGGTTTCCCTCGCGGTCTCCGTCAGTTTGCCCGTATCCGGATCTACCGCGAACGTCACAATCGTGTCCGAATCCTGATTAGCGGCGATCAAGTAAGCGCCGTCGGGCGTCAGCGCAAAATTGCGCGGTGTCTTTCCTCCGCTGGATACATGCTGGGTTGCCGTCAGTAAGACGCGGTCCTCGGCAATCGCGAATACGGCAATGCTGTCATGCCCGCGATTGGACGCGTACAAATAACGACCGCATGGCGACACCTTGATTTCGGCGCAGCCATTCCAGCCGTTGTAATCGGCCGGGAGCGTCGAGCAGGTGTCCTGCTCCTTCAATTCGCCGCTCGCCGCATCGTACGTATACGAGGTGACGGTCGAATCGAGCTCGTGAATGACGTACAGCGCGTCTCCGGCCGGATGAAACGCCAAATGCCTCGGACCGGAGCCGGACCTTGCCGCCACCTCGCGGTGAAGTGACAGCTTGCGCGCCGCCCGGTCAAGCCGGTACACCATAATCTGGTCCGTCCCCAGATCGGGAACCAGCACAAAGTGCCCGGACGGATCTGGGAACACGGAATGCGGGTGCGGCCGCTCCTGCCGCTCCGGGTTAACGCTGCTTCCCGTATGCTTGATTTCGCATGCCAGCGGCCCGATGCCCCCGTCCGCTTCGATCGGGTACAGCACGATATTGCCGCCATTGTAGTTCGCCACGACAAGCAGACGGTCATCGCCGCACAGCCGCAAATGGCAGGGTGCGCCGCCCAGCGTAGGCTGCCCGTCCAGGATGCGCAGCCCATCGCTTGGTTCGATCGCGATGCCGACTACCTTTCCCTGCCCGGTCTCGCTGACTGCGTACAGCCGGGTCTCCTCCGGGTTCACCTCCAGGAAGGACGGATTCTCGACCCCCGTCAGCTCCCGCTTCCGCTGAAGCTCCCCGCTCTCGCGCCGAAGGGCAAACTGATAAATGCCCGCGGCTGTTTCCGGAGCGTAGCTTCCGATATATACCTGATATTCGCCTGACTGATGCTGCGGCACAGGATCAACTCCTTTTTCTGGTAAATGCGTCATACCTTCGTTTCCAGTATACCCCTTCGCGGCAATTACACAATCCTAGCGCAGGAAGTAACGGTTTCCCCGCAAAACATGGTACAATATCAAGATAGGTATAAAACCGTTATGTAAAATGAGGTGAGCTGCTTGAAGTATCATTTTGACCGCATCATCGACCGCCGCAACACCCATTCGTATAAATGGGACCAGTCCGTCAAGCTGTTCGGACGCGAAGATATTACGCCGCTGTGGGTGGCGGATATGGATTTTGAAAGCCCTCCCGCTGTCAAGGAAGCGCTCGTTCGCCGCGCCGAGCAGGGGATCTACGGGTACAGCATCAAGAGCGACTCCTATGTGGAGGCGATCATCCGCTGGTTCGAGCGCCGCCACGGCTGGACGCTTCGGCCGGAATGGATCACCGATTCCCCCGGGATCGTCACTTCGCTCAGTCTGGCCGTCGAGCTGTACAGCGAGCCGGGGAGCCAGGTCATCCTGCAATCGCCGGTCTATTATCCGTTCTACGACGTCATTCGCATGAACGGCCGGCAAGTGGCTAAAAATCCGCTCATCCTGCGCGACGGCAGGTACGAGATGGATTACGCGCATCTGGAAGAGCTGATGCGCGGAGGAGCGAAGCTGCTGCTGCTCTGCAGCCCGCACAATCCGGGCGGCCGCATCTGGGATCGCGAGGAGCTGCTGCGTCTCGGGGAGCTGTGCCTGCGTTACGGCGTTACCGTCATCTCCGACGAAATTCACTGCGATTTGGCGCTGCCCGGGCACACGCACGTGCCGTTCGCATCGCTGTCCGAGGAGCTGGCGAATATTACGCTTACTTGCCTGGCGCCAACCAAGACGTTCAATTTGCCCGGTATCCAATCGTCCTTCATTGTGGCGTCGAATCCCGAGATCAAACGAAAATTCGATATGCGCATCAAGACGCTCAGTCTCCATATGACGAACTTTTTCGTGCCGGATGCGGTACAAGCCGCGTACAACGAAGGCGACGAATGGCTCGATGAGCTGATGCATTATATTAACGGCAACGTAGAGTACGCGATCGGCTACTTGGCTGAGCATTTGCCGCAGGTCGAAGTGATGCGACCCGACGGCACGTACTTGCTCTGGCTCGATTGCCGCAAGCTCGGACTCGACGTGAAAGGCTTGAAGAAGCTCATGTTCGAGGAAGCAAGGGTTGCCTTCAGCGAAGGCTCCGTGTTCGGTACGGAAGCCGAAGGCTACCTGCGCATCAACCTCGCCTGCCCGCGCTCACTGCTCCAGGAAGCAGTGGAGCGGTTCTGCAAAGCAGCCGCCGCGTATGCGGTGAAGTAACAATAAAGCGCCCTGCAAAATCCTCGTGATTTTGTTTCAGGGCGCTTTTTCTTTTCCTGAATGAGGGCAATGGCAGCCGGAACGAGAAGTACCGGATCCAAGTTCAAGCCTTCGCTTATTGAGTCCATCCCGACGGCCTTCATCCGCCCGCAGCTCTCGCCATATCCCTCTTTAGAAGGGAACCCTGCCGGTCACAATATAGTACACATTCGTCACTTGAAGCCCCCGGGCCGTCGCATGCTTATGAAACACCTCTTCCACACCGGCCAGACGCTCCCGCCATACCTGCTCCCGCAAAGCGCGGCTTTGACCAAAGTACTTTTTGATCAGCACATCGATCGGTCTGGATAAATATTCCACCTCTTCGACAACCTCGATCTCCATATCCGTCAAGCCGCTCTCCGCAAGCTCCAGCTGCTTCGCCACATGCTGCAAGGACCTTTGTTTATCGAACGGCGGCACCGGTGTATACAAGTCGGGGAACAGCGCCCGCAACCCGCCATCCGTGCCTCCGTGCATCAAATGCAGCACCGTCCCTCCCGGCTTGATCACTCTGCGGCCTTCCCCGCCGCTTTTGCGATAGAGCCAAGGGCCCTTTTTCGAACTGACCATGTCAAAATAACCGTCCTCGAATGGCAGCCCCTCATTGACGTCAACGGTCAAAAACCGGTGCGAAGGCTGCAGTCTACGGCGGTTCGCCGTAGCGATGAACGGTTCGACGACATCGATTCCTACCGCTTCCATCGCATGACCGGCCCACCGGTGTAGAAAGTCCCCATGACCGCAACCGACGTCGAGCAGCCGGGTATGCTCCCCGATCCTCGCCTCCAGCCGTTGCCCGAACATCGTTTCGGCGGTTGGCTCGTCAAATTCGGATTTCCACGGATAGGCGTACTCCCCGTACTCACCGGCAAGCTGCTCGTACCATGCCCGGCTGTGAGGCTCAATCCAGTCCGTGTGCTGCATTCGATTAGAGAATGATGAAGTCATCGGTGCCCCTCCTCCTGACCCTCGATTTATTGTTCGCCCTGCGCGTCTTCCAGCGCCAATCTTCCCGAGAAGTAGAGCCTCCGGACCTCCATATGATCGGACGCACCGTCCAAAATGCGCCGAACGTCATCGAGCGTGTCCTGCAGCGCCACCCATTCTCCCGGCTTGTTCGTAAATACCTCCGTCGCATAAAACGGCTGCGAAAAATAAGCTTCCAGCCGTTCTCCCCGCTTGTAAGCAGCCGCGTCCGGTTCCGTCAACACTTCGAATCCTTTGGCGCCTACGACCGCCCGCAGTTCTCGGTAACGCCGAAGCAGCTTGCGTGCCCGCTGCTGCAGCGTCAAGTGCGTCGCTTCCAATAAAGCGCCTTCCAGCATGGTAGAGATGGAGAACACCGGGTCAACGGCCGGAAACAACGCTCGGGAGGACAGATCGACGTCGAAGCGCAAGGACGTATCAAGCGGCCCATACGGCACTTCTTCATCAACCGCTTCAAAAAGAATGTCGACCAGCGCCGTCGTGACCGGCCTCCCCGCTGCGTCCTCCAACCGCTGCCGCAAGGCGAACAGCTCCCCCGACAAGACAACTGTCCGGTCGGCAAACAGGAATACGTCCCGGTCGCTGCGGATGGAGACGATATGCTCCGCCACCTCATCCGGCCCGGCAAATACCGCATCAGCCGACTTCTCCACATTACCGATGCCGCTAACCTCCCCTTCCGGCTTCCAAAAGACGGTCTCATACCCGCGGCGCTTCATGCGGCGGCAAAGCTCGGCCATCATCACCAGCTGACCGCTGCCGCGTCGGCCCGCAAGACCGATCGTGCCGCCTCTGACGAGGGGAGCGAGCAGGTCGATCACTTTAATGCCGGTCTCGATCATCGCCATGCCGCCTCCGCGAATCAGCAGCTCATCGACGCTGCATCCCGCCAGCGAAGCGAGAGTGACCAGCGTCTTGACTTCGGCATTCCCTATCGGCGTCTTGCCCGTGCACAGATTCGAGACGGTTGCCGGACGCAAACCGACTGCGCGCGCCGCGGCTGTCAGATTCGGTACGCGCCGGCGAAGCAAAGATACGTTAAGCTGTAGGTCATCCATCATTACCCACCTCCATATTTACTTTATATAGTAATTATAATTACGTTTAAAAGCAATTATTATTTCAAAAATCTGAATTGTATCTCTCCATGATCCAAAATCATTCGTTTCATTTGCAGTCCTCCGCGTCGTCGCTTTTGCGTTTTATAACGATTTCCTTCCATGCCATCGAATCTCTTCTCTCATTTCCTTTCCTGGAAAATATGACATAAACTTTATTATTTTCGTCATATTTTTATGGTAATCTATTGTAAAATCCATGCATAAAACGATGCGCTTCCTTATGAATGGAACGAAAAGTAAGCGCATACACCAGTAGTACGGCTACCATATACAGGAGGAATTTCGAATGAACTCAGCCGCCAAAAAGAAATCCGCCATCGCCCTGCTCGCGCTCATCGTCGCCGGCGGTTCGGCATACGCGTATATATCGCGAACGCCGCATGCGGGCAAGTTGGAGAAGCAGGAGATGACCGCGGAAGTACGGCGCGGAGACATCCGGTTTACGATATCCGGAACGTCGCAGCTCGAGCCCAAAGACATGCAGACGATCATCGCGCCTTCGGACGGGACGATCAAATCGATTCGGCTGAGCCGCATCAAGAACGTCAAGCAAGGCGAGCTGCTGTTCGAGGTATCCAGCCCAACGCTGGATACGAATTACCAGAAAGCGCAGGTGACGCTGAACCAGCTCAACAAGGAATTGAACGATCTGAAGCAGCAGATGAACTCGCTGCAGACGAAAGCGCCGATCGGCGGCAAGCTGGTGTATGTGAACAACATCGACGTCGGGACGACGGTTACCAAGACGACCAAGCTGGCGACGATCTCCGACTTGAATACGCTTACCGTCAATGTGCCGTTCCCGCTTGAAGATGCCGTTCAGTTTGCAGTCGGCGATTCAGTCGATCTATACCTGGACGGCTTCATGCTGACCAAGACCGGGCGCATCCAAAGCATCGGTCGCCAGCCGAGGGCCGACGCCAAAGGAGGCAAAATTATCGACGTCGAGGTCATCGTGCCCAACGACAGTACGATGGATGCCGGCATGAAGGCGAAGGGCGAGGTGCGGATCGGGGAACGCATCGTCAAATCGACCGATCAGGCGGTATTGCAGTACCGCTCGGTCGTGACCGTGCTGGCCAACGTTGCCGGCAGCATCGGAACGCTTCCATATAAATCGGGCATGATCGTGCAAAGCGGCGATATCATTAGCACGATCGTTAACGATACGATCGGCGATGACGTCGCGAACAAGCAGACGGCTGTCGATCAGCAGCGCATCACCGTATCCGATCTGAAGGAGAAAGTAGATTCGCTCAAGGTCAAAGCGCCGTTCGACGGCGTGTTCTCGACCGATTTCGTCAATAAGAAGACGAATATCCTCAACAGCATCACCGTCGGTTCGAAAGTCACGACGAATACGCAGTTCGGCGGTATCGCGAGTCTGGACAACATGCAGCTGCCGATCCAGGTCGACGAGCTCGACCTGCCGAGCGTAAAGGCGGGACTGAAGGCCGACGTGCGGGTCGACTCGATGCCGGACCGGGTGTTTCAGGCCGAGGTGAACCAGGTGTCGTCGGTCGGCAACACCGTGAATGGCGTAACGTTCTTTGACGTGGCGCTGGCAGTGAAAAATACGCGGGATTTGAAATACGGAATGACGGCCACCGGCGAAATTCTCGTCAAGGAAAAGAAAAACACGCTGCTGCTGCCTGTCGAGTCCGTTCAGCAAAAGCAGGGCAAACGGTATGTGACGCTGGTGCAGCCGGACGGTACTGTCAATCCGATGCATGAGGTGAAAATCGGCATTCGCAGCAAAACCGATGTAGAAATCGTAGAAGGACTAAGCGAAAACGATCGGGTCATTATCCCTACGATACAGAAGCTCGCGGAAGGAACGCCTCAGGAAAACGCGCGGCTGCGCCAGCAGTTCCAGCCGACCGACGCAGCTCCGGCAGCCGGCGGCACAGGTGCCGCAAGTGGCGGTGGCGGCGGGAACAACGGAGCGAAGGCGCCGGCAGCGCCCAAAAAATAAGCTTTAATGAACAGCAGGGACGGTGACGGACATGAATATCATCGAGCTATCAGCCATTACCAAAGTATATTACCGGGGCGCAGAGCCGCTTACGATCTTAAAGAGCATCTCTATGAACGTAGCGACGAGCGATTTCGTCGCCATTATCGGGCCGAGCGGATCGGGCAAGTCGACGCTGATGAACATGATCGGACTTCTGGATATCCCCTCCTCCGGCTCCTACAGGCTCGATGGCATTCAGACGGAGAAAATGTCAGACAGTCAGCTGGCCGAAATGAGAAACCGGAAAATCGGCTTTATCTTTCAACAGTTTAATTTGCTGCCGCGCCTGACGGCTGCCGAGAACGTCGAGCTGCCGATGATCTACGCCGGCTTGCCGAAACGGGAACGGCGCGAGCGGGCCCACCGGATGCTCGCCAAGCTCGGCATGGGCGAACGGGGGCATCATCGGCCGAGCGAGCTGTCCGGCGGACAGCAGCAGCGCGTCGCTATCGCACGTGCGCTGGCGATCGGGCCGTCGCTTCTGCTGGCGGACGAACCGACCGGCGCGCTCGACTCCCGCACCGGCCAGGAGGTGCTCGAGCTGATGATCGAGCTGAACGAAGCCGGCAATACGATCGTGCTCATCACCCACGACCGCCATATCGCTACGCACGCGAAGCGGGTCGTCACGCTGAGGGACGGCGAGATCGTCAACGACGAGCGGCTGGCCCCGCACTTGTCCTCCGTCTCGCCGAAGGAGGCGACGTCATGAGGCTGTTCGAACTGGTCGCAATGGCGCTCAAAACGGTGACAGCCAACCCGATGCGTACGATGCTGACCATGCTCGGCGTCATTATCGGGGTCAGCTCCGTCGTGACGCTCGTCTCCATCGGCCGGGGCACCTCCGAGGAAATCGCGAAGCAGTACGAAAACTTGGGAACGAATCTGCTTGTGGTCAATGTCACTGGCACCGGGCGGGCCACCCAGCTCGACTACGACGAGCTGATGCGATTCGAAACGCTGCCCGAATTCGATACGATTGCTCCGACGATGGTCAAAGCGAATGCCAATGTCAAATATGACCGCAAGCAGGAGAAGTTCCAGCTCATCGGCACGAACGACCGCTATCAGGCGATCATGAAAGCGAAGCTGGCCGAAGGGCGGTTCCTGTCCCATACCGACCACGATTTTCGCAACAATGTGGCCGTGCTCGGCAGCGAAGTGGCGCGAACGCTGTTCGGCTACCTCGACCCGACCGGGGAAGACATCAACATCGACGGGGTTGTCTTCACAGTCATCGGCACGCTGCAGTCGAAAGGCTCGAACATCAGCGGCAGCTCCATCGATTCGGCGATTCTCGTTCCGCTCGAAGCGGCCAGGCGCCAGTTCAAGCTGGGGCAAATCCGCACGACCTATATCGAAGCGCCGACGCGCGAGGACATTTATCGCGCTCAGGAAACGATGCGGCAGTACTTGACCTTCACGTTCAAGTCGGACGAGGGGTTCAAGCTGATTAACCAGGACGAGCTGCTGAAGGCCGGCATGGCCGCCACTAACACATTGACCAACCAGCTCGTCAGCGTAGCCTGCATCTCCCTTCTGGTTGGAGGGATCGGCATCATGAACATTATGCTCGTTACAGTCAGCGAACGCACACGGGAGATCGGCATCCGCAAGTCGATCGGTGCGAAGCGGATCAATATTTTGCTGCAATTTCTGGTCGAGTCGACCGTCATCAGCGGGTTGGGCGGACTGATCGGGCTAACGGTCGGCATCGCCATTTCGCTGCTGCTGCCCTATTTTAACCCGCAGCAGGCGACCCGGATTTCGCTGGACATCAGCTTCTACGCCTTTATGTTTTCGGTGCTGGTCGGCGTCATTTTCGGCTTGTACCCGGCGGACAAAGCGTCGAAGCTGCGCCCGATCGACGCGCTGCGGTTCGATTGATTGCATGCATGGATGGAGACGGAGGAGAAACAGTCAATGAATAGCCAAACCAACAATCGCTTCAACCGATGGATCGTAAGGTTGACGCTGATCGCCTTGTTCTGCGCCTTGTGCGGCGCGCCCGGGGCGGCGCAAGCCGAATCGCCCCCCGTATCCCCGGAAGTATCCATTGCGCCGGATGTCGCATATACATTGGAAGAAGCGGCGCTGTCGCCCGGCACGGAAAGCCAGACGCTTCGCTTCCGCTTGCGGCTGACCAACGACAGCGGCAAGCCGGTCGATTTGAACGATTACGGCGTCATGGTGAAGGACGCTGGCGGCCAAACGTATTCCGCCGGCTTGACGGAGAAGAAAAACGCCCGCGTGTTTCCAGGGAAATCGGAGGACTTCGCTTACTTGGCCGACGTGCCGGTATGGCTGGAAGCTTCCCAGCTCAACATTATGCTCTTCGCATGGGATTACGCACAGCCGAGCTTCATGAAAGAAATCGGCGCTTTACCGGTGGCGGCGGCCGTCTCGGAGGGCGGATCGAAACGGCAAAAGGTGTATATCGAGGTGGATGAAATCGACAGCACGCTGCCGGACGACGCGATGGCGTCCTTCGAGGTGGCCCGCAGCATGCGGATCGCCAAGGACGGCGGCTGGACGCTGTACATCGACCTTCTTGTAGAAAACATCGGCACCTCCTCGTACAAGCTGCCGACCTCGCTGCAGTATATATTGAAGGATACGAACCGGCTCATTTATTTGGCTACGCCGGTATCCGGCGGCGACGCGACGCTGCTTCCCAGGGAGCAGACGACGATTACGCTGGCCGCCGCCATTCCGGCAGATAAGCACGCGAACGAGCTGAAGCTTCATTTCAGCAAAAAGAATGCAGCCGATACGATCGACTACGGCTCCGTCGCACTGCGGGGCTCAACCGTGCTGCAAACCTCCGGGACGTCGGTTCCGGTGCAGGCGGCAGCCACTTCCGGGCTGGAGCTGCGGTTCATCCAGGCGTCCGCCGTCAAAACGCCGGAGGGCAGCAAGCTGACCGCGCGAGCCGAGCTGAGCAATACAGGCACCGCGCTGGAGACGGTACCCGGACTGACGTCCCAATTCCAGTTCGCCGGCTCCGGTATTGCGGCGGCCGCTGTCGACGGCGGCGTCCATCCGGCCTTTCTGGCCCCGGGAGAGACGACCGTGTACCGTTTCTCGGCGATTCTTCCCGACGTATGGGGCGAGAACCGGGTCGAGCTGTCCGTCTTCAATAAAAAAACGGCCGGATCGAGCACGGTCTCCGTACCGGCCGCCCTGTTCGAGCTGAAGCGGGAGCAAGTCACCGCCGGAGAGCCGCTCCCGGAAGGCATCCCTTACCTTATCGGCGATCCGGTCAAAATCGAACCGAACAACCTGCTGGACGAGAGAATCGGCCTCAGCTTAATGTCGTTATATACGCATACGAACGAAGATTCCGGATACCAGACCGCCATCGCCAAATGGAAGGTCACGAACCGGGGCGACACAGCACTCACGCTGCCGCCGTTTCAAACGGAGCTGATCGGCTCGACGGGCAAAGTGTATGCCGGCACCCGGCAGAACAGCGCGCCCGCTTCCCTGTTGTCCAACACATCGTATGTGGTCAGCTACTCGTATATGATTCCGCTGACGGAGACAGGCGACAGCTTCGTCATGCATGCCGTCGACGACAAAACGTCCCCTTCCAACCGGCTGACGATCGCGGCGGTCCGCGTGCAGCCGCAGAAGGAATCGCAAACGAACGTTGTCTCGCTCTATCCTTATCGGATCGAATTCAAGGAGCACCACTACTTGTGGACCTACGACAAATCGGATAACGTGTTCGGTTTCAAAATGAGGCTGCTGCTCAACATCGCGAAGCAGGAGCAGGTCGTGGTCGATTCCGGCTTCTCCAAGCTCCAGCTTGAGCTGACCGACGCGTCGAACCGGATCCTCGGCACGCAAACCGTTCCTTTTGTCGGTGTCAACAAGCTGGTAAGCGGCATGCAGACGATCAACTTCAGCAATTTGAAGACGGATCAGGTGGATAGCCGCATGACGGTCAAAGTATACGAGGTCATCGACACGCCCAGCGGTCAAGCCAAACGGCTCATTCAGGAATTGAAATAAGATGCTCATAACGCCAGTCCTGCTGCCCTCCTGTCATTGACATGGGGGTCATGAACTGTGATAGGATGCCGTTTGGAAACGATTAGTAATTGTTGATAGAATAAATATGAAGATGATCCCTTAATAAATTTGCACACATAAGGAGAGAAACCTATGGCAAAAAACCAATTACTGAGAATGGACAATGTTGGCATCGTTGTAGAATCCCTTGATGGCGCAATCTCTTTCTTCGAGGAGATTGGCTTGAAGCTCGAAGGGCGGGCTACTGTCGAAGGCGAATGGGCTGGTCGCGTAACCGGGCTGGGTTCACAGTGTGTAGAGATTGCTATGATGGTTACCCCAGATGGTCACAGCAGACTTGAACTTTCGCGATTTCTCACCCCACCTACTATATCAGATCATCGAACGGCTCCTGTAAATACCCTCGGTTATCTACGTGTCATGTTCACCGTTGAAGACATTGACGAAATGGTATCCAGACTCATTAAGCATGGCGCTCAGCTCGTTGGCGAAGTGGTTCAGTACGGGGACTCGTATCGGCTCTGCTACATTCGTGGACATGAAGGACTTCTAATCGGTTTGGCGGAACAACTCGGTAATAAATAAGTGACGTTTAGAAGAAGACTTAACTGAAATGCATGAACTTTAACGGAAATCAATGCAAAACCAAATTAAAGGGACTCGACGGGTACGATAGCTCATAAGCCGCCTCTTCAACGAGGCGGTTTTCTTATCGTAAAAATCAACATCAGGATTTAACATAGCCTAAGATAAAGAACCACGAAGAAATACGAATATGTCTGATATGTTCGATATGTCTGATATAGGGAGCCTAGTTGGAAATGAAGAAGATCCTTATTATTGGAATTGTCGCTAGTGGCAAGACGACATTGGCTAAACGGTTATCAAAGAAAATGAATATACCTTGGTATGAACTCGATGCCATCGTCCATCATCGAACGCCAACGGGGCGATATAAGCGTACAGCAGAAGAACAAATTGAAGTTATAATGGAAATAGACAACCGCGGCGAATGGATATTTGAAGGAACCGATAGAACATCCTATCAATGCTTATATCAAATGGCAGATACAATCATATTTCTAGATACTCCGTTGTGGAAGCGCAAGATAAGAATCCTAACCCGATTTATTAAACAAAAGCTAGGTATTGAATCGTGTCATTATAAACCCGACTTTTTGATGCTTAAAATGATGTACAAATGGACGCGGGACTTCGAACAAGATAGGAGCCGTTTTGAAGCTAAGTTAAACAGTTATAGTGAGAAAGTGATCCGATTAAATAATAACAGCCTCAACTTCCTGTAACGATGACGGCTAGATTATCGGGGAACTATAATGTTCTTGCCAAGTATAGTGCAACTTTATATAAGCCAAGACGTCTTTTTATGAAAGGAGTTAAGGGGAGATGAAATGCCTAGAAAAGAAGCGCTGTTTTTGGTACTCATTCTGATCGGTCTGCTGCTCCTATCCAACACCCACCTTGGCTATTCTTTCGGAGACAGTATATTCAGAGCGGTTGGAATACCGCCGTGGACCCATACCGAGCTCGATTCGGGGCTGCACTTCTCGGTTATTGTTGGGCTGCTTGTCATTGTTTCCGGGTACATCGGTGCGGTGAAGTTTTATCAATTCCGATATCCCAATATACGAAGCCGGATCGTGCTGAGCTGTATCGCATTCGCGTTTCTGTTTCCGATCGTGACCGAGAAGACCATGATTGTTCTGTATTATAATTCCGTCTCCGTCTCCTCCGTCGCTTTCTCCAAGAAGAACAGCCATTGCAGCTATCGATCGGAAGAAGCGAATGTGAAAGCGGACTGTACCGTTACGCTGATCAATTATGGGAAAGAGAAGGCTGTAACAGTTAGGCCTTATCTGCTACAAAATACAGCCGAGATCAAGTTCGAGCCGATGACGATCTCGCTTCCCCCTCATCAGAAGGTCGGTGTCGGCACGGCATTTAACGGCAAGCTGCTGGATGGAACCAGCTTCTCCGGTTGGTCGAACGATATCGGCATTGAAATCGAAGTCGATGGCTTGAAGAAAAGATACGGCAAAGAGCAACTAAATGCGATGCAGCTATGATGCTTTAGGATTGTGGAGGCAAAAAAACTGCATTTGTTTTAGTAGCTCGATAGGAAAGCCTGCGGCCGTTTCTCCTTAATGAGGGGAGACGGCCTTTCTGGCGTTGAGCATCGCTTCCGCCTTTTGCGGATCGTTCATGAGGACCTTCCTGTATTCGATCATCCAGTCCAGCGTTTCAAGAATTTGATCGTATTCGGCTTTCTTGCGTTCAATCTCATTCTTCTTTTGCTCGATCCATTCAATGACCTGCTGGTGAGTTTTCGTGTTGGTATCGCTATCCTGAAAAATCTCCTTTAACTCAGCGAGTGAGCAGCCCAAGCCCTGGAATTTCTTGATCATCTGCACACGCTCCGCAGCCTCGTCAGTATAATTGCGATAATTATTTCCCGCCCGCTGAACATGACGACCGTCGAACAAACCTTCCTTTTCGTAAAAACGGATCGCGTGAATCGATAATCCCATCTTGTTCGCAAATTCCTGAATTCTCATATTCATCTCTCCTCATGATGACTTGCCCTAGAGTTCACTCTATAGTTTATGCTTTAATAGTGCAATTCATCAACCACCTAAGGGTTCAGCCTTTAGGTGGAAAATCTGATTAGGAGAGATCACTATGCGTATTTTTGTAACCGGAGCTACCGGCTATATCGGTTCTGAAGTTGTTCGTGAGCTGTTGGAGGGTGGTCATCAAGTTATAGGACTTACTCGTTCGGACAAGGGTGCGGCCTTACTCGAGAAGGCAGGTGCTGAGGCTCACCGCGGCACCCTTGAGGATCTTGACTGTCTTCAACGCGGCGCCGCTGCCGCTGATGGTGTCATCCATCTTGCATTTAACCATGATTTTTCGGATTTTGCCGGGTCGCTTGCTGCTGATCTGCGTGCCGTAGAAGCAATGGGAGCGGCGCTTGAAGGCTCCGGCAAGCCGTTCGTCATTACGGCTCACGCCAATGGGATAGCCTCGGAGAATGCGGTTATTAGGTTAGCTGAGAGCGGGGTACGGACATCCATAGTGTCGCTTGCGCCATCGGTGCACGGGGAGCAAGATAAGGGCTTTGTCCCCCTTTTGATTCACACCGCCCGTATGAAGGGCTTCTCCGCTTACATCGGCGATGGGGCCAATCGTTGGCCGGCCGTTCATCGCATCGATGCCGCATTACTATACCGCTTGGCCGTTGAAGCGGCCCCAGCAGGCTCGCGGCTGGATGGCGTAGGCGATGAAGGGATCCGATTCCGCGATATTGCAGCTGTTATCGGACGGCATCTGAACTTACCGACGGTTAGCATTCCCCGTGAGGAGGCGGAGGCCCACTTTGGTTTTCTAGGCGCTCTCGCCGCAATGGATATTCCTAGATCAAGTGCACAGACGCAGGAGCTGCTCGGCTGGCGGCCTGTGCAGCCGGGTCTGCTTGAAGACCTCGAACAAGGACATTATTTCACAAAATGATCGACGTAACCCTCGTCACAATTAAAACGGCCATCCCGTCGAAATCGGAATGGCCGTTTGTTTGAGGTCGTTTCACTGAAGGTCCGCCGATCGATGCCAAATGGATCGATGCAGATGCGAACGCGGAACGGATCGTCTCGTCCCTCGGCAGTGCTCGAGGCAGCTTAATACCGCGCCACCATCATTTTTTTCCGTGTATAAAACTCGACGCCGTCCTTGCCATTCGCATGCAAATCGCCGTAGAACGACTTCTTGTAGCCGGAGAACGGGAAGAAGGCCATCGGCGCGGGAACGCCGACGTTGATGCCGAGCATCCCGGCGTCGATATGCTCGCGGTAGTGGCGGATCGCTTTGGCGCTGTCGGTATACAGGCAGCCGCCGTTGGCGAACTCGGACCGGTTGGCGACCTCGATCGCCTCATCCAGCGTCGCTACCCGGACAACGGACAGCACCGGCGCAAAGATTTCATCCGTCCAAATTTTCATGCCCGGCTGCACCTGATCGAACAGCGTCGGCCCGACAAAATAGCCGCTGCCTCCGGTCGCTTCCGCGCCTCGCCCGTCCAGAATCAGCTTCGCGCCTTCCTCCACGCCCGCTTCGATATATTGCAGCGTGCGCGTTTTGTGCGAATCGCGGATAACCGGTCCGAGGAACACGCCGTCCTCCAGCCCATTGCCAATCGCAATCGCCCGCGCCGCCTCGGCCAGACGCTCTACCAGCTTGTCGGCAATGCCGCCGACGGCGACGACGACGGACGTCGCCATGCAGCGCTCGCCAGCCGAGCCGTAAGCGGCGTTAATGATCTCCTTGACCGCCAGATCGAGGTTGGCGTCCGGCATGACGATGGAGTGATTTTTGGCGCCGGCGAGCGCCTGCACCCGTTTGCCGTGCGCAGCCGCCGTCTTGTACACGTATTCGGCCACCGGCTGGGAGCCGACGAACGAAATCGCGCTCACGTCGGCATGCTCGAGCAAGCCGTTCACGACATCATGCGCCCCGTGCACGATATTGAGCACGCCGGCCGGCAAGCCCGCTTCCGTGAACAGCTCCGCGAGACGGCAAGCCAGAATCGGCGTCCGCTCGGAAGGCTTCAGCACGAAGGTGTTGCCGCAGGCAATCGCGAGCGGGAACATCCAGCACGGCACCATCATCGGGAAGTTGAACGGCGTAATGCCGCCCACGACGCCGATCGGATAGCGGTACATGTTCGATTCAAGCCCCGTTGCGATGTCCGGCAGCGTGCTGCCCATCATGAGCGTCGGTGCGCCGGCGGCAAATTCCACGCATTCGATGCCGCGCAGCACTTCGCCATGCGCTTCGCTGAGGCTTTTGCCGTTCTCCTGCGTCACGAGCCGGGCCAGCTCCTCCCAATGTTCGACCAGCAGCTGCTGGTATTTGAACAGGATTCTCGCCCGCCGCGGAACGGCAACCTGCTTCCACTCGGCAAATGCCGCCTTCGCCGAAGCGACGGCGCGATCCACGTCCTCCCGGGACGAAATCGGCACGTAAGCGAGCGTATCGCCCGTCGCCGGATTCGGCACCGCCTCAAGCTGCCCGGATACCGATTCCACCCACTCGCCGCCGATATAGTTGCGTAACGTTTGTCGCTCGGTCATCATCATCTCTCCTCACTTTGTATCGAAGCCCAAGAGGGCGAACTTGGCCAATGCCGCTTCCCGCACCGCCTCCATCGGCTGCTGGAACAAGGCGATCCGGTCGAACTCCTTGGGCTTGCGCTCCAGTTCGTCGCGCAGCGTGCGGCCGAACGCCATGCGCAGCGCCGTGCCGATATTGATCTTCGCGACGCGGTACGTCGTAAGACGCCGCAGCTGATCGTCCGGCACGCCGCTGGAGCCGTGAATAACGAGCGGAATGCCGACCCGGTCCTGAATGCGCTGCAGCAGGTCGAAGTCGATGCTGGCCGCCTGCGATTCCATCCGGTGTACGGTGCCGACCGATATGGCCACCGCGTCGATGCCGGTTTCCCGCACGAACACGTCCACCTCGTCCGGATCGGACAGCATGTGCTTCATCGCGATCGAAGGATCGCTGTAGCCGACCGAGCCGATCTCCGCTTCTACGGATACGCCGTGCGCATGCGCGTAGTCGGCGATTTCCTTCGTGCGCCGAATGTTGTCTTCCAGCGGGAGCTGGGAGCCGTCGTACATGACGGAGCTGAACCCGTGCTCAATCGCCTCGACGCAGGCGGCCAAATCTTTGCCGTGGTCCAGATGGACGCAGACGGGAACGGACGCTTCACGGGCGGCCCGCAGCATAAGCGGCGCCAAGTACGGCACCGGCATATGCTTCACCGCAACAAGATTCGCGGCCAGAATGACGGGGGCGTTCATCGCCTCCGCGGCCTGCACGACAGGCGCGATATCTTCATAACCGAATATATTGAAGGCCGGGACGGCGTAAGCCTCGGCTGCCGCCCGATCGGCCATTTCCTTTAACGTTACGAGCATCGTAAACCCCACTTTCTTGTTCATACGTAAGCGGCACGATCCTGTGATGAAGCCGTTCGTCCGTGCCGGAATGCCGGCAGAGCAAGCGGCTAGTTGCTGCTGTGCTTGTCGATTACCGCTTGAATTTGCTCTGCCGTCGGCATCGCGTCCGAGCAGCTGTGGCTCGATACGACGATCGAGGCGGAAGCGGCGCCGAACTGCTGGCTGCGTGCGATATCCCAGCCGTTCATGAGGCCGTAGATGAACGCTCCGGCGAACGAATCGCCCGCGCCGAACGTCTTGACGACGTTCGCAGGGAAGGTCGTCCCGGTGAAGCTTTGTCCATCCTTCGTGAAGGCGACCGAGCCGTCGCCGCCGTGCTTGACGAGCACGATCTTCGCATGATGCGCGAACCAGCGCTCCGCCGTCAGGCGGTCGTCCTGCTGCAGCGGGCCGAACGGCGCCTCCAGCAGGTCGAACTCCTCGCGCCCGCCGAGAATGACGTCGCTTTTCTCCGCCACCAGGCTGCAGTAAATGCCGGTCTCGTCGCGGGACGTCCACGTCCACGGGCGGTAATCGATGTCGAAGAAGACGACGACGTTATGCTTGCGAGCCAAGTCGACGGCCTTGAACACCGCTTCCCGGGACGGGCTCTTCGCCAGCGCCGTGCCGGAGATCATGATCGCCTTGGCCTGGCGGATGTAATCCTCGCGTACGTCGCCCGGCTCCAGCTTCAGGTCCGCCACGTTATCGCGGTACATCAAGATGCTGCAGTCCGTCGGCGACTTGATCTCGGTAAAGGCAAGCCCGGTCACGCTGCCGGACTTGTCCGTGATCACGCTCGCTGTGTCGATGCCTTCTTTTTCAAGATAATGCGTAATGAAGCGCCCGTGCTGGTCGTCGGACACCCGGCCGATAAAACCGGCCTTCAGCCCCAGTCTCGCGATGGCGATCGTAATGTTCGCCGGGGAACCCCCGACGTACTTTGTAAACATGCGCGTTTCTTCCATCGGACGGTGAATTTCGTTCGCGTTCAAATCGATGCACAGCCGCCCGAGTCCAATGAAATCCATCGGTCGATTCAGCTCAAACGTAATCAAGCTCATGCCCCGCAGCCTCCTTTGGGTTATCTTCCAGATTTGCGAGCCGCAGCCCGGTCCGGGTTCGGACTATTCCAGCCGGTACGGTACGCGTTGCAGCACTCGCGGAATGCCAGCCTCACTTGGCCCATTCCTTGAATATCCACTCGTGGTCCGGGTCGTTATGGAACTTCCACGTGCGAACCGGCCCCGCCATCACATTCAAATAATACACGTCGTAACCGGGAGGCGCCGATACCGGATGATAGCCTTTGGGCACAAGCACCGCTTCCCCGTTTCTCACAGCCATCGTTTCATCCAGCGACCGGTCGTCGGTATATACGCGCTGAATGGCGAACCCGTGCTCCGGCTGAACTTTATGATAATACGTCTCTTCCAAGTAGGACTCATCCGGCAAGTTATCCTCGTCATGCTTGTGCGGCGGGTAGCTGGACCAATGGCCGTTCGGCGTGAATACTTCCACGACCAGCAGGCTGTCCGCCTCCTTTTGCTCGGGCAAAATTTGATGGATGCGCCGCTGCGCGTTCCCCTTGCCGCGAATTTCCACCTCAATGTCGCTTGGCGCGATGAGCCGCGCGGCGTGAGAGCCTTTGCCGGGAGCCAGACACACGGCCAGCTCCACCTCCGTCAGCGCGGTGAGCTCGTATGCGTCGCCTGACGGAACGTATACCGCGTACGGCGGCTTTTCCTCGAACACGCTCATGCGCTCGCCGATCCGCTCCCACTTGCTCCCCGACGTCGCCGCATCAGCCAAGCCGGACAGCAGCACGAGACATGCCTCCTGCTCCCCTGTCTCCCGCTTCAGCGATTGCCCGGCCTGCAGCCGGTACACCTCGAAGCCGACATACGACCAGCCGGCCGATTGCGGCGTAATGCGCAGCACATTGCCGTCCGCGGCCGGCTCCGCGCTCGGTACGATTAGTTTGGATGGTGCCATCATGCCCTCTCCTCTCATCGTTTCGTCTCGTTCATGGCCACCTGTCGATTCGGCCGCTTAGTCGATCTCGTCCAGTTGAACCGGCCGGCGCTCCTGCAGCGACAGTTTCGCCGCATAGGCGATCTTCTCGGCTTGCAGCGCATCGCGCCCGTCTACCGGCACTTCCCCTCCGTGCACGATGCACTCGATAAACTGGCGCGTCTCGTCGATATACGATTCATGATACCGCTCCAGGAAAAAATATTTCGGATTGTCCCGCGACACTGAGTCCTTCGTGCTGATCTCAGCCGTATTCGGATGGTCGTTCTGCACCGTGACACTGCCTTCCGAGCCGAACACTTCGATCCGCTGATCGTAGCCGTAGACCGCTTGGCGGCTGTTGTCGATCACGCCGAGCGCGCCGTTTGCGAACTTCAGGAAAATCACCGCCGTATCGATATCGCCGAGCTCCCCGATGACCGGATTGACGAGCACCGCCCCTTGGGCGTACACTTCCGTCACTTCGCTGCCGGACAAATACCGCGCCATATCGAAGTCGTGAATCGCCATATCCATGAACAGGCCGCCGGATACTTTGATGTAATCCTCGCCGGGCGGCGCCGGATCGCGCGACGTAATTTTGACCAGATGCGGGCTGCCGATTTTGCCGTCCTGCACGATTTCTCTGGCGCGCTTGAAGTTGTGGTCGAACCGGCGGTTGAACCCGGTTTGCAGCAGTACGCCCGCCTCTTTCACCGCTTTCAGCGCTTCGGCGGTTTGCCGGTAATCGAGGCTGATCGGTTTCTCGCAAAAAATATGTTTGCCCGCCTGCGCCGCTTCCACGATGAAAGGGACATGCGTATTCGTCGACGAGCATATGAATACGGCCTGAATGGAGGGATCGCCGATAATGTCCTTGTAATTGTCCGTTACGGAGCCGATGCCCAGCTCCGCCGCCCACGCCCGCAGCTCATCCGTGATAAATACGTCGGAGATCGTCTGCACGACGACTTGCCGGTTTCTGCTCATATGCTCGGCATGCAGCTTGCCGATTCTTCCCGCGCCGATGATGCCGATTGTAATTTTGTCCATCGTCTGACAACCTTTCTTGTCTACTCAGATTGGAGTTAAGCGCTTTACCCTATGCCGCACGGCAACAAGATGCGTCGCCTGTCAAGCCGACACTTGCTCGATGTATTCCTTCGCCTTGCGGGCGTAATGCACCGGATCGGCGATTGCCGGATCCTGCTCGGCCTCGATGATCATCCAGCCTTCATAGCTGCGCGCCTTCAGCTCCCGGAAGATCGGGGCAAAATCGATGCAGCCGTCGCCTGGCACCGTGAATACGCCTTTGCGCACCGCATCCCGGAAGCGGACGCCCTGCGTGCGTTTCCAGTCCAGCACCTCTTGGCGGACATCCTTGAGATGAATGTAGGCAATCCGGTCGTAGTACGTCTGCATAATATGCAGCGGATCGCTGCCTCCGAAATATGCGTGCCCCGTATCGTACAGCATGTGCACGAGCTCCGGATCGGTCGATTGCATCAGCCGCGCGATTTCTTCGCCGCTCTCCACAACCGTTTCGCCGTGATAATGATAGACCAGCTTCATCCCGTTGTCTCTGCAGTACCGGCCCGCTTCGTGCAGACCTTCCACCAAATAACCCCACTGCTCATCGGTCAGCGGCTCGATGCGGACGGAATTCAGACTCAAGTCCTCGAACGCGTTGCCCGTCTCGCAAGTCACCACGTACTTGCAGCCCATCGCCTTCAGGAAATCCGCATGCTCGCGGAACGCTTGCAGCTCCGCTTCCCTCCGGGACGGGTCGGTGAAATGAACCGACTTCCACTGCGACGTCAGCACCATGTTCTTCGAGCCGAGCAGCGACTGCAGCGCATCGGTGTTCCGCGGAAACTTGCGGCAAAACTCCGTCCCCTCGTAGCCGAGGCTCGACATATCGCTGAGCACCTGCTCGGCCGTGTAATGGTCGCCCATTTCCAATATGTCTTCGTTCACCCAGTTAATCGCCGAAATGCCGTATTTCACATTGTTCATTCGAAAAGCGTCCTCCTTCGGATTGGCTTATATGGATATCCGGCGCAAGCCGCTTGCAGGTAGCGGTCTCAAGGGGAGACCACACCGGCAACAGCGTGCCCGGCCGGTCACGGTCAATATTTGCGAATGTCGCTCAATTTCTCCTGAAGCTGTGCGTACGATTGCTGCACTTTGTCCGATTCCGACACTTCAGCTACGCCGACATGCCACCACGAATCGTATCCGTCCGTGTTCGTGCCGGGCAGCACCTTGATATCGATCAGCGTCGATCTCGTTTCCCGCTTCGCCCGCTCGAGCGCATCCCGCAGCTCTTCCGGCGTGCGGGCCGTGAACGTAACCGCTCCCAGACTTCGGGCATGCGCCGCGAAATCCACCGGCATGAAGTCGCCGCCCAGCTGGCCGCCTTCGCCGCTGCGGACGCGGAACTCGTTGCCGAAGCCGTCGCTGCCGTGGCCCCGCTGCAAGTTGTGAATGCACTGGAAGCCGTGGTTGTCGAACAGCAGCACATTGATTTTGCGTCCCTCCTGCAAGCTCGTGACGAGCTCCGAGTGGAGCATCAGGTAGCTGCCGTCGCCAACGAGCGCGTACACTTCGCGATCGGGATCGGCCAGCTTCACGCCGAAGGCGCCGGATACCTCGTAGCCCATGCAGGAGAAGCCGTACTCCATGTGGTACGTCTTCGGCTGCGTCACCCGCCATACGCGGTGCAGGTCGCCCGGCAAGCTTCCCGCCGCGCAGACGATGACGTCCCGCTCGCCGAGGAAGCCGTTGATCTCGCCGAGCACGCGGGTCTGCGCCAGTCCTTCTCCGTTCTCGGCCGCGTACAGCCGGTCGACTTCGGCATCCCACTCCCGCTTGAGCGAAGCGAGCGCCTCCGCATCGTAAGCGGCGGCGTACTGCCGTTCCTTCAGCGCAGCGGACAGCGCCCCGAGCGCTTCCTTCGCATCGCCGACTACGGTCACGCCGTCCAGCTTGTAGGCGTCGAGCGGGCTGACGTTCACGTTGATAAACTCGACGTCGGCGCTGCGGAAGGCGGTCTTGGAAGCGGTGGAGAAGTCGGACAGCCGCGTCCCGACACAGAGGAGAACGTCAGCCTCTGCCGCCAGCCGGTTGCCCGCCTGCGTCCCCGTTACCCCAACGCCGCCGAAGCCGAGCGGATGGTTCCAGGCGATGGCGCTCTTGCCCGCTTGCGTCTCGACCACCGGAATGCCGAACGTCTCGGCGAATTCGCGCAGCGCATCCGTCGCGAGCGAATAATGGACGCCGCCGCCAGCGATAATGACCGGCTTCTTCTTGCCGGCGAGCAGCTCCGCCGCCCGGCTGACGGCCGATGCCGCCGCCGGCTTGCGGTCGAGATGATGCACCCGCTTCGCCAGGAACGACGCGGGGTAATCGTACGCTTCGCACTGCACATCCTGCGGCAGGCACAGCGTCACCGCCCCCGTCTCGGCCGGATCGGTCAGCACGCGCATCGCGTTGATGGCGGCCGTCATCAGCTGCTCCGGACGGTTGATCCGGTCCCAATATTTGCTGACCGGCTTGAAGGCGTCGTTCGCCGTAACCGTGTAATCGAGCGGATACTCGATCTGCTGCAGCACAGGATCGGGCTGCCGACTGGCGAAGATGTCGCCGGGCAGCAGCAGCAGCGGGATCCGGTTGACCGAAGCGACGCCCGCCGCCGTCACCATATTGAGCGCCCCCGGTCCGATGGAGGACGTGCAGGCGAACATTTCAA
The DNA here is from genome assembly GCF_910593845.1 of Paenibacillus solanacearum. Taxonomy (GTDB): domain Bacteria; phylum Bacillota; class Bacilli; order Paenibacillales; family NBRC-103111; genus Paenibacillus_G; species Paenibacillus_G solanacearum. Next base: position 28,593 of record NZ_CAJVAS010000023.1, on the reverse strand, counting down.
GCCGGTTCTTTTGCTTCGCGTAAGCGATTGCAGCATGGGCCATGCCTTGCTCGTTTTTCCCCTGGATGAACAGCATTTCATCCTTGTATTGCTCCAGCGCCTGGCCGATACCCGTCACGTTGCCGTGTCCGAATATGCCCATGACGCCCTTAAAGCATTTGTGCTCCACGCCGTCGATCTCCATATACTGATTGTTCAAAAAACGAAGCAGCGCTTGCGCCATCGTCAGTCGGACGGTGTTCATTAAGGATCGTCCCTCCCCATAAATCGAAATGAAGATTCGGTTGTAGCATACGGCGAAACTTTTTCTTAGAAAAATAAGGAAAATAAATTCGAAAGTATAAAGATTACGGCCTTCCCTTAACAGTCAAGGTTAAGCGCTTTCCCAATAACTTTACTGTAATGCACGTGCCTTGTTTTGTCAATTCAAATTTACGTGCCCGTTCCATTTGCCGCTCGATCGCTGCGCCACCTCCTGCCTTTACGCAACCATGTTGCACCTGGGGCTGACGATCCGGGACAACATGCGATTCGCAGGGCAGCCGGTCTGTACATTGGAACGCTCCACCTTTTGGCAGGCGACCAAGTACCGGCTTCGCATTTCGTTACAGCGCAGCTGCACGGTCGTCACTGAAAGCCGTTGAAAAACCGCCGCCTATCTAAACAGATGTCACTGGCGAACCGAACCGGACCGTTTTTCTAAGCCACCGACTTTGGCAAACTTGCGCCATCCATGCCCGCGTGAGGTTCGACCCGACCGACCGCGGCGCGGTGCCGCAACCGCGCTTGGGCTTTGTACGCGTTGAGCCTGTCGTCGCCGGCGGGCTTGCCCGCCATACCGCCGTCGTTTTGGCCCGACCGCTGGCCGAAAGAACGGCCCAATAGCAATATTCAATTTTTTAGATGATTAACTCTTTTATACATTTTATTAAATATGAGGAAAAGTTAAAAACTTGAACATATCCTTTCCCCCTTCCTGCGTGTACCATTAGCCCAACACAACAAGGTCGAACCAACATTTCGGGCTAGCCGCAATCCTTTATCAAACGCCTATGATAAAAAGGGAGGAACCGTATGAAGTTGAACAAAGGATTTTGGTTGACATCGTTATTCATTGCGGCAGCGATGACAGGCTGTTCAGGAGGCGGCAGTTCGCAGGGACCAACTGCCAAAGAAGCGGAAAAACCAGCCGCCAAGAAAGACCCCATTGAGCTCGTGTTTTATTCCACAGGCGGCGACTTTGACGAAAAAGGTTTTATGGAGATGTACGGCAATAAGATTAAGGAGAAGTTCCCTCACGTTACGCCGGTGTTTATTACATACAATGCGAAGGATACGAGCCTCGATAAGCTCATCACGGCGGGTCAGCGAATCGATATTTTGTACAATTCGATCGGCCAGACGGCGATGTCGCTGCAGCAGTATCAAATGGAAGTGGATATTTCGGATTTGATCAAAAAATACAATTACGATCTGACCAAGCTGGAGCCTTCGGCCATTGAGATGCAGCGGCAAATTGCGAACGGCGGCATTTACGGCCTGCCCGTGAACACGACAACCTTGTCGCTTTTTTATAACAAAGAAATTTTTGACCGGTTCGGCGTGCCTTACCCTAAAGAAAGCATGAGCTGGGAGCAGATGATGGAATTGACCCGCAAGCTGTCCCGTGAGGATAGCGGCAAAAAGTATACCGGGCTCGGTATTTCCAATTCGCACTTTTTGATGCTCACGCCTTATTCCGCCCCGTATGTCGATCCGAAAACGAACCGGGCGATGTTTACGAAGGAGCCGTTCGTCAAAACCTTCGAAGCGTTGATCGGCGCGTTCAAGGTTCCAGGCAACGAGCTGGACAAAAATACGGTCTCCTACTCCAAGCTGCTGGAAAAGTGGGAAAAGGACAAGACGGTCGCGATGTTCATGGCGCTTAGCGGCCTGCATTCGCGCTGGACCCAGTCCGGCTTGAACTGGGATTATGCGCCGATGCCGACCTTCAGCGATAAGCCGGGTGTCGGACCGCAGAACTATCCGACCTTTTTCTATATCACGAAGATGGCCAAAGACAAGGAGCAGGCGTTCGAAGTGATTTCCTATTTGACGTCGGAGGAAATGCAGACCCATTTGGCAAGAAAGGGCTTGATCCCCGTCCTTAACAATACCAAACTGCTAAGCGAAATCGGGAAAGACGCTTCGTTCTTGAGCGGAAAACAGGTTTCAGCGATTCTTCCGGCTAAATTCGCCGATCCTGCGATCAAAATGAAATTTCAGACCGTTGCGCAGACCGAAGTGATCAAAGCGTTCAACGATGCCATTTTGGGTACGAAAGACATCAATACAGCGCTGCGGGATGCGGATGAGGCGGCGAACAAGGCGATTGACGCGGCCAAATAGAACATAAGGCGATTCACGGTTCCTTGAGGCCAAGAGAAGAGAGCTTTACAGCCCTACGCTCCTACGATGCATCCGTGTGATTCGGCAGCGGCAATTCGAGACGGCGGTCAGGTCAAGATGTCCGTACCCGGGGAAGCTTGTGCTGCAGCAGAAGCGAAGATACCGGAGCAGTAATTTCAGGAATGAGGTCCTGAGATTACTGCTCTTTGGTTTGGGGGGATGTCTGCGGCGGCATGAGCGGCGCGCTGCATCCTTGCCGCTGTTTGCGCTTCGGGCACGCGCTTCCGAAGAATGCATGCCGTCGAGCTTCGCTGCGTATGCAAAAAAACGCCGCAGGCAAGCCGGATAGGCTTGCCTGAACAGCGTTTAGCGGCACGGGCCGCAGGAGCTCCGCTCCACGAGCTGCGGCATGAGCAGCACCCGCTGCTTGAGCGCTTTCTCACCCTTGATCTCCTGGACAAGCAGGTCGACGACCTGCCGTCCGATCTCCTGGATCGGCTGCGCGATCGTCGTCAGCGGCGGGTCCATGATCGTCGCCAAAACCGTGTTGTCGAAGCCGATGATGGAAAGATCTCGCGGCACGCGCAAGCCGCAGCGGCGCGCCGCCTGATTCGCGCCGATGGCCAGCACGTCATTGCAGGCGAATACCGCCGTCGGTCGGTCTTCGGCCTCTAGCAGGCGTCCCGCCGCTTCCTTGCCGCTGTCGACGGTAAAGCCGCCTACGGCGATCAGCGCCTCGTCGGGCTCCACCTGCGCGTTCAGCATCGCTTGGCGGCAGCCGCGTATCCGCTCCCGGGTACTCATCTCGTTCATATCCTCGGCGAGAATCGCGATCCGCCGGTGACCGAGCTCGAGCAGATGCGATCCGGCCTGGTAGCCGCCGAGGAAGTCGTCGACCATCACCGTGTCGACCGCGAGCGTCGGCATCTCCCTGGCAATCATCGCAATCGGAATTTGCTGCTGGATCAGCCCTTTGACATATTGGTCCTTCTGTGTCCGGGAAGCAATGATGATACCGTCGACCCGCTTTTGCATCAGCAGCGAGAAATATTTGATTTCCCGCTCCGGATCGTTGTCCGTACTGCATATGAACAAATTGAATCCGTACTCATGTCCCCGGTCCTCGACCGCCCGGGCGATCTCCGCAAAGAACGGGTTGGCCAGATCGGGCAGCGTCAGCCCGATCGTATAGGTGCTTTTCCCCGTCAATGCGGATGCGACCATGCTCGGTTTATATTTCAGATCCTCCATCACTTGAAGGACGTGCTTTCGCGTCTTTTCGCTGATCCGTCCCGTGCCGTTAATGACTTTGGATACGGTTGCAATGGATACTTCCGCTGCTTCGGCAACGTCGTAAATCGTCGGCTTCATCTGGTTCTCCCTTTCCTCACGCCACACCACATTTCATACCCATCATACGATATCGGCAGCCGCCGTGTAAACCGGGGCGGGAGGGCGATTGCAGACGATTCTCCGGTTGCGATAAGCCTCTATAGCCGGATACGCAGGGTGTGCACCTCAAAGCCCGCGGTTTGAAGACGCAGCTCCCGGCCGGCCGGTCCGCACCGCAGCGGCAGCGTTTCTCCTCCGTATTCCAGCAAATCCGTCTCCAGCACTTCCGCGACCGCATCGCCGACAGCGATCGCAACCGTACGAGCCTCTCCCCGCCAATCGCGCAGCCTGACGATAAAACCGTCGCCGTCTTCGGCCGGTTTGAAGCAAGTGACGGCCATGTCCGGCACCCCGCCGGGCAGCAGCTCCAGCGTAGCCGCTGTGTCTGCGGTGCTGCGGACGTTGTCCGTGCCAAATGCAGCTGTGTCCGGCCGCAGCGCAGCCGATGCCGCCGCAGCCCAGCCGCTCCCGGCCCGCGCTTCCTCCGCCGCCTTCCATACGGCGCCTTCGCGCCAGTCTCCCTGATGCGGAATGAGCCGGAAGCGGTACGTCAAATCGCCGCCGATCCATTGCGGGAAGTTGGTGCCCCACCAGTTGTTGAACAAATTGAAGTTAAGCTCCGGCTTCTCCGGCTTGTAATCGGGCTCGTAATCCCACATGCCGTTGCGCCCGATCCAGAGCAGCGGCGAATCGAGCGGAACGATCGCAAGACCGGCGGTTCCGTCGGAGACGTCGACAAAATGCTCGCAGCAGTGAAGCATCGTGCCGGAATAAGGAACCAGGTCGGCGCACGGGTCGACGACGCTGCCCATTTTGTTGATCCGGTACGAGGGACGATCCAACTTCAGCGGAAATACGATATGGCCCGACTCGGCCAGCGGCGTCTCCGCCTTGCCGAGCAGCCGCCATTCCATGTCGATATGGGCATCCCGCGTGAGCGTGACGCTCCATACGATATCGCGGGCATTGCCGTATTCCGTGACGGAATCGCCGGGCGTGCCAGCGGTGCATTCGACTTTGATCCGGTCCCGCTCCTCAATCAGACGGAAATCTTTCAGTACGGTCGTGAAGGAAAGCCGCCGCTGCGCCTCCGGGTAGTCCGTCTTGCCGAAGTCGTGAACGCCCCAATCATAGAACCGGTAAGCGTATTTCTTAATATAGCGGGTAATGTCCCGATTGGAGTAAATATTGTATTCGTACTGTCCGAAGCCGAAGCCTGCCCCCTTCGCCTCCCGCTCCTCCGGCTGCTCGATCCACTCTTTCGCCAGCCGCTTGTCGTACAAACTGCTGAGCCATCCCGTACGGCGGCATACTTTCACGGTGTACAACTCGTTTTCAAGCACCGCCTCCTCTTCCTGCAAGCTCGCTTGCAGCAAGCCGCCACCTGCAGAATCCGCGGTCTGCTCCCCGGCAGGCCGGTGCTGCGCTTGGCTCTGGTCCGAAGCGTCCGCCGCACTGACGTAAGCGAGCGTCTTGTACCCGAGCGCCGGCATGCCTTTGACATCCACGTAGGCGGTGTCATCGCTTGCGACGACGCGCAGCGCTTCGCCGGTCGCGCAGTCGACGAGCGCCTCTCCCTGCAGCGGAAGCTGCTCCGGGGTAAGGCCCAGGCGCAGATCGCGGCTCCAGCCCAGATGGTTATACGCGCGGAGCGTCTTGCCGATGTTTCCTGCAGCTGCGCCTGCGGGCGTACCGGCCGCTGCGGCGTTCACCGCAGTGCTGAGCGCCGCTGCGACTTCCTGCCCGGTCGACGCGTCTGCACCTGCGACAGCCATTTGCCCCGTTCTAGGCGGGCTCAACGTTCCCACGGCTTCCGCATCTCTGCCGCCTGCCGCTCCTTCCGCATCCGCAGCGCGGAGCTCCATCGCAGCTTCTCCTGCAGTCTCCGCGTCTGCACCGCCGCTTGCGCCGAGCAGCGCCAGCGCTTCCGTCAACGAGCGTTCCGCCCGGTTCACGTAATCGATCTGCTCCTGCCACGATTGCTCCATGAGCCGGTAGCGCTCGCTCTGCCTCAGTTCCTGGAACGAGGCCTTGTCGTACGCCTTGCGCGGGAACAAAAACGTCTTGCAGTCCATCCCCCACGTATGCTCGCCGAACAGCAGCGTATGCTCGTAGCTGTCGTCCAGCAGCCGCTTCACGGCGGCCGCCTGTTCTCCGCCGATGGCGCCGTCCACCATGTGCAGCGACAGCGCGCTCTCCGCCGCCGCAATGCGGCCGCGCAGCTCCCGGACGCGCGACACGCCGCGCGGCGCGGTCCCTACGCCGTGAATCCAGGCGTCGGCCAAATCGCCGCGGATGACCGGCAAATCCGGATTTCGCGACAGGAAGTCCTCCGCGAAATCGCCCAGGCTGCCGATGTGCAGCTCCGTGTCGTGCAGCCCTTTGGCCGCAATCGACGCCTTCATCTCATCGACAATCGAGGCTTCATGCGGGCCATGGTTGTCGTTCGTCTGAATCATCGCCAGCCACACCGGATGCGTCCATTCGTCCGGCGGCAAAATCCCGGTACCGTAGCCGCCTTTCGAATAAAACGTCAGCAGCCGCTCCCCGTCCGGCCCTTCCCAGAAAAACACGGGCGGTACGTCGGGCGGCGTCGAAAATCCGTTGCAGCCAAGGTGAAGGATGTGCACGCCGGCTTTTTTCAATAACGAAGGCACGCTCCACGTATGGCCGGGAACATCCGTCATCTTCGCATCCGTCGGCTTGTAGCCGTACCGTTCGGTCAGATGGCGGGAAATGTACATGCCGCGGACCCATTCCTCCAATCCGCAAAACTCGGTATGCGTCGTGAACGGAAGCATATGCCAGATAAGCTGCCGGTCTTCGAGGAAGGCAAGCGCCTGCTCGCGGTCTTCCGCCGAGCTGCCTTCAATCGATTGCAGCAGCGGCCAGGACGACATCGTCCATACGTACTTTTCGTGCTCCTTGTTGCTGCTTGTTCGGTTACAAATCTCGTTGACTTCCTTAAGCATATCGGAGCTGTAGCGGCTGACGACATCCGATGCAAGCCCGGTGAAACCGATATCGAAGTGAGTTTTGAAAACGACGTATATTTTTTCCAGTTTCACGTTTGGTTCCATCAGATCAATCCCCATTCAGCTCGATTTTGGCAACGATCGGATAATGGTCGGACGGATAAGCGCCGTCGATCTTTCTGCGGTCGACAGCCACCTCCGTCACTTTCACGTCCGGTGTCACGAAAATATAATCGATCGGCTCTCCTTCCGCCCCGCCTTCGAAGCTGTGCGCAGTCAGGCCGATCGCGCCGGATAGCTTGCTGTAGGCGTCGATCAGCGCCGTCGTCCGGCCCCCGATCTCCGCTTCGCCGCGTAGAAATCGAATTGGCAGCTCATACGGCCGGCTGTTCAGGTCGCCCATGATGACCGCCGGCAGCCCCGACGCGTCCCGGTGCTTGCACAGCAAATCCCAGATCATGCCCGCGCCGTTCTCCCGCGCTTGCTGCCCGAGATGGTCGAGATGCGTATTGTATAAGTAAAACTGCGTCCCTGTCCCGATCTGGCCAAACCTCGCCCACGTACAAATGCGGGGGAGATTGCTGTCCCAGCTTTTGGAGGCCGGCACGTCCGGCGTTTCCGATAGCCAGAACTGCCCTTGCTCGAGCACTTCAAGCTCCGCTTTCTTATAAAAAATCGCGCAATGCTCGTTCTCGTGCCCGCCTTTGCGGCCCTGCCCGATCCACGCATAGTCCGGCAGCCGTTCCTGCAGATCGGTCAGCATCACATGGTACCCTTCCTGCGTGCCGATCACCAGCGGATCATGATCCAGCATGATTCGTGCCGCACGGTCCGCCCGGTTCGTCCAAATGTTGTCTCCGTCATTGGGAGTATTGTATCTCAAATTAAACGTCATCAGCGTCATCTTCATCTCAGCATCACCTCGTATGGATAATTAAGCTAACTGTTATGTCGCGAGCCAAACGCATCCGGCGCCAATCCATCGGCAATCAGTCAAAATAAATCGGATTCGTCAGCGCCGCCATTAAGGTCATGTCGACAACGTCGAAGCGCCGCCATACTTCCGCGCGGATAAACGACAGGTTGGCTTCTCCGGCGTCGAAGGACAGCTCCAGCGGCCCGTCCTCGGTGGCGTCCGCTTCCTTCACTACGCCGCTGTTGCCGATCAGCTTCAGCCGGTCGCCGGCTTTCAGCCCTTCCGCCGCTACGGTGACGATTCGCTCCGTCTCCTCTGCGGGGACGGCGTCGCCAACGATGAACGAACCGCAGCGCAGCCCGATGAACGGCCCGTCCGGGGCGTAGGAGATATGCACATGACCGCGGCCGATACCCTCGAGAATGCCTTCCACCGTCTTCGACGACGCGTATACCCACGTGCACGGCATCGCATGCTTCACGTATGGGTCGGGACGATGCACGTCGCTGCCGCCAATCGCCGTCAGTCTGCGCCCGGAGGCAAGCTCACTCTGCCACCACGCGAGCGTCCGCGCGTTGCGGGCCGTCCAAGGGCCGTTCCACACTTCGACCCAGTCGTGGTCGACGCCGAAATCCCATTCCCATGCGCAGTTGTCGCAATGCGGATGGTTGAGCACGATTTTTGCCCCGCGCTCCCGCGCTTCGGCGAGCCGCGCGTTCACGTCATCCTGATCCTTCACCCGGAAATCGCGCAGCGGATCAGTCACGCCAAGAAAGTTGCTGTGCCCGAAATTGGTCGTAAACTCCATCCCCGGAATCATCACTACGCTCGTATTGCGGGGATACGTCAAGTTTTGGCTGATCGCGTTATGATCGGTCATCGCGATGAAGTCGCAGCCGAGCTGCTCCATGATCGCCGCATTGTCCTCCAGCGTATACTTGCCGTCGCTGTTGACGCTGTGCGTATGCAGGTCGCCCTTCAGCCAGCGCGGCGTCTTAAGCGCGCATTCGATCGTCACGGTGACGGTGCAGCCTTCCGGCGGAATGCGGTACGCATTGTGCAGCACCGCCCAGCCGCCCGGCGACAGCGCGCCAGGAAGATAGCCCGGCGTCGCTTTCTCCAGCCCGATCCGAAACTCCGTGCGGGCGCCGCCGCTCCAGCCCCGGACCCGGTGTGGGTCGCGCACGCCCAGGTCGACAACCGCTTTCCCTTCCCCGTGCGACTGCACGCGGTACGATACGAACAGCTCCTCCACCCGATCCGGCATGTCGAACGGAATCTCGATATAAGCGCTTTGCTCCGAATGCTCGATGACCCGCGTCAGCGTCATGGACGAGCGGATCGTTCCGTCATTATTCATATAGGATGTCTCCCCGTCATTTTCATGTTTAGGTATTGCTTATCGCGCGCTTATTCTTTATTGGCGCCGACCATAATGCCTTTGACAAAATATTTTTGCACATACGGATAAATCAGCATGAGCGGCAGCAGCGCGATGACGATCCCCGCCATTCTCACGTTCGTTGTAATGATGAAATTGCTGGACGTGGAGTCCGTATCGACGATAAGCGATTTTAACGCAATCTGCAACGTATATTTGGCATGGTCGCTAATGTACAGCAGCGCCGGCGTGAATTGGTTCCAGCGGCTGACGAACTCGAACAGCGTGACGGTCGCCAGACCCGCGCTTGCAAGCGGAAGGTAAATCCGGAAGAAAATGCGCAGATCGCCCGCCCCGTCCATACGCGCCGACTCGGACATTTCCATCGGAATGGACAGGAAGAAGTTGCGCATGAGCAGCACGCTGAAGCCGGAGACAAGCCCGGAAATGATCAGCGCGTACAGCGTATTGAGCAGATGAAGCTCCTTGTTCACGACGTACAGCGGGATCATGATCGCTTCGCCCGGTACCATCATCGTCAGCAAAATGAGCGAGACCATCGCCTTCTTGCCCGGCAGCAGCGGCTGCACCAGCACATAGCCGGCCATGGCGCAGAGCACGACGTGTCCGATCGTCCCTGCGACGGTCACGATGACGTTGTTGGTGAACGGAAGATACAGCTGCATCCGATTCCATACCGTACTGAACCCCTCGACGCTGAACTCCTTGGGCCACAGCACGATGCCCGGCTGCATGGACGCGAAGTTGGTCGAGAAAGCAAGCGCAAACGTATTAATGAAAGGAATAATCATCGTTGCGATGAGGAATAGCAAAAACAATCCATTGACCGTATCGAACACACGGCTTCCGACTCCTGCCTGCTTCGTTCTCAAATTCATCATCTCACCCCTCGTCGTAACGGATCAGGAACCGGGTTACGAATGTAATGATCAGCGTCGCAAATATAACGAGAAAGCCCGCGGCGGTCGCAAGACCGATCTTAAACTCGAGAATCCCCTTCTGATACGTGTACATCATAATGACGTCGACTTGTCTGGCGATCGCTCCGTTGCGCATGACGAAGATTTGATCGAACATCCGCAGGATGCTGAGCACATTCAGCATGACGACCACCTTCATCGTCGAGACCAGAGAGGGCAGCGTAATGTACCGGACCGCCTGCCACCGGCTCGCGCCGTCGATTTTGGCCGCTTCGTAAAGCGCCGGATTGATCGAGACGATCGCCGCCAAATACAGGATGCAGGTGAAGCCCATTTCCTTCCAGACGGAGGTCAGAATCATAACGCCGCGGGCGTAATAGGAGCTCGACATGAAGCCGATCGGCTTATCGGCGCCCAGCGCCAGCAAAATCTGGTTGACGATCCCCGTATCCGGCGACAGCATCATGATCCACATGCCGCCGACGACGACCCAGGAGAACAGATGCGGCAAATAGACGACCATTTGCGTTACTTTTTTGAACCAGGTCGACATCACTTCGTTCAAAGAGAGCGCTAACACGATCGGTGCCACGAAACCAATGACAAGCGAACCGACGCCAATAACCAGCGTATTTTGAAATGCATCCCAGAAAGCCGTATCTCTCAGCACCGCGGCATAGTTGTCGAAGCCGACAAACGGGCGGTTGCCGATCAGCCTGAAGTTCTGAAAGCTGATAATAAAACCGCGGATGAGCGGGTAGAACGAGAACAGGCAAAAGTAGGCCAGGATGGGGAGCATCATCAGATAAAGCGTTTTGTATTTCCAGACGGCCTTCAATGAAGCCACCACCTCTCGCAGTCTCTCTACGGAATGATCGGGGGAGTATACATGGCGTGCATACTCCCCCTTCAGCCGTTAGTCGATCAACTTGTTCGATTTGAGCGTCTCGCGCATTTTTTTCACGGCATCGGCTGCCGGCATTTCACCGAGAATCGCTTTGAAGGAGTACTCGTTGATGATCTTCTCGGCATCCGCCCATCTCGGCGGCGTCAGCTCCAGCGACGAATATTTGGCAAGCAGATCCTGCGCTTCCTTCACGCCCGGCAACAATCCGAACGGATTCGGCACTTTTTTGTTGTACCAGAACGGCACCCCGTGATCCATCGCATGCTCTTTGCCTGCTTTGGTCAACTCGTATTTGCCGCCGTTCTCGGTGTAGTCGTTATCTTTAATGCCAAGGCTGCCCAGAACGATGCCGTCCTTGGAATGCCACCATTCGATGAACTCGAACGCCGTGTTCGGATGCTCCGCATTTACCGGAATAACCCACAAGTCCGGATCTCCGCGGCGCAGCATGTTTTTCCCTCCCGGCCCGGCGATGCCCGCAAGCCCTTTCGCTTCAAACGCCGTCTTCGGATCCTGCTCTTTGCGCGTATTGTTCAGCATGCCTACCCAAGCGTCCCAATACGTGATCATCCCTACCCGGTCGGCCAGGAACAGGTTGCGCATTTTGCCTGCGTCGTTCGTTGCGAAGTTCGGGTCGAGAATGCCTTCTTTATAAAGCTTGTTCAGCCACTCGTATACCGGAATCGCGGCATCCGTCGAATACGGAACGTCCAGCTTGCCGTCCTTCTCCACATAGCGCTGCTTCAGGCCCGCGGCGCTGAAGATGCCCTGCAGTTCGTACATGCCGGCCGTGGACAGGCCGTACGTGTCTTTCTTGTTGTTGCCGTCCGGGTCCTGCTCGGTAAAAGCTTTCAGCACCTTGTAATAATCGTCCAGCGTCTTCGGTTCCGGCAAATTCAGCTTTTTCAGCCAGTCATTACGGACGATCGGCATCGTGCCGCCCTGGTATTTGGTGAATACGCCGTAAATTTTACCGTCCTTCGTCTTCACCTGGTCCCATTCCGCCGTAGGCAGCACTTCCGGGTCCTGTAGCACCTTGGACGCTTTCACTTTATCGGTCAGCGGAGTCAATACGCCCTGATCGATCAGTTGATTCATCGTTTCCTTGCTCACCTGCAGCAGGTCGAATTTCTCGCCGGAGGAGATGGCCGCCATCAGCTTCTGGTTATAGTCGGAAGCCGGTTTATCCAGCTTCGCCTTGATGCCGGTCAGCCGTTCGATTTCTTTCTCGAACATCGTGTTTTCTTCCGGCGACTTCCCCCCGATGACGCTGGCCATCATGCGCAGCGTGCGATCTTCCTTCTTACCGTCCGACTTCGAACCCGTACCTGTGGCCGAATTGCCGCTCGTGCAGCCGGCCAGCGCACTGCCTAACAGCATCATAGCAACCAAAGAGCTTACCGCTTTCGCTTTCTTACTCATGTGTACCCTCCCGAGTTCATTTTGGAAAATGCGATGATCGCGATTGACGAATTACAAGACCTTCTTAGTGCTTATTCCCGGCGAGCCGGTCGATGGGTCGCCTTCCGCTCACCCGGACACCCCCTTTACAAAATCTCAATGAAGCGCTTTCACAAGAGCGGTGAAATGTTGCGGCTTCTTAGGACAATCGGCTGCACGATTCGCGGATAACCAGCTTGGCTTCGATCACCCGTTGATGCACAATGCTCGAATCGTTCATCTTCTCAATTAATATGTTGGCCGCTTCCGCTCCTAAAAATTCAGCCGACTGATCCACGGCCGTAAGCCTTGGGGTCGTCTCCTGCGCCACTGTTGCGTCGTTGCTCAAAGCGATGACCGACATCCGTTCCGGCACGTCGATGTTCAGCTCACGGGCGGCCCGCAGCACGCCGAGCGCCACCCGGTCCGTATCGGCGATAACCGCGGTGTAAGGCAGCTTGCCGAACGTTTCCAGGATCGAGCGGTAGCCGTACTCCGCCGCATTGTAGCGATACTGGCGGTAATGCAGCACCTGTACCGTATCGAACGGGATGCCTTGCGCCGCGAACGACTCGGCCAATCCGCTCTCCCGGTCGTAAGCGACCGTCATGTCCGACGCGGCGTTGAGGAACAGTATGTCGCGATGACCGATACCGAGCAAATATTCGCCGACCTTGAAGCCCAAATCGCGGTTGTTGTTATCGACGTAACAGACGGTGTCGTCCATCGGGTCGGGCCGGCCGACGAGCACGAGCGGAATCCCCATCTGCTTGTAACGCTCGATGCGCGGGTCCTGCTTGCGCGGGTTCAGCATGATGACGCCGTCGACCGGATCGATCGAGAATTGCGTCGGATCGTCATGCTCCGGCAGCGTATCGAGCAGCAGCCGGTAACCGTTCCTGGAGCATTCCTTCATGACGCCGTTAATCATCTGGATTTCGAAGCCGGACATGTTGCTGTCCTTGGAGACCGGCATCTTCAATCCCGCAATCATCGTCTTCTTGATAGCCAGGCTGCGGGCGACGTGATTCGGAAAGTATCCGAGATCCTTGGCCACTTCCAGCACCCGTTCCGTCACTTGGCGGGAAATCGGCCTTTTCTTGCTGAACACGCTGGATACCGTGCCTTTGGACACACCGGCTTTCTTTGCAACATCATCAATCGTAGCCACCGTTTGCCCCATCCCTTGCCTGAATTGTTAAGAATTTATTAAACCGGTTTAATGAAGGTCTCAATGAAAACCGGCTTGTATTAAACCGGTTTAACGACCTTACAATTCTTATTATATGTTAAGCGCTTACCCATTTCAACACCTTTGTGTAAAACCAGGGTAAAATCTTGGTTAAACGTTAGAGGGAAACCCCGGCGCGATGCAGACCGGGGCCACCCATACACCATCGCTTCGCCGCACAGATGTGTATGCCTCCTGCGCGGAGACAGGCGTTTACGGCTTCACCGTCTTGTTATACTGCTGCAGTTTGGCGGAGATGTCTTTGGCCGCGCCGTCCAGCGCGTCCTTCGGCGTTTTTTTGGCGTTGAGCGCCTCCTCGATCGCCCCTTCGACGATCTGCCTTGCTTCCGGGAATACGCCCATGACCGCGCCTTGCGTCGCCGTATTCAGCTTCGTCTGATGGAGCTGGTCGACGGCCGTCTGGAATTGCGGGAATTTCTTCAAATTGTCCTTCACGCTCTGCTCGTCATACGCTTTCTTCGTGATCGGGAAATAACCGGTATTGATGTGCCAATACGCCTGCTCCTTCGGCGAAGTGAGGAATTTGACGAACTCCCATGCCGCCTTCTGCTCGTCGTCGGGCCGGTTGTTCATCATCCATAAACTGGCCCCGCCTACGATGACGCCGCCCTCCTTGGCGCCGGCCGGTTTCGGGAGAAAGCCGGTGCCCACTTCGAATTTGCCCTGCGCATTATCTACGAGCCCTTTGAGCGAAGCGGTCGATTCGAGGATCATCGCGACCTGGCCGGCGGAGAACGCTTTTTTGGAATCGTCGGTTTTGCGGCCGAGATTGTTGGCAGCCTTCGTGTCGACGAGATTTTTCCACCAGGTCAGCGTCTTGACGCCCGCTTCGGAACCCACGAGCGATTCCGTCGCCAGCGCGTTGCGGCCGTTGCCGTTATTGACGTACTCCGCCCCTTGATTCGCGAACAGCTGCTCCATGAACCAGCCGTAGATTGCAAAGTTGGCGCCTACGGCTTTGCCCGACTTCGTAATCTTGTCGGCCATCTGCTGCAGCTCCTCGTACGTTTTCGGCGGCTTCTCCGGGTCGAGGCCGGCTGCTTTGAACAGATCCTTGTTGTAGTACAGGATCGGATTCGACGTGTTGAACGGCATGGAATTCAGCTTCCCGCCGAACGTGTAATACCCGGTAATGTTCGGCTCCAGCTGCGACAGGTCATATTTGTCCACGTCGATAAACTTTTGCATCGGCGTAATCGCCTTGGAATCGATCATGAAGCGGCTGCCGATCTCGTACACCTGCACAAGCGTCGGGCCGTCCTTCGTATCCATCGTCGTCTTCAGCTTGCTGAGCAAATCGTCGTACGAGCCCTGGTATATCGCTTCGACCTGAATTTTGTTCTGGGACGCGTTGAAATCGGCGGCCAGCTGCTCCACCACCTTCTGGTTCGCCCCGCCCATCGCGTGCCAGAACACGACCTTTTTCGGCCCCGACGAATCGCCTCCCGCAGGGCTGTCTCCGCCGCATGCGGAAGCCGCAAGCATCGCCGTGGCCAAAGTTACGCCGAGAAGCATTTTGCTGTTCCATTTTCCCATAGGTAACGCTCCCTCTATTCAATTTAGATCGGGTGAATTTAGATCAGCTGAGTTTAGATCAGGAACCTGTTCGAGCAGCGGACGGCGCGCCGCCGGCGGGGTGAGCTACCCTTTGACCGCTCCGGCCGTAATGCCTCGGATCAGCTGCTTCACTCCGAGCGCCAGCAGTACGAACGATGGCAGCAGCACCAGCGTAACGCCGGCCAGAATCAGGTTCCAGGACATCACTTCTTCGTGCTGCAGCATCGCCACCCCGATCTGCACCGTGCGCATCGCCGGCTTGTTCGTGATGAGCAGCGGCCACAAATAGCTGTTCCAGTGATTCAGGAACACGTACACGGTCAAGGTCGCGAGCGCCGGTTTCGACAAGGGCAGCACGATCGACACGAAGCTGCGCACATGCCCGCAGCCGTCCATCCGGGCGGCATCGAACAGCTCCTGCGGCAGCTGCAAAAAAAACTGGCGCAGCAAAAAAACGCCGAATGCGCCTGCCATAAACGGCACGATCAGCCCCTGGTAGCTGTCGAGCCAGCCCCATGATCTGACCGTCAAATAATTCGGGATGATCGTCACTTCCCAAGGAATCATCATCGTCGAGAGGTACAGCAGAAACAACGGGCCCTTGAACCGGAAGTTCACGAAAGCGAACGCGTACGCCGCCAGGCTGGAGGTGAGGAGCTGGGCTGCGGTAATCGCCGAGGACACGACCACGCTGTTGAAGATAAATCGGACGATCGGCACCGTCTCGATCGCTTGCCGGAAGTTGCCCCAGTACAGCTGATGCGGAATGATCGGGGGCGGAAATACGGACACTTCCTTCTCCGTCATGAACGAGGAGAACACAGTGAACAGCAGCGGATACAGCACGACCAGCGACACGGCCAGCAGAACGAGATAGATGAGAGCGGCGCCAATACGGCTCATCGTCATTGGTAATGCACCTTCTTCTCCAAAACTTTAAACTGGAATACCGTAAGCAGCAGGATGATGGCGAACAGCACCAATGCTTGCGCGCTGCCGATGCCGAAGCGGAAATTGACGAAGGCGTCCTGATAGATCGAGTAGACGACCACATTCGTCGTATTTATCGGCCCGCCCTTGGTCAAAATATGAATTTGCCCGAACGCCTGAAACGCACCGATCACCGAGACAATCAGCACGAAAAAGATCGTCGGCGACAGCAGCGGCAGCACGATCTGCACGAACGTTCGGACCGGGCCGGAGCCGTCGATTTTCGCGCTCTCGTACAGCTCCTCGGGCACACCCTGCAAGCCGCTGAGCAGCACGATATAGACGAAGCCCATGTTCATCCACACCGTCATCATCGAGATCGAGAGCAGCGCGGACGAAGGATCGGCCAGCCACGAGACAGGTCCGAGGCCGACAAAGCCGATAAAGTAGTTAAGCATACCTGCTGTCGGGTGAAAGAGCAGGAGCCAGATGATCGAGCCGGTACTGACGGAGATGACGATCGGCAGTGAGAATATGAACTGGAATGCTTTCATGCCGCGCAGCTTGTTGTGCGAAAGCGCTGCCAACAATAAGCACCATATGATCGTCGTCGGCACCGTGAACAATATAAACAGCAGTGTCACCTTCAGGTTTGTAAAAAACTGCCCCGACGAGAATAGATCAACGTAGTTGTCAAGTCCGACAAAGGCGGCGATCCGCCCTCGCGGGTCGGTCAGCGTCATGCTGAGGTAGATCGACCGGAGCATCGGATAGAACAAAAACAGGATGAACACGGCAAGTGACGGAGCTAAAAACAAGTATCCAAGCAGTCCTTCCTTCCATTTCCTTCGCCCGGACGCGGAACCGGCTTGTGCAATCAATGGCATTCTCCTCCCTGCCAAGGTCTTTTTTGCCAAAATAGATTAAGCGCTTAACCTATGCCGCCTGTATCCCCTCCCCAATGAAGACCGCAGAAGCCTGCGAAGGCTCCGTCTGTCGAATTGTCGAGGCCATGTTGTATGTATATTAGCAACGCCGCGAATGTATGTATTTTCCAGTGTGAAGAGCCTCAATAAACTATCCAACGGATAAATAGATTTCCCGCAAGCATTCGTACATGGAAAATAACGGATCATGCAGCCGGATCGGATATACTTAGTGTATCTTTCATTTTATTAACACATGTAATAAAGGGAGGCAGACCTATGATCGCTATCTATATTGCAGGTGTGATGACCGCTGTGTTATCGGCGATATTCCATGGTGAGATGTTTCATTTAAGCGATGTGTTGCTGGGGATCATTGCAGGAGCTCTGATTGATATTCGTATGAAATTAAACAAAATGACTAAGCCGTAGTACACTTCATAAACGAACGACCTCCGGTCATGATGGCTGCCGGAGGTCGTTGTCATTCTTTCTATTGCGAGCGCGCTCTGCTGCAGGTTCCCTCACCCTCAGCTTGCGTCCGGCGGTGAATACCGAAGCCGAGGAAGCTGAGGCTCGATTCCGTCAGGAACATGCGCTTGCTTCCTAATATCGGCTCAGATCGGCCTGTTCCAGCCAACCCCCGATTTCATCGATCACAGAGGCCACGGTTCCTTCAGCGAACGGCGAGCGCAGTCCCGCTACCGCTACCAGCTCGGTAAACGAGCCACTGCCGCCTTCCTTGCAGAGGCGAATGTAGTCTTCCCATGCCCGGCTGGCATCCGCCTGGGATTTGACCCAGAACTGCAGCGCGCAAATTTGCGCCAGCGTGTAATCGATGTAATAGAACGGCGAGCGGAAAATATGGCGCTGCTGGAACCAGTAGCCGCCGCGGTCCAGCAAGTCGTTCTCCTCCAGTGCCAGGTCAGGCCGGTACGTGCGCTCCAGCTCGCGCCATTTGGCCTTGCGCTCCGCAGGGGTCGCTTCGGGATGCTCATACACAAAGTGCTGGAATTCGTCGACGGCCGTACCGTATGGAATAAATAAGATGGCGTCGCTCAAATGCGCGTATTTGTACTTCTCGGTATCCTCTTGGAAGAACAGCTCCATCCAAGGCCAGACGAGAAACTCCATGCTCATCGAATGAATCTCGCACGCCTCCAGCGTCGGATGCAAATACTCCGGCACGCGGTGATGGCCGCTCATGTATTTCTGGAAGGCATGGCCCGCTTCATGCGTCAGTACGTCGATATCGCCGCTCGTACCGTTGAAGTTGGAGAAAATAAACGGCACCCGGTGCGTTTTGATATAGGAGCAGTAGCCGCCAACCGCCTTGCCCGGCTTGCTGACCAAATCCATCAGCCCCTGCTCGGTCATCATCCGGAAGAACGCGTCCGTCTCCGGCGACAGCTCGGCATACATCCGTTTGCCGTTCTCGATAATCCAGTCCGCGTCGCCCTTCGGCGCCGGATTGCCGGACGGGAACCGGTACTTGTCGTCGTAATACGTCAGCTGCTCGACGCCGAGAAGCTGTGCTTGCTGCTCCCGAATGCGCGACGCGAGCGGAACGAGATGGGCGCGCACCTGCTCGCGGAACACTGCCACGCTCGCAGCGTTGTAGTCGGAACGCTTCATGCGAGCGTAACCCAGCTCCACGAAGTTGGCATAGCCAAGCTTGCCGGCGATCGCCGTGCGCACCTTCACGAGCCTGTCGTAAATGTCGTCGAGCTCCGCTTCATGCTGAGCGAAAAATGCGTACTTCGCATCCTGCGCGCGCTTGCGCGTCTCCCGGTCCGTCGACAGCGTGTACGGGGTGAGCTGCGCCAGGTTGAGCCGCTTGCCTGCAAAGTCGATCTGTGCGGAAGCGGTCAGCTTCACGTAGTCGGAGGCCAGCTTGTTTTCCAACCGCAAATCGTCCACGATGTCCGGGGAAAACGTTCTGACGGTCAGCTCGGCGATACGAAACAACTGCTTGCCCCACTTCTCCTCCAGCTGCGCACGGAACGGTGAGCGCATCAGCGCTTCGTAATAGCGGGACACCCACCCTTGGTAAATCGGCGTGTACTGGTCGAAAAAATCTTGCTCCGCTTTGTAAAACGCATCCTGCGTATTGACGGTGTGCCGAATGCGTGCGATGGCCGACATCGAGTCGAACTCGCTGCGGATTTGGTTGATCCGCTCCAGCACTGCTTCCTGCTCGCCCGCCGATTTCGCCGCGGCCAGCGCGTCGAACAGCTCCTCCATTTGCCGCTGCAAAGACTCCATATCGGGGCGGATATATTCGAAATCTTCAAATCGCTCAGACATCGTCCGTTTCGCTCCTTCGTCCGTTCCTATGTTATTGACCTACGTAAGAAACATAACCGGGAGAGGAAGGAGATGTCAATATTTCATGCTCAAATACTGCGTGAACACCTGCTTCACCTTCGCAGCTAAATGACGGCTGCCTCCGAGGTTCTGCACGTCTTCCGCCATTAGTGCCAGCAGCAACCTCGGCTGCTCGGTGTTGTAGGCTACAAACCACCCGTCCTCATTGCCGGTAGTGCCTTGGCTTTGTTTGCGCTCGGCCGTTCCCGTCTTGCCGGCCAGCGTAACACCGCTGATGCGGGCGCCGCGCCCCGTTCCCGCAGGGTTCTCGATTACCTGGATCAGGTCCTGCTGAATGACGGAAGCGACCTCGGGAGAAATGACCTGTTTTTTCCATGTGGCACCGCCCTTCGTGCCGCCCTCTTCACGCAGGAGCACCGGAGCGATCATGTCGCCGCCGTTCACAAACGCCGTGTACGTGAGCGCCACATGCAGCGGATTCATCTGCACCTCGCCTTGGCCGTAGCCGGAGTCGGCGAGCTGGATTTCATTGTTCATCCGTTTGGCCGCGAGCGTAGACTTGTCGAACGGATACGGCAGCGGGAGCGTCTCCCCGAAGCCGAATTTCCCCGCTTCGGCCATGAAGCGGTCGCTCCCCAGCTCCAGCGCCGTCTGGGCAAAATATATATTGTCCGAATACAGCAGCGCTTTCAGCAAATCGACGCTCGAAGCGGCTTCCGACACGCGGGTGACGCTGTAATTGCCCCACGAGCCGTCCTTCTTCCACTGCTTCCCGGCAATCGTCCGCGTCAGCTCCGGGGTGATGACGCCGGTCTGCAGCGCGATCGCGCCCGTAATCGGCTTGAACGCCGAACCCGGCGAGAACGTACGGGCAAACCGGTTGAGCAGCGGCTTGCGCTTATCTTCAGTCCACTGCTTCCACCGCTCGGGCGAGACGCCGGAAATGAACGCGTTCGGGTCGTAGGACGGCGCGCTCACAAGCGCAAGCACTTCTCCGGTCAACGGATGAACGGCTGCCCCCGCTCCCGTATCGCTCGCCATCTGCTCGTAGATCATGCTCTGCAACGCCGCGTCGATCGTCAAATGAATCGTCGCGCCGTCTTCGGCACTGCGCCTTGCGAGCTCCGCCTTCTCCTTGCCGCCCGCATCCGTTATGTAGATTCGTCCGCCGTCCTTCCCCCGCAGCTGCTGCTCGAACACCTGCTCCAGTCCGGCTTTGCCGACAAAATCGTCCTGCCCGTAGCCTTGGGCTTTCCGCTTCTCCCACTCTTCCGCGCTGATCTTGCCGACATATCCTGTAAGATGCGCGGCCGCCTCCTGGTAAGGGTAGGCGCGCACCTTCTTCGTCTGCGTGGCCACGCCTTTGACGGCGATAATGCGGCGAAGACGCTCGTCGTCCTTGGCCAGCAGTGCAACCGGCACGAACATGTCCGGCTTGACCCACGCCGCTTTGAGCTTTTGCTCCAGGTCGCCTGCACTTACCTGGAGCAGCCCGGCCAGCGTTCCGATCGTATCGGACGCCGGCTCCGGCAGTTGCTGCGGCACGAGACCGATCTCCAGCTTATCTTCGTTCACTGCCAGTCCCCGGCCGATCCGGTCCACCAATTCCCCCCGCTTCGCTTTCAACGTTAACGCTCTTACTTTATCCCCTTCGCCGAGCTGCGGGAATATCATCGACGGCGTCCAGTCTACGAGCCACTGGTTCTGCTCCTTCACCATAACGGCGGTCGATTCATACTTCACCGGTCCGACGAAGGTGTCCATCTCCATCCGAAATCGGATCGGCGCGCGATTCGCTCTGGCGGACGACGCGGAGGACGCGTTCCCCTGAGCCGTCTCTGGCACCATCGCAGGAGCGAGCCGAGTCGCCTCGATGCCTTCGTAGATCGACCGATGCCGCTGGACGAACGTTTCTTGCGGCATCGCCGCCCGGGCGCGCGAAGAGAGCGCTTCGTACATCACTTCATAATCATGTCTGGCCCACGCCGACAAAAACGACTGCAGCCGATCTTCCGGGGAGAGCGGTTTATCCCTGCACCCGACCGCAACGGTCATTAATACGAGCACCAAGAATAGCTTGGTCTTGTTCATCAAAGTCACCCGCCTGTCTTGTTGTCATTCGCTTGCCCTTGTTGCCGGCAGCCGATTTCATTGAGCCCCATACAGCCCCGTCGGCGCAAATTCCAGCTTATTGTAACGCAAGCGGCGGCGATAAGAACATGGAGCGCGAGTAACAGTTCCCTTACGGCCGAATGACGACAAAAAAGCCTCTCCGGCTTGATCGCCGAAGAGACTTTCCGCCGCGGCGCGTGTAACCCTCCGCGGTAATATCGATTCAATAGCTCCGCCCGTCAGCCTGACGGCTGCGGCAGCTTATTTCAGACGTATCGTTTCCAGCAGCGCTTCGAACGGCTCCTTCTCCTCTGTCTCCCCGCGGTGGAAATGCTCGACCAGCTTATCGAGCCTGCCCGTCTGATGGCCGTAGTCATACATCGCCGCCGCTACGACCGACAGCCGCAGCATGCCGTCCGGCTTTTCCCCGTACCGTTCGATTAAGGTCGTCATGAACTTCTCGTTCTCCGCCTCGATATCGAACTCCGTGCTGCCCGCCTTCAGCTTGTCGTCAAATTTGAGCAGCACATGCTCATGGAACTTGATCAGCCGCTCCAGATGCGCGTCGAAGAACGCATCGGTGCGCGCCGAGCGGGCCGACTGGAAGTAATGCTCCTCCACCGCATCGATGACTTCAAGCCCTTTGTACAGCGTGTGCAGCATCTGCTTGTAGACGACCAGCTGGCGGATGCGGCCGAAGCTCGTGCGCCTCACCTTCTTGATCTCTTCCTCCATGAGCTTATACTTTTCCCCGAGCGACCGCAGCGCGTTCCGCAGCCCTTCCTTCTCCTCACGGAAGACGCTCTCCTTCATCTCGTCGGAAATGACGGTGCGCAGCAGCAGCGAGATCGTGCCGAACACCGTATGAATTTGCGTGCTGAACTGCTGCTTCGGCTTCGGGGGGAAGAAGATGACGTTAATGACAAACGCGCTCCCGATCCCGATCAGACTGAGCAAAAAGCGATTCATGGCAAACTGCCATTCGGCCGAAGCTTCCATCACCGCCACGACGGTCACCAGCGTCAGCCCGATCGTCTCGCCCATCCTCATCCGCAAGCAGATGATGATGACGAGAATGCATACGATGCCGATCGCGATCGGATTGTTCGAGAAAAACATCCCGGCCAGCAGCGCCAGCGCGGCGCCGAGCACATTCGTCTGCAGCTGGTCGAGAAAATAGCGCCAAGACCGGTAAATCGAAGGCTGCATGGCAAAAATCGCCGCCACAGCCGCGATAACGGGAGGAGAAAAATCCAGCCAAATGCTAATGTATAAAGATAATGCCACC
Organism: Paenibacillus solanacearum; assembly: GCF_910593845.1. Lineage (GTDB taxonomy): Bacteria > Bacillota > Bacilli > Paenibacillales > NBRC-103111 > Paenibacillus_G > Paenibacillus_G solanacearum. The sequence continues at coordinate 5,860 of NZ_CAJVAS010000023.1, read as the reverse complement.
GCGATCCCCGTTTTCCATACGCGGGCGCCGAACACCATATGGGCCCTCCTCTTTCTCCTATGTTACACCTATCTTACACGGCGAACGCCTGGGATGCAAAGGAGAAACCGCCCTACCCAGGACACACGTCGAAAAATGGACCGAATAAAGTTTCTATAGCTGACCGGCAAGCCATAAGCTACAATGAGGGAAGAACGCGTCGTTCACCATGACAACCCGAGGTGGCCCATTGTGGAAGCCAAGTACAAAGTGCTGCGGGACAACATTCATCATAATCTGTGGAACGGCGTCTTCTGGGCGATCGGCTTCAATCTGGTCACGCCTTTCATTGGCGTGCTCGCAGCCCGCCTGAACGCAACCAACAGCGAATATGCGCTGCTCTCCTCCGTGCCTGCCCTGCTTACGATTCTCGTCACGCTGCCGGCCGCGCTCATTCTTGGCCGGTTCCGCAAGCAGAAACGGATCGTCGCAGGTCTGATCCTGCTTTGCCGCTTCTTTTATTTCCTCCTGATCTTCGTCCCTTTGCTTCCCGTCTCCAAAGTCATGGCGTTAATATGGCTCGTCGGCTTGTACAATGCGACCAATACGATCATCGCCGTAGCGTATCAGTCGATTATGGGCGAGATTATCCCGCTCAGCTACCGCAACAAAGTGTTCGCCCAGCGCAATATGTGGACCGGCGTGTGCGGCATGATCGTCGCGCTTGTCGCCGGTTGGGGAATCGACCGGCTCGGGTACCCGCTTGGCTACCAGCTCGCATTCACGGTCGGATTTATCGCGGCTCTGGCGGAGACGTGGTATTTCACGAGGCTGAAAATTCCAAGCGAAGACATTGATCCCGCCGCGCCGACTGAGGCTGCATCGGCAGTCATTGCGCCGACTGCACAGCCATCAGGAAGCCGCCGTCCATGGATCGGCCGGTTTCAGATGAACTACGGGCTCCCGTATTATTTGTTTTGCGGCAGTGCCGTCATCTACTTGTTCGCCTGGCAGGCCGCATGGCCGATCTTTACGAAGATCAAGGTGGATACGCTGCAAGCGACCAATATGATGATCAGCATCGACGCGATCGCCGGTTCGGTCGGCTCGCTCATCGCCTTTCGCCCTTGGGCCGCCCTGGCCGACCGTAGGGGCAACGGCTTCACGGTTTTCGGCTCCGCGTTCTCGCTTGCGCTATCGCCTTTCCTGTGGATCTATGCGCCGAACATGATCTGGATCTGCTTTTACGATTTTCTCGGAGGCTTCTCCACTGCCGGGCTGACGCAAGCGATCTTCAACCGGCTGCTCGAAATCGTGCCGGAGCAAGGACGGCAGCGGGCGATTGCCATCTATACGACATTGTCGCAGGTGTCGGCCGTATTCGCGCCGATTGCCGGCATGGCGCTGTATGCCAGCGTATCTTACGCCACGTGCATGAGCATACTCGGCATCGGCCGCGTCTTCGGCGCCGTATGCTTCCTGATCATTCTGGTCCCCGCCGTAACCGGCTGGTTTGCGCACCGGCAGCGGCAGAAAGGGCTGCCCCGGTAATCGGGAGCAGCCCTGGAGCGTTTATGGATGAATGTAAGACTTAAGCAGGCGTCGCTTAGAAACGTGACGCTGCGGGTTCGGCCGACTACTGTGCAATTTCTCTGTGATACTACGGTTCAGCTTATCACTTCAATGGTGAAACGTTGCACACGCTTAGCTCGACGTGATTTTTTGTATACTTGTCTGTTTCCTTGTTGATGAAAATATGGTGATACCTAGTGCGGCAACGCCTAATATTGTCATAAAAATATAGGCGTCGCTCGAACCGTAGATGGCCGCGAGCGTTTTTATTTGCTCGATTCCAGCGGCAGGTAATCCGCCAGAAAGGCTCGCAGCATGTTTCGTTGTTTGAACCGTGAAAATCGTTATGACCACCGCTGTTCCAATTGCACCGGCAAGCTGCCGGACTGTATTATTCAGAGCGGTACCATGCGTAATCATTTGTTTGGGCAGCGCGTTCAAACCAGCCGTGTTCAGCGGCATCGATAAGAAGCTTAACCCAATGCGCAAGAAAATCGTTCGAACCATCAAGAATACAAAGGACGTCGTTTCATTTAAGTCCGTCACGACCCACATCGAAGGAATCACACAAATCAATCCAATAATAAACATTGGCTTCGCGCCGAAACGGTCATACAGCTTTCCTGTCATTGGGGACATGAAGGCATTCACAAGCGCACCCGGTAACAAAAGCAAGCCGGCATCCAGTGCCGTAAAGCCACGGCCATCCTGCAAATACATAGGCAATAAAATCATATCAGCATACATGAGCATCGTCACAAGTACATTAATCATCGATGTCATTGTAAACGTCTTGTTTGTAAAAACAGCCAAATTTAATAAGGGATCATCTGAACGCAGTTGCCGGAAACAGAAAATAGCCGTCACAACCATACCTACGATGAGAGAAATAACGACTATGGCACTGTCCCATCCTTTACTTCCGGCGTTACTGAACCCATACAGTATAAACCCAAAGCCTATTGTCGATAAAATGACGCTGCTCAAATCCAATTTGGCAGCTTGCGCTTCGGAAACATTCACCAAATATTTCAAGGCAAGTACAATTACAATCGCCACCAATGGAAGCAGCCCGATAAACAGCCAGCGCCAAGAGAAATATTCGATGACAAATCCCGCTAATATCGGTGCAATCGCAGGGGCGATAATCACCGCGAAGCCAATGAAGCCCATAGCGCTGCCACGTTTTTCAACGGGGTAAATGAACATGACGATACTCATCATTAAAGGCATAATAATACCGGCGCCTGCTGCTTGAATCATCCGCCCGATGAGTAAAACAGAAAAGCTCGGCGCCACAGCGCATAGAATGGTGCCGATGAATAGTAGAACCATCGAGCTATTAAATAATTGTCTCGTTGAGAAGCGCTTCATTAAAAAAGCAGTAATCGGAACAAGAATTCCATTCACGAGCATAAAACCAGTGGCAAGCCATTGAATGCTGCTAGCCGAAACAGAGAACACTTCCATTAAGTTACTTAATGCAACGTTTAGAAGCGTTTGATTTAATGTCGACAGAAAACAGCCAGTGATAAGGACTGTCATTAAAACCTTTTTGTTCATCGCTGAAGTCATACCCTTCTTCCTTCCATTATTGCTTTTACGACATATTGTCGATAAAATTTATGATAACAACATTCGATTAACATGCCTATAATCAAATTGCGCATAATCGTCAACTAAGCGACAAAGTGTCCAATAACGTCAATAAAACGAGAATTAATAGATGGAAGCAGGAGAAGAATGAGTGAATTAAAGAAGGCAGACCCTCGTACGCTGCGTTCGAAAAAAATGTTTAAAGAAGCCGTCATTGCATTATTAAGTGAACATGTAGCGATCAATTCGTTAACTGTTCAAAAGATTGCGAACAGAGCTGAACTCAATCGCGCTACTTTTTATTTACACTATGTCGATATTAACGACTTACTGCGAGAGCTCGTTTCAGACATTTTCGCAAATTTGGAAGAAAAGCTTAAGCCGCTATTACGTTTAGAAAGCCTAAATGAGCGTCATCAATTATTAGCGTTTTTGGACTACTTTTACTTACACCGAAAGCTGTTTGCCTTGTTATTTGAGGAAACTGAATTTAATCGAAAAATGCATAAAGAACTAAAAGCCTTCATACAAGCTAGAAGATCGATGAGGAATATTGAAGAAAATGCACCGCGCGCGTCGTTGGATATATTAGCGGCCTCCATGCTTGGTGTCATTATGTGGTGGATTACCGAGGGGAATGATTACAGTTCAGAATACATTGCAAATCAAATTGACATCTTGTATAAAAAGTAACACCAACTCAGATGAAACTGACATATGAGAGAATACATGCGGTTACTTGTGTATAATTACGGAAATATTACTGCGTTAATCGGGGGTCTTCATCTTGGCCACCCATTACTCTGAATCTTTCTCAACATACGACATTTCAGTCGGGGCTGGAAATGATTGCGGCATTGACTGTTTTGCCATTATAGTTAATGGCTGTCTTGTTACCGAGCCAGAGGAAATCCGCAATGTTTTCTCTATTACACTACCACGGGCCGCTGTCTTTGAATGTATTGGTGCCGAGGGATTACAGACATTGTACAGGAACTGTTTATCCAGAAATCCAAAGAGTTGAACAAGCTTATCTTGGATTTATTCCCGTAACTGAGTTTTTGAAGCTGATTGAAAATGACACAGGCGACAGAAGCATTTCAATTTGGCATCATCAGAACATTAAAGTAAAACTTTAGAGCCCCTCTCAATAGAGGCTAACTTTTTACAGTAGAGATAGATATGCAATATGTACAGAGCATCGATAAAACTTGCGTTATTTGTGATGCGGTTCACCGCACTGTCTGTAACGGCAAGTTTTAGGGCCACCCTATGCGGAGTGGCCCTCTCTTTGCCCGGACACACCGGAAACAGCATTCACAGCGCGTCTATAGAGCCAGAGACTCCTTTAAAAAGTCTCTTAGCGTCAACGGAGGTCGCCCGATTAGGTCAGCTAAAGCGTTGCTCGTTTGCGCAAAGTCCCCGTTACGGCTGGCATGGAATAAACCTAAGGTGATCGCAATGCGAATTTCCGGAAAACCTTGTGCAGTCAGATATGCCCGATACGCTTCGTCCGTTACGACCTTTCGGTAGATAGGCCTGCCGACGATATCCGATACCATCGCCGCAACCCCCTCCATGTCAATCGCTTCAGAGGCTGTTAGATTCGGAGATGGGCCGTCCCAGTTCTTCTCGGTTAATATCACTGCAGTTGCTTGTGTCAAATCAGAGTGCGCAGTCCAGGCAACCGGACCGTCTTCGGGAACAATCAATTCACCCGTTTTGATGGCATCGCCGATTAATCCAACCAACGAGGAGGCGTAAAAACCGTTGCGAAGAGATGTGTGGTGCATACCCGACTCTTTAAGCAATTCCTCTGTGGCTGCATGGTGAACCATAGGCGGAAAATACGACGTCGAAGAAGAGCCCATGTGACTCGTGTACAGTACCCTTTTGGCACCGGAATTCTTTGCTGTGTCAATCGCGGTTTGGTGTTGTCGGATCCCCGCACTTCCCAAAATACCGGTTGAAACAAGGAGAACCTGCGACGCGCCTTCAAAAGCATTCATCAAGCTCTCCGCCTGGGCGAAATCGCCATGACGGACACGTACGCCGCGCTCCTTTAAATCCTGCGCCTGGCTCACATCCCGAACACTGACGCCAATCTGCTCAGCCGGGATACGCTTAAGCAGCTGCTCGACCACGCCCCTGCCTAACTTCCCATTTGCCCCGGAGACGATAAGCATGTTACTTTCACCCTTTCTTCTCTGTAAATAATTTGCTAACTATACGGTTTTGTGTAACCATATATCGCATAAGTAAAAGATAAAGGGTTGGAACCCGGTCAACAATCAACAAAAGGCTGGTTTCGTTGCGTTCCCGACACAATCGCCTGTTTGTTTGTTTTTGAGATCCGAAGAAAGCGTGGTGTAGCATGCCGGTAAATCCAAGCGACCCCCGAGTAAAGAGAACCCGTCAGCAGTTTATTCAAGCCTTTAACGATCTGCTCGACGAAAAGAGAAACCTCTATTCGATTTCCGTTCACGACATAGCGAATCGAGCGACCGTCAACCGCGCAACCTTCTATGCCCATTTTGAAGACAAGTTCGCTTTTCTGGCTTATTGGATGACGGAGAAATTTCAACTCATTCTCAAAAAACATTCATGAGCCTACCGCTCACAACCCTGTGATGAAAATGTTTACTACGAGCAATAGCACAACGTCTGAATCTAATGCAAACTGTCCATCCTTGTAATGGAGGGACAGAAGAAA
>NZ_CAJVAS010000022.1 GCF_910593845.1 Paenibacillus solanacearum | reverse complement strand
CTGAAATAGTTGTGGCTGGACCCCGGTCCGTTTTGCTGCTCGCATAACTGTTCCTCATTTCTAATCAGGTATTTCTATTATTCTACCATATCGAGTATTCGTGGTGTTTTTCACCACACTTCTAAAAGCCTATCCTCGAATGTCCTTTCATATTTCAATAAAAGGAGATATCGAAATGAATTACCGAATTGAACAAAAAAGGTCTTTTGAGATGTTTGGAGTTTATGGTCTTATAAATTCGGACATGAAAACAGCATTTTCTGAAGTACCTCAATTCCGTCAAAAATGTGATGATGATGGTAGCGTTGAACTTATGAACGAATTACTGGGACGGTTCAGTAACACCGTATTGCACGCTGCCTTATATGATAACACGGGAGAATCTTTCAAATACATGATATGTTATCATTTACCAAAGGGACTTGAAATGCCGGAGAGATTTACAAAACTTTCTGTCCCCGCATTAACATGGGCTATTTTCCCGGAGCCGCAATGTGATTTACAAAAACTGCGGGTACGAATATATTCCGAGTGGTTTCCGACATCTGAATACGAACAGATTGAAGCGCCTAGTTTCGAAATGTATTATGGAATGGCAGGGTATCGACAGGGTGAAATTTGGATACCAGTTAAGAAAAAATAATTTTTTCACTCCATGCGACATGCATGTGTTTTTCATCGGCCACCCGTCGTACTACCAAAAATTCGGATTCGAATAAGCGCGACCACAAGGTTTTGAAAGGTGCCGAACGAGGTGTGTATGGTGGACATATTTTGTCAAAACGCCGGAATCAAAGGAGAGCGCCCGCAACGTTGTGGGCGGACGGAGCATGTTTCTTAAATAGGGATTCTCCGACTGCTGTAGCAGCCAAAAGATCCCCTTTTCCTTTGAAGTAAGAGCAGAAGAACCTCAAGTATTACATTCTAGGCCACCAGGAGATTGGTGGTCTAACTTCGTTTGAGGGCAGATTTTAACGACAACAAAAAATGAATTGACATTCCATATTTATCCATATAACATATGTTATATAACGCATGTAATAAAATGTATAGTTTTGATTGAGGAGATGTTGAGTAGATGCCTCCAAAAGCGGAGATAACGAAGGAAAAAGTATTAGATGCAGCGTTTGACGTTGTACGGGAACAGGGGCTTGATGTTCTAACTGCCAGAAGCATCGCCAAAAGGCTTGGATGTTCCACACAGCCTATTTACAGCGTGTATGGAAGCATGGATAAAGTAAAAGATGATGTGTTTAACAACACTGTTGATTTTGCTCTTGCCAGTATGAAAGAGTATGTCAATGATAAAAACGCACTTGCCATGAATTTGGTGCTCGGTTGCTTGCTATTTGCCCGAAACGAAAGGCATCTATTTCGAGCTTTGTATCTATCTGATTATCGAGGCGAATATTTTAAAAAGCACAAAGACAGACTTAACGAAGAAATTTATGCTGCTTTTTTTCAGATCGATAACCGGTTAACTACAATTGAAGAAAGTAAAATCAAGAAAATCTTTCTGAAAATTAGCACCTATTGGCTTGGAATTGGAACGCTGATCAATACCAACACAATGGAGCTTGATATTAATGAGGCTACAGAGATGATTGAAGAAATGTACAAAATTCTAACTGTAAAAGAAGGGTTAGTATAACCTAGCTAAATACGAATTGGAGGGAGCGGCATGATCGAAAAAATTGGAAACAAAATTGGTGAAGGCGCCTGTGCGGAAGTATTTGAATGGGAGGACCAGAGCAAGATCGTCAAAATGGCCAAACCTAACACGAGCACTAGAGCTTTACAAGAAGAATTGCATCATTGTCGGATCGCCTGGGAGTGCGGGCTACCTGTCCCAAAGCCATTTGATCAGGTGAATATTGAAGGTCGATTTGGTATTGTGTTCGAACGTATTTTTGGTGAAACTTTCTTGAAGCGATTTATTGATGGAGCCGTAAAGCAGTCACAACTGAACCTGCCAATTAATGTGTCCGAAAATTACTCTGATGTCCGAATGACGGCACGACTTTTATATCAAATCCATACACATTCTGTTCCAGATATGCCGAGCCAACGAGATTACATCAAGCATAACATTCGTCTTGCGTCATATTTGACTGAGGTAGAAAAAGCAGCAGTGATCACCCTATTGGATCAATTGCCTATGAAGCATCAGCTTTGTCATGGAGATCCGAATCCAGCCAATATATTGCTTCGTGATCATGATGCGGTTGTTATTGACTGGAGCAACGCTACATCCGGCAATCCGGAGGCGGACTTGGCCGAATATATTGTTATGATTCGCTATGCGATCTTGCCCTCTGATTGGCCAAATGAAGTAAGTGTCTTTCTAAATGCAACACGGGAGACCATAATTCGTATATTTATGGAGGAATACGAAAAGCTCTCCGGTATCGGTTATACAGACATCGAGCCCTGGATTGCTCCTATTGCTGCACGCAAGCTATCAGCCGATGCAATGTCTATAGAAGAAAAGCATTTGCTCGTGAAGGAGATTAGAAGAAGACTCCATTGTAATTAGGCTAACGATATTTTTCATTATTAACCAACTACTACCATTTATGGGGTTCCAATATTTGGTATGGTGAAGTACAACGATCGTAGTGAACTACTCGATTCAACTTCAGACAGGGGAGTATTTGTTGATGAAAGAGATTTTGTTCGATGACGTGCGATATAATATAGAAGACAGGAGACCGGGATGACCGGCCTTCTGTTTTTTGCTGCCTATCCATGACGCTAGCGGCCGCGTGGTTATTGTCTATACGCGGGCATGCCGTTGCTTTGATAATTAACAAACTCATTTTGTTGATACATCGGGGCATTTTGTTGAACAGCTTGCTCTAAGGAATGGCACATTTGAGAAACCTGCTGCATTTTTTGCATAGCAAGGTGATGGCCTTGAAGAGCGCTTTGAATGATTTGAGCTGCTCTTTGCTCCTTATGAGCCAGCTCACTCAGAATCATCGCATTTTGCTGCTCTTGGTGAAGCAGTTGCCGATACATCTGGGAAGCTTGCTCCGTTTGGCTCATCAGCTGGTTCAAGATTTGTTGGCACTGCTGAATTTGGTTAAATAAGTTTGGAGTATACATGTTTTTTGAGTCCTCCCTGAGTTGTTATTTGGATTGAGGAATGAGGTACCTGATCTATATTCCTCTGCTTGATTCGTTTTTATTCGGCTCTGGGACACGATGGTTAAATGGAAAATAAAACTCGTCCGTTCATGCGGTGACTGTGATCTGGATTGACCGCTCCGGTGCTGAATCATCCGTTTCTTCTTGATTGGTACGAGCGTCATATTGGTATGATCGCGGGGAAGTATCTCGGAGCCGCTCAACCGGAGGCAGCGGACTAGGCTTAACGATTTCGCAAAGAATGATTAGACAACATGGAGGCGAGCTTGCTGCAAACAATCATTCGGAGGGGGAGCGCTGCTGAAAGGCTGGATACCTGCAATCCCGAATCCATAATATTGCTGGAAAGCTGCGGATCTTGTTGAGACCGGGTGAGAATCGTATGACACGTTGAAACTTGCGATAAACTTGTCCAGATATCTGTTTATTGTTTATAATAATACGAGAATGATGATAGCTTAGTGTACATAGCAAGCTGGATTTAAAGATATGATAAGAAAGTAGGTAACATCATGGGTCGTAAATGGAATAATATTAAGGAGAAGAAAGCATCGAAGGATGCCAACACAAGTCGGGTCTACGCCAAGTTCGGCATCGAAATTTACGTAGCGGCGAAGAAAGGGGAGCCCGATCCCGAATCGAATCAAGCTTTAAAATTCGTGCTTGAGCGAGCTAAAACATACAACGTACCGAGAGCGATCATCGACCGGGCGCTCGAAAAGGCAAAAGGAAATTCCGAAGAGAGCTACTCGGAGCTGCGTTACGAGGGCTTCGGGCCGAGCGGTTCCATGATCATCGTGGACACGCTGACCAATAACGTCAACCGTACGGTAGCGGACGTGCGCTCGGTGTTTAACAAAAACGGCGGCAGCATGGGCGTCAACGGTTCGGTCTCGTATATGTTCAGTCCGACGGCCGTAATCGGGATCGAAGGAAAAACATCCGACGAAGTCCTCGAGCTGTTGATGGAAGCGGATCTGGACTTCCGCGACATTACGGAAGAGGAAGAGTCCATTATCATCTATGCCGAGCCGGAGCAGTTTCATGCGATTCAATCCGCGCTGAAGCAGGCGGGCATTACGGAATTCACGGTAGCCGAGCTTACGATGCTCGCACAAAATTACGTAACGCTTCCGGAGGACGAGCTTGCGAAGTTCGAGAAGCTTGTTGATACGCTGGAGGATCTGGAAGATGTTCAGCGTGTTTATCACAATGTAGAATTCCCGGAAGAATAATAGAACCGTAGGTTCACCATATGTTGGATGCAGGCTGCCGCGATGACCGGCAGTCTTTTTTTATGCTTTTCTCTCAAGACCGACGCGCTTCTACGCGGGGCAGCACGCGCAAGTCCGCTTCGCCGCGGCTCCGTACGACCTATGACACAGATCACTGTCAACGATAAAAAAATATGGTGTTATTACAGTATAGATTGTATAACAAGCGAACAGATCATCAGAGAGGAGAAGATGTAGCATGCTGACCGGAGTCATTTTGGCAGGAGGCCAAAACAGCAGAATGAATGGGGAGAACAAGGCGTTTCTGATGCTCGATCACATGACGTTCATCGACCGGCAAATTCGCGAGATGAAAAAGCACTGCAGTGAAGTCATTATCGTATCAAGCGATCCTGCGCCGTACTTGCGTACGCTGGAACGCGGAATCCGCATTCTCACCGACTATTATCCTGGAAAAGGTCCGCTTGGCGGCATGTATTCGGGGCTGACATTGGCAAGCAGCGATCGGGTATGGGTTGCTGGCTGCGACATGCCGTATATTTCGGATGCGGCTGCACAGTTGATGCTGGCCAGACTAGACGAGGGCATCGATGCGGTTCTGCCCTGGATCGACCACCAGCTTTACCCGCTGCATGGCGTATACCACCGCCGCTGCGCCCAACCGATTCGAGCGCTGCTGGAGCAAGGAGAGGTCACGTTCCCTCCGCTGCTTAAACAATTAATCTGGTGCGAGATGCCGGAAGGGGAGTTTCTAAAGAACCAGATCGATCCGCGGTTTGTGATCGCGATCAAGACGCCGGAAGATTATGAGCAGGCGGTTTCCTACTCCGAATCGCTGCAAATGAATTATCGGCTGGGGCTGTAATGTGAGCCGTGTCACTGCGCAGTCGTTGGGATAGCGGTACACTGAAATCAGGCTGACGTTACAAAAGCCCTTGATCGCCTGCCAGCCGGAGTAACGGTAACCCCTTCCGCACACGTATAACCTCACCTGCTACACAGGCAGATTGCCTGTGAATAGCAGGTTTTTGTATGCCGTTCAGGGAATTCCCTGAACCCGGCATCAGGAAAAACTTCTTTCCAGCCGGATGGTTCCCGTAATGCGACGGTTTTCTAAGGTTTTTGACAGCATCCATCCCCACGGCATGGTAGGGATTTTCCCCCTGAAAAGATCAGTAGAACCCCCGATTACAATATTTGGCTGAGCGAGGTATGATGAGATCAACAAGAAGTTGAAAGGAGTTTGAACAGAGTGACTGAAATCCAGCGAAAAGGAATAGATCAGGTGCTGTCGGCGGAAAGCCTGGATAAATTGAAAAGCATCATGTACACCAAAAAAGTGGAGAAAGGCGCTTATCTTTTCTGGGAAGGGGAAGCCGCAGATAAATTGTACTTCGTTCTCAGCGGGCGCGTCCGTACCACGAAAAATTCGGATAGCGGAAGAAACTTTACGATATATCTTCACCAGCAAGGCGATTTGTTCGGTCAACTGGACCCGTTCCAGGATTCCGTTCACAGCTTTAGCGCCGAAGTTACGGAGAGCGGCAGCATCGGCATCATTCAACGCAAAGATTTGGAAGTGCTGCTATGGCAGCATGGGGATCTGGCCGTCGAATTCATGAAGTGGATGGGCCTGATGCACCGGATTACGCAAACCAAATTCCGCGATCTGCTGATGTTCGGCAAACCCGGAGCGATCTGTTCCCTTCTCATCCGGCTCAGCAATACGTACGGCATAACCGTCGACCAAGGCATCTATATTGAATTGAAAATAAACAATAGCGAAATGGCGGATATGATCGGAGCGACCAGAGAAAGCGTCAATCGGATGCTAAGCGATTTGAAGAAGGATGAGGTGATCGAATACCAAGGAGGCCATCTCATTATTAAAAATCTCGAATACCTTCGCAATATATGTCAGTGCGAGCATTGCCCGAAAGAAATTTGCAGAATGTAGGCGGCGTCGCCAAAAGGCGCAGCGTAATGAAAAATATGTAAAAAAACCATCCGATATTGTGATTTTATTCACATACTATTGTGCTCGATTCGTGTACATTCAAGATGTGAAAAGGAATATTTAAACAACCATTATATATTTGGGAGATGATCGTCATGGTAGTCAATTGGCTTAGAGAAAACCGGTACGCAGCAATGATTCTGTTGTTTGTTCGTCTTTATTTGGGATATGAGTGGTTCATCGCAGGGCTCCACAAGCTGACAGGCGGGTTCGACGCGGGAGGGTTCCTCAAAAATGCAGTGACGAAACCGATCGCGGATAAAGAAACAGGAGAGCTCATCTATCCGCTGTTTACCGGCTTCGTCAATCACTTCGCGCTGCCGAACGTAAAGCTCATTAATGTGATGATTCCGCTGGGTGAGTTTTTGGTCGGGCTTGGCCTGATCCTCGGTGCACTGACGACGGCGGCTGCCTTCTTCGGCCTGTTGATGAACTTCATGTTCATGTTTGCAGGTACCGTAAGCACGAACCCTTGGTTGATTTTGCTTGGTGGCATCGTGTTTATGGCCGGTGCGAATGCAGGGAAATTCGGCGTTGATTACTACGTGCTGCCTTATTTGAACAAATGGTTTGCTCCGAAAAACAAAGGAACAGGCGCTAAGCCTACACCGACTCGCGCTTAATTCCCGGTATGCATGCAGCAAACTTCGAACCAAGCTCCGTTGCGGCGGAACGTTCCAGCCAAGTGCATGATACAAATTTGAAAAGCACATGATCTCACAGGCCGTTATTCCGTAAGGAATGCGGCCTGTACCTGCTTCACATTCCGTTTAATGTCCGATGCAGCCATTCCTGTGGTGTGGAAGGTTGGGGGCAGAATGAACTTGTTGACAAAATAATGCTAATAATGTGATTTGTTTCACAGAGTATGCGGCTCAAGAGCGATACAATAAAGATGTAAAGAAATCAAACTGGCAATAGGGGAGGGAACCCGATGGCTGCGCGAACGAGAACCGATATGCCGGTAGCCGAGCCCGCTCATCCGACGGAATTGTTCCACGCTTTGGTCCGTCTGAAGGAAGAACATGAAGCGTTGAAGCAGACGATCGAACGGATGGAGCAGCAGGCAATGGACGTATTCGAAGGATGCGACGCTGCACTGCAGGTGCGCACGATCCGTGCTTTGCAGCAAGACACCACCCAACTGCTCGCCAAGCTCGAAGAACATTCCGCCTGGGAGGAGCAAGTACTGTTTCCGTTTTTGAACGAATACTTTCATAAGAGTGACGGGCCTTCCATTATCCCATCCTTCTGGGTACTTGAGAAGGATCATGAGCTGGCCAATGTATATTTGGACGCCTTCACGGATTTGGCGGATCGTTTGACCGTCTCCGATGACAACGTCAAAATCATCGGCGCGGCGGAGCATCTGGCGCAAGCATGCCATATTTTGAAAGGCCATCTTCAGATGGAGGAAGAGCTGGTGTACCCTTTGACCGATCAAATATTGACGGATGTAGATTATTTCTTCTCCTAGGGGGCGTTACCCATGGCTATTCACATTCACGGTAAACAAATGCAACTGACGCAGGCGCTGCAGGAATATGCCCAGCACAAGCTGGGCCCTTTGCAGCAGTGGTTTGAGAGCCCGGTAGACATCCAGGTGTCCATGGCCGTACAAGGACATAAGCATGAGCAGAGAGTCGAGGTAACGATTCCGTACCGCGGGGTCGTCTTCCGAGTTGAAGAGCGCCAGCCGGATATGTATGCTGCGGTCGACCTGGTCAGTGACAAATTGGCGAGGAAGCTGCGCAAATTCAAGGAAAAGGCGCGACGTAAGGCCAGATATCCGCATAACCCGGCGCTGCTGACCCGCCCCGAATCTCATGAAGAAGCGACGGCGGTAGACGAGGAGGACGAGTTTGCCGTCGTCCGTATCAAGACTGTGCCGGTGAAACCGGTCGATGTGGACGAAGCGATCTGGCATATGAATATGCTGGACCATCAGTTTCATCTGTTTCGCAATAAAGCTTCGAACGAGCTGGAGGTCGTGTATCGGCGGAACGACGGCACGTACGGACTGATTACGACTTGATTTAACGAATAACCGGCTGCTTATGCCGGTTATTTTGTATATATTCGGCTTTTCCTGGTTGTCATATGGAGATCCACAAATGTCCAGGCGCTGTATCTATACTGCACAATCGCGAGAAGGCTCCGTAGTTTACAACCTAGAGGGACAGGAATATACTGTTACTACATTGAGTGCGAAATATGCGAGCGTTCGGGGATTCGTCGCTCTGGTCGGCGGCTGCCGGTTGGCGATCCTGTACCGAGCCGGATTTCGAAGGAGGAATATTGTGATGAAGCTTCGCTGTGCGATATTGGACGATTACCAGCAAGTGGCGCTGGCCGCAGCCGATTGGACGCGGATTATGGACAAGGTGGAGGTCAAATGCATCCATCAGCATATCGACGATCCGGATGAGCTGGTCGAACAGATCGGCGACTGCGAGATTGTCGTCATGATGCGTGAACGGACACCGTTCCGTGCGCCGCTGCTTGCCCGGCTTCCGCGCTTGAAGCTGCTCGTTACGACCGGCATGCGCAATGCGTCGATCGATCTGGCCGCAGCCGCTTCGCAAGGCATTACCGTATGCGGCACGGGAGGCGCCGGCAACGCGACAGCCGAGCTCACGTGGGCGCTGATTCTCGGGCTCGCCCGCAACATTGTGCTGGAGCACAATGCCGTTCGCAGCGGCGGGTGGCAGAGCACGGTCGGGACGGATTTGTACGGCAAGACGCTAGGCGTGCTGGGACTGGGGAAGCTGGGCAGCAAGATCGCCGCGTTCGGACAAGCGTTCGGCATGGACGTTTTGGCGTGGAGCCAAAATTTGACGAAGGAGCGGGCCGACGAGGTCGGCGTGAAATTGGCCGCGTCCAAGGAGGAGCTTCTGGAGAGCAGCGACTTTGTGTCCATTCACCTTGTACTAAGCGATCGGACCCGCGGGTTGATCGGCGCTTCGGAGCTGAAGCGTATGCGCCCCTCAGCGTATTTGATCAATACGTCGCGCGCTCCGATCGTAGACCAAGCGGCGCTCGCCGAAGCATTGCGGAACGGCTGGATCGCCGGTGCCGCAGTCGATGTATTCGAGGTGGAGCCGCTGCCGAAGGATCACGCGTTCCGCTCGCTTCCGAATCTGCTGACGACGCCGCATATCGGTTACGTATCGAAAGCGAATTATGAGGCGTTCTATGGGGATGCGGTCCAAGATATTGAAGCGTATTTAGCCGGATCGCCGGTTCGGATGCTCACATGATTGCCGCTTGAACCGCTTGTGCGAGGGTGGCGCACGGGGTCGTAATCTTACGCTTCGAACGACACCGCGTAATTTAAAGATTGACATTATTTTACTCAGGTTCTATATTAATATTATTCATATCGCTTACGGCAGAGGCTTGAGTCCTGGAGAAAACCTTACCCGTAACCATATCCTACCGCACTATTGCGGTCGGGTATGTTTACATGGGTAAGGTTTTTTTGTGCCCGGATGAAACGTTTCGATGGGGATCCAGATTCCGGCGTCTAAAGCGATATTAGGTTGTAAACGCAACCAATGGGTTGAAAGCACTTGCATTACAATGTCAGTTCCGCTGTACAATGATCGGTCCAAGAACGAAGGGGGAGCGAGGGTAGCGGGCATTCTGGCGTCACAAGCCATAGGCGTCTACAGCAGGAAGATCGGCGCTTGCTTGTTGAAAGGGGTGGTTGGAGTCTTTGAACGTCATGCCGCACAGGCGTAAGTACCGATGCGCCGATGGCGATGCGAGAAGGCGGTCTGTGAATGAAGAAGTGAACTAGACAAAAAAAACATAACGAATCTTAACGTCAAAGAGGAGAGTCACAATGATTAATCCGTTAAAAAAAATTACGCTGCCGCTGCTGATCGCAGCCTTGGCAGTAACAGGTTGTTCTTCTGCCAAGCCGGCAGCTTCGGGCGATACGAAAACGGGAGACACTGAATTCAAGGTATCTACCGATCCCGTTACCTTAAAGTTTTTTGCCAATGTAAGCCTCACGGATGTCGAGTATAAAATGTTCTTTGTGGACCCGCTTAAAGCGAAATATCCGCACATTACGCTGGAAAAAATGGAAGGAAGCCTGGACAAGCTGATCGTTGCCGGAGAAATGCCAGATCTCATTTTTTCCGATAACGACTGGCACATGCCGCTCGTGGCTCTTGATCTGCCTGCAGACATAACGGATTTGATCACCAGATCCAAGCTGGACCTCAGCAAGTTTATCCCGGAAAATGTGCAAGCCATCCGTAATCTCGATCCGAACGGGAAAGAAATGCAAGGCGTTCCCGTAGGCCGCAACACCGGGGCATTATTCTACAATAAAGACATCTTCGACAAGTTTGGCGTCCCGTATCCGAAGGATGACATGCTTTGGAGCGAAGTGCTGGATTTGGCCCGCAAGGTGACGAGATTGCAGGACGGCGTTCAATATATCGGTTGGGACCCGCGCTTCCCCGACCATATCATTAGTCCTTATACGCAGGCGTTCGTCGATCCGAAGACGAATAAAGCGCTCGTCGATATTCCGATGTACCGGAAAATTTTGGAGCTGTTCCAAGCGAACTATGATATTCCTGGCGTCGTCACGGGGAAATCGTACGCTTATGCCGAGGGCACGTTCATGAAGGATAAGCGGCTGGCTATGGAGGCCGACTGGGTTTCCAAAATCCTCAGTCAGTTGATCGAGGCCGAAGAGAAGGGCGGCGCACCGAACTGGGATATGGCAACGAACCCGACCTATGAGGATCGGAAAGGCAAAAATCGTCATGCGCTGACGAATATGCTGATCATTAGCAAGGGCAGCAAACATAAGGAACAAGCGATGCAGGTCATTCAGCTGCTCACCTCCAAAGAGCTGCAAATGCAGATGAGTAAGTTCTCCCGGATTCCCGTATTGAACGACCCGGAACTTGAGAAAGTATTCGGAACCGAGAACCCGATGCTGAAAAGCAAAAATACGGCGGCGATCTTCAAATACCCGGCTACGCCAACGCCGACGCCTAACAAATACGATAAAGAAGTTCAGGCGCTCATCCGCAACATGCGGGCGGAATTGGCTCTGAATAAGAAGGATATCAACACCGTTCTCCGCGAGACGCAGGATGCGGCCGACAAGAAGATTGCCGAATTAATGAAGCAATAAAGAAATACGCAGCGAAAAAGGTTAGAGACGAACACTGGCGTCATCATGCAGTGTTCGTTTTTTCGTATCGGGAGCGGCCAGCATGCCGCTACGCATCGGTTCGCGGAACCAGAGGCACGCGCTGGGATGCAACACATACCTTGCATCATTTCTTGTCGCATGACGATCAGGTCTGGTATACTTTCATGAACGGCACAAATTCGCTCAATAAGGATGTTGTTCATGAACACAATAATGGAATATATCGCCATCAACATATGGATTGGCTTAATTACGATTCTTTTATGGATCAATGACGGAACGTTTTCGATGCTTGACCGGAATATCGTCTTTCTACTGGCGATTACCGGAATGATCCGCATTCGAATGGAATGGAAGAAAAGTAAGCAAGCCTCGGGGAAATAGCCGTACTATAATAAACGGTTCATAAGCCGGTTGCTCTGTGTACGAGAGCGGCCGGCTTCTTTGCGTGCAAGTCATGACCGGAATTGTCCTTTGACAACATAATGGTCATAACGCTATACTATACCATGTCATTGACATTGATAATCATTATCAATAATTTGTTCGTTTGGGGGCATGAAAATGAAAAACAAGCTGTTCATCGCCTTACTGCTGCTGTTGATGATTGTATCCACCGCATGCGGCAGCCGGGCAAGCCACCAGGAGAGCGGATCTACCCAAGGTTCCGCTACCATAACGTACCCATCCGAAAGCGGACCTGTAGAGGTCCCGGCTCAACCAAAGCGGATCGTTGCCTTGACGAATGCGCCGAACGTGCTCGCACTCGGCGGAACGCTGGTCGGCGTAGATCAGTGGACGAAGGAGAATCCGCTGTTCACGAAGAAGCTGGAGGGTGTTCAAATTGTATCGGATGCGGATCTGGAAAAAATTGCGGCGCAAAATCCCGATCTGATCATTGCAGGCGCGCAAATGAAAAATATGGCCGAGCTCAGCAAAATCGCGCCTACCGTCATGTATACTTGGGGCAAGCTGGATTATTTGCAGCAGCAGTTGGAGATTGGAAAGCTGCTGAACAGGGAAAAGGAAGCGCAGGCATGGATCAACGATTTCAAGCAGCGCGCGGGAGCGGCAGGCAAGGAGATCAAATCCAAGCTCGGCGAGAATGTCACCGTGTCGGTGTTCGAAACGGATGCAAAAAACTTCTATGTATTCGGCGACAAATGGGCTCGAGGTACCGAGATTTTGTATCAAGCGATGGGACTGAAGATGCCGGAGAAGGTCAAGTCCGACGCGCTCGGACCCGGCTACTACTTGCTGTCCCAAGAGGTTTTGCCGGAATACGCAGGCGATTATCTGATACTTAGCCGAGACTTGGCCGGGGATGCTTCATTCAAGAAATCGGCCATATGGAACAAGATTCCTGCGGTTCAAAATAACCGCTTGATTGAAATCGATCAGAAAGCTTCAACATATAGCGATCCGATTACGCTGGAATATTTGCTGGGCATTTTCAAAAAAGGCTTTCTGGGAAAAGAATAGGCTGCGACCGGTACGACAGCTGCGCTTCGCCATTGCGATTAGCATCAGGCTGTCAGCTTCAAAAGGAAAGGGATGCGGAAGGTTTTTCCTGCACATAATAAATGATGAATCATAGCAATCGAGAAGAAATACAGCTGCCATGATTATGCTACTATAATTGCAGATGAGCCACCCATTCCAAAGGAGCTGTGAACCTTATGACGATCCGATTGAATCCGTATTTGAATTTTGACGGCAATACGAGAGAAGCCGTCCTCTTCTACGAGAAAGCGCTGCGAGGGCAATTGCTAAGCTTGACGACCTTCGGAGATATGCCGGCGGACCCGAATTATCCGCTGCCGGAAGGGGCCAAGGACCGCGTCATGCATGCGCTTTTGAAGGTAGGGGAAGGGGAATTGATGTTCTCCGATACGTTCCCGGGCATGCCTCATCAGCCGGGCGATACGGTAACGATTGCGCTTCATCCCAGCGAGGAGTCCGAAGCAAGAGGAATTTTTGCCGCACTGGAAGACGGCGGACACGTCGTCATGCCGCTTCAGAAGACAGAGTGGAGCCCCTTGTACGGTATGTTAAAAGACAAGTTCGGCGTTATTTTCCAAGTCAATGTGGCTGCGGAGCACCCGAAGCCATAACGCATCGCCATTCCATATGGCCGGCTGATCAAGCCTCCTGTTCACGGTTGAACAGGGGGCTTTTTCACGTGTTAAAGAAGAACAAGCTGGCGGACGGCACATCGCGCCATTCACAGGAGGAAGCTTGTAGACGGCGAACCGCTCTTGATGGTACTTGACAGCACTTGACGTGGCGAACGTATGATCTTATTACGCATTGTTCCCTGTTTGACAAGCTTCTCACCTTCAAGCTATTGTAGATATACAAAGTCTCGGATTGAACGGAGGAAGCGCAATGAAGTTTTCCAAAGCGACAAATTATGCCCTGCACACGATGCTGTTTCTTGTCGCGGCGACGCCGGACAAACATATTGGGGTTCAGCAGCTCGCGGAGCAGCAGTCGGTTTCACCCACGTATTTGTCCAAAATATTGACCAAGCTGGTCAAAGCGGGAATGATCGAATCCGCTTCCGGCGCCAACGGCGGTTACCGGTTGAAGCGGAAATGGGAGGACATATCGTTTCTTGACATCATTCACGCCATTGAAGGGACGGCTTCCTTGTTCGACTGCGACTTCGATCACGGCCCCGATTGCAAGATTCAAGAGGTCATGATGGCCGCAGAGTCGGAGATGGAGGCCTACTTGCAACGACAAAAGCTGTCCGATCTGGCCAAAAATGTCAAGCTTTCATTGTAAACGGCGGCGTTGATCATATAAGGTTTTCGGGGTGGAGAAGGAGCAGATTGCCGCGAGGCAGCTGCTCCTTGCTTCGTGTGGGCGGAAAGGAACGGCTCGTTAGGTACTCGGTACTAGAGCAACTTAGTACTAGGAATTATCGTGCATTGCTATACAATGAATATGACACAATTTTTGCATACCGGAGGATAACCATGGCGCTCAACGTGAAAATCGCAGGCACGGGCATCAATTTGCCCGGTCGCGTCGTTACCGATACGGAAATGGATGCCAGGCTGCAAGTGAGGCCGGGCTGGGTCAATAAAAAAACAAATGTGCATACGAGACATTTTATACATCAGGAGACGGCTTCCCAGATGGGAGCGAGAGCTGCGCAGAAGGCGCTTGAAGCGGCAGGGCTTACGTTCGGCCAAATCGATTGCCTGGTCTGTGCAAGTGCGACGATGGAGCAGCCGATTCCATGCACTGCAGCCTTGATTCAAACGGCAATGGGGCAGGAGCACTCCGGCGTTCCTGCATTCGACGTCAATTCCACTTGCCTGAGCTTTGTGACGGGACTGGATGTAATGTCCTATATGGTTCATGCCGGGCGGTACAAGAGGGTACTGCTGGTCTCGACGGAGGTCGCGTCCAAAGGCTTGAACTGGCAGCAAAAAGAAAGCGCGGCCTTGTTCGGAGACGGAGCGGCCGCTGTAGTGATCGAACAATCCGCCGGCGAGCCATCCCGGCTGCTGCATGCCGCGATGCAAACGTACAGCAGCGGGGCGCGCTATTCCGAAATTCGCGGCGGAGGAAGCGCCTTGCATGCCAGCGAATATCGCGAAGCGGCAGAAGCCGACTATTTGTTCGATATGAACGGCGAAGCGATCTTTCGGATGGCTTCCCGGCTGCTGCCGGATTTTTTGCGAGGGATACTGGAGGCCACCGGAAGCAGGATCGGCGACTATCGGCTGGTGATTCCCCATCAGGGCAGCGCGATGGCGATGAGGCTACTCAGTAGAAGGCTTGGAATATCGGAGGAACAACTCATGTACATTACGCCGGACCGCGGCAATACGATCGCAGCCTCCATTCCGATGGGGCTCCACGAGGCTGTCCGTCAGGGACGAATCGAACGCGGGGATCGTGTGCTGCTGCTCGGGACATCGGCCGGATTTTCGTTAGGAGGCATCGATTTTGTATACTGATCGCGAAGCTTCCCTGCCGAAGGCGCGCGGCTGCAAGGTGCTGATTACAGGCGGCCGCGCCCCGGCGGCGCTGGAGCTGGCGCGCCTGCTGGCGGCGGCCGGCTGCGTGGTGATCGCGGCGGAAAGCGCGGCGCATCATCTATGCCGGACTTCGCGATTCGTGAAGCGAAGCTTCCGCGTGCCGCCGCCGGCCGATGAGCCGGCTTCCTTCGTCGCAGCGCTCGAAGCGATCATCCGGGAGGAAAAGATCGATTGGCTGATCCCGACGTGCGAGGAGCTGTTCGTCATAGCAAGCGCCCGTGACAGGCTCAGCTCGTGGTGTCGCGTGTTCACGGCACCGCTCGGCCAGCTGCGGAGGCTGCACAGCAAGTGGCAGTTTATTCGCCACGCGGAAGCGCTGGGCTTCGCCGTTCCGAAGACGGTGCTGATCCCCTCTGCTGCGGACTGGCACGAGTTCGCGCGCTCTGGCGATCTGGAGGAAATGCTCGCAGCGGGAGGCTGTGTATTGAAGCCGGAATACTCTCGCTCCGCAGCAAAGGTGCGCATCGCAAGGAGCAGGGAAGAAGCGGAGGCAGCGAAGCTGGACCCGCGAAGCTTCCCGTGGGTCGCCCAGCAGTATATTGCCGGTCGCGGTATATGTACATACAGCATCGCGCACAGGGGGAGATTGACCGCCCATGCGGCTTATGCGGCGCAGTATCAAGTCAACGGCGGCGCTAACGTATATTTCGAGACGCTGACCCACCCGGCGGTGCTGGCATGGGTGTCCCGTTACACCGCGATGGACAGGTTTCACGGCCAAATCGCGTTTGATTTTATCGAAACGGAGGAAGGCAAGCTGTTTCCGATCGAGTGCAACCCAAGAACGACCAGCGGCATTCATTTGCTGGCCGGGCAACCGGAGCTGCTCTCCGCGCTGCTGCGCCCCGAAGCGCTGCACGATAAGGTGGTTCAGCCCATGCCGGGCAACCGCGCGATGCTGTCGCTGCCCATGCTTGCCGTCGGACTTACAGGCCGGCTGCCTTGGGACGCCTGTCCGGCATGGCTTGCCAAATGGCTGCGGGCCGCCGATGTGACGTTCCGGTGGTCCGACCCGCTTCCCTGCCTGGAGCAGCTGTTCATGCTGCTGGACATGTACCGCACGGCTGCGGCACAACATTTGACCTTGATCGAGGCATCGACCTGCGATATCGAGTGGAACGGCGGTGAATTATGAAGGCGTTAGTTACAGGAGGCACCGGATTTCTAGGGCGCAGGCTGGCCATCCGGCTTCGCGATGCGGGCTGGGAGGTGACGGCGATGGCCAGACGCGGGGATGCCAGGCAAGCGCTGCATGCGAGGGGGATTCGTTTCCTTCAAGCGGATTTGCGCAATAAGGAAGCGGTACTCGAAGCGTGCGCCGGACAAGACGCCGTATTTCACTGCGGCGCTCTGTCCTCATCCTGGGGAGCGTATCAGAAGTTTTACGATACGAATGTAACGGGAACGGCGCATGTGATCGAAGGCTGCATCCGGCATGGCGCGGCGCGGATGATCCATGTGTCGACGCCGAGCGTGTGTTTCGGCTCCGGGCACAGGATGAACGTGCGTGAGACCGACCCGCTGCCTGCCCGGCCGGCCAGCTCGTACGCGGCCACGAAACAGCTCGCGGAAGACGCGGTGAATCGGGCTGTTGCGGCCGGACTGCCTGCAATCATCATCAGGCCCAGGGCGGTGATCGGGCCGGGGGATACGTCGATCCTGCCTCGGCTGATCGCGGCCAATGCACAGCGAAGGCTGCCGATGATCGATCAAGGCCGCGCCTTGATTGATTTAACGTATGTGGACAACGTCGTGGATGCCATGGTGCTGTGCCAGAAGGCGCCGGCGGATCGGATCGGACGCACGTATCATATCTCGAATGGAGAACCGCTGCCTTTCGCCGAAGCGGCGCAGCGGTTATTCCGCAAGCTGGGACAGCCGCTCCATGCGAAGCGGCTGTCCTTCGCCGCCGCCTATACGGCAGCCTCGCTCATGGAGCTCACGGCTGCCTTGCTGCCGGGCAGCCGTGAGCCGATGCTGACGAGAGCCGTCGCGGGGATGATCGGCCGCAGCCAAACGCTCGATATTGGCGCAGCGCGCAGTGAACTGGGGTACACCCCGCACATCAGCATCGACGAAGGGCTGGATGCTTTTGCAGCCTGGTGGAGGGAATGCAGCCATGACGCCTAGACTTGCGGTAACACGAAAAGTAAAGCTTCGCCTGTTCGCGGCCGGTTACTGCAAGCACCCGGAATGGATCACCATTCGCGGCGGCGGGGTGGCCGCCATCCGGATTCCGGCATTATTCGCATGCATCGAGCATCCGGAGGCAGGCATACTTCTCTGGGACACCGGCTATGCAGATCGCTTCCTGACGGAAACGGAGAAGCTGCCGAACCGGCTGTACCGGGCCGTAACGCCGGTATGGATTCGCAGTGAAGACAACGCCGTCCGGCAGCTGGCAAGTGTGGGCATTGCGCCTGAGCAGGTGAAAGGGATCATCATCTCGCATTTCCATGCCGACCATATCGCCGGACTGAAGGACTTCCCCGCAGCGTCGTTCTACTATACGCAGGAAGCTTATGAAGGCGTACGCCTCCTTCGGGGCATAGCCGCCGTGCGGAAAGCGTTCCTGCCGGGGCTGCTGCCTGCGGATTTCGTGCAGCGTTCGCGGATCATTCCCCCCGCGAGGAGGATCGACCCTCCCGTGAACGATCCGTTCCCTGATGCCATGGACGTTCTCGGCGACGGCAGTCTGCTGGCCGTCGGGCTGCCGGGGCATGCCGCCGGCCAAATCGGGCTGCTGCTCTCCACGCAGCAGCAGGATTACTTGCTCTGCGCAGACGCGGTATGGTCGAGCGCGGCCTACCGGGAGCATCGTCCGCCGCATCCGCTCGCCGGGCTGATGATGGAGAGCAAGCGGCAGTACGATCAGAGTTTGGAACGATTGGTCCGGCTGCACCGGGAGTTCCCGGCGCTGCGGATTATTCCTTCGCATTGCCCCGAGGTGTGGGAGAACAGGGTGAACGGGGGATCGGAATGATGAAGCTGCCCGATCCATGGCATATCGTATGGCATTATATGGCGACTTTACACCGGCAGCGCCAGCATGGGCACGACCGTTCGCGTCTGGAACGCTGGCAGGAGCAGCAGGTGCGGCGACATATACAGAAGGTGCGCAAGCAATCCGACTTTTACCGGGAATTATGGGGAGACCGGCCGATCGAGGAATGGCGGTCTTACCCTGTTATCGAGAAAAGCCGGATGATGGAGGAGCTGGACCGGCTGAATACCGCAGGCATACGGAAACAATCGGCAATGGATCTGGCGCTCGAGGCGGAACGCACCCGCGAGTTTACGCCCATGATCGGGGATGTGACGGTAGGCTTATCCTCCGGCACATCGGGCAGCAGGGGATTGTTTCTGGTCAGCCGTGAAGAGCGGCTGGCATGGGCGGGAACGGCGCTGGCCAAACTATTGCCGGGTCCGCTGTATGGCCGTCAATGCATCGCCTTTTTCTTGCGGGCGAACAGCAATTTGTACGGTTCCGTAGGGAGCCGGCGCATCGATTTTCAATTTTACGATTTGCTCGACCCGCTGTCGTCGCATGTGGCCAGGCTCCATCGGCAGCAGCCCGATCTGCTGGTTGCCCCGGCTTCGATGCTGCGTCTGCTCGCAGACCTCCGGCGCGACGGACGGTTGCCTATTCATCCACGGAAAATCGTATCGGTAGCCGAGGTGCTCGATCCGCTGGATCGCAGCAAGATAGAGGCCGCATTCGGCCTGCCGGTGCATCAGGTTTATCAGTGCACGGAAGGATTCCTTGCGGCAACCTGCGCTCACGGAACGCTGCATATCAACGAAGACGTGGTGTACGTGCAAAAGGAATACGTCGATCGCGCATCAGGCAAGTTCGTCCCGATCATTACGGACTTCTCCCGCATCACCCAGCCGATTATCCGTTACCGGCTGAATGATTTGCTGACGGAGCGCAAAGAGCCTTGCCCTTGCGGAAGCCCGTACATGGAGCTTGACCGCATCGACGGCCGCTGCGACGATATATTTTACTTCCCGTCTGCGAGCGGGGAGGGGCTCGTTCCTATATTTCCCGACTTCATCGCCCGGCTCATCGTATCGTCTTCAGCCGAAGTGACGGCTTACCATGCCGTTCTTCATGCTCCCGATGCATTGGAGCTGGCGCTGGAGGTTCCCGGTGAAGGCGAGCACCGTAGGGATGCCCAGCTTGCGATTGTTGAGTCGCTGCGGTCGTTAGCCGAACGGACGAAGAGCAGGCCTCCGGCCGTGAACTTCACGGCATATCGTCACGTACCGGGAGAACGGAAGCTGCGGCGTGTGGAGAGGAGGTTTTCGCTTGACGGCGGGAACGGACATTCATTGGTATGAAAGGGACACCGTGGAAGGTCTTCCATGGCCCGATACGGCGGACGGCTTGTACGCCAGGCGGTACTTACTGCCCATGCTCGGGCATCCCATCAATACGTTCATTGCAAATATCCGAACGAAGCTATACGTTGTACAGGCCGGAGAGCATGTGATACCGGTCACGGTCAACGATGAGGAATATGACAACTCCTATGTATGTTCGCCGTACACACACTATGTCAGCTATGCGAAGCAGGAGCTGTACTTGATTCAATCCCGCGCAGCCCGATGCGTCTTGTCGGCGCTGCTTACGATCATGGGCGGGCTGTTCAAGGCATCCCGGTTCAACCGGACGGTCCACGTGAACAATTGGATGGTGTCCACCAATCTATATCCGCCATGCACTCCCGCTCAGATGAAGCGGGTGGCGAAGCTAGCGCGGGAACGGTTCCCCGGGCATGCGATCGTGCTCCGTTCTTTAACTGAATCGACCCATCGCGGACTGATGGATGCGCTGCGGCAGGAAGGCTACCGGCTGGTGCCAAGTCGGCAGGTATATTTTCTCCATCCATCGAATCCCGCCGCCATGAACGCCAAAGCGCGTTGGCTGATGAAGCGGGATTATGCGCTGCTCGCGTCGAAGCAATATGAAGTGCTGGACCACGAGGAGCTGCATCCCGGAGATGTTCCGCGTCTGACGGAGCTGTACCGTTTGCTCTATCTGGAGAAATACTCTTACGATAATCCGCAGTTCACGGAAGCGTTCTTCGAGCTCGCCCTGAAGGAACGTCTCCTGCATTTTCGGGCTTTGCGCAGCAAAGCGACGGGCCGTATCGATGCGGTCTTAGGGTATTTTTGCCGGAACGGGATCATGACGACGCCGGTATTCGGCTACGATACGTCGCTTCCGCAGGAAACCGGACTGTACCGGATGCTGTCTGCGGTTCTGATGGATACGGCACGAAGGAACGGCCATCTGCTTCATGAAAGCTCCGGTGCGGCTCAGTTCAAACGCAACCGGGGCGCTATCGCGGACATCGAGTACAGCGCGGTCTACGATGCTCATCTGCCTTGGCACCGAAGAGCAAGCTGGGCTTTTTTGCAAAGCGTGCTGAACCGGATTGGCGTTCCGCTATTGAAGAAATACAAGTTATAGACTCGCTTGAACCGCGCAGGTAATAAATAGGGCTGTCGTCCGACGGACCGGATTTCCGAAGGGACGAAGCTATAGGAAGAAGCTATGGGAAGAAGGGAGACAGCCGATGCTGGAACATGAAACCAAGATCGCTTTGGTGACCGGCGCGTCAAGCGGATTCGGACTTCTGACGTCCGTCGCGCTGGCGCAGCAAGGGTACCGTGTCATTGCCGCGATGCGCAATCCGGATAACCGCGGACCTTTGCTTGAACAGGCGGGCCAGGCGGGGGTAGCGGACCGTCTGGAGGTAGCCCGCATGGATGTGACGGACCACGGAACCGTTCATGCGGTCGTGGCGGATGCGATACGGAAGCACGGGCGCATCGACGCCTTGATCAACAATGCAGGCTATGCGGCCGGCGGGTTTGTCGAGGATGTGCCGATGGAGGCGTGGCGAGCGCAGATGGAGACGAATGTGTTCGGGCTTATTGCGGTGACCCGAGCGGTGCTTCCACATATGCGCAAGCAGGGCTTCGGAACCATTGTCAACGTAAGCAGCGTAAGCGGCCTCATGGCTTTTCCGGGGTACGCGCCGTACAGCGCATCCAAATTTGCGGTCGAAGGCTTCAGCGAGGCGCTGCGGCTGGAGATGAAGCCTTTCGGTATCCGCGTCGTTCTGATCGAACCAGGAGCGTACCGCACCGATATTTGGCGAAAAGGATTCGATGCGATCCATGTCTCCGAAGCGTCCCCCTATCGAGGTCTGTTGGACAAGGTGCTCGCCTACTCCAGGAAGACGAGCGAGACCGCTCCGGACCCGTCCGAAATCGCGCGTCGTATTGTCAAGATCGTCCGCTCGCCCAAGTCTCGATTCAGAACGATGTCGGGCCAAGGCGTCAGGCTCGCGGTCTGGGGGAGGACGCTGCTGCCCTGGAGCTGGTACGAAGCGATCATCATGCGGTTTCTGAAATAAACAAGGCGGCGCCCCGAATCAAGGATTGAATCGGAAGAAGACTCCCTAACATTAGCTGCTCAGCCCGAATAATCCTGAATACCTCCATAGTCAAAAAATGATTTTGACCGGAAGCGTATTCGTTTTGGCAATATTGATCTTTTTAACGGCGATCTCGTATCTTAAACCATGGGGGAAGAGACGGATACGTCATACTACATAATAACAAGACTGCTTGCGGGCAGTCTTTTTTTCGTGGTTCCAAGGGAGGGGAACCGTGCTATCGGGCGCCCTAATTCAGACTGCGAACGTATGACCGAACCATGACCAAAATTGTGACAATGGAAGGTTGTGGCAAGGAGCATATTTACGTAACGTATCATGTAAAAGCGCGCAGATAGGTGGGTTATCCTTGGCAAGCAAACAGGCAATCGTCCATCGCTTTTGCGATGAAGTATTCAGCAAAACAACGGAATCCCGGTTACACGAGCTGCTCCATTTCACGTTTACCGCCCGCTTCCATACGGGACATACGATGAAACGTACGGAGTTCCTCCAGTTCATCGGCCAAGTCTGGAAAAGCTTCTCCCATCTGCAATTCCGGACGGAAGACAGCATCTCCGACGGAGCGAAGGTTGCCGTGCGGGGAACGGTATCCGGCGTGCATGAAGAATGCTTTTACCGTCTTCCCGCAACCGCCAAATCGTTCTCCATGCCGGGGCAGGGCTTCTTTGATTTTGTGGACAACCAAATATCAGGGCTGTGGATCATGGTCGATCAACAGAAATGGATGAGACAGCTTGGATTGTGGAAAGTTTCCGAAGAAACCGCAGCGGAATCTCATGAACGCGGCTGGAAGGGAATGGAGCAGCCGTCAGCGGCACATGCTTCGGAAGCGTCACAAGCGGATTGGAATTGCATCCTCTTGTCGGAACGCGAGCTGGATATTATTCGGCTCGTAGCGCATGGCTGCACTTCGAAGAAAATCGGCGTACACCTGCACCTTAGCCCGCGTACCGTCGAGAAATATGAGGAGCATATTCGCCTGAAGCTTCGTGTCCCCAACCGGGCCGGCGTTATCGCCTGGGCGATCCGCAGCGGCGTCATGGATGCGTAATTTACGTAAGTTTACTACGTGGTTTTGCCGTAGTGCGTTCCTGACGCACTAAATATAATGAAAGCTGTCAGCCGCAGTACCGTAGATTCGAATGCGACCGTCTCTCATAAGGGGGTTCAGCGCCCGATGTCCTGGGAACCGATATTGGATGAGGCACTCCGCGGCACCGCCTTGGAGGTTGTACAGTCTATCGCCGTTCATCTCCGTCATTACGATGCGGAGGATGCCACCCTCAGCGGAGGCTCGGCCGGTCTGGCGGTTTTTTATCACTACCTTGACAGGGCCGGTATGGGGGATGGACATTCGTCCTGCCGTTTTCTCGAGCATGCGATGGATGCCGTCGCCACGACGCCAATGTCGGCTTCATTGTATGAAGGTCTGTTAGGCATCGCCTGGGCGGTTGCTCACCTGAGCGAACCACCCGGAGGCGGGGATACGCTGAACGACGTGGATTCGCTGCTTCTGGATCTGCTGCGAAGGCCTTGGCATGGCGATTTTGACCTTACCAACGGTCTCGTCGGCATCGGCGTGTACGCTCGTGAACGGCTGCCCTCCAGCGCTGCCGAGGAAATGCTTGCTTTGGTCGTCGCCCAGCTTGATTCGCTTGCAGTGAAGGACCCTGACGGCATCACTTGGTTCACGGGGCCGGAGCTGCTTCCGGCGGATGCCCGGATGAACGATGCGCCGGGAGGCTACTATAATCTGGGGATGGCCCATGGGGTTCCGGGTGTCATCGCCTTCCTAAGCCATGCCTATGCGCTTGGTGTGGAGAGGAGCAAGGTGCGGCGGCTGTTGGACGATGCGATCCGCTGGCTGCTCGCAAGGCGAATCGATTCTTCCGGAGCCGGGCAGTTTCCCCGGTGCATCGGACCCGGAATCGTGCCGGAACCGGCCAAGGCCGCATGGTGCCACGGCGATCCGGGTGTTGCGTCGGCGCTTATGCTGGCTGCCCAACGTATCGGTCAACCTCACTGGGAACAGACCGCGGCAGCGATCGGCCGACGGTCCGCCCTGCAGCTGCGCGAAGAGCCGCAAGTGGCGGAAGCCGGCTTCTGTCACGGCGCCGCCGGTCTGGCGCATCTGTTTCATCGGTTGTACCGGGCGACAGGTGATACGCAATTCAAGGCTGCCGCTGTTACGTGGGTGCGAAGAACGCTTGACATGAGAACGGATCAAGGAATCGGCGGCTACTTGGCGCTGACAGGTTCGCACGGAAAGACCGTCTGGACGCCAGAGCCCGGCATGTTGGCCGGCGCAGCCGGAATCGGCCTGTCGCTGCTCGCTGCGTCTACATCGATCGAACCGTTGTGGGACCGCATTTATTTATTATCCAATTGAAGATGGGAGAGATGAGCATGGAAGATTTCAAAAAAGAGCAAGCACCGGAAACGAAAGAGGTAAAAAAATTGGTTCTGAACAAAGAAACGGTGCGGGTGCTGAGCGATGAAGAGCTGAAGCAGGCTGCCGGCGGTAAGCCTTACGTGACCAAATGGTGGAGCGGCTGCGGCGGAACCTGCTGGATTTAATCGGACTGCGCGGTAGAGGTTGGCCCCCGGAAAGTTTTTTTCGGGGGTTGCTTGATTTAGGTTCCAACAAACCGTCCGAGCAGCGACTGCCGAGAGGAGGGAATTATGAAAGGGAACCGCAGCATGACGTCTATGTATCGAAGCGCAGAATTTTTCGCCATTCGCACTCCCTTGCTGCCTGTGGAGGCGCTGAGCCAATGGGCGCAAGGGGCCGAAGCATCCGCAGCGCTCGATCCCGGCGAGCTGGAATCGGCCATTCAGGCGGATCGTACCCGATTGCGAAGCCGGCTCGCTGCCCTGTTCGCCCAGCCCGCAGTGCGCGAGGCGCTATTCCTGGCGTCTCCCGATCTGGCAAGCAAGCTGCCCCTATGGATGAATAACCCGGAAAGCGGGCAGGGGGAGAAAATCGAGCGCGCCTTGGTCCGTTATTTCGTACGGATGGCCGTACGGCCGACGCCTTTTGGTCTATTTGCCGGCGCGTCTGTCGGAGCCGTTGCCAATCATACGGCGATTCGCCTCGTGGATTCAAGCTTGTACCAGCGCCATACCCGGCTCGATATGGACTATATATGCGCATTGACGGAAGCGATCGCAAGGGACCTGTCGCTGCGCAAGGAATGGCTATACCGGCCGAATTCCAGTCTGTACCGGATGGGAGCGCAGCTCCGCTATGTCGAAGCAAGGCAGCAAGATCAGGTGCGCAGCCATCACCTGGTGTCTGTCGCGCGAACGGAGTACTTAGATCGGATCATGTCCCATGCCGCATCCGGCGCTCGCCTGACGGACCTCGCTCAAGCGCTGACCCAAGAAGACCCGGAGGTATCCATTGCGGAGGCGGAAGCGTTTCTGCATGAATTAATTGACAATCAGCTGCTGGTTCCTGCGTTGTCCGCTTGCGTCACCGGAAGCGAGGCCACCGCTTGCTTGCTGGAGCATTTGAACGGCACGAAGCAGGCCGACAGCTTAAGCAGGCAACTGCACGAGGTGAAGCTCGATTTGGCGCAGCTGGACCGGGGAGGGATCGGCGTCGACATCGAACGCTATCGGGCCATCAGTCATAAGCTTGAGCCTCTGGCGGCGCAGATTGACCTGTCCAAGCTTTATCAAGTAGACCTTGTCAAGCCGCTGCGTGAGGCTGCATTGGGGCGCGAGGTGGTCCAAGAAATTTTGCGAGGCGTGCAGGCTTTGCATGCAGCGGCTCGACACCAAGCGCAGTCCCGCATGGATCGGTTTCGCAGTGCGTTTCTGGAGCGGTACGAGGGCAGACAGGTCCCGTTCACCGAGGCGCTCGACGATGAGGCGGGGATCGGTTATGGCGGAGCGGATCGCTCCAGCGATGCATCGTCTTTGTTGGCCGGGCTGCATTTCCCTGAATCGGGCGAACCGGAGATTGCTTGGGGAAAGCGCGAGCGTATGCTGCTGCGCAAGCTGAATGACGCCGTGTCGAGCGGCGAAATGGAGATTCGCCTGACGGAACATGACGTTGAGGCGCTATCGTCTGAGCGGGTACGCCCGCTGCCGGACAGTTTTGCAGCGATGGTTCGGGTCGCCGCTCGCACGGAGGAGGCGCTGCACCGGGGGGATTTCCAGGTGCTGATGCATGATGTGTCTGGTCCGTCCGGCGCCCTTCTGTTAGGCCGATTTTGCCATGCCGACCATGAACTGTACCATCGCGTCGCCAAGCATTTGCGCGCGGAGGAGGCGCTTCATCCGGATGCCGTCTTCGCGGAGATTGTCCATCTTCCGGAAGGACGGGTCGGCAATCTGATTGCCCGTCCGCTGCTTCGCGACTACGAAATTCCGTTTCTGGGACAATCCGGCGCTCCGCTTGAGCGGCAGATCCCAATCGAGGACTTGCTCGTCTCCGTTGTCGGACAGGAGGTCATGCTATGGTCGGCCGCGCTGGGGAAGCGCGTCATTCCGCGCTTATCGGCTGCGCATAATTACGTTGCCCATGGCATCGGGCCTTACCGGTTTTTGTGCGACCTGCAGGGGGACGGACGAGCCGATTACGTTGCCTGGGATTGGGGACCGTTCACCTCTGAGCCGTTTCTGCCCCGGGTCGTGTTCGGGCGCACCGTGCTATCCAGAGCTCTATGGCGCATTCCGCAGGATGAGCTGCGCCGGCTTGGCCGATTGAAGGGCGCCGACCGGTTCCGAGCCGTGCATGAGTGGCGTATAGAAAGACGGCTTCCGCCTATCTTTTTGTTCGCGGAAATGGATCGGGAGCTGCTCGTGGATTTGAACAACGTGTTACTTGTCGATACGTTCGTGGAACTGGTTAAAAACCGTACGGATGTGCGGCTTACCGAATTATTCCCTTCGCTGGACGAACAGGTGGTCCGGGGACCGGAGGGACGATTCGTGCACGAGCTCATCGTTCCCTTCGAACGCATCCCTTCCAATGAAAACGCTGACTCCCGGATGTCCATGCCCAATATACAGCCCAATGGAATAAGAACCATGAGTCCGTCTGTGCAGAGAGCTTTTCCGCCCGGATCGGAATGGCTATATGCCAAGCTTTATGCGGGGCCGGCTGAGGTCGATGCGCTTCTCCGAACAGAAGTGAGCCGTGTCATGTCCCACGCGATGCGTTCGGGAGCGGCGGATCAATGGTTTTTCATTCGTTACGGAGATCCCGACTGGCATGTTCGGCTTCGTCTGAGGGGAGCTCCTGCACGGCTGCTGAATGAAGTGCTCCCGGAACTGAATGACGCCATTCAGCCCAAACTGCGGGACGGCACGGTTTGGCGATTCCAGGTCGACACGTATATGCCGGAATGGGAGCGTTACGGCGGAATGACAGGGTTGCGTCTTGCCGAGAGGCTCTTTCAAATAGATAGCGAAGCGGTTATCCGTATCATGCAGATGCTGGACGGCGATGCCGGATGGGAGGATCGATGGCGGCTCTCGATCACCGGGATCGATAGGCTGTTGTCCGATCTCAGGTTTTCTGCCGAAGCCAAGTCCTCTATTGTCGCACAGGCACGGGACGGGTTCGCAGCGGAATTCGCGATCGACGGGGCATTCCGCCGCAGCTTGGGCGACCGGTTCCGGAGAGAGCGGAATCGTCTGGAAGCCTGTCTTCAATCAACTCCGTCCGTCGATGATCGGCTCGTCCCGGCTTTTTCCGTCTTCACGGAAAGATCCCGGCGACTTGCGCCGGTTGTGAAGGACTTAAGGAAGGCGGCGATCGGAGGAGATCTCACCGTATCCCTGGAACAGCTCGCAGCGAGCTATATCCATATGCATGTGAACCGGATGCTCCGGTCGTCGCACAGAGCCCATGAGCTTGTGTTATATGACTTTCTGGCGCGTCTCTATGATGCCGAGACCGGCCGGACACGAAGAGGTGACATTCATGACGAATCATGATCCCGACCTGTTTCGCAGAGAAGCGCTGGACAGCCTGAAGCCTTCAACGGCCCGATACGCCGGGCTGCGTCCCGTTCCTGCGCGGCTTACGCTGGCCTTCTGGCTTCTTCTCGTCGGCTGTACGATTGCGGGGCTGGCAGGCTGGCAGTTCGTCAGCTTGCTCCTCGAAGGGCTCTTCGGTACGACAGGGGGCAGAGCGAATGGCTGAGCTATTCCGCCGGCGGCGAGGCATCGAGGTGATTCGTCAGATGGAGGTAGCCGATTGCGGCGCCGCCTGTCTGGCGATGGTCCTGGCCTATTACGGCAAGTGCGTCCCGCTGGATGAGGTGCGTCAGGTCACCGGGGGAGGGCGGAGCGGCCTGGACGCGCATGTTCTGCTGCAAGCAGCCCGATGGTTCGGACTGGAGGGGCAGGGAGCCGCTTTTGATTTGGATCATCTGCCTCATCTGCAAACCGGAACGATCCTGCATTGGAAATTCACGCATTTTATCGTCTTCGAGCGCTGCTCCCGCAAGGGCGTATGGGTCATCGATCCCGAATGGGGGCGGAGGCTCATTCCTTACAACGAATTTAGCCAAAATTTCACGGGCATCGGCCTGATTCTCACGCCGGGAGCAAATTTCCAGCCGACTGCTTCGGCAAGCCGTCTTTCTCCCTGGCGGCACGTCAAGCAGATGGTGCGCTTTCCCGGCTTGCTCTGGAAAATTCTCGTCGCTTCCTTGTTGATTCAACTGTTTTCCATGGGCCTTCCGCTGCTCACGGGAACATTGGTGGATCGGATTTTGCCCCGGGGTGACGTTCAGCTTTTATATTATTTTGGATTCGGCCTCCTCGTGATGACGTTATTTCATTTCCTCGGATCGATGGTACGGTCTCATCTATTGTTATATTTAAGAACGCATGCAGACCACCGCATGACCGTGCAATTCCTTACCCATCTTGTCCAGCTTCCCTATGCGGCGATTCAGGCGCGTTCCTCCGGAGATCTGCTGGCCCGAGTGAACAGCAACACGAAAATTCGCGATATGCTTACAACCGGCGTGCTCTCCGGCTTGCTTGACGGAGCAGCGGCGGGCCTCTTTCTCGTCCTGCTGCTTATGACCAATCCGCTGATCAGCGGATTAGCCGTAAGCTTGGGGCTGCTGCAAGGCTGCCTTTTTCTCTTGTTTCGCCATCGGTACTTGGTCCTTAACACGCAAGGGCTGGAAGCGCAAGCCAAATCGCAAGGGTTCTTGGTACAGGTGCTGGCCGGCTTGGAGACGCTAAAGGCGACGGGGGCCGAACAGCGTGCCGTAGCGCAATGGACGCAGTTGTTTGTGCAAGAGATTCATGCGGCGCTGCGAAAAGATCAGCTCGGCGCGACGATGGATGCTTTGTTGACGGCGCTTCGGGTGGGATCTCCCTTATTCATCCTGTTTGCCGGGGGAATGCAGGTGCTGAATGGAAGCGCAAGCCTTGGCGCGATGCTGGGACAATGCGCTTTGGCCGGCAGCTACCTCGCTTCGCTGGCCGGACTTCTCTCGACCGTCGTACAGGTGCAGCAAATTTACGGTTTTCTCGACCGTATCAACGATATATTGGATAAGCCGCACGAACAAGAAGGGGAGAGATACACACCCGTTCGTCCTCTGCAAGGGCAGGTCGTTCTGGATCATGTATCCTTTCAATACTCTCCGGTATCTTCGCCTGCCGTCACGGATATTTCCATTACGATTGAGCCGGGGGAATTCATTGCGATCGTCGGCCCCTCCGGTTCGGGCAAATCGACGCTGGCTGCACTGCTGGCCGGATTATACGAGCCCAGCTCCGGGAACATTCGGTATGACGGTCATGACCTGCAGAAGCTCGACTTGCATTGGGTACGCTCGCAGATCGGCGTCGTTCCCCAGCATCCATACCTGTTCGGTATTTCCATTCGCGACAATCTGGCGCTTGCCGATCTGGAAGCTGCGCCGGAGCGGATCAAGCTTGCCGCCGAGCTGGCCCATATCCACGAAGATATTATGGCCATGCCCATGAAATACGGAACGATGCTGGGGGAGGATGGCGCTTCCTTGTCCGGAGGACAGCGGCAAAGGCTCGCGCTGGCGCGGGCGTTGGTGAACGACCCTGTCATCCTGATGCTGGACGAAGCGACAAGCGCATTGGATACGGTGACCGAGCGTCGCGTACAGGAGGCACTGTCCAAGCTCGAATGCACGAAAATTATGATCGCCCAGCGATTAAGCACCATTATGGAGGCGGATCGGATCTTCGTGATGAACGGAGGCCGCATTGTCGAGCATGGGAAGCATCAAGACTTGGTCCGAACCGGCGGGGTATACGCGGAACTGGTCCGGGCGCAGCGTTTATAGAGAAGGAACGAATACGTAGGGCTGGGCCGTACGTCCGGTGGAGGCTTTCTCCCCAACAGCCGGTTCGCATCCGATCGATTGTGCAATAGACGCCGGGATCAAGTTCAAGTAGCATAGGGGGAGGAGTTAACGGAGCATCTGGTGCACAATATGGGACCATGGCGCGTTACCATAGGGGAGGAGCAGTATGAATATCGTTCTGATCGGCATGTCCGGAGCGGGGAAAAGCACTTTGGGCGTGCTGCTGGCCAAGGCATTAGGCATGAATTACGTGGATACCGATGTGGTTATGCAACAACGGGAAGGCAGGCTGCTGCAACATATCATCGATGAGCACGGGACCGACGCATTCATGGATATCGAAGAAAAAGCCGTGTCTGAGCTGCAGCTGACAAACTGCGTCATCGCAACGGGAGGAAGCGTGGTCTATTCGGAAAAGGCGATGCATGCCCTCGGACAAAACGGCCACATCTTTTATTTGCATGTTCCTTACGAAGAAATTGCGAAGAGATTAGTCAACATAACCACGAGGGGCATCGTATTCAAGCAAGGAAACTCTCTTCAGGATGTGTACGAGGAACGGCTTCCTTTGTACATGAAATATAGCGATACAACGATCGATTGTTCAAGCAAGGATATCGAACAATGCGTTCGCGAAATGGTAGAGCATGTGCAGCAAAGCCGCTTGCGGTAATTCCGCAAGAGGGAGTCGCTGTAAGGAATAGAGCAGGAACAGAAACCGCGTGAATCGCGGTTTTTTTGTCGTTTACGCGTCACAACGGAACGTTCGAGGGGTGGTTATGGCTATATGATGGCGCATATGCCCCAGGTGGCACTGCCCTTGCTTGATGACAAAGAACCGCAAAAAAGTATAACTATTCCCCGTAAATCTACGTAGAACTGCAGACCGGTCACCCGCTATAGTGTAAAAGAAAGCGAATCCAGCAGGCGAAGGAGGGAGACCGCAGCCAAAGGATTGACAGGAACCCATGGAATTCATGGCCGTCGATGGACGGCATGTCCCTTACGGAAAGCAGGTGATGTCATGCTTGAACCCCGGAGCAGGTCCCGCGCGGGCTGGCTGCGCCTGTGCCTCTTGCTGAGCCTCGTAGTGCAGCTGTTGGGCTGCGAAACGGAACCAGGAGCCCAGGCGAACTCGCATAATGAACCGTCCAAGCCGGCTTTACAACAAGCCGAGCTTATCGCGAAACCGCTGCCTGCCGAATCCAAACACATCACATTCGATGACGTTCCCGACATGGCCCGCGCGAACATCACGGTCGGCGGCGCCCAGCCCACCTGGGGATTATCGCTGGACCGTACGGTCGTCTATGGGGACAAAGGCGGTCAAAGCCTTCACGTTACCGACCGGATCCAGCATTACAATCGGATCAAAATCAACGAGGCGTTCCGGGGGCTCGATCTTACACCGGGTACGCAATACGATTTGTCCCTGTACGCCAAAGTCGACAGCGCAAGCGTCGTGAAGTCGGGATACTTTTATCTTTCCGTCATCGACACGGATACCGCCTTGTCGACCACAACCTATTATAACGACAGAAACCGTTACAAGGTGCTGGTGACGGATCAAGACTGGGTAAACGTGTCGCTTCCTTTTACCGTCGGGTATGATCCCGTTTATGGCATTGCCTTCGAGCAGATGCCCGTCAACGGTCACATGGATGTGGTGCAGAAGCTTTACATCGATGAGGTGAAGGTCGTAAAAACCGGGACGACGACACAGATTCCCCCTTCGAAAATCGCTCCCAAAGCGGTTCAGACCATTGTCGACGGCAAGACGATCGTGTATCTCAGCGGCAAGCCGGAAGCGAAAAATGGGGTCCCCTTCGTCCCGCTGCCCCGAACGTTCGCGACGCTCAGAGCCGACGTCGCGTGGGATGCGTCCACGCAGACCGCAACGGCTGCGAAGAACGGCAGAACGAGCGTCGTCACCGCAGGACAAGATTCAGCCCGAATCAACGGTCAGGACGTTCAGCTGGCTGCTCCGGCTTACGTCAAGGACAAGATGCTGATGGTTCCGGCATCGTATGTCGCCGATGCGCTGGAAGCATCCGTGTCATGGAATGCAGAGAATCAGACCGTTTCGATCGCAAGCAAGAAGGTCAATGTCATTCAAGTGGACAAAAACACGGTTCAACAGGAAATATGGGGGTTTGGCGCGTCTGCCAACGATCCGGTTCACGACTTCATGAAGCTCGAAACCGCGACGCAGCAAAGGCTGCTGGATGTATTCTTCGGTATGGAAGACGATGGGGTGGGTCTTTCCGTCATCCGGCTGGAAATCAACCCGTTCACCAAAGACGACCCGGAGCCGAGAAACGCAATGC
This sequence comes from Paenibacillus solanacearum, assembly GCF_910593845.1. GTDB lineage: Bacteria > Bacillota > Bacilli > Paenibacillales > NBRC-103111 > Paenibacillus_G > Paenibacillus_G solanacearum. Next base: position 67,365 of record NZ_CAJVAS010000022.1, on the reverse strand, counting down.
AGGCTACAATGGAACCGGAGAAGGGCGTATGGGACACGGCTACCGATACGCACCAGCGATGGTTTGCCGATCAGGCAATCCGGCGCAATCCCGGTATGCAGTTCGCCGCATCCGTATGGAGCCCTCCGGCCTGGATGAAGGATAACCGGTCTGTCGTGCGGGGCGGCCATCTCGTGCCGGAGCACTATGAGGATTTCGCCAAATATTTGGTCGGGTGGGCCAAAACCTACAAGGAAGATTATGGGTACAACATCCGTTGGATCAGTTTGCAGAACGAACCGGAAGCCGTCGTGGAATACGCATCGTCTTACTATAATGGCCGGGAGCTGGGTCAGTTGATCGATGCCGTATACGATGTGTTCAAATCAGAAGGGACCGAAGTGAAATTCGGCGCGCCCGAAGGCGGCCATATGGGCTCGACGAGCAAGCTATTAAGCGAGATGGACCCCGTTGCCGTGCAAAAGCTTGATTTTATCGGTGCCCACTTTTATGCCTGGGACAAATTCGATGCGTATGCGTATGATTTGCGCCAATACAACAAACCGTTATTTATGATGGAATACAGCATGCCGGACCCGAACGATGCCGGTATGGGCGGAGGTCTTGAAGTCGCAGGTCAAATTGCCGCAGCGATGGAGCAGGGCTACAGCTCTTATCTGTACTGGTGGTTCGTGAACAAGCCGGCCTCCGTGTCTTCCGCCGTATCGCGCCAATCGCTCGTCGATCTGAAGGAGGACGGCAGCTACACCATCAACAAAAGACTGTATACGATGGGCCAATTCAGCCGTTTCATTCGTCCGGGAGACCGCAATGTAAAAGTTACAAGCGGGAATAGCGATATTACCGTCACGGCGGCGATCCATACGGCAACGAACAAAGCGGTGCTCGTTGCAGCCAATCATTCGACACAGCCGGTGACGGTGACGATCAGCGGCTTGAACAGTACGAATGTATCGATTTATCGGACGAGCGACACGGAGAATATTCAGATGATTGGTCATTCCGCTAACGGCTCCGGCAGCTTCGAGCATACATTGCCTGCGAATAGCGTAACGACCTTCGTCGAATAAACAGGTGTACCAAGACGCCGAGTATCGGCATGAAGCGGATGTCTTCCTATTGTCTCATCTAAAAAAATAGAAATCGGCATCATCGCAGGACGCTGGGCGCACGCATCCATGCAGCGCAGTATCCTGCTTTACTGGGCCGAACCGCGGGAGGAACCGAGCGAATGAAACCTGTCCAATCATTAACCGTGAACAGCGAGCTGCTGCCCCATATTCTCGGGGAAGGAGGGTTGTTCGCCTTCTCCGGATGGGATGGAGAAACGAACGCCCGATCGGAATTTGTCGCAACCTGGGGAGAGCCGAGGCTCTCGCTCCTCTTTCACACGCCGCAGCGAAGGTGGCTGTACATTCCGGCGCAGGAGCACAAGGTACGGTTCGTAACGGGGGATGCCTGCGTTCTGGAGGCCCCCGGCGAAGGACCGGGCACGAAGCTGGCCTATGCGGCATGGCATACGCTGATTGGCGAGACTCCCCATGCCGAAGCATGTCTTCTGTCCTTCGAGCAGCCTAGGCAAGGCTTGCTTACGGAGCAAACCGGCCGCTGCAGCATCACTGTCGATCCCGTAGCCAACGATGCGATCGTTCTGGTCACCCGGGGGCCTCGCTTCGCGCTGGCCTACGGGGTCACACCGGAGGAAGCGTTGGGCAAGGCGGAGCAGGGGCTGTCGCTGCAGGCGGAAGCCGTGATCGAGGAGCGGCTCGGCATCTACCGCAGCATACCGGTGCTGGCTTCCGAGCGGGAATCTCGTCTGCTCCGCAAATGCGTCAGCGTGATGAAGGTCAACACGCTTGCGCCCGAGGCGGAAAGGAAACGCTACTGGTCCACGCCCGACCGCGTTCCTCACAAGCATATGTGGCTCTGGGATACGGTATTTCATTCGATTGCGATGAACCGGCTGTCTCCGCAAATTTCCGCAGACTGCCTGATGACGATGCTCGAGGCGCAGACTGAAGACGGTATGCTGCCTCATCAAGTGTCGGTAACCGGCAAAGCCTCGGGGATTACGCAGCCCCCTATCATGGCTTGGGGCGTGTGGGAAAACTACCGGCATCATGGCGACCGGGCGTGGCTGGCGGAGACGCTGCCCCGTCTGGAAGCTTATCTTCTGTGGAACCGGCGTCATCGGGATACGAACGGGAACGAGCTGCTGGAATGGGATATTAAAGGCGACGTGCTGTGCCGATCCGGTGAATCGGGCATGGACAATTCCTCCCGTTTCGATGAGGCCGACAAGCAGGATGCGGTCGATTTCAATGTGTTCATGGCCCGTGACCTGGGGTATGTCGCGCGGATCTGCCGGGAACTGGGTGATGACGAGCGGGCAGTAAACTGGGAGCAGCTTGCCAAGCGGACAACGGAGCTCATTGTGCAAACGATGTGGGATGCGGAGGATGAATTTTTTTATGACGTGCGTATGGACGGCCGGTTCTCCAAGGTCAAGTCGGTCAGCGGCTTTCTCCCGCTTCTGCTCGACGGGCTGTCCGAGGAACAGGTGGATGGCTTGATCCGAATGATGAAGGATGAGCGTCATTTCATGACCCGCTATCCGCTGCCGAGCATCGCTGTCTCAGAGCCCAGCTGGTCTACCGATATGTGGAGAGGCCCGGTATGGATCAATATGAACTATCTTGTCATTCTCGGCTTGCGTGCGCACAACCGCCCGGAAGAGGCGAGATGGCTTCAGGAGCGAACCATCGAGCTCGTCAACCGGTATTACGAAGCCTATGGGGTGACCTTCGAGTATTACGATTCGAAGGACGAACGCCCGCCTGTCGCCTGCGATCGCAAAGGGCCGAGAAAGCAACCTTATAACATTCGAGCCAAGTACGACTCCATCCGGGATTATCACTGGACGGCCGCACTGGTCGCCGACCTATTATGGCCGGCGGAGCAGCACTAGCAGGAAGGGGCTCGGCGGAGCTGGCCTGTCCCAGCTTGGGAAGCCGCTGCGGGAACGCGGCGGCTTCTTCAGGCGAAGCGGGGCTATGAACATCCATGACATGCCATGTGATATATGGCCTATGGGCGCGATTAACAAAAGCATGCAGGCCCGCTACGGTCGCCATCCCCGTTTCGATTTCGATGTTCATCCCCGCTTGTACTTCCCTCAGCGGATGCGGCGCGGTGAAAAGCCGCTAACGCTTGCGTGGCATGACTCAAGACGGCCCCGGCCTGGGTCGAGGCTGCGACAAGGACGGCTTCGACGATTTCCTCCCGCGTTCCCCCGAGCTTCCTGTACTTTTGTACGTGAACGTCAATGCAATAGGGGCAGCCGGTCAAATGTGCGGCGGCGACGGCGAGAAGCTCTTTCGTTTTCAACGGCAGGGCTCCATCCGAATGGTAGACTTCCTTCTCAAAGGCGAAAAAGGACGCCGAGGCTTGGGGGGCGAGCTTCACCAGCTCGGGGATCCATTCCAGGTCCGCTTGATTGTAATAATGACTCATCGTCAATTCCTCCCACGTCGTTATAGGATGTAACATCCTCATTGTAACGTCGCGGAAAAGAATAGTCGGTGATAAAGTCACGAAAGCGAAGTAAAGGACAGCAGTTTAGCGTAATCCGTCACGATAATTTTCCCCCTCTGCAGGCGAATCGCACCTTCCCCGGCGAGATTCTTCAGCATCCGGCTCACCACTTCGCGAGCGGTACCGAGTTCCACCGCTATTTGCTCATGCGTCATCTCGATCCCTGCAGAAGAAGAGGCCGTCTCCTGATGACGCTGAATGAGATAAGCGGCGACGCGCTCCTGCATGGAACCGAACGCAATTTGCTCCAGCAGGCTGGTCACGCTAATAAACCGGCTCGTGAATTGCTTGTAAATATACCGGCTGACCGGCTGATAGGAATGCATCCATCGCCGAAAAGCGTCCACTGGAAAAAGCAGCACCTCGGCCTCCGATTCAATGTGCACGGAGGCTTCATATTCCGTTTCTCCCAGAATGCTGGCCATCATGAGCACGCAGCATTCGCCTCCGCGCACGCGGTACAAGGTCACTTCTCTGCCGGAAGCGTTCAGTTTGAAGATGCGAACGCAGCCCGACAGGATAAAGGGCGCGTGATTCAAGCGATGGCCTTCGGCGATCGGATGGAGGGACGAAGAGGTAAGCTTCATCGTTTCGGCCGAAGCCCAGTCGGTTGCGGACAGCTCCGCGAAGCATGGAAACAGGCGAATGACGGCATGGATTTGATCAGAGTTCACGGCAACCATCCTATAGGTTCGATTTGTACTCGTATTTTATCACGATTGCCGTACGAATGGATGGTTTGACTTGCATTTAGGCACGGGGCAAATATGCAAATCACAAACAAGATGCCCCTAGCTGCAATCGCTGAGGAGCATCTTTTCCATAAACGTCCGTTTCGTCAAAATTTGTATTATTTACGCTCCTCCGAAGCAGCGGCGGGAGCCGCTTGCGTCGCTCTTTCCGTTCGGAGCAGGTTGTCACGATTCGATTTGGCCTGGTCGATCTGTGCTTGCGATAACGGCGTTCCAACGTCAAAGCCTTTGACGATTTTCTCCAGCGTGGCGGCATCGAAATCATCCCTTGCGTACATCTCGACGGTGAAGCCCTGAGTTTCCCAGATCACGATTCCGTTAGCGAAATAAACGGTGACGCCGTTCATTACGGCCGTCTTCACTTCGCCGGTCGTTTCAATGCCGTTGCTGCCGCCTTGCGAGATGAGGAAATTGACGGTTTTGTCGCCTTGTGCGTACTGCACTTCCACCATGGTTTTTCCTTGAAGAACGGTGTTAACGTATTTGAAATCGGCCATCCACGAAGGGGCAGGGAAATTGAGCCCGATAGCGACGCGTGCTTCCTGCAGCGACCGTTTCGGCTGTGGCGACAGTGCCACTCTGGATTCGGCGCCGCTTTCCTGGCCGGAAGCGCTATTGTTCGCGTTTGCGGGGACTGGCCGTTCTTTGTCTACTTGAACGATCTCCATATTGCCTACGTGAAAGCGCGCCAGAATCGATTGAATCATCCCTTGCGCGTAGGAGGTCGTCGAGAACACGCCGCCAATGAGTACGATAGCCGCGGCGGTGGCGGCAGCTGTTTTCCATTTTCTTGTCATCATTTGAACCCCGTCCTTTTTCGAATTTGTCGATTGAATGCTCCCTGTCTCGATGCTGCGCACCAAACGGTTGAAAATACGCTCTTTGGCTGCGCTGTTATCGAATTCCATCGTTTCCAGCAGCTCTGCAACGTCTCCATGCGGTTTCCGACTGCGATTCTTATTCATCCATGAACCTCGCTTTCAACAATAGGTTTTGCAGCTTTTTGAGACTTCTGTGAACTACGACACCGAGATGGGATTCGCTAATCCCCATAAGCTCGGCAATTTCCGCGTTTTTCAGCCGGGCGCCGAATTTCAATGCGATGATATGGCGTTCTTTGTCGCGCAGCTTGGCCACTGCTTGCAGCAGCGCCTGGTTCGTATCATCCTGAATTGCCAATTCCTCGGGCGACGGCTTGGGAAATATAAATTCCGCAATCGCATCGAGGGAAAAGTGAAATCGTTTGGGGCGTGCACGGTAATAATCGGTCACAGCGTTCCGGACAATCGCGAATAACCATACATCGAATTTGGCTTTTTCCGCGGAGAACTTGTGGTAATGCAGGATGACTCTTTCAAAAACCTGGCTGCAAAGATCTTCGGCCTCATGCTGATTTTGAATCCGGTAACAGATATACTTGTACACGCGATCGAAGTACAGCTCGTAGATTTCGGAAAATTGCGCTGCAGATAGCACGTCTGCGTGAAGCTTGTCTTGTGGATGCCGGTAAATCTCCTTGGCTGCCTGAACGCTCTCCAATGTCTCTCCTCCTTTGCTCCTTGGTTATGATGACTGATCAAGGAAATTTACGTATGTTAATACGCCGGCGCAGGAAAAGCATTAACAAAATGCTTTCAAGTTTTTTTATGACGGAATGAAGCGGGGGAAGAGGGGGCGCAACTTTCGGTATGGAAAAAAATTCCTTATCAAACGAAAAAAGAATGCCGCATTGTATTGCTGCATTCCTGGTCGCTTCATCTCCGCTCGCCCATATTCCCAAATTTCCTTGCGAGACGTTCCTTTTTGCTCCTTATTCGCTTGGTACTTTGTCTACGAATCATATAGCAGAATGGGGACGGAGGTCAATGCGTGGAGAATGCTACTATTAGAGGTGAAATATGCCAGCGCTTTCAACTATAATAAGCTTGTGCGGAATAAGCGCTAACGGAATGGAAGGAGAGGTTGGAATGACCAAGCGACCGAATATACTGCTCATCATGACCGATCAGCAGCGATGGGATACGCTGGGCTGCTATGGGAATGAGGTGATCGAAACAGCGAATCTGGACTGGATCGCAGCGGAAGGGACGGTCTTTGACTGCGCATACTCCAGCACGCCGTCTTGTATCCCGGCGAGAGCCAGCCTGATGACCGGCATGGACCCGTGGAATACGGGCATCCTCGGCATGGGCCGCGGCCAAGGGCCGATGCGCTGCCTGGAGCATACGCTGCCCGAGCAGTTGGCGAAGGCCGGCTACCACACGCAAGGTGTGGGAAAAATGCATTTTCACCCGCAAAGGTCTTTGTTCGGCTTCCATCATACCGTGCTGGACGAATCGGGCAGACAGGGCGATCCCGGCTTCATATCCGATTACAGAAGATGGTTCGAGCAGAACAAAACGGGAGATTACGGTTTTACCGACCACGGCATCGATTGGAATTCGTGGATGGCCCGTCCTTACCACGCGCCGGAGTTTCTGCATCCGACCAACTGGACAGTCAACGAATCGATCCGGTTCGTGCAGAACCGGGACCCCGGCAAGCCCTTCTTCTTGAAAATGTCGTTCGCGCGGCCGCATTCGCCGTATGACGCACCGGCCTTTTACTATGACATCTATGAGAAAAAAGACATGCCCGCGCCGCATCTCGGGGACTGGTCCGCGATGCATAATGTGCGGAAGGACGCCGCGAAGCCCGATGCCTGGAGAGGCAAGCGGAGCGACGAGGAGATTCGCAGAGCGCGGATCGGATATTACGGCAACATCCATCATATCGATTTGCAAATCGGACGTTTACTGATGTACTTGAAAAAAATCGGGCAGTTCGACAATACGCTCATTATGTTCACCTCGGACCACGGCGATATGATGGGGGATCACCACTTGTGGCGTAAAACATATGCTTACGAAGGATCGGCCCATATTCCGCTCATCGTGAAGCTGCCGAAAGCGGCGAACGGCAGTCCGGTCGAACGAAGCGCTGCCCCGGTATGCTTGCAGGATATTATGCCGACGCTTCTCGACGCAGCCGGCGTGACGATTCCCGATTCGGTGGACGGGCGAAGCATGCTGCCGCTCATTCGGGGGGAAGCGAGCGGATGGCGGGAGTTTGTGCACGGAGAGCACAGTACATGCTATTCCGAGGAGCAGGAAATGCAGTATGTAACGGACGGCCGATGGAAATATATTTGGTTTCCCAGACTGGGCACGGAGCAGTTGTTCGATCTGGCCTCAGATCCTGGCGAATGCGTCGATCTGGCCGCAAGCGAAGCCTATGCCGCCGAAACTAACCGTTGGCGGGAGAAACTGGTCGCGGTGTTAGCCGAACGGAACGTCGACTTGACGAGTAACGGCGATCTTGTATGCCAGGCCGGCAAACCGCCGATCGTGTCGCCAAAGTATAAGGAGCGGCTGGAACGCATGGATGCAGCGCAGTAAGCTGTCGTAAACTGGATATAAAGGCGTTCGTCAAAGACTACTTTGGCGGAACGCCTTTTTTTTCGTCCAGAGGCTTATAAAACATTGGTTAATTCAAGGGCTGCAACAAACGGACACGGCCAGCGCCCGAAAGGGTAAGATTAGGCGAATTTGCTCAGACATGGATGGCTTACCTTCCTACATATACTTCTAATGTTCAATGCGGGCATGAATATGGAGGAGACGGAGGGAAGACACATCGAAACCCAGGGCGATTTTCTTAGTTGCTTGCACTCGATGGAGGAAGAGCTGACCCGGTTGGCGGTCGCCATCCATCACAGTCCGGACAGCTGGGAGCTTCTTAGCGAACAGCTGGACCGTTTATGCGAATTTATCGTTTGCGAGGAAAATGAAAAACGATGGCGGCAAGGGTCAAACTGCGAGGAAGTGAAGCAGTGCTCGGCAAGGATCAGAGACAGATCCGCCCATGCGTTATGCATGATCGAGAAGATGAGAGCGCTTCGTACATATACGGAAGCATGGGATGCGAACCTGTACTTGTCGCTCTTATCGGCAGCGGTACAAGAAGAGTGGGAGTACACCCGCATTAAACGGGAGTCCAAGGTCATATTCATTGGTGCCGGCGCGTTCCCTGTGTCGGCATTGACCATTGCCATGGAAACGTCAGCCGAGGTGTTATGCACGGACATTGACGAAGAAGCTGTCCGGCACGGAAGGAAGCTGGCGAACTTTTTGGGTTTGCAAGGTTCCTTCCATTACACGGACAGTCACATGCGGGATCGCGAATTTCTGAGGGAAGCCACCCATGTGTTTATTGCTTCTCTTGTGCCGGAAAAGCTGGAGATATTGGACGAATTAACATCCGAGGTTCACCCCGATTGCAAAATTATTGTACGGTATGGGAACGGTCTGAGGTCTTTATTCAATTACCCGCTGGACATCCGTTCGTTAAAGGAATGGCGGGTGACACCGGTCAGCAGGCATAATTGCATTTATGAAACTTTGATCCTCGAGCTTCAAAAAAGTGCGGCCCGATCGGCGATATAGCCAACCGATACATTTGACGAAAAGAACGATCATCCCTCGTTCAATATCTCCTCCTGCCACGAAATAATTGACAATGAGAATCATTATCAATAAAATGAAATCGTACAACACGAAATGATGATTCATATCATGCAGCTATTACGTCAATCCATACGCATTTCATGGCACTCAAGGAGGAAAAACGATGGGGCTTATGTATAGAATTTACCGGGCGATGCAGGAACGGGACGGACGTTCCCAAGCATCGATAACAGAGTTCGAAGTGGAAGGCGAGGAGGAGCGGCTGAGACCGATTTCGTTGATCGAGCTGTTGAATAACCCGCTGATTTCAGCGGCGGAAGCCTATAAACGATCGGCGGCAAACGGAACGAACGATAGCGGTTCCGCGCAAGCTTGCGAACAGGAAAGGCTGCTTCTTCGCAGCAATAAATGAGAATTATTATCATCCAAGATGGAGGAGGCGTGCCGGAATATATCCCCGCTTTACGGGATCGGCCGGTTCCGGCTACAGGCGGACGGGACGCTTTCTTCGCTTTCATCGAACAAGAATTGAAACCGGCGATCGCGCGCCTTGCCCCCATTGACCGTCAATGTCAGACCTTGTTCGGTCATTCCCTTGGCGATTTGTTCGCACTGCACATCATGTATACAGACGCAGAGGCATTTCAAACGTACGTGGCCGCGGACCCGTCGATCTGGTGGAACGCCGGCTCGATATTGACGGAACAAGCCCGCTTTATTGCGGCCCGGCAGGATGGACGAAGCAGCGGTTCGATCGATCTGCTGATCGAAACCTCGGGGAAGAAGACGGTGCGGCAAGGACTTAGCGAGTCGGAAGCAGCTCAGCTGGCGCGTCTTCGTTCCGGTCCGACAGGGGAGGACGTCGCTGCCGCGTTAACGGGCTTGCCCGGGCTCTGCGTCGCGTTTCGAAAGCACACCTCCGAAACGCACGGCTCCATGGTTCCTTACGCCGTAGAGGACGCGCTGTCTTTGTCCATCAATCCTCCAGCTGGAGAGCGATACTGCAGGGACACGTCTAAAGCGCGGACCGTTTGGCAAAGCGGCCGTTCCGGATTCCGGTCCATGACATGGTATTGAAAATAAAGCAGGACAGAGCGCCGTGAGCGCTCTTTTTTATTTTCGCCGCTCGTCGCTCGCTGACCGCGAAGCGGCTGTTAGACCGACCGCTGCGCTGTGCCGCGCCGCAACGCTAACAGATGCTGAGTTGATCGGCTTTTTTTGATCGTGTGAGGCTTGTCACAGCGCAAAGATTGTGAAAAGTGTAACATAGTCTTATCAAAGCAGTGGGGGTGCAGTCCTATGTTGATAAAAGAAACGGATATAGCAGGGAAAGCCGCGGGGTCGCCGGCTTGGCGCGGTTTTCAAGCGGGCGCTTGGCAAAAGCGGATCGATGTGAACGACTTCATTCACCGGAACATTACGCCTTATGAAGGGAACGAAGATTTCCTTGCCGGTCCAACGGAGGAGACGACGGCGCTGTGGCTGCAAATTCGCGAGCTGCTGCGTCAGGAAAGAATGAACGGCGGCGTCCTTGATATCGATGTTCATACGGTTTCCGGCATTACTTCGCACGCGCCGGGGTACATCGATCAGTCGAAGGAACAAATTGTCGGCCTGCAGACGGATGCGCCGCTGAAACGGTCCATCCAGCCTTATGGCGGGATTCGCATGGTTGCCGATGCTTGCGAGGCTTACGGGTACAAGCTGCCCGCCGAGATCGAGCGGCTGTTCACCGACATCCGAAAAACCCATAACCAAGGCGTATTCGACGCCTATACGACGGAGATGCGTACCGCGAGGAAAGCGGGAATCATCACGGGCCTGCCGGATGCTTACGGCCGGGGCCGGATTATTGGAGATTATCGGCGTGTCGCTCTCTATGGCGTGAATCGTCTGGTTGCGGACAAGAAGCAGGATCTGCTCCAGCTTGAAGTCGATGCGCTGACCGAAGATGTCATTCGCGCCCGCGAGGAGCTGTCGGAGCAGATCCGCAGCCTGCATGAACTGAAGTCGATGGCGTTGACATACGGCTGCGATATTTCCGAACCCGCCCGCAATGCGAAAGAAGCGGTGCAATGGCTCTATTTCGCCTATCTTGCCGCGATCAAGGAACAGAACGGCGCCGCGATGAGCTTGGGCCGCGTCTCCAGCTTCCTGGATATTTATATCGAGCGGGACTTGACGGAGGGCGCGCTGTCCGAGGTGGGCGCGCAGGAGCTGATCGACCATTTCGTCATGAAGCTGCGGATCGTCAAATTTCTGCGCACGCCGGATTACAACGAGCTGTTCAGCGGAGATCCGACCTGGGTGACCGAGGCGGTGGGCGGAATGGGCTTGAACGGACAGACGTGGGTGACGCGCAACTCGCTGCGGTTTCTGCATACGCTGTACAACCTCGGACCTGCGCCGGAACCTAACCTGACGGTGCTTTGGTCCACCGCACTGCCCGACAATTTCAAGAAATACTGCGCCAAGGTGTCGATCGAGACCAGCTCGATTCAATATGAGAACGACGATTTGATGCGCCCTTATTTCGGTGACGATTACGGGATTGCCTGCTGCGTCTCCGCAATGCGAATCGGGAAGCAAATGCAGTTTTTCGGCGCCCGCGCCAACCTGGCGAAAGCGCTGCTGTACGCGATTAACGGCGGCGTGGACGAGAAGCTCGGCATTCAAGTGGGACCGCCTATCGCTCCGATCACGTCGGACGTATTGGATTATGAAGAAGTGAAAGCCAAGTTTGACGTGATGCAGGACTGGCTCGCCAAGCTGTATATGAATACGCTCAATGTAATTCACTACATGCATGATAAATATTGCTATGAACGCATCGAGATGGCGCTGCATGACCGGGAAATCGTACGCACGATGGCCTGCGGCATCGCAGGATTGTCCGTCGCCGCGGACAGCTTGAGCGCGATCCGGTATGCGAAGGTGCGGCCTATCCGCAACGAGAAGGGCATTGCCGTCGATTTTGAAATCGAAGGCGATTATCCGCAATACGGCAATAACGACGAGCGGGTCGACAGCATAGCCGTCCAGCTGACGGAGGCGTTCATGAATCGGCTTCGCAAGCATCACGCTTACCGCGGCGCCATTCCGACGATGTCGGTGCTGACCATTACTTCGAATGTCGTGTACGGCAAAAAGACAGGCAGCACGCCGGACGGACGTCTGGCAGGGGAGCCGTTCGCGCCGGGTGCGAATCCGATGCATGGCCGCGACCGGAAAGGGGCGCTCGCTTCGCTGGCATCCGTAGCGAAAATCCCGTACGCGAACTGCCTGGACGGCATATCGAATACGTTCTCGATCGTACCGAAGGCGCTGGGCAAGGAGCCGGAAGCCCGCATCGGGAACTTGACGGCGCTGCTCGACGGCTATGCCGCAACAGGCGGACATCATTTGAACGTGAACGTGTTCGATCGCGAGCAGCTGCTGGATGCGATGGAGCACCCGGAAAATTATCCTCAGCTGACCATCCGCGTCTCGGGATATGCCGTAAATTTCATTAAGCTGACCAGGGAACAGCAGTTGGATGTCATCAACCGTACGTTCCACGGTACCATCTAATTCGTGTTTGATTGGTGAAAGGAGCGTGGCCCGCATGAAAGGCCGATATCATTCTATTGAAACTTTCGGAACCGTGGACGGGCCCGGCATTCGCTTCGTCCTGTTCATGCAGGGCTGCGCACTGCAATGCCAGTATTGTCATAACCCGGATACATGGGATACCGGCGGAGGCGTACTTGCGACCGTAGAGGAAATACTGGCGGAAATCGAGCCGTACCTGGAATATTACCGCAGATCCGGCGGCGGCATTACCGTGACCGGCGGCGAACCGACGCTTCAATCTTCCTTCGTCGCCCGATTATTCGCAGAGTGCAAGAGACGGTACGGACTGCACACGGCACTCGATTCCTCCGGCTTTTGCGAGCCGGGACATGCCGCTGCCGAATTGATGGAAGTCACCGATCTTGTACTGCTCGACTTGAAGCAGATGAACCCGGACAAGCATAAGCGATTGACCAGTCAGCCCAACGAACGGATTATTCGCTTCGCCGAATGGCTTTCCGGCATGGGGAAGCCGGTCTGGATTCGCCACGTGCTTATCCCCGGCGTGACGGACGGGTATGAAGACTTGTACGCGTTAGGCGCTTTTATCGGCAAGCTGCAGCATGTTGAAAAGTTCGAACTGCTTCCGTATCATCGCATGGGCGTATACAAATGGCAGCAGTTGAACAAAGTGTATCCGCTGGAAGGCGTACAGACTCCGTCGGACCAGGATGTGGCGCGAGCCCAGGAAATCATTGCGGCCGGACGCAATGGCTGCGTTGTCGATAAGGGACAAGAATCATAAATTTGAAAGCATAAAACCTACTATCCCGTCATCGGCTAGTAGGTTTTTGTATGAATTCATTGGGCCCGGCAGCGGATGATTTTCTTCGAAAGCACGCACGGCCATCGGTCGTTGCATAACCAGCTGTTCCGTTAATAGGTTGCGTCTTGCGCTATAACGTTAGGATATCCCGTGCTCCTATCGTTATTCGTATTGGAGCAGTCCTTTCTTTAGCGCATATTTAACGAGCTCCGGTCTTGTCTTCAGACCGAGCTTCTCCGTAACGTTGCTTTTATGCGTTTCTACTGTTTTTACGCTGATCACCAGCTGCTCGGCGATCTCTTTGTTGCTGTAGCCTTTGGCGATCAGCGCTACGATTTCTTTTTCCCGGTCCGATAAGGTTTCGTAGGACCCGCCGTTGTCGCCGCGTTTCAGCTGGTCCAAATATTGTCCCATCAGCCGTTTGGTCGCCGTCGGATACAAGTAGGCATTGCCGGCCGCGACCGATACAATAATCCCGGCAGTGAAAATCATTGCCAGAATTCAGTGAAGTCGTAAAATATCGGATAAATAAGGCAGCTGTTCTTGCAGGCGGATCAAATCTTGATTCGTGTATGCCTCCGGCGTACGTCGCGCGATGAGCAGCAGGCCGGCGATTTCATGGCCATCAATCAGGGGGATCGCCGCGGCAGCTTGCAGCTTCTCGGCCGTCAGGAGTGGGCATTCGCCTGCCGCCTTGCCGTTCAGACCCGTTTGCTCGTCCCACAACGCGGGTTTACCAGTTCGAAGAGCCATGCCGTCCGGCCCGGCGCCAGGCTTCACACCCATTCTTTTGTAGCGTTCGTTCCGGTTGCCGTAGGCATACAGCCAGCGTAATCGCTGCTCGTCCGGTACCGCTAGCGATAACGCGGCGAAGTGGCTTGAAGTCGTTTGACAGAAGCGCTCCAGTTCGTTCGTTAGTTGTTGCGTGATCAAAGGCATCTCGCAGGTCACCTCCGTTTCACTGCGATGCAGTTCCTCTTCTTCTTTCTTATTGTAAGGCTTCTTAGCGCGTTTGTAAGTCGGGGAATTCCCTTAAAAGTGCATCAGGAAAACTGCCTTGCATCGGAACGATGTACCCGATCGAATCGACGAAAAATCAGGGGAAACTTGTGACGAACGTCACAGCAAGATAGGGGCTTTTTCCTCGAAAGATCAGTGGAACTCCCGATAAAAAAAACATTCCATTCCGTTTATGATAAAAGCAATGAGAATTTGAAAGGGGTCGTGTTCGATGACTGCCATCCAGCAAAGAGGAATTCATCAGGTGCTGTCGGCTGAAAGCCTGGATAAATTGAAAAGCATTATGTATACAAAAAAAGTAGAGAAGGGGTCCTATCTTTTTTGGGAAGGGGACACGGCCGATAAATTATATTTTGTGATTAGCGGCCGCGTGCGGACGACGAAAACATCCGACACCGGTAGAAGCTTTACGATGTATCTTCATGAGGAAGGCGACATGTTCGGGCAGATGGACCCGTTTCAGGACTCGGTCCACAGCTTCAGCGCGGAAGTGACGGAGCGCGGCGACATTGGGGTGATCCAGCGCAAGGATTTGGAGGTACTGTTGTGGCAGCACGGCGATTTGGCGATCGAGTTTATGAAGTGGATGGGTTTGATGCATCGTTTGACGCAGACCAAGTTCCGGGACTTGCTCATGTTCGGCAAACCGGGCGCGATCTGTTCCCTTCTGATCCGGCTTAGCAACACGTATGGCGTAGAAACCGACCATGGCATCTACATTGATTTGAAAATAAACAACAGTGAAATGGCGGATATGATCGGGGCTACAAGGGAAAGCGTTAACCGGATGCTGAGCGACTTGAGGAAGGAAGAAGTGATACAGTACCAAGACGGCCGCTTCGTTATAAACAAGCTCGATTATCTTCGCACTGTATGCCAGTGCGAGCATTGCCCGAAAGAAATTTGCAGAATGTAGCCGGTTGGCATGATACGACAGACGCCCTGAACTGATGAGGCCGCAATCAGCTCAGGGTGTTTGTTCATTCCGGTTAAGCATAGCTGAACGCCTCTACGGACCGAGCGCCTCCTTGGCTTCATCCGACATCTTGTCCGGCGACCACGCCGGCTCCCATACGACATCAATGGCCACCTCGCTCTTATCCGTATGTTCCGTCAGCACCCATCGAACCGCGCCGATAATCGTATCGTGCATCGGGCATCCCGGTGTCGTCAAGGTCATCTTCACATAGATGCGCTCCGGTTCTTCGCGAATATCGTAAATGAGGCCGAGATCGACGATGTTGACCCCGAGCTCCGGATCGTACACTTCCTTCAGCAATTCACGCAAGCGTTCTGTTTGTTCCATGATATATACACTCCATTCTGCCATTTGAATGTTAACGGGCGAAGACGTAACCGATTAAACCAATATAAGCGAGGGAGCTAACCGAGAATGCCACGCCGCCTATAGCGATGAGCGACTGCGAATCCAAGAGCAGCCCTGCCGTCAGCAATAATCCGGCGCAGAAGACAGCCGCGAGCCCGACGTTTACTTTCGTATCATCCAACAGATCGGACATAACCGGCGTACCGGGTTTCCCTGCGGTTTTGCCGTATCGATGCGTCCACCATAAAAAGGGGACGATCTTCGACGCATAACCGAGAATCGTAAACGAGACCCATCCGCCCAAATAGATCCACCCGGACAGCAGCACGAACTTGGCGTCAAGCAGATGCTGCGGAAACCACAGCGAATAGAGCAGCATCAGGCAGGCCGCCGCGGCAAAGACTTGATTGCCGAGCATGGACCAGCGAATACCTGATCCGGGATTGCGTTTGTGACGGCTTCGCCGAATTTGCAGAAGATGGATGTTGTAGATCACGATCGCGAGCACAAGGAGAAGAAGCGCCAGAAGCTTCGTCCATACGCCTAAGTCCCCTAGAAACGAAGCGGCCCCGCCTAACACCGCAGCATTCCATAACAGCAGGACTGCGTTCTGCAGCCGGGTGGGGTACTGGTGCGACAAATAAAACATCGGCAGCATTTTGTAGCTGAACCCGGTAATCAGCAGCCCGAACCATCCCAGTGTGCCAAGCCAAATATGGGCCCCGAACAAGCGCTCGTGCAGCTCCGGCCAATCGCCCCAGACGAAATGAACCCCCATGGACAATCCCGACAGCCCGGTAAGCACCAAATACCCCATAGCGCATGCGACGCTGATGGTGACCGCATTCCATTGCGAAGCGCGCCATAGCGTGGCCCCAACGTTCCAGGCAAACAAAACTATGCCCATCAGAGCAGCCGTTGCGAAGGCTGCGATCATATACACGTTGCCTTGCAGGAAGCCGTACAGCAGACCGGCAAGACCGGCGGTGAAGCATACATAGTGAACGAAGCCGAGCCGCTCGCTGTAAAGGTTCGATTGCAGAATGACGTTGATGAGCTGATAGACGGCGCCCATCGCAAGCATGGTAGCCCAACCGAGAACAAATAAATGAATATGGAACCATCCGGTCGGGCCGCGCAAGCCTTCGCCGATCCAGGCGGAGAGCGACATCAGGGACGCCCCGTGAAACAGCGCAAAGCCGGCGATTCCCGTTACGATGAATAGAAAGGGGAGACGGGACACGGCTCTCGCCTCCTTATCGTTTTTGAATTTTTACTTTGGCGGTTCCGTCGGGCTGCTCTTCTGTCGAATAAAGGCAGCCGAGACGGTTCAGCTCCTCGATGAGAAATACAGGAACCCGGTCGTTATGAATCACGATCTCATCGCCGGGAAGGCTGCGCTCCAAGGCGGCCAGCGTACGCATCATCGGCTGCGGGGGCTCCAAGCCGCGGTTATCCAGCACGATGGTGCGAGAATCGTTTCCTGCGGCCGGCATGCGGCCGGGGAGCGTCTCCGGATCGGCCGATTGTTCCGCCGCCAAGCCTTCCTCGTCAAGCCAGTGCTTGTTTTGCTTGTTCACGAAGGTGGAGATCCAATGCTCCTTGTCCTGTTGCTCGGCTTTACCCGCGAGCCCTTTCATTTTCAGGACGCCGAACAAGGGTGTCGGCTTGAAGGTCGCGTGAAGGACGAAGATATCGTTTTTTTCCAAACGGTTGACCACATCCATAATGAGTTGGAACGGTTCCAGCTTTTTACGCAAATACGGCCTGACATCGAGTTCGACGATCTTTGCGGCTTTTCGATCCATACCCAGTCACCTCCAAGCGGGTCGAAGTTTACATTCGGCTTGATGTAGCCCGTTGTTTGGCCTGATCGTACAAGCCGGCCATTCCGCCGTACAGCGAATAGAAGAAAGCGTCCGGAGCATCAAGGGAGAAGGACAAATATTCCTTCGGGTCCATGCGCAGCATGTTTTCGAACAGCCGCGCGCTGTCGTAGGCGTAGAAGCAAAAGAAGGTGTATTGAAATTCCGGCATTTTCTCGTAGATGGTTACAATCTCGGAGGCGTAGCCGTCGATGTCCCGGCTTGCTTCGCGAACCATCGCAACGGCATCCTCCAATGTTACTTTGATCCGGATTGTCTTTTCGTCAATAATGTCGATCGTTGCCACCGATGACTCAACTCCCCGTTATAATTTCCCGATTTTGACCTGGAACCGCGTCGGTCCTTGCTCCATGTAATCCCATGTGAATCGTCCTGCGTGCATCGCCTCGAATTGGAATCGGAGCGGTACCGGGTCGTGGTCGTTGACGAGCAGCATCGCTTCGGCCGGCTTCAGGTTTGCGAACGTTTCGAAAATGATCTTGTGCTTCAGATGCGGCGGATACTCCGTGGCAATGACGGTTGCGGCATATTGATTCATCTTTCATTCCTCCCGGGTAATAGGCTGGCTTACGATTTCATTATAGAAAGGAAAGTCTGACGACTTTGTGAGCCTTATCACAGAATGGGTCATTTTTGGGGGAGGCAGACGTTCGGCGCGATATCGAGCGGCAAAGGTGATGCGCATCACAGTGAGCAGGAGGCGACGGGATTATACTGAAGTGGCAAAATCAATTGCGGAAGGAAGGGATTCATATGCAACAGCGTTTTGGAGGAAGCGAGAAGATCGGCGATATTGTTTCCGAGTTCCCGGGAGCCAGTCATTTGTTCAAGGAAGTTCACATCGATTTCTGCTGCGGAGGCGACCGCACGCTAGCGGAAGCCGTTCGTCATAAACATCTGAACGAGGAAGAGATGGTACGCCGTTTGAATGAAAGCTACGCGGCGGCAATGAACAGAAACGTGCAGGAAGGAGCCGATTGGCGCGCCGCGCCGACCCCGGAATTAATCGACCATATTGTCAACGTGCATCACGCCTACCTGCGGAAGGAGCTGCCCTTGCTGAGCGAATTCGTTACCAAAATATTGCGGGTGCACGGCAGCGCTCATCCCGAGATTCCGGTTCTGTACAAACAATTCCATCAAATGAAAATGGAGCTGGACCAGCATTTGATCGCCGAAGAGGAGGTGCTCTTCCCGCTTCTTGTGCAGTATGCGGAGCGGCCGACGCCGGAGCTGTACGAACGAGCGATGAAGGGATTGCACGATCTGGAGTCCGACCACAGCCTCGTGGGCGACTGCCTGAAGGAAATGCGCGCGGTCACGGACGATTATGCGCTGCCGCCGGACGCTTGCAAAACGTATACGCTCACGTACCAAAAGCTGGCTGAGCTGGAGTCGGATCTGTTCCAGCATATTCATTTGGAGAACAATATTTTGTTTCCACGCATCAAGCCATCTCACGAATAGAGGAGGAAGAACGATGGAACATACACATCATGGCTGCGGAGCGATGGGCGAAACGGGCATGCGGGACATCCCGCTTTGCGCGCCGCTGCAGCAATTGAAGCAGGAGCATATTCCGCTGAGGAAAGCGATGGACCGCTTCCACGCGGCCGCGGCGGAGATTGTGGCGGCTGCGGATAAGGACTATCGCGATGCATTTGCGGCGCTTCGCGATCAGGTCGCCGCGTTTGCGATCGAGCTGGAGGCGCATGCCTGGAAGGAGGATGACGGCTTGTTCCCGATGATGGCCCGTTATATCGGCAGAGCGTTCGGTCCGATCGCCGTCATGGAACATGAACATCGCCAAGCGGAGCAGTTGTTGGGTACATTTCTGGATTCGGCCGGAGCGGCAGGCGACCGGATCGATCAGGAGACAGCCCAAGAGCTTGCCGGATATGCCGTGCAGGCGTACCTCGTCTTGACCCAGCATTTCGACAAGGAAGAAAACGTCCTGTTCCCCATGGCGGAGAGAATGCTCTCCCCCGAAGAAAAAGACCAGCTGCACGGCATGATGCAGGAATTGTTGAATTAAACGTGGACGGCCCCGGGCGGACGATCCGTTCGGGGCGTTATCTTTGTCGTTAGCTATCTCTGTTGTTTCAGCGCTTCCAGATCGTTGATGACGATCCGGTTCCGGTCCACCTCGAGCAGCGCTTCTTTGCTGAACTGGTTCAGCAGGCGGTTAATCGTCTCCCTGGTCGTGCCGACGGAATTGGCGAACTCTTGGTGTGTGACCGGCAAATTGATCGTAATCTTGTTCGTCTTCGAATCCCCATGCTGTTCGGCGAGCAGCAGCAGAAACGACAGCACCCTGTGTTTGACGTCCTGCCCCGACAGCACTTGAAGCTTTTCCTGCAGCTCACGGATTTTATCCCCCATGACACGCATCATCTTAATGGCGATCGAAGGCGTATTCGTCACTAAACGTTCGAATTGCCGGACCGGAATCGCCAGCAGATGCGTTTCGACGATCGCTTCCGCCGTAGCCGGGTACGGATTGGGGTTGAACAGTCCGGTATGCGGGAACATGTCGCCCGGTTTCAAGAACGAGACGATTTGCTCATGGCCGTTTTCGTCGGTTTTAAATGTTTTCACCAGACCCGTCTCAATGAAGAACACGGCTTCTTTCTCGCTTCCTTCCGCAAAGATCGTCGACCGCTTGGAAACGGTGCGGGAGATCGTAATTTCTTCCACCCGCTCCAGCTCCTGATGGTTCAGATCATGAAACAGGGGCACTTGTTGAAGAAATGCGAATGTATTAGGTTTGCTTATCATTCCATATTCCACCTTTCCTGCACACGCGTAGGTCATAAATAAAGGATCGTATCCTAACCATCGTAACAAAAAATGCGAAATAAACCGGTGACATGAATCACAGTTCGCTCCATTCGGGAGAACGATTTTTGCATGAACGCAGTGGTCCGCTTGGATGATTTTATTCCCCAATAGCCAAACTGTAATGCAGGGAGGTGTTCAATTCGATATGGATTGCGATAAAGACGAAAGCCGCTGCGGGATCGACCGGGACCACTTGAGAGGGGTCCTGGAGCAAACGCTGGAGCAGGAGACGGAGCTTCTTCGGGTGTATACCATCACGTCGGAGCGGATCCACGATAATGATTCGCTCAAGGACCGGCTGCAAAACTTTGCCGAAGGCAATGCCAAGCGGACGCGTCAGCTAATCGATGAATTGGCGGAGTTACAGTAGCTGCTCCGCGGCAGGCGGGTGCCCGTATAGAATTTCATACCGAATGCGAGAAGCAGCCTGACTGCGTTGCGAGGCTCGGAAAGCCGGTGAACCCGGCTCCCGGGCCTTTTTGCCGTACGCTCTTGGGTGCAAACCCCTACCGGGGCATCAGGGAATTCCCCATCGTCAACTAAGCATTTTATCGAATTCGGCTTGTTTAACCCCGATCCGGTTCAGGGTTTATTCCCTCGAAAAAATCGGTGGATCTCCCGATAAACATGAACGCGCGAATCGTTTAGTATTAGATCAAGCGAAACGGAGCGGCTCCATCCGGGCGGCCGAATGGTTCCCGCATTCCCGGTCCGGTGTAAAGAAAGAATCGCGCCATGTGACGCGCATCACTGCAATGAATAAGGTTCGTATGGTCTAATGACTCACATAAGAAATAAACGATGAAGGAGAATGGCTATGGATCGCGCATTTGCCTCTAAATTTGCCCAAATGGTATTTTATACCGTTACCGGGCTTCTGATCCTGATGTATCTCGGGTCCCGCATGTTCACCCATATTGATCTGGCATTATACGGTTATATGGTTGGCACTGTCGTGTTTATCGGCGGTTTTTATTACCGGTTTATCGCTTGGGCCGAACGCCCGCCCACGAAGCTGATTATGAAAAAAGGGCTGAATCTGCTGTTCCGCAAATCAACGCCGAAAACATCCGTGGAGCATATGGTGACGTACCGCTTTATTTGGAAACGCGGATGGTACCGCTGGACGCAGCATATTTTGCTCGGATGGGGCTGTATTTTATCGGCCTTTGTCACGTTCCCGCTCGTCTTCGGATGGATGTATTTTACGATGGAAGACAACGGCTTTTACACGGTAGTCGGCTTCGGGATCGATCTTATGCGGGTGAGAGCGGACGGTTTGATCGCATTCCTGTTCTATAACGCGCTTAACATTACGGCTTTTATGGTCATTGGCGGCGTCTGCATGGCGTTGTACCGGCGTCTCAAAAATATGCAGGCGCGTGCGGAGCAGTCGTTCGCTTACGACTTCCTGCCGCTGTACTTGCTGCTGTTGATCAGCGTCACCGGTTTGATGTTGACCTTCAGCAATATATTTCTGCACGGCTTCGGTCATCCGGTCATCACGGTCATTCACCAATGGTCGGTGATCGTTACGCTGATCTACCTGCCGTTCGGTAAGCTGGCTCATATCCCGTTCCGGCCGATGAGCGTGCTGGCGCGCAACTATCGCGAGCATTACGGCGAACAGCAGATGAAAGCATGCAAAGTATGCGGGAGCGCATTTGTTTCCGTCGAGCAATCCCAGGACGTTATCGCGGTGCTGAAACAAAACGACATCGAGTTCAACATGAATGAAGGCTTCCACTTGGCCGAGCTGTGCCTGCCTTGCCGGCGCAAATACCGTATGTCCCGTTTTGCGGGCGTACCGACGCATGAAATTCGAATCAAGGAGGCGAACCAGAATGCCAGAGGATAAGTTCTTCAAGGTCGTTGCGAATAAACATCATCCGAACGAATCGCTTGTTCCGACGCATTGCTCCTATTGCGGCATGCAGTGCGGAATGAATTTGAGAGTAGATAAGTCAACCAATCATATTATCGGCGTCGAGCCTCGCTACGACTGGCCGGTTACACTCGGCAAAATGTGTCCGAAGGGCGTAACGGCTTACCAGCAGACGAATCACGACGACCGGCTTCTTCGCCCGCTCATTCGCGATAATCCAGCGCTCAAGGGCACGAAAGACGGCTTCCGCGAGGCGAGCTGGGAGGAGGCGTACGACTTGATCGTACGGAACTTCCAGAAGCTGCAGACGGATTATGGCAAGGACAGCCTGTCCGTGTTCAGCGGCGTTTCGATGACGAACGAAAAGTGCTATTTGACCGGAAAATTCGCCCGCGTTGCGCTGCAAACCCGATACATCGACTATAACGGCCGCTTCTGTATGTCGAGCGCCGCAGCCGGCTTCCTTCGCTCCTTCGGCGTCGATCGCGGCTCGACCTTGCCGTGGACGGATGTGCATGAAACGGACTGCTTGTTTATTGCAGGCAGCAATACTGCGGAATGTCATCCGACCTCGATGTTTCGCGTATGGGAAGTGCAAAATCGCGGCGGCTACTTGATCGTTGTTGATCCGCGGGAAACGCCGCTGGCTAGGCGCGCCGACGTTCACCTGGACTTGCGTCCCGGTACCGATCTGGCGTTGGCCAACTGTATGGTGAATCTGCTCGTGCAGAATGGTTACGCGGATGAAGCGTTTGTGCGTGAGCATACAGGCGGTTATGACGAGATGGTCGAGGTTGTGAAAGCATTCACGCCGGAATATACGAGTGAAATTACAGGCGTCTCGCCGGAGAAGCTGATCCGGGCGGCGGAAATATACGGCAAAGCGCCGAATGCGATCGTCATGTTCGCCCGCGGCATCGAGCAGCAGCATAAAGGCGCGGACAACGTATCGGCCTATACGAATTTGTGTCTTGTCACAGGCAAGATCGGACGTCCGAAATCCGGCGTCGCGACATTTACAGGCCAAGGCAACGGACAGGGCGGCCGCGAGCACGGGCAGAAGTCGGATTTGCTGCCGGGCTACCGCAAGATTACGAATCCGAAGCATGTTGAAGAGGTATGTAAAGTATGGGGAATCACCCCGGAAGAAATGCCGCAGCCCGGCGTATCGGCTTATGAGATGTTCGAGCTGATGGCGAACAAGACGATTCGCGGATTATATCTGCTCTGTTCGAATCCGGCGGTCTCCGCGCCGAACCAAAACTTTGTGCGCGATGCGCTGAAAAGTCTGGACTTTATGGTTTGCTCCGACATCTTCCTGTCCGAATCGGCCGAATTTGCCGATGTGGTGCTCCCATCCGTGACCTGGTCAGAGGATGAAGGAACGGTAACGAATTTGGAAGGCCGCATTATTAAAATCAATAAAGCGCAGGAGCCGATTGGCGAATCGAAGCCGGACTGGCTCATCGCAGTGGAGCTGGCCGAGCGCTTGGGGCGCGGAGCGTACTTCCGCCATCTGAAGACGGCCAAAGACGTCGCCGACGAATTCAGACTGGCGACCAAGGGCGGTTATGCCGACTACTACGGCGCCACCTGGGAGAAGATCGATAAGCAGAACGGCGTCTTCTGGCCGTGCAAGGACGAGGCCGATCCGGGAACCCCTTATATGTTCCTCGACAAACAGTTTTATCATGCCGACAAGAAAGCCAAATTATGCGCGCTGCCTTACCGGCCGCCGGCAGAGGAGCCGTGCGCGGAATACCCGCTCCGGTTGACGACGGGACGCGTGGTGTATCATTACTTATCCGGCAATCAGACCCGTAGAATTCCGTTCCTCCGGGATATGTGCCCTGAGCCGTTCTTGGAAGTGCATCCGAAGACGGCCAAGCAATACGGCATCGAACATGACGAGGTCGTCAGGCTGTATTCGCGGCGCGGAGAAGCGTTCTACAAAGTGAAGGTGATCGAAGCGATCCGCGAAGACACGGTGTTCGTACCGTATCATTTCGGCCACGATCAATCGATCAACCTGCTGACCATTCCCGCACTGGACCCGATGTCGCGGATGCCGGAATTTAAAGTGTGCGCCGCGCAAATCGAGAAAATTGCGAATGCGCGCAGCGCCCCATTCTAAATACATGCAGGAGGGACCAATGAAACAATATTTATACATCGAAATGGACAACTGCATTGGTTGCCGCAGCTGCCTGGCCGCTTGCACGCAATGCGGCGGCCACGATCAACGGAACCGGAACTACGTATACGATGTGAATCCGCTCGTCAGCCGTCAAACGATCCCGCTGATGTGTCTGCACTGCGTCAACCCCGCTTGCGCGCGCAGCTGCCCGGCGCAGGCGATCCAGATTACGCCGGAAGGCGCCGTGCTCTCGGCATTGGTGGAGAAATGCATCGGCTGCCAGAACTGTACAATCGCCTGTCCTTACGGCATACCGAAATTCGACGAGGAACAAAATTTAATGTATAAATGCGATTTGTGCTACGACCGCACCAAAGAAGGCATTCCGCCGATGTGCGCATCGGTATGCCCGACGAACACGCTGCAATGGGTAACCGAGGATGAATTGAAGGCGAAGAAGGAGCAGCATCGGCTGGGGAAATGGATGTCCAGCCGCGAACCGTTCGATCCGCTTGAAGGCGAGACGAATGTAAAAATCAGTTTGCCGGGTATTCTACAAGGGAAGCAAAAATTGTTTTAAGCCACTAAACGAACAGGGGTGACTCCCGATGGATGAACAACAAAAGAAAAACAATAACCGGGTTCCTTTTGACGAAGACAACTATACGCATAATATACACAAACAAAATGAGCGCAGTCTTGACCGCCGCAGCTTTATGAAGCTCATGGTAGGCGCCGCCGGCGTATTCGCCGTCTCGACCTTGCCCTGGGGAACGATCGCGGCCCGAGAACTGACCGGACTCCGCAGCAAACAATACGAGGCTGCGAAAGTTGCCGACATAAGCGCGGTGAAAGTGGGCGATGCGATCGAGTTCGCCTATCCGGGCGAGCATGATTCGGCCTTGCTGATCCGGCTTGGGGAGAACGAGTATAAAGCGTATCAGAACGCTTGTACCCACTTGAAATGTCCCGTGTACTGGAGCAAAGAACAGGGCGAGATGCTGTGTCCTTGTCATCATGGCGTCTTTGATGTCAAGACAGGTGCCCCGACAGCCGGCCCGCCGAGACGGCCGCTGCCCGAGATTGTGCTGAAGCAGGAACAGGGCGCGATATTTGCAACGGGAGTGAAGCGCTATGACACGTAGTTCGCGCGGCATCATACTGCTCTGTGTCGTTCTGTTCCTCAATATCGTTTGTACGCAGCAGACGGTGAATGCGTTCTTCTATGACAAGTACGGGAATGTGATCCTGTTTGCCGCGCTGAACCTGCTGCTGTTTCCTATTGCCCTATGGATTTATCGCCGGGAGCGTGATGTGAAATGAATGTGAAAAAAATGCAGCTTCCTCTTCAAACCGTAAGCCTTGTACTGGGCTTTATGGTATGGGTGATTTTGTCTTCGCTTATGCCGTTCATTAAAGAAGATATTCAGCTAACGCCATCGCAGCTCGCATGGGTTACCGCGATACCGGTATTGTTCGGGTCGGTAATGCGTGTTCCCATAGGCTATTGGACGAACCGCTACGGCGCCCGCAAGCTGTTCATGATCAGCTTCGTGCTGCTGCTGGCGCCCGTCTTCTGGATCAGCCGGGCGGACTCGTTCGCGGATCTGATCATCGGCGGCTTCTTCCTCGGGATCGGCGGCGCCATCTTCTCGGTCGGCGTCACTTCGCTGCCCAAGTATTATCCGAAGGAGCGTCACGGCTTCGTCAACGGGATCTACGGGATCGGGAACTTGGGTACGGCCATCTCCGCCTTTGGAGCGCCTGTAGCGGCCAGCTACCTTGGATGGTCCCGAACCGTGATGCTGTACAGCGTGATTTTGATAGTGCTGGCGGGATTGAACTTCATGCTGGGCGACCGTAAAGAAGTTTCGGTCAGAACGCCGCTTCTGGAACAGATCAAAATCGTCTCGCGCAGTGAGAAGCTGTGGTTCCTTTGCCTGTTTTATTTCCTGACGTTCGGCTCGTTTGTCGCATTTACCGTCTATTTGCCGAACTTTCTGGTCAGCCATTTTCATCTGGACAAGGTCGATGCGGGGATGCGTACCGCCGGATTTATCGTGCTCGCTACGGCGATGAGACCGGTAGGGGGATGGCTCGGCGACCGCTTTAATCCGTTCAAGATTTTGATGTTCGTATTCGCCGGACTGACGGTAGCGGCCATATTACTCTCGTTCGCTCCATCAATGCAGTTGTATACGATCGGTTGTTTGACCGTCGCCTTCTGCGCTGGGACAGGCAACGGAACGATATTCAAGCTGGTTCCGCTGTACTTCTCCAAGCAAGCCGGGATTGCCAACGGCATGATTTCGGCGATGGGCGGATTAGGCGGTTTTTTCCCGCCGCTGATTTTGACGCTGCTCTTCAATTTGACCGGGCATTATGCGATCGGGTTTATGGCGCTGTCGCAAATTGCGCTCGCCTGCTTGATTCTCGTCGTCTGGATGCTTTATCAGGACCGGTTGGCGCTGGCGACAAACATTGTCGAGAATACCGTTGAGGGCATCATGATTACGGATGTGAAAGGGATCATTCAGTCCGTGAACGCTTCTTTCACCCGTTTGACCGGCTATACTTCGGAAGAAGCGGTCGGCAAAACGGCGAATCTATTGAAATCAGGCAAGCAAAATAAATCGTTTTACGATCAAATGTGGGAAAACCTGCGTAGCCGCGGATTTTGGCAGGGCTATATCTGGAACCGCAAAAAAAACGGGGAAATTTATTTGGAATGGCTCACAATCAGCGCGGTGAAAAACGATGCCGGCGATGTCGTGTATTATTCCGGGATGTTCAGCGACATGACGCATCAGCAGCAGCACAAGGGGGACGGGACGAATGGCTAGCGAATATTTCGTCGATCTGTGCTTCATCAAGCCGCATACGGATGCCGGGGCGCCGTTTCCCGAACTGGAAGCCCAGCTGGGCGCGCTATTCTCCTCGCAAGCTGCTATTACGGTAGAGCGGAAACAAGACGATGGACTGGAGATCGCCGTTGCCCAGGTGAGCGGGTTGTCTGCGTGGACGACAGAGCAGGATGTGATCTCCCATCTGGAGAAGCATATGCCGCTGGACAGCCTTGACTGGCTGAACGGCTACCGCATTCAGGTCATCCTGAAGGAAGACGCCGGCCCGTGCCGGTTGAAGAGAAGAGGGGAGAAGCATGAGCTGGGAATCGCGGCTGCAAATGTATAACGGCAAGACGGTAGAAATTGTTATCGAAGACCGAGCCGGGAGCGATCCCCAAGCTCCCCCGACGACCCGTTCGCTGCATCATGTCCGGATGAACGAAGAAAAGACGCATGTGCAATTTTACTTTAACGACATTCAATTTTTTGCGATTCCCGTGTTTGACGACGAAAGAACGCGGCTGGAGTCATCGGGCGGCGAGACAGTCTTCGTGTCCCAAGATGACATGGCCAAGCTGAACTACAGGCTGCGCTTTCTTTGAAACGGAATCACGCCTACCCCCGATAACCCTGACGGCTGAGCCAAGATGCCGTTGGGGTTGTTTTTTTCCGAACCCAACGGCATGGGCTAAGTACCTGACCGTTTCCCGGTGTGCCGCCATCCATTTGAAATTCCGGTGAACAACGAGCGAAAGAATATGGTCCATGTGAGCCCCCTCACAGTAGGCCGGCTCATTCCGAGGTAGGATAAGCTTAGCTGGTATAACGGAAGGGATGGAGCCTATGCTGCCGTTGAAGAAGGAAAGAGATTATAACGAGAATCCATTCATTGTGATCTGGGAAGTCACCCGGGCTTGCGCCTTGAAATGTCTGCACTGCCGGGCGGAGGCTCAGTATAAGGCGGACCCCCGGCAGTTGACGTTCGAGGAAGGGAAGCGACTCATCGATGAGATTGCCGAGATGGAGCATCCGCTCTTCGTATTTACAGGCGGAGACCCGCTGCTGCGGCCGAATTTGTTCGAGCTTGCCAAGTATGCTGTCGAGGAGAAGAAGCTGTCCGTCGCCATGACGCCCAGCGCTACGCCGAAGGTAACCCGGGAGGCGATTCGAAAGGCGAAGGAGGTTGGACTGTCACGCTGGGCGTTCAGTCTGGACGGGTCTTGCGCGGAGATTCACGATCACTTTCGGGGAACGAAGGGATCGTACGATCTCACGATGAGAGGAATCGAATATTTGAAGGAGCTGCAAATCCCCATCCAGGTGAATACGACCGTATCGAACTACAATCTTCACGACCTCCAGGCGATTGCGGATAAGGTCAAGGAGATGGGAGCGGTGCTCTGGAGCGTGTTTTTCCTTGTACCGACGGGGAGGGCTAACGAGAAGGACATGATTACCCCGCAGCAGCATGAAGACGTCATGAAATGGCTGTGCCTTGTGCAGCAAACGATGCCATACGGCGTGAAAGCGACGGAGGCGCCGCACTACCGGAGAGTATTCTTGCAGGAGAAACGGCGCTTGGGAGGGGATCAGGCCATTGCGGAGGGGAAAAGAGCCGATTTGCTCGGCCGCGCGCACAAGGGCGTTAATGACGGCGACGGCTTCGTGTTCATTAGCCATATCGGCGAGGTGTATCCGAGCGGCTTCCTACCCGTCGCCTGCGGCAATGTCAGGCAGCAGCCGCTTGCGGATATTTACCGCAACGCGCCGGTCATGAGACAGCTGCGCGACAAGTCGCTGCTGCAAGGAAAATGCGGGATTTGCGAATTCAAGGAGCTGTGCGGCGGATCGAGAGCCAGAGCCTATGCGATGACCGGCGATTATTTGGCAAGCGATCCTTGCTGCGCCTATATACCGACAGGCGGGGCGCCTTATCCGTCTCTACCGTCGCAAGCGTGACCGCGCTTCGATGGCGGTGAACGGCAGGTGAGACGATGCCATTACAGGAGGATGACAGGTCATGCACAATAGCTGGGTCCGACTCACCATGTTTTATTTTGCCGTTACCGCTGTCACCGGCGTTGTGATGAGAAGCGCGGCGTATGTGCCGCTTCCGGAGGGGATCGTTTACGGCCATCTGGTGCACGCCCACTCCCATTTGGCTTTTCTGGGGTGGGTGTATATGGCTTTGTTTGTATTGTTCATGGTTCATTTTCTGCACGATACGGCAAGAAACAGCGTACAGCTGAAAGTTCTTTTTGCTTTGACCCAACTGGCGATTGCAGGCATGTTCGTTTCCTTCTCGCTGCAAGGGTATGCGATCTTTTCGATCGGATTCTCGACGCTTCACATTGTGCTCTCGTATGGGTTTGCTATATTCGTCTGGAAGTCACTGCGGAGGCAAGCCGGCGGGAACGCGCGCAGTCCACTTTCTTACATGTTCGTAAAAGGAAGTCTCGTTTGTTTGGCCGTATCCTCCATCGGACCGTGGATGCTCGCCGTGCTGAGCGCGAATCATCTGAGCGGAACGGACGGGGCGGACGCCGCTATTTACTTTTATCTGCATTTTCAATACAACGGATGGTTTACGCTCGGGCTGCTTGCCGTATTATTGCGGATTCTGGAAACCCGTAACGTCCGCTACCCGGAAAGAGTGGTGAAGCTGTTCTACCGAATGTACGTTTGGTCTTTGCCGCCATCCTTTCTCGTATCGGTGTTATGGATCAAGACCGACCCTGTATGGTACGCAGCGGCCGGAATCGGCGCCGTGCTTCAATGGGCTGCGATCGTCCTGCTGCTGGCAATCCTCAATCGGCTTCGTGCCTCCTTTGCCAGCCTGTTCAGAGGATGGGGCAGCATCAACTTTCACCTCGCTTTCGCCGCGCTGTTGCTGAAGGCTTCGATGGAGGTCGGAGCGGTCGTACCGGGATTAACCGCATGGATCTTTGAATCACGCAGCATCGTCATCGGGTATTTGCATCTGGTTCTGCTGGGGTTTGTCAGCATGTTATGCTTATCCTTCTTTCTTCAGCTCGGGTGGCTGGACGACAGAGGAAAAGTACAGCGTGCAGGCTATGCGCTTTTCTTGGGCGGCTTCATGCTCAACGAGCTGCTGCTCTTTATGCAAGGCTTGTTCGAGTGGATGCATACGAGCGGGCTTGCGTCCCAGGGGATAGGGCTATGCGCAGCAAGCATCGGCATGGCTGCAGGGGTAATCATGATTTCAGTGAAAGGGACCGCCGGCGCCGGCGCAAGCCATGAGAATTGCAGCCGAACAAAGACGTTATGAATTGTCATCGGTGTTGATTTTGCCGCAGAGGGGATGAGTGTACGTATGGAATGCAAACGGAAGAACGTCGTTATTGTAGGCGGCGGGATTACCGGGCTGAGCGCTGCCTTCTATTTGAGCAAGCGGATGGAAGAACTGCAAGTTCCGATGGACATCACGCTGGTTGAAAAAAATGACCGATTCGGCGGGAAAATACAAACCCTTCGCCGCGACGGCTTTATTATCGAGCAAGGTCCCGATTCGTTTCTGGCGCGAAAACTGCCGATCATCGCGCTAACGAAGGAGCTGGGACTTGAGGATGAACTGACGGCCACGAATCCGCAAGCGAAAGCGAATTTCATTTTGCACAAAAACAAGCTTCACCCCATGCCGCTCGGACTCGTGCTCGGGATCCCGACGCAAGTATCCCCGTTTATCCGAACGGGATTAATTTCCCCGGCCGGGAAAATTCGCGCTGCCTTGGATCTGGTTTTGCCGAAGCGGCAGCATACGAGCGATGAATCGTTGGGCGATTTTATCAGGAGGCGGCTGGGCAGAGAAGTTCTGGATCATATCACCGAGCCTTTGCTGGCCGGCATTTATGCCGGGGATACGCAGTATCTTAGTCTGCAGGCGACATTCCCGCAATTCAAACAATTGGAGGAGGAGCACCGCAGCATCATCCTTGGCATGCTCGCCGGGAAAAAGAAGCCGCAGTCAGGCAGCGGGCTGCCGGATATCGCGCGCAAGAGCCTGTTTCTCACTTACAAGCAGGGGCTTGCTACGCTGGTGGACCGTCTGGCGGCGGCCCTTCAGTCCAGATCCATCCGGACGATGACCGGACAAGGGGTCATGCGGTTCGTAAGGGAGGAAGGGCGCTACAAGTTAACGCTGGACCAAGGGACCGAGCTGGAAGCGGATGCGGTCATTATGGCACTGCCGGCTTTCGAGGCGGCCAGGCTGCTGCCCGAGCTTCCGGATGCAAGGTGGCTGGAGCACATTTCTTATGCGTCCGTTGCCAATGTCGCGCTGGCTTACCGTCAACACGATATCCCTTTCCCATTGAACGGTTCCGGGTTTGTCGTTCCGCGCAAAGAAGGGAGGTTCATTACGGCTTGCACCTGGTCTTCATCCAAATGGCCTCATACGGCTCCGTCAGGACGCCTGCTGCTGCGAACCTATGTGGGCCGTTCCGGTGCTCAGGAATGGACGCGACTATCCGATGAGGAGCTGATCCACGGCGTCGTTTCGGATTTGCGGGCGCTGATGGGAATTACGGCAGAGCCGGAGTTTGCAGAGATTACCCGCTGCCATCAGTCGATGCCGCAGTATCCGGTCGGCCACGTAGAACGATGGGGTCGGCTGCAGGCGCAGCTGAGAAGCCATACACCCGGTTTGTACTTGTGCGGCGCAGGCTATGAAGGCGTCGGGATCCCCGACTGCATACAGCAAGGCAAGCGAGCGGCCGAGCAGCTTCTTGGGTTCGTTCAGGCAGGGCAATCACAGCATCTCCACGGATCATGATCATGATCGCGCATCGGTTTAATTTGGCGCCGCCGGGCACATCGCTCTTGAAGCTTTTTGTATGCCCTACAATGTGAAATATATCACAAGTGCAGAGCGATTTTTGCAGATTCGGCCATCGTTTCGTCGATTATTTCGTGATGACCGTCACGAATAGCGGCGATGCGCTGCTGTAAGATAACTACCAACGACAAAGAAAGGAGGGCAGTACTCCGAACAGATAGATCGAAATTCGGGGGAACAACACCATGTACAAAAATATGCTCGTATTCGTTATTTGCTTTATTCTGGCATTCGGCGGGGGGTACGCGGCATTTTCTTCGAAAGCAGCGAAATCCGGCGACCCCGGCAGCAGCTCCGCGCCGGCGGCCAAGTCGGCCAAGCCGGACGACGCCAAGACCGCGGAGAAGAGCGGTGAAGCGACGACGGTGGCTGCGAAGGACAGCGAAGTGCTCATGAAGCTCAACTGCGTCTCTTGTCACTCCGTATCGGCGCTTGGGGTGAAGGGCGGCCAAGTGGGACCGGACTTGTCGAAAGCCTATGTCAACGTGGAAAGCAAGCATGGCGTGAAAGTGGAGGATTTCCTGCAGAAACCAACCTCCGCCGTCATGTCGGGCGTGATCGGCAGCAAGCCGCTGACGGACGATGAGCTGAAATCGGTCGTCGCCGTATTAAAGAAAGCATCCGAACAATCTCAGTAAGGAGGCAGCGCGAATGTACAAGAAGATGATTATGCCTGGCGTTATGGGCATTATGGCGGGCCTGCTCGCCTCGACCGTCATGTTTGCCGATTTCCCGGGAGGCGGAGGCACCGCCTCCATCGCCAGCGCCAACGGAGATGCGGAGAAAGTATACGTTCCCTTCGGAAAAAAAGACGATTATTATTTGTTCGCCTCCGGCGGCCATTCGGGGCAAATGTTCATTTACGGCGTCCCGTCGATGCGGCGCATCCGGACGGTGCCGGTCTTCTCGCCGGACCCGGCAACGGGCTACGGCTTCGACAAAGAAAGCAAGGCGATGCTCGGGGGCTACAGCTGGGGGGACTTGCACCATCCCGCTTTCTCCGAAACGAAAG
This sequence comes from Paenibacillus solanacearum, assembly GCF_910593845.1. Taxonomy (GTDB): domain Bacteria; phylum Bacillota; class Bacilli; order Paenibacillales; family NBRC-103111; genus Paenibacillus_G; species Paenibacillus_G solanacearum. Next base: position 34,327 of record NZ_CAJVAS010000022.1, on the reverse strand, counting down.
GGGAATATGACGGCAAGTACTTGTTTGCTACCGACGTAGCGAACAACCGGGCCGCGGTGATGGATCTGAAGACGTTCACCGTCATGGACATGCTGCAGACGCCGAATACGTCCGGCCCGCACTGCGCCGCATTCGTCACGGAGAATACGGAATATTTATTCCTGCCGACCCGATTCTCCGTACCGCTCGGCAACGAATATGCGCCGCTTGACGAATTCAAAACGAAATACAAAGGCGTCATGTCCGCAGTCAAGTTCAACGAACAGTCGAAGAAGCAGGAGCTTGCGTATCAGGTCGCGCTGCCGCCGTGGTCCTTCGACTTGTCGGACGCAGGCAAGAAGGGATCTTCCGATTGGGCCGTCATGACCACCTACAATACGGAGGAAGCGACGACGAATCTCGAGATCAACGCCTCGCAGAAAGACCGCGACTACATCGTCCTGTTCAACTGGAAAGAGCTTGAGAAGATGGTCGCGGACGGTAAGGCGGATCATGTCAACGGGGTCAAGATGATCGATCCCGCCAAGGTCAATGCCGGCATTTATTTGGTGCCGGTCGCCAAATCGCCGCATGGCGTCGACGTGACGCCGGACGGCAAACGGTTCATCGCCTCCGGCAAGCTGGCGCCGGCGATGACGGTGTTCTCGTTCGAGAAGGCGTTCGACGCCGTCAAGAACAAGAAGTTCGCCGGACAGGAGCAGGGCATTCCGGTGCTGGACTATAACGCCGTCATGGAGCGCGAGGTCAACCCGGAGAACGCGCTGGGGCCGCTGCATACGCAGTTTGACGACAAAGGCTTCGCCTATACGACCATGTTCATTTCATCGGAGGTCGTAAAGTGGAACATCGAGACCGGGGAAACCATCGACCGCGTTCCGGTGCAATATTCGCCGGGGCATTCGGTTTCCGCGGAAGGCGACAGCGCCAGCCCGGACGGCCAATGGCTCGTAGCCTTGAATAAACTGGCCAAGGACAGCTACTTGTCCGTCGGCCCGTCCCATCCCGAGTCGATGCAGCTGATCGACTTATCCGGCGACAAGATGAAGGTCGTGCAATCTGCGCCGGTCGATCCGGAGCCGCACTATGCGCAGATGATCAAGGCGGACAAGATTCAGACGATTAACGTCCTGCCCAAAGACGAGAAGCGTCCGAATTCGGTGTGGAAGCAGGAAGAGGCGCGCATCGAGCGTCATGGCAACGTCGTCGACGTATACGGAATCGCGATGCGTTCGAAATTCACCTTTGACGCGAAGGCGAGCCGCAAGGACGTCATCGAAGTGAAGCAGGGGGACAAGGTTGTCATCCACCTGACCAACATTGACCTGGATGAAGACATCACGCACGGCTTCGGGATCAACAATTATAACCTGAATATGGAGGTTCAGCCGGGCGAAACGAAGACGCTGGAATTCATCGCCGACAAAGCGGGGACGTTCCCGATCTACTGCACCAACTTCTGCTCGGCGCTGCACCAGGAAATGACCGGTTACCTGCTCGTTTCCCCAAATTAAACATCTGCACGGGAAGAGGGCATGCGGATGCTCTCTTCCGAATGTTGTACATTTCATGGCGGGAGATGAACCCAGATGACGCGCAAGGTTCCCGTTTCGTTCACGATTCCTCTGTACTTGGCCGCTTTCCTGCTGGCCGCATCCATCTTCTTTCCTTGGTGGGGCATGACCTTCGTCGCTCCACAGTACCCGGAGGGGCTCGAGATCATCGTTTATCCGTATAAAATGGACGGCCGCATCGATATCATTAACGGCCTTAATCATTACATCGGCATGAAGCCGTTCAGCGAAGCATCATTCCCGGAATTGCGGTACTTGCCGTATTTGATCGGCGGCATGGCCGCACTGGTGCTGCTGGCCGCGATCATTCGCGGAAAAGGCTGGCTGTACGGCATCATCGCGTTGTTCGCGGCGGGCGGGATTGCGGGCTTGTACGATATTCACCGCTGGCTGTACAACTTCGGCACGGAGCTCAGCCCGACCGCTCCGATCAAAATCAAGCCGTTCGTGCCGCCGATTCTCGGCCGCAATCAAATCGCCAACTTTGTAACGCATAGCTACTTCAGCTACGGATCGATCATGATCGGAGTCGCTTTCCTGCTGATGGCGCTGTCCCTTGTCCTGATGGAGCGGCATGCAAGACGGAGGCCGTCATGAGACGGGCGGCGCTGTGCCAAGCCGCAGCCATGCTGCTGCTTCTCTTCACAGCAAGCCCGGTCTCGGGCGGGAACGCCGCGCCTCATTCGGAATACAATCTTCAGGAGCTGATCGACGCCACACCCGAATACGGCACGCTGCAGTTAAAGGGTGCTGTGTATACCGGCAACGCGACGATCGGCAAGCCGATGACGATTACCGGCGAGGACGGCACGGTGATCCAGGGCGACGGCAGCGGCAATGTGGTAACCATCTTGTCCTCCCATGTCCGGCTGGAGCATATCGCGATCCGGCACAGCGGCATGAGCATGAGCTCGGGCGAGGAATACGCCGCGGTGAAAGTTTCCGGCGGCGCGCACCATGTGCTGAACAGGCTGCGCATCGAGGATGCGTATCATGGAATTTATATCAAGAACGCAGACGACAACGAAATTTCACAGGTGACGGTCCAGGGGCGGGGACAGCAGGAAATCGCCTCGCAGGGCAATGGCATTCAGTTGATCCATTCCGCCGGCAATACGCTCAAGGACAACGTGATCAGCGGGATGCGGGACGGCATTTACTTTTATTATGCGGATCGCAACCGCGTGGAACGCAACGCGATTAGCGAAACCCGCTACGGGTTGCATTACATGAATTCGAACGACAATACGTTTACCGGCAATCGCTTTAGCCGCAATACCGGCGGCGCGGCGATCATGCTGTCCAAGCGGATCGAGCTGACCGAGAATGATTTTTCGTTTCACCAAGGAACCCAGGCTTTCGGCATTCTGATGCAGGAGACGGAGCAGGTTCAGATGAGCGGCAACCGGTTTTACCAAAACCAGAGGGCGCTCTATATCGATAATGCCAGCAGAAGCCGGATTGCGGAGAATCTCTTCCTCCACAACAAGGTCGGCGTGGAAATCTGGTCCAGCGCTTCGCAGCAAGTGTTTACGCGAAACAAGTTTTTGCGCAATGTGGCGCCCGTTATTGTGGTGGGCGGTCAAGGCTCCAACCGTTGGAGCGATCAGGGTCAAGGAAACGTATGGGATGGCGAACCGCTACTCGATTTGAACGGGGACGGTATCGGCGACGATCCTGTTGTATATAAATCTTCGCTGTACAAGCTGATTCAGAGCAGTGAGCTGTCGTATTTGTTCTTGTCCAGTCCGGCGATCGGCCTGTATGAGAAAATTCATACGCTGCTCAATCAAGACGATGTGATGATGAATGACCCGAATCCGGTCATGGAAGCGAGAGGGACGCTGCCGCTTCCGCCGATGGCTTGGCTGCTGCCGGCCGCTATCGCGCTCGGGTGGCTCGGATGGCGTGTTTACGGAAGGAGACGACGCAGATGACGGTCTTTTATGTGTGGAAGGAATGGAAAGAGATGTCGCGGAGCAAGGGGCTTTGGATGGCGCTCATCGTCGTCGCGGTGCTGTCGGTGCTGATGCTGCTGCAATCGCGGACGCTTCCCTCCGACCAGGGATTTCGGGTATTTTTGTTGTCGCTCTACGAAATGAATGTGTATTTGATCCCGCTGCTCGGCCTGTTCACCGCGTCGTTCTCGATTTTGCAGGAAAAGGAACAAAAGACGCTGCACATGCTGCTGACCAAGAAGGAGTCGTACGGCCGGTTTTTGCTTCGGAAAAGCGCCGCCGTGCAATGCGTCACCGCTGCGGTATACATGATCTGGTACTTGATGCTTGTGCTGCCGCTAAGGCTGAATTTCGCATTCGATTTTCCGGCCTACTTTCATTTTTTGCTCGCGATCGCAGCGCTGCTCTTTGTGTTTAACCAAATCGGCATCGGGCTCGGCTGTCTTTGCGGCACGCGGATGCAGCTGATCGGTGCGAATCTGCTCGTATGGTTTACGCTTATTTTTTTATCAGATCTGGCCTTTCTGTACGTGCTGCCCGGCGTAACACATGCCAATATTTTCGCGTTCTCGCTGTTTTATTTTGTTGATCCGCTGCACACATTTCACTTTTATTTGGAAACATCGCTTGGCTTTCTCCCCCACGGCCACTTGTCCCGGCTGATGGAGCAAATGGTATGGCTGCCGCCGCGCATGTTCCTGCTGCTTGATACGGTCATATGGGCCGGTGGGGCGTACGGTATCGCGGCGCTGGCCGGAAGAAGGAGGATTCGGCATGATTGACATCAACGGCTTGACGGCAGGCTATAACGGCAAGACGGTGCTTGACGATGTGAATCTGTTCATCGGCGAACGGGAGCGTTGTGCGCTGGTCGGACATAACGGGGCGGGCAAATCGACGCTCCTGCATTCCATGCTGGGGCTGCATCCGGTGATGCGGGGAACGGTCACGTTCCGAGGACTGTCCCATCGGCAGGAAGGCTGGAAGAAGCATGTTGCCTACTTGCCGGAAAAATTCCAGCTGTATCCGCATTTGACCGGGCTTGAAAATATGCGCTTCTTCGCAGCCGCCGCTTCGCACGAAGCAGAAGATGCCGAGCGAATGGAGCAATGCCTGCGCAAGGTAAACCTGTGGGACAACCGCGAGAAGCAGGCGGGGAGTTATTCGAAAGGGATGCTGCAGCGGCTCGGACTCGGGCTGATGCTTTACTTCGACACTGACATTCTGATTCTTGACGAGCCGACAAGCGGTCTGGACCCCGAAGGCCGGGCGGTGATCATCTCGATTCTGCGGGAGCTGACCGATAAAACGATCCTGTTCGCCTCACACCATCTGGACGAGATCCGCGCCGTATGCACGCATGCGGCGGTGCTCAAGGATGGCAAGGCGATCCGGCTGCCGATCGAACCATTTCTGCGGCAAGCGGAAGGGGGGACGACGCCATGCGATTGAAACGATGGCTTACTGCGCAGCTGCTGGCTCTCACCGTACTGCTGCTGCTGAACGGCTGCTCGGGCTCGCCGCACTGGGAAGCGAAGCTGGAGGCGCCGCCCGAAATGACGGAAGGAGCCGTCATGCCGATCCGGCTGACCGTCAGCGAGAAAGGCGCGCCGGTGAGCGGGTTAACCGTAGCGGCCGAGCTGGAAATGGCAAGAATGGCGCATGACCGCATGAAGGCCGACTTTCGCGAGAAAGGAAACGGCGTCTACGAGGCGATGATCAACTTGCCGATGGATGGATCTTGGGTCGCATCGATCACCATGGAAGGCAAGGGCGTGAAGCAGCAGCAGACGATCGAATTTCAAACCAGGAAGTCTGCAAGCCCGATAGCAGCCACCGTCAACGGGTCCGTTATAACGCAGGAGGACCTCGACTTCTATGCGATTGCCGGCAGCGCAGAAGCTGCGGCGAACGGTTCCGGCGCAGCGGAGGCAGGCAGCAGGAGCGTGCTGCTGACGCAAATCATCCGGCTGCAAGCCATAGGGCTGCTCGCCAAGGAGAAGGGCCACCGGCCCGACACCCGTGAGGTCGAGGCGCTTTCGGAGCGGGCGCGGAAGGCCGAAGCGTCCGATGCGGCCACGCAGGAACGAATCGCCGCATTCGGAGCCGACCGGTACCGGCAAAAGCAGCAGGAGCGGCTCGAGCTGCTTTCTCTCGCCCGGCAGGTGCAGGCGGAGGTCGAGGCCGCAATTCAAGCGGAACACCCGCAGGCTGCCGCGGGGGAAATCCGCTTTCAAACCGCGAAGGCGTACGAGGAGCTGCTCGTTTCGCAGATGAGCACGCTGAGCGTAGCCGTGTACAAATAAATAGTCATCCTTAACTTTCATTGCGTGTGAGCAATGTCATAGCGAGATATTTGTGAAAAAGGTAACATAGTAATAGGAACTGAGCAAAGGAGTGACTGAACATGACGGAACTGCTTTCTTATCCATTAGATTCAGGAGCGGAGCAACATGCCGCCGAGCTTGTACTTGCGTTCGACCGGCTGGGCAGCGAGCATCGCGCGCTGTATGAGAAAATAGACGACCTGCAGTCGGCGGCCTGCCGGCTCCAAAAAACGCATGAGCTCATTACGCGTCCGGATGTGCTCAAGCAGTTGAAGGAGGATACGCTCTTGCTGCTTGCGGAGCTGAATGATCATTCCGAGTGGGAGGATACCGAGTTGTTCCCGCTCTTGACGGCGCACTTTCAGCAGCCGAACCGGCCGGATACGGCGACATCGTTATGGATGCTGGAGAAGGATTATGAGCTGGCGGCCGCGTACTTCCGGCTTTTCCTGAACGAGGCGGAGCAGTGCTGCATCCATCCGGAGAAATACGGCGAAGGGGACTGTCTGGAGCAGCTGCTTCAAGCTTGCCGCTTGGTGAAGGGGCATTTGCAGATGGAGGAGGAAACGATCTTCCCTCTGCTGGCGGAGCTTCCGGAATCGATCCATCGCGGGATTCGGCGGCGATTTTAGTCAGAGTGGTGAATATTTTGCAAATCCGAACACGAAACCGGATGAAAATTTTCAAAATAATATTTACCTGATCCGCGTTATCTGTTAATATAATCGCAATATCAAATGCGATGAAGAGAAGAGTAAGTAATGAAATCTTTCACAGAGAGCTCCAGGTTCGCTGAAAAGGAGTAAAGAATTCATTATTGAAAAAAGGCTCAGAGCAGCGTATCGGAACCTTGCTTCTAGGGGATGGTGCGCCAGGAGCTCCTGTTACAGAGCTAGAGTATAAGCATTGTTTCGGCCATGCCGTACTTGAAGAGGCGAATATGGCGACATATTGGCGAATTTAGGGTGGTACCACGAGTATACAAATCTCGTCCCTAAGACTGACTAAAGTCTTGGGGGTGGGATTTTTTTATTTTCATTCACCGCGAACCTGTTGCAGGAACAGGTTCTCAAAGAACACACTACATCGAAAGGATTGAAATAAATTATGGCGCAAAAATTAAAAGTAGGTATTGTCGGTGGAACGGGCATGGTTGGACAGCGATTCATTGAATTGCTCGATCAGCATCCTTGGTTTGAGGTAACGGCCATTGCGGCAAGCAGCAGCTCGGCAGGTAAAACGTATGAGGAGTCTGTACAAGGCCGGTGGAAGCTGCAAACGCCGATTCCGGACGAAGTGAAACATATTATCGTTCAGGATGCTTCGAAAGTGGAAGAGGTAGCCAGCGGCGTCGACTTTATTTTTTGCGCGGTCGAGATGAAGAAAGAAGAAATTCAGGCGCTGGAAGAAGCCTACGCGAAGACAGGAACGCCCGTCATCTCCAACAATTCGGCTCACCGCTGGACGCCTGACATCCCGATGGTCATTCCGGAAATTAACCCGGGGCATCTTGAGGTCATTGCTGCCCAAAGAAAACGGCTTGGTACCGCAACCGGCTTTGTTGCCGTCAAGCCCAACTGCTCGATTCAGAGCTACGTGCCGGCGCTTCATGCGCTGCTGGATTACAAGCCGAGCCGCGTCGTTGCATCGACGTATCAGGCGATCTCCGGAGCCGGCAAAAACTTCACCGACTGGCCCGAGATGCTGGACAATGTTATCCCGTACATTGGCGGAGAGGAAGAGAAGAGCGAGCAGGAGCCGCTTCGCATCTGGGGCAGCGTAGAGAACGGCCAAATCGTTAAAGCCAGCGCACCGTTGATCACAACGCAGTGTATTCGCGTTCCGGTAACGGATGGGCATCTGGCTACCGTGTTTGCATCGTTCGAGAATAAACCTTCAAAAGAAGAAATTCTCGATCGTTGGCTGAATTACAAGGGCCGTCCGCAAGAGCTTGCGCTGCCGAGCGCGCCGAAGCAATTCATCACTTATTTCGAAGAAGAGAACCGGCCGCAGACGAAGCTGGATCGCGATCTGGAACGCGGCATGGGAGTTTCCGTCGGCAGACTGCGCGAGGATTCGATCTATGATTTCAAATTTGTAGGACTGTCGCATAATACACTGCGCGGAGCGGCGGGCGGCGCCGTGCTGATTGCCGAACTGCTGAAAGCGGAAGGGTATATTAACGCGAAGTAAGAAGCAGGGAGCTCCATTTCAGGAATACAATAGACAAACCAGCAAGCGTTCCGATCGGTTCGGGCGCTTGCTGGTTTTTTTATCCAAGTCGAGTATATATGTTTACATAATAAATATTACGTTAACTATTGTGGTGAACCGCTTGATAGCCGCAGCAGTGTATACGTTGTTCGCAAACGGCTATACTTTAAATCTCTCGATCAGCTGCTGCAAATCTTCCGCCATCTTGGATAGCGAGCCTGCCGAAGCTGAAATCTCCTCCATCGCAGCCAGCTGCTCCTCGGCGGCGGCGGATACTTCCTGCGTGCCGGAAGCATTGGCTTCGGCAATTCCCGTAATCAGCTTCGCTGCGTGGATCATCTGTTCCGTACCTGCTGCCATTTGCTGCGAGGCCGAAGAGACATCTTGAATTTGATTGTTGACCTCGGTTACAGAATGTTGAATCTGTGCGAAAGACGCTCCTGCCGCTGCAACGATTCCAATCCCTGCGGTCACTTCTTTTGCAGCGGTCTCCATGGATCGTACGGCGGTGTCTGTCTCCTCCTGAATAACATTGATGAGCGCCGAGATTTGATGCGCCGACCCTGCCGACTGCTCCGCCAGCTTGCGAACCTCGCTCGCCACGACGGCGAACCCGCGGCCGTGCTCGCCGGCTCTTGCCGCTTCGATGGCAGCGTTCAGGGACAACAGGTTGGTCTGAGATGCGATTCCCGTAATCACATCGATAATGGCTCCGATTTCTTGCGAGCGTGATCCTAGTCTCTGGATGACGCCTCCCAAGCCGGTCACGGTTTCGTTGATCGAGTGGATTTGCCTGGAAACCGTCTGGATGGCGTGCTCGCCTTCCGCAGCTTTCTCATGGGCTTCTATCGCTTGGATTGTAACGCTTTGGGCGCGGTTTGCAATTTGCTGTATGCCGATGGACATTTCATTGACCGTCTGGGAATTTTCCTCCATGCTTTGAAACTGCTTCTCGATATCGGTCGTCACCTGCTGCATCGTAGCTGTAATCTGCTCCGTTGCTTTCGTCGTTTGCTCGGCGCTGGCCGTCAGCTCTTCCGCCGAAGCGGCGACTTGCTCGGCATTGGAGCCGACTTGATAGATCAGGTCGCGGAGATTTCGGGTCATTTGGTTAAAAGAAGAGGCCAGATCGCCGATTTCGTCGCGATTATGGATTCGAATTTCCTCAGCCGTCAGATCGCCCGAAGCGATTCTTCCCGCGGCTTCCGCGATCGCCACTACCGGTTTGGATATGGACCGGCCGATGTACAGGGCAATGATGATGCCAAGCAATATGGCGATTGCACCCAGCAGTGTCACCCACAGCTTCACATGCTGAACGGTAACGGACGCATCATTATTTCCCTGGTCAAGCACTTGTTGTTGAAGTGCGGTAAATTCATCGATTTTGGCGTCGAACCTTTGGATGATGCCGCGGCCTTGCGTGACGATCAAGTCGACATATTGATCGGTTTTATTTTGCTGCTTTAATTGAAATTCCTTGCCTGAAAATTGATAATATTCGTTTTCAATTTGGTCCAGCTCGCTCAGCAATGTCTTCGCTTCCGGAAGAACGACGATCTCCTGTAACGCTTTACTGAGCTGAAGGTAGGTGGTATGGCTTGATGTGAAGCTTTGCATGGCCACGTCGTCTCCAACAAGCAAATATCCGCGAAGGGCGACTTGCTCCCGTTTTATCACTACGTTCAACTCCTGGATCATAATTAACTTCTTCGCCTTGTCCTCGATTAGGCGGGTATACAGCTGATCCACCTTCGTAATTTGGTAATAACTGATCGCGACCGTTGCAGTCAAAATGATTAAAACAGCCAAGAAGCCCGCGAACAATTTTTTGCTGATCGATAAATTCATTGGAAGTTCCCCTCTCAAGTTGCGTTTTATACCGTACATCGGGTATGCCGGATGACCATAGGACTTCTCCACTCCGGTACGGCTGGTTTTGTAAAGCAAGGCTGTACTGAATAAATTATAGGATTAGGCCGAAAGAATCAGTGACACGTATCACAGTAAAATATTTTTACTTATGCTACGATACGAATATAGGACTAATTACCTATAATCATCAAATAGGCAATTCAAATGATTTCGATGATTCCATATGATCCGCGAAGCGATGCTGACAAATTCACAGCATTAACGGTTTTATCAAGAAAACTTTAACTGGAGAGCTATTGAAATCACCAATAGATCATGTATACTATGTAACTAGGTCTTTAAGACTATGTACAAGTGGCGGGGATGCGGGGGTTTTATCGGACGCGAGGATAGACCGTTCTCTACCAAGCACTTGAATGGCAGGGAATTTATGAAGCGGGTGATGAGAAATGGGAAATCGGAGTACAGATAGAGCAGCTATTTCTTCAACCTATCCAGTTTTGAAAAATGCCTTGTTTGATAAGGGCAACCCATTGACGCACGCGCTGAAGGAATTGGCCGATATCAGGTACGCATTGGACCAAGCCTCCATTGTGGCCATCACGGATCCGCGCGGCATTATGGTTTATGTGAACGAACAGTTCTGCCGAATGTCCCAATATTCTCGGAATGAACTGCTTGGACAAGACCATCGCATTCTTAATTCCGGGTATCATTCCCGCGAGTTTTTCAAGCACATGTGGGTCACGATTGCATCCGGGGACGTGTGGCGGGGAGAAATACGGAATCGGGCCAAGGACGGTTCATTTTATTGGGTAGATACGACCATCGTCCCGTTTGTGAACGAACAGGGCAAGCCGTATCAGTATGTATCGATTCGAAACGATATTAGCGCAAGGAAGCGAATGGAGGAAGACTTAAGGAAAAGCGAAGAAAAGTATCGCGTCATCACTGAAAATTCATCGGACTTGATCTCCATCATCGATCTGGAGGGAAGATTTAGGTATGTGTCGCCTTCCCATGCAAGCTTACTCGGATATGCGTTGTCCGAATTTGAATCCAGACCGATGTCCCAATGGCTGCACGAGGAAGATCGGGCCGCAGTTTCTTGCGCGATTCACGATCAGCTGGCCGCGACGAAATCGTCGACGCTCCTGGAGTTTCGCCTCCGCGCGATGAACGGAACCTACTACTGGATGGAAGCGAAAATAAACCCGATTGTTAATCAATCCGGCGAATTCAGCAGCTTGTCCCTGGTGATGCGGGATATTACGGAACGGAAAAGAGCGGAGCAGCGTATACACCATCTGGCTTATCACGATACGTTAACCGATTTGCCGAATCGCAGATTATTTATGGAGCGTCTACGCAAAGAAGTCCATCAAGCCAAACGCTCGCAGTCCCAGCTGGCCGTTATATTTCTTGATTTGGATCGATTTAAGAACATCAACGATTCGCTCGGTCATGAGGCCGGCGATCTTATTCTAATAGAAGCTGCCCACCGGATTCGCGGCTGTATTCGTTCGAACGATATGGTCGCCCGGTTGGGCGGCGACGAGTTCATCTTATTATTAACGAGCGTGTCGGATGCCGCGGAGGCAGAAGGCATATCGCGATCCATCCAAGCAAGCCTGCAGGAGCCTTTCGAGCTGGGCAGACAACAATGCGCCATTTCTTGCAGCATGGGCATCGCTCTTTTTCCATCGGACGGAAGAGATCCGAACGAGCTGCTCAAGCGCGCCGATATGGCACTGTATGATGTGAAGAATCACGGCAGAAATGGGTTCTCATTTTTTCATGCCGAGATGGAAGAGCGCTCCTTGGAACGGATTCTGCTGGAGAACGAACTCAAGAAGGCGATTGAGCGCGAGCAGTTTCGAATCGATTATCAGCCCAAGCTCCATCTATCGACCGGTCAACTGATCGGCATGGAAGCGCTCGTCCGCTGGGATCACCCGGAGCTCGGAAGAATAGCGCCCAATAAGTTCATTCCTATCGCCGAGGATACGGGGCTGATCCTGCCTTTGGGGGAATGGGTTCTGCGTCATGGCTGCGAGCAAAATAAAAAATGGCAAGATCAAGGATATCCGCCATTAAAATTGTCCGTAAATTTATCCGCCCGCCAATTTTTCCAAGCCGGCCTGGTTGATAGGGTGAAGCAGATTTTGGAGGAAACCGGACTTGATTCGCGATGGCTGGAGCTGGAGGTCACGGAAAGCATCTTCGCCGATATTGATCTTGCGGCCGCGATCATAGAAGAGATTAACAAGCTGGGCGTTCATACGTCCATAGACGACTTTGGCACGGGATACAGCTCCTTCAGCTATATTAAGCATCTTCCCGTAGACACCTTGAAGATCGATGCCTCGTTCATTCGGGATATTCATCACAATAAAGAAAGCCAGGCGATTGTAAAAGCGATCTTGACGATAGCCGAAACGTTACATCTCAATGTGATTGCCGAAGGCGTCGAGAACGAGGAGCAACTGGCCGTCTTGAATGAGGAAGGCTGCAGCCAAGGACAAGGCTTTCTATTCAGCAAGCCGTTGTCGGGGCCAACTTTTGAACAATATTTGAAGGGGCTGCCGGTCGCCGGCGCAATAAGCCCGTAATCGGTCAAGTTCTTGTCGCGCATGAATGACAAGAACTTGACCTTTTTTGTCGTATGTCCTGCTGGCTGCTTGCCCATTCATGCTGCCGAATCGCTAGATGCATCACTTGGCCGCTTCGGCGTCGGCGATGCTTTTGTTGGCCTTCTCCGCCACTTCTCTGAGCATCGTATTGATATCCTTGTTCGTGTTGATCATATCGATAATGCCGGCATTGATGCCAACCATTCCGTTATACTTCGTCGGAACGGCAGGAGGGGCATAACGCTGCGGTTGAAGCGCTTTTACATTTTTGCCTTGATATAAGGAATTTTCTTTACCGAATGAGGCCCGGATCGTCTTGTCGTTCAGTGCGGTAAGAAATCGGCCCTGCTTCACATTCATGGACTGGAATTCCTCGGAAGTGAGATAGGAAATCACTTCGAACGCCTGTTCCTTATGCTCGCTTTGCGAAGTGATATAGAAGTTGATCGGATAGGCTTGCGCTCCGATTTCCGGCTTTTCCGCCATGACGGGGTAGGAGGCGAAGTCCCAGTTCATATTGGACAGCTCCTCTTCCGTGTATAACGCGGTCTGCGCCAGGAACATAGCTACCGTCCGGTCTTTGACGAACCGGTTCCGCTCATGCGGCTCCGACCACGATTTGCTAACGCCGGCCACGCCTGGAATTTGATAAAATCGGATAATATTTTGGACGAACGACTTCCATCGATCATCTTTATTTATGGTTGTGGTCAGGGTCGCCGGGTCAACCAGCGGGAGGGAGTATTGATTCAACGTCGCCATATGCCCGAAGGAAGCGCCCAGCCCAACGTATTGAACTTGTCCGTCGGACCGGGAAAGCTGCTTGCTCAATTCGTACAGCTGATCCCACGTCATTCCGTCTTTCGGATAAGGAACGCCGAATTTATCGAATATATCTTTGTTATAATACATCGTGCTGGGCAGTACAATTACGGGCAGGCCGTAAATCCCTTTATCTCCTGCAAGCTTTCGCGCCATATCCACGACGGTGGGATCGAGCTTGCTTAAATCGTAATTATACTTTTTGATGAGCGGGCTAATATCGTACTGGAGGCCGTTATCGATCAGCTGGCCGAACGTTGCGCCGCTGGACGTATAGATGATATCGACCTTTTGCCCTGCCGTGATGAGCTCCTTAATAGAGGAGCCCTTCACAGCGGGAATATATTTAATCGTCAAGTGGGGGAACTTTTGTTGGATCGGCTGCGTGAACACTTTCTCGAACAAATCCGGCGGCCAATCGGCAGGGTAAGGATAGAAGATCGTCAGCTCCGCCGGTTCGCGGTTTTCTTGAGCCGTGTCTTTGGTAGAAACCCCGTTGGTACTCATGCCGCCGCACGAAGATAGAACAGCCGGTACACAAGCCGTCGCAACAAGCAGCGTCCTCTTCAACCATGTCATACGCAGTTCTCCTTTCGAGTGTCCCCTCTCAAGAATGCGCTTTCAATTTGTGGTGAATACGATTAGACCCGATGCGCTTTTTGCCCCTTCGCACGGACCAGCGCATCTTCCCAGAGCCGGCACCATTCTTCATGATCGTTCAGGACAAGATCCGGATGGGTTCGGCTGCGTGCGACGAAGGACGGATGGAAGGGTCTGCCGGATGCTGCGCCTGTTTTATGGTATCTCAAATCGATAGACCAGCGGATGATGTTGGAACAATTCGTCGTACCGCGATGAGGCGTATATTTATTCATGATCACGATACCGCCTTTACGGCATTCGCCAGTCGTAGGCTGCACGTCCGGCATCAGCTCCGGTACGATCATCGTTCCGCCTGCTGCTTGATGTTGGATCAGCCCGTTTTTGAATACGTCCGGCATCAGCTCCATACAGCCGGTTTCCGCCGTCGCATCGACGAGGGGAATCCAGAACGTAACGATCTCGGAAGGGTCCGCTTCCTCCAGTGTGACGGCGGCATCCTGATGCCAAGGCACGTTCTCGAACGAGCTGATGCGATTCGATCCGGGGGCCATTGGAATCTTGGCACGTAAATGCTGGATCGGGTTGCACATGATTTCGCTGCCCAAGATGCATTCGACGACATCGAGCAACCGGTCGTTTTTCAAAAAGTTGAACATCGCTTTGCCGCGGAGATGCATGATGTCGAACGCTTTGCCGATGTCCGGGCATTGCTGCAGCAGCAGCCAGAAGCGTCTTTCGAATGGCGCCTCCGTGTGCAAATCGCGGATTTTCCCTTGAGTGTACAGCGCATTCGCCCGTTCTTCAATGATCTGGTTGATCTCGTCGATCACCGGCTGCAAATCGTGATCTGTCAGCACGTCCTCTGCGATCAGAAACCCTTTGGTCTGAAATTCAATGATCTGTTCGATGGAAAGCTTCATTCGGTTCAACTCCTTATTGGTTCGGATACACTCAAGTATAGTCGAAAATAGCGTCTGCTCAGGAGTACAAAATTACAGCGTTTGAATACTATATTAACCTGTTATCGCTAGAGGACCATCGGGCTCGCCTGTATTCGGTAGGCGAGATGCCATACCGTTTGCGGAACAATCTGGCGAAGTAGGAGGGCTCTTCATAGCAAAGCTTCTCGGAGATTGCAGCAATAGGCAGATCCGTGTGCGTTAGAAGCCTTCGTGCTTCTTGCAAGCGGATGCGCTGCAAATAGCTCATCGGCGTTTCCCCGAGATATTCCTTGAACAGGCGGCATAAATAATTGGGGGTCAAATGCACCGTATCCGCCAGCTCCCGCAAGGTGACCGGCTTGTCCAGGCAATTATGCAAACAGCTCTTGAGCCGGGATGCCGTCGTGTGGACCGAATCAAGCGAATGGGAAGGCTGGGCCAATTCCGGCCCGTTCATGCGCATAATGATTTCTTCCGATCGCGCGAGCAGCTCCAGAAGGAGCACGCTAAGATACTCTTTCGAAAAAAACGATGTTTTCGCATCGATGATGCGCTCGAACCCTTCAACGAGCAGCGGCCTGTACTCCGGCGGAACAACCAGCGGCGCCCCTCTTAAAGCAGGCGGCAGCACCACGTGCCGTCCTTGCTCGATAACGTCAAAATAATTGAGAACGGCCGGTTGACCGCAAGCGTCAAGCAGCAGAAACGTGCTCTCCAGATCGCATAACGGCTCTTCTTCGCTGCCGCTGAACGCATGCCATTCGTTCGGATGAATAATATATAAGTAACCGGGCTCCGCTTGGGATACGCTGCCGTTGATTTCAAACTCGCCCCGTCCTTCGGTAATGTAAATGAAGTGAAACACGGGATGACGGTGCGTTCGTGTAATTCGTCCTTTTCTCCCGCTCATGAGATTTGTTGTGACATGGTCAATTTTATAAGGCTGATTGAATAGAGTAAGATGAACATCCATAACCAAACACGACCTCCCAACGGTATGTTCACGGGCCACTGCGGGCTTCGCTGCTGCACGAAGACCATTTCTCACTAATTAGTATATGTGTAATCGTGTTTCATTCCTATGAGATGATAAAAGAGATTATTAAATTTTTGATTTTTTGCGTAAATTCCAGTTGGATATGCATAAATACTTTCCCCGGCACATCCACTATGCTTCATTATATAACGATCCGAATATAACGATCCGATTCAAGGAGGATTCGCACATGAACAAGGTGAGAATTGGTTTTATCGGAGCAGGCGGCATGGCCGAGCATCATATGAAAACGCTGCAAAAGCTGGAGCACGCGAAGCTGGCGGCGGTGCATGACGTGAGCTCCGAGCGGGCACGGCAGATCGGGAAGCAGTACCAGATGCAAGTATATGACAGCAGTGAGCAGCTGCTGCAGTCAGGGATGGTCGACGCCGTGTTTATATGCACGCCGCCATTTGCCAGAGACGGGATCGAAGAGTCCGTCGCACGTAGAGGCATTCACCTGCTCTCGGAGAAGCCGGTCGGTCTTGATCTGGAGGCCGCCCGCTCCAAAAGCCGAATCATCAAGGAATCGGGCATCATCCATTCGTCCGGGTATTGTCTGCGTTATCTGGAATCGGTGCAGAAAGCCAAAGCGTACCTCGCAGACAAAACGGTCGACATGGTTCTCGCTTACCGAATCGGAAGCTTGCCGCCGACTCCCTGGTTCCGGCAAATGGACAAATCGGGCGGGCAGCTCGTCGAGCAGTCTACGCATCAGGTCGATCTGATCCGTTACCTGGCCGGCGAATTCCGGGAGGTGCATGCGCGGTATGAGCAGCGCGCGATACGGAAGGAATATCCGGATGCGACGATTCCGGATGTCGGCATCATCTCGTTCTCGCTGCAGTCCGGAGCGGTCGGTTCGTTCAGCACCGCATGCATGTCCAAGAAGTTCGGACGCGGCGACGTTGAATTGATCGGCTCCGACTTCTATGTAGCGATCAAGGGAGCGACGCTCCGCATCGTCGATAACAGCCAAGAGCTGGAAGAGAAGCTTGGCGCCGCCTACACCCTTGAGCAAGACAAGGCGTTCATCGAAGCGGTGCGGACGGGCCGACAGGAGCGGGTGCTGTGCGGCTACGACGAAGCCGTAGCGACGCTCGAGGTGACGCTGGCCGCCAATGAATCGGCGAGCACCGGCCGTACCCTTACGTTCGGGACCGGTGCGGACCGGCAATAGAGAATGGAGGAAACCGTTATGCTGAAAAGCGTGAATCAATGGTGCTTTCCCGTAGGGACGCCGTTACATAACGTATTTGCCATGAGCCGCGATGCGGGATTCGACGCCGTCGAGTTGAACGTGAACCCGGCCGGCGGGGTAGGACTGACGATGGATACGACGCCGAGCGAGGCGGATGCGATCGCGAAGCTCGCCCGGGATCACGGCATACAGCTGCGCAGCATCTCTACTTCGTTGATGGGGAAAAATCCGTTGTCGTCGGCGGATCCGGACGTAAGGGCGCAAGGCCGCAATGTCGTGATGAAGCAGCTCGATCTGGCGGAGCGGATGGGAGCGGACACCGTGCTGGTCGTGCCCGGTGTCGTCAATGCCGCCACCTCTTACGACGACTGCTACGAACGAAGCTTGAGCGAGCTGCAAAGGCTCTTGCCGGAAGCGGAGCAGCGCGCGGTCCGCATGGGGATCGAGAACGTATGGAATAAATTTCTGCTTTCCCCGCTGGAGATGCGGACGTATATCGATACGTTGAATTCGCCTTATGCCGGCGTTTATTTCGACGTCGGGAACATTTTGCTGTACGGCTTTCCGCAGCAATGGATTCGCATTCTCGGCAGCCGGATCGTCAAAGTCCATGTCAAGGACTTTAAGACCGCCGTCGGCAACGGAAGCGGGTTCGTTCCGCTGCTTGCCGGCGACGTCAACTGGCCGGAGGTCGTTGCGGCGCTGAAGGAAATCGGCTACGCAGACACGCTTACCGCCGAGATCGGCCTGTACTCCGCGAACCCGCTGCAGCAAGTCTACGATACGGCACGCCAGCTGGAAGCGATCATTAAGGGCGGACCGGCGGCATAACCGCACATACCGCGCGCGAAGCTGCGGCCAAGGGTTGTCATGACAGGTCATACCGACCTTCGGAACAACCCTTTTTCTTTTTTTTGTTGCCACGACACAAGGTCGGCTCTATAATTTAGGTATAGGTATAATACATGTAATTATTTTATCGGGGAAAAGGTGAGGACGATGAACGTTGTTGACCGCGAAGGGATGCGTCTAACGGAAATGAGCAGACCTTGTCGCAACTTCAATATTTTAGCGAGTACGGTAATGACGGATCCGTTCGACGGTCGCGAGAAGATCGTACTGTCCAACTTTGCCGCCGGACAAACCGGCAATCTGATCTTCATCGACACCGAGACCGGCCAAGGGGAGAGCCTGGCGCTTCCGGGCGACGAAGGGGCTTGGGGGCTTGTGAACTGGCATAATGAGAAGCTGATTGTGGGCACATGTCCGAACCATGCTTATTTGCACAGCCTGGACTTGCGGACCCGGGAATGGGCCGAACCGCTGCGAGACCCATCCGAGAAATATGTGTGGGACATAGTCCTCGGATCGGATGACCTGATCTATGGCGGTACTTGGCCGGGCTGCTCCTTACTGCGCTACGATCCGAAGGAGCATAAGCTGGAGAACCTGGGACGCGTCTCGGACAATCCCAAAAATCTGTACAGCCGTCATTTTCATGCTGTACCCGGATACATCCTCGTCTCAGGCGGATACGATGAACCGTTCCTGAAAGCGTATCATATCGAATCCGGCACATTCCGAAATTTCGGCACACCGGGCTTCATCGCCCGGGAAGCGAACTCCGACTTTATTGCTACGGCGAAAGATCAGGAATGGCAGTTTTATGATGCTGCGACGTTTGAACGGCTGGAAGGCACCGGATGGGAAGAGAGGCTGCCTCGAAGAGAAGCGGTGCTGTCGAACGGAAACAAGGTCCGTGCGTTCCCGTTGGCGAATGGACGATGGGGCGGTGTCCGGGGGCAGGATTACTACATTATCGACTCCTTGGATGAGGTACCGGTACTGAAGCGGATTCCCGTCGACGCTCCGGCCACGCGCATCCACACCTTGACCGTCGATGACGGAGGGCAAATCTGGGGGGCATGCGGATTCGGACAGACGATATTTCGGTTCAACCCGGCGGACGGCACGTACTGGAATTCGTCTTCCGTCTGCAACGCGGGCGGCGAAGTATACGGCATGCGTTTTGTCGGGGGCAAGCTATTTATGTCCGCTTACGTCGGTGGCGATCATATTGTCTACGATCCCGAGCAGCCTTGGGATCAACTGAGCAATGCGAATCCCATATCGCTTAAGCCGGTGAAGCCGGATTTCGTGAGGCCGGAGGGGCGCACGGTGATCGGACCGGACGGCGGACTGTGGACCGGATGGTCGGCGAAGTACGGGACGTACGGCGGAGCCTTGTCCCGAGTGGATCCCGAGACACGGGAAGTCCAAGTATGGAACAATGGTGTGCCGGAGCAGCAGGTCGCGGGGGTAGCCGCCGACGATCGTTACGTATACTTCACTACCAATGGCGGCGCCAGCGGCCTCCCTTTCCGCGAAGTGCAGGGTTACTTTGGTGTCTGGCATCCGGATCGGGGCTTGATCCATTCGGTACAGCTGGCGTCCCATGAAAAGATGGGCAATGCCATCCTTGCCGCGGCAGGGAACGTATACGTAGGCGTTAGCCATGAGATTCGGGTATTCGATCCCGCTCGCCTGGAATTCCGGGAAGAGCTGGCGATCGCTACGGAAGCGCCGTGCAGCTGGCTCGTGTATGCTCGTCAAGGCAGGACGGTCGGCGCCTTTTGCGGAAAAAAACTGCTGCTCATCGACACGGAGAACGGACAGGTGGAGCAGGTCGCGCTACCTGGAATCGTCAGGGCCGCCACGGAGCACCCAGACGGAATTTATTTTGCCGTGAATGAAGTGCTTTACCGCATTGCATTGTAGAGGCTCGATCGAAAATTTCATTCGAAGCACATCGGTTTGTGGCGGGGAGACGCACACATACGCCGGTGTGCTTTTTTACTTGCGGGATACAATCGGATGCGCAATCCTATGGAAATAGAGGAGATCGGATGCGTGCGTAGAATATCCAATTCGTTGTATGACTGAAATTTCGCAGCAAAAGGAGCGCAATCATGTTCATCGCCTTCAATCTTGTGATCCGGTTCGTACTCGAGCTGATCCTCCTCGCCTCCTTGGGCATTGGGGGTTATCATCTTGCGGACGGGACTGTTTCGAGTATCGTCCTCACTGCAGGGCTTCCGCTAATAGCTGCCATAGTATGGGGACTTTTCATCTCTCCCAAAGCCAGGATCGCTTTACCTATAGCTGCAGTCGTCATCATCGAGTTTGTGCTCGTCGGAGCAGCGGCTTACGGCTTAATAAGGTCGGGCTATCTGGTGGCCGCCGTGATCTATGCGGCACTTCATATTGGAAATCGGCTGCTGCTGCTCCTCATCGGCGGGACACCTGAGGATATGGTTAAGCCTTTTATTAGGAAATGACAGTAAGCTTTTACGTTTAGCCGACACATGTTTCTTTCTCCAGCGATCTGCTTATCGATAACGCAGGAAAGGGTGCAGCTTATGGAGCCTTTGAAAATGGTTGAATTCGTATATCGAAAATCGACGCCATTCCGTTCGGTTTTTCAATCGCATCCCAATTTTGAAATCTTTTATTTTCATGAGGGAAAAGGCAACTACTTGATTGGAGATCAAATCCATGTCCTTGCTCCGGGGGACCTTCTCATTATGCATGGGATGACGCTGCACTGCCCGAATGCGAAAGTCGATGAGCACTTCAAGTACGTCCGTTCCCTTATTAACTTTGAACCGGATTATGTCCGGAAGGCTGTTCAGCATTTATTTACCGTCAACGTGCTGGAGCCGTTCGAGGAATTGAAAAATTATAAAATAAACTTGCAGGGGGAGGACCGCCAGCAATTTGAAGCCGCCTTGCAAACGATGCAGCAATTTCATTCCCGGACCGACGAGGTATCGATGAACCGGTTTCGCGTGGCGTTCATGGATTTGATGTTTATGGTGTTCCACTTCTTCAAGAAGCCGATCGGACACAAGGAAGAACTCGCCTCGCAAAAAGAATATCATGTGCAGGAGCTGATCCGATTCATTGAAGAGCATTATGCGGAAGATCTTAATCTCGAGCAGCTGGAGAAATCGATGCACGTCAATAAGTATTATTTGTCGCGAATTTTCCGCGAAGTGACCGGGGTGACGATCTTCAACTATTTGTACCAGCGCAGAATCAACCAGGCGAAAATGATTTTCCTGATGGAGGAGAAGCGAAGAACCGTTACCGAGATCGGTTACGAGCTCGGGTTTAAGCATGTGACGCACTTCAGCCGGGTGTTCCGGAAGTATGTAGGGGATACGCCGGAACAGTTCCGCGAGCGGATTAAAAAGTCAATTTCAGTTCATTCCGGCTTCGAATCCGGTCAATGACAATCATCGTTGTACATCGTCCGTTTTGCTACAATAAAAAGTGTCAAACCTACCAAACGCGCGAAGGGGGATCGGGATCATTCGGATTCGAATACCGGATTGGCGGGCATATCGATATCGGGAGCAGGACGGAAATCGGCATAAATCCATTATGTAAGCGCTTAATATACGGTGAACCATAGTTGCAATGTGAACGATTTAAGATCAGAACAGCTTCAACTGACGTTGACCGTACGGGCAATCGAACGGAAGCAGGGCGAATACGATAAGAGGAAGGTGTAATTTCATGGTCACGATTACCGGTTTTGCAGACGAAATAGGTGCCGACCTAGAGCAGCAGATGGAAGTATTGGAATCTGAAGGCATCTCCCATATTGAATTTCGCGGCGTCTGGGGCAAAAACGTGCTCAAGCTGACGGATGACGAATTGGAGCGCGTAAAAAAGCTGCTGGACGCCCGGGGCTTCCGGATTTCCTCCATCGGCTCGCCGATCGGCAAATTCAAGATGCAGGACGACTTTCAACAGGAACTTAGCCATATGAAGCGGGCGGGCGAAATTGCGGGCTTCTTGAACGCGCCTTATATTCGCGTATTCTCTTACTTCGTCGCCGAGGGGGAGCATGCGACATACCGGGAAGAAGTCATCTCCCGCTTGAAGCAGCTGGTTAGCTTGGCGGAGTCATATCAGGTGACGCTGGTCCTGGAGAACGAGAGCGGCGTGTACGGCAATACGGCCGATCGCTGCCTCGATGTATTAGCCGCATGCGATTCCCCGCGCCTACGGCTTGCACTGGATCCAGGCAATTTCGTCATGAACGGGGTCAAGCCCGTCTCCGAAGCGCTGCCGAAGCTTGAGTCTTACTTGGCGTATGTTCATGTGAAGGACGCCCTTTCGGAGAAGCGCATTTTCGTTCCGGCCGGCGAAGGGGACGGCGAATTCGCGGCTTTCATTGAGCATCTGAAACGGAATCAATTCTCCGGCTATCTTTCCCTTGAGCCGCATTTGCAAAAATATTTGCCGGAGCAGGATGGAGCGGAGCGTTTCGTCTATGCCGTGAAAGCGTTGAAGAAGCTGCTGCAAGAAGCGTCGATGACTTGGAATTAAGTCGGGAGGGATTGAGATGAGCGTTCAGCATAAAGTGAAAATCGGGTTGGTCGGTTTGGGCAATATCGGACGTACGCATATTCGGTATTTAAGCGCGATGGATCATGTCGAACTGGTTGGCGTATGCGATACCGTGAAGGAGCGGGCAGATCAGTATGCCGTGGAATGCGGCACGGACGCCTATTATAGCCATACCGATCTGTTCGATCGTTCGGGACTGGAGGCGGTCATCATCGCAGTCCCGCACTACGATCATACGACAATCTCCGTTGATGCCTTCGAGCGAGGGCTGCATGTCATGTGCGAGAAACCGCTGGCCGTCCACGTGAACGATGCGAAAAAGTCGCTAGCTGCTTACGAGAAAGCGAATCGGGAACATCCGAATCTGATGTTCGGCATCATGTTCCAGGAGCGTACGCTGCCGTTCTATAAAAAGCTGAAAGACATCGTCGATAGCGGCGAGCTCGGAAGACTGACCCGCGTCACCTGGATCAATACGGCATGGTTCCGTTCCCAGGCTTATTACGACAGCGGCGATTGGCGCGCCACCTGGGCCGGGGAAGGCGGCGGCATCCTGACGAATCAATGTCCTCACAATCTGGATACGTATCAATGGCTGTTCGGTCTTCCGGCACGGATCAGCGGTCACGCTCATATCGGCAAATACCACAATATTGAAGTAGAGGACGAGGTCACCGCCTATTTTGAACATGAGAATGGCATGATCGGGCATTTTATCGTGACTACGGCCGAGTCACCGGGAACGAACCGGATGGAAATTATCGGAGAGAACGGGAAGCTGGTCTATGAGAACGGGAAGATCATTCTTTACAAAAACCGCATCTCGATGCTGCAGCATCTGCGGGAATCGAAGAGCGGCTTTGATAACGTCGAGAGCTGGTATACGGAAATTCCGGTGAGAAAATCCGAGCCGAACGGTCATAAGGTTGTCACGGAAGCATTCGTTCAAGCGATCCTGAGAGGCGGAGGCGAATTGATCGCGCATGGCACGGAAGGGATCAAGGGACTTACCATCGGCAATGGCATTATGCTTTCTTCCTTTAAAAAAGCGATGGTCGATGTGCCGTTTGATGCGGATGAATATGAGCGCATATTGAAAGAGCTGATCCGAAGCTCGAAGTACAAGAAGGCGGGCAGAAATGAAACGGATTGGGATATGTCCGGATCTTTCTCAACATCATAATAAACCATAAGGGCTATAATTCGCGCACGTACAGTCAAATACGGACCCCAATGCATTACTTTCAGCAAAGCAGGCGTTTCATCGTACGATTACGATGGTTACACGAAGGAGAACAAGCTGTTTCGAATTCGAATCGATTCAGTGGAGGGTGTAACCGAATCATGTGGCGTACGAAACCATTGATATTTGCACTGCTTGCCATCCTATTGACCGTCGTATCGGGGATGCTTCCGCTTCAGCCAGTCCGTGCCGACGCCGCGATGCCGAATCTGATCGCGAATCCCGGCTTTGAGCTTCCCTTGAATGAGGACGGCTCCATTCCGGGATGGTCGCTATACGGCGGTGCGGGCGCGA
This sequence comes from Paenibacillus solanacearum, assembly GCF_910593845.1. Taxonomy (GTDB): domain Bacteria; phylum Bacillota; class Bacilli; order Paenibacillales; family NBRC-103111; genus Paenibacillus_G; species Paenibacillus_G solanacearum. Next base: position 10,188 of record NZ_CAJVAS010000022.1, on the reverse strand, counting down.
TCAAGCCGGGCATTACAGTGGAAGTGAATGACCGCAGCAGTCATTCCGGCAGCAGCAGCCTATTTGTTGCCGATACCGCAACGAACGCATCCATCGTCGTGTACAGCGATCCTATCGACGTGACGGCGGGGAACAAGTATGTCTTCCACGTCCAAACGAACGATACGAGCGGCACGATCTATGCAGCTGTCCGGTATTACAGAAGCGCGAGCGATAATGCCGTAACCGGCTATATTGCGCCGGCATCCCTTGCTACGTTAAAGCCGGCTGCCGCCTGGACCGATGTGAGCACGGAATCCCAGGCGCCGGCTGCCGCCACGGTAGCCAGAATCTTGGTTTATACCGCTTCGGCAAGTGTGGGGCAAACGTACGTCGATGACCTCTCCTTTGCGGTGAAACCGCAGGACGGAGGGACGATCCCGTATGAAATTACAACGGTCGGGCCCCAAATCCATACGATCAATACGCACAGGGCCGCATTCGGCCGCGATGCGGCGGGCAACCTGCTCGCATACTCCACCTTGGTCGGCAACCCGGCCAGTCTGCTCGTCGTCGATGTCCGAACGGAAACGCTGATCGCGCAAATTGCGATATCGGAGAAGGTCGGCAATACGACATACGCCTCCACATACGTCCGCGGACTGGCCGTACAGCCGGACGGGACCGTCTATTTGGCGGGTACGCCAAGCTACTTGTTCAAGTATGTGCCGGGAGCGGACAAAGTACAATTCATCCGCAAAGCGGTCGGCTCGCAAACCTTCGATATGAAGAACGGTCCGGCCGGCACCTTGATCGGAGGCACCTACAATAAGAGCGAAGCTTTCGAGTACAGCATCGCGAGCAATCAACTGACGAATCTCGGCTCCGTCATGCCGGATGAGGCGTATACGTACTCGGTCGCTTATGACGAAGAGCGGCGCTCGTACTATTTTGGCATCGGCTCCCACGCGCATCTGATCAAGTATAACGTCGATACGGGAGAGAAGATCGAGATCCCGCTTCCCGCCAAGTTTGCTTCGGCGGAATTTATTTTCGACATGACGGTATCCGGCGGCAAGCTGTTTATGCGGTTCTCGCCGGGAGGCACGGTGGCGATGGATCTGGAGACGCAGCAGTTCGACGTAACGTCCGGCACGGTCACATCGCGCCTCGTTTCGCCGAAGTCTCCAGTCGACAATAAAGTGTACTATACCGCAAACTCGCGGCTTGGATACTATGATCTGGATACGGGAACATACCAGTCGCTGAATGTGTACACGGACGGCGATGCGTACGGATTTACGTTCGCGCAGCTGGGCGAAACGGATTTTCCGGGCTATTCGTTGGTCGGTTTTACGAGAGAGGGCCGCATATTCAAATACAATTTGAGCACAGGCCATATCAAGTACACGATCATTCCTGTCGAGGGTGAGCCTACAGCGCTTCAAACCGTAGAGAAAACAACCTACGGAAAGATTAGCACAAGCGGTTATTTGTCGGGCGGCAATGCGATATACGATCCGTTGACAGGCGTCAAAACGGAATACACCAACGAAACGCTCGGTCTCGGGCAAAAACTGCCGGCAACCCAGACAGACCGGATCTACAGCCATAAGGGCAAGCTGTATTTCGCCGCTTATCCGAATGCGAAGGTGTTCGAATTCGATCCGGCTAAGCCGTGGAATGTGAAAGATCCGGTTCAACCGAATCCGAAGCTGCTGTTCTCGGCCTATGATGTCGGGCAGCAGGACCGCGCGCTCGCGGGGACGATCATCGGGGACCGGGATAAAATCGTCGTCGGTACGGTTCCGGATTACGGCCTGCTTGGCGGTGCGCTCGTGATTTACGACCTGAACACCCGGGTGCGGGAAGCGTACCCGAACGTCGTCGACGGACAGAGCGTGACCGCGGTAACGTATAAGGACGGATTCATCTACGGCGGCTCAGGCATCTGGGGCGGGCTCGGCCAAGACCCTGTCGCGACGGAAGCGAAGCTGTTCGTTTGGGATATAGAGCAGAAGCAAAAAGTGCTGGAGATCACGCCGGTTGCAGGGAAGAAGGCGATCACCGAGCTGATCGTCGGACCGGACGGCAATATATGGGGATCGGATGAAGATACGCTGTTTATTTTCGATCCGGTGACAAGACAGATCGTCCATACGCAGCAAATCAGCACGAAATCGTATTCGAGCGCCATATGGAGGGACGCCCAGTTCACCATTGGGACCGACGGGAACGTATACGGAGTGCAGGGCAGCCGATTTTTTACGATTCATGCGGCGACGAAGCAGCTTACCGTCATTCGCGATGCCGGTCTTCGCAACTGGATGACGCAGGACGATTTCGGCCAATTTTACTTGACGGAGGAAACCAACCTGCTTAAGCTTTCGATCCCGGGACTCGTACTTAAGCCTGTCGGTGCACAGCTGAACGTTTCGCTAACCGAATTGCTGCGAGGTCAGACGGCCGACGTCACGATTCAGGGGCTGCTGGAGAAAAGACGCGTGATCGAAGGGCTGGAGCAGCGCAATCCGGTATTCCACAGCAGCAATGCGTCGGTCATTGATTTCGTATACGGCAAGCCGACTGCCCTAAGCCCCGGCACTTCGGACATATGGGCGGAAGTAACGATAAACGGAACGACGTATACGACCAATCGCGTCACCTTGACCGTCGGCGTCACGCTTCCTTCCTTGCAAGGCGAGCTTGAGTTCTACATCGGATCCGGCGAGATTGAACATTCGCTGGCGGCCCAGTTGACGAATTCGCTCAAGCAGGCGCAGCATTTTATCGACAAGGGAGATCGGGGCAAGGCCGCCAAGCATCTCGACGATTTCATCAAGCACCTCGGCGGTAAAGCGGCATCAGCCAAAGCAACGAGCAAGGCAGCGTCCGTTCTATTCAGCGATGCGTCCGCCTTGAAAGCATTGTATCTTTCGTAAATAGCGTGCAAGGAAGAGGGGGCTCCCAAGTCGGATGCCCTCTCTTTATGTATGGCTTCGTCAATCCGTCATGCGATGCTCCATGTCCCCGACTATCGAATGTTTTGCAAGAGAAAGCTCAGCCCGGAGAAGGGATAATATGGCATATCGATGAATAAGTTACTTATCATGACTTTCAATTTACGCAAAATCGGAACGGAGGAGAGAATGGATTGAGACGATTCGGTATGGTCCTCACAATCATTGGAGTTCTGATTTGCATCGCCACCGCTCTCTTGTGGATTTGGCTCAATGCGTTTGCTTGCGGCATGAGTCCAAACGGATGCAGCGGTTTTACATTGCACTGGGAGGACACGGAAGCGCTCGCGTACTTTATTCCTCCGTTTATATTAGGGTGTTTGCTGACGATAGCCGGAATTCTCACGATTGCGGGCAAGCGAAGATCCGAGCGGCGGTAACGATTAGACGGCTTTGTCCAAAGGAGAGCGTCTCGATGGGATGGAGTGTCCAAGGGTCCGAGCCCCAACGCCATCAAGGAGGCGCTCTTTTGCATATGAAGTTGTTGACGTTGATAATCATTATCAATAAAATGAATATATTGCAAGGCAGCTGGTTCGAATCCAGCACCGGTATGTGCTTCCGGTCAGCGGATTGATCGGCATGTTCCTGGTGCTCACCGCCGATTATATCGCCAAGAATGTCGCGCCTGCCGAAATTCCTGTCGGCCTGGTCGCTGCGGTGATCGGCATTCCGTATTTCATCTATTTATTGTACAAAGGCAAAGCATAAGAGGAGATGATGCAAATGAAGGGAACAATTGATACGCTTTCCTTTGAAAATCGGACGGTTCACGTGTATACGCCGCCTTCCTATAGCGAAAATACGTCCGCACAGTATCCGTCGGTCATTGTGCAGGATGGTACTTATTTGTTCGCTGATTCAATGACTGCCTTGGAGGAAGACTTTGCAAGCGGCGTGACGCAGGAAGTGATATTCGTCGGCATTGAGCCGATCGAGCGCAACCATGAGTACACGCCGTGGAAAGCACCGGAGCTCCGGAGCGACGGATTCTTTAACGGCGAAGGCGATACTTATTTGGCCTTTGTAACGGAAAAGGTCCTTCCTTTTGTGAGGGAGAAGTACCGGATCATTTCGGATCCCGCGCAAACCGGAATCACAGGCGGATCATTGGGCGCGTTGATTTCCTTGTATGCTGCCTTTCAGAAGCCTGCATTTTTCGGCCGCTTCGCGTTAATGTCCGCTTCGCTGTGGTACGAGAAGTTCGTGGAGTTTGTGGAAAGCCGTTCGTTCGCTCAAGACGAAATTCGCATGTATATGTACGTTGGAGAGCAAGAGGGCGTAGGCCGGGCCACGCTGCAGCAATATATGGTCCCGAACAACAAGAAGACGTACGAAATATTGAAGGGGAAAATTCCCGGAGGGAGCGGCAAACTCAAGTTCGAGACCGACCTGCAAGGGGTGCACGATCACAGCTACTTCAATCAATATTTTCCGAACGCCATGCGATTCATCTATCCCGGTCCGAAAGCCTGATCCGGCACAATTCAGCACGGGATGAAGAGTGAAAGTGAAATCCCCTAGGAGCGACGCTCTTAGGGGATTTTTCAGCATCTCAGAATCTCTCCGGTGATTGTTCGATAGCTCCGGCAAATGCATGACGCGAAGGACGTTATCAGGCGTTTGTGCTCGAGGCGAAACGGATCGCATGGCTGATTAAGACGGGCAGTACGGAAATATGGCTTTCATTCGCAAACTCCCTGTATTCGACAGCGAGACCGTCGTTCCCAATGGCGGACATACGTTCTGCAAGCGCTTGGGCTTTCGCATTGACTAAGCTTGCATGCGTATGTTCCAGCTCCCCGGCTGCGAGCAAAAGTCGGATCTGCCTGTTGTCCTGCAGCAGCCCGGCCAGCAGGCGCTCCTTCTCAAGCAGCTTTTGCTCATTCCAGATGATTGAAGGGCTGCCGGCAATGTAATTGTGAAAGCCGTACGGCTGCGTGAACAGCGCGAACAAGACGAACAAGCCTCCGAGCGAATGTCCGAACAACGTCTGCTTGCTGGCGTCGACGGGAAAATCGCGGGCAATTGTCGGTTTGAGCACTTCCTCGATAAACGTTAAGAATGCTTTCGCACCGCCTTGTTCGGGCCACTCTTTACCATCCGGGCTGGGTGGCAGCTGGCTCCTTGGGACAGGGAGGGTAAAGTCATAATGGCGGGAAGGGTGAAAAGGCATCTCGGTATCGTAGCCGATCCCCACCACAATGGCCGGATATACTCCCGTTCGTTCGGGAAACCGCGACTGCGCACGGATCGCCTCAGTCATCGTGCCGAACACCGAATTGGCGTCTAACAAATAAATAACCGGAAAACCGGATGGAGGCGGGGGTTCGACAGGCGTACTAATGAATATGTGATATTCCCGACCCCGGTACATCATGACTCTCCTCTGCGAGCGAGGAATAACGACGGATTCGAACGTGATCTTTTCCATAAAGTGAACTCCCCACCTATTCCATATGTTCCGGTTCCTATTATACTTAGAGAGCCGGGATGTGTACAACCACTGTTGGCACAAACCTAGGTGGGCATGATCCATAGATAGCCATTGACAATTTATGTAATATAAGATTTAATTAATCGCAAGCGAAGAGATTCGTACTACTTTATAAGCAGTTATGACACCGGTGTCATTTCTATTCGATTTTATTTTATACGGCGGAGAGGTAGGATGATTATATGAAAGATTCAATCAGGAGGCTCGGACTGAAAGCTGCAGGGGTATTTTCTGTAAGCGTTTTACTCATTGCGGCGGCCTGTGCACAAGTCAGTCCAGAGCCAAAGCAAGCGGCCGTGCCGCTGCCGCAGGAGCAGACGAAGAACGAGCCGGAGCTGCGGACGAAGGAAGTATTCGATGTGGAGAAGTATAAGGGGATGCTGACTATCCGTTATTTTCACCTGAAAGATCCAAAGGTAGGAACGGGGGACAGCTATCTTATCACGAGCCCGGACGGGAAAACGATGCTGATCGATGGCGGCATTCCCGATGTCGGCAGACAAGTCGTCAAGTATTTGGATCAACTGGGCGTCAAAACGCTCGATATCGTATATAACACGCATCCTCACGGCGACCATCTCGGAGGATTCGCCGAAATCCTCCGAGTGAAGGACGCCAAAGCATATTATATGGAACATTTCGAATACACCGCCTCCAATAATTACAACAAAGTGATTGCTCAATTAGACCGCAAGAAAATACCTAAGAAAATGTTGGAGGAAGGCGATACCTTCGAGCTCGGGAACGACGTGAAATTCGAGGTGCTCAGTCCGAAGAAGGGCGTGCTGCCTGCCGCGATTAAAGATTACGATGCAAGTACGCTGAATTACTATTCACTTGTGGTCAAGATGACTTATAAGGACAATACATTCCTGTTCCCCGGCGACATCTACAAGGACAGGGAAGCGGAGTTGATTGCACAGTACGGCGATAAGCTGGACGTTGATTTCGTACATGCGCCGCATCATGGGGGCGCCTCCTCCTCCTCGCCGGATTTCGTAAACAAGGCAACGCCGAAAGTAACGGTGCTGAGCAACAATAAATTCGCCAGCCTCGACGTTCTTAAGCGATACGAAAAGACAGGCTCGGACGTCTATTCTACGGGGCTGAATGGCAACATCTTGATCATATCGGACGGCAAGCAGTTGAATGTGGTCACCGAGAAGGACAGAACTCCTACCAAATGATCCGGCGATCCGGCAGCCAACCGAGATCGCCCAGTTTAATCGAATCGGCAAAATGCTTAATCGATCCTGACGTAGGCTCGCGTAACGCCTGTTGATATAATAACTCTATCTACGATGGCAGGCTGTCCGGTTGCACAAGACGGCCGTAATGATTCTAACAGAGTGTAGGTGGAGGAATATGGGAATGAATAAAAAATTATCGCGTCGACAGTTTATGATCGGTCTCGGAGCGATAGGAGGAACCGTGCTTGCCGCTTCGGCAGCGAGCTGGCTGCTGCGCAGTCCGTCGAATCCCGGAGGCGGAGCGTTGCCTGCGGGAGAAGGGAGCGTTCCGCAGCGTCCTGCAGCGATGAACAAGAAGCCGAATTTCGTCATTATTTTGGCAGACGATCTCGGGTATTCGGATATCGGCTGCTATGGCGGCCAGATCGAAACGCCGAATTTGGATAAGCTGGCCGCAGGCGGAATTCGACTAACCCAATTTACGAATACGGCCCGTTGCTCGCCGTCAAGAGCTTCGCTCCTGACCGGGCTGCACCCTCACCAGGCAGGAATGGCGCATCTGCAAGGCTACTTCGGTCCTTATACGCAGAAGCTGAATGATAGCTGCGTGACGATCGCGGAGGTGCTGAAGGAGAACGGTTACAGCACGTATATGTCGGGCAAATGGCATTTGGGCCCCGCTTTTCCGCATCAGAGAGGCTTTGACAAAGCTTACCATTATCTCGGCGTCGACTATTACGCCACAGAGAGCATTTCGCTGAACGGGGTGAAGGTCGATCCCAAGTCCATCAGCAAAAATTATTATGCAACGGACGATATGACGGATAAAGCGATCGGTCTGCTGGAGAATCATATGAGCGCGACGCCGGAAAAGCCTTTTTTCCTGTACATGTCGTATACGGCTCCGCATTTCCCGCTTCAGGCGAGAGACAAAGATATCGCCAAGTATAAAGGCCGGTTCGACCGGGGCTGGGATGCGCTGCGCCAGGAGAAATTTGCCCGCATGAAGGAGAGGGGCATCATCGATCCGAAGTGGGAGCTGCCTTCCATGAACGATTCGGGAGCCGGCGATTGGGAGAAAGAAAACTCCAAGTCCTGGAGGCTCCGGGCGATGGAGGTATATGCCGCGATGGTCGACAGCATGGACCAAAATATCGGGCGGCTTATTCAAACGCTGGAGAAGTCCGGTGAGCTCGACAATACGTTCCTGGTATTTCTGTCGGACAATGGGGGCAATTCCGAATTCCTCAATATTCGAGATACGACGAAGCTGCCCGGCGGGCCGGGTTACGCCGAGGGCAACGGTCATTACGGTGCCGGATGGGCCACTTTATCCAATACTCCCTTCCGCATGCATAAGCATTACATCCATCAGGGCGGCATCGCGTCTCCATTTATCGTGCACTGGCCTGCCGGCTTGAAGGAGAAAGGCGCGCTGAGGAAAAAGCCTGCGCAGCTCACCGATGTGATGGCGACGGTTCTCGAGGTAAGCGGTTCCAAATATCCGGAGCAATATAAAGGACATAAGATTATACCGGCTGAAGGAACCAGTATGCTGTCCATTCTCAAGAACGACACGACGAGCAAGCAATATTTATTTTGGGAGCATGAGGGTAACTGCGGCGTCAGGAACAACAACTGGAAGCTGGTAAAATTCGAGAAATATCCGTGGGAACTGTACGATCTCGAGAAAGACGGGACGGAAATGCATGATTTGGCCGGAAGTCAGCCCGAGGTCGTGAAGCGGCTTAGCGACGAGTACGAGAAATGGACGAAGAGGGCGAATGTCCTCAAGAAAGAGGAGTACATGAAATATTGGAAGGGCAAAAACGATGGCGAAGGACCAACCGGGCCTATCGATTTGCGGAAAATCAAAGGGGCTCCAAAGGCCTAATGAGGGGCGTACTGTCTGCTGATGCCAGGATATCGATTTTCCGGGCACGGCAGGCATATGGCGCCGGATCATCACAATTATGAAATGGGCAAATTTCGCCCTCCGATGCGAAATAAAGAACTACGCGGCAGTAAGCCCGCTTCAGCTTCCTCCGCTATGCCAAGCCCGTTCGCATGCCATGTGCGTAACGGGCTTTCCGCTGTGCGGCACTGGCCGGCGATGGCCCCGGCTACCCCTGAGCATTGCCGTAATAGCGCTTCCGGTATTGGACGGCCGGAACGGACTCGTACGTGCTGAACACCCGGCTGAAGTGATTCAGCGTCTCGAAGCCGGAAAGCTCCGCAATTTCCTTCAGCGAGTAGGACGTATTGACGAGCAGATCCTTCGCGCGCTGAAGGCGAAGCTGCCGCAAATACTCCGAAGGCGAAATCCCCATCGTTTTGCGGAACAGCAGGCGCAGATGGCTTTCGCTGATATACAAATATTTGGCCAGGTCGGGCAGCGCAAGCCTTCGGTCCAGGTTCATCTGCATATAAGCGCACAGCTTGCTGATGCGGGGGTCGATCTCCTGAGGCTCGTCGGGCAAATAACTTCGCATCATGTCGAGGAAGCGGGAGAACCAGACTTGAAACGCGGCTTTTAAAGCGAACAGCGCAGCCGTTTCGTCGGTATTGACTCTGGCAATGATCAGCTGGGGCTGATCCAGCGCATGAAGCGCCTTGATCACTTTCAGGGACTGTGCCAGAAGATCCGCTGTCAGCTTCGTAAGCTCCTGAAAGCCGGGTTCGTCCGCGACCCGTGTAAGCAAAGGGACCTTGTACAGCTCCACAAAGTTCAAGGAACCGATCTTGATATCGCAGCCTATCGTAAAGAAATGAAACGGACCCGAGGCCGGATCGCTGCTTGGCAGAACGGTTCTGGGCGTTTGAGGCGGAATCACGACGAGATCCCCGGCCTGCACTTCATGAAAAAAGCCGTTCACTTCGATCGTTCTTTTCCCTTCCACGACGACCCATATGATCGTTTTTGCGTAACTCGCCCGAGGGAACTCCGTTTCGGCGTTTACCACATTTTTGATCACCCAGGCCATCCGCATAAATAGATCTTCGACAAATTTGATTCTGCTCAGTATGGCCATCCGAGCCATCCTCCTTCTTACCCGGGTTCAACATAATCGAAAATGCGTAATTGTTAATCGATTGTTCATCATCCCGATATGCTACTATTTTATTGTAGCACATTCGCTCTTTGAATGGTGTGGCAGCGTTTACACTTAATCGAAAAATGGGAGGTAAGCAGTTTGAAAAAGAGAAAACATTTGACTGCGCTGATGGCGGTGGTTCTTGCAACGGCACTGGCGGGATGCAGCTTCGGTGGAAAAAAAGACGGCGCAGAAAGTAAGCAGGGCGAGAATGTTCAGCCGGCCGGGAAGATGGATGTCATCGATAAGCCTGTGACGCTAAAGATGTATTTCCCCAAAGAATTTTGGCTCAATGCCGAGATCAGCGCTTGACAGAAAATTCATAGGTTGAAAATGGAAAAACATCTGCTAATCCTGTATTGTTGTAAGTCCTACCGAACAACAAAAAAGGAATAAACAGATGCAGA
>NZ_CAJVAS010000021.1 GCF_910593845.1 Paenibacillus solanacearum | reverse complement strand
CATCGCCCGCCCTTCCCACCCTTCCAGCTTGGCGTGCGCTTTCGTAGGGGCCATGGCGAGATTCTCCTTTTTCGACGGATTCGAGGATAGCAAGACGTTTTTAACAAACAGGCGCAACCTTTCGCCCGTTCGTTCCGTTCATCATTATAACGAACAAAATTTTCTCAATAAAGAACGAAACTACGTAGAATTCGGGAGAATTAGGAAGAATAATTGCGAATTTTGTTCTTTAAAACGAAATTTTCCCTTTTATTCGATTTTCAATTAGACGAAATTTGCGCTATACTCCAAAGTGTTGTTCGTTATAAAGAATGATTCAGCGAACGACGCTGGTTCCTGCAGCAAATCCACAACAAAGGATCGATCATCATGTTGGGAAAGCGAGTGAGGCAGCTTCGCATGGAAAGGGGGTTGTCGCTTTCCGCGTTGGCTGAAGCGGCCGATGTGGCGAAGTCTTACCTCAGCACCATCGAACGCGACATTCATTCGAACCCGTCCGTCCACGTGATGGACAAAATTGCAGCTGCGCTGGACGTGCCTTTGGAACAACTGCTTCATCCGGAGCCTCTGGACACGGAGCTGCAGTGGAAACGGGAATGGATCGAACTGCTCCACGATGCGCTCCGTTCGGGCGTTGCTCCGGCCGAGCTGAGAAGCATGATCGAATTCAAGAAATGGCAGTCATGCCAAAGCGAGAAAGAGGAGGAATAAACGCATGTGCGGCATTGTCGGTTATATTGGAAGCCGAAATTCCCAATCCATACTGCTGGATGGGCTGAAGAAGCTGGAGTATCGGGGCTATGACTCCGCCGGCGTGGCGATCCATACCCATTCGGGGCTTCGGCTCCTCAAAACGAAAGGAAGAATTCACGATTTGGAATCGCGGCTTGCCGATCAACCCCTTACCGGCTTCGCCGGGATCGGACATACGCGCTGGGCGACGCACGGCAAACCGTCGGATGCCAACTCGCACCCGCATACCGACGGGACAGCGAAAATTTCCGTTGTACATAACGGCATTATCGAAAACCATCTCCAGCTCCGCGAAGAGCTGGAAGCGCTCGGCTGCCGGTTCGTGTCGGAAACGGACACGGAGGTCGTTTCCCACTTGATCGCGCATTATTATGCGGGCGATCTTGTCCAAGCCGTCCGCCAGGCGGTCGGCCGCATTCGCGGCGCCTACGCCATCGCGGTACTGTCCGAGCATGAGCCGGACAAGCTGGTCGCCGTCCGCTGGGCCAGCCCGCTCATCATCGGCGCGGGCCGCGGCGAAAACTTCATCGGCTCGGACATTCCGGCCATCCTTGAGCATACGCGGGACGTTTATATTTTGAACGACGGCGAGATGGCCGTGCTGAGCCGGGACAGCGTGGAGCTGATGACGCTCGAAGGCAATTTTATCGCCAAGCAGTTGCTCCATATCGATTGGGATATGGTCCAGGCTGAGAAAGACGGCTTCGATACGTTCATGCTGAAAGAAATTCACGAGCAGCCGCGCGCTTACCGCGACACGATGCGCGGCCGCGTCTCCAAGGCGGAACAGCGGATCGACCTGCCGGATGTGAAGCTGGCTCCGGAGCAGCTCCGGCAGCTGAAGCATATTCAGATGGTCGCTTGCGGCACGGCATACCACGCCGCCCTCATCGGCAAGACGGTGATTGAGCAGCTGACGCGCATTCCCGTCGAGGTCGATCTCGCTTCCGAGTACCGCTACCGGATGCCGATCGTTCGCGAGCATACGCTGGTCATCGCCGTCAGCCAGTCGGGCGAAACGGCCGATACGCTCGCCGCGATGCGGGAAGCGAAGCAAGCCGGAGCGCGCGTGCTCGCCATTACCAACGTAATCGGCAGCTCCGTAGCCAGAGACGCGGACGACGTGTTGTTCACGATGGCGGGGCCGGAGATCGCCGTCGCGTCCACGAAGGCGTATACGTCCCAGCTCATCGCCTTCTATCTGCTTGGCCTGCATCTGGCTCAGGCAAGACGCACGCTGGACCCTGTCCTGCAAGCCGAGCTGCTGGCTATGCTGGAGCGGCTGCCGCAGCAGGCGGCGGACGTGCTCGGACAAGCGGCCGATGTGCGGCAGCTCGCCGACATCCTTACCGGGCACGAGCATCTGTTCTTTATCGGCCGCGGGCTCGATTACAGCTTGGCGATGGAGGCGTCGCTGAAGCTCAAGGAGATCTCATACATTCATTCCGAAGCGTACGCAGCGGGCGAGCTCAAGCACGGATCGCTCGCGTTGATCGAGGAAGGCACGCCGGTCATCGCGCTGGCGACCCAAGACCGGCTGCTGGAGAAGACGATCAGCAATATAAAGGAAGTGAAAGCGCGCGGCGCTTACGTCATCGCGCTGGCGCTGGAAGGAAATACGGAGATGGCCAAGACGGCGGATCGCGTGATCTATGTGCCGCGCACCTTCTCCCTGCTCGTTCCCGCGATCGCCATCATCCCGCTGCAGTTGCTCGCTTATTATGCCGCGGACCTTCGCGGCAACGACGTGGACAAGCCGCGCAATTTGGCCAAAAGCGTCACCGTCGAATAACAGCGGCCGACTGGCATCTAGGGAGAGGAGAGAAACCGTATGTGGCTGGAGCCTATCGACCAGGCGGCCTCCGTGCTGTACGTGCTCGGCGCGCTGATTGCCAGCGGATTCGCCGTCCTGATTGCGCTTCGCCTCCGCGACGGGCAGTCCGATGAAGCCTTGAAGCGGAATTTGGCAAAGTATCACGATTATTTCAATTATGTGAGCGCGAACGCGGACGGCGCGGATGCGCTGCTCCCTCCACCCGGCAGCTTGACGACGGACGAGCTCAAAGCCATCCAGTCGAAGCTGCTCGAATGGATCGAATCGATCGGCGGGGAGCACCGCGACAAGCTGACCGCGCTGTGCCGCGATCTGGGCCTCGTGAAGCTGGAGCTGGAGCGGCTGCGCAGCCCCTGGCATGCGGTCCGCATCGACGCCGCGTATCATTTGGGCGTCATGCGCGCGGACGGCGCAGCCGGCGAGCTGATCGGGATGCTCGAGAAGGAAGGGGCCGACCCGACCGCATTCGTCGTCGGGCGCGCCGCTGCCAAATGCGCGGCGACGCTGGACGAGCTGCGGCGTATCGTATCGCTCTTGACCCGGCATCATCCCGAAGCCCGGCAGTTGATCGCCGATATGACCGCTTCCGCTTCGATCGACCCGCTGCCGCTGTACGCCGAGCTGCTGACGGCTGGAAGCGATGAGTCGAGCCTGACCGTTGCCCTGATTGGCCTGTATTCGCGCAACGAGCCCGGACTGAACCGGCTTGCGGCGCCGCTGCTTGGCTCGGAATGGAAGGAAGTGCGGATTAAGGCGGCGAAGCTGCTGCTGCGCTACCCTCAAGTGCTGCCGCCGGAGCAAATGCATAAGCTGCTGCATCATCCCGAATGGGAAATCAGGGCAGCAGCGGTCAAAGCGGCGGGCGAAAGCCGGCTGGTCCGCTATATGGACGAGCTGCAGCTCGCCTTATCCGACGAACAGTGGTGGGTTCGCCATTACGGGGCGCAAAGCCTCGCCCTCTTCGGTGCGGAAGGGTTCATCGCGCTGTGCGAAACGGCTTGCGGAGCGGACAACGATGCGTCCCGCGAAGCCGCCCTGCACGCCGTTCACGAGGAGCTGGATCGCGCTGCGGCCGTCGCTTCGCAGGAGCTGAAGCAGCTGCCGTACTACAGTCATTTGAATGAAATTTACCGCAATCTGTTTGCGGGCCATCCGGGCGACCGCCGCTTGAACGGAGCCCGCATCAGTTCATAGGAAGGGGATCCGAATGAGAGAGTTTTTGCTTGGTTACGGCATCTTCGCCACCTATCTGATCATCGGATCCGGCGTTCTTTATTTGTTCATCCTGGCCGTATCGCATCAACGGATGCGAACGCTCGTCAAAAGCACGCTATACTCCCGCTTCCGGGAGCTTGCCGGCTCGGAGCACGTGCCGCCGGTTTCGATTCTGGTCCCTTCCCACAACGAGGAGCTGACCATCGTAGAGAGCGTCCGGTCGTTGATGACGCTGGAGTTTCCGGTCTACGAAATCGTGGTCGTCAACGACGGTTCCCGCGACCGGACGCTGCAGGTGCTGATCGATACGTTTCAGCTGAAGCCGCAGCGCCTGTCCACTTTTCGCCCGCATGTCGCCTCCAAGCCGATTCGCGAAGTGTACTGCAGCCCCCAGTATCCGAAGCTGGTGGTCATTGATAAGGCGAACGGAGGAAAGGCGGATGCGCTGAACGCCGGCATCAATGTATCGAAATACCCGCTCGTCGCCACAATCGACGCGGACAGTCTGCTCGAAAAAGACGCGCTGATCCGGCTGGTCAAAGTGTATATGGAAAACCCGGAGCAGCATATCGCCATCGGCGGCAACGTCCGCATCGCCAACGGCAGCACGATCGAGGACGGGCGCGTACGCGCCGTAAGGCTGCCGTCCCAATGGCTGCCCGCCCTGCAGTACGTCGAGTATATGAAAGCTTTTCTCGGCGGGCGCATCGGATGGAGCGCGATGAACGGCCTGCTCATCGTATCCGGAGCATTCGGCTTGTTCCGCAAAGATTACTTGATCGAAGTCGGAGGTTACGAGGCGGAATGCCCGGGCGAGGACATGAACATCGTCATGAAGCTGCACAAGCATATGCTGGAACGAAAGCGACCGTACCGGATCGTCTTTTGCCCCGACGCCGTCTGTTGGACGCAGGCGCCCGATACGCTTCGCGTACTGTCGGCGCAGCGCCGCCGCTGGATCCGGGGCAATCTGTGGAACATGATCCGGTTCCGCTCCATGCTGTTTATCCCGAAGTATAAAATGATCGGCTGGCTCGCGATGCCGTATACGATCATGTACGAGACGTTAAGCCCTTATGTCCGGCTGTCCGGGCTGGCCGCGCTGATCGGCTATGTGGTCATGGACATGACCCAGCTGCCGATTCTGATCATGTTCCTGCTCGCGAACTGGCTTACGGGCCTCATCTTCACCTGCGGTTCGCTGCTGATCGAGCAGTTCGCCTTTCGCCGGCGCATTTCAACCGCCGAGCTGCTGCGCATCGTCGGCATCTCCGTGATCATGGCCATCGGCTACGATCAGTTGAATGCCTGGTGGAAGCTGCTCGGCCAATGGGATTACGTCCGACGCAACAACAGCTGGGGCCATATGGTGCGCCGCAGCTGGCAGGATGGCCAGACGGACGGCGCCGCCTCCAAGAAAGGAACCGCCAAAGCCACAACTTCCGCATCATCAATTTGAACGAAATGGAGTGAATGTGTATGAATACCCCTGTGTTAACCCGATCCGGTCTGTCCCGCATGTTGTTCGAACGCGTCCGCCAATCGCTGCAATCGTCCGCCGCCGGGGAAGGCTGCGGTCTTCTGATCGCCAGCGTTCGGCCGATGGAAGGCATTCAGCTCGACCGTCTGGAGAAACGGCTGCGGCTCGAATCCCCCGGACTGACGGCGATCGCTTCGTACGAGGCCGACGACCAGGCGCTTGTCATGCTGCTGCCCGGCCAGACGCTGGCTTTCACGCATTTCCTGTCCATCTCCGTCAAAGCGCATTTGCAGGATGAGGGGCTGCTGGCGGGACGTCTTGCGGTCACCGGGTTTACGGAAGACGAGCCGGTGTCCGAACCCTTACTCGAGGCATTCGCTGCCCGCTGGTCCGAGGCGTCTGACGGCGATCAAGACATTGCCGTGTTTGCCGGCACGCAACCGGCGTCGCCCGAACCGCCGACCGTCGTCATGATCGATTCGAATAAAGATTTGCTCGACTTCATGAATGTGCGCCTCGGTATGCAGGGCTACGACGTCCGTCCGGCCCAGGACGGCATGGAGGGGCTGCAGCTCATCGAATCGGTACGTCCCGATCTCGTCATTACGGAGCTGAAGCTGCCCGCGCTGGACGGCTACCAGCTCATCGACCGCATTCGTCATTCGCGCAAGCACCCGGGCTGCAAGGTCGTCGTCCTGACCGATCTCGGCGTTGAGCGCGACATCTGCCAATGCTTCGAGCTCGGCGCCTCCGATGTGATCAAGAAACCGTTCTCCCCCAGGGAGCTGGAAGCGCGAATCCGGCGGCTGTTAGCCTGATACTCTCTCAGATACAAAGGAGCTTAAGGCCATGATGAGGAACGCCTCGCCGGCCGCCTGGCTGCTGCGTCTTGCGATCATCGGAGCCGCCGTCCTGCTCGTTTGGCATTATTGGCCCGCCGCCAAGGTGGAGAGCGTGCAAAGCGCCGACGGTTCCCGCATCAAGTTTCGCACCCAGGACGACCGAATCGAAATATACGAAAACAACGGCTGGACGCCTTTCTTCGTCAAAGGAGTCAACGTTGGCGCTGCGCTCCCGGGTCATGACCCCGGCGAGCTTCCGATTCCGAAAGAAACGTATCTCGACTGGTTTAAACAAATACAAGCGCTCGGCGCCAACACGATCCGCGTCTACACCATCTTATCGCCGGCGTTCTATCAAGCGCTTGTGGAATACAACGAGCGCGCCGAGCATCCTTTATATTTCATCCAGGGCGTGTGGACCCCGGAGGACGAGCTGATCGAGAAAAAGGACGCGTATTTGAGCGAAATCTATACTGAATTTCAGACTGAAATCGAACACGCCGTCGGGGCCGTATACGGTGCCGCGGATATCCCGCAGCGGTTCGGCAAAGCAAGCGGCGCTTACCGCGCCAATGCCGGTCCATACCTGCTCGCCTGGCATATCGGCACGGAATGGGATCCGCGCATGGTACAAAACACCAATGACACCCATAAAGATAAAATAGGCTTCACAGGCTCCTACGTCTCCGCCAAAGCGCAAGCCAGCCCGTTCGAAAATTGGCTGGCGGAGATGCTCGACCATGTCGCCGTGCTCGAGACGCAGTACGGCTGGAAGCATCCGCTCACCTTCACCAATTGGGTCACCACCGATCCGCTCGAGCATCCCGGCGAAATCCTGATCACCGAAGATATGGTCGGCGTCGACGCGATGCATTTGGCGGTTAACGGTTGGCCGGCCGGTTATTTTGCCTCCTACCACGCCTATCCGTACTATCCCGATTTCTTCCGGCTGGACGCAGCGCTGTATGACGTGAAGGAAGCCGACGGCACGCCGAATACGTATCGCAGCTACTTGCGCAAGCTGAAGGAACATCATCAGGGCATTCCGGTCATGATCACCGAATTCGGCGTCCCCTCTTCGCTCGGCGTCGCCCATCTGACCGGCATGAACCGCAATCAAGGCGGCCATGACGAAGCGGAGCAGGGCCGGATCAACGCCTCCTTGCTAGGCGATATTTACAATGAAGGCATGGCCGGCGGCATCGTGTTCTCCTGGCAGGACGAATGGTTCAAGCGCACCTGGAACACAATGCATTTCGAGATTCCGCAAAACCGGCGCAAGCTGTGGCATAACGTGCTGACCAACGAGCAGCATTTCGGGCTGGTCGCCATGCTTTCCGGCAAAGACGGCTTGTTGAAAATCGACGGTGACGATTCCGACTGGCAATCGCTGAAGCCGGAGGATAAGCAGCAGGTGAAGGGCACATATCCGGGGTGGAAAAGCTTGACCATGACGCATGACGAGGCGTACGTCTACCTTACCGGCGAGCTGGAACGGCCGTTCGACCCGGACCGCGAGAAGCTGTACTTCGGCGTCGATGTGACTCCGGGCGGGAACAAGCACGGAGACGCGCTTGGCGGGCGAACGCTCGACGAAGGGCTCGAAACGTTGATCGTGCTCGGGAAGGACGATGAAAGCGAAGTGCAGATCGCCGCCAACTACGACTTTCATACCCGTCTGTACGGCAAGCAATACGGGATGATTCCGCCTAAACCAGAGGATGAGAAAGACGATTCCGGCGTCTTCCACCCGTGGAAGCTCGCCGTCGGGCTCGAGATGATCCCGCCCGATACGAAGAAATACAGTCCGTTCGAGGATGTCCCGGCCGGCAAGCTGCTTCGCGGCACGACCGATCCCGCCTCCAAGGCGTTCAATTCGCTCGCCATGTGGCAGGCCAAGGGCAGCAAGATCGAGCTGCGCGTGCCATGGATGCTGCTCGGCTTCACCGACCCGAGTTCCTTGCAGGTCATGGCTTACGGCGAGAAGGACGGCAAGCTGTACGCGGTGCCGTCTCAGGGCATTCGCCTCGTCCCCTGGATCGCACAGCGGTCGGACGGCTCCGTGCAGGGGCTGGACGGCGGGAACGGCGGCGCGTACCCGGTCGCTTCCTTGCCGCTCTACAGCTGGCCTGCCTGGGAACAGTCGGCCTACACGGAGCGGCTTAAGCAGAGCTACCCGCTGATGCAGGAGGCGTTCCGGCAGATCGGCAGCGGCAACAACAGCAGCGCGACAAAAAAACCTTCCTAAGCAATTAGGAAGGTCTTTCTCGTCGTATGCTGCCCTTATTTGAGACTGCGCTGGTTGTTGCGCCATTTGTTAAATTCCAAAAACTCCGTGAACTGCTCCTTGCTGATCCCGGAGCCCATCGCTTCCCGCACGAGGGAAAGCCATTCCTCGTCGAGCGGTTCCGCGGCGGCCGGCTGCTTCTCCTGCAGAAATGTTTCGAGCGGAACCCCGAGTACGGCGCAAATTTTTTCGAGAAAATGAATGGACGGATTCGTCTGGATGTCCCGCTCGATCGAGCTCAAATAGGACTTGGCTACTCCCGCTCTTTCCGCCAGCTCGCTGAGCGTTAATCCCCGTTCCAATCGCAGCTGCTTAACTTTGGTGCCGATCATCGCATGAGACCCCTTTTTTTCTGCCTTTAATTATTATCAATATATTAACAAAAAATGACGGATTTGTGGATGCTATATTTATTATACCCATTGTAAGCGCTATCAGTTGCGATCAAAAAAAGAAAACATGCAAAAGATCGGATGTTTTCTTCTTTAATGGCGTTTTTTGTCGCATATTTGGTTTTCTTGGCATTCACGAAAAAATTGTCGGACTTCCTCTTTCGACAGCCCGATTTTGCGAGCCGCAAGCATCAAACTAACCCAGTTCTCGTCCAGGTTCTTGTCGGCTATCGACGTATTTTGTACAGACATAGCCCGATACCTCCAGATTCCGAAACTTGGCGCATTATAACGGTTCGTAAAACGACGCGTTTTTTAGTCGGATTTGGGATTTATTGGAATGGGGAACTGACCGTAAAGGATGCCTCAGGCGATTTCGGACAGATCCTAGATGTCATTACCCCGCTTCCAAACGTTTGACGCAGCTTCATTCGGCTGCGCGCCGCCGCCGTCTCTGAGTGAGCCTTGCTTGCGGAAATCCGGGCCGCCCGGCGAGTGGGCAAGCCGCGGCCCAGCCGTGCCTTCGCGTAGTAAGCGGCGACATACCCGCCACCGACAATCGAGGCGCGGGAAAGTATGTCAGCCGCCCGCTACGACTGCTTCGTGACGCCGCTCGCCACCGGTCCGGGACCGTGCTGCGCTTTGCTGCTCCGGTCCGTCAGGAAAAAGTAGCCGAAGAAGGACGCCATCATCTGCTGAAACACCATCCCGATGATGACCGGCATTGCGACGGCCGGCGGGAAGTAGGCGATCGCCAGTACGGCTCCGGCGCTAATGTTGCGCATGCCGCAGTTGAACGTCATCGTGATCGCCAGCTCCTTCCCCCAGCCGAGCGCCCGCGTCAAATAATAGCCGCCGATATAGCCGAGCGCGACGGTGACGATGATGACGACGGCCAGCCATGCCAGCTTCAGGTTGATCCCGGTGAAAAACGGCGCGACGAAGGCGCTGTTGATCATAATGACAACGGCGAGGCCGATTTTGGAAAAAGGCGCGAGCCGCGGCCCCAGGACGGTTTTGATGCGTCCCCGGGTCCACTGATTCAGCAGCATGCCGATGACCGAAGGCGCCACCACCATAATCAGTAGCCCCTTCATCATGCCGAACACGTCCATATCGACGTTCGTGCCCACGATCAGCGACATAACGCCAGGCACGATGAACGGAGAGAGCAGCGTATCGATCAGGATGATCGACAGCGTCAGCGCGATATTCCCTTTATACAGCGATACCCACATGAAGCTGACGATGCCGGTCGGCAGCGCCAGCAGCAGCACCAGCCCCGTCACGAGCTGCGGATCGCCCGGCAGCATCAGATGCCCGGTCCCCCACGCGATCAGCGGCATAATGCCGTGCAGCAGCACGAGCGATACGATGATCGGCAGCGGATGCGTCATCACCCTCTGCAAATCTTTCAGATTCAGACTCAAGCTGCCCGCAAACGTAATAAAAGCAAATATCCACGGCACGAACGGCGTGTAAGGCTTCAGCCAGACGGTAAGCAGCATGCCCAGCACCACGCTCGTCGGCGTAATGAGCGGCATCCATTTTTCCAACGTTCTGTTCAGTTTTTGCAGCATTTGGCATTCCCCCGCTGTGTAGTTACGATGCAAGCCATCGGATAATACGTCGTTCACGATATCATGTTCACGTTAACATTATCTCACGAAAAGAAAGGAAGTAAAGAGCAACCATGCGCCCTTTACTTCCCGAACGGCTATTTTTTGCTGCCAAATTTGGCGTAAGCCGCCTCGTATTCCTTGATCAGCTGGTCGCCGCCGGCTTTGCGCCATTTGTCGACCTCGCCCTGCCAGCCGGCATCGTCCAGCTTGCCCATGATGAATTTGGTTTGCGCGTCCCAAATCATCTGGTCCAGCTCCTTGCCCCGCTCCGTGTAGATCGCCGATGTGAGCGTCAGCGCCGGGTTCGGCACGGCCAGCTTGCCGCCGTCGCGCGCCATTGTCGTCCCTTTCTCGCCGAGCGGCGTATCCTTCAGCGCCGCTACGTTATAGCCCTCCACGTTCACCATATTGTCGCGGTACGGCTTCACTTCGCGCTGGAAGCCATTGAAGTCTTTATACTCCGTCTTGCCGTCCGCCTTCACGTAATGCTTGCCTTCGACGCCGCGCAGCTGGAGCGTAGATATCGGCTCGTCCATCAGCTTGTCGAGGAATGACAGCACCTTCTTCAGCTCGGCTTCGGTTTTGACCGAAGACTTCGGAATCGCCAGGAAGCCGAAGTTGCCTGGCTCACCCGCCAGACGCGCCCCTTGCGGACCTGCGAACGGCGCGATGTCGAGCACCCCGCCAGGTACATTTTTCACGAGGCGTTCCTGAAAGCTCTTGCCGTTCTGCGCCACGCCGTTCAGCTTCATGCCCACCCGTCCGGCGTCCATCATCGCATCGGCCTCGGACGGATCGAACGCCGGGAAGTCTTGATTAATCAGCTTTTCCTCGAACAGGCGGCGGAATAGCTTCATGACGTCGACGTACTCCTTGGTCATAAATTCCGGCGTCAGCTTGCCCGCGCTGTCTGCGCCCCATCGGTTGACCCCGCCGAGACTGACCGCGATCCGGGTCAATACCGGCTGCGTCCCTTCGTTGTACTTTTTATAAAGCACCGTACCGTATGTGTCGTTCTTGCCGTTCTTGTCGGGATCGTTCAAGGTCATCGCCTTCAGGACGCTGTACCATTCATCCAGCGTCGTCGGCATCTTCATGCCAAGCGCATCCAGCCAGTCTTTACGGAAGACGATCGCCGCCCGTCCGATATCGCGGAAGTTCGGTACGCCATAGATTTTGCCCTCCACGGAGATGTTCTGGAAATGCTGCGGATCTTGTGCGGACAAGTTTTTATAGTCCTTTAAGTACGGCCCGATCTCCCAGAACAAGCCGGATTGTACGGCGCCGACCGTCGTCGGGACATAGTTCAGCTTGACGATCTTCGGCATTTCGTTCGAAGCGACCATCACGTTGATCTTCTCGTCGTATGCCGACTGGGGAATCCACTGAATATCGAGCTTCGTATTCGTATACTTCTGTATCGCCTGCTCGACTTCGTTTCCTTTGGCCGGAATATCCCCCACCTGCATGAGCGCCATCGTAATCGGAAATGGCCCGTTCTCGTCCTTCCCCGCGGCTTGGCCGCCCGTCTTGCCCGCTCCGCTGTCCGCGCAGCCGGCGAGCAGCCCAGCCGAAATGGTCATCAAGCAGGCCGCGGCCGTCCATTTTTGCCATCCTCTGTTGTACGTCATCGCTGTCGTTCCCCTTTATTTCTTATTCAATTTGGCGTACGCCTCTTCGTATTCCTTGATCACTTTATCGCCGCCGGCTTTGCGCCACTTGTCCATTTCCGCCTGCCAGCCGGCATCGTCTATTTTCCCCATAATATACTTCGTTTGCGCGTCGTTGATCATTTGCTCCAGCTCTTTGCCCCGCTCCGAGTACGTCGCCGAAGGCAGCGTCAGCGCCGGATTGGGCACCGATTTCTTCGTTCCTTCCTTCGCGAGCAGGTTGCCCTTGTCGCCAAGCGGCGTATCTTTGAGCGGCGCTACATTGTAGCCCTCGATGTTGAGCAGGTTGTCGCGGTACGGCTTCACTTCGCGCTGGAATGCGGAGAAATCGGTATACTCGGTCTTGCTCCCGTCCACCTTGGCGTAATGCTTGCCCTCGATCCCGCGCATTTGTAGCGTGGACATCGGCTCATCCATCAGCTTATCGAGAAAAGCCAGCACGTTCTTCAGCTCGGCTTCCGTCTTCACCGCCGATTTCGGAATGACGAAAAATCCGTTGTTGCCGCTTTCGCCGGATACCCGGACGCCTTTCGGCCCGGTCGGGCTCATGACATCGAATACGCCGGCCGGCACATTTTTCACGAGCCGGTCCTGCATGCTCTTGGCGTTTTGCGCTACAGCTACGCGCACGCCGGCGCGTCCCGCGTCGTATACTTTCTCCACTTCGCTGTCGTCGAATACGGCGAAATCCTGATTGATCAGTTTCTCGTCGTACAACCGCTTGAACAGCTTCAAGACATCGGTATATTCTTTGGTGACGAATTCCGGTATAAACTTGCCGTTCTCCACCGCCCACTTGTTCGGGGCGCCCTGGCTGACCGCAATGCGCGTCGTCAGCGACGCCACGCCATCGTTATATTTTTTGCTGAGCACCATCCCGTACGTATCGTTCTTGCCGTTCTTGTCCGGATCGTTCAGCGTCATCGCCTTCAGCACAGTGTACCATTCGTCCAGCGTCGTCGGCGGCTTGAGGCCCAACTGATCGAGCCAGTCCTTGCGGTAGACGATCGCGCCGCGGCCGATATCCCGGTAGGTCGGGATGCCGTACAGCTTCCCGCCGACTTTGATATTGTCGTAGTACTGCGCATCCTGTGCCGACAAGTTTTTATAGTCTTTCAAATACGGTCCGATCTCCCAAAACAACCCCGATTCGATCGAGCTGATGATCGTCGGCACATATTTGACCTTGAGCAGCTTCGGCAGCTCGCTGGAGGCGATCATGACGTTGATTTTCTCGTCGTACGCCGCGCTCGGAATCCACTGGATGTCCAGCTTCGTATTCGTGTATTTCTCGATCGCCCGCTCGACTTCGCTTCCTTTGGCCGGGATGTCGCCCACCTGCGTCACCGCTATCGTAATTGGAAACGGTGCGGCATCCGCAGCAGCGCCCGTGCTTCCCTCTGCCGGCTTACCTTGTCCGCCTCCCGCACACCCCGTGATCGCTCCGGCTGCGATTACTGCAGCACCGAGCAGCGCTATGCTCTTGTTTCCTGTCATCTGTCAAGCCGACCTCCTTTTGTTCTACTGAACGTGTGCCACTTCACTTGACTTGAGGTGTATCCGCTTTCACGTTTGGCTGTTCTGTTCGGTTGCGTGAAGTTTACAACCCCGATTATCGGACATGACGGCATGATATGCTATCGCTCAATTTTAACTTGTTCGCTGCCGCCTGCAAGAAAGCGCTTGCCAAATAGGCGCTGCGGCGCGGATTGCACGGCTTTTAACTTCCGGCTATGCCGAATTTAACTCCGGTTTCGCGGCGCAATCGCTGGAGATTTTTCCCGATTTCGTTAATAATGGAAAGGGACCGCTTGGCTTAGCGAAGACAGGTTCAACCGCCGGAGCATGCCGCTTCGCGCAAATGCCAAATAAATCATGAGGTGAATGGGATGCCGCAAATCACATTGTACAAAGCGTTATGGGGAATGAACGGAACGCCCGAGGAGCAATTTGCCCAAATCGCAGCGGCCGGCTGCTATCAGGGCATCGAAACGGGCGTGCCCGCCAAGGAAGACGCTGCCCGCTTCCAGGAGCTGCTCGCTCAATACAATTTCAGCTACATCGCCATGGTGTACACGCGGGGGGACGATCACGCCGCTTCGTTCGAAGCGCAGGCCGAGGCCGCAGCCCGGCTAAAGCCGGTGCTGATCAATTCCCACAGCGCCAAAGATTCCATGCCGTTTGAGGGGCAGCGTCAGTTTTTCGGTCATGCGCTTGCGGTCGAGCGATCGCTTGGCATCCCCGTCGCGCATGAGACGCACCGGGGACGAGCGATGTTTACGCCTTGGAGCACGGCGGCGCTGCTTCGCGAATTTCCCGAGTTGAAGATTACAGCCGATTTCAGCCACTGGTGCTGCGTATGCGAATCGCTGCTGCCCGACCAGCAGGATAACCTGAAACTTGCGTTCGAGCGGACTTATCATATTCATGCCCGCGTTGGCTATGCGGAAGGCCCGCAAGTGCCGCATCCGGCCGCGCCGGAGTATGCCAAGGAGCTTGCCGTGCACGAAGCCTGGTGGAAAGAAATCGTCAAGGTACGCAGCGCTGCTGGCCAGCAGGCGATCACGCTGACGCCGGAGTTCGGGCCCCCGGGCTATATGCATACGCTGCCGTTTACGAAACAGCCGGTGTCCGACCTGTGGGACGTCTGCCTCTGGATGGCGAATCGAGCCAAGCACTATACGGAATAAAGCTGTGCGCTTCCACCCATCTGCCCGATCTTCCCGCATACATGCCGCAATCATTCATACCTAAACGAAAAACGAGCGCTGCCGGTCACCATCGTGAACCCGGGGCGCTCTTCTTATGTTGCTGCCGATTTCCGGCGTTGCCTGCTTACAGGCTTGGCCCAGTCAGGCGCTGCAGCCGGCTTGTGACAAGCCCGCAGTCGTTATTCCCGCCGAAGCCCCTGCGCAGCCTCCAACTCCTCCAGCAGTTGTTTCACGGTGTCTACCGTCTGCTGATAGTACGGCTTGTAGTTTAGAGGCCGTACAAAATCGAGGAAGGCTCTGCCGATCGCTTCTACCTGAGGTACATACTCCCGGATGTCTACCCGATATCGCCCCAGCTCCCGAGGTGGCTGGGACGGCCTCTCCTCCACTTCGATCAGCTCGATCATCTGTTCGCCGGGCCGATGCTCCACGATAAAAGAATAGCCCCGGCATTCCGGATCGCCGCAGCCGCATACGAAAAAGGGCATCCGCTGCCACTCGTTCGCATTCGCCCACCGGTCGGGCGACACGTTCTCCCGAGCGCTGAGCAGCAGCGCCGGCAAGCCGACATCGACGCAGAGCGGCTCATCGATCACGATCTCGCCGTCCGCTTCCATATATACGTCGGCATGAATAATTTGCAGATCGGCGTCAAACGACCACCCTTTGCAATTCAGCACAAATGACACAAGACGTCCCCCTTTCCATCTAATATGGTCACAATTACCAAATATTTTCCCGCGTATAATATCAGCTTTGGTACATACTACCTAATGAAACGGAGGTGATATTCATGGCAGCAGGACAATCCCGCAGCAGCAACCAACTGGTTGTTCCACAAGCGAATCAAGCTTTGGATCAACTGAAATACGAAGTTGCTCAAGAACTGGGCATCCAGATTCCTCAAGACGGTTACTATGGCTTCATGGCCACTCGTGACACCGGGGCAATCGGGGGGCACATCACACGTCGCCTGGTTCAAATCGCCGAGCAGCAACTGGCAGGCAAATTCACAAGATAATGGTTCACCCTCGAATACTTACATGTGCAGGCGGCTCATTCACGGGCCGTCTGTTTGCCGTCTAGCCGGGCTTCTTGCTTCCTCCCCATTATACCGGAAAAATGCAAGAAAAGCTTCCGGCACGGCCGAAAGCTTCATGATTTGTTTTATATAAAGAACAACAGAAGAATAAAAAAGAAGTATAATGGCAGTAAAAAAATTAATAGTCAAGCCGGAATTTGCCACTGTCTTGAAACAGGCTGGCCATATTGTAGTTCGATTCGAACGTAACGCTTGTGCATAAGGTGTTTTGCCGCATGGCAAATTCGAATTGAATCTCCCCATGCGTCCAATGCTTCAGCTTCAACGCTTCGAGCGCCGTCTGACGGAACGAAGACTGATGCGTCTCCGTCAGCCCCTTCTCTACCTTCTTCCACTCCGTACCTTTGCTTTCCAGCGGAAAATGCCGAATACCGAATTTCCCGATCACATTGTTACGGATCTGTACGAATACGGTGCCCGATGTTAATTGTGTAAGCTCGCCCTTAAGCTGTGTGAACACAAGCTCCAGCTGTCTGGCTAATGGCACTTGATCCAATACCACAGGATACCTCCTTTCATTTCATTTATTGTCATATTATGTAATTTAGTTCTGTAGCCCTATTATATTCAAATGCCAGTGAATTTTCAACCAATAATATCAAATATTTGTAAATTTATACATGGGATGCCGTCGATTTGTCGAAATTTCACGCTACGGCGCGCTTTTTTCGGCCGTATGATCCGTAACTACGGTCCTTTTTTCATGCCTTTGTTTTTGTGAAAAGGGATAGACCGACATCTGTATCAATGGTATAATTTACCCAAATTCGTTTCCATAAACTGCGAATTTTCTACTACTATTTGTCGAAGGGGTCGTTATTATGAACAGGTTCTACGGTCTCTCATTCACGAGAAAGCTGCAGGCGGCTTGCTATCTCGTCGTGGCCGTCTATTCCATCGCGCTGCTCGTCTTCGCTCTCCAAACGGAGTACGCGGCTATAGGCGTGACGTTACTCGTCATTCTTGCCGCACTGAGCGTCCTCTTTGTCCGTTGGCTGGAGAGAGCGCTTACAGAGCCGATCGCGGATATGACGCGCGCCGCTTTGAACATTTCGAAGGGCGACTTTTCGCAGAAGCTGTCCACGCAATCGAACGATGCGCTCGGCGAGCTGTCCGCGGCGTTTAACAAAATGACGGAAAAGCTTCGCGAGCTGCTGCAAAATACGGGCCGTACCTCGCAGCATGTGTTCGAGTCAAGCCGCGATATTTTCTACAAGAACGAGAAGATGAAGTCGGTTATGGAGGAGGTCGCCGTCGCCTCGAACGAGCTGGCTTCCGGCGCGAATCAAATCTCCGAGGAAATCGGAGGCGTATCCGTCGCCACCAAGCATATCGAGGAAATGGTCAGCACCTACGCAAACGCCACACGCGAGATGAATTCGGCCTCGGGTAAGATGATTGAGCTTGTCGAAAAAGGACTGCAGTCCGTCGAAGCGCAAGGAACCGGTATGCGGCGAAACGTCGAAGCGACAGCCAACGTATCCCAGACGATCGACCTGCTCGCCCAGCAGGCGAACGGCATATCGAAAATTACGCATACCATCTCCGAAATCGCCGAGCAGACGAATCTTCTGTCGCTGAACGCCTCCATCGAAGCCGCCCGTGCCGGTGAACACGGCAAAGGCTTCGCCGTTGTCGCCCAAGAGGTGCGCAAGCTCGCCGAAGAGTCGACCAGCTCCACCAAGGAAGTATTCCAGCTCGTCAAGACGATCGAGCAAGGCATCGTTCAGACGCTGGCTTCCATGGCGGAAAACGAATCCATCGTCAAGGAGCAAACCAAGCTGATTACCGAAACAGAAAGCGTGTTTGCGGAAATCGTCGGCAGCGTGAAGCTGATTTCCGAGCGGATCGCCGTGTTCGCAGAAGAGAGCGAGCAAATGCTGTCCAGCGCTCAGCAAATATCCGGTACGATGGAGAGCATCTCGGCCATTACTGAGCAATCGGCGGCCGGCACGCAGGAAGTGTCCGCGTCGATGAACGAGCAAATCGCTGCCGTGCAGGCAATCGTCTCCCAATCGGAGGAAATGACCAAGCTGGTGACGCAGCTGCAGCAATCGATGAGCGTCTTCAAGCTGTAAGCGCCCATACTGCTATATACATACACAAAGACGTGCCCGGAACGGCCGATCCTATGATCGGCACGTACGGGCACGTCTTTTCTGTTGGGTTATACGGTTATGAGACGGCTTGCGCCGCTGCTTCGTCTAAGCGTGCTGCTCGACGCAGCGCTTCCACTTTTCCAGCTCGTTCGTGCACACCCAGATGTTCGGATAGCGCTGATGAAGCTTGCTCATGCTCTCTTCATCGTCAATCGTCCAGGCGATGATCTGAATGCCTTGCTCCTCGCACCGCTGAATGAAATCTTCGTTCAAATAAATATACTTGACCGAAACATAGCGAGCGCGGATTTGCTCCGCCAGCGGGAATACGGAAGGCGTCGCTCCATAGATCACAAGGCCCAGCTCGACCTCGCTGCTCAGCTCCCGCATTTTCATAATCGAATAATGGTCGAACGACGTCACGAAGATGTCTTCCATCATGCCGCACTCGCGTACGACTTCAAGCACCTTCGCTTCCAGCCCCGGATACAAATCGCCGCTCTGTTTCAGCTCGATGTCGACCTTGGCTTTTCCTTTCGCCATCTTCAATATTTCTTCCAGCGTCGGGATCGGCTGTCCGTCGCCGGCATCCAGCTTCCGCAAATCGTCGAACAAATAGTCGATGACATGACCGGTGCCGTTCGTTGTCCGGTTGACCGTCGTGTCGTGAATGACGACGGCAACGCCGTCTTTCGTCAGCTGCACATCCAGCTCTAATATATCGTACGATAAATCCAATGCAGCTTGAAAAGAAGAAAAAGTATTTTCCGGATATTTCTTCGGATAACCTCGATGCGCCAAACCTGGGATCATGGTCTTTGTCCTCCTTCAATATGGGCAGCTCAGAACGTCTCTTCCCTTGTTACATCGTATTTATCAAGCTTGCGCAGCTGCGAATCCGCCTCATTATTCACTCCAAGGCAAAATTTGAATGCGGTCGAGCGCGTAGCTTGAAGATGTTTTGTACTTGGTCGCGCCGGATTCAAACAAGATGTGCATCTCCCCATTCAGCTCATACAAGCCCTCGGACATCGGAGGAAGCTCCATCGAATTCTTCTGGTTATTCTTATCCAGGAACCAGACCGGAACTTCTTTCTTGCCCACGGTGACTTTCGTGTGCGGCGCTTCCGTCAGGCTCTGCTTAAACCGGAACAGCGTGCTGGCGTTGTTCCGACCGTAAGACTGGCTGAGCCAAATATGGTCCTTCATCATATACATGCCTTGAACCCGATCCGGAATCGACAAAATGTAGTCCGGCGCCGGCTGCGTTTGATCCGCGGCAATAACCGGCAAATCGGTTTCCGGATTCAGCTTGTACCCTTCGATCCACGCCTTGTATTCCTTGTCTTCCCTGTTGTTCATATAATGCGACTTATCCGTAGGATAGTCGGAGCCGTGAGCAAACTCACCGATCCAGAGCACGCCGTCGGCATAGCCGTTAAACGATGCGCGGGTATCGCTTTTTACCGAACCCTTGAACGCGACTTTGCCGCCGCTCTCCGCTTTTACGATGTCGTCGATGTCGACGTAATACACTTGCTTGTCCGAAGAAATCCAGACATGCTTCTTGCTGGCCGAGATTCCGCCTGCATGACCAGTATAGGGCGTCGTTTCGTTTTTGTAAAGTTCCAGCGCCTTGACCATCTTACCGGAAGCGGCGTCGATGACGGAGATCACGCTCGTCTTCCCGTCCTCCCGATAAGAAGAGACAAGAATCCATTTTTTATCATCCAAATACGCGAGACCTTGCGGTACCGCGTTTTGCTTCAATGCCGGTACGATCGGACCTTGTTTGGCCTTCTCGAGGAAAGGCTTAATTTCCGGCATATCGACGCGAAGCTTGATGCCCGCTTCCTCCTGCGTAATGCCATTTCCTGACGCAGCCGGTTTGTCTTTCGAATCCGCTTGGGAGGACGATCCGGCTTGAGTCGATGGCGATGCTGCGGGAGGCGTGGCGGCCGGCGGCTTCTGGCAAGCAGAAACAGCAACACTAACCGAGCAAATCAGTGAAAGCAAAATCGCAGTGCGTTTCATTCCTTTTATTCCACCGAGCCTTTCTTGAGGATCTCGCGCAGTCGGCCCGGGAAGTCTGTGATGATGCCGGAAATGCCTGCGTCGATCGCCTGCTCCATTTTGGCCGCGTCGTTAATTGTGTATGCGTATACTTGAAGCCCTTGTTCCACGGCGTCGCGCACATCTTCCTTATCGATGCGCTTGGCATTCGGGTGCAGCGAGAATACCGGTACGCCTGTCGTTGCCGCCAAAGCGGAGTGGCGTCCGATATTGCAATCATAGAGAAGCCCGATTCTTACATCAGGCAGCAAAAGCTTCATGAACACCAGGCATTTATGATCGAAAGAAGAAATGACGACGTTATGTACCCGGTTTTTCCGTTTCATCAAATCGGCCAGCGCGAGCTCGAGCTTACGGTTGTACGAGCCTTTGATTTCGACATTGATCATAATGTGCTCCGGCACGAGGTCGAATACTTCTTCCAGTGTCGGCACTTTCTCGCCTGCGTATTTCTCGTCAAACCATTTGCCGGCGTCAGCTTGTTTGATTTCGGCCAACGTCAGCTTGTTAACGGTACCTGTCATATCCGAAGTTCGGTCCATGGTCGCATCGTGAATAACGATGATTTCCCCGTCCTTGGACAAGTGAATATCGAGCTCGATGGCGTCGCAGCCTTGTTCGAGTCCGAGACGAAATGCAGCAAGCGTGTTTTCAGGCGCTTCCCCTTTCGCCCCGCGGTGAGCGATAACTAATGGTTGATTCGTTGCCATTGTGAAGATCATTCCTCTCCTGAACCTTGTTTTTTTAGATTCTTATGATTTATCATCATGAAAAGACCGGCCTGTAACAAACCGGTCTTCCATAATTATCTCACTTAAACGTCGAGTTTGACATAGCTGCGACAATATATTTTTGTGCGAAAATAAACACGATGACGATTGGGAATATAACAAGAATACTTGCGGACATGAGCAAATGCATCGTCAACGCTTCGTTACCGGCGATAGAGTCGCGCATCATCGCGATCCCGACCGTCAGCACGCGCATTTTATCGGAGTTGGTCATGATCAGCGGCCAGAAGTATGAGTTCCAGCTGGAAATGAAGCTGATGACGGTCAGCGTAGCAATGGTTGGGAATGCCATCGGCGCCAAAATCCGGTACAGCACTTGCAGCTTGTTGGCGCCGTCCACTTTCGCCGCTTCGATGACGTCGTTGTTAATCGAACGGAACGTCTGACGCAGCAGGAAGATACCGTAAGCCGATGCCGCGTGCGGGATAATCAGCGCATAGTATGTGTTGATCCAGCCAAGCTTGGACAGCATGACGTAAATCGGAACGAAAATAACTTGCTCCGGTACGATCAATGCGGCGAGAACGAGGACAAACAGTCTTTCGCGTCCGACGAAGGAACCTTTGGCAAAAGCATAGGCAGCCATGATGCCGATGTTGATTTGCAGCACGACGATCCCGACGGTTTGAATGACCGTGTTCACGGTAAACGTGTAGAAAGGAATCGTTTTAAAAGCACTGGCAAAGTTTTCAAAGTGGAACCGCTCCGGCCAGAACGTAGGAATCGCAAGCCGCAATTCCGCAGGCGTCTTGAAAGCGGTAATAATCATCCAGTAAATCGGGAAAAACATAATCGCAGTAATGATGATGGCAAACACGAGACGGGTAGTGTTGGATACTGCTGAACTCTTCATATGCTCACTTACCTACCCTTCGTAATGGACTTTCTTCTTGGAAATAAACATTTGCAGCATCGTCAGCAAAATGATGATGATGAAGAAGATAATGACCAAAGCGGAAGCTCTACCCGTGCGGAATTCGCTGAAGGCCATTTCGTAAATCCAATACACCATTGCTTTCGTCGACTCGAGCGGTCCGCCGTTCGTAATGATATCAACGGATTGGAACACTTGCATGGACGAAATAAAGTTCGTTACGACCAAGAACAAAGTGGTCGGCGACAGCAATGGAAGCGTAATCTTCCAGAATTGGGTCCATTTGCTTGCGCCATCAAGTCCGGAAGCTTCGTAATAATCGACAGGAATACTCCGAAGGCCGCCCATGAAAATAATCATCGTAAAGCCGACGCCTTTCCAAATGGATACGACAATCAGCACCCAAAGCGCAGTCTTCGTGTTCGTGAGCCATTGCACCGGCTCAAGACCCAACCACTTCAGTAATTCGTTCATCAAGCCGTATTGTCCGTTAAAAATCCACAAGAAAATCATGGATACGATAACCATGGAAATGTAGTGCGGCATGAAAATGATCGAGCGCATGAAGTTGAAGATACGAGATTGCTTGTTAAACAGCAGCGCGAGGCCAAGCCCCAGTGCCAAAGAAAGAAGCACGTCGATGATCGTATACGTGAACGTAATGCCAAGAACTTTGTAGAACTGGTCACTGGACAGCAAATACGTATAGTTGTCGAATCCGACGAACTTTTTAGTCGGCTTCGTCATATTCCAATTTGTAAAACTCAAATATAAAGAATTAATCAGCGGATAATAAATGAACACAACCAGGATAAGTAATGCAGGCACTGCAAAGGAGAAATCTTTCAAACCATCCATAAAGCGGACGTTACGTTTACTCTTCTGACTGACTGCGCCTTGTTGCGTGCCGGGCCGGCTGTCCGTCGCTTTCATCGCGACTCCCCTCTCACTTACAAATATGAATGGCAGTTTGGGGGCGGATAAGCCCCCCGCACTGCCGGGTTAAGCTAGAGCTTATTGATAGTCTGCAATAATCGTGTTGATTTCTTTAACGGCGTCATTCAACAAAGGCATCGGATCCGCATTTTCCAAAAGCATCTTGCCTACAACTTCCATGTACTTCTTGCTGAATTCCGGATAAGCCGGATGCTGCGGACGGCCAACGACGTTGTCGAAGTTGTCGAATACCGCTTTGTATTGCGGAAGCTTCTCGAAGTACTTCTTGCCTTCATCCGTGCTCAGAACGGACTTGTGGGTAGGCAGGTAACCCGTTCCTTCAGCCCACTTAATGTTATTTTCAGCAGCTGTCATGAATTTGATGAATTTCCAAGCCGCTTCTTTTTGCTTCGCAGGAGCGCCTTCCATCATAACGATCCCCGCGCCGCCGATATGCGATTTTCTTTCTTTATCGCCAGGGATAAACGATACGCCTACTTCAAACTTCGCGTTTTCCAGATATGTTTTCAATATGGCGGACGAATGCTGAACCATAGCTACTTTGCCGTCCAGGAACATTTGTCTCATCGTATCGGATGCGCCTTTGCCGTAGCCCATGTGCATGGAGCCTTCTTTAGTCCATTTGTAGAAGTTGTTCAGCCACTTTTGGCTATCCGGTTGGTCAAGCAATGTTTTCTTGTTGTCCGGGCTCAAGATCGAGCCGCCGCCATTGGAAACCCAAGGGTCCATGTACCATGTATCCCAGCCTGGTACGGAGAACGCGTAACGCGTTGTTTTACCGTTTTCCTTCAACGTGACTTTCTTGTTGAAGTCTTCGATCTCAGCCCATGTTTGCGGCGGTTTAACGCCGAGTTGATCCAGCATCGTCTTATTGTACATGAATACGCTCGTGCTGACGATCAGCGGGAAGCCGTATTGCTTGTTATTGAATGCGTACGCTTGCAGCATCCCTTTGGAGAAGTCGGACAAGTCCATTTTGTCGCGCGTAATGTAAGCGCTCAGGTTCGCGAACGCGCCGCTGTCTGCAAAGTTCGGAAGCGCCGATACTTCTACGTTCGTTACCGCAGGAACGTCTTTTGCCGCGATAGCCGCTTGCAGCTTCTTGTGAAGGTCGGTGTAAGCGCCTTGGTATACCGGTTCAACCGTAATGTTAGGATATTTCTTCTGGAATTCTGCGATCATATAGTTCACAGCGCCCATTTGAACGTCCGCATGGGAGTGCCAGTACTGGATCGTGACAGGAGAGTTATCTTCCACCGCCGGCGGAGCAACGTCTCCACTAGCTTGTCCACCTTTAGTGTCCGCGGAATTGCCGCAGCCGACTGCCGTTGTTAACGTGATGGAGGATACTGCAAGCACGGACAACCATTTTTTCATCTTCATTTCGTTAATACCCCTCTCTGACTTAACTCGTGTGATTGGTTTCCATTACTCATTCGACATCACTCGACACATTCCTTCATGTTTCGACTTTTAAAACACGAAGAAAAAGAACACCAAGCCGCTACAAGAAACAAAGGATCCGGCTACCGCACGGTCCAATCGTCTCTTGGGTTGTCTCAATGTTCTCCGCACCCAAGTGTGTATGGAATGAAGTAAAGCGTTTTCTTACTGACACGATATAGTATGTCATATAATGCGTACGATGTCAAGTAAATAAATATTATACCATTATTTTGAAAGCGTTACAATCATTTTTAAAAAAACGTTTACATGGCTTGCGTCGTGCCCCGCGCCCCGCCAACGATCGTCAGCGCTTTCGATTCCACGGACAATATATCGCCGGACGCCGAGATGACATCCATCGCCTGGATGATAACACCGCGATCGGTTGTTTTTAAGTTAAACTGCAGCTCCATAGCCGGCTCGGTCACGCCGTTGACCTCGGCCACGCCGTCGGGTTTCATGCGTACATTGGCAATTTGAATGCCGAATTGGCCGAATTTCGACGCGATCGTGCCCAGCACGCCCGGTTTGTCGATAATGCGGATGACGATCTCCATCGTCCTGCGGTTGCGCATCAAATATTTTTCCCATTTGTTCAGCACAAACAAGCTGATCAGCACCATCACGGTCGACAGTACGGCAACATAATAAAATCCTGCGCCCACACACAGACCGATGGCCGCCACAACCCATACGGAAGCGGCCGTTGTCAGACCCGAAACCGTCGAACCGGTCCGCATGATCGTTCCTGCTCCGAGGAAGCCGATCCCGCTGATGACTTGCGCTGCCAACCGCGCCGGGTCGGTACGCACGTTCGTTTCATTGACGAATGCGGCAAATCCGTAAACGGACAACAGCATGATCGCAGCCGAACCGATACAGACCAATATATGTGTTCGCAAGCCAGCCGCGTGGTTGTTCCATTCCCGCTCTAACCCGACCAAACCTCCCAAACAAACGGCCAGCATAATTCGGATGGTTAGATCCAAGTGCGAAATGTGCCAAATGCTATCCAAAGCTTGGCTCCCCCCTTAATTAGTGATTTATCGCCGGCCCGCGGCCGGCTAACGAACGCTTCCATGCTCCCAAGTTTGCGCTCGCCAAATGCAAAAAACCTCCCGGAAAGCGCGAAATAAACGCACTCGATCCAAAGAGGTTTCTCATCTTCTCTCCAGATTGGACTCTGACGCCGTTAAAAGTTCCATAATTCATTTGTTCCCGCGGATACCGCCAAAGCACCCGCCTGCAGCGCTTCCTCGATCTCGCGAATATTGCCGACCAGGCCGCCGGCGATGATCGGGAGTGTCGTCATATCCGTCATCTCCCGAATCACCCTTGGCATAACGCCCGGCATGACCTCGATTGCGTCCGGCTGGCTCTGCTCGGCTGCCTTGATTCCCCGAACGACTGCGCTCCGGTCGATCAAAAATATGCGTTGAATCGCCATCAGGCCGGCTTCTTTGGCGCCGCGAATCAGATTGCTTTTCGTCGAAATAATACCGGTCGGTTGAATATGTTGGGCAACATACGCCACGCCGCTGCGATCCGCCGCTATGCCTTCGATAAATTCCATATGAATGAAGACATGCTTGTTCGCCGCCTTAATTCGGTTCACCAAATCTCCGATATTGAATATCGAGCCGGTCAGCAGAAAAATAATGTTGACCGGGCTCTCGAGTGCACGATCGAGTTCGTCCGCCTTCTGAACGGCAGCTATGGTCTGGTGCTCCACTAAATCAACAATCGGATACATAATATTCCCCGCCCTTCACATGACTGAGAACATTATACCACGATTTATTTATAAATTTACGATTTCTTTAATACTGGAAATAATATATTGCGGACGATGCTCCGAGGCTTCGGCCATTTCGCGCGTCGCGACGCCGGTCAGCACGAGCACCGATTTCATCCCGGCCTCGTTGCCCATCTTAATATCGGTCTCCAGACGATCGCCGATCATGAAGCAATCTTTGTAGTCCAGTTCAAGGTGAGCGACAGCCGCTTGCGCCGCGATCAGCGAAGGCTTGCCCACGACAAGGTCGATTTCCTTGCCTGTAGCCACTTCCAATGCCGCGATGAACGTCCCCGTATCGGGAATTTGTCCACCGTCGAGCGGACATGTCGTGTCCGGGTTGGAGGCGATGATCTTCGCTCCGCGGATCGCTGCCTGGTACAGGCTGTTCAGCTTGTCGTACGTAAACTGGCGATCCCAGGACAGAACGACGTATTCAGCCGCTTCGCTGTCGTCCGTCATCGCAACGCCTTGGACTTGCAGTTCGTCACAAATCGGCTGTTCCCCGATGACGAATACTTTTTCCCCTTCTTGGAGCGTGTTCTTCAAATAGCGGGCTACGATCTGCGACGAGTTGAGCACATCCTCCAGCGCTGTCGGAATCCCCATCTTCGTCAGCTTTTCCACATACGATTGTCTTGTTGCGATCGGTTTGTTCGATAAAAATACGACGCGGTCTCCGCGTTCCCGCAAAGCTTTAATCGCTTCTGCGGCTCCATCGATCATTTTGTCCCCTAAGTAAACGGTACCATCCAAATCAAATACATACCCTTGTGCCATGTCTTCCTCACCCTCAATCATAATAAGAAAAAAAGGTCTTTCTTCAAGTTATTCAACGATGTCAGGCTTGATTCGCCCGCGCGGCAAATCGCAGCGCGAAGCGTTTTCGTTCCCCGGCCCTTTCCTTCGCGTCCGCAATCGCGCTTTAACGCGTTCATGCTGCATTCGAGAAGTCAAGTACCAAAAAAAAGAAAACCTTACCAGTGTAAGCATACCCTTCCTTCGTCAAAAATGGAAGAACATGTTTACGGATAAGGTTTTCTCCAGGACTCAAGCCTAAGCCGTATATTCATATAATGTAATTAATATAGTGCCTCGGCGACCCTTTGTCAACTAAAATATATTTTATATTACATCATTCCGTCAATTTCATGAACTCGCGCACATCGGCAATGGAAAGATCCATCGCCTGCTGCCAGAAGTCCGGCTTGCGCAAGTCGATGCCGAGATGTTTGGCCGCCAGCTCTTCGACAGTCATGCGCCCGGTATCGCGCAGCAGCGCGACATAGCGCTCCTCGAACGCTTCTCCGAGCCGCAGCGCTTCGGCGTACAAGCCGGTGCTGAACATATAGCCGAACGTGTACGGGAAGTTGTAGAACGGCACCTCGGTAATATAAAAATGAAGCTTCGACGCCCAAAAATGCGGATGGTATTCATTCAGCGCATCACGGTATGCCGTCTTCTGCGCCGACACCATCAGCTCGGACAAGCGCTCCGCACTGACGATCCCGCGGCGCCGCTCTTCGTAGAAGGCCGTTTCGAAAATAAAGCGCGCGTGAATGTTCATATAAAAAGCGACCGAACGCTGGATTTTGTCCTCCAGCAGCGTGAGCCGCTCCGCCGCCGTAGAAGCCCCTTTCACCGCTGCGTCCGACACGACCATCTCCGCGAAGGTCGACGCCGTCTCGGCGACGTTCATCGCATATTCCTGCGCAAGCGCCGGCAAGTCGTTCATCACATGCTGGTGATAGCCGTGCCCAAGCTCATGCGCCAAGGTCGACACGTTCGAGGCGGTTCCTCCGTACGTCATGAAGATGCGCGTCTCCTGCGCCAACGGGAACGAAGTGCAGAAGCCTCCCGGACGCTTCCCTGGGCGATCCTCCGCTTCGATCCAGCGGCTCTCGAACGCTTGAACCGAGAAATCGGCAAGCTTCGGGCTGAACCGGCGGAATTGGTCTACGATGAGCTTGGCGCCTTCGTCGTAGCTGTATGTCTCGCCGCCGCCGCCGACAGGCGCTTCCACGTCGTGCCAGCTCAGCTTCTCTACGCCGAGCAGCTTCGCCTTCCGCTCCAAGTACTGGACGAACACGTCCTTGTTGCGCTCGATGACGCCCCACATGGCGTCGAGCGTCTCCTGGGACATGCGGTTCACCGCGAGCGGCTCCTTGTGAATGGATTCCCAGCCGCGCCGCTCGTACAGCTTCAGGCGAAAGCCGCCGAGATGGTTGAGCGCGTCCGCGCAATAGTCGGCCAGATCCTCCCACTGCGCCTCCCAACCGCGGAACAGCCGCTCGCGCACCCCGCGGTCCGGACTGTGCATCTTGTTCGCCGCCTGTCCCGCGGAAAGCTCGGTGACGACGCCATTATCTTCAAAGGATAGGCGGAACTTGCCGACCGCCGTATTGTACAGCTCTCCCCAGCCATGGTAGCCGTCTACAGCCAGATCGTTGATCAGCGCCTCCTGCTCCGGAGGCAGCTTCTCAGCGGCCAGCGCGCGCCGTTCCTCCAGCGGGTATGTAATCTCCTTCAGCTCCGGCCGCGCCAGCAGCGCGTTCCACGCTTCGTCTCCGATGCGTGTCAGGAAGTCGTCAAACCGGGTGAGCGCCGAGGCGTAGTCGGCTCCGATGCTTTTGACCTGCCCGGACAAAATGACCGCTTTCTTATCGTTTTGGTTTTCCGCGGCAAGGCATGCCGTAAACGAATCGGCTTCCCGAATTTGCAGCGAAGCTTGTTGCAGCAAATCGATGACCGGCAGCAGCTCCGCCGCCGCTTCGGCCGAGTCCGGTACGGACAGCTTGCCCAGCATTCCATTTAATGTAGCAATATTTCCATTCAGCTCTTCCAGGAAGTCGGCAAATGCGCTAGATCCGCTCCCGCCAGGGAAAAAACGTTCCAAATTCCAAGTTTGTGGCAATGAGGTTTGCATAATAGCACCGCACCTTCCGAAAAATAGAATCGATACTTCTTCATTAAACCATATTTCGGCGCAAAGCCAAAATGCCCTCTCCCCATTTTTTGGTTGAATTGTAGGGTGCGTATATGTTTAAATGGAGACTATAGACCTATTTTTATGGGGTGAAACAAACATGAAACCATTGCAAATCTCTCCCGAAACCGCGCAAAAGCTGGCGAAGGAACTGAACGTCCCGCTGGAGCATCTGATGCATATGCCGCAGCATATATTAATGCAGAAGCTTGCCGAACTGGCGGCGAAGAAAGACAAGGAAGCCGGCGACCCGGACAAGGGACAAGCAGGCTCCGGACAGGCAAATACAAAGCAGGAGTAGCCCGGCATGATACCTTTCGAAAATACTTGGCCTTATGAACGGATCGGGTCCGATATTTACGTGCAGTACTGCCCCTTTTGTAAGGCTCCGAATATTCTTCTTCCTTTTAAGCCCCGAGAGCTTGAGTCTCTGAAGGAAGGCGTGAAGAAACTGCTTATATTCCCCTGCTGCCATAATAAACTGACCTTGGTCGGCGCCGACCAAGACTATCTGCTCGCGGGCCGTCCGCTGCGTCAATACCGCTAGGAACCTTCCCGCTTCTCAGGAGAAATGATAATGTATTACATCCCGCTGACCAACGCGTGCACCTTGATCGCGTTAAGCTACATGGCGCTCAAGCTGCGCAATCTGCCTTTCTTCGAGAGGTTCGAACCGTTGATGGCCCCGGTATTGACCGGAATCGCGAGCATCATCCTGATGCTGCTTCCGTTTCCGGATGATTCGCTGCTGAGTGACCTCCGGTACGCGCCGCTGATCATGGCCGGCCTTCGATTCGGCTGGACTTCGGCGCTGCCGTCGACGCTGCTTCCTGCCGTCTATATGACATGCATACAGCCGCCGGACCTTCTGCTTCATATTGGAGAGGATCTGCTCCTTCCCGCTGTCATCTCCTCCCTGTTTCATCGCAAGGAGTATGATACCGGTTACAGCGTTATACGCTTCACGGACGGTTGGAGCATATGCGCGATACTGGCCGTGTGCCGGCTTATCGTTCACGGGCAGTTTTTTTATGTGCCCGGATTTTATTTTTGGGCGGCGCATCTGTTCATGCTGTTTCTATCGGGCGTTGCCATTACCGTGTTGATCTATATGTATAATGAAGATAACCGGATCTGGATGGTGCAGCGCAAGCTGGAGCTGGAGGCCAAGCAGGACGGTCTTACCCGGCTGCCCAACCTGCGCGGCTTTCTCGATATTGCCGGCCGGACGATGAAAGGCCGACTGATCGCGATCTTGATGATCGACATCGATAATTTTAAACGGTACAACGATACGTTCGGCCATCTGCACGGCGACCAGCTGCTTCGGGATACCGGCCAAATTCTCAGGTCCGTCATTCACGAGCAGGATTATGTGGCGCGATACGGTGGAGAGGAATTCATCGTGCTAAGCCATTTCGCCGATGAAGCCGTGCTCGTCCGCTATGCAGACCATCTCTGCCGAACCATCGAAGCTTACGAGTTTTACGGAGACGACTACATCAAGACAACCATCTCCGTCGGCATCTCGGTATCCCAAACCCCGCAGGACGAGCTGCAGAAGCTGATCGACGAAGCCGACCGCGCGCTGTACCACTCGAAGCTCTCCGGCAAAAACCGCTACACCTTCTACTCCCCGCATATGTCCGAACGACAGAAAAACGCTTAAAACCTTGTGGATTACGGCCAAGGTCTTAAGCGTTTATTTGTTGTTGGCATCCCTCCGCTCCGGTCACTATTTTTATGCTCGCGTTAGATTATAGTCCTCTGCGACGTTAACTATATGGATCGTTTTTCCAAACGATATAAACGATGAAGGCAATCTTTGGGCAACCTCCGTTTCATCTCGTGCTTACCGGATGAACCTACAGCCATACCGATCTCGTATGGCCAAGGCGGAGCATATGAACGGTATTGTCAGTCTATCCGGCCAGTACGCACTAACCTTCGATAAAAGAAAGGGAAAGCAGCCGCTGGCACGCCAAGTCGCCAAACGATGCTTTCCCTTCACTTTGTTTACACTACCAGCCTCTCAGCCGAACGCGCCTACATTTCCTTCAGCAGCCTCGCTTCTTCATCCAGCTCGAACTGCTCCGCCTTCATATCCTCCCGGGTGACGGCCCACTGCTCGCGGCAGGCGCGAATCATAGCGGCGTCCATAATGCGCCGGTCGTTAATGACACGGGCGAACCAGCGCACCGCTTGGTTGTAGTTTCTGAGCCTACGGTTCAGCTCGCCGATCAAATACATCAACCGAGCATTGTTAAGCTCATTGCCTTCCGTCTCGAACACGCGCGTATATTCATCCAGCGCGTAGGACAGGAAGCGCTGCTCCTGTTCTGTCTCGCCCCGGTCTCTGTACAGCCAGGCAATATGATGCAGCAGCCCTGCCGTAATCCGGTTCTTCTCCTTGACGGTCTGCGCGCATAACAACGCCAGTTTGTATGTGTACAGTGCATTGTCCCAGCTGCGTTCCCCGCCATAGTCCTTGGCCGTCCACTGTCCGCCGACTTTTCCGGCGAACGCCTGCTTTTGCACGGAGTTTAATCGTTCCGTTGAATTTTCCGTGCAGGAGAAGCCGCAGGAGGGGCAGACGCGCACGACGTAATAATCGGGATTGATTTCCTTGTAGCGAACATAAAAATCCGTATCGGTGCCGCTGGCCTTTTTGAAGCTCGGCCGGACGCGAGACGTCTTATATTCCGACTCACAGTGCGGGCAAGCGACGTTCACTTGAAATAACGGTTCGACCATCCGAGACACTTCCTTTTGCGCTTAGCTGTTAATAAAATGGTACGCCGGCCCCTTCAGCCTCTCCAGTACCGCCTTCTGCAGCTCCGGCGCCATCTCCGTTTCCTCCAGCGCTCGACGCATGCAGTCAAGCCATGCCTCAGCCCGTTCTGCCGTAACCGGGAACGCCATATGGCGCGCCCGCATCATCGGATGACCGTGCTGCTCCGAATAGAGCGGCGGCCCCCCGAAAAATTGGGTCAAAAACATTTTCTGCTTCTCCATAACCGGCACGATATCGTCCGGAAACAGCGGCCCTAGTAAAGGATGCTGCTGCACTTTCGGATAAAAGGCTTCGACCAGCGTCCGAATGCCTTCCGCCCCGCCCATCGCTTCATAAACCGTCCGTTCCCTTGATTCATCCGACGCGGACATAGGTTTCATCTCCTAACAAAAAGACGATGCCGCTTATAAACGCCACAGCATCGTGTACGTAGTTGTCATGTATTCTAACCGTTATCGGACCTGAGAAACCGCCAGCGGCAGCTTTACAAATCCTCTTCTCCGGAATTCATCAGAGTCTCCTTTATTACGTAGACAAATGCGCATACGAGAATTCCAGCAATAACACCTACCATAAAGGATCACTCCCCCATTCTCATATACGTTGCAACTGTACGCCCTCTACGCAGCATCAGTTGTCAACACCATTGCAGGCTGCCTCATTCAGCGCCAGGCGTTGACGATTGCGCCGGAATACAGCGTCCCATGCCCCGTTTCAGCGCCTGTTTTCATCTTGGTACTATTGTACCATAGGACGTCTCGGCTTTTCAGCAATTTTTCGGATAGAAATGCAGTTATTCAAATTTTCACCAATGGCGGAGGGCATGTCTCTCTGACGTGAGTCATATATCAGAATGACAAGCTTTTTTCGGAAAGGAAGTCGGTTGCCTCGATGCGAAGATCAAACTTCATGCTTTACGCGGGCGCGCTCATTATTTTTAGTCTGGCGCTGCTCATGCTTGCTTTTCCGGCCGAAGCGCTGCAAGCTTCGCTCAAAGGAATATCGATCTGGTGGGATGTGCTGTTCCCCTCCCTTTTCCCTTTTTTCGTCATATCCGAAATGATGCTGGGCATCGGACTCGTGCATTTCTTCGGCACGCTGCTCGATCCGCTGATGCGGCCGCTGTTCCGTATTCCCGGCATCGGCGGCTTCGTCATGGCGATGGGGTTCGCCTCTGGCTATCCGATCGGCGCCCGCCTCACATCCCAATTATGGGAAAAGCGGCTGGTGAACCGGGAAGAAGGAGAACGGCTCGTCGCTTTTACAACCTCCTCGGACCCGATTTTTCTGATTGGGGCCGTGTCGGTCGGATTTTTCCAAAATCCGGCCATTGCCGGACTGCTGGCCGCGGCGCATTATGGCTCCGCCATGTTAATCGGCTTACTGATGCGGTTTCACGGCAAGCCTGCCGCGGGTAATGATGTTCAGGCGCCCGCAACTGCTACACATGTCGGCTCTATATGGCGGCGGGCCTTCGAGGAAATGCACGCAGCGCGTCTTGCCGACGGCCGGCCTCTCGGCGTCATGCTGCAAAAGGCGCTCGCCTCGGCAGTCCATCTGGTCATGCTGCTTGGCGGACTGGTCGTTTTCTTTTCCGTCGTCATGGAGGTTCTGACTTCGGCCGGCATTATGGCTTACGTCTATGCGGCGATCAATTCCGTGCTCGGTCTGTTCGGCGTTCCGCTCGTGCTGTCCAAGGCAGTGGTCAACGGCTTCTTCGAAGTCACGCTTGGCTCCAAAGCGGCTGGCACGGCGGATGGCATCCCGCTCGTCTATAAAGCGGCGATCGCGGCCTGGGTGCTGTCGTGGGCAGGTTTATCCGTCCATGCGCAAATCGTCAGCCTGCTCCACCATACGAACCTGCGCTACCTGCCTTTTGCATTCGCCCGGTTCATTCATGGGCTGCTGGCGGCCGTTCTTGTCTTTGTCTTGTGGAAGCCGCTTGCTCCGTACCAGGAAGCGCTCGGTGCGTTTATGCCGAAACCGGACGTGGCGCGGCCGCTGACCACCATGATTACGCATACGCTCCCGGCGGGAGCCTTGACGTTTGCGGCGCTGATCGGAACGATGCTGCTGTTGTCCCTGCTGTTCTGGGCAGGCAAAAGATGCATGAACCGGTTGCGAACATAAGATACTAGAAGAAGCATACATATAGGAACGTTCCTATTCTAGGTAGTGAACTTTGCAGCGGTTGCTATGCAATATCAGGTCAGAGGTGAAACGATGTATAAAGTGTATAATCCGAAGCTCCGTGAATTGCCGCTTTCTATCCAGCGTTTGGGAGAGCTTGCCTACAATTTGTGGTTTAGTTGGAATGATCAGGCGAAAGCCCTGTTTGCGCGAATCGATCCGCTGCTGTGGGATCAGTATGTGCACAACCCGGTGCGGCTGCTCTCGGAAATCGAT
This sequence comes from Paenibacillus solanacearum, assembly GCF_910593845.1. GTDB lineage: Bacteria > Bacillota > Bacilli > Paenibacillales > NBRC-103111 > Paenibacillus_G > Paenibacillus_G solanacearum. The sequence continues at coordinate 77,269 of NZ_CAJVAS010000021.1, read as the reverse complement.
GCAAGCAAGCTGCAGCAGCTCGCGGCGGATGAGTCGTTCCTTCAGCAATACCGCGCCGTCATGCAGCAATGGGATGATGAGGTGCAGGCGCCCTCCTGGTTCGAGGAGACGTACCCGCAGTACAAACAGCAAGCGATCGCGTATTTCTCCGCGGAATTCGGATTTCATGAATCACTGCCGATTTACTCGGGAGGGCTCGGCGTGCTCGCCGGAGACCACTGCAAGTCGGCCAGCGATCTCGGAGTCCCGCTCGTTGGAATCGGACTTTTATATAAAAAAGGATACTTCAATCAAAAAATCGACACGGACGGCCATCAGCTCGCGGAGACGATGCAATACGATTTTGAGAAATTGCCGATTGCTCCCGCGTATGTCCGCTCGGCGTCTTCGGAGCCTACCGAGGAATTGGTTATCACGCTTGCCCTCGCCGACCGTACGGTCCGGTTGAAGGTATGGCATGTGCAGGTCGGCCGCATATCGGTCTACTTGCTCGATGCCGATCTCGAAGAGAACAGCCCTTGGGACCGGGAGCTGACCGCTCAGCTGTACGGCGGCAACCAGGACATCCGCATCGCACAGGAAGTGCTGCTCGGCATCGGCGGCGTCAAGGCGCTCCGCGCCCTCGGCATCCCGACCGGGGTATTCCATATTAATGAAGGGCATGCCGCCTTCCTGTCCCTGGAACGGCTGCGCGAACAGCTCGACAAAGGCTTGCCGTTTCATGCCGCGCTGGAAGTGATTCGCGCCAGTACGGTGTTCACGACGCATACGCCGGTTCCGGCCGGACACGACGCGTTTCCGCTGCCGATGTTCGACTTTTACTTACGCGACCTGCTTGGAGCTTATGACTCGCACCGTGGCGACTTGACGCAGCTGGGACTGGACGCGGACAAAAACGTATTCAACATGACGTATCTCGCTTTGAACACGGCGGCCATCCGCGGCGGGGTCAGCAAGCTCCACGGCCAAGTATCGCGGGAGATGTTCCGCAAGTTCCACGGCAATATCGGGGCCGAAGAAGTGCCGATCGGCCATATTACGAACGGCGTTCATTTGAGCACGTGGCTCGCGCCGGAGCTGCGGGAGCTGTACAGCCGATTCCTCCCGGGCACGTGGGTCACGAGCCAGGCGAACAAAGACCAATGGGCCGGCATCGACCTGATTCCCGCCGAGTCGCTCTGGTCTGTTCATAAGCAGCTCAAGGAGAAGCTGATCGGCTATGCCAGAGCCAATCTCCGCGAGCAGCGCCGCCGCAACAGCATGCCGGCCGACTTGATCGAGGAAGTGCGGCATTATTTGTCTAAGGATGCGCTGACGATCGGCTTTGCCCGCCGGTTCGCCACGTACAAACGGGCGAATCTGGTGTTCAGCGATTTGAACCGGCTGGACCGGCTGGTGAACGATCCCGACCGGCCCGTGCAATTGTTGTTCGCCGGCAAAGCCCACCCCGCTGACCGGCCGGGCCAGGAATTGATACGCGAAGTATACCGGGTGTCGCAGATGGACCGGTTTCGCGGCAAAATCGTCCTGCTCGAAAACTACGATATGAACCTCGCCCGATATTTGGTGCAAGGGGTCGACGTCTGGCTGAACAACCCGCGCCGGCCTTATGAGGCAAGCGGAACCAGCGGCCAAAAGGCGGCGCTGAACGGCGTCATCAATTTCAGCGTGCTGGACGGCTGGTGGGAAGAAGGCTACGACGGCAGCAACGGCTGGAGCATCGAGATGAACAATGATGCCGATTGGTTGACACAAGAGAAGGAGAACACGGAGTCCATCTACCGGCTGCTCGAGAACGAAATTATCCCGCTGTATTACAATAAGGGCGCGCTCCCGGTGCAGTGGGTCGAGCGGATGAAGCGTTCGATTCGTACGCTTGCCCCTGTCTACAACACGGACCGCATGGTGATGGATTACGTGAACAAGACGTACGTTCCGTCGCTGATCAGGACGCGCCATTTTATCGACAATGACTGCGAGGAAGCGATCAAGGTCGCCGACTACAAGCAGTTCATTCTCCAGCATTGGAGGCAGGTGCGCATTATCGAAGTGAGCGACGGCAGCGGCCAAGCGAGAATCGCAGCGCGGGCGGCGCAGCCGACAAAAGAGGTTACTGCCACCGTGAAGTTCGGCGCCGTCTGGTATAAGGACACCGCGGTCGAGATTGTCTACTATGAGGAGCAGCCGGATGGGTGGCATCAGCGGGTTGTCGAGATGGAACCGTCGCGGGTACTCGACGATCGCACAGTGCTGTACCGCGCGGTGATCCCGTCGCATCTCAAGCACGGCCCGCATTTCAGCGTTCGCGTTCATCCGATTAGCGCGAGCTTCGCCCGCAGGTTCGAGCTCCCGCTGGTTACCACGTTTTGAGTGAATCCAAAAGCGTAAAGCAAAGGAAGGTCTTGGCCTCTGTTCGGGCCACGGCCTTTTTGTTTGCCCCGACTGGACAAGCGGCTGCCGCCATTGTTTTATTGCGGTGAATAACTTATTATGAAAGTAGCGAAATTTGTCAGATTGGCTTATTAGGAGGACGACCGTTGAAATATAATGTAGTTCACCGAGGCGATGAGATTTCTATTCAATTGATGTATACGTTTCATGAATTAATACGCCAGCATGGGCTCGTCCATGACGAGGAGTCCCCGGATATCGTGCTGTCCATCGGGGGTGACGGCACGCTGCTGCAAGCATTTCACCGGTACAAGGAAGAGATCGAGCATATCGCGTTTGTCGGCATTCATACGGGGCGGCTCGGTTTTTTTGCCGACTGGAAGCCGGATGAAGTGGAATTGCTAGCCCAACTGATGGGAGAAAGCGCCCAGCAGAACGACCTGCGCGTCGTCAAATATCCGCTCGTAGAGATCCAGATCACAACGCCGCAAGGGATCGAGACGCAGCTGGCGCTGAACGAATTTACGCTCAAGGGCGTGGACGCTACGCTCGTCGCCCAGCTTCACATCAACGACGAGCTGCTCGAGACGTTTCGCGGCGACGGCATCTGTATTTCCACCCCGTCGGGAAGCACCGCGTACAATAAAAGCTTGGGCGGCGCCATTGTGCATCCGTCGCTGGATGCGATCCAGATCGCGGAGATCGCGTCGATCAACAATCGCGTATTCCGTACGCTCGGCTCGCCGATCCTGCTGCCGAAGCATCATCATTGCGACATCTACCCGCGGGCGAATCAGAACATTCTGCTGTCGCTCGACCATGTGTATATGCAGCGCAATGACATCATCTCGATCCGGAGCATGGTAGCTGCCGGCAAAAAAGTAAAGTTCGCCCGGTTCCGCCCGTTCCCGTTCTGGAGCCGCGTGCGGGAAGCGTTCATCGGGTACGACAATAATTTGATCTAAACCTTGCCGCAATCAACAAATAACCCTGGCCGAATGGCCAGGGTTATTTGCGTTAGCGCCGATCATGCCGTTGTACTGCCGGCCGCGCCATCTATATAGGGTCCGACAGCGCAGCGCTGCACTGAACCGGTACTGCATAACCGTCGCAGGAAGCTCGTGTCGGCGCTGTGCGGCACCGCCGGCCCCACGGGCGGCACGTGCTACCCCAGCGCCATCGGCCGGTGAAGCTCCGGTCTTGCCAAGCGTTACGGTATTACGTTTCCGTGCCGGAAGGAGAAGACGGCCTTGGCTTAGACGCATGCTGCCCCCCATGCGGCTTGTGCGGCTTGCCGGACGAGCCGTTGCGAGACGACGAGTTCTGTGAATGCCGATGCCGCGGTCCTTGCCCGCGCGAGCCCGATGCTTGTCCTTGCCCGTGATTCGGCCCCCGCTTGTCACGCTCGTTCGATGCGCCGTCGGCATTCCCGTGCTTGTGCGGTTTGCTTTGGGTGTAGGACGCGGTGTTCAAGGAAGCCTGCTGCTCGGCAGGCTGCTCCGCATCGAGATATACATCTTCTTCGCCTTCCGCCCCCGGCCCTTGGGGATCTCCCCCCTGCCTGCCGGGCACCTTCTCGATGATGAAATAGGCGCAGCCGAAATTGCAATATTCGTTCAAATAATCATGTAGCGTGGAAATCGTCGTGTCTCTGCTCGCCTTCGGATTATTGTCCTTGTAAAAGCCGCGCAGCCGAAGCTGATTATAGCCCCAGTCACCTACGATATAATCGTACCGTTCCAGCACCTCGCTGTAACGATCGCGAAATGCTTCCGGCTTCCAGCCGCTCTTGTGATCCGAGACGACCTCATACGTTCTGCCCGCAATATGGATCAAATCGCTTGCCTCCTTCCTGTTAAGATTGCTGAGCCGATTGCACCTGCTCATGTGCATGGTAGGAGCTGCGTACGAGCGGGCCGGATTCGACATGCCGGAATCCGAGCTTCATTCCCTCCGCCTTCAATTCCGCAAACTGCTCCGGCGTATAATATTTTTCCACGGACAAATGCTTCAAGCTCGGCTGCAAATATTGACCTATCGTCATAATATTGCAATCGACCGCCCGCAAATCGTGCATCGTCTGAACAATTTCTTCCCATGTCTCGCCTACGCCGAGCATAATGCTGGACTTGGTCGGAATCGACGGAGCCATTTGCTTGGCGCGTTCGAGCAGCTCCAGCGAACGGCGGTACTTCGCCCGCGCGCGCACTTTGTCCGACAACCGTTCCACCGTTTCTACATTGTGGTTCAAAATATCCGGCTTCGCGTCCATTACGATGCGAAGCGACGCTTCGCTGCCCTGGAAATCCGGGATCAGCACTTCGACTCTTGTGAGCGGATTGCGCTGGCGCACGGCACGAATCGTCTCGGCAAAAATCGATGCTCCGCCGTCCTGCAAATCGTCGCGTGCCACCGAAGTGATGACCGCATGGCGCAGCCCCATCTGCTCCGCCGCTTCCGCTACGCGTTCCGGCTCCTGCAAGTCCAGCTCCGTCGGCAAGCCCGTATTGACCGCACAAAAACGGCAGGCCCGCGTACAAATATCGCCGAGAATCATAAAGGTCGCCGTGCGGTTGGCCCAGCATTCGTGTATATTCGGGCATTTGGCTTCTTCACATACGGTATGAAGCGTTTTGCCTCGCATCATATTTTTCAGTTCTTTATAATTATCGCCCGTCGTCAGCTTGATTTTCAGCCAGTCCGGTTTACGTTCGATTTGACGAGTAGCCATCGTTTGTCCCTGCTTTCCATTGCTTTCTGTCCACTCATTAAACGGCGGCATGCTTGCTCTACAGCCGCTTTAGGCTATTATATCACGAATAAAGGAACAATCCACTTTCGAATTGAAATGTGGTACACTAGCAATGGATTGTCGGCATCTCCCGCTTTCGCGGAGCATCCCCGGGCGCATAGCCGCGCCATAGGTGATTGCCGTTCATGATATGGAATAAAACTCAGCAGGTAGATCGTGGTGAAGAGGCCCGTTTTACATCGTACAGAATTCCGCTGCTCCCATGAATGCATTGGCGAGCTGAACATTCTGTAACACTCATATAGACCGGAGGATACGCTTTTACATGAATATCGAAAACATTTTAAAGCTGGTTCGATCCGGAGATTTGGATATTGCAGAAGCCAAGAGGCTGCTCGAGGAGCAGGCCGCTTCGTCTCCGCAGCCGCCGGAACGCAGCGCCGGCGGATTACATACGAACGGAGGCGGCGCAGCATCCGCCTCATCCGAAGCCGAAGCGCAAGGAATCGACGACACGCTCGGTTATGCGCAGCTCGACCTGCACCGGGCCAAGCGCACGGGATTTCCCGAGGTTATCTTCGGGGAAGGCAAGACCGCCGAGCAAATCGCCTCGATCTTCGAGCGGCTCATGGCGCATTCCGACCGCGTGCTTGCTACGCGGGTCAGCCCCGATAAAGCGGCGCACGTACTGGAGCGCGTTCCGGGTGCGGTACACCATGCAGACGCCCGGGCGATCGCATGGACGCGCGAGGACGCGGCCATGGCAGCGGATGGCTACATCGCGGTCGTGTGCGCCGGTACGTCGGACCTGCCCGTTGCCGAGGAAGCGGCCGTCACGGCCGAGTGCATGGGCGTCCGGGCAGAGCGCGTCTACGACGTCGGTGTGGCCGGCATTCACCGGCTGTTCCGGCGGCTGCCCGTCATCCGCGGCGCCCGGGCGATCGTTGTCGCCGCGGGCATGGAAGGCGCGCTCGCCAGCGTACTCGGCGGGCTGGTCTCCGTCCCTGTCATCGCCGTGCCGACCAGCATCGGCTATGGCGCCAGCTTCCACGGGCTGGCCGCGCTGCTCGCGATGCTGAACTCCTGTGCTCCGGGCATCTCCGTCGTCAATATCGACAACGGCTTCGGCGCCGGATATAATGCGGCTCTCATTTATAAAAATTCCAAATCATCCGCAGGCTTGGATGCGGGCAAAGAGGGATGACGATGAAAATATGTTATTTGGATTGCTTTTCCGGCATTAGCGGGGATATGACGCTGGCGGCGCTGGTCGACGCTGGAGCCGATCGCGATTACATCGACGAGGAGCTGCGGAAAATCCACATCGAGCCGTTCGCCCTTGAATGGAAGCGCGTGAACAAACGCGGCATCTCTTCCATGAAAGTGGATGTGCTGCTCGACCCGAACCGTCCGCCCGAACATCACCGTCACTATTCGGAAATTGTCGAGATCATTAACCGCTCCGGCTTTAATGAGCGCGTCGTCAAGCTGAGCTTGGCGATTTTCGAGAAAATTGCGATCGCCGAGGCCAAAATACATAATGTTCCGATCGAATCGGTTCACTTCCACGAAGTCGGCGCCATCGACTCCATCGTCGATGTCATCGGCGTAGCGCTTGCGATCGACTCGCTCCAAATCGAGAAAATCATCTGCTCGCCGGTTCCGCTCGGTTCGGGGACGGTACGCTGCGATCACGGCATCTACCCGGTCCCCGCGCCAGCGACGCTGGAAATGATGAAGGGACTGCCGATCGCTCCAACCCCGTATGCGATGGAAATGACGACGCCGACCGGCGCAGGAATCGTCAGCGGGCTGGCCGACGAGTTCGGCAAAGGGCTGCCGCCGATGATTGTCGAATCGATCGGCTACGGGGCCGGTACCCGGGATCTTCCGAATCAGCCGAACGTCCTGCGGGTCGTTATCGGCCGTCTCGATCCATTCTTGAACAAATATCAAATAAGCCATGGACAGCTGCAGCACGATCATGAGCATCACCGGCATGAATCCGAGCATCACCATCATCATCGCGAACATACGCATTCGCCCGGACAGCTGCTTCACAAGCCGGATGAAGCGCACGAACACCGACATAGCCATCATGAGCACAATCATCACCATGACGATCACCATCATCACGACCATGGGCATGGCGATCACGGCCACAGCCACGGACATGATGCTCATCATCACGGTCATGAGCACAGCCACCATCATGAGCACGACCATCCGCATGACCACGATCATGTGCACAGCCATGACCATGAGCACGGCGAACACCGCCATACCCATGACAGCGGCCGGCCGGAGCGTGTCGTCCGCCCGCTTCGGCATTCGCACTCGGCTGCGGTTCACCCTCATGAGCCCGGCGATGAGGACGCGAATGGCGCTCAGCCGCCTGCTTTTCGCCAATAGACAATGCGCTTCAAACAAAACAGCGGTTCCTTCCTTACGGAAGCGAACCGCTGTTTTGTTAATTCCGCCGCTCGCGGCTGTCGAGAAATGCGCGCCGCACTTCGTCGTACACTTGCTTAAGCGCAATGCCGTGCATCTTGGCCGCGGCTTCGCATTCCTTGAATTCCGGTGCGAACTGCACCAGCTTCCCCTGATGAAATCCCGCTTTCACTTGAATCGTCCCCCAAGGCGTGTCCACCGCGTGGAATTCCCTGCCCAACCGATGCACGGAGGCATGCAAATAACGAAGACCAAGCGTCGTCGTTTCCCTGAAAATCACGTCTTCCATCCGCTGAACCGCCGACTCGTGGACAAGGACGTTGAGCATGACACCCGGCCGGCCTTTTTTCATTATAATCGGGATCCAATATACATCGTTCGCCCCTTCGGCAAACAGCAAATCGCTGACATAAGAGCAGAACTCGGGATTCATGTCGTCAATATTGGCTTGCAGCAGCAGCATGTCGTCATCGACATGTTCTACGCGGTGATCAAACGTCATTCGCTCATCCCTCCTCCTGCATCATAACAAAAACAGCGCGGGATAAAAAGGAAAACGGCGGCGCATGCTAAGCGTAGACTACCATCAGGTTGGGATATTCAAGCGAGGAGGAGCATCCCTTGAACGTATCGCGCATTCCAAAGCTCGTCAATTTGCTGTGCGGCTCATTGCTTGTCTGCAGCCTATGTATTTCTTCCCCGGCGGAAGCCGCTTCTGCCGCTCCCGCGGGAAAATCCGTAAACGACCCCAAACCGCCCGCCAAGCCAAACCCTGCGGCAAACGGAATGAAGGCCGTCTTCGCCGAACGAAAAGATTTGTTCGACAAGGTCAGCGCGCTGACCGGAATTCCATGGTATTACCTGGCGGCTGTCGATCAGTACGAGCGGACGATGAATCTGGCCAAAAAAAGACCGGCGCCGGACAGCATCGTCGCCATCTATTTCAATGAGCTGCAGTGGGGCGGCATGCTCAATCCCGATCATGAGGATACGAATGCGCAAAGCATCGCGCTGTTCGGCGGAATCGGCCGCGACGGTACGGGCGACGGCTCGGCGGACCGGAACAATCCGCTGGACCGGCTGTTTACGATGGCGATGTTTTTGCTGAACAAGGGAAGCGCCGAAGACGACCTGCGGATCGGACTGTGGGATTACTACCAGAACACCCGCAGCGTGGAACGCATCGAGCAATTTGCCAAAATCTATGCGAAATACGAAACACTCGATTTGCATCAGCATTGTTTCGTCATGCCCGTTGGAGCCGACTATTCGTATCGAAGCACCTGGGGAGCGAGCCGCGGCTGGGGCGGCTACCGCATACATGAAGGAACCGACTTGTTCGCGGGCTATGGCGTTCCGGTACGCAGCGCCACATACGGCATTGTCGAAGTGATGGGATGGAATCCTTATGGCGGCTGGCGTATCGGCATCCGCGATTTGAATAACGTGTATCATTATTACGCGCATCTTTCCGGCTTCAATAAGAAAGAAGTCAAGCAAGGCGAAATCGTGGAGCCGGGCCAAGTGATCGGCTGGGTCGGCAGCTCGGGCTACGGCAAGCCTGGAACGTCCGGCAAGTTTCCTCCGCATTTGCACTACGGGCTGTACCGTGATAACGGATTGACGGACTGGTCGTTCGACCCTTATCCGCACCTGCGCAAGTGGGAACGGGAGGAACGGATGCGCCGCCGCAAATAAGCCGCACAGAAACATTATTGAATGCCAGGCCGCTCCTAAGCGGCCTATTTGGTCTGCCCGTTCCCATTCGCCGCTGGCGCGGAGTCCATGCGCGGCAACGCAATGTTCGGCGGAGGCGTATTCTGCCCAATCGAATTGCCTTTTCCGTCGAAATAATACGTCGGCACATCCCCGACGACGAGCGAATACGAAATCGGTAGCTCCGTCTCCACCAGCTCGGGATCGGAATTGAACGGGATAATGACCGATATTTCCACGCTGACGCGGACGTACACTTCAACGACGACCATATTGATTCCGGCGTTCTGGTATCGGGTGTTCAGATCGACTTTAACTGACCCGGCCGGAACGAGCCGAATCGGAATATCCGGGCCAAACGAAGCGAGCAGCGGGCTGTTCATCGCCTGGCCGAGCGGAATATGCTCCGGCATCGATTGCAGGCGATCGAGCTGCTTCTTGACGATCTGGACCGTATCTCCGGAAATTTTCATATGCTCGGCCGGGTTGAGCGTGAACCCGTTCACCTTGCCGTTGCGGTCGGTCCGCCAATCGATAAGCTTCTCCAAATTTGTATTTTGCGCAATGCGCTCGGATACCGCCGCATTGATCGATTCCGTCGCGATTTGCCTCATCCGGACTTTGGCCAGTTGGGTCAGCGGCGCCTTCAAGTTCCGGTCAATATACATATACGATTGCAGCATAAATAGAAGCACGATGACCACAACGATCAGAATGGTACGTTTCAGCTTGCTCTTGCTTGTCGGACTGCTTTTCCACCTCCGTTTAAGCACCAAGCCCCTCCCCTCCGTCCCGTTCGGACCTGCCTACTTTACAGCATATGCGGCTTGGCCGAACCTCATCACCATTTCGAGAGGGAAGCGCGCTGCTGCCTGACCGAACCGCGGCGGCATAATGCTAAGCGAATCCTGCCTTACAAAAACAAAAACTGTCCCTTCGGCCATAATACTGAGCCTGAGGAACAGCTTGTTTGAGGGAATGAATGAACAGCTATAATGCGATTTTGACGCCCTTTTTGGCGCTCTCGATGGCGCCGAATACCATTGCCACGCTGTGAATGTTGTCCGAGCATTCCGTCTCGGCGTTCCGGCCTTCTTCCCGCGCGGCGAACATTTCGTCCAGACAGCCGTGATGCCCTTCTCGACCTTGCCATGTCACCGGAACCTCGACGCGTGTCAGCGGCCGGTGAAATGCCGGCTCCTTCGTCTCGTCGACGACCTCGCACACCGGAGACGCCCCGCCGGCCCAAATCGCCGTACCTTTGCTTCCGATCACGCGCCAATCCGCTTCCCACGGCGTGCGAAACCCTTCGGCACACCAGGAGCCGCGGTAGCAGAAGACGGAGCCGTCGCTCATCTCGAAGATGCAGATGGCCGAGGCGTTGCCCTTGTACCAGGAGCCGGGCGGGTTGAACTCGTGGCAGTATACCGATATCGGGTTCGCTCCGGTGATCCATCGCGCCTGATCAAACGTATGGATGGCCATATCGAGGATCAGCGGACTATCCATCAGATCGCGAAAACCGCCGAAGTGCGCGCCGATGAAAAAGTCGGCGTGCACCGTGCCGACCGTCCCGATGGTCCCTGCGTCAATGGCGCCGCGCAGCGCCCGGATGTTCGGAAGATAGCGGCGGTTCTGCATGACAGCGAACTGCCGCCCGGTCCGCTGCGCCAGCGATACCAGCTCCCGCGCTTCCTCCAGGCTTGCGGCCATCGGCTTCTCGCCGAATACGTCGCAACCGTGAGACAGCGCCGTCGATACCACCTGCTTGTGACTTTCCGGGATGGTCACATCAAACACCAGATTCGCTCCGGTTTCCGACAATGCCTGTCCCAGCTCGGTGAACAGCGGCACATCGAGGCCGAACCGGTCGGCCATCGCCCTGGCGCTCTCCTCGCGAAGATCGACCAGACCGACGATAGTAGCGTTCTCCCGCTGGACAGCATATTCGACCCATGTTTTGGCCATTCCGCCGCAGCCGGCAACGACGATGTTATGCGTTTTCATTTTCAGATTGCCTCCCCCAAGGAAACTTGCTTTTCACGGCAAGCAGGCGACCGCGTCTACCTGCGCAGCGCCGACGAGCCGATAAGCTAGCCAGCTTGCCGGCTACAAAGGCCGGCTGCCGTCGATCCTCGAAACGCCGAGCGCCAGATGCTCCCACAACAGCTGCTCCAGCATATCGCCTTCCTTCTCGTCGCAGTGAATGATCAATACCGTCTCTGCCGAAACTGGCTTGGTCTGGTACTGCTGCCGCTTCAACCAAATCCATTTGGCCGTATATCCGATCGTAATTCCGGTGACCGCCCCGATGATCCCCCAAATGATCGGACCCCAAGCCAGTACAAACCCATAGACCGTTCCGAGCAGCATGAAGCAGGTGCCTAGGATCGCGGCCAGATCGATCATGCTGACGCCGTCCGCCCGATGGAGGGAATCGTACATCGCACGGGCTTGCTTCCGCTTTTCCAATGGAACGGCCATGATTTTGTTCTTTGAAATACCTTTTTGCTCGATCGCGGTTATGACCAGCTCCAAATAAATGGACTGCTCGAAGGTCGAAACGATATACACCCGGTTCACTCCATACTATATTGGCATTTCATATTGGCATTTCGAATTGATCCGACTGGTAATGGCTCTTCAAATAATTGATCTGCTCCATTTCGAACAGTTTGTTGTATTCGACAGCCGACACGTAAGCATCGTAACCGACGAAACAAAAAATCGATGGCAAATACAGCACCCACTGCATGTCCATGGCCGCCTTCGCTCCCGCAAAGTCGCCCATCATCGTCAACTGAATCCCTACCGGGATATGGGAGTAGTACATAATGACAATCGTCCAGCCGAAGAGGAAAAAACCGGCCAGCACCTTTTGGAGATACAAGTGGCCGAGGCCCGGTACAAGCAGTGACCATGCAAGAGCCGCGAACGGCTGTCTTTTGTCCAGATAGTTAATGTCCCAGGCCGTGACCGTAATTGGCGAAATGGGCGCATTCTCCCGTTCCGCGAGCAAGTACTGCTTGTTCAAGTCAACGGAGGAACGGTAGCTGTCCCATATCGAATACATGTAGATGCCGACATAAATGATGAGCCATCGCTCGTCCACCACCGATTTCGCCTGTTCGAAATCCCCGACCAGCGAATACAAAATGCTGGAATTCACTCTGGCGTGATGATTGATGAATACTTCCCAGGATATTAATATAAATGCTTTGGCAAATCGGTGCTGCAGCAGGTTGCCGAAGCCGGGGAAAGAGAAGGCGAAAAACGCAACGACCCACGGATTCCGTAAATGAATCTGCGTCGTATTGAACGTCGACAAATACGCTCGAACCCGCCGGGCCGGTGTGGTTTGATTCATGACGATCCCTCATCTGCGACTTGGAATTCCCTTGCACCAATATGTTAACAATATTGTAAAATATTTATACCGATTTTTGAGATCGTATTAGCAGTCTCGCCACATTGCGGGTACATTCGTACAGATTGAACTCGGCTTGCTCCAGGCAATCGCGCAGTGCTGCCGGCCCGCGCACAATCGAGAAGCAGCCGGCAAAATGCGCATTGAGCCGTTCGCTGTCGTCTCCAAGGCTCCCGGAGATCAGGATCGCCTGCTTCCCCGCCGCTTTGGCCACCTGCGCCACATGAAGCGGAAGCTTGCCGAACAAGGTCTGCCCGTCGCTGCGCCCTTCTCCGGTAATGACCCAATCCGCCTCGGCGATATGCCGCTGCAGCGAGGTCGTCTCCTCGACCACCTGCGCGCCGGGCACAATCTCCGCTCCGAGCGCAAGCAGCGCGAAGCCGAGTCCGCCCGCCGCGCCTGCTCCGGCCCGGTCCCGCAGCCCGGAGCCCGCCGTAGCCTCTACCAGGTCAGCGTAGGTTGCCAGAGCATGATCCAGCGATGCCACCTGCTCCGGCGTGGCGCCTTTTTGCGGGCCGAACACGTAGGACGCGCCCTGCGGCCCGAGCAGCGGATTCGTCACGTCGCAGGCGACGGTCAGCCGGCATTCCCGCAGCCGCGGGTCGAGGCCGCTCCAGTCCGCACCGGTCAGCTCGGCCAGCTCGCGTCCGAAGCCCGTCGCCGTCCGGCCGCTGCGGCATGCAAACCGCACGCCAAGCGCGCTGAGCATGCCAAGCCCGCCGTCATTGGTCGCGCTGCCGCCGAGCCCGATGACAAATTGCCGCAAGCCCCGGTCGAGCATGACGCGTATCGCATCGCCCAGTCCGCGGGACGTCGTATTCATCGGATTTCGCTGCTGCGCCTCCACCATCGGCAGGCCGAAGATGTTGGCTACCTCAATGACGGTTAACGGCACCGACCGGTCGCCGATCATGCCTACGTAAGTATCGACCTGCTCCCCCAGCGCTCCGGTCGCTTGAATCGGGACGACCTGTCCGCCAGCCGCTTGCACGAGCGCGTCTACAGTCCCTTCTCCCCCGTCCGCCATCGGAATGATGCGCACGTCCGCTTCCGGGATTTCCTCCAATACCGCTTTCGCCATCGTCTCTCCGACCTTGGAAGCGGTCAGGCTTCCTTTATACGAATCCGGCGCAATAACAAATTTCATAGTGCTCCCCCCTGTCCCACGATTTTACAGTTCCATCATATAATAAATCGGTTCGGGAATACATAGGACTTGGATGCGATTGGAAAATTAGCCGGGTGCTGTGAAGGCACTTCGGGTGTGTAGTTGAGAAGACGAAGCATTCACATTCTATTGTTTTCTTATGAAAAGGCATCCATTTGTTATCGAATATTTACGAAACGAAATATATATCACCGATTAAAAAACAATAAAACACATTAAACGTTAAAATATGCCAATAAAATCGTTGACATTACTGTCATTTTGTTTAGAATACAAAGTATGATTCATAAAATGATTGTCATTGATTACCGTTCGCTGCGCATTTCTCCACCGGTACAAATTTTTTAATATTAGAATTGGGGGGATGGGACACATTAAGAAAATCAGAAATTGAAAGGGCTTTCAAAGGCGTTTCGTATGTACGTTGCGTTTCCATCGACAACATTCGTTTCGGGGGTTTAACCGTATTGCGAAAAATTCCAAGCCCATGTTCGATGCCTCAGATCCAATCCGTAATTTGAAACAAGCGCCCGCAACTGACTGGCGGAACAGTCGCCGATAAACGGGCGAATTGTAAGCGCTGTCCGCTGTCGAGAACAATAAAAGACCTCGGTCGTCAGGTCAGCGTCGATACAAAACGATGAATTCCGAGAGCAGCATAAATCATATAGGGAGGTAAATTTTTATGTGGAGCAAAAGTTTGCAAACGGTAATAACGCTATCTATCGTATTGTTTGCTGCCGGATGCGGTAGCGGGGAGCCGGTTTCGACGGGAGCGAGCAAAGCTCCAGATTCTGGCGGTGCCGACGCGAAGACCGCGGTCAAGGAAAACACGGACCCGGTCGAATTAACGCTGTTTATGAACAATTTGATCTCCGACGCCGATTTGCAACGGGTCCTCTTTGAGCCGCTAAAGAAGAAATACCCGTACATTACGGTCAAACCTACGTTTAAAGGCGGAAAGGAAACGATCGATAACTGGGTCGTCAGTGGCAATCCTCCCGATTTGTTCAACTATTACGCTGGTGACATGGGGGTTCTTGTCCAATTGGGGCTGGTAGAAGATATTACCCCGTTGGCCAAGAAACACAATATTGATTTGTCGCGTTTCCAGCCGGCCATGCTGGATTCGGTGAGAGCGGTCTCCGGCAAGGGTGAGTTGTACGCGCTGCCCCGTTATTCCAACACCGTTGCGTTGTATTATAATAAAGACATTTTCGACAAATTCGGGGTGTCCTACCCGAAAGACGGCATGACTTGGGATCAGACCATTGAACTCGCGAAGAAACTTACCCGCGCCGACGGTGGAAAAAATTATTACGGACTATCCTTTGACAATCTGTTACGCCCAGGGTACTCCTTCTCGCTGGATGCGCTTGATCCGAAAACGAACAAAGCCGCCGTTAATTCGAATGATTGGCGCAGAGTGATGCAGCTCAATCGCGATATTTTTTCCATACCTGGCAATCTTCCCAATCCGGTCAAGCTGGTTAACAGCGGACATACGGTCTTCACTGCAAATATGGATCTCGCGATGCTAGCCTCGGTCAACAACTTCCGGTGGATCGAACCGGCGGCTGAGAAAGGTCTGAATTGGGATATGGTCCAATATCCGTATTTCCCGGATAAACCGAATATTGGCGGAATGGTTGACGTACATGCCATTGGAGTCGCCAAGACGAGCAAACATAAAGATGCGGCGATGAAGGTCCTGGAGCTGATGACTTCAGATGAAGTCCAGTTGATCGCTGCACGGAGCGGTGCAGCTTCGCCGCTTTCCAATCCGGAGATGCAGAAGCAATTCGGTGCAGACGTGGCGTTCTTGAAGGGAAAGAACGTGCAGGCGTTCTTCAAGAGCAAGCCGGCGCCGACGCCGCAATTTAGCAACTATCGAACGGAAGCCTACAGTGTGTTTAACCCGTTGTACCTCGACTATGTTTCGGGCAAGATGGATCTCAATACCTTTATCCGAACCGCTGAAGAAGCGATCAACAAGAAGATAGAGGAAGTGGCGAAGAAATAAAGTTTGACCTTACGGGTTGGATTGAAGTCGTGCGGTTCAGCAAGCCCTATTCACGGGCTAATGGTCAACGTTATTACATAACAATAGAAAACATCCCGATGCGCAAGAACATCGGGATGTTTCACCATTTATTCACATAGGTTCATTGCATGATTCAAGGCGTGAACCGAAGCTCCCGGCATCCGCCGCTGCATCCGGATCACTGAGACCCGTGTGCCGCAGGCTTGCGGGGAGGAACGCTTCGCGCGCCTATTCCGAAAGCTTCTTGCGAAGCTCGGCGATTTCCGCCCGGCGCTGCCCGCTCTTCCGTACGGAAGCCGGTTCGATCACGGGCGCAGCTTCTCCCGCTTCCGTCATGCGCCGGATGAGACGGTCTCTCAGCTCATCCGCAACGCCGCGGAACGATTCAATGCCGGCCACATTGTTCAATTCGTACGGATCGGCCTTCAGGTCGTACAGGAATTCCTCCACGTACCGGTCGGAACCGGAATCCTTCCCGCCGTTCTTGTCCGGCGCCGAAACGCCGTACTTCCAGCGGGAAGTTCGGATGGCGCGCCCCACCTGCGATTCGCTGATCTGGACGAACACTTCCTCCGGCCAATCGGACCGGTTGCCCTGTACGAGCGGCACAATCGACCGCCCTTGCATGTCCGGCGGCACCGGGATGCCGGCCGCATCCAGCAGCGTCGGCGGAATGTCGATAAGGCTGACCAGCTCGTTGACGCGTCCGCGCGAATCGAAGCCGGGGCCGCGAACCGCTGTCGGCACGCGGATCGAGCTGTCGTGGCACGAGCGCTTATACTCGTTGTTGCGCGTTTTGAAGTGGCACGCATGATCCGACGTGAACAGCACGATTGTATTATCGAGCAAATTCAAGCTCTTCAGCGCGTCGAACAACCGGCCGAGCGCTTCGTCGAGCCGCTTCACCATCCCGTAATAGCCGCCCAAATGCTGCGGCGCGGTGCCGACGAGCGCGGTCAAATCGGGTGGTGACCAGCGGCCGGTATACATCTCCTCGTAGCCGTCCGGCCCGGGGTAATCGTCGCGATGGTTTTGATGGTGCGGCTCGATATACGACAGGAACAGGAAGAACGGGTCGTTCTGGTGCTGGTCGATATAACGGATCGCCGCATCCGTCTGCGCATCCACCCTGTAGCCGGGCAGCTTCACTTCCCGCCCGTCGTTATCGTACAGCACCGTATCGTACGCGTCGGATGAAAACTCGAGCAGGTTGGCCGCGAGCCAATATTCGTATCCGCCCCGCTGCGCTTCCGGCACAGGCTCCTCCGAAGCCAAATGCCACTTGCCGATATACCCGGTCGTATACCCGTGATCCTTGAAGTGATGGGCCAGCGTCTTCCGCTGCCCGAGCGGAATGCCGTTGCGCCAGTTGCCCGACGTTGTCGCGTACAGCCCCGTTTGAAGGCATGAACGAGCCGGTCCGCATACCGGCTGGCATGTAAACGAATGGTACAGATGCGTGCCTTGCAGCGCCATGCGGTCAAAGTTCGGCGTGAGCTGCAGCGGATTGCCATGCACCCCCGTCGTATCCCAGCGCTGTTGATCGGTAAAAAAGACGATCACATTCGGGCGTTTCGTTTCTGAATTCACCGTAGCGGTCCTCCCAGTCTGCGCGCCCTCGTAATGGTCGGAAAGGTGCGCCGTTTATTTTTTGTCAGCCAGCTTCAATTCCGCAATGCCCTTGCTCGCTTCCTCTTCCGCTTCCCTGAGCGCCGTGTTCACGTCCGCTTTCCCCGAGTTGACCTTCGACAAAGCGCTGTTGATCGCTTTCTCCGCTGCGGCGTCGTATTTCGTCTGCTGGGCGTTCGGCCCGTACTTGTTTTTGAAGATCGCCTGCACGTTTTTCCCCTGTAAGCTTTTGAGGTCTTGGCCGAACAGCGTCTTATATTTATCCGCCTTCAGCGACGAAACTCTGGCCTTCCGGGCGACCTGCGTCTGCACTTCGTCGTTTGTCGTCAGAAACGTTATGACATTGAACGCTTCCTCCGGATGCTTCGCCATGGAGGAAACCGACAAAATATGCGATTCGGTCTCCATTCCCTGCACTTTGGCATCCCTGCGCACCGGGAATGTCGTCAAATCCCACTTGAAGCTTTGTCCGCTCTGCTCCATCTCCTCCAGTTCGCCGATCCGGGCGCCGTACGACGTATACATCGCCATCGTCCGGTCCTTGACGAATCCGTCCCTGCCGCCCTTGGCCTGCTTGTTATCCGGCAGCTTGTTCAGCGACTGGTGGAACTCCAAGAGCCATTTCCAGTCGTCGTTTGCGAGGATCGGCTTCTCCGCCTTCGGGTCGACCAGCGGAAAACGCAGGGAGATCGCGTCCCTCGTAATACCGGAAGTGCCCAGCACGCGGACGGACGGCTCCTTCTCGGCCACCTTGCGGGCAAGGTCGAGAAGATCTTCCCATGCGAGCCCTTCGGCCGGGTACGGTATGCCGGCACGATCGAAAATGTCCTTGTTGTAAAACAACGCGCCGTAATTGATAGAAAATGGAAGGGCATACATTTGTCCATTATCAGACAAACTTTTAATTTGGTCAATCGCCCTTTTCTCGTATTGATTCATATCCAGCTTCGATTTATTAATCATCTCTTGAAGATCCTTCATCAGGTTCAATTCAAGAAATCCGTTCATGGAAATGGACGAGGTGAAGATTAAATCCGGAAACTCGCCGGCCGTGATCAGCTGGTCCCGCTTCGCCTGGCCTTCCCGGATCAGCTCCATCGTAATGTGGGGAAATTTCTTCTTGACCGGCTCGGCAATCAGCTCTTTAAATTCCGTATCGGAGATGCTGCCGCCCGCTTGAAACACCTGCAGCGTCACCGGCTTCGCATTCTCCGCCGGCTTCTCCGCCGCCGGAGCGTTCCCTGGCTGCGCTCCTGGATTTCCGCCTGCCGAACAACCCGAGGCGATCAGGCAGCCGAACGCAAACAAGACCGCTTTTTTTCTAATGGACATTGTGAGTTCCCCCCGTATTCGCAAATGTGATTACTTCCGGGCGGTTTTTATGTTCAACCACGCTTCATTCGCACGCTGCTCGATCATAGCCCCGCCTTGTTCATAATACAGCCGCACAAACTCGTCCCAACGATCAACCGGGTATTCTCCCGTAACGATTTTATAAAAATACTTTTTCCACAAAATATCTTCCAGATCGGGATTGTCCAGCTCGGCCGGAACTTTCGCCCACAGTTCATTGGTCACTACATGCGCTTTCGCTTCCATAAGATGCTGCTTTACCTCGTCTGTCGTCCAGCGCACGTCGATATCGTTGACGAAGCGTACCGGGTTGGAAAATCCTTTGCGATAAAGCTCGGAATAATCGGATTTGAGCAGAATCCGGTTCCCTTCCTTGTCGTAGCTGTAATCCTCGCCTTCCACGCCGTAATGAATGAGATGAAACCCTCCGTTTTCGTCTTGCATCCAGTCCAGCATCCGAAACAGCTTGCCGGGATCCTTCACGCCGGCAGAGATGGCCCGCACACTGCCAAAGGGCGACACTTCGGGGAAGCCGCTCTTTCCGCCGGGCCCTGTCACACCGGTAAAAAAGCTGAGCTTGGCCCCCTGCGCTTCCTTCTGGAGCGCAGCCAGCATGGAGCTGTTCTCGTCAATCTCGATCACTGCATTCTGGAATATCCCGTAACGGGATTGAATGATATTCTCATTGCGCCGTTTGCTCTCCGTCACCAAAAAATACGGATCGATCAGCCCTTCCATATACCATGTTTGCAATAAAGAGAGCGCTTCCTTCGCTTCCGGCAGCACAAAGCCTTTCTTGATTTTACCGCCGCGTTCGTGCCAAAACGTAGGATAAATGCCAAAGGCGCCGAAAATACCCGCAAATTGATGATCTTTGGCTGCGCCGTACCCGTAGGTATCATTCTTGCCGTTCCCGTCCGGATCGTCATAAGTGAACGCGTACAGCACCTTGTGCAATTCGTCCAAGCTGCGCGGCGCTTGCAGTCCGAGCCGGTCCAGCCAATCCTGACGGACGATGAAGCCCATCCGGTTTTCCGTATTGTACGGCTCGGGGCGTTTGCCCGTAGGAATCGCGTATATGGTGCCGCCAACGGTAACCTCATCGAGCTGGGATTGCTCGATCATCGCGCTCAGATGCGGCGATTGGGCCAGCCATTCATTCAGGCGCAGCAGCTTCCCTTCATTCACAAGCCGGATAAAGGTCGGGTAATCGACCTGAAACAAATCCGGCAGCTCGCCGGAGGTCGCCTTCAAATTCAGCTTGGTGTAATAATCTTGACCGGCCGATAGTTCTACCTTGTAGTCGAGCCCCTTGATGCCTTCCTTTGCCATCGCTTCCAAAATCATATTCTTCGCGGGTCCGCCGTCCGCCGGGTACTCGGGGGCGCTTAATCGTTTGAATATTTTATAAGCTACCGTATCCGCACCCGTGCCCTTGTCCTGGATCGCTCCGGTGTTCGTCCCCTTTTCCGGTAAGGGAGCCGCGGCCCCGAAGCAGCCGGTTTGCAAAGCTAATGCACAGGCGATGACCAGACGCGTGATGACCGTTCCCGATTTCATTGCGTTTCCCCCCTCTCTCGGGACCACGATCGTCATGCTCCCATCTTAAAAATGAACCGAATAAAAAGAAATCCCCACTATTTGATGAAAACCCGGAAAATGTTGCAGAGACCGGCCTGTATCAAAAAGTGAAGATCGATGTCAAATCGTTGGGATCGCCATACTCCGGTATTTGCCCGGCGTCACACCCTCATATTTCTTGAAATAGCGGAT
Organism: Paenibacillus solanacearum; assembly: GCF_910593845.1. Taxonomy (GTDB): domain Bacteria; phylum Bacillota; class Bacilli; order Paenibacillales; family NBRC-103111; genus Paenibacillus_G; species Paenibacillus_G solanacearum. The sequence continues at coordinate 56,565 of NZ_CAJVAS010000021.1, read as the reverse complement.
AAAGCTATTCACATCGGGATACCCGATCCGCTCGCTGATTTGCTGAAGCGTATAGTCGTTGCTTAGCAGCAGCTCCTTGCTCTTGGCAATCCGGTATTCCGTTAGATGCTCCAGCGGCGACTTGCCGGTCTCCGCTTTGAAGAAACGGCTCAAATAGCTGCTGCTCAAGCCCAGATGCTCCGCAATATCGGAGATGGAAATGGTTCGCATGTAGTTGCGCTCGATGTATTCCATCGCTTTGGCGATATAATGATGATTCGATTTGTTGTCCTGCCGCGCCTCGAGCGCATCGAACAGCCTGTGAATGTAGCGCAGCATCATCTCGCGGAGCTGGTCGTTGTTGGAGCAGGCGAATATTTGCGATACGCCGATCGGGTCCTGCACCGCCTCCATCTCCAGCCCTTCCTCAAGCAGCTTGTTTTTGGCGGCGCTCGTCAGCAATATAATCATCTCGTGCAGCGATTCGAGCGGGTATTTGCCGCTATAAATATAATGCTCGAACAAGTCGGCGATGCAGGCGACGGCCGCTTCCCGCTGCCGCGACGCAATGCTGTGCAGCAGCTGCTTTTGAACCGGCATCGGGTATTCGAACCGGGCGTCCCTCTTCAGGTCGGCATAAAAGGCGATATCCTGCTTATGAATGACAGGCTTGTAGGTAAACACGGTTCTCGCCTGCTCGTACGATTCATGCACCTCCGAGATCGAGCCGAACAGATTGCCGAACGTGAATTGAAGCGTCATCTTCAGCTCCTGCTGCACCCATGCGTGCACCTCCCGGCAGCATTCGCCCAGCCGGCTCTTCAGGCTTTCGGTGAATTCACGCTCTTCTACATTAAGGATAAAGCCGAGATCGGATTGCTCGAGCACGGTCCCGGCCACGCGAAACTGCTGCTCGAACTGACTCTTAATATAACTGAACATGAGCAGCTTGTGATCGTACATGACTTCGTCCGCACATTCTTGCGGGTCGAACGAAGCGATCATCACCAGGTAGCCCGGCAGCTCAAACGCGGCGCCCATATCCTTGAGCTTCTCCGCCAAATTCAGTGACTGCGAGTAGTTTCGGTTCAATATATCGTAGATGAAGCGATCCTTGATTACGGGCTCATTCCGCTTGATCGTCTCTTGAAACGCCGTGTTTTCGTCGATCAGACTGGCAATCGCCTCCGTGATCCAGACCGATTCGTTGCTCGGGTGCTTGGACGGCAGCTTGAAGTAACCGGATAACCCGGCGATCACTTTTCTCCACGGCTCGTACATGTGTGAAGAAAGCAAGTAAGACACCAGCAGACCGGCGATCAGAATCGCCAAGTCGATCGACACGATGCCGACCAGCTTGCTGCCGAGCTTCTGGGCGGATGCGCCGTACGGATCGAAACGAACGAGCGTCCAGTCGATGCCGTCAAGCTTCATGCCGTAAGCAAAAAATGTCTTGCCGCCGATCTCCGCAGTGCTTTGCTCCCTGTATTCTTGGGAAGCGAGCCCCGAACCGTCAACGCCCGAAACGGACGATTCGTCCAAATTATGATAGATGACGCGCCCCCCGGAATCGAGTATCATGAGATGCCCGCCTGCCGGCTGCTCCGCATATAGCGATTGAATCATCGCTTCTTTTTTCACGTTAATAACGAGTTGGCCCAAAGGGTACGAATTCAATGGAGGGACGCCGCGCGTAAACGTAAATACTTGCGCCGGACTGACGCCGGAGGAGTCCTGCAGCACCCGAAGCTTATTGCCTGACAATCGTCCGTCGCTGTCGGTCAACCGGTCCAGCAGCGCCTTGTCGTAAAAGTCGGCGCGTTTGTAGAGGCCTTCATTTGTCGTCAATACCGAATCGCTGACCTTCATATATAAATACATCGAGTGAAACATATCGCTCGTCGTCATCTGATTGCGAAGATGCTTATTGACCTGGTTCGCTTCATATAAGTTGAGCTCGGGCTCGGTAATCATCGTATTGATATCGCTGGACAGCGACAGCTGGAGCGATAGCGCATGGATGCTGTCAATCAGCACTTCCATTTGCTTGGACATATATTGCAGGCTTTCTTTCTGTGCGCGGCGGTAGCTCTCCTTGAGCTCGGCCGAGAACGAATAGAAATTGTACGAGCTGATGATCACCGTAGGGAGCAGGATGGCGACAAGGTAGGAGATGAACAATTTGTTGAACATCGATATATTCAATAAATTCCGCTTCTTGGCTGCCTTCAAAATCCTTCCTCCTCCCGCGATCCATCGTTAAAAAAATGGTAACGCATACAATCCGCTTTGTAAATATAACTTTTTGTAAACGGCGCTGTGAAGCCGGACATACTAAAAAGGACCTTCTCCTTGGCGGAAAAGGCCCTTATGTACCTGTCATCATGAAGGAATCCGTCTGCCCGTCAGGCGCATGCCTAATGGATCACGAACCAAGTAATGACGGAAGAGAATAGCAGCGAGCAGGAAGCGGACAGCATCAGCCGGTTCCTCCATCGATTACGGCTCGTAAACGGCTTGCTGTCAAAAATTTGGGTAATCACTAAAATAGCAATAAACAAGCAGACAAACACAAAGCTGAAAACCATGAAAACCGGTCCTCCTCAAATCATCCGGCCGCCGCCGGTGCTCGAAAAAACAACAAAAAAAGCCACAGAGGTATAAACCCTGTGGACGTCAGTTCGTCACAAGCTTCATCATCCTCTCTCATGACACCCGTGCCGCTGCGAACCGGAACGGTTCTTCGGCAATAGGCTGTCGTTCGACGCTTACGAGGTTAGCTGTCGGGTTCGGACGGTGAGAGTCGCCCTACTCACGTTGCAACTGTTACATCGAGTACAGCGATGTCAGTTGTCAACTACGTTGCAACTGCTACATCAAGCACAGCGATGTCAGTTGTCAACTACGTTGCAACTGCTACATCAAGCACAGCGATGTCAGTTGTCAACCACATTGCAACTGTTACATCAAGCACAGCGATGTCAGTTGTAACTTTGTGAGATTCACCCCAAATGATGCGTACGCGGCTCTCACACCGCTTGTGCATCAGCTTCCATGGTTCCCCCGTTGTTCTTCGCGACGCGAAGAATATTCAGCGACCAGAACTTCGTGAAATATTACATGAGTTGTATCATACGCCTGTCGGCAGCCGATGTAAATACGAACTGTGTCCCAAATACGGCATTTTCCGATATTGCTGCCTGCCTTTTCCGTAGAAATCATGGGTAATCTCCGCAATCCTGACTAATTCTCGAGATTGCAAGCGCAGCGACCGAATCGATAGACGGCATCGCCCGCCCTCCGATCCATTCCATGTGAGCCGGTTCATTTTATGGTAAAATAAGCTCATTACAACGGACACGCAAGGAGCCCGCCTATGATCCGTGCCTTAGCCGTTACGAAGCAGCAAGAGATCGTAACCGGCCTTTCGCTTGAGCAACTGCTGGACCCCGGCATCGCATGGTATTGGGTCGATTTTGACCAGCCGACGGAGTCCGAAGCGCTCCAGCTGGAGCAGTTCTTTCATTTTCACCCCCTCGCCGTGGAGGATTGCTTCCATTTGCTGCAGCGGCCGAAGCTGGACCATTACGAGGACGTGCATTTTTTCGTGCTGCACGCGCTCAATGCATCTACACTGGCGGCCGAGGAGGTCGACCTGTTTGTGGGAACGAACTTCGTCGTTACGTTCCACTTCACCCGCCTCGACGAAATCGAGGATGCGTGGAACCGTATGGCCGAGCACAAACAAGGCGCCGATAAAAGCCATCTGTATGCCGCCTATCTGGTCATGGACAAGCTCGTCGACCAATATTTCCCGAGCGTCTACCAGCTGGAGGACCGGCTGAGCGACATTGAAAACAACAGCAATCAGGAAAGCATCGACGTCTTGATGAATCAAATATTCAATATCCGAACGAAGCTGCTCAAGCTGAGACGGACGATCATCCCGATGCGCGACCTGCTGTACCGGGTCGTCAATTCAGACCGCATCGAAGGCTTGAAGGACCAGCTGTTTTATTTCAAAGACATTCACGACCATTTATTGAAATTGTCGGAGATGATCGAGTCGAACAGAGACGTTACGGCCGATATCCGCGACAGCTACATCTCCTTGAATTCGAACCGGATGAATACGATCATGAAGACGCTGACCGTCATTACGACGATCTTCATGCCGCTTACGTTCATCGCCGGGATCTACGGCATGAATTTCGATTATATGCCGGAGCTGAAATGGCATTCGGGCTATTTTATCGTACTCGCGTTCATGCTCGGCATCGGTCTCGGCATGTTTGCATGGTTCAGCAAAAAAGGCTGGTTCCGTTAATCGGACCCGCCTTTCGTCTATTGCCAACCGGCAGCTTCGCCGCGGCTGATGCGCCGTATTCCGCTATTCTGCCACCACGAGCACATCCATATGTCTCGCCGCACGAAGCACCCCTTTCACGACCGAGTCGCGGCAAAGCTCCCGCCACCGTGATTGCTTCGATTGGCCGATGATCATCTGCGTCGCTTGGTAACAGTTCGCCCGGGTTACGATGGCTGCGGGAAGCTGCTTGCGCCCGGGATCCGCAATCGTCTCGAATGTCCCGCCGAGCCGCTCCGTCAATTGCCGCAGCGTCTCCAGACGCCGCACCTCTTCGCCTATCGCTTGATCCCTCGTTCGCACGTAAGTTACGCACCACTTGGCCTTAAGCCTGTATGCCATCCGGAACCCGCGGCGAATCAACCGTTCGGCTTGATCCATCAAGTCGATGCAGACGTGAATGACCTCCTGCCTTCTCCACGGGCCGCGCAAGGAACTGCTCCGCTGCCACGACTCCAGCCTTTCATCGACGTCGTCCGCAAGTTCGCGAAGTGCCAGCTCGCGCAAAGCGATCAAATTGACCGTCTTGAAAAAATGATTCAGCGCCTGATCTACTTTATCCAGCGCGTAAATGCGGCCTTCCCTCATCCGCTGCTGCAGCGACTCCGGTGCCACGTCGATCAACTGCACCTCGTCGGCCAATCTCAAAATATGGTCCGGCACGGTCTCCCTTACGCGGATACCGGTAATCTGCTCCACTGCATCGTTCAGGCTTTCCAAATGCTGCACATTAACTGTCGTTATGACGGAAATGCCCGCCGACAACATATCCAGTATATCCTCGTACCTTTTTTTATTTTTGCCTCCTGGCATATTCGTATGGGCCAATTCGTCTACAAGAACGACCTCCGGATTGAGGTGGATGATCTCATCCGTATCCATCTCTTCCAGCTGGCTGCCGCAATGTTCGATGACTTTGCGCGGAACCGTCTCCAAATGCCCCATTTGCGCAAGCGTTTCCTCCCGCCCATGAGTTTCGAGCAAGCCCACGCGAACATTGATTCCTTTCTTCAGCAAATCATTGCCTTCGCGCAGCATCGCGTATGTTTTTCCGACGCCGGGTGCAGCGCCGATATATACTTTAAAATGGCCGCGTTTGATTCGCTGAATGTTGCTCTCCACCTCCTTCGGGCTGAGCCGGCGAAACCATTCGGCTTCTTCCCTCAGCCGCTCCATCTTGGCAGGCAATATTGTATCTCCTTCGTGTGCCGCCCGGTCGGCCACGATGAAGACGTCGATATGTTTCATCAGCCGGAGCATGTCGTGAACGATGGAGCCCTGCCAAAACTCCTGCCACTTCGTTTGTTTGGAATGGCCTATCACGATGCGGGTAACGCCGCGATCCATGGCGTACCTTACAAGCATGCCGGGCAGCGACTTGCGGGAAGGAAGCGGCAGCTCCTCGAACTCGCCACCCACTTTTTCCACCAATTTGATCATGGACCGGCGAAATGCAGCCGTCTCCTTCGAAAGCTGCGTTTTCTCTTGAACAAAAGTAACGACTATTAACTCACCGTTCAACCGTTTGGCGATTTGTTGGCCGCGGCGGACATAGATGGAGCCGTTCCAATGATACTGCGTGGACACAAGGATACGCTCGGCCGCTCCGGAAGGGCCCGTCATCCCCAGCTCTTCCCTGTACTTTTCAAGCGTCTCGTTCACTCCCTCCGCCATCAGACGCAGTGCCAGCTCCCGGAGAACAGCCAAATGACCGGGTTTAAACAACGCGTTGCCTTGCCCGAGCCGCAAGTGACCTTCCGCTGCGCGGTTAATCAACGTTTCCGGTGTTGCGTCGATCAGCACGACCTCATCCGCCATATCCAGCGTCTCTGCCGGCACCGTCTCGTGAACCCCGACCCCAGTCCATTTTTTGGCGAGTTCCGTGACGCCCTCCAGCTCGTACACGTTCACCGTCGTAATAACGCTAATGCCACGGTCGAGTAGATAGCGGATGTCCTCCGCCCGCGTGGCGAACCTGGCCTCCTCGCGGTTGCGATGCGCCAGGCTGTCGACTAACACGACTTCCGGATTGCGATCCGCCAGGGCATCCAGATTCAAATCCTTTTTCTCGGCCGCGCCTTTCATCCAATGAATGCTCGGCACGCGCTCCAAATCCCCGATTTGGCCGACGGTTTCGGGCCGCTGCATGGTGGAAACCGCGCACATGACGACATCGATGCCTTTCCGTTTTAAAGCCTGCCCTTCCCGCAGCATATGATACGTTTTCCCCGAACCACTGACGGCGCCGACGTACACCTTGAGCCGTCCGCGATGCAGCTTGGCTATCGACAGCAGAAGCTCCTCGGGCGATTTTCTTTTGAACGTTTCCACCTGCCCCTCCTCTCTCGGAACCGAGAAAAAGTTAGGAGAAGCTTGCGCTTCGCCCGACTTTGTTCAGCAATCTCTCTTGCGGCTTACGGGTGCAGGCCGTCCAAAGCCAGATTCAGCTTCAGCACGTTGACCCGCGGCTCGCCGAACAGGCCGAGATCGCGCCCTTCCGTATTCGCGTCGATCAGCTCTTCTATCTGGCTTACGGACAATCCCCTTAGCTTGGCGACCCGCGGCGCTTGCGCTTGGGCGGAGGCCGGGGTGATGTGCGGATCAAGCCCGGAGCCCGAATTGGTGATCAAGTCGATCGGCAGCCGACTGACAGGCACGTCCGGGTTATTCTTTTTCCATCTCTCAATCGATTCCTGCATTCGCTTCAGCAATTCAGGATGGGATGGCGCGTAATTGTTCGTCCCGGACGCTTCCGCCTTGTATTCAATACTCGACACTCTGCCATGGAAGTACTTCGGGTCCGTGAATGGCTGCCCGATCAGCTCCGAGCCGACGACTTCCCCTTCGCCGTTCTGAATCAGACTGCCGTTCGCCCGTCCCGGGAACAACGTCTGAGCGAGTCCTGTGCAGACGAGCGGGTATACAATGCCGCACAGTACAATGAACACCAGACTGATCCGTGCTGCGGTGCCGAAAGACAACCGTGCCGTTTCCGTCTCCAACTTCGTCGATTTCCGCATCCTCTTCATATCCTTTCTTCTCTGCGCTCTTGTCTTAAATCCACAGATGAACCAACAGGTCGATCAGCTTGATGCCGATGAACGGGACGACAACGCCGCCAAGTCCGTACATCGCCATGTTGCGTTTCAGCAGCCTCGCGGAGCTCATCGGTTTATAGGCTACGCCCCGCATAGCCAGCGGAATAAGCAGCGGTATAATGATCGCGTTAAAAATAAGCGCGGACAAGATGGCCGACATCGGCGAGCCGAGCCGCATCACGTTGAGGGCTTCCATCTGTGGAATGGACAGCGTAAACATCGCCGGAATGATGGCAAAATATTTGGCTGCGTCGTTGGCGATGCTGAATGTCGTCAGCGAGCCGCGCGTCATCAGCAACTGCTTGCCGATCGCCACGACTTCGATGATTTTCGACGGGTCGGAATCGAGATCGACCATGTTGGCCGCTTCTTTCGCCGCCACCGTCCCGCTGTTCATTGCCAGCCCCACATCTGCCTGGGCGAGGGCCGGCGCGTCGTTCGTGCCGTCCCCGGTCATCGCGACAAGCTTGCCTTCCGCCTGCTCCCTGCGAATGACTGCGATCTTGTCCTCCGGCCTGCTCTCCGCGATAAAATCGTCCACTCCCGCTTCCCGTGCAATCACCGCCGCCGTGAGCGGATTATCGCCGGTACACATGATCGTTTTGATGCCCATGGCGCGAAGCTGGTCGAAGCGCTCTTTCATCCCCGGCTTGACCGTATCCTTCAAATAAATAACACCGACCACCCGCGCATCGACCGCAACGGCAAGCGGCGTGCCGCCTTCCTTGGCGACTGCGTCGGACCTCACTGCAAGATCGGCAGGAATAGAACCGCCTTGCGCTTCCACCCATCTTCGCACCGCATCGACCGCGCCTTTGCGCACCTTGCGGCCGTCCTTCAGGTCCATGCCGCTCATGCGGGTTTCCGCCTTAAATTCAATGAACTCTCCGCCTTCCGCAACGGAGGGGTCGTAATAAATGCCATGCTTTTTCATCAGCTCGAACACCGAGCGGCCTTCCGGCGTCTCGTCTTTGACCGATCCGGTGGCGGCCCATCGAGCCACCTCGGCTGCATTCCCCCCGCCGACCGGAATGAATTCGCTGGCCATCCGGTTGCCGAAAGTGATCGTGCCCGTCTTATCCAATATCATCGTGCTGATATCGCCCGCCGCTTCCACCGCTTTGCCGGACATGGCAAGCACATTGAACTGCGTCACCCGGTCCATCCCGGCGATTCCGATGGCCGACAACAAGCCGCCGATTGTCGTCGGAATCAAGCAGATGAGCAGCGAGATGAGCACCGGAATTGAAAGCTCCATGTCTACAAAGGCAGCGATCGGAGCAAGCGTCACAACTACGATCAAGAAAATAAGCGTCAAGCTCGTGAGCAGCGTATTGAGCGCAATTTCATTCGGCGTTTTTTGCCGGGACGCCCCTTCGACGAGCGAGATCATCCGGTCAAGGAACGATTCGCCCGGATCGCTCGTCATTTTCACCATGATGCGGTCGCTGACGACACGGGTACCGCCCGTAACCGAGCTGAAATCGCCTCCCGCTTCCTTCATGACCGGGGCCGATTCCCCCGTAATCGCGGATTCGTCTACGGATGCCAGTCCCTCAATCACCTCGCCGTCGCCCGGGATCATCTCTCCTTTCGATACGACGACGATATCGCCTTTGCGCAGCTCGGTCGACACAACCTGCTTCACGCCGCCGCTGACGACTTTATTCGCCGTAATTTCCTTCTTCGTCTTCTTCAGCGAGTCGGCCTGCGCCCGGCCCCGGCCTTCCGCCAGCGCTTCGGCAAAATTCGCGAACAGCACGGTGAACAGCAGAATGAAGAATACGGCCGTATTGAACCCGATGCTTTGTTCCGTCCCGAAATATCCCGGGAACAAAATCATCAGCAATACGGTCAGCGTGCCGACTTCAACGGTGAACATGACGGGATTTTTCATCATCTTGACCGGGTTCAGCTTAACGAAGCTGTCCTTCAGCGCCTGCTTTACGATGCCGCCGGATAATACGTTCTTTCGATTCATCCCCATGAATGTCGATCTCCTCTTCTCAAGTTAACGGATCGTCAAATGCTCCGCGATCGGCCCCAGCACGATGGCCGGCAAGAACGTCAATGCGCCGATCATGAGTACTGTGCCGACCAGAATACCGACGAACAAGCCGTTATCCGTACGGAGCGTGCCGAGCGTTTCCGGAACCCATTGCTTGCGCAGCAGCGAACCGGCCACCGCCAGAAGCGCGAACATCGAAACGTAACGGCCAAGCAGCATCACGAGCCCCGTGCTGATGTTCCAGAACGGCGTATTGTCTCCAAGCCCCTCGAACCCCGAACCGTTGTTGGCCGCGGACGAAGTGTACTCGTACAGCACTTGGGAGATGCCATGGAACGAAGGATTCGTAATTGCCGCCTTGCCCAGCTCCGTTGCGAGAGCGGCGGCGGTTGGCGCAAGAATGATGAGCGGGTGCGCCAGAATCGCAATCGCGATCAGCTTCATCTCGCGGGCTTCGATTTTACGGCCGAGAAACTCGGGCGTTCGTCCGACCATCAAGCCGGCAAGGAAGACGGCCAGGATTGCGTACATGAGCATATTCACGAGGCCGACGCCTTTGCCGCCGAACACGCAGTTCAGCATCATCAGCGCGAGCGGCGTAATGCTTCCAAGCGGGGTGAGCGTATCGTGCATATTGTTGACCGACCCGGTCGTAGCCGCCGTCGTCACGGTCGTAAACAACGCGGATTGTGCGATGCCGAAGCGCACCTCTTTGCCTTCCATACTGCCTTGGGACGCGTCGATCCCCAGCCGGTTCATCACCGGACTGCCGCTCGATTCGGATGCGTATACCAGGGACAGGAGCAGCACGAACAATATCATCATCGCGGCCCAGATGACCCAGCCCTGCTTGCGGTTTCGGGCAAACAAGCCGTACGTATACGGGAGCGCGGCCGCCAGCGACCACATCGATATTATTTCGATGACGTTCGTGAGCGGATTCGGGTTCTCGAACGGATGCGCCGAGTTGACGCCGAAAAATCCGCCGCCGTTCGTTCCTAAATGTTTGATCGCTTCAAGCGACGCCACCGGCCCGATTGCAATCTGCTGCGTATGCCCCTCCAGCCCGGTTACCTGTAAGGCAGGCAGCAGCGTCTGCGGCACGCGAAGCGCCACAAGCAGCAGCGTCACCGCCAGAGCCAGCGGAAAAAAAACGCGAGTGTGCGCCTTCACGAAATCCTCATAAAAATTACCGACCGTCTGCCCTTTGCTCGTCATTCCTCTTACAAAAGCGATCGCCACGCACAAGCCCGTCGCCGCGGACGTAAACATCATCATCGTAATGACGATCATTTGCGAAAAATACGAGAGCCCCGTCTCTCCGCTGTAATGCTGCAGGTTCGTATTGGTCATGAAGCTGATGACCGTATTAAACGAAAGCGTCTGCTCCATATTGTCAATGCCGCCGGGATTCAGCGGCAAAAATCTCTGCAATCGCAGGATCACATAACTGAAAGCGACGAGCGCAATATTCGTTGCCATAAAGCTGAGTCCGTATGTTTTCCATGTCATGCCGTTCCGCTCTTTCAGCCCGATCAATGAAAAAATCGGCTTCTCGATCCGGGAAAACACCCGGTCTGTCGCATTCGCTTCATTGCGGAACACTTGATACAAATACGTACCGAGCGGCTTTACCATAAGCGCCAGTACCCCAATGACAATGGCCATTTGCAAAATATCCACCGTGTGCAGCCTCCCTAAAATTTCTCCGGATGAATGAGCGCATAAGCCAAGTAAACAAAAAGAAATGCCGTAACTATATACACGACGATCATCGGTCCCCGCCTCCCGGTTCCTCTAACGCCCTGCCGCACCAGGATAAAAAGCAGGCGAACAGAACATATGCCGCCGCAAGCATGAACGCCATACACAGATCGGCCATCGTAATTCCTCCATTTATTCCATAGTCGGGTCATCCTACCAGCGCGTGCAGCAAAAACGAAACCTCATCGCTGTTCGTGTGAATGACAAAGCTCGCGCCGAGTCCTCTATAAACGAGCCGCGGGTGATTCGAATGCGTAATCACATAGATCGGCTCCTGGCTCCAGGGACTGCAGATGCGCACATAACGGCAGCATAGATTGAAGCTGCTCTCGAACAAAAAGATTTTCCCCACCGGAAAATCCGGAAGGCGCCACGTACTTTCTTCACTGGTGTCGATCATGATGATTCGCTCTGCTCCGAGCTCAGCCATCCGCGCTTCTTCCCGTTTGTTGTTCACAATTACGGCGAAGGGCAAGCGATGAGCAGCAAGCAGCCGGACAAAGGCTTCTCCCGCCTTGCTAGGCGCCGAGACCAGAATGAAATTTTGACCGCTATTCATGCGTTCTCCTCCTTGAATGAAGAAAGAGACGGCAACGACAAAGAAGCCTGCGATTAGAGAAGAACTCTTCCCGCGGCTTCTTAAGGCACAGTAAAGAATGTACCGTGCCTTGCTCACGACAATCGTTGCCTCTCCCTATACGCTTACGAGGTTAGCTGACGGATTCGGACGAGAGAGTCGCCCTACTTGCGTTGCAATTATTCAGCGAATTATAGCTGGACAATTGTCAACTGCGCTGCAAGATTCACCCCATGAAGCTGCCTACCGTTCCGATCGTACCGGAGCAGCAAAGCGCCTCGTTGGTTCCCCCGTTCCTTTTCCATTCAAGGATTCAGCGAAATAATGCTGCAAAATCATCACTGCATTTTCAAAAAATACAGCAAAAAACCACAGAGGCATTAAGCCCTGTGGTCGCGGTGAACGATCACAAGCTTCATCATCCTCTCTCCAAAAGCAGCGAATCGGCCAAAAGCTGCAAAGGCCATACTGCCATTCAACGCTTACGAGGTTAGCTGACGGATTCGGGCGGTGAGAGTCGCCCTACGCAAATACGGAATCCATGGTATCCGTACCCGCGATTCACCCCTGCGGCGCGCGTCCGGCTCTCACACCGTGCATGCACCGCTTCGTTGGTTCCCCCGTTCTCCTTGATATCCAAGGAAATTCAGCGAGTAAAAATGGGAAACTTTGTTGGATTGTTTCTTGAGTCGTATCATACGCTCGGCGGAACACGCTGTAAAGAAACGCTGTATTGCAAATCCGCCACTAGCCGGTGAAAGGAGCAAATATTCCATATACGATCTTTTATTTTCTACAGTATGCTCGGCTTTTCACCGATTTCCTAATATTACGTCATAATCGTAGAATCAGGAAGCATTTAGGTCAATAGAACGCGAATCCTCCCAATGAACACGCTCCCACCGTCTGACAAAACGAAAAACCCGAAAAAACCAACCGGTTTCGGGTTTTACTTTGCGCATCGTACGGCGTATGATTCATTCCAATAACACCATATATTCCGATTCCAACGCAGAATTCCTTTACAGGAAACGGGGGACCCAATCGAAACCTATGCCTCATCGACGGTTTCAAGGGGTGAATCTCAAGTGCTGACAACTGACACCGTGAGACCGGTGTAACAGTTGCAACGTGAGTAGGGCGCTCTCAAGCCCGAACCCGACAGCTAACCTCGTATGCGCATTGAGAGAGAACCGCGACCAGGTCTTCTGTTTGCCATGCCAGAAGTCCAGGAGCAGAGTTTCTCTGCTCTTCGGGCTTCTTTTTGCGTTTTGCACCTAACCGTAAGGAGATGAATCCCATGTTGAACATAACCGTTCCTTCGCCTGTTATCAATGAAAACGAGCTGGCGCGCTACCGCATCAGCTCGATGGAAGTGTTCCGGTTCGATTGCCGGTTTCTGCATAATCAGCTTCCGCCTTGGAACGCCGGGGCGTACGACTGCGGGCTGCTCAAAATTTCAAGCGACGGGCTCAGCGGCTGGGGCGAATACATCTCACCCTGCTCGAAGGAGAGCGTCGACCTCGTCCGCTGGGCATCCGTTTTCGCCAAGTTGAAAGGTTTATCCGTTGCCGAGGCCATACGCTGCGCAGAAGCAACGAACGAGGCTTGGGGACTGGTCAGGACGCGTCTCGCCGAATCGGCGCTGCTCGATTTGGCCTTCAAGATCCGATATCCTTTCACCGTGCACAAGGATATCGCCTCATCCTTGGGGTATGCGCGGCTGCTCGACCGTTCGCAGGCGTATTTCTCTTTTTGAATGCAGCTGAGGAATTGAAAGTGCGCCTAAGCTCGGAAGGGGTTCGCGGAATCCGCTTGGCCCGATTGGATTTATTTGATTTCCGCGATCTTTTTATTCATGAGCTCGTCGTAATTGCGTAAAGCGGTATTCGTATCGGTCTTGTCTTTCACTATCGTTTTCATCAAATTCGTGATCTCGTTAAAGGCAATGGAACCGTACTCCGTCGGCGGGAAAGACTGCTGGGGCTTCGTCTTGAACACGGCTTGGATATTTTTACCCTTCAGGAAATCCATATCTTTGGCAAATTCCTGCTCGAACTTCTTATCCTTCAATACGGATACTTTTCCGTAACGCGCCATATCCAGCTGCACTTCATCGGAGGTCATCACTTCCACTACTCGTAATGCATCGTCTTTGTTTTTGCTGACCGCCGACATCATCATCAGATGAATGTCAATTTGTGTGCCGATGCCGGGCTGTTCAGGAAATACGGGATACGTCGAAAGATCCCAGTTGGAGAATTCATTTTTCACGTCCGCCATATTGCCGAGCCAGTTCAGTCCGGCAATCATCGCCAAGTTCCGGTCGATGGAAAACGCTTTCACACCTGCACTGAAGGTAGCCACGGTATCGTTTCCGGGTATTTCATAAATGCTTCTCACCATGTCGACTGTTTTTTTCCACTGCTCCGTATTTCCAATCGATTTATGCGTTTTCGGGTCCACCAGCGGCAGTCTTTGCTGCGAACCGGCCCGGTATAAGGAGTCGGGCTCAAAGCCTCGGTATTTGACGCCGTCATGCTGCCTGGTCAATGTCCTGGCCAGCTCGATCAACTGATACCAGGTGCTGCCGTCTTTCGGGTATGGGACACCGAATCTGTCGAATATATCCTTATTGTAGTATAGCGCATTAAACTGCATCGTATAGGGGATACCGATCAGGTAGTCCGATTCGTAGCCGATCTTTATCGCGTCCAGCGTATCCGGTTTGAACCGGTCGAGATTGAACTTGTTCTTTTGGACCACTTCGCCGATGTCGGACGGCAGGCCCATTTGTTTATATCCAATGAGCGTAATATTATTAGCGGTAATCAAATCGGGGGTGTCGCCGCTTGCGATCAAATTGGGCAAATTTACGTTTCCCGTTAAAATTACCGGATTGACTGTAATGTGAGGATATTTCTTTTGGACGGGCTCAATGATAAAACGTTGGATTTCGGCATCTGTCAAATAACTTCTAACGATCGCAACTGAGACCGTGGCAGGGGAATAATGGACGGACGCAGCGACGTCACCGCCGCTTTCCCCCTGCTTCTTGTCCCCGCTACAGCCCGCGAGCACTCCCCCGCATAAGACAATCGCATAAAAACAGCATAACCCTTGTTTTACCACCGCTTCCCCTCCTCTTCAATGTGCGGACCCTTCAAGGCCGAGCCGCAGCCGGCCAAATACTCAATTCCTTTCAGGAGTAATAGAAGTAATTGTTCAGGGGATACGACGCATCCATACCGCTGACCGGCGACAGGTGCATCATATGGGGGGCCGAATACTTTTGCCGGTATTGGGAGGCGGTCATCCCCTTCACGCTCATGAATGTCCGGTAAAAATAATGCACGTTTTGAAACCCGACGGCATAGGCGATTTCGGATATACTCCACTTCTCCTGAATCAACAGCTGGCACGCCCGCTCGATTCGCCGTCTCACAATCGCTTTCTGCGGCGACATGCCGGTGCACTGGACGAACTTGCGGGTGAAATGCTCATGGCTCCATCCCGCCTCCTCCGCGAGCCTGGCGATGGTGATCGGTTCCGTCAAATGACGATCGATATAATCCAGCGCTTTGAGCACGGGTAAGGAATGCTTCGTATCGGAAACGGGGGCGAACTTGGAGGACGGCATTCCCTTCAGTCCCTCCAGCTCCATAAGCGCGGAAGCGAGCAGCAGCTTGCATCGTTCCTCCCACAAATACACCTTTTTGTTCGACAAATATAAAATTTGCCCGACCAGCATCGGCACAAACGTTTCTTCCACGGAATGAAAACAGACGGATTCGTCGGGCTGCAGCGCTTTCCCCCCGCTAGACGGATCCTCCTCCCAATAAAACGTAATGAACAGATGTCTGACCGGCTGGGATGTATCGAATTCGTACGAATACGTTTCTCCGGGAGGCGTAATAATGACGCAAGGCTTGTCGAGCACGACGGATTTGTTCGAGCATACGTACCGGGTGTCGGTGCCGATTGGAAAATAAACGATTTGATAATGCCGATAGCAGACCGGGCCATACACCCAACCGGGCTTCACGGTAAAATCGCCGGAAACGACGAGCCGGATCCGGTCAAAGCGGACTGTGGCATGCATCAGATCAAACGTCATGGAGGACACTCCTTTCCTATGTCCATTGTATTACATTGTGTCATGCTCCGGCGTATCTTTACGCAACTTCATATCCTTAAAAGACGATGATGGTTTCAGTATGAAGGATTCGCACCCGCACCCTCAATGCAGCGGAAAAGCGATTTTGTGCACATATTTGATCAAGCGCTTCATGGTGCAAAAAGGCGGCCTCACGTGTCCGCAAAAACCGCCGTGGATGAGTGCCCGAAACGCAGCCATGCTTGATTGAGTCACAAAGTACCGTTTTTCGTGCATATGCATTTCCGGTGAATCGCGTTAATCTAATACAGGGATGCACGATCAAAAGGAGGCGGCAAAGCGATGTATGCAAATGTAAAATCGAACTATGCGCAAGCCGGATATACCGTGCTGCGTCAACTGTTTACGAAGGAAGAAGTGGCGGCGTACAAGGAAGAAGCCGGCAAAGTGCTGGAGCAACACGGAGTGGGCAAGGAAGGCGTTTACTTGGGAATGGCCGTGGCGAGCGACGTATTCAAAAAAGCGGCGGCGCATCCGCCGCTGGTTCATGCACTGAAAGAAATTATCGGCGACGATGTCGTATTTCTAAGCGACAAGCTTGTGTTTAAAAATGCCTCGACCGACTTCGGATCGCCTTGGCATCAAGATTATCCTTATTGGAAAGGAAGTCACAAAGTTTCCGTATGGATCGCTTTGGACGATGCGACGCCGGAGAACGGCTGCCTGAGAATCGTCCCCGGATCCCACCTGAAAGGGGCGTCAACGCATGGCGGCGACGCTTCGGACGGCCTTGGGTTCAAAAATCGGCTGGAAGACAAAGATTTGGAAGGCGAGCCGATTGTCGACTTGTCCGCCTCGCGGGGCGATGCCATCATTTTCCACGATTTGCTGTATCATGCCTCCTACCCGAACACTTCCGGGAAAGACCGATGGGCTCTAATCTCTACGTATAAGGACGGGACGCAGGAAGATCCCGAATATTCCTGGTCGAAGGCGGCGTTCAAAGTGTAACGGTATCGTCCTCCGAATGAGAGATCCTCTCTCGTTCGGAGTTTTTTTCATTTGCGGCGCATCAACGGACCGGCGGCGCCGTCGTCTCGCCGCTCACGAATTCGCCTCGGAGCCGGATATGCTCGTAAGGCATGTGCGGATTGGCGATCCGCCACAGCATACGGTCGGCCGCACGGTAGCCGGTTTCCCGGATCAGCAGCTGCGGGCGCGAGCAGTCAGGCCGATCTCCCGAAGCCTCGTTCATGAATGCGACCAGGGAGCAGCCGCTCGGAATATCGACCTCCATCTCGCGCAGCTTGCCATACACCGCATCCGCTTCTTCATCGAGCCCGCAGATGACCGCGGTCGGCTTGCAGCGCGCATACAAGCGCATGAAGTCGACCTGCCATGGCCGGCCGCTCGCGCGTACGGTGCAGTGCTCCTGCGTCTGGACCGGCACACCGCCCGCCGCCATCGCCTCTGCGAAGGCGTGCCAGCGCAGAGCGAATCCCCGCTGCCCGCTCGCATCGCCTACATACAGAATGCGCGTATGCCCGAGCCTCAGCAAATGGCGCACCGCTTGGTGCATCGCTTCGTGCACGTCCCAGATGACGCTGTCGACCTTCGCCTCCGGCGGCGGATAATTGAGCAAGATGCGGGGAATAGGCAGCTCCAGCAATTTGCGCTCCACGGCGTCGTACCCCATTCTCGGCGCGATAAACAAGCCTTCGGCATAATCGAAGCCGCTCGCTTCCGCCCACGCGTCGAACGCCGAGAGCTTGAGGCCAGGCGGCAGCAGAAGCGGCTGCACGTGATGGCCGAATTCCATAAACCGCTCGTGCAGCCCTTCCAGCAGCAGCCGGTTGAAATTGAGCGAGTATTCGTTTTGGACCAGCAGGAACCGCCTTTGCATGACCGGATACGGCGCGATCCGTTCAGAGCGGAACGCCAGCTTCTGGTCCTTCGTCAAGTATCCTTTTTCCCTGGCCAGCCTGACGACTTCGCTGCGGGTTTGCTCGGACATGCCCGGCAGGCCGCGCAGCGCCTTCGATACGGTCTGGATCGTCAAATTCAGCTCCTCGGCCAAATCGTAAAGCGTTACCCTGCTACGCCGCATCTGTCTCCCTCTCTTGCTTGTCCATGAACTATGTTTCATGAAAAGTTTTAAACCAATTTTAAACTAAAGCAACCTATCCCGGAACGCTATAATGAGGATATTACACCAAAATCATTCGAAACGGGAGAGCTGATCATGAATAAAATCATTGAAGCGGACGTCGTCGTATGCGGGGGCGGTCCGGCCGGCATTAATGCGGCGATTGCGGCAGGACGAAGCGGAGCGAAGACCGTACTCGTCGAGCGGTACGGGTTTGTCGGCGGGATGTCGACGGCGGCGCTCGTCTATCCTTGGATGACTTTTCATACGACGGAAGGCAAGCAGGTCATCGGAGGCATCGCGCAGGAGATCATCGACCGGCTGATCGAGGCGGACGCTTCGCCCGGCCACGTGCGGGATACGGTCGGTTTCGTGCATACGATCACGCCGTACCACCCCGAGATGTATAAAATCGTCGCGCTCGATATGCTGAAGGAGGCCGGCGTCCGTCTGCTCGCCCACAGCTTCGTCGACGAAGTGCTGCTGCAGGGAGACGATACGATCGGATCGGTCCGGCTGACGACCAAGTCCGGCAAAATCGAAGTGAAGGGACGGCTGTTCGTCGATACGACCGGCGACGCCGACCTTGCTTATCTGTCAGGGGCTCCTTGCCTCCAGGGAAGAGACGGCGACCAGCGGACGCAGCCGATGACGATGAAGTTCCGCATGCGGGGCGTCGATCTGGAGCGGGTGAAGCGGTATATGCTTGATCATCCCGACGAATTTTATAAAAAAACGCCGTTCGACGAGCTGGAGCGTCTGCCTCTGTCGGGGGTGCTCGGCTTCTACAAGCATTGGAAGGAAGCGAACCTGCCGATTAACCGCGATCAAGTCTTGTTCTTCACCGGGCCGGCCGAGGACGAGGTGCTCGTCAATACGACGCGCGTTCAAGGACTCGACGGCACGGACGTCGAGCATTTGACCGAGGCGGAGGATGCCGGGCGTCGGCAGGTCATGATGGTGGCGAAGTTTATGCGCGACCAGCTGCCCGGCTTCGAACGGGCCTCGATCTCCTCCGTCGGGGCGCAGATCGGCATTCGCGAGACGCGCCGAATCGACGGCGTCTACGCGCTGCAGGTCGACGACGTCGTGCAGGGCCGCCGGTTCGACGACGTGATCGCGCGCAGCGGCTACCCGATCGACATCCACGACCCGTCGGGCAAAGGCGTAACCGCCGCCTGGGTGCAGGGCGACGGCGCCTACGACATCCCGTACCGCTGCCTGCTGCCGCAGCGGATGACGAACTTGCTGGCCGGCGGCCGCTGCATCTCGACGACGCATGAGGCGCTCGCCACGACGCGGCTGACGCCAAGCTGCATGGCGACCGGCCAGGCCGCCGGCACGGCGGCGGGCATCGCCGTCAAACGCGGCGTAGCGCCCGCCGATATCGACGTCAGCGAGCTGCAGGCCGAGCTGACGAAAGCAGGCGCGCTGCTGGGATAACACGGCGGCGGCACGCGCACAACCGGAGCGGATAAATTCAGAAAAACCAAGCCGATCCGCCGGATCAGGCTTGGTTTTACTTTGGCATGCTAACCCTTGGCTACAAAAAGCGCGGTTATGCCTTGCGATACATCCGGGGAGCCATGCCCACTTCCCTTGCAAATAACCGTGTGAAGTATAACGGGTCCTGATAGCCGACGTCTCTGGCAATTTTCGAAATCGGCTCATTGGTCATGCGGAGCAGCTGCTTCGCTTTATCCAGCCTGATTTTGTTAATAAATTCAAACGGCGTATAGCCTGAATATCGCTTGAACAAAATCGAGTAGTAGCTGGCGGACAGCGACGCCATCCGGGCCAGCTTATCGCGTTCCAGGGACAGCTGGTAATGGTCCTGAATGTATTTCATGGAATCGGATATTAGCCGTGCCGTCTCGTCTTCATCCCGCAGCTTATGGGTGAGCGCCTCGCTCAGCCACTTCAGCATCGTCAAGAACTGGAGCCTGACGGTCCATTCGGTGCCCTCGTTTTTGTCGCTCCACAGCTGATGCAGCTGCTTAAGCCGTCGTTCCAGCTCCGCCGCATCCGCATGAACCGGGAACACCCGATCGAACGGCAGAGGAGCGCCTTTGGCCCCCAATCTGGCCTGGTTCCCCTCCCACTCAATCGGAAAATACAGGAAGTGGACGCTGTAGTACGTCAGAGGCTCCGCCTGCGAGCTGGACAAGATCATGTGCTCATCCGGAGCCATATGAAGAACCATTCCCGGTCCCAGCTCCCAGACGGCGCCGTTCAATTCATACGTACCCTTGCCGGCAATGACGTACACAAAGTTATACAGACTCGTCTGTTTCAGCTCAAATCGGTATTTCCGTTGTTTCCAGAAGGACTCCCCCCGAAGGAGCACCTCGACCATTTTCGGAAAAAATCGTTCAAAAAACGGCTCATGCACCTTTCTCATCTCCTACGACGCATGATGTGTATAGCGTAATCATAGCACGGAACCGCGTTGTCCGCAGGAAGAAGCGTCCCGGCAATTTACGGAATGCCGGATCATTTGGCCTTCTCGGATTGAATCGCTTTGTTAATCACTTCTTCGGCGCTGCGCAGCACCGTATTCCAGTCCTTATTCTCCACTACGGCCTTCTGCAGCTCCTTCATGAACATATTCTCCGCCTTGACGTTCGTAAGTCCCGGCTTGCGCCCCGGCATGCCCGGACCGACTTTATTGTAGGACGCCGCCTTAATGTTTTTCCCTTTATAGAGCGGGTCGTTCATCATATATTTGCTTTTAATTTCTTCGTTTTTCAGCACCGGGTATAATCCCGTATCAGCCGTGAGCTTGGACTGCATATCGTCGGATGCAAGCCATGCGGCCACCTGGAAGGCGGCATCCTTGTTTTTGCTGCTGCTCGTGATGTACACGCTGCGGAAATCGGCCAGCCGCGCGATGCCCGGCAGCTCCTTGTACGTTGGCATGCTGACGATGTCCCACGCAAAATTCCAATCCATGAAATTCCGGGAGACGAAGGTCGTCATGGCGGAATTCCCTTTTATAAACTCCTTCCAATCCAAGTCCTTATTGATCGTCGTCGAGTCGAATTTCAACCCGGGTATCGTATAAAACCGCTTCCAGTTCTCTCCGATCTTTCTCCACTTGTCCGAGTTGACGGCCGCTTTGTCTTCCGTCAAGCTCAGGATCGGCTCGCCGAACGGATTTTGGGTGAAGAACGTTTCCATCCAGCGGTCGGAAAATCCGCGATACTGAATGCCGCCTTCCACTCTTGTCATGAGTTTGGCAATCTCGTACACGTCGTCCCAGGTCATGCCGTCCTTCGGATATGGAACGCCGAACTTGTCGAACAAATCTTTGTTGTAATGGAGAAGCCCTCCGTTTGTTCCGCTAAGCGGTATGCCTGCAATGATGCCTCCCGTCTCCCGCTTCATCTGTTCAAAAGCAAGCGGGTCAAGCCGCGACGCATCGAATTTATACTTCGTCATCAAGTCGCCGATATCGTACAGCAAACCGCTCTTCTGCAAATCAGGCGTCGCGACGCCGCGCCCTACGAACAAATCCGGCATGCTGTCCGCGGTAACCAGCGCGTCGATGGTCGGACCGCCGGAGCCGGTGCTCGGAACCGCTTTCAACGTGTAGTTGGGAAATTTCTTCTTCGCCTGTTCGGCGATGTAATCGAATTCGCTTTGCGACATCGACCACATATAGAAGCTGATTTCCGCCGGCATGTTAGCTACCTTCGCGACATCCGCTTCCGATGCTCCGGGATTGCCCGCTTGCGACCCGCCATTCCCGCATGCCGTAAGCATCAAGGAGCCTGCGGCGAAAATACCGATCCATTTGCTGTTCATGTGTACCCACCCTTTTTTTAAGCGTTTTCAGAACATGTTCCTTACGTGCTCCTGCGGCCTGCATTGGCTCGCTGCATCAAAAACCTTAACGATTAGTTATTCTACAGCTAATTATAAGTTCTCTATTACGGAAGTAAATGGATTCCCGGTTAACGTATATGGATAATAAGTTAATCGTATAACGACATAAGCGCTGTACGGGCGGTTACCCCAAGGCAGGTCTTCTCAACGGGAAGCTAGCGCTCCGCCGGTTGCCCGAAGGAACGAAAAAAGCCGGCGATGCCGCTTCCGCGAAGCCGGTATGCCGGACGAATGAAGAGCAGCCTGCTAGCATCAGGCTGCTCGTTGTTTCATAGAACCCGCGCTTCCTTAACTGGGGGTGGTCATCAGCCAGAACGACCAGTCGGTCCGAGGCCGCAAGGTCGTCAAATGTCTGGAAACGGCGGCCAGTCTCGGCGAGGCGTACACCTTTTCCGCTCTTCGCGTCATTTGAACGGCAAGGCCGTTGATTTCTTTGTCTATGTTTTGCCATGCCCAAGGCACTTCTTCCGCCAGGTAGGGCGCCAAAAAGTCGAAGCCCAGCTCGATGCCCCGTCCGTCCTTGGTCCGGTAACGCCACAGATCGTCGCCGAGCACTTCCCCGCACCGGGCCAGCGTCACAAAGGCGCTAAGTCCGTACAGGGAATAAAAGAGCGCGCGGTTCCGTTTCAGCTCGCGGTGAAGTCCTCCTTCCGGCGTAAACTGCACGTCGATCTGCCATTTGGCCCGCTCCATCATTTGTCTGGCCCGTTCCAGGTTACCGCCATAGATGGAGAAAGCCGCTACTTGCGCCGCATACCAAGAGCCGTGATTATCGGTAGCCTTGTACTCCTCTTTCCCCGCCGGGCTCTCGAGCAGCCAGTCGGTATACGAGGTAAACCATCGCTTCAGCCCCTCGTTATCGGCGGCGGTCCAGCTGGCCGACTGCGCCAGCAGCTGGACGGAATCCAGCAGACCGATCAGCTGCACGCCCTCAATAATGCCGATGGCCATCCCGTCGTTAACCCCGGGCAGCGAGGAAGCATAGTTGAAGTTAGGATTCATCCGCGTGTCGGGGTTCAAAAACCATACGCGCAGCAATTCGGCCGCTTTGGCGGCGTACGCTTCCGAGCCCGTATAAAAATAAGCCATTGCAAGGGTGTTTACCCTGATGCGCATATTGAAATACGGACCCAAGTCGTACTTGTCGCTGGATGCTTCCGGATTCGTGTATCCGTCCCGCCGGATGAACGGCATCCCGTCCGGCGTATCCGGATTGGGCCATGCATACTTGCCGATTGCGTAAAAATCATGCTTATCGCCGGATGGCGGGATATGGGCTTTCCCCATGACAGAGCCGGCCGGCTTCTTGATATACGAGGTTGCCTCGTTAAGCAAGGCGGAATAAGCCGGAGACACGCTGGGATCATTCGCTTTCACCTTATCGCGAATGCCGGAGATTTCCTTATAGTCGAGATGGATTAATGTTGGTACCGTCGCTTGCGTCATTGCCGTTGTCTCCTCCTGTTTGCGTGGATTCAGTTCCCCGCCGCAGCCTGTCGTCATACAAATGGCTATCGCGATCAACACAGGCTTGGCGCATGTTCTCATGAACATTGTAAAAAAACTCCTTCAATAAGTGTTCCATGAAAGCCCTTGATTCCCTAATTGTACTGCAATTCGCCGCACGGTAAATGGAGAATAAGGGGACGTATATGGACAAATATTTGAATTGATTTAAAGACGCCTCCATCCTGCTGAATCGCAGGTATGGAGGCGTTCCTTGGCATCATGAGAGCGGCTCCGGGCTTACTCTGCCGCAGGCTTCAAGGCGACGACGGTGACCGAATACGGGTCGAGCATCAAACTGGCCGCTCCGGCTTCGTATGAAACGGGGTTAGTCTGCGCCAGAACAGGCTTCGTATCGGTCGCACCCGTGCCTTTCAGCACCCACGTTTCGTTGTCGGCGCCAGCCAATTAATTTTCCACGTTCAGATGAACCGTCACCGGATCGGCATTCGAGTTGATGAAATAGACGGATAGCTTCCCTGTGGAAGGCGAATAACTGGCGAAGGCGGAAATATCGGTTGCCCCGGTCGCCGACACGATCTGATCCTGCAAAAACTGGTTCCATACTTGAATCGTCTGGCCCATCGGAAGCAGGTTGCCGTCTTCGTCGATAGCCGACCGTTCATCCCGCGGACTGTTGTTGAGCCCTTTGCGCGTTACCCAGAAATGGACATAGTCGACTTTATCGTACTGCAGCAGTCTTCCAATCTTCGTGGCGAACAGCGCAGCGCGCCCCATGTTGTTCGGCATCTGGGCGCCGGAAGAATATGTGCTCGTCTCGGTTATCGCGATTCGCATCCGGCTCCTGTCTTCCGGCTTGAAATACGTGTTCATGTGGCTCACGATCGTATTCAGCGGACTGACATTCGCGCTTCCATACAGATGCACGATGACGAAGTCGGCGTTCGCCGACACGGCCGGCATGACTGCGCTGTTCCACGCAAACGAATCGTACACCGGGACGCCCACTTTAATGGTAGGATCGACCGCCTTCATCGCAGCGGCAAATTCGTTGAACACGGCTGCGTATTCCTGGGGACTCCAAATGTAGCCGGATTGCGACGTATAGAACGGTTCGTTGCCGATTTCCCAATATTTCACGTTCCAGCCGTTGATGACATTGGCATAGCGGACCCATTCAACGGCCGCTTCCTTGAGCTGCGCCTTCGTCTTCCACCAGTCCGCATCGGTCGCCTTCATCGCGTCGAGTCCGACTATAACGAACGGCTCCGTACCGGTTTCGTTCACAACGCTCATAAACTCATTGAAATCCTGCGTATCCTTATACGTTCCGTCCGGGTTAATCAGCGCTTGCTCGGGACTGCTCAAGGGGTGACCGGTCGAATAATAGTAGGAAAGCTGCGGCGTAAGCACGCTGCTTGCCGCCGTCGGATAAGGAGCCCCGGTCCATAAGTAGCGGTCCCCGGCTTCGCCCTCGCCGAATCGGACCGTTCCCGCTCCTAGCGCTTGCAGCGATTGGGCGAGCGTCTTCTGCCGGTTCGGATGATGAAGGTCGGAGTCGAATAAATGGTTCGATACGACGCCGAGAGGCGAATGGTACACGTTATTCAGTACAGAGTAGACGTCGACCGTCACGTTCTGATCCGATGGAACGCCGGTGTCATTCTCGTCGGGAATCGCCGTCACTTTTACATGATCGATGCCGATGGCCCCGCGTCCGGCCGAAATCGAGATAAACCGGAGCGACGCAACGCTGCTTGCCTCCGATACTTGAAATCCTTCGTAATCGACCGTACCGAGCAGTGTCGTACCGGTCGGATCATACGTATAGCCCTTCACTTTCTTCTGGACAAAATCGACCTCCAGCCTGACTTTGTACCAATGTCCGTCCACATAGGAGCCGGCCGGCATCATGTTCGTCGAAATGTTCTGACCTGCCGCGTTTTTCTGAAGCATCTTGTACACGTAGCCGTTCGCTGCGGTACTGTTCTGAACCTGGGTAATGTTCTCATTCTGCTCGCTGAGGAGCGTCATGCCGAAATAATCATGCTTGTTGCTCGGGTCTGTATCCGCCTCCGTCATCATGTCGAATTCGAGATAGGCAAACCCGCTTTTGAGCTTGGGAAAATTCACTTTCGCGTAAGCGGAGCTTGTCCCGGAATCGGTAATGCGGAGGTACTTGTCACCCGGAATCGACGGATGATTCTCGATCGTCACGCTCGTCGTCGCCGGCGCACTGAACTGCCACCATACCGGCAGCGCGGACGACGTCGGCAGCGCGCCTCGGCTCGCATACGCATCGAAGTCATCTTCGTACACGAGCTGCTCGCTCCCTCCATCCGCATGAGCCGGAGCCGGCCCCTGTCCGAGCGTCGAGCCGAGCAGCAGACAAGCTAGCGCTGCTTTCAGGGCGGTTCTTTTTACTGCAGTTGCTGCATTGTGCATCATGATCCTCCTTCGTCAATAAGGTATAAGAACATTAACTGTATATTTGTAAGCCCTTTCAAAAATAAATGTATCCGTTATGCCACAGCATGTATATAGACAAGAAATGAAACCATATGGAGTATTGTTCGATCCTCGTATCAGGCTTGCCGCAGCCGGGCGAACGAGCCCGGCCCATGTCGCCTATGGCACGCACGAAGCGGGTCATAGCCCGACATGGGCCGACGTCTCGCCGCCAACCATTCAGTCCTTACGGTCGCTGGCTTTCACAGTAAAGAGGCTCAGCACGACGGTGAGAATCACGTAAGTCCAAAATCCATGAAGCTCAAATCCCGGCAGCAATCGGTCCAGCAGCCATAGTTTTATAGGCGTCAGCACGACCGAGGCTGCCATCAATAGCGGTGTAGTCAGGCAGCCAATTCCGACAATAATGGACAGGAAAGAAAGTGTTAATAAAAAGCTGTACAGAAAGCTGATCACAAACATCAGAACGGTGGCGAGCACTATGGTGCGGGTATCCGCTATCGAGACATGCTGATGAAAATACGCGTTTCCAAGCCAAAAGACAGCAAAGGTGACCAGCAGATTGAGTACGTTTCGCATTGCCATTCCTCCTCGCCTTTCCGTAATGGACGGACCGAAGCGTGTTATGGGAAGCTGCACCCGTCTTTCCTTATTTTAACATAGTAACCCTCCCTGCGTTGTTTTCTCCGTATAAAAATAGAAAGAGGCCTATGGGCGTCCAAATGGCCTCCCTCCATACGCCCTTGCATGCATCCAGTATCAAATTGGTTTAAATTTGGAAGCGGCATCCGTTAACGGCCGCGTCGCTTGCTTGGTGTCCCGCCTCAATCCGTTTGCAATGTATTTATGCCAAACAAGCTCTCCATGAACGATTCAATCGTTTGGAGAGCTTTCATTGCATGTTTGACGCCGGTGCTGTTGAGAAGCTTACATGCCTCCGATGGTAGGATACCAGTCCAACCGGCGGGGATCTTGATGGAAACGGGCGTAGTAGTCGCCCTTTTGCTCATAATACCGTTCATATTTCTCCATCTTTTCCTCATCAAGTTCCACTCCGAGACCCGGCCCGGCAGGCACCTTGATGCAGCCGTTCTCATACTTCATCAGCCCCGTCGTCGTGATATCATCCGTCAAGTAGTGGTAATGCGCGTCGCCGGCAAACGTCATTTGCGGAATGGACGCAGCCGTATGCAGCATTGCGGCCAGCTCGATGCCGAACTCCACGCCGCTGTGCATAGCTATTCCGAGGCTGAACGTATTGCATACGGCGACCAGGTCTTTCACCCCGCGAGGGCCTTCCCAGTAGTGGATGTCCGTGAGGATAATATCGACTGCCCCCATCCGTATGGCCGGACCGAGGTCATCGAATTTATTAGGGTACATATTGGTCGCAATCGGGATGCGAACCTGATTGCGCACCGCCATATTGCCCTCCAGTCCCCAAGCCGGGTCCTCATAATATTCCAGCCCCAACGCTTCGAGCCGATGCCCCATTCGGATCGCCGTCGCGACAGACCAAGCCCCGTTCGGATCGATGCGCAGCCCGAAGCCATCACCCAGCCTCTTCCGGCACAGCTCCAGCACCCGCACCTCCTCCTCTGGAGCGACCACTCCCGCCTTTAGCTTCATGGACGTAATGCCGAGTTCATGATGCAGCTGCTCGCAATAATCGACCATATCCTCCGCGCATTGATCATCCCCTCCGCCAGGACGGTCATACCGCCAAAACAAATAGCCGATCATCGGTATGTCGTCGCGAACTTTGCCGCCGAGCAGATCGCATACCGGCCGGCGAAGCACTTTTCCTTGAATATCGAGGCATGCCATTTCGATCGCGGCATACAAGCGGGCGTTCGACATGTAATACACGCTTCGCAGCACCTTCAGCTTGATCATCTCTAGCGAGAACGGATCCAGCCCGACAATTCTAGGCTTCAGCTTGAGCAGCGCTCCTCGGGAATCCCCCCCGCCGACCTCGCCAAGACCGACAATGCCTTCATCGGTCATGAGTTCTAATATCGTGCGGAGAAAATAGCCCGGATGTACGCCCGTGCTGTGACGGAGCTGCCCCTGGATCGGAATGGCGACGCATCGAACCCTCATATCGATAATTTTCATATAAAGACCGCCCTTCTTACAGCTTCCCATACTTCTTGTAGATTTCAACCGGGTCGGCTCCCGAAGCGAATTCGGCTCTGGCGGCCGTCTCCGTATTCACGAGCGCCTCGGTCTTCTCCAGCACTTCAACGACCCATTGGCGCGGAATGACGACAACTCCGTCCAAATCGCCGAACAGAAAGTCGCCGGGATGCACTTGTACGACAGCGGATAGAGCTCCGCGAAGCGCTATCGGAATTTGCCAATCGTAATAACTCCAGCGCATATAAGCTTCTACGGGATTTTGGTACTGGCAGAATACAGGGAAGTTATCTTTCAGCAGGAACCCGGTATCGCGGCAGCCTCCATCCACTACCGCACCTACGACACCCGACGCCTTCCCCAGGACGGCATTCATCTCGCCGTAATGCGCCACCTGCGTATCGAAGCTGCAGTCGCGCGTATCTACCAGCGGAATGCCGAGCGAGCGCATATCGTTAAATAAATGAATTCGGCGCGTGCGTAAATTCTCGTCTCCTTTCGTATCCGGAATCCCTTTGATGGTGAAGGCTGGTCCTGCCAACACAAAGTCTTGCCGCACAGGCTTCAATCCGGCCGAAAGCGCCTGATAAGGCATCCCTAGATGGTCCAACACGTCATAGACCGCACCGGTATATAATTTTTTGTAACGCTCGATCAGTTCCGCTACGGGCACGCCGTATTCATAATTTTGCTTCCAATCCATGCTTGTCATCTCCTCAAATGCGTTATTTTTATCCTTTTATCATCAGCCCGCCATCCACCGGGATGGTCACGCCGGTGACGTATGCGGAAAGCCCGGAGGCTAGGTATACTGCCGTTCCCGCTACATCGGCCGCCTCGCCGATCCGGCACAGCGGAATAGAGTTCTCCGTGCTTTTCCGCACCTGCGGGTCCAGCAGCCTGTCCCGATTGAAATCGGTTTCAATCGCACCCGGCGCGATGCAGTTGACGCGAATCCGATCCGGGGCCAGTTCAACGGCCATCGCTCTCGTGAATGCCTCCACGCCCCCCTTGCTGGCGATATAGGCGCCGTCTCCCGCATAACCGCGATGCGCCCGTACGGATGAAATGTTGATCACGCAGCCCCCGCCGGTAGCACGAAAAAGCTTCAATGCGGCCTGCGTACAAAAAAAATGCCCCTTGAGGTTGACTGCCATAATACGGTCCCAACGGCTTTCATCCGTTTCTCCGAGCAGCCCGCGTATCGTCACTCCGGCGTTGTTAACCAAAATATCCAGTCTCCCCCAGCATTCCTGCAAATCCCGGAAGCACCGCTCGACCTCGTCGGGGCTGGACACATCCGCCTTCAGCTGTACATGCGGACTGTCCGACTCCTCCTTCTCGTTATGGAGAACGGCGACTTGCGCACCGTGGGCGGCGAATGCGCCGGCTATGGCGCTGCCTATGCCTCTGTTACCTCCGGTAACGACTGCCGTCTTGCCTTTCAGCAGCATGCTGTTCGGCCTCCTCTCTGCGATCCTTCCCCTTCATTGTAAGTTACCCCTTTACGATAACGAATGCAGAAAATACAATTATTTTATATACTTTCTTGCAAAAAGGAGGGGCGGCCTTGCATACGTATTCTCCAATCGAGGTCATTCATTATTACTATGGCGAATCCAAACCGGGCTTTATGCGGAGCGAGGACACGTACACGCACTGGGTTATGCTAACGGCGCAAGAAGGACGGTTTCAGTACGCTATGGAATCTGAGCGCGGTGAGGTTGGGCCCGGGCAAGTTCTCATATGCCCTCCGGGGGTGACGTTACAGCGTAAAACGATATCGGAGAACCTGTCGTTTCATTTTGTCGAATGGAAGTGGACGGCCGCCATCGAGGGGAGTTCATCCATCCGCGGGGCGATTGATATTGCGGACGAACCGAGGCTTCTTTCCAACTACAGTTATTTGAAGCAGCTTTCTCCGCGTATGGGAGTGGCTCAATCGCAGCAGATGGAGCATTACGTTTATGATATTGTGCTGCTCTGCATCCAATCCTCCGGCCTGCTCGCGGACCTTCGCAAGCAGATCGATCCAGTCGCCAGCCAGATCGCCGAGTATTTACGCCAACATGCGTGCGAGCCTCTCAAGCTTGAGGATGTGGCTGCCTCGTTCGGCATCCCGCCTTACCAATTAACGCGCCGCTTCAAGGCGGCCTATGCCAAGACGCCGATCCAATACCTTGTTTCCGCGCGGCTGCATCATATTAAAGAACTTCTCATCGAAACCGACCATACGATCGAGCATATCGCCCAGTTGTCCGGCTTTCAAAACGGGTTTTATTTAAGCCGCGTGTTCACGGAAAAGACCGGAATGAATCCTTCCGACTTTCGCAAAACACATCGAGTATAGCAACGGCCGACGTGCATTCAGAGCCTTCCTACCCAGAGGTAATATATGGAATACTTTCCATTTGCGCGAGCGTTTGATACAATAGTTATCAAACGTATGTTCGGAGTGTGATACCATGAACAAAGCCGTTCTGCCCGACTTCATTCGAGACGAAATTATCGATGATATGCACGCGAAGTTTCAATGGAAAGTTCTGTCCATCCTGCCAAGCGGGAAAGGCTACGGTAACGTGAGCTGGATTATGGATACGAATCAAGGTCCCCGCTTCGTCAAACAGTATTGCAAAATCAGGTACCGAAGCGGGTTAGACCATGTGCGGGAAGCGCTCAAACCCCAGCAGCGCATGCATCACGACGGGATTGCGTGTCAGCCGGTGTACGCTTTCGAAGGCGAGACGATTCACACAACCGCCTCGGGCGATCAGTATATGGTTTCCGGCGTGAGCGAGGGCCGTCATATCAATGCCGGGGAAGCGACGGCCGAGCAAATGTACAGTCTCGGCGAAGCAACCGGACGAATGCACCAGTGGATGAAGGCCAATATGCCGCCGTGCAATGCCTTGCACTGGGAGCTGTGGTCCAAAGAGAGCATGCTGAAGCGGCTGGGCAAAAATCGCGAGGAGACGCTCGCGGCCGGACACCAAACGTACGCGCAGGCAATCGAAAAGCAGAGAAACATCCTGAGTCGGCTGGATTTGGACGATTTGAAGTCCGCGGCTCACGGCTGGGCGCACTGGGACATGCACATCGATAACCTGCTGTTTCATAAAGACCGTGTAGCGGATATTTTGGATTTTGACCGGGTTCATTACGTTTACCCCGATTTTGATATTTCTCGGGCACTGCTCTCATGTTCGCTGGCTTCAAAATCGATGCGAATGGAAACCGTCGAGGCGTATGTGAACGGTTATCGCGCTTACAGCCCTTTGTCAGCGGAGCAGCTCGTCCGCTCCATTCGGCTGACCTGGTACAAGGAATGCAAATGGGTTCATGCGATGTACGCCAGAAACAAGCCGATGAGCCGTTTCATCGAGGAGATGATCTGGATCGGCGAGCATTGGGATGATTTGGCTAATGTGTTCGGAAACGTATAGTCTGCGAATTTCATGCAGAGAAGGAGCGGCAGCGCCCCGAAAATGTTCCCATTTGTAAGAACGCACGTTCCTGTATATAATAGAACATATATTCGTATACCAAGGAGCGTTCGATGCTATGAATAAAACGCAATTCGAACCGATTCAAGCCAAGCATGTGCTGAACTCCGTCAAGGCGCCGTCCATGCCTTTCGATTGGTCCATTAATCCGTACCGCGGCTGCCAGCACGGGTGCAGCTTTTGTTACGCCCGCTCCACGCATGCCTTTATGGGCCAAAATACGGACGATACGTTCCAGCATCATATTTTCTATAAAGTCAACGCCAAGCAAGCGCTGGAAGCCCAACTCGTCAAGATGCTGCGCTCCCAAGACGGCAGACGCAAGCTCGGCCGGGTCGCGATCGGCACGGCGACAGACCCGTACCAGCCCGTGGAGAAGCAAGCGAACTTAACGCGCCAATGCCTTGAAGTGCTGGCGAGCTATGGGATCCCCGTTACCATTACAACGCGCTCCCCGCTCGTCTTAAAGGATATCGATCTTCTTCAGACCATGAAGGGAAGCTCCGTCAATATCAGCATTCATACGCTGAACGTAACCATTTGGCGGGACTTCGAGCCGATGACGCCCTCCCCTCGCGCCCGGTTCGAGACGCTCGCCCGGCTGGCCGAGCGCGGGATCAAGACCGGGGTGTTCATGGCGCCCATCTTGCCGTATATTACCGACGATCAACAGGATATGGAGGCGATCGTGGAGCAAGCGTCCCGCGCCGGCGCCGGCTTTGTGATGGGCTCCGTGTTGCGCCTGAGTACCTCAGAGGTTAAAAGCTGGTTTTTCGCCACGCTGCAGCAGCGCTACCCTCATCTCGTACGACGGTATGCCGCCATGTATCACGGGTCGGGATATGCTTCCTCGCCGTACCGGGAAGCGATTCGTGCCAAAATCAACAAGCTGCTGGAGCAATACGGCCTTGCCGCCCTCGAACCTTACCAACCGGCTCCCTCTTTCACCGCCGCCGCTCCTTGCGAAGAAGCGCCTGTGCAGTTATCCTTTTCATTCGAAGGGGAGTTATCCGCACCCGTCGAGGCGGCTTCTCCGATGCATTGACTGACGGATTCTTTAGCGCAATGGCTTCCCCCCGCGCATTTGACGGACCGTTCAGCACGCTGTTATCATGAAGTCGAACATCAGGACGTTTCATTTGCCAAAGGCTTTCATTCGGAACGGCCTTTTTCGTTTTTATGGGGAATCGGACAAGGGAGGAATCGGAAATGGAGCTTGGATTAACGGGAAAAGTGGCGCTGATTACAGGCGGCAGCAAAGGCATCGGGCTGGTCACCGCCCTGACGCTGGCGAAGGAAGGGGCATCCGTCGCCATCTGTGCGCGCAATGAGGAGCATTTACAGAAAGCTTCTTCTATGATCATGGAGCAGACCGGAGCCCGGGTGCTCACTCTGCAGGCTGACGTATCGTCACCAGAAGATTGCGAGCGGATTGCCGCGTCGACCGCCGCGCATTTCGGCAGGCTGGATATTGTCGTCAACAATGCGGGTACGTCCGCAGCGGCACCGTTCCAGAACGTCACCGACGCGATGTGGTCGGACGATCTGGATCTGAAGCTGCACGGGGCGATTCGCGTTTCCCGCGCCGCGCTGCCGTATCTCCGTCAAGCAGGCGGCGGCGCCATCGTCAACATCGTCACCTCCGCAGCGAAGACGCCCCCGGCCTCTTCGCTGCCGACCAGCGTAAGCCGTGCCGCCGGCTTGGCGCTGACGAAGGCGATGAGCCGCGATCTTGCCGCGGATCGCATTCGCGTCAACGCGGTTTGCATCGGCACGATCCGCAGCGATCAGATCGAACGCAAGTGGAAGCAGGATGCACCCGAGCTGTCATGGGAGCAATATGCGAGCCAGCCGCGTCATCAAATTCCGCTCGGTCGAATCGGGGATACGCAAGAAGCGGCCAACGTCATCGCGTTTCTTGCTTCGTCGGCGGCTTCGTATGTAACCGGCACGGCGGTCAACGTCGACGGCGGCAAAGGCGCCGCCCTGTAGCGCTGTATTGGAGGGAAGCCTTTCCACAAAAGGCACACGATACATAGGCAGCGTGGCATAGCCCTGCTGCCTGTTTTTTTGTCGCTAGAGCCCCTGCCCCCTCGACTCGGTTGATCCGATGCGAAGCGCGAAATGCCCTTCGGCTCCGTAGTTTCCCTCAAGTTCTCAAATGCTTTAACGACGGTAGTCGCGATGATCTCTACAATAAAAAGACGGCCTGCAGCCTGCTGATATCCGTTACAAATCAGCAGACGACAGGCCGAATCGTTATTTCTAAAATTACAAGCCGACAGCGTGAACATCAGGATCGTAACTGTGCTTACAATCGCGTGAAACGGAAAATGTACGAGCTTTCGTACACCGACATCAGCTCGTCGCTCAGCGAACGAAAATATTTTTCCTGCGGGGAAACCGCGACGAAGTCAGTCGGGATTCTGCGCTTGATCTCCACCTGGAACCCTTCGTTCATAAAAGCTTTGGCAATCTCGTCAATCGTGTGGATATTGGCGGTCAAATGGCTGTACTTCTCGATTTCTTCTTTAAAAAATTGTTTGCTCGGATTGGATGACAGGTCGTTGTAGGTGACGTAATAGACGCCGCCCGGCCGGAGCGCCTGGCTCAATTTCCATGCGTGCGTCTTCAAATCGTCGATCAAGTAGATGACCGATAAACAGAAAGCCAGATCGAACTTGCGCTCGAGTTCCTCCGGCGCGCCGGAGACAATATAATCGATAGGCAGGTCGCCTTTGCGTTCATTGGCGATTGCGACCGACTCCCATCCCAGATCAATGCCGACCGCTTCCTTGAACGGCTTGATTTGATGAAGCAGCCGCAAAAAACCGCCCCGATTGCAGCCGAAATCCAGCACGGAGCTAGCCGACAAGTCGTCTTCCCGCATACTGGAAATCACCTGCTGCCAGCCTTTCAGATGTCCCTCTTCCATGACGGATTCGCGTTCCGTATTGCTCCACCATACATTGTAGCTTTGCTCATTCGTACTCATCGCTTACCACTCCTTTTCATTGGTTGTTATGCGGTGATTCCATGATCTTTCTCAACCCGACGCCCGCTAGACTGCCGAGAAGGCTGCCGGGCTGGACACGCGGCGCTCTCGCGGATGGGTTGGCAAAATGGACGCCAGCAGCTGCCTGGATACCGGATGCTTCATCGAAGATAGCGGCTCCTTCGCGCTTACCGTCTCGACGATTCGTCCGCTGGACATGACGGCCACTTGATCGGATATGGACCGAACGGCCATCAAGTCGTGCGAAATGAACAAATACGACAACTTGAACTGCCGCTTCAGCTCCGCCAGCAGCTGCAAAATTTGATGCTGAATGAGCACATCGAGGCTGCTGACCGCTTCATCCAGCACGACCAGCTTCGGCTTCAGCGCGATCGCCCGGGCGATGCTGATCCGCTGCAGCTGTCCTCCGCTGAATTGATGCGGATATTTGGTCATATCCTCCGGCTGCAGGCCGACCGCGACAAGCAGTTCCTGCACCGCTCGCTTCTCCTCACCGGCGCCGAGCTTCTCGAAGTTGGCCAGCGGTTCCCGAATCGATTCGTACGCTGGCCAACGCGGATTCAGCGAGCTGTAGCAATCCTGAAAGACGGTTTGAATTTGCCGCCGCATCCGCATGCGTTCGCTTTTGGACAAGGCAAGCATGTTGCTGCCTTCGAACCAGATTTCGCCGGCATCCGGCTTCTCCAGACCGAGAATCATTTTGCCGAGCGTGCTTTTGCCGGAGCCGCTTTCCCCGACGAGCCCCAGGCACGTGCCTTGCTCCAGCGTCAGGCAAATATCGTCGGCCACCTTCACCATGGGCTTGCGGAACAAGGACGAACCGCCGAGCGCATAGCTTTTATGAACATGCTTTAATTCAAGCATACGGACCTCCTCTTGAAGCCGGCGCTGCGCCGGACGGAATGCCGGGTCTGGCTTGCAGCAGCATCCGCGTATACGGGTGCTGCGGACGGTCGAACAGGTCGGCCACCGGCGCCTGCTCCACGATGCTCCCCTGATTCATCACCATCACCCGATCGGCC
Organism: Paenibacillus solanacearum; assembly: GCF_910593845.1. Lineage (GTDB taxonomy): Bacteria > Bacillota > Bacilli > Paenibacillales > NBRC-103111 > Paenibacillus_G > Paenibacillus_G solanacearum. The sequence continues at coordinate 21,003 of NZ_CAJVAS010000021.1, read as the reverse complement.
ATATAGGCGATCACGCCAAGATCATGCGAGACAAGCAGCATCGCCGTTTGCTGCTCCTGGCACAGCCGGTACATTTGCTCCAGCAGCTGGACCTGATGCGTCGTATCCAAAGCGGTCGTAGGCTCGTCCGCAATCAGCACCGCCGGCTGCAGCGACATCGCGATCGCGATCATCACCCGCTGCAGCATGCCCCCGCTTAATTGAAACGGATACTGCTTCAACAGCTTGTCCGGATGAGCCAGCCCCGTTTTCGCTAAATACGTGACAGCCAGCTCCTTCGCTTCCTTGCGGGTAAACGATCCGTGGGCGCGAAGCGTCTCGATAAAATGGTGGCCGATCGTGAGCGTCGGATTGAACGCGCTCATCGGATTTTGCATAATGACCGCGATCTCGCGGCCCCGAACGCTTCGCATCCGGCTCGCTTGCAGCTGCAGCAAATTCTGCGACCCGAGGAAGATCGCCCCCTGCTCAACGACGGCCGCTTCTTGAAGCAGCCCCAGTATCGCCAGACAGGTCATCGTTTTGCCGCTGCCGCTCGCCCCGACAAGACCGAGAATCTCCCCTTGATGCAAGTCGAAGCTGACGTCGTTCACGATCTTCTTCCGGCCTTGAGGCGTGGCGACGCTGATGTGCAGATGCTCCACGCGCAAGGCGATGCACTTGTCCATTTACTTGACCTCCCATGTTTCCTGACGCGGATCGAATGCGTCCCGCAAGGCGTCGCCGATGAAATTAAAAGCCATGACGACGAGAAGGATACACAGCCCGGGATAAAGCATCAGCAGCGGATGGCTCTTCAGAAACGGCTTGCTGTCGTTCAGCATCGCGCCCCATTCCGGCGTCGGCGGCTGAATGCCCAGCCCCAGGAACGAGAGGCCCGATATGCTCAATATAATGCTACCGAGATTCAAGGTAGCCAGCACGAGCGTAGGCGGCAATATATTCGGCAGAATGTGCGCCGCCATGATTTTGTAGCCGGGCGTCCCCGCGATTTTGGCGGCTGCGATGAAATGCTGCTGCTTGGCCGTAATGACCATGCCGCGGATCCAGCGCGCGTACCATACCCAGTACGACATCACCATCGCGAACACGACATTCCCGAGCCCCGGACCGAGAATGCCGAGCATCGCCAGCGAAAGAATGAGACTCGGGAACGCCATGAGCAAATCGCAAAAGCGCATAAACACGCGATCGACAATCCCGCCGCTGTAACCGGAAATCGTCCCGACTACGACGCTGACGACAATGATCAGCACCATAACGACGAAGGCGATGCCGAGCGATATGCGGGTTCCGTAGATGAGCCGCGACAAGATGTCTCTGCCCAGATGGTCGGTCCCCAGCCAAAAGTCCGGGGACGGCCCCTCCAGCTTATGCTCCAGCGAGATATCGTTCGGATCATGCGGCGTGAGCCACGGCGCAACCAGGGCAACGACCAGCATTACGGCAAGCATCATGCAGCTGAGCAGCGTCAGTTTATTGCGAATCAGCTTGTTCCACACGGCGGAATTCATGCTAATGCGCTCCTTTCCGGCGCACGCGGGGGTCGATGATCATGTGGAAAATATCGATCAGCAAATTGCATACGATAATGATCGTCGTGACCAACAGCACGTAGCATAAAATAACCGGGTAATCCCTGCCGAACAAAGCATTGACGAAATGACGCCCGATGCCCGGCCAGGCAAACACATTTTCCACGATGATCGAACCGCTCAATTTATGGCCGATATGCATCCCCATCGTCGTGACCAGCGGCGTCAGCGCATTCTTCAATACATGCTTGCCGATGACGAAGCGCTCGCGGATGCCCCTCGCCCGGGCATAGAGCACATACGGCTGATGAAGCTCGTCCAGCGTGCTGCCCCGGAGCATCCGCGTGTACACTGCGACGGATGCGAGAGCCAGCGTGAAGGAAGGCAGCGCCAGATGCAGCAGGCCGCCCCTCCCCGATACCGGAAATATATCGAGCTTCAGCGAGAACAAGTAAATCAGCAGAAACCCCAGGCAAAAGCTCGGCGTCGCTGCTCCGACGAACGACAGCGTCCGGCTGAGATGGTCGAACATCCGGTCTTTGTACAGCGCCGACAACATGCCGATCGGCAGGCTGATCACGAAGGCAAGCGCGATCGATGAGAAGGTCAGCTGCAGCGTCGCCGGAAGATAGGCCATCATTTCGTCCCATACCGGCCTTTTGCTGATGTAGGATGTGCCGAAATCGAGCCGCAGCGCGCCGCCCAGCCAGCTGAGGTACTGCACATACAGCGGACGGTCAAGACCAAGCTCCGTGCGGACGAGCGCCAGCGCCTCGTCCGATACCGGAATTTTGGATAAGCGCAGGTACGCTTCCGCCGGATCGACGGGAAGCAGCCGGACGAACAGGAAGGTTATTACGGAAACGCCGAACAAAATCGGTATAACGCTAAGTATTCGCCTTACGATGAGCCAGGCCATCATTCCCTATAAGCTCCTATTCCTTATCCATTTTCTCGAAGGGAATCTCGCTGTTCATCTGACCGAACTTCACGCCCTTGATGTTCTTCTGGTACACGGTCAGATTCGTGCCGTACGAAATCGGCAGGTACACCGCCTGGTCGTGCAGCGTCGTCAAGATGTAATTATACAGCTCCTGACGCGTCTTCTCGTCCGTGCTGAGCAGCGCGGCTTCGATCTTCTGGTCGAGCTCCTTTTTCATCGGCAGTCCGGCCTGCGCTTGATAGTCGGCATGCGACGGCACGCGCATCGACGACACCATCGCATGCGGATCGTACGGGATGCCGAACGTATCGCTGAAGATCATATGGAAGTTGCCGTTCGTTTGACGCTGCCCGAACAGCTGGCTCTCTTCGCCGATGAGCTTCACGTTGATGCCGATTTTGCGCAGATCGCCTTGAAGCACTTCCGCAATCGCCTTATGCACATTGTTCGCGCTGTCGAAGCTGAGCTCCAGCTCCAGCGGAACGCCGTCCTTCTCGCGGAACTCTTTCTTCACCGGCAGCACCCATCCGGCATCATTCAGCAGCTTCTCCGCTTTGCTCACATCGTACGCGTACGGCGTCAGCTTGACGTTGGAATAAGGGAAGCTCGGAGGGAACAGCGTGTCGGCCAGCTTGTCCGTGCCGTAAAACACATTGTTGATGACCGCTTTCTTGTTGAAGGCATGCTCGATGGCTTTGCGGACGTTAATGTCCTTGAGCGGCCCTTTATTCGTATTCAGCGCGATCGACTTCGTAAAGAGCGGCTCGGAGATGGCCGTTTCGTATTTGCCGGATTCCTTCAAATATTTGAACGAGTCCAGACTGATGCTGCCGTCGCCGTAAATGACATCGATGTCTTTCTTCTCGAACGCCAGCACCCTCGATTCGCCGTCGGGGATGACGGCGACGCGGATTTTGTCCGCTTTGGGCTTCTCGCCCCAATAGTTCGGATTTCTGCTGAATTCTGCGTATTCATTGCTCTTGTAATCCGTCAGCACCCAAGGTCCGGTACCGATCGGCGCTTTGATTCCTTCCGACGTGTTACCGCTCGCCGGGAAGCCCGCATCGCCCAGGAAGCGAATCGGCCGAATCAACGCCAGCTCCTGCAGCATCGGATAATACGGGTTGGCCAGTACGATTCGCACGGTGTACTCGTCCACCTTGACGGCGTCCTTGAGCTGATTCACGAGCTCAAGCCAGCTGTGGCGCTGCTTGTTCGCCAGTACGGCTTTTACGTTTTTGACGACGTTGTCCGCATTGAACGATGTTCCGTCGGAAAACTTGACGTCCTTGCGCAGGAAGAACGTGTACGTCTTGCCATCACCGGACACCTCCCACTTCTCCGCCAAATGGGGGACGACTTTACCGTCCACATATTTCACAAGCGATTCATACACCATGTTCTGCGCGAACATTTGGTTCGGCGCATACATGTGCGGATTCAGCGGACCGATATCGTTCGCCGAAGAGAAGCGGATCGTCTTCGCCCCGGCTTCCGCCGCCTTCCCGTTGCCCGCAGCCGTACCTGGGGATGGCTTCTCGCTGCAAGCGGAGAGCAGGAGCGTGGCGCTGAGCAGAATAGGAAGCCATTTCGAACAAGTCGACAACCTTTTGGATGAACCAAACATAAAAACATTTCACCTCGATCAATGGAATGCAACATATCGATACAGCGGATTAACATAATTTTCTAAAATCGTGTTATGATTTTAATAAAATGTAGCACACTTTTCCACAAAAATAAATACAAAAATTCAGATCATTCGGAAAAAGCAAAACACGCCCGGCCATCTCTCGGCCGAGCGCATTCCCGATCCACTATGCTGTTCTCTACTCGGCCTTGCTCCCGGCAACGATAAATCTGCGGTGGCTGTCGATAAAGCTCCAGCGATAAGCGAGCGGGAACGACTCCGCGTCAGCCGCCAGCAGATGCTGCACGTCATGCTCCTCTATCGCCTGCAGCCCCGCCGCTTCCATTAATGCGATCACCTTGCCCGGATCCACCCCGCTGAAGGGAAGCAGGTGCGCTGCGTCGTCATAGCCCCGCCCTTTTCCTTTCCACGGGATCTTCCCTTTGGTGAAGAACGTCAGCGTATGACCCATCGCAATGCGCAGCTTCTGCTTGCGCGACAAATGCCGGTTCGTCCAGTCTCCGTCCATAATCAGCAGCCTGCCGCCCGGCTTGAGCACGCGCATCCATTCCCGGATCGCCTTTCCCGGGCGGGGCAGCGTCCAGAGCAAATGCCGGTTGGCCACCACATCGAAGGAATGGTCGGCGAACGGGAGCGCTTCGGCATCGCCCTGAAGGAACGTGCACATTAGCTGCCGCTGCGCCGCCTTCTTCGCTGCGATCTCCAGCATGTTGGGCGACAGGTCGAGACCTGACACGCGATGGCCCATTCGCGCGAATTGCAGCGCAAGAAATCCCGGCCCCGTCCCGACGTCGAGAATATCGAGCGGCCCTTCCCCCTGCGGAGCGACCAGGCCGTGCAGCGTCTCATGCCACAGCCGCTGCTGTTTCTCCGTTTGCAAATACATGTCGCTTCGCCCCGCATACTCGCGGGAGCGCCAATCCCAATCCTCGGTAATTCTTTGTTTCAGATTATGGCTCGACAACGCTCTCCACCCTCACTCAGCCAAATGCTTGTCCATATGCACCGTTTCATAAGAATCGAACGGCTCCAGCCGGAACGTGAATCCCTGCTTCTCCCAGAACCCGACGGCGCCCGGCAAGAAGCGGTGCGTATGCAAGTACATGAATTCATATCCTTTGTCCCGCGCGGAGGGCAGCAGCTCGCGGACCAGGGCGGTGCCCAGTCCATGACGCCGCAGCTCCGGCTTGACGTAACATTTTACCAATTCTGCGGTCTTCCGATCGGCGTAGTTTCCTTTGATCTCGGCGATCCGGTCGTCATAAGGCAAAAAAGCCGCCGTCGCCGCAATCGCTCCGTTCTTATCGAAAGCGGCGAGCAGCGTCGCCGTCGCCGACCGGTAATAAACGTCCCGAAAAGCGAGCAGATCGGGCGGAAGCGCATCTGGGTCCAGCATCGGGAACACTTCCCTGACGATCTCCATCACGAAATCGATGGCTGCGGGCAGCTCGTCCAGCTCAATCTCTCGGATCACATAGTCGCTCAAATCTGCGCTCACTCCTGCTCCCTCTCTCTCTCTGTCGCCTCAGCGGGCGATGTCCGCAAGTGTTACATTCATATTAAAAAGTAACACATCAGGAGGTAGCTGTAAACCCGTTTCGCCGGAAACGCGGCAGCTACGGGCACCACCAGTTCCACTTGCCGAGCAGGTGCATCAGCGACGGAACGAGCACCATCCGGATGATCGTCGCATCGATCAGAATCGCCGCCGCAATGCCGATGCCGAGCTGCTTCACCCCGGCGACTTCGCCGAGGGCGAACGGTGCGGTGACGGCGATCATCATCGCCGCAGCCGAGTTAATGATGCCACCGGCTGCGGACAAGCCTGCCAGTACGGCGCGGCTGTTGTCCCTTGTGTGCCTGTACGCCTCGAACATTCGCGATACGAGGAATACCCCGTAGTCCATGCTGATGCCGAACACGAGCCCGAATATAAACACCGGAATCATGATCGCGATGCTGCCCGGCTCGATGCCGAAGCGCCCCTCCTGAAATATCCATGTGAGAATGCCGAACGAAGCACCGAGACTGAGCAAGTTCATCGCCATCATCTTGACCGGCAGAAGAACGGATTGGAAGGCAGCCAGCAGCACCGCATAATTGGAGATGAAAATAAAGAAGAGCACATATTTGATGTTGTCAAAAATGCAGTCGAACACTTCCTGCCGGTATTTCCCCTCGCCCCCGATCATAAACGGAAGCGCGGATAATGTGCCTTCCCGCTCCCACTGCCTAAGCCAGCGCATCACTTCCGGGGAAGAAGAATCCCCTTCCAGAGTAACGCGCATCAGCATGCGGCTATCTTTCACAAACGATGAAAGGATCGGCTCGTAGCTCGCCCTGACTGCTGCTGGCCTCTGATGCAAGTACAACAGCGATTCGGGGGACATGCGCAGGTGCGAGAAGACAGACTCCACCTGCCGTACGGCCGGATCGCGCTCCAATCGCTGCGCCAGCGCGAAAGCTTGCTGCCAGTCTTGTTGGCTCCAGCGCGGAGATACTCCTTGCGCGATGAAGTAAACCTCCGTACTCGTCCGGTCGACGAAATGGGCCTGATATGCTTCGAAGGCCGCACGGGAAGCGGCATTCGGCGGCAAGGAGGTCGCATCCGGAATCGCCAGCTGCATGTCGCGCAAAGGCGCCAAGCAGAGGACCAGCAGCACCGAAGCAAGCAGCCCCAGACGAATCGGCCTCTTCATCACAAAGGCCGCCATCGCCTCCCGGAAGCCGTCCCGCCGGACGGCAGCGCGCCGGCTGCTCTCCGCCTTCAGCACAGGCGCCAGCCAGTAGAGCAGCGCGGGGACAAGCGTGAACGCGAGCAGTGCGGACATCGTCAGCACCGTCATCGCGCCGATCGCAATGGAGGTAAACATCGGCAGCGGGATGAACAGAATGCCCACCAAGCCGAAGAAGACGCATGCCGCCGAATAGAGCACCGCCCGGCCCGCCGTCTGCATCGTCGTCATCAGCGCCGGTGACGCCTGCTGCTTCACCAGCTCCTCCCGGAATCGGCTGACGAGCATTAAGGCAAAATCAATGCTTAGTGCGAGCCCGACCATCGGAATGACATTCAGCACAAAGTTGGACATCTCGATCGCATGTCCCAGCCAATAGATCAGTCCCATCGTGCAGGCGACGCCGATCACCCCGATGACGACGGGAATGGCCGCAGCGGCAAGACTCCCGAACGCCAGCCAGAGGATCAGGAAGGCGGCCGGAATGCCGAGCCGCTCCGCTTGACCGAGATCCGAGCGGCTGGCCCGGTTCACCTCCGCCTGCACGACCGGTTTGCCGGTCAATGTCGCGGACATGGAAGCATTACGGGGTAAGCGCCGCTGCATTTCGTCGATGACCGGCTTCATCTCATGGGGCGGCTGTTGGAAGGCAAACAGCGCATAAGCCGTATGCGTCTGCAGCATTCCTTCCCTCTCCAGCGGGGATACGACTTGGGCCAGTCCGTCGATGCCCTGCAGCGCTGCCAGCGTCTGGGCAATGTACTGGCGGAACTGCTCATCGGATACGGCATGCCGCTGTTCGAACAGAATCATCACAGGGTCCCGGGGAATGTGAAACTCAGAGGACAATAATCTTTCCACCCGAACATAGGCACCGTCCGGCGTGAGGCCGTGGTCCTTCAGAACGGCGGGCAGCTTGAGGGCATACCATCCGAACAACAGCAAAGCCATCATCCACAGCAGGATGATGGTTTTCGGGTATCGAACAGACAGGAGAGCAAGCTTCAGCACACGCATAACCATGCCCTCCTTACGCGAATGGTCCGGCGCTACGAGTCGGCCGGTTTGACTCTTGTCGCTTTCACAAGTCCATACGCCAGTCCCGGCGCGAGCCGGGCGGCACCGAGCAGCAGCCGGGGGACGACCGGCATGCCGAGCAGCTCGTGAAGCAGCCTCCCCCACTGCATCGGCCCGTAAAATTCCCGCCGGATGGACTGCTCGTATTCCCGCTGCCATCCGGCAAGCGAGATTTCCCCGCGCAAGCAGCGGTCGGCGAGCGGCGCGCACAATAAGGCGGAGCGCAGCGCCATCGACATCCCGTCGCCGCACAGCGGCGGGATCATCAGCGCGGCGTCGCCCACATGAGGCAGCGCCCCCCACGCCTGCGGCTTGCGGCGCAAATCGACCGGCGCGACGGCAGCCTGCGTACCGGGCACTGGCAACGCCCCGGCGAGCCGCCGCTTCAGCATCGCGTTCCGACGGCTCGCGGCGTCGATCCACCCCGCAATCGTCTTGTCGCTGTCTGCGAACGATGCCCGCTTCAGCAGCGCCGCCACGTTGACGAGCCCGCCTTCCACGGGAGATACGCCGACATAGCCTCCCTCGAAAAAGTAAAGCTCCACGACCGGCTCCATCTCGATTCCGCCCACATGCGTTTTCACGCCGACATACGCCAGGTCCGCCGAATGGTCGGGGCGTCCGCCTCCGGTATGCCCGGCGTGGCCGTTCGCACCCCATGCGGCGATAACCGCCCGGACACGGTACGTGCTGCGAACATCCCCTTGCTTCGTCTCGACCGTGTATCCGTCCTCGCTTGGGTTCACCGATGTGACCGCTGTCGCCGTCTGTACGTGCACGCCGGCGTCGATCGCCGCTCCGAGCAGCGCCGAATCAAGCAAATACCGGCTTATTCCCAGCGCCGTGCCGGGGAGCGGAATTTCGATCGCTTCCCCGCTGCCGATGACCAGCCGCGTACGCGGAAGCCGGCTCGGCCGCAGTGCTTCTACGCGTCCGTGCAGCCCCAGCTGCTGCAGCATGCGCTGCGATTCCGGCGATAGAAACTCGCCGCATACTTTGTGCCGCGGAAACGGCTTCCGTTCGAACAGCACGGTATCCCAGCCCCGGTCCGCCAGCGCCTTGGCCAAGCTGCTGCCGGCGATTCCCGCGCCGATAATCGCGACATCCCGGTCATGCTTCATTCCATTCCACTCCGATGCATGGTATGGAGCTCGCGCTTCCCGATGACGACCGCATAGCGGAACAACGGTCTCCAGGCGTAGAACAGCGCCGGGCAATCCAGCGCTTCCGCCAGACGCTTCCAGTCGTCGGCGCGAAACCCTTTGGCCACGGACAGCGGCCCGTCGTTTAATATATATTTGTTGCTTGAAATCAACCGCGTCGTTACCCACACCGCCGCCCATGGAATCCAGTGCCGGTGAATGTCGCTGATGACGACGCCGAGCCGGGACGCCCGCCGCATGCTGTCCACGACGCGCGGCAGCTCGCCCGCATCAAAGTGATGCGCGAATTGCGACGCGGTGACGATATCCGCGCAGCCTTCGGCCAGCTCGAACACATTGCTTCGCTGCACCCGCACCCGCGGCTCCTCCCGGAACAGTTGCCTCGCCTCTTCGCAAGCTTCCTCCGTCACGTCGGCGAGCGTGATCGTCAGGTCGATCCCGTTAGCATCCGCCCATTGCAGGATGCGGGCATTCACGTCGCCGGACCCCGCGCCGACGTCGAGGATGGAGAAGCGGCGCGGCTTGTCCGCCTCGATCCACAATCGCCGGATGCCGTACAGCGCGGGCGCAGACGCGCCGAAGAGCCGGTTCAGCCGCCGCAGATGCCGCAGTGCGGTGCGCAGCTCCGGCCCTCCCGTCGTAAAGTCGTCCATCAGCTCCTGCGCGGCGTCACGCTGCCCAAAGCTTCTAAACATAAGCCTCATCCCGGGCCTGCGCTTGCAAGGGAACAGACGGGACGTACTCGATCCCGACGAGCTCGCACGAAAGTCCCGGCCCGAAGGCCAGCGCCACCCCGCCGACCGGCCCCGAGCCGCGGCTTGCCAGCTCGCGCCTCATGTCCTCCAGCACGAATAATATGGTTGCGGAGGACATGTTGCCGTAGTCGCGCAGCACCGCGCGGCAGGCGCGCGTCTGCTCCTGCGTCAGTCCGAACAAGTCCTCCATCGTATCGATAATGCCTTTGCCCCCGGGGTGAATCGCCCACAGCTCCGGTTTCCCGCCGGCGACGAATGGCGCGAGCGGCTCGGCGATGAACTGGCCGATCAGCTTCGGAATGCCGGTGGACAAATATAGATCGAAGCCGTTATTGCCCACCTCCCACACCATCTCCTCGGCACCGCCCGGCAGCAGCGCGGAATACGGCCGGCTTAATTGAAACAGGCCGCGGCGCCCTTCGCCCGCCACGCCTACAACGCAGGCGGAAGCGCCGTCGCCGAAGAACGAAGCGCCGAATAAAGCTTCCCGCGTCGCGGAAGGCTGGATATGCAGCGTGCAAAGCTCCACGCAGACGATGAGCACGCAGCCGGAAGGATGGTCCGCGACGATCTGCTGCGCCAGGCCGACCGCCTTGAGTCCGGCGGCACATCCGAGGAACGTCAGCGGGATCCGATTGACCGTCACGGACAAGCCCAGCTCCCGAACCAGGGCCGCATCCATTCCCGGGAGAAATTGACCGGTGCAGCTCACCGTGATCAGATGCGTAATGTCGGACCGGTCGACCTGCCCGTCCGCCAATGCTTGTTTCGCCGCCTTCAGCCCGAGCGGCACCGATTCTCTTTTATATACAGCCATCCGTTCCGCCGTCGAAGGGACATCCTCCGCAGATCTCCCCGGGTAGTAGCGGCATCGATCGGCAGATTCCAGCAGATTCGGTTCGCAGGTATAGCGCGTGTCCACGCCGCACTGCTTGAATATTCGCTTGGACCATCGCGCGGAATCCGGATGATCCGCCAATCCTTCGGCTAAGCGCTTCGCGGTATCGGCTTGATCGAGACGATACGCCGGCACGGCTGTCCCTATTCCCAGAATCGCAACGATTGGACTCGACTCATTCATCTTCTCCATTCATCCTCTCTCGCCATCCGCTATCGGTCAAGACAAGCACCTTTGCTTTATCCATATGTATTCATAGGCTCGGCCGAATATGATGGAAACCGCGGCCGGCATAACACAAAGAGCAGCCCGCAACGTACCGGTGTACGCAGAGCTGCTCTTCGTTAGGCCATCCCTGGTTACCGTTCCACGCCCTCCGGCGCGGCCAGTTCGGCCAGCGGTTCCTTCGCCGGCCCTTCCAGCACATCTCCCTTGTATGAAAATCGCGAGCCGTGGCACGGACAATCCCATGTTCGTTCTCCGTCATTCCATTCGACCTCGCAGCCCATATGCGTGCACGTCGTATCTACGATATGCAGCGTCCCTTCCGGATCGCGGTAAGCGCCGGCTCGTTTGCCGTTCACTCTGACGACCGAGCCTTCATCTCTGTCCAGCTCTTCCGGCGTCTTGAAGATCATCTCCAGCTTGCCGGACACGAACTGATCCAACACGTCCGCATTTTGCACGATAAGCGTCTTGAGGCTCGGATCGGCATGGAACCGGGAAGGATGGAACAGCTCCTGGTACGGACTCTCTCCCCCAGCCACCAGCTTGTCGATCAGCAGCGCCGCTGCCGTGCCCGTCGTCATGCCCCACTTTTTGTACCCTGTCGCTACGAATACGTTCAGAGCATCCGAAGTAATGGGTCCGATATACGGGAGCTTGTCCAGCGTAACCAAGTCCTGAGCCGACCACCGGTAACGAATGTCCGTGATGCCCAGTTGCTCTTCGCCGAACTGCTGCAGCGCCTCATAATGCCGGAAGGTGCATAAGCCTTGTCCCGTCTTGTGGCTTTCTCCCCCAATGAGAAGCAGGGCCTCGCCGTTCACCGTCGCGGACCGGAGCGACCGCTTCGGCTCCTCCGCGCAAATATACATGCCGCCGGGCCATGCCTGCGCCGCCTTCGCTGCCAAAACGTACGAACGGCTCGCATGCAGTTTCGCAAAGTAAAACCCGCCGCCGTCCGCAAAAGGAAAGTGCGTGCTTAATACCACGAAATCGCAGGTGACGCGCTGCCCTTCTTGGGTGATGACCGTGGCCGGGCTTCCTTTTTCGAGATTCACGGCGGTCGAATGCTCATATACTTGGCATCCGTACTGCTCCGTCGCTTGCCGCAGCAAATGCGTCAAATACGGCACCGGGTTAAACCGGGCCTGCTGCTTCATGACGACGGCCGCTTTCGTCGGAAACGGCAGCGGCGTCCGGTCCGCATAGGCTCCTGGAATGCCCAGCGCCTCGTAAGCGGCGTATTCCGAGGCAATCTTCTTGACGTAATCGTCCGCATCCGTATAGACGTAGGCGTCTTCCTCCGTAAAATCACAGGCGATTCGCTGCTCGGCCACCGTCTTCTTTATAAACTGCAGCGCTTCATGATTCGCTTCATAGTACAGCCGAGCCTGTTCCTTTCCGAAATGCGAGATGAATTCGTCGTACACAAGATCATGCTGCGCCGTAATCTTGGCTGTGGTATGGCCCGTTGTGCCGGACAGCACGGTTCCCGCTTCGATCAGCGCAACGCGAAGCCCGCGTTGGGACAGCAGATACGCCGTCGTAATCCCCGAGATTCCGGCGCCGACGACAGCTGCATCCACACGGATATCGCGGGTCAGTTTAGGGAAACTCGGGATCGGAGAGGCCGCTAGCCATAATGATTCCGGAAACTGCGGAAGGGTGACGCGAGGGGACGGGTTTTCAGGCATGTAGGTTCCTTCTTCCATTTTTAAACCTAATATATCCGTTTCGAAATCGTTTATTCTAGCCGGATCGATCCATGCCTTCGGCGCCGGAATCGAGGCAATCGATGAATAATTATGCATCATTGGAAGAAAATAAAGCAAACAACGATGATTAGGAGGTTGATGCACGTGGACGTCACGCGCGAGATTATCGGGAGAATCGAACAAGTGGAGCAGACGACTTCGCAAATGGCGGACATTCTGGAGCATTTGGCAAGCGGAACGAACGAAATCGAATTCAGCGCCGCCGAAGTATCTGCCCTTTGGAATCAATATATGGGCGATAGTCTGTCGGTTTGCGTCTATACCCATTTCCTCCAAACGGCAGAAAAGGAAGAGGTTCGCTCCATATTGGAGACGGCGCTGCAGTTATCGCAGACGCATCTGGAGCAAATTACCCGTTTTTTCAAGCAAGCAGGCTTTCAGCTGCCTCTCGGCTTTCAGGAGAGCGATGTCCATTCGCATGCCCCCCGGCTGTTCTCCGATCATTTCATGGTCTTTTATTCCGAAATTATGACGACTCACGGACTGACGGCTTACAGCCTGGCCCTGACGACTTGCGAAGACGAACGACTGCGGAACTATTTCTTCGATTGCTCGGTGCAGGCGAAGCGGCTGCTCGATCAAATCATAGCCTACGAACAGTCCAACAACCTGTATTCCACCCCCTCGTCGATTGCTTCTCCCGCAAAGGTCGAGTTTGTCCAGAAAAAAGGGCTGCTGTCCGGCCTAATCGGGAAACCGGAGCCGCTGAACGCGACGGAGATCGGCAATCTTTTTTTCAATACGAAAAAAAATGCGCTGAACAAAGCGTTGTTTCACGCCTTCGGCCAGGTCGCGGGGCATGAAGACGTACGCGAATATATGCTCGACGGCGTTCAGCGGGCCGGCAAGGATATCGACAGCTTCGTCGCTATTTTGGAAGAAGAGCAGTTGACCACGCCGAGAATGTGGGAATCGGATGTGACGGAATCCACCGTAAGCCCGTTCTCTGACAAGCTGATGATGTACCACATGGCTTTTTTGACGAGTACCGCCTTGACGTTTTACGCGACGGGTCTTGCTTCGTCCATGCGTCCGGACGTCATTATGAATTACAACCACATATTCGAGAATATTCATACCGGGTACAGAAAAATATATATGATCATGACCAAGCACAACTGGATGGAAAAACAGCCCGGAGCCAGCGACCGCTCCTCGCTTACGCAGTGAAGTTTACGCCGATTCCTCCTGCTTGTTGCGCCATAAAATATGCCGGACGGACAACACCAAACCCGTCAGCATGACCAGCGTAACGACGCGCGACCAAATCAGGAACATGCCTGTCGATATCGAATAGACCAAGATGACATGCACGATGCCGTCCGTGACAAACAGGCTGCCGAACACCGTTGTGGCCTGCGCAAGCTTACGACGGACCGCGGGCTTGTCGAATCGTCCGGGATCACCCGCTTGAAGCAAGCGGAACAACACAAGCGCCAGCGGCTTGCCGGCGGCGACGGATGCCAGCGCGGCGATTCCGATCAGGCAGGCGACCACCGGGTGATACAGCTTCAGCGGCAGCGACTCCCCGCCCGTCCAGGCCGAGATAAGGCATGCCCCGCCAAAGCCGGCTGCGCCGAGCAAGCCGATCCAGTCGATTCGGCGGACGCCGATCATGCGCGCGACAACCCAGAGCGCGGGAACGGCTCCGGACAAAGCAAGCGCGGCGGTGTCGCTTGCCACGATGCCGCGAAGCGCAGTATACAACACGATCGGGAGCAGCCAGTTCACGATCAAGCTCGGAATGATCCTTTTCAACGTTTGCCGGGAATGCTGTTTCATTTGTGCTTTATCCATCAGTTGGGTTCACCCTTCTCCTGTTTATTTCCTGCTGTCCTGCGAGAGTTCTCGCTCGGCATAGTAACGCGCGACTGCATCGAAGGATTGCTTCGGCTCCCACCTCATGTCGGGGAAGCGCACTCCCCGCCCGTCCGCTAAGCTTTTGACCAGAGCGTAGCTTGCCATGTCCAGATCGTGCAGAGGTTCCCTGTCGTGAACCATCGTCGGAGCGGCGAACGTGAAGACGAATGCGCCCTCCACCCCCGCAGCATCGAGCACGGTCAACTGCTCAACCAGCTCTTTGGCTTGCAGCACCTCATCCCTTATATATTCGGCATTAAGACGCTTACGGGCCGGACTCGTCCGATCCACGATCATCCACCCTCTGCCTCCGGCATCTTCCGCGCCCTGGTACGTACAGCAGCCGAACTCGGTGACGATCACGGGCTTCTGCCACCGCGCGTACGACGTAAGCTTGCTCGCGTAGGAATCATGATTGCGGATATCCCTGTAATGATCGAGGCCTATATAATCCAGCAGACTCCAATCCACCGTCTCGAGCGGCGCCGAGGCGTACGTGATTTCTCCCCGGAACCGTTCCCGGACCTCCCGGATTGCTTTCGTCAGAAAAGCTTGCAGCCGCATGTTATGTTCGCCCGTTCGAATGCTTTCCATAAAGCCGGGACTGCTCACCCGATCGAAGATCGTGTCGCCCTCGAATATCCCTTGCATAAACAGCGTCAGCTCGCAGCCGAGTATGAACACCAGCCCGGAATACCGCCTGCGCAGCTCTTCAGCCCTATTCGCGCATTGTACGGTATAACGAAGCGTCTCGTCTTCCTCTTGATCGTGAAGATGCGGCGACAACCATACTTCAAGCCCCTGGTTCAGCGCGATTTCAGCCGCCGCCATCAACCGGTCGGGATCGGTCCCCGAGATCCGGACGGCATTGCACTTCAGATCATGTTTAATTATCGCCAGCTCGCGGCGAACAACCTCAATTTCGAACACAGGCCGCGACCTAAAGCCGCTCGTTTCAATGCCTACGTCATAGTTGACCCCTCTACGTTTCATGAGTGGCTCTCTCCTCTCGTCTTGGGCAGCGTAATATTGTTATTCCTCAAATACGCAAGAACGGCTTCCCGCATAAAAGTTTGCGTCGCTTCCCTCAAATCGGCGGCATCCGCCGGCCAGCTGTTCTCGTTGACCAGGAGAGCGGACATGTCCTGGAGCATCGATAAGTCTCCCTTGGTCATCTGCATGGTCAGTTTCCACCACATCTCGGCCAGTTGCTGGCCCTCCGCCCCCTCCGGCTGTTCCTTCCGCCGGTACAAGGCGATCAGCTTCGCCGTAAGAGCCTGCAGATCTTGATTGAATTCGGCCGCCTCCTGCTCGTTAAACCGCTCAATGAGGTATTCCGTCTGTTCCTTGGACATGTTCCGGGTCAAAAAGAAGTACGGATTGTCCGTGCGGGATGCTTTCGTGATGAGCAGAAGCCGTTCGATGCTGATGTCGCTGCCGGTTTCAACTTCCCCGATCAGTTGGTCCATTTCGTTAACCGTCTGCTGAATGCGGGCGATCTGCTCGACCAATATCGATCGCTGCTGCTTGAACACCCGGGACAGCTCCGCCGCCGAATCCGCCGGAAGCAGCTTCTCGCCGATCTCCTCCAGGGAGAAGCCCAGCGATTTGAGAAACAAGATCTGCTGCAGCCGAAGGATGTCCCGCTTGCCGTACATGCGCCGCCCGCCCTCGCTGTATCCGCTCGGGACCAGCAGTCCGCAGGCGTCGTAATATTGCAGCGTGCGAATCGTCACGCCGCCCTTTCGTGCAAGCTCCCCTACCGTGAAGAACGGTTCACGTGCTTCCCTGCTCATTGTCCTCACCTCTTCGTTTTTATTGTAGTATGTGACGTAACGTCACGAGCAAATTCTTTTTTCACCGGCTCCATCAAAAAAAGGACACCCCCGTCTGTACAAACGGATGATGTCCACATGCTGGCCGCTTAATGGCGGATGATCTTATCGTCTTGCGTTTTCTTATACTGTTTATTCGCCCTCGCGGAGAAATACAAGTAAAGGAAGATCATCACCGGGATGAAGATCCAGAACAAGCCCCGAACGAGCACAAACGGCGTCTCGAAAAGGAACGCTCTCCAGAAAGCGGCGCCCGTTAAACTCCACAGGCCCGGCGTGTAATACAGCGATTTCGGATCGAGCAGCACGCCCGGATCGATCGCGTCCGTCGAGACCAGCACCGCGAAGAGGGGAACGAAGCAGCAGGCGAGCGTCGCCCACATGTCCGACAGCCGCTTGTAACGGCCGGCTCTGGAATCGACGTCGGAGAAGATCTCTTCGCCTCCCACTTTACCCGACTTCTTGAAATATTGATGACCCGAGCTTTTCGTTCCGGCGATATGATCCCACCCGCTGTCCTCGAATAAGGCGCGGTAATCTTCGAAATCATCCTGCCGCTTGAACGTGCGGTAATCGATCCTGATCTCGGCGTCCTCTGGCTCAGCAGGCTCGAATTCATAGCCGAACGACGTCTTTTTTACGAATCGGCTGCCTTGCTTGGCCATCGCTTTCAGCCATGCTTCCTCTTCGTCGAAGTTAGTAAAAAACTTGTATTTTTTCATGCCGGGTTCCTCCCTTATCCATTCAATCGTCCTGCGGTCACGGCAATCATATGCTTCATCCGTTCGAGGTCCTGTCGCAATACATCGAGGCCTTTGTCGGTAACGGCATACACCTTGCGCCTGCTGTCCTCGCTAGCTACAGGCTGGATGAGCTTTTGCTTCAGCAAATTCTCGATCGCGCCGTACAGCGTACCCGCCGCCATACGAACTTGCCCGCCGCTCAGCTCCTCCACCTTCTGCATAATCAGATAGCCGTGCGCCGGCTCGACCAAAGCCAGCAAAATGTAATAAACGGTTTCGGTCAACGGCAAAAGTTTGTCACGTTCCATGCTTCTCCTCCTGAATATCATATATCGCCGAACTATATATCGTTGTACTGTATAGTTATACTATATACAACTTCACTGTATATTGCAATACAAAAAAACGGCACATCGGCCCATTGGGCTTGTACCGTTATCCATTTGGCTTACTGTCCGCCTCTCCTTCTCTTCGCGCTTTCGTTACGTTACGTTACGTTATGTTACGGCGCTTCCCTTTCTAACAATCCTTTTTCCAGGCATGTCGAAATAGACAATTTTTTGACGCCGGTGCTGAATGTAATTTCTACGATATCTCCGTCGGTTTGAACGATTTGGCCTCGTCCCATCACCCGGTGTCGTATCAGTTCTCCCGGCATTAATTGAGTCCTGTCTTTCATTGCATTCGGGTTGTATGGAATGGGCGGAGCAGCCTTGCTTGCGATCGCTGCCGTCTCCGGCCTCGGCGCAGCTTCAGGCGGATTCACGATCGCACGGACCGCCTCCGCGAATTGCGATGCTGCGACCTCTTCCCCATCCTTTTTTCTGTAGGAAATCAGCTCCAGATGCGTTTTCGCCCTTGTCATGCCGACATAGAACAGGCGAGCGGCTTCTTCCAGCAGCGATGGATCGTTGACTTCATTCGAGGAGGGAACGACCCCTTCGATTAAGTCGATCATGTACACCCGCTCAAATTCCAGTCCCTTCGAGCTGTGGAATGTCGAGAATGTAACCGCATTTTGCCCTTTCCTCGATTTTGCCTTTTTCAGAAGAGCCTCCAGGTACTTCAGCCGGCTCGCAAAAGCCTCCATCGTATCCAGCGAGCCTGCGATTTCTTCCAGCGTGTTCAGTATGCCGAGCAAATACTCCTTACGGAATCCCAGCCGCTCGCACATCTTTTCAAGCGACTTCTCGTAGCCCAGACGTTCGCGAATGACCCGGATGGCTTGCAGCGGCGGCATCCCCTTCATCTCCCGGAAGGTCTCTTTGGCCGACGTCAGCGACTTAACCTGATACTCCTGCAGCGGCACATGATTCAGTAAATTATCAAACACGGACTCGTTGTTGCTGATCTCCTTCAATGCGGCCATCTGCTGCTTGCTTATGTAGCCGTTGAACTTCAAATGAATCTTCTCTATAATGTCAACGCGCTTGTCGGTAAACGTCATCCGCATAAAATTTAAAATATCTTCAACGACCCAATGCGAGAAAAACCGATTGTCCGCATCCTTCATGTAAAAAGGAATCCCCGCTCGATCAAATTCGTTCATTAACGCCACCGAGGAAGCGTTATTGCGATACAGCACCGCCACTTCGGCCAGATTGTCCATCTGCTGGATTTCCTGCACCAAATATTTGGCTTGGAAGACATGATCTGCAAAGCTCTTCATCTTGATAGGCTTATGCGGCGGATTATCGGTGAACATGTTCTTGTCATACCGGCTCTTATTGCGCTTGATGAATTGATTGGCGGCGCTCACGATGTCCAGGGACGAGCGATAATTATGCTCCATGAACAGGATCGCTGCGTCGGGGTACACTTCCTTGAAGTTCAGAAGATACGACGGCTCGGCTCCCCGCCAGCCATAGATGCTTTGATCATCGTCGGCCACTACGCAAAGATTGCCGTGCGTCCGAACCAGCTTCTCGATAATAGCATGCTGCACCATCGAAGTATCTTGGCTTTCATCGGTCAGGACATAATCGTACCGCTTCTGATATGCCCGAAGCAGGTCTTGATCGCTCTCCAACGCCTGCTCCGCGATCACCAGCAAATCGTCGAAATCAACGAGCAGCTTCGAATATCCCGACCTTTTAAACGCTTCGTATTCCTGCACAATACGCACGGCTTCAGGAACGCTCGTCCGAACCAGCGACCACTTTTCCGGAGGAATCATCTTATTCTTAATCAAGCTGATATAGGTCGTTAACTCTTCCAGCTGGTCATCGGTCATATTGTCACCGACCACCGTTTTGAATAACGTGCGCAAGATCACCTTCTTATGCAGCGGCAGATGCTCCGAGCCGAATGTTCCCTGCTCTTTCAGCTCCACATCTCCCTCAATGATTTGGAAGGCCGTTCCCTTTTTTCGAAAATAATCACGCACGACTTCAAAAGCAAAGCCATGAATTGTCGAGAAATCCGCTGGCGGAAGACCGGGAAAAAACCGTTTATATCGTTCCTTCATGTCACTTGCGGAAGCGCGGCTGAACGTGACCGCCTTGATCCTTCTCGGATCGGTCTGCTTCTCCTCGATCAAATAGCCCATCTTCATCATGATCGTCGTCGTTTTCCCCGAACCGGGCGATGCCAATAATAGCAGCGGCCCTTGCGTCTGGAGAACGGCTTGTAACTGAACCTCATTTAGAGTAATGTCATTGTCTATCTTTTGGCGAACAAAAAAATCTTCCTTCGTATGCAAGCGAACTACCCTCTCATCCGGTCATTCAAACGATAAGTTCATTATAGCATGATCCTCCTATCAGAAGACTGGCAACTCCTGTGCATTAGCTTCGGCTTTGGCTTCGGCTAGGCAGGAAGATCGGGAGGCAATGAAGTGATTGTATACCACGCTATACGGCAAAAAAGACTGGATCGAGGATCGTATGGAACGATGATCCTTCTTCCAGTCTTTGGTCTTTATGACGCTTTTGTGAGTTAAATGTCTGTAAACCCTTTGGCATAAATTGAGCTGTTGGGTCTCATGTAAGTTTTACTGGCGGAGCCGACGGGATTCGAACCCGCGGTCTCCTGCGTGACAGGCAGGCATGTTAGGCCTCTACACCACGGCTCCACACATAGTAAAATTGGTTGCGGGGGCAGGATTTGAACCTGCGGCCTTCGGGTTATGAGCCCGACGAGCTACCGGGCTGCTCCACCCCGCGATAGTTATGGTGAACGCTGACGGGATCGAACCGCCGACCCTTACCCTGTCAAGGTAATGCTCTCCCAGCTGAGCTAAGCGTTCATATATGACCCGTAGGGGATTCGAACCCCTGTTACCTCCGTGAAAGGGAGGTGTCTTAACCCCTTGACCAACGGGCCTCATGCCATTAGGAACGTTATGATCAACGTAACGGTCTAATGATTTTTACAATAAGATTCCACTTATGTGGGATTTTTTTCGCTTGGCGACGTTCTACTCTCCCAGGACCCTGCGGTCCAAGTACCATCGACGCTGGAAGGCTTAACGTTCGTGTTCGGGATGGGTACGCGTGGTTCCCTTCCGCCATCATCACCAAACAATGTTTTGCATCAGCAAAACGGGTTGCGAAAGCATAAGCTCTCGTCAAGGCTTGCGCCCTGAAAACTGGATCGAAACGGGCTCCGATTTATCTTTTCTCGTTCCGTTGTGCTTCGCACAAAGGTTACTTCCAAAAGATAAATCTTCGCTGCAACAAAAGTCAAATGCTGAATAGCTTTTTGGATAAGCCCTCGACCGATTAGTATTCGTCAGCTCCACACGTTACCGCGCTTCCACCCCGAACCTATCTACCTCGTCGTCTACAAGGGGTCTTACATACTGGGA
>NZ_CAJVAS010000020.1 GCF_910593845.1 Paenibacillus solanacearum | reverse complement strand
TAGGGCGATTGCAACTTAACAGCTTACAAAAACCATATTTTACCATTAGGTCATCGCTTGGGTGGCTTGTTTGCTATGCCATTCTACTTGGGTGCGGTAAAGCAACGTCAATTTCAGACTTCCACCTCAGTTGTCCAAGTTATCGTGCGGCTGTTATCGTAACGCCGCTTTGTGACAACCGGGTGACAATTCGTTTCGTTTGTGCGATCAAGCGGCATCCATAGCCATTAGCGGCCTGCGCTCTTTAGGGGCAGCGTAAAGGTAAACCGTACGCCGCCGTCATCGTTGCTTACGCCGAAGTGGCTCCCGTGCCGCAGCAAAATCGCTTTGACGATGGATAGCCCGATGCCGGTTCCGCCGTATTCGCGACTGCCCGAGCGGTCAGCCCGATAAAACGTATCCCAAATATAGGGTAAATGCTGCTCCGGAATCGGAAGCCCTTCGTTGAAAACCTCGATACTTACGGCATCCGGCCCGGTCGTCACACGAAGCTCGACGCGCCCTTGCGCCGGAACATGGCGTATCGCATTGCCGAGCAGATTCATCAGTACTTGCTCCAGCCGCTGCCGGTCCGAGCGCACCCAAATTTCATCCCCGTCAATTCCCGCAAGCCGGAGCCGAATGTCCTTATCGTTCAAGAGCGGTGCCATCTTGCCGAGTACGGACCGAACGGTTTCCTGCACGGGGACGTCCGCCCAGTGCAGAGCGAACCGGCCGCTTTCCAGTTGGGACAAATCCAACAGATCGGAGACGAGACGAGCCATTCGCTCCGATTCCTCCATAATGATGCCTGCGTATTTATCTCTTTTCATACCATGACCGACGTTATCCTTCAGCGCCTCCGCGTACCCTTGGACCAGACTGACCGGCGTTTTCAGCTCATGCGACACGCTGGCGACGAATTGCTTGCGCAGCTGTTCGAGCTGCTTCTCTTTCTCAATATCGGCGAGCAGCTTGACATTCGCTTCCTGCAGTTCATCCATCGTTTGCCGCAAGTTAAGGGCCATCCGGTTCATTGTTCCTGCGAGCTGCCCGATCTCATCCTTGCGATCGATCTGTACGGGAGCAGTAAAATCCAGCGTCGCCAGCCGTTTGGCCGCATTGTTCAGCTGAACGAGCGGATGCGCGATCGTACGGGAGAAAATATAGGCAAACATGAGGACGAGCAATACCGCGAGTACGTACAAGAATGCATAAAACTGACTCATGACGCGGACGGCATCGCCGATAGGCTGGAGCGTGGCCAGCGCAATCAAGTAGGCGTCTCCCCCCGTATGATTTACCGCATTCGGAAGTTTTACGGCAGCCAGCAGCAAGTTCTCGGATGCATCGTAAGGAGACTTCATCTTGGTTACGATGACTTGTCCCTCCTGCGAGATGGAGGCGAACCGATCGTTGTCTTGCAGCCAGAAGTGTAAAATGGTGGCCATCCGGTTACTGTAGGTGTCTGCAAAGTTCGTCGAAGCGGAAGGGATCGCTGCTCGGTTTCCTGCGTTTTCAGGAGAGGACGGCACAGTCGAGGAGTATCGGTTATGGACGTTAATCTCATAAGCGGGAAGCTGCATCGACGGATACACCGGCACGACAGACATCGCCAGATAACCGCCAGTGTATATATCGATTCGGTTCCCTTGTCTGTACATTGCCGCCGTCAAACCGTAAAATCGCTGCTCGAATTCAAGGACTTCCCGCGGCTTCTCGTTCAATTCGTACCGGCCGTCGGCATACTTTGCATAGATCGCTTCGAACTGCCGTGTCCAATCTTTCGTTTTTTGATACGTGTAGAACGTACCGAAAAAGTTGGTTTGCAGCAATAGCCATACGACGATAAATAGCAACAGGCCAACTAACGTAACCCAAAATACTTTATAGGATAATTGTTCGCCACGCATCTTGTTCACCGCTTGTCCTGGTATTTGTATCCGTTGCCGCGCACGGTTTGAATGCAATCCGCCGTCGTTCCGAGCTTTTTGCGAAGCCGTTTGATGTGCGTATCGACCGTGCGCACATCGCCGAAATAATCCATCCCCCAGACGCGGTCGAGCAGCACATCGCGCGTCAGCACGACATTCGGGCGCTGAACGAAGAACAGCAGCAGATCGTATTCTTTCGGTGATAATTCCAGCAGCGTCCCGCGCAGTCGAACTTCATGCGCTTGCTCGTCGATCTCCAGATCGGAAGCGTGAGCGGTCATGCCGGAATCGTCCTGCGCAGTCCAGCGGTTCAGGAATGCTTTGATTTTGGCGATCAGCACTTTGGGGCTGAACGGCTTCGTTACATAATCGTCGGCGCCCAACTCGTATCCGAGCAGCTTGTCTTCTTCCTCCGATTTGGCGGTCAGCATAATCACGATGGCTTGACAGTGATGACGGATCTGCTTGCATACCTCATAACCGTCCATGCCGGGCATCATCAGATCGAGCACGACCAGATCCGGCGGACTGCTGCGGACTTGATCCATCGCCTCGTACCCGTTGGCGGCTTGACGAATGTCAAAGCCCTCCTCCTCCAAATAATCCGCGATCAGCTCTCTCATCCGTCTTTCATCTTCCACGATTAAGATTAAGGGCCGCTTGTTCATCGATGGGGTCTCCTTGCGCCGTTGTCACCTGGTTGTCACATTGGCGCTCTATATTCATATTTGCTCGCTGCTCGTAAGTTACAACCATTATGGAGGAAAGCATGATGAGAATGCAACGATTGGCGCGGAAGGAACTTCTGGCAGCCTTTTGTTTTCTTGCTCCCAGTCTGGCCGGATTTCTGCTGTTTTATATGATTCCGTATGGCGCAAGCATACTGTATTCCTTTCAAGACGGGCTTGGCGGCGCCGGTTGGACGGGCTCCAACTATAAGGCGCTGCTGCACAGCGCCTCCTTCCGGAAAGCCGCCGCCAATTCGCTGCGGTTTACCGCAATCAGCGTGCCCGTTCTGGTTGTGCTGTCGCTGGCGCTTGCCTTGCTGCTGAATCAACGCGTGCTGTTCCGTAACTGGCTGCGGACGGCCTATGTGCTGCCGCTCGTCGTGCCGGTAGCGTCTATTGTGCTCGTATGGCAGATCCTGTTTGATTGGAACGGAGCGATGAATGTCATGATGAACGCTTTCGGCTGGGGGCGGATCGACTGGATGAAGTCTGATTGGGCCGGATATGTCGTCGTCTTGATCTATGTTTGGAAGAACATTGGCTACAACGTCGTTTTGTTTTTGGCCGGGCTGCAAAATATTCCCGCACAATACTATGAAATTGCCGATCTGGAGGGTGCTGGGGTAGGACGCAAGTTTTTCGGCATCACCTTGATGTATTTAACCCCTACGATGTTTTTGGTCGTGCTGATGTCCATTCTGAATTCGTTCAAAGTGTTCCGGGAGACGTTCCTTGTAGCGGGGGAGTACCCGCATGACAAGATCTATATGCTGCAGCACTATATGAACAATATGTTTTTGTCGCTTGACATACAGAAGCTGTCGGCGGCGGCCGCCATGATGTCCGTATGCATCGTCGCGCTCGTGCTCGTTCTGTTCCGTACGGAGAAAACATTCCGCTCCTTTATGGAGTAGAAGCAGGCTTTCTCACGAAAGCCGAGCAGATGCTTACGAAGCCAGTTTTCCTAAAGGGAAACTCTCGGGAGATGAACCCCATGAAAAAAGGAAATGTAATGTACATGCTGCGGTCGGCGGTATTGCTGGCGGCTGCCGGGCTGATGCTGCTGCCGGTCGTATTGACGGTCGTGAATTCCTTCATGACCGAACGTGAAATCCTAAGCAATTACGACATGCTCGGAAAAAACAACGTCAGCGATTTTGTAAATATGAAGTGGATTCCGGACTGGGTATCTTTCGCGCAATATTTCAAGGTATTGATAGCGACGCCCCAATTTCTGTACATGTTCTGGAACTCGGTCTTTCTGGTCGTGCCGATCATTGTCGGGCAGGTCATCGTCGGCTCGCTTGCGGCGTTTGCCTTTGCCAAGCTGCGGTTTCCGGGCAGAGAGCCGATATTTTTGATGTACCTGATTGCAATGCTGATGCCGTTTCAGGTCACGCTCGTGCCCAATTACATCATGGCCGACTGGCTTGGGCTGATCAATACGCCCGGCTCGGTCATCTTGCCCGGCATCTTTGCCGCGTTCGGCGTATTTTTGCTGCGGCAGTTTATGCTGCATATTCCTAGCGCCTATATGGAGGCGGCGAAGATGGACGGAGCGGGTTACGTCGCGATATTCGCTAGGATCGCGCTGCCGATGGTTGCGCCGGGAATAGCCGCTTTGGTCGTACTGCTGTTCGCGGATTATTGGAATATGGTCGAACAGCCGCTTATTTTTTTACAGGATGCCGAGCAGCAGCCGTTATCCGTCTTTTTATCGCGCATTCAAAAAGAAGCGTTCGGCGTTTCGTTCGCCGCTTCCGTTCTCTACATGATGCCAATGCTGCTTTTGTTTGCATGCGCGGAGAAATATTTTATTGAAGGCATTCAACTATCCGGAATTAAGGGTTAGCCGATAAGACCGGTTGCGCCGGGCTGCTGATGGAAGGAAAGAAGGAGATAGGGAACATGGTGATGACGCGCCAAAAAATGGTCAATACGCTGTTTGTTATGTTTTTTGTCGTGCTGGCGGGACTTACTTTTTTGAGCAATACGTTTCAAGCGGCGATGCTGCCCAAAGTGACGACGGAAAAGCCGGCGCAAAACTCACTGACCCACCGCATGAAGGGGAGCGGCACCGTGACCCCGCGGGAGAAAACCGATCTGACGAGCGATAGCGGGTGGAAGGTCGCCAAAGTGCATGTGAACAAAAACGATGGGGTCCAAAAGGGGCAAATCCTTGTTACTATTGATGATTCTGTCGCTAGAGCGCAGCTGTCGGACGAAGAGGACCGGCTGAAAAAGCAAGGCTTGAACCGGGAATTGCTGAAGGAACAATTTGTTGCCGCTCAGCAAGAAGGGGATGAAGCAAAAATCCGGAAAGCGAAGCGCGACTTGGAAAGCGATCAGCTGGATATGGATATAGCCCGCCGCAAAATCGACGGCATGCGCAAAGATTTGGCTGAAAAAGCGGTTCTGAAAGCGCCGTTCGACGGAAGGGTATCCGAGCTGAAAGCGAAGGAGGGTTTGGCGGCGTCGCCGGGGCAACCGCTGATGACGCTTGTCAATAGCGGGGAGGGCTACTCGTTCTCCTTTTCGGTGGACGCGGATTTGGCCGCAATGCTGCAGATCGGAGAAGCGGTCCATCCCATAGTGGTCAAAGACGGGAAGCCGCTGAATGTCAAAGGCACGATTGCAGAACTCAATGATGCGCCGTCAAGCTCCGGCGGCAGTACAGGAGGCATTGCACAAGCGGGAGGCGGAAGCGGGGAAACGGCAGGCACATCCGGCGGGGGAGCCAAGCCGCAAAAAACGGTCGTCATCGACGTCACCGGGGACAGCATACAGGGAGGTGAACAAGCGACCGTCCAAATCGAGAGGCAGTCCAGCCAAAAGGGTCTTGTCATTCGCAAGGAGATGCTGCGGCAGGATGGCGCCGGAAGCTACGTCTTCATCGTTCGGGAGAAGAAAAGTCCGCTCGGCAACACGTACTACGCCCAGAAGGTGAAAGTGACGACCGGTGAGGAAACGGAGGAAGGAATCATCGTTTTGTCCGGTCTTGCGCTGAAAAGCGACATCATTACTGAGTCAAGCGAGCCGCTCCAGGAAGGTAACCGGATTCGATTACAATAGAAGGGATGGAACCAATATGATGAAGAAAAAGTACGCTATTGCATGGTTAGGCGCATTGACGCTTATGACGGCATGTTCCGGGAAACAGATGTCTACTGCCCCCGAGGACTTGGGTGAACCATCGCCGGGAGGCCCAAAGAATGTTGTCATCGCGGTGCAGCGATCGGACCGTTTCCTCGAAATGGCTGTTGAAAAGTTCGAAGCGCTGCATCCGGATATTCATATCGAAATCAAGCCCTATATGGCCGTTCCCGATACGGGAGGCAATATGATGGCAGCGGTCACACAAGCGGATATCGAAAAATACGTGCAGACGGTTACGACGGAGGTCATATCGGGCAAGGGAGCCGACTTAATCGCCATGAACAGCTTGCCGCAAAGCAAATTCGTCGAAAAAAAGCTGCTGGCCAATATGAACGATTGGATCGCAAAGGACGCTTCCTTTGATAGAAGCAAGTATTACGAACACATTCTACAAGCTTCCCGTAACGGTGACGGGTTATACTCGATGCCATTTTCGTTTGCGCTTGAAATGATGCAGGGGAATACGGATCAATTGAAAAAAGCGAACCTCACGATCGAAGACACGGCTTGGACTTGGGAACAATTCAAGGAAATCGCAGGACAGCTGAAGCGGCAGGAGGGGCCGGATTATGTGGGAATCATCAATTTATTTCCGAATCAGCTGATTGCGGATTTTATCTGTAGCAATTATTCGAAGCTTGTGCAGCAGGGCCGCGCCCAGTTCGATTCCGAGTTGTTTCGCGGCATGATGCGGCAAGTGAAGGCGATGTATGACGAGGGGATTTTAAGAGCGGAATTTTCGTATGATTACAGCAAGTCGCTGTTCAAAATGTCCAGCCTCGCCAATGCGGAACAAATTTTGACGATGCCTTCGAACGCGCAGCTTTTTTTGAAACCGACGGTGGAAGGGCAGTCGCAGGGAGCTTCCTTTTATACTTATTTCAACCTTGCTATCAATAGCAAATCGAAGGTACAACAGGAAGCGTGGATGTTCATCAAATTCCTACTCTCGGATGAAATCCAAGCTTCGCCCGAATTGAGCGGATTGCCCATCAATAAGGCCACTGCGCTCCAAAAGTTCGATCAGGTAAAACAAAACATCGAGAACGGCAAGCTGCAGCTGCCGAAAGATAAGCCTGACGCCCATATGACGGAGGAACGAATTCGCACGGTTCAAAAGCTGATTGAGGGCGTAAGCACGAAACAATATATCGACACGAAAGTGCTCATGATGGCAATGGCGGAATTCGAATCGTACATGAGCGGCCAAAAGTCCGCAGAAGAGGTAAGCAGGCTGATTCAGAACAAAGTGACCACGTATTTGAACGAATAGGAACGATGCGGCAGAACGTTGACGGCGATACAATTATATCCATTGATTAGAACTTTGTTTTTCCGTACACTAATATAGGTTTGTCAGTATAGGTCATCGAAACCGCGTTTCGTTGGCCTCTTTATTTTTTCGAAGCGAGGGAAAGGAAATTATCCGGATGAACAACAAGATGGGAACAGCGCCGCAGCAGCTGAAGCGGGGATTAAAAGCGCGGCATATGATGATGATTTCCTTGGGCGGCTCGATCGGCACCGGCTTGTTTCTTGCAAGCGGCGGTGCGATTCATTCCGCCGGACCCGGAGGGGCGCTGGCTGCGTACGCCGCGATCGGGATTATGGTTTATTTTTTGATGACCAGTCTGGGTGAAATGGCTGCCTATATGCCGGTAGCGGGCTCGTTCAGCACGTACGCAGGGCGATTCGTCGATCCGGCGCTCGGCTTTGCGCTGGGCTGGAATTATTGGTTTAACTGGGCAGTGACGATCGCCGCGGAATTGTCGGCCGCCGGACTGATCATGAAGTTCTGGTTCCCGGACAGTCCTTCGCTGCTCTGGTGCGTCCTTTACTTGATCCTGATGTTCGCGATCAATTATTTATCAGTTCGGGGTTACGGGGAATCGGAGTATTGGTTCGCTTTCATTAAAGTGGCAACGGTCATTATATTTATCGTTGTCGGTCTCATGATGATCGTCGGCATCATCGGCGGACAGGCAGTCGGGTTCAAGCATTTCACGGAAGGCGATGCGCCGTTTCACGGTGGATTCATGGCGATGCTCGGCGTGTTTATGGCTGCGGGCTTCTCGTTCCAAGGCACGGAGCTGATCGGCGTTACCGCCGGGGAGAGCGAAAATCCGCGCGTCAACGTACCCAAAGCGGTTCGCCAGGTGTTCTGGCGCATATTGCTGTTTTATATATTGGCGATTCTCGTGATCGGTCTGCTAATCTCGTACACGGACCCGGTATTGATCAATGCCGATGTGGATAACATAGCGGTAAGTCCGTTTACGATCGTATTCGAACACGCGGGCTTTGCATTTGCGGCATCGGTCATGAACGCGATTATTCTGACCTCCGTGCTGTCGGCCGGCAGCTCCGGCATGTACGCGTCGACGCGAATGCTGTGGGTGCTTGCCAAGGAAGGCAAGGCGCCTCGCTGGCTGTCGGGCTTGAACCGCCGCGGCGTACCCGTGGCATCGCTGCTGGCAACGGCCGCCGTCGGGATGCTCGCCTTCTTCACTTCGCTATTCGGCGACGGAACGGTATATATATGGCTGTTGAATTTATCGGGCATGTGCGGTTTTCTGGCCTGGCTTGGCATCGCCATCAGCCATTACCGGTTTCGCAAGGCATTTGTGCTGCAGGGGAAGACTCTGGAGGATTTGCCGTATCGCGCCCGCTGGTTTCCGTTCGGACCGATCTTTGCTTTTGCTCTTTGTCTCGTCGTGATGATCGGGCAGGGGTTCTCGGCCGTTTCCGGAGGAGAGACGGATTGGTACGCGCTGTTGTCTTCTTATATCGGGCTGCCGCTGTTTGTCGCGATGTGGGCGTGGTACAAGGTCAAGCACGGCACGAAAGTCATCGCGTTGGAAAACTGCAACCTCGATGAGCAGTGATTCTGTTCTTTTCCCAAAATTTGCATCGCAATATCCGGGAGCGGAACAGGTTCAAACCTATTGACGGAATCATCATAATTTTATACACTTACCGAGTGCCTTTAATTAACCTTTGGTTAAATAATGGAAACATGAATGGAATACAACGGAATATTGAATCTTCTTATTAAGAGAGGCGGAGGGATCAGGCCCTGTGAAGCCCGGCAACCGTTCCAACTGTTAAGAGCCGCAGCGTTCTAACCTTGGAAGTCCGGTGCCAATTCCTCCAGAACCGTCGGTTCTGGGAGATGAGAGGGACGCGAGTTAGCTTATAACCCCTGGACCTCTGCGTCCGGGGGTATTGTTGTATGGGGAGGAGGTGCCGCACCATGATAGAATTGCAGCAAATCGTCAAGGAATATTCGTCCGGCCGCGGGAAGGTGACGGCGCTGAACGATATTAACCTGAGCGTGAACAAAGGAGAAGTGTTCGGCATTATCGGCCACTCCGGTGCAGGGAAAAGCACGTTGATCCGGACCATTAATATGCTCGAGCGCCCGAGCTCGGGCAAGGTATTCATCGACGGCGTCGATATGACCGGACTTGCAAGCCGCAGACTGCAGGAGGAACGGCGTACGATCGGCATGATTTTTCAGCATTTCAATTTGCTCAGCTCAGCGACCGTGGCCGAGAACATCGCGTTTCCGCTCCGGCTGGCGAAACGCTCCAAAGCAGCCGTGGCAAGCCGAGTCGCCGAACTGATCGGACTTGTCGGACTGGACGGTCACGAGAACAAATATCCGGCCCAGCTGTCCGGCGGGCAAAAGCAGCGGGTCGGCATCGCCAGAGCGCTGGCAACGAATCCGAAGGTGCTTCTGTGCGACGAAGCGACTTCTGCGCTGGACCCGCAAACGACAAGCGCCATCCTTGCCTTGCTGCTGCGAATTAACCGGGAGCTTAACATTACGATCGTCCTGATCACACACGAGATGCAGGTGATTCGTTCCATCTGTGACCGCGTTGCCGTCATCGACGGCGGTAAGATTGTGGAGACGGGACCTGTATCGGAAGTGT
Organism: Paenibacillus solanacearum; assembly: GCF_910593845.1. Lineage (GTDB taxonomy): Bacteria > Bacillota > Bacilli > Paenibacillales > NBRC-103111 > Paenibacillus_G > Paenibacillus_G solanacearum. The sequence goes on along the minus strand of NZ_CAJVAS010000020.1, from coordinate 103,060 downwards.
TCCTGAAGCCGCAGCATCCGACCACACGAGAGTTTGTGGAGCAAGTATCCGGCGAAGCGGATAGAAGTGTATCGTTCACGGAAGAGGCACGACAGCCGCAGACGCTTATTCGGATTACGTTTATCGGGGCGCAGGCGTACGAGCCGGTCCTGTACGAAACGATGCGGGATACGAACGTTCCGTTCGTCATCCTGCAGGGCACTGTTTCGCGGTTGAAGCATACGCCGTATGGACAGCTTGTACTGGAGCTGCACGGCTCGCAAGCGATAACCGGGCAAGCGATCGAAAGGCTGCGCAGCCGCGGCCTCGATGTGGAGGTGATTCGACATGGATCTGACCGCGCTTAAGGAGCTGGATTGGGCGGAAATCGGACAAGCCAGCTATGATACGCTGATGATGCTGGGTGTGTCGACCTTATTTACCGTGCTGATCGGGCTGCCGCTAGGGGTAATCCTGTTTGTGACCGCCCGCGGGCAACTGCTGCAGCAGCCGGTCGTCTATTCGGTGCTATCCGTCATCGTCAACGTGCTGCGGTCCGTACCGTTCATTATATTGATGATTTTGGTCATCCCGTTCACCAAGCTGCTTGTCGGTACCTCGATCGGCGTTCCGGGGACGATCCCGCCGCTTGTGATTGCGGCTGCGCCTTTTTTCGCCAGGCTGGTGGAGACATCGCTGCGCGAGGTAGATCGTGGCGTTATTGAAGCGGCGCAATCGATGGGCGCGACCTATTGGCAGCTCATATGGCGCGTACTGCTGCCGGAAGCGCGTCCGGGCCTGATTGCCGGCATTACGATTACGGCGGTCACGCTTGTTTCGTACACGGCGATGTCCGGGGCGATTGGCGGCGGCGGGCTGGGAGATTTGGCGATTCGCTACGGCTATTTGCGTTTCCAAATGACCGTCACGATTGTGACTGTGCTCATTTTGCTTGTACTGGTACAAGTGCTGCAATCGCTTGGCGACCGGATCGTGCGAAAGTTTCAGCGGAAGTGAGCAAGTTTGATTAACTTTGGCCCGCAACTGCTGATCATTTTGAACGGTTGCGTCGGTAAAGACTGAGTCAAATCGGACGCTTTTCTTTAATCATAGAAGCACTTATATAGAAACACTTATAATGGAGGGAACCCATCATGAAAAAAATTACAATAACTGCTTTATCGATCGTTCTTGCTTTGTCGCTGTCCGCTTGCGGTAAAAAGGAAGCCCCGGCTCCCGGGAATGCAGCCGGCGGAGCACCCGCCGCAGCAAAGGAAGTGACATTAAAGGTCGGCGCATCCAGCGTACCTCATGCCGAAATCTTGAAGTCGATCAAGCCGGCTTTAAAGGAGCAGGGCGTCAACCTTGAAATCAAGGAGTTTACCGATTACGTTCAGCCGAACGTGCAGCTGTTCGAGAAGCAGCTCGACGCCAACTATTTTCAACATGCACCGTACTTGGAACAGTTCAATCAGGACAAAAGCATGAATCTCGTCAAGGCAGCCGGTGTGCATTTGGAGCCGTTCGGCGCCTATTCGCAAAAAATTAAAAAAGCCGATGAGCTGAAGGACGGCGCAACGGTCGCCATCCCTAACGATCCTTCCAACGGCGGTCGCGCGCTTGCACTGATGGAGAAAAACGGTCTGATCAAGCTGAAGGACGGCGTAGGCGTCAAAGGCACAGTGAAAGATATTGTCGAGAACAAGAAGAACCTGAAATTCAAGGAGCTGGAAGCCGCCATGCTGCCGCGTGCGCTGTCGGAAGTCGATATGGCGCTGATCAATACGAACTATGCTTTGGAGGCAAAGCTTTCCCCGACGAAAGACGCGATTTTTATTGAAGATAAAAACTCGCCTTATGTAAACATTTTGGTTGCACGTCCGGATAACAAAGATTCCGAAGCGATGCAGAAGTTGATCAAAGCATTAACGTCGCCGGAAGTAAAGAAGTTTATTGAAGACAAATATCAAGGCGCGATCGTGCCGGCGTTTTAATTGCTTCTATCCTTTATCATCGTTATCGCATAAAGAAACGGGACCGTTCGTTAATTCGAACGATCCCGTTTCTTGTAAGCGGCGGAACTAAGCTAAACGGAAAGCCGTAGCCTGAGTCCGCCGGCACATCGGCACATTATTGCCGAATGGAAGGAATAATGGAGGAAGAATGTGATAAGTCAGAGGAGAAAATATTTCCGGGGAAATGCCGATTTATGCCGTTAATTGCGGATAAACTCTTGCACCCATTCGCCGTTGTAGTAGGCAACGCCGATTTTGGTATAGTTCGGGTTCAATATGTTTTGCCGGTGACCTGCGCTGTTCATCCACGCAGTCATTACTTCCTGCGGATTACGCTGTCCCTTTGCGATATTTTCACCAGCATACGTGTACTTGATCCCGTAAGCTTTCATCATATCGAACGGGGACCCGTAAGTCGGCGACGTATGATCAAAATATCCGTTGTTGTACATATCTTTGGCTTTATCCACAGCCATTGCCGTCAAAGGACCGTCGCTCGTGAGCGGCTTAAGCCCCGCCTTGGCGCGTTCCTGGTTTACCAGTGTCACGACTTGATTCGCATAGGACGAAGAAGGCGTCGACGGGGAGGACACATTCGACCCCGAGCCCGGTAGGTTCAATACCATCCCCGGCCAAATGATGTTCGGATTGGCCACTTGCGGATTCGCCGCGATCAAGGAATTCAAGCTGACTCCTTGCTTTTGGGAAATGAGCCACATCGTATCGTTACCGCTGACGGTATACGAAGCGGCGGACACGGCTCCTGCACCCAAGATTGGTCCGAGCGCGAGCACGCCGGTCATGACGATTTTTTTAACGCGATTCAATGAAAATCCTCTCCTTTATACGGCCTGCGAGGTTAGCTGACGGATTCGGGTCAAAGAGCAATCACCCGGCCACATGAAGTGGCTTCACCCCAAAAATGAGGGTCCCCCGCGCTTCCGTAGGAAGCTTCGGCCTTTGCATGAAATGAACCTCAATAGAGTCGTCCATGAGGTTCCCCCATTGTAGCATGCGAGGAGGAGCGAATCATTCGATAATGTTTTCCAGTGTTTCCATTCTGCAGGATGATTCGATCGCGTTGGTTGTAGCGGGGACACCGATAACATGAACGAATTTCCTTGAAATAAAACGTTTCAATTTTCATTTTGTTTTCATATGAAAACGTGTGCATTCTTCCAAAAGTTGTGTTAGTATCATACTGTACTTATTTTATCCAATGGGGTGATAGGGATGAGATTGGCGGCACAGCTCTACACGCTTCGGGAACATCTGAAGACGCCGGAAGATATTGCATCGACCTTAAAAAAGGTGAAAGAAATCGGTTACAATGCGGTTCAAGTATCGGGCGTCGGTCCGATCGACAACCAGGCATTGAAGGAGTTAGCGGATCGGGAAGGCTTGACGATCTGCGCAACCCATATCGGGTACGGCGATTTGACGGAACGGCTCGACGAAGTCATCGCCAAGCATAAATTGTGGGGCTGCCAGTACGTAGGACTCGGCGGATTGCCGGGAGACTACCGGAAAAGCGCGGAGGGGTATTCCGAGTTTGCCAAGATCGCATCGGATATCGGCCGCAAGCTGAAGGCGGAAGGACTTACGTTTATTTATCATAATCACAGCTTTGAATTTGCCAAATTCGGCGCCAAAACCGGGATGGATATTTTGTTCGATGAAACCGATCCGGCCGCGGTCGATTTTGAGTTGGACGTTTATTGGGTGCAAGCGGGCGGCGCGGATCCGGCCGACTGGATTCGCAAAGTAAACGGACGCATGAAGGTTGTCCATTTGAAGGACATGGCCGTGATGGGAGATCGCGAACAGCGGTTTGCCGAAGTGGGAGAAGGGAATATGAACTTCACTCGCATTCTGGAAGCTTGCCGCGAAATCGGCGTAGAATGGGGAGCCGTCGAGCAGGATCAAACCTACGGCCGCGATCCGTTCGAAAGCTTGGCGATTTCATTTAACCATCTGCGCCGCATGGGTGTGGACGCGTAAGCATAAGCTGTGTCCATGCAAAAAGAGATTCCCGCTTCGATAAGCGAACGGAATCTCTTTTTTTGTCTGGCGGACAACCTCTAGCGGACATATCTTGTGCGATGAGCGTAAATCCAGTTTTTTTTCATATCGCGGACCAGGCCGCTTTCCTTGGCAAGCACCCGTTCCGCGTATAGATCGAAGGTGGAGAATGTGTGCGGTTCCGGCTCGATGAGCCGGATCGTTCCTTGCGCCTCGTATTCAAGGAGCTGTCCATGTTGGGAAGCGAGCCGATGCGTCATATGCATCAGCAAAAAATCTTCCCATGTCGTCGCATCCGCCTCGCGCCAAAACCGCCATCCGTTCGCTTCTTCGTCGATATGAATACCGTGAATACGCATCATGTATTCCGGTAAAAACCAGTACCCTTCCGGAATGCGGCGGCATTCGGCATTCCATTCCGCGGCGAGCTGCTGCAGCTGCTGTTCCATATTCAACGGCTTCGCGCCTATAAATATTGTGGACATCGTACTTCCAATCCCCGTTTCCTGTCAGGCGTTTCGTTGCCTTTGCGACTCGCGCAATCGTTCATCGACGTTCCGGCATTCGGCTGGACTCGTCCGCGCGGCCTAAGGCGCCGGCTTATGGCCTGGGAATCGTCTTCAACAACCGGACCAATCGATCGGGTTCGTTCGTAATGACACTATCCACTCCAAGAGAAACCATGCGTTCCATCGTTTTCTTCTCATTTACCGTCCAGGCGTATACTTCCTTATGATGCTTCCGCGCTTCGCGCATGAACGTTTCGTCGATCAGCGGATAAGCGGCGCTGATTACCTCATAATCGCCGGATGCATACATCTGCGCATTGACGTCGGTTTTCTCGCCGATAATGCGCCCGGTCTTAATGCCGGGCCGCAGCTTCTTTACCTTCCGCAGCAGTTCCGGGTCGAAGGAGGTGATGGTGCAGTCGTTCTCGAATGTATGCTTTTGCAGCAGGGCGACCGTTTTTTCCGCAAGCTGTTTCTGATGGCCATTATTTTTCAGCTCGATATTGAGCCGGATGCGTCCTTTGGACGTCTGGATCGCTTCATCCAGCGTAGGGACGCGCTCGTCCTCGAACGGCTTGCCGAACCATGCGCCTGCGCTGGCGTTCCGCAGCTCCGCCGAATCGATTTCCCAAACGGGCTTGTCGATGCCGGCCGTTCTTCGCGCCGTATTGTCGTGCATCAGGATGACGACCCCGTCGGCGGTTTCCTGCACGTCGATTTCGGCGTAGCCGGCACCGTCGCGAATCGCTTTGCGGATGGAGCTCAGCGTGTTTTCCGGCGCGGCGGCGGAACTGCCGCGATGCGCAGTGACGATATTTTTGTTTTCTGCAAGCGTTTTCGGCGCGGAGCCGGTCGAGGCCAGGTTGGCGGCGACAAGGAGGGTGAATACCATCAGAACTTTATGCATGGGGCGTGTCTCCTGCTCATGATGTGGTGTGTTCTCTATGAATATATCATACTATGTTTCGCTCAGGTGATAGATTGTTTTTCGGGAAAATCATGGAGAGCCGCTGTTGGATTTATCGGGCGACGCTGCGCGGACAACTGCGGTACCCGGCGTCGCGGCGATCGGCTCCATCTGTTTGTTGAAAGCTACGATGCGCCATGGCTTTGCTGCGTCTGCAGCCGGAATGTCGACGTCGATTTCCCAAGGCATTTCATAGCTGATGCCGAGCCTGCGTTCGCCTTGATACAGCGCAACGGCGAAAGGTGTGCTGACATCCTTCATTCGGGCGTACATCATGATCCTTTGTTTGCCTGCAGGCAAGTGCGAGCCGGACAGCGGCACATATTGTTGCGGAGCCGCGTTCACGCCTTGCTCGACGCCGTCCAAAAACAGATCGCTGCGGGTCAGCCGCTTGTAGAAGCCGTCCATCAGCGCGCTTTCTCCGAGATCGTACACATATTCCATGTTCGAACGCTGCGCCTGCGCGCGGCCGAAATTAAAGTACGTCATCGCCTTAACCATGGGGAACATCCGCGGCAGAAAGCCGTACATATAGCCGAGCTGTCCTTCACCCCACGCATGGTACGATTGATTTGTTTTTAGAACCGTATGCCCAACGGCCCCTTCGGCGATCATGATCGGCTTGTGACTGTATTTGGCGTACAGGGGCGCGAAATATTCAATGACCGTATGCTCCAAGTCTTCCTCGCCTCCGGTAAGCGGCGTGGCATACAAGGAAAATCCGACCCAATCGACATATGCGTCCCCCGGGTAATACTCGTCGATGTTGTTGGCCGGCGCGTAATTCGGAGACCAGACCATCGCCACGTTCGGCGCTTCCTCCTTCATGATGTCATGGATCAGACGGAACTTTTCGATATACTTTTGCGGATCGCCGTACCATGGTACCCAGTTGCCGTTCATTTCGGAGGCGTAACGAAGAAAGATCGGGATGCCGGAGGCTTTGGCCTCGCGCGCGAACGTGCGCACGTACTCGTCGTCCTTCACGTCATCCAGTCCGTACCGGGGCTCCCAGCCGATTTGGAGCGCTCCGCCCAGCTCCTTCACCCTGTCAGACGTCCGTTTCGGGAAATACGTGCTCGTATCGGTCTGAAACTTGCGCCAGCCGACGTAGGCTAAATACATGGCATGCTTTTTCTCATAGACACCTTCAATTTTGGAAAAATCGTAGCCGACTCGCTTATCTGCGCCGAGCATACCCAGGTAGACGCCCGATGCCGGTTCGTGCTTGGCCAGCTTCGGCGCCGCGCCGCGAGGCGTTTGTACGTACAGCGCCGCCTCCGCCAGCGGGGGCAATGCGGAAGCAAGGCTGCTGCCCGGGCCGGCAGCTGCTTTTTGCGCTTGCAGGCTGCTGGCATACGCGATCGCGCGGGCCCGGAATTCATGCGCCGCGTCGGGCTGGCCGGACCGTTCGGCCGCTTCGGCTTGGCCGGTCCACCATGCGTCGGGGCCGGGCACCCGGGGAGCGGCGGCAGGCACGGCCGCTTCTTCGCCGGTTTCTGCTCGAAACGAAGGGCACGCTGCGAACGTGGCGGCAACGGCGACGAGCAGAATGGACGTAAGGGGGATCAACAAGGTTCGTTTGGACTTTGTTATCATGGACAGGATCATCGCTCCAAATGGGGAAAATGATTACGCTTACATCATACGAATATGCGCGTATAAAGTTTCAAATGAACAAAAAACAAAACAGATATTTCGTAAGGTAGCGATGCGATCATATGTTTGGTATAATGGAGGCTGCACTTTTCGACGTTTCGATTGCTGCACACATGAAACCGGAGGACTTCTTAATTATGCTTCAGAAGACGCACAGCTTCGCAGGGCTGCTCGCCGCCGAAGGCGCGGTATTGTACATGCAAAACTCGCCATTCTCATGGGAATCCGCGGCCGCGCTGCTGATCGGCTGTCTGGCGGGACCGCTCGCGGACATTGATAAACAGGGATCGACCATGGCTAAAATTTTTTTTCCGCTGTCAGCCCTTTTGCGGCTGATCAAAGTGCGGCACCGGACGATGACGCACTCCATATTGTTTATTGCCGCGCTCGGAATGCTGTTCTCGTCGCTTCCGCCGCTGCTGTATTGGAGCTTTCTGCTCGCGTACGCCTCGCATCCGCTGATCGACCTGTTCAACGAGCAAGGCGTGGAGCTGTGCTGGCCGGTCAAAATCAAATTCCGGCTGTTGCCGAAATTTGCCGCCATTGATACTGGTTCCGTATCCGAAACCTTGTTCCGGTACATCCTGGCGCTGTTCACTTTGCTGCTGCCCGCGCATTATGTATGGAACCATCTGATTCATGCGGTTTAACATCAAGGCAATTCCGGTCTGTGTATGCGACAAGCATGCGGAAGAGACGATCGGGAGCGCTATGATCTGACTTGCTTCGGCTGCGTGGAGGCAAGCTGTTCCCTTGCGCGCTTCGGGAGCTTGGCGACGACAAGCTGATACGATTCGTCCACGAAATCACGCAGTTCGTTCCAGGGCACCGTACCGTTCAGCAGCACCGTATTCCAGTGGCGCTTGTTCATATGGTAGCCGCCGAACACGGTGTCCGGATATTGCTCGCGCGTAAGCCATGCGCCGTCCGGATCGCATTTCAGGTTGACGCTTGGCCAGCCCTGGTGGGAGCCGAGCAGCGCGAACATTTTATCGCCGACATACAGCACCGGCATAGCAGGATCGAATGGATAACGTACTGATGTGCCGGGCTTGCCGAGGCCGTACGTCATAATTTGTTCATGATTCATTGCATTCACCTCGCTTCCCGCAGGTTCTCATCCGTTATCCCGCGTGCTCTGCAGCAAGTCGCGGATTTGCCGTTCCCATTGTTTGCCGCGAGCAACCGCCTCGTCCAGCGGCAGCGCTTGCGATTTATTCGGATTCGTATGGCCGACATGCTCTTTCCAGGCGCTGCTTAGCAAACGGTGACGTTGCAGCGTCAGCGCAAACCATGCCGACGGCTCCGTATCTTCCATATATGTCGGAATGGCATCCAGATCGGCTTCGAACAGATGCGTTAGCAGCGTTCGGGCGATAATCCAATGGCCGCGGGGATTAGGATGAATGCCGTCGCTCGTCAGCGAGGGCTTGCCCTCTTTCGCGGCGGCGCACAGTTCCGTCCATAACGGATCGTAAATATTGATCACGGCGTCGGCTTCCCTACGTAACGTCATAATCCAATCCGCATAAATTTTCAGCACATCATTGTAGCGGACGTAAGGCGCTTTCCAGCTGTACGCTGCCTTCGTTTCCGTTTCAAACGTCTTGGACGCCGCGTCAAAGGGCGGCGGCGTAAGCGCGATCGTTTTGGCCCCGGCTTGTTTGACGGCTTGTATTGCGCGTCTCATGCCTTCTTGATAGGCTTGAAACCGCTCTTCCGCGAACGGATGGTAGATGCCGTCGTTCATTCCGTAACATAAAGCCACCCAGTCCGGCTTGCTTTGTTCCAGCGCACGTGCCAACCGGTCGTGAACGCAAGGACGGGGAAACGGATGCTCCGGCTCGCTTAGCCCCGAAGCCGTTTCGCTGCTGACGCCAAGATTGATCAGCGTAAAGCTGGACTCCGGATGCCGATACCGCAAATAAGCGTCGATATAGGCTATATACAGTCCGTTGTCCGTGATGCTATCCCCTAAAAATACAATGCGCGGCGCATCGGCCGGCCCTGCTTCGTTCCGAATGGGTATGATCATCCGCAGTGCCCTCCTGACCTATGTAACGTGTTCATCGAAATTATACCATCTCCCGGCAGTCCGCGAACGAAAAAAATCGAATATCCCCGGTACAGAAGCGCAAACTAAAACCATTGAACATTTTCCATGACATGAGGATGACTATGAACAATTTGATGTATCGTCTCAGGGGCCTGATCCTGGTCATTGCGCTGTTCTTGGCATTGCCGGCAAACGCTCAAGCGCTGGCGCCTGGCGCGACGCCTCCGGCTGTGCCGTCCGGACTGGAGGAAGAGGGCGTTTATCTTGTAATCAATAAAACGTCGAATCGCCTCACGGTATTCGTCAACGGCCGCCCGATCTACTACTTTGCCGTCGCGACCGGAAGAACCAAGGCTTTGACACCGACGGGGCAGTTCCATATCGTCACGAAGATTGTAAAGCCGTGGTACGTGCGCAAACAAGTGCCCGGAGGACATCCCCGCAATCCGCTGGGATCGCGCTGGATGGGGCTCAACGTGCCCGGTACGGGAGGGTATACGTACGGCATTCACGGTACGAATCGGCCTTATTCCATCGGCAGCAGCGCATCTTCCGGCTGTATTCGGATGCATAACCGCGATATCGAATGGCTGTACCGCCACATTCCGCTCGGAACGGTCGTCATCATCCGGGAATAAAAAAATCAAGTAGGGCGTGTATAAACAGAAGGATTTGTGTGAAATATAATATCAACGGTGAAACAAGAGAGGTGTGGTTCCGTTGAGCCAATCAACGAGAAATACCGGGGAAGTTGTTACTGAATCGAGATAGAAGCGGAGGGATGTGCCAAAGACACGTTAGCGTAGTACCTGTACTGCGAGTAGTGTGGTTGAGGTAAGACCCGAGCTTTTCGCAAGGTTCATGTGCATAAGTACCATCAATTGAAATTCACCGTTGAGAAGGATCCCGCAAGGGGTCCTTTTTCTATTTTTATATCGCTGCTGCAACTCGCTCCGGTGCTTGAACCGAGCTTCAACAGCTATTCCTTTGTTAAGCCACCCTTTCGTTTAGGAGAGGGTGACTTTTTTGAAGATTTTCACACTTTTTTCACATTTAGATCACAATTTGATCATGAATGTAGGCTAATTTGATCTTAGGACAGCGCGCTCAAACGGGAAAAGCGGCTGAAATTTTGATGTCCAACATCCGTTTATGGGATCGGAAAGCGTTTACTTTACCGCAAGTAGAGCACATGGAGGAATGGTCATGATCAGGTGGATGCAAAATGTATCGAAAAAGTGGTTGATGGTCACGATCGCGGTCATTGCAATCGTTGCCGTTGCCGGTGTTACGCTGCTGAACGGAGGAGTGGGAAAGCCGAAGCAGGGTGCGGCCGGACAGCCTAATCAGCAGCGTTCGGGCCCTCGCCAGTTTGCGGTTGAGACGCAGACGGTTAAGATGCAGGAGGTCGGGGGCGGACAGGTGTTTACCGGATCCATCACGCCTCAATATACGACCAATATTTCCTCCCGGGTGACAGGCCGGGTTACCGATATTATGGTCAAGGTGGGCGACCACGTTAAGAAAGGGCAGCCGCTCGCCCAGATCGATACGACGCAGCTGCAGCAGCAAATCTCGCAATCGCAAGCCAGCCTCGCCGTCACCAGCGCCCAGTACGAAAAAGCGCAGAGCGATCAGGTGAACACCGTCGCTTCGACAGAGAAGCAGCTTGAATTGCAAAAGGCGAATTTGGCCAAAGCGATCCAGGATCAGCAAAATTCCGTCGCCGCCGCGCAGCAGCAGGTCGCCGTTTCGCAAGCCAACTATAATAAAGCGGTCAGTGACCAGATGAATACGATCGCTGCGGCCAAGCAGACGGTCGCCCTGGCGCAGCAGACGCTGAATACGCAAATCAATACATATAATCAAAACCTTGCTGCGGCCCAGAATACCTTGAGTCAGCAGCAGGACAGCCTGCAGGGGCAGACGGCCACTTCGTCCAATACGCTGCAGAGTCGTCAACTGGAAGTGCAGCAGGCGGCCATCGCTTACCAGAACGCACTTTCGAAAGGCGATAAGGCAGGAATCGACAGCGCGATCGCCAAGCTTCAGGCCGCGCAGCTTGCCTATGACCAGTCGCAGCAGACGCCGACCACGGCACTGGTCAACGCGCAATCCGCACTGACCAAGGCGGAAGCGGATCTCGCGGCGGCGCAAAGCTCCCAGATTGTACAAACGGCGCAGGAGCAGCTGAACCGCGATTTATTGACGCTTACCAACGCGCAGAATAACCTCGCCGTCATTATGGAATCGAACCAGCAATCGTTGAAGAAAGACCAGCTTTCATTGCAGAATACGCTGGCATCGCTCGAGACGAACTTGAACGTTACGAAAGCGCAGCTGGCGCAAACCGAACAGACGCTCGAAAACAATAAAAACGCAAGCATGGCGGTGAACGAAGCCCAGCTGTCGCAGGCGCAAAACAACCTGCGCGTACTCGAGGAGCAGCTGCAGGATGGCGTGCTCTCTTCGCCGGTCGACGGCGTCGTTACGGCGATTAATACACCGATCGGGCAAAATGCCGGAAACAACGGCAACATCGTGTCCATTGCGGCGCTGGACCCGGTTCAGGCGACAGTCAGCATTTCCGAGGCGAACGTAGGTAAAATCAAGGTCGGAATGGAAATGAAGGTTAACGTTCCGACACTTGGCAAAGCGTTCGACGGTATCGTTACCGTCATTCGCCCGACGCTCGATTCCGTTACGAAATCGTACGGCGTCGATATTCAGATCAACGATCCGAAGAAAGAACTGCTGCCCGGCATGTTCGCATCGTCCAGCTTGAAGAACGAGGGACGCAAAGCGATTATGGTTCCGGCCGATGCCGTCATCAGCCAACCGAGCGGAAACGCGGTGTTCATCGTACAGGAAGGCCGCGCGAAGAAAGTGAACGTCAAGGTCGGAGCGCTGACGAGCTCGCTGTTTGAAATTACGAGCGGACTGAAGGAAGGCGACGAAATCGTCGTCAAAGGACAGGAGATGCTGTCCGACAAGGCCGCCGTTCAAGTTGTACAGCCCGGTCAGGAAGGCGCGGCTCCGAAGCAGCAGCAGGGTCAAGGCCAGCAGAACGGTCAGCAGAACGGCCAGCGTCAGCAAAACGGTCAAAACAACCAGCAAAACAACCAACAAAACGTCCAGCGTCAGCAAGGCCAAACGCAAGGCCAGACGTCGGCAGGTGGTCAGACGCAGCAGCAGGGTCAAGGGCAGCGGCCGGCACAAGGTAACGCTCCGACCGGCGGTGCGCAAGGTGGTGGAGGCCAGTGAATTTAGCTAATTTTTCGGTCAATCGGCCCGTCACAATATTAATGCTCATGATTGCGCTTGTGATCGTCGGTTCGATCGCAGCGCCTCTGCTTCCGGTTGACTTGTATCCAAATATGGAAATTCCGACTGCAACCGTATCGGTCAGCTGGTCGGGAGCTTCGCCGGCGCAAGTGGAAAGCCAGGTGACCAAAAGAGTCGAGGCGTCGATGGCGACCATAGCCAACGTCACCTCAGTCACCTCAAACTCACGAACCGGTTCAAGTAACGTTACTTTACAGTTTAATTACGGCACGGACATTGAGCAGGCGACTCTGGAAATGCGCGACAAGCTGGACCGGGTACGGCGCCAGCTCCCGGCTGACGCCGACGCGCCGGTCGTGTCCCGCGCCGACCCGAACAGTGCGCCGATCATGAGCCTCTCGCTGTATGGCAGCGATATGGACCTCATTTCGCTGCGGGATTTGGCGGACAATATCGTTAGCCCGGCGATGCAGCGTATCGAAGGCGTCGCCTCCGTCGGAGTCACCGGCGGACGTGTAAGACAGATTCAAGTGCTGCTAGACCAGAATAAACTGGCCCAATACGGACTCACCTTTAACCAGGTGACGCAGGCGCTGTCCAACGACAACCAGTCGACCGACGCCGGCCTCGTGTACAAGGGGGAGCAGCTCGTTCCTTTGCGAATCGACGGCGAGTTCAAATCGACCGGTGAAATTGAGAAAGTGCGTATTCCGCTTTCCCGCGGTCAATCGATTCCGGTCTCGGAAGTTGGAACGATCGTCGACAAGTATCAAGATGTAACCTTCGATGCGCGCCGCAATGGTGAGACGAGCGTGAGCTTGTCGATATTAAAGCAGTCGGACGGCAATACGGTTTCGGTGGCGGACAATATCCGCCAGTCGCTGGTGGACATCCGGAGCAAGCTTCCGGAAGGCGTCAAGATCGACGTGCTGAACGATACGTCGCGATTTATTAAAAACTCGGTTAATACCGTCATCGAGCATACGCTGCTTGGCGCCGTCTTCTCGATTATCGTGTTAATGCTGTTCTTGAACAGCATTCGCGCGACGCTCATTATCGGCGTCGTCATCCCGATCTCGGTTGTCAGCACGTTCAGCATGATGTATTTCGCCAATCAGACGATCAACACAATTACGCTCGGTGGACTTGCGCTCGGTCTCGGCTCGCTCGTCGACTTTGCGGTCGTCGTGCTGGAGAGCATATTCCGCAAGAAAGAAGAAGGATTATCGCCGGTAGAAGCAGCCAAACAAGGCACCGCGGAGGTCGGCACGGCTGTACTCGCTTCCGCGCTTGCGCAAATCGCGGTGTTCGCGCCTACCGTATTCATTAACGGCATTATCAAAAACTTCTTCGCACCGATGGCCTTGACGATCAGCTTTTCCCACATCGCTGCACTGTTTGCGGCGATCACGCTCGTACCAATGCTCGCAGCCAAGCTGCTGACGAAGCATCATTCCGAAGAACTGCCGGAAGGAAGATCGTACAATCCGGCCGTATGGTTCGGCCGCGGGATGAACCGCTTCACGAACGGCTACACGGCGCTGCTTCGCTGGTCGCTGGGTCATCGCTGGACGATCGTACTGCTTACCGTTGCGATGCTCGGCGGCAGCGTGTATTTGTCCCGGTTCGTCGGCTCGGAGATGATGCCGCGGACGGACGAGGGGCAATTGAACATTAACATTAGCTTGCCGCAAGGCACGAAGTTTGAAATTACGAACGACATCGCCGGTAAGGTGGAGGAAAGACTTAAAGACATTTCCGACATCGAAACGGTATTCACGACCGTCGGAAGCAGCGGTGGCGGTTCGTTCCAAACGGCCTCGACGAACTCCGCCAACATCGCGATCACACTGAAGTCGATCCATGAGCGGAAGCTGAAAACCGAACAGGTCGTCGAACAGATCCGTACATTCACGCAGAGCTATCCCGGGGCGCAGATCAACGTCAACGCCCGTTCTTCCGTCCGGCTTCCCGGACTCGGCGGCGGAGGCGGCGCGGATATTACCGTCAGCTTGAACGGTCCGGATATGGCGGTGCTCGGCAAACTGGGCGACATTGTCGCCGAGGAGCTGCGCACGCTTCCAGAGCTGCGAAGCGTTCAAAATACGCTGGAACGCAGCGTGCCGGCGTTTGACCTGACGATCGACCGCGACGCCGCTTCCTATTACGGCGTGACGAGGCGGGAAGTAATGACCTCGCTGCGGACGGCGTACCAAGGTTCCGTCGCGACGCAGTTCAAAACGGGAGATACGCAGATTGCGGTCGTCGTAAAGTATCCGCAGGAATTTACGAACAATTTGGAAAATCTCAATCAAATTATTATTAACGGCTCCGGCGGCGCGCAAATTCCGCTTAGCGCCATTGCAAAAGTCCAACCGAGCTACAGCCCGATCCAGATTCGCCACATTAACCAGCAGCGTCTGACGACCGTGCAAGCGTCCGTTAGCGGGGCGGCGATCGGCGATGTGGAGAAGCTGGTGCAAGAGCGGCTCGATACGATTCAGGCGCCGGACGGTTACTCGATCTCGCTGGCGTCGAAGAGCAGCACCAACGATACGTTCAAAAGCTTGTATATGATGCTGATTCTTTCGGTCGTGCTTGTATACATGGTTATGGCGAGCCAGTTTGAATCGCTGTACGGTCCGTTTATTATTATGTTCTCGCTGCCGCCGACGTTTATCGGCGCGATATTGGGACTTTGGCTGACCGACCGGACGATTAACATGAACTCTGTCATGGGGATGATCATGCTCGTCGGGATCGTGGTTAACAATGCGATCGTGCTGATCGACTATACGAACCAGCTGCGCAAACGCGGCTATGCGCTTCGCGAAGCACTGCTGGAAGCGGGAAGAATCCGGCTGCGTCCGATCATGATGACGACGGCGACAACCGTACTCGCGATGCTGCCGCTCGTTATCGGATTCGGAGAAGGCGCCGAAGCGCAAGCGTCGATGGCCACCGTCGTCGCATTCGGCTTGACGCTTTCGACGATGATCACGCTCGTGCTCGTACCGGTTGTCTACATGCTGATGGATGGCGGTATCGATGTCATCCGCCGCAAATTTAAACGGCAAGGCCCTCCATCCCTACAGACGGACCATACCCCTAATGCCTAGACAGGTAGGGCGAACCTTATGAAAAAAGCATGGAGGAGAAGCGGAACTATGAACGCAATCATACACACCAAATTCAATCTAGCGCTGCTGCTGAAGATCGGATTGGCTTTGCTCGTTATGCTCGGCTCCTTTGCAGCGGCAGGACCGGCCTGGGCGGACACATCGTCCGCTCAGGGGGATGCCGGTATCGCGCAAATCGCCGGCGGCCTTGGTCATACCGTCGCTTTGAAAACCGACGGAACCGTGTGGACCTGGGGTGACAATCAGCGCGGCAAGCTGGGCGCAGGTAAACTGGTCAACCGCTACACGCCAAGTCGGATGACTGATTTGACCGACGTGAAAGCGATCGCGGTGGGAAACAACCATACGCTGGCCCTCAAGAAAGACGGGTCGGTCTGGGCTTGGGGCGCTAATAACTCTGGACAGCTTGGCGACGGCTCCAGAACCGATCGCGGTAACCCGGTGCATGTTGAAGGCTTGAATTCCATTATGGCGATCGCGGCAGGCGCGAATCATTCCGTCGCGCTTCGCGAGGACGGCGTTGTATTTGCCTGGGGTGACAACGATTACGGCCAGCTCGGCGACGTGACGACGGAAGATCACGATACGCCGAAGGAGGTTGTCGGATTACCCGAAATTACGAGCATCGCATCCGGCGTCAATCACATACTGGCCGTTACGAAAGAAAAGACGGTTGTCGGCTGGGGAGATAACAATGGCGGACAGCTGGGCTACGGGACAGTAGGCGGCAAGCGAACGTACCGCGTATTCGTCGAGTTCATTCAGGACGTCAAGGCGGTTGCGGCGGGCAACAACTTTTCGCTGGCGCTGAAGGAAGACGGCTCCGTATTCGCCTGGGGCTCCGATACGACGGGACAATTAGGGAGTTCGTATGGCTCCTATTACATTAACGTGGCTGCCAATCCGAAAGTCGTCACCGGCTTAAGAGGCATTACCGCGATTGCGGCGGGCAACACGCACGCGATGGCGATGTCCAAGGATGGGGATTTGTACACTTGGGGCGGCAATCAATTCGGACAGCTGGGTATCGGCAATACGGACAATAAGATGATTTTCAGCAAAATTGACGGCTTCGAGCATACGCAGCTCATCGGCAGCGGTTCCTTCCATGGGATGGCCATGAAGTCCGACGGTTCGGTCTGGACATGGGGCTCTAACGCGATGGGGCAGCTTGGGGACGGTTCGACCACGAACCGGACCTCGCCTGTCATGCTGCCACGGTTTTCGCTGTTCGTCAATAAAACCGATACTCCCGAGAGCACGTTGTCCTACAAGAACGAACTCACGCCGCTTCCGATTGCTGCCGGCGACGGTTTTACGGCAGTGATCAAGGATGGACAACTATGGACCTGGGGGGAAAATACGTATGGACAGCTCGGGACAGGGTCGAACGTATTTGCAAATTCCCCGCAATTCGTAAGCGGACTTCGGGATGCGGCGCAGCTGTCGGCGGGACTGACGCAAGCGGCATCGCTTCGGAAGGACGGGACCGTCATGGCGTGGGGAAGCAATATGGCAGGTCAGTTCGGAGACGGATCGACGGAGAACAAAAGCACGCCAGCGGCCGTGCCGTCCTTGAAAGATGTCGCATCGATCGGCGTGGGCAACAATTTCAGCGTCTTTATGAAGGCGGACGGCTCGGTGTGGACTTCGGGCGACAATTCATTCGGCCAGCTCGGCGACGGGCTGGGTGAAGACCGCACGACTCCGGCTAAGGTCGAAGGGCTGCCGCTTATTCAAGCGGTCGCAGCCGGAGGATATCATGTGCTGGCGTTAACGCCGGACGGACATGTATGGTCATGGGGAGACAACAGCTCCGGACAATTAGGCGACGGGACGACGATGCCGCGCCGCAGTCCGGTCGCCGTTCCCAAGCTGGAGGAAGTGACGGCGATCGCGGCCGGACGCAATTTCTCGCTGGCATTGAAGGCGGACGGCTCGGTGTGGGCTTGGGGCTACAACGCGTTCGGCCAGTTGGGTGACGGGACGACGTCCAGCCGTAAAGATCCGGCGCCGGTCAGCGGTTTGTACGGGGTTAAATCGATCGCAGCCGGCACTTACCACGCCCTTGCGGTCAAATCGGACGGTACCGTATGGGCATGGGGCAATAACTTGTTCGGCCAGTTGGGCGACGGCACGACGGACAACCGGAACACGGCCGTTCAGGTGAAGGCGCCGGCGGGCATTCAATTCGTAGCGGCAGGCACTTATCATACGGCGGCAATCGACAAGAATGAGGATGTGTGGACGTGGGGTTCCAACGGCGGCGGACAGTTGGGGGATGGAGGCTATAAGAGCCGTTCGACCCCGCAAATGATTGCCGGGTTCAATCCGGTGTTCGGCGACTTGGCCGGGCACTGGGCGCTAGACGCCATCAACGAGGCGGTGGCGCAAGGCATGGCGGACGGCTATCCGGACGGCTCATTCCGTCCGGACCACTCCATTGCGCGCAGCGAGCTTGTGAAGCTCCTTGCGTCGGCGTTAAAGCTCCATGTCACTGAACCAGAGGCTGGACAGCCGTGGTATGCGCCGTATGAGAAAGCATTGGAGGCTGCAGGCATACTGCTGCCGGGCGATCTTCAGGGCGAATGGGACGGCGCGGCGACGCGAGGCGAGCTGGCACGATGGGCTGTCCGCGCTGCAACAACGGCTCCGGCAACGATTGCAGATACCGCCGGTGCGATGAAGGAAGCGGTCAAGAAAGGCATGATGCAAGGGCTGGAAGGCGGCAATCTCGCTCCGGAGGAAACAACGACGCGTGCGCAAGCCATCGTTGTCGTGCAGCGTCTTCTTTCCGTGAAAGCCGGGAACGTGCTGTCCGTTGACGTTGAAGCGATCGTAAAGTTGCATTAACGATATAGCAATGAAATAGCAATGCATAGCCCAAAAACCTCTCTTTCCGAAATCGGCAGGAGAGGTTTTTGGGCTGAATAAGGGAGATAGGACGCCATCATTCCGCTCAGCCGGCAATAAAACAACAGCCCCCCATTCAACAGGGAGGCTGTTCGTCTGTATACGATAGAATCAAGCCGCAGGATCGGGTTTTCCAAGGAATTTCCAGAAAACACCGCCCAGCAAATCCTCTACGTCCCGGCGAATTTCTTCTTCCGTGACGCGCCAGCCGGCATCGAATAAATCGCCGTATTTGTCGCACAGCACTTTGGCGATTATGCCCCGGGAATGATCCCATTTGTACAGCAGTTGATCAAGGATGCGGCAATCGGAATGCTGCGGGATTATACTGCCGCCGAGAAGCTCCAGCCGCATCCGCGTAATTTCCTCGATCAGGCTCGGGTTGTTCAAAAACCACCAGCAGCCGAATACGAGCAAATTGCGGTTTTTCCGCGCGGTTACGGCGAGTTCGTGCTGATTCTCGCGGGATAGCATCGTGACGAGGAATTTGACATCCTGGTATTTGCTGACGATCCGCTCCACCGTCCCGATATCGCTTTTGCCTACGCTGTCGCCGGCGTCTTTAAGAGAAGGATTCACCTTCCGTTTCACGCCGATCATCATCGCAAATGGGATGTCGGCTTCCCGCGCGACCGGGATAATACACTCATCGATAATACGGACGCGAACGGAATCCTCGGGATAGGCAAAATCGTTAGGCAAAGACACGGCCATATAAAGCGGGTTCATGCGGGCGATCCAGTCCTTGAGGAAACGGCGTATTTCCGCGATCGTGTCTCCGGAAAGATCCGGATTCACCCGATAGCCTTGCTCCACAAGCTTCGACCACGAAGTGTCCCACAAATTGAGCAGCGGGTCGATCCGGAGCGCGGCCAGGAAACGGGAATCGACGCTCTCGCCTTGATCCCATATGCCTCGTTCATAGGCGTCGAACGGATCATTCGTCATGACAACCGTCTTAACCTTCGCGAGTCCGAGAATACGGTCGATGTAATCGCTTGCCTTCACGTTGCGGAAATAAGCGCGGTATTCTTCCAAATCCCGCTTGGATACATCAAAGCCAAGACGGTTCAGGACGGTGATAACCCCGCGGCATGCTTCGCTGTAAGGCGTGTGCTCGATGAACAGCGTTTGCCAGATCAGGTCGGCCTGCTCCTGCTTGGACATTTGCCAAAAAACGTCGTAAGACAGATCCGGCCGGAAGCGGAACGTCTCGGCGATCAAATAATGGTAAGTGAGCAGTTCGTCGACGCCCCACAGCAGCAAATCGCCGAACGATTCCGCGAACAAATGCGTATGAATGTCGGTGACCGGGGTCGTTTTAACCGTCTCCGAAACAAAAGAAAGCAGCTGCTCTTTCGATTGAATAGTCATGAAAATGAATCGCCTCTTTCCGCAAGAAAAGTTTATGTTAACGTGAACAATGAACATATTATAACATCGATTTCAAAAAACGCCTATAGGCTGGGCGAAAGCACAGGCTAATTTTTTATGCAGGTCATATGATGCACCAGCGAGCCGACTTCCCGGATGGAGGAACTTGTATGGAATCATTGCATTCTGAGGTTTTGCTGATTCTTGTCCTGTTTGTACTGCTGCTGATCGTCATATCGTTTGTATAGCGCGCCCCAAAGCAAACAGCCTTTCCCCGCGATCGGGAAAGGCTGTTTTTGCTGCGTCGAGACGAATTAGAAACCTTTGTACTGCGGCTCCTCGCTTTCGAGCTGCTGCACGCGGCCGCTTACTTGATCCACGATTTGCTGCGTTTGCTTCGCGCAGTTTTCAAAAATCGATTTCGCTTCCTGGTTTTGCGTGCTCAGCGCGAACGTTTCAAGGCTTGCTTGCGCGCTTTTCAGGGAAGCCAGCGTCGTTTTGACTTGGGATGCAACTGTCATTGTCCTCACCTCCACCTCGATAATATGTACATTCTATTTTTGTGCAATGAATGTAAAAAATATCCAATAAATAACAAAATCGCTTTTGGCAAATAATTTATATGTTCCAGCTGCCGCGTGCGCATGATCATGAACGATCATGCTTTGAATACAAAAGGAGTTGAGTACAATGCCGGAGTGGACGCACATTGCGGTTCGGTCGATAGTCGCTGTCGCTGTATTGTTTTTGCTTACCCGTATTTTGGGAAAAAAACAAATTTCCCAGCTCACCTTCTTTGAATATGTAGCGGGCATTACGCTCGGGGAGCTTGCCGGATTCATTTCTACAGATATTGGAGCCCACTTTATGCTGGGCATCGCGGCTATAGCGGTCTGGTTCTCCGTTCCGCTCCTATTCGAGCTGATCTCGCTCAGAAGCAAAAGAATCAGGGAGCTCGTCGAGGGCAAAGGCACGATCTTTATTAAGGAAGGCAAAGTGCTCGAGGAGAATTTGAAAAAAGAACGCTATTCCGCCGATGAGCTGCTGGGGCGGCTTCGTAAAAAAAACGTCTTCAATATGGCTGACGTTGAATTCGCCGTACTGGAAACGACGGGGGAATTGAGCGTGCTGCTTAAACCGGAACATCAGCCGCTGACTCCGAAAAAGCTGGGGATTGCAGTCGGTCCGGAACGGGAGACGCAGACGGTCATTATGGACGGCAGCATATTGGACGAGCCGCTGGCTGCGTACGGTTTGAGCCGGGAATGGTTGCTCACCGAGTTGGAGAAAATAGGCGTAACCTTGGAGAATGTATTTCTCGGACAAGTGGACGCCTACGGCCAGCTTCGGGTCGATGTGTTTGACGACATGCTCCAGCTCCCGCAAGCGTCTCAGAAAGAGACGCTGTTCGCTACGCTAAAAAAATGCGAGGCGGATCTTGCGCTATTCAGCCTGGCGACGGAAAAGTTTGCAGCCAAGCGCATGTACGGCCGCTGCTCGGAGCAAATGGCCAAGGTTGTCGAAGCCGTTACGCCGCTGCTCAAGCGTTAAATTAACGATCATTCCAAAGGGGGAATCGCAGTTGTCAACGAAGACGAAGATGCAGAAGCTAACCTGGACGCAGCAGGAATATCAGGAGCTCGCCAAAACGCGGGAACCGGCCCGCCCCGTATTCAAAAATTGCCTCCGCGCGTTTCTGGTCGGCGGTTTTATTTGTCTTATCGGCCAGTGCTTGATGCAGTTGTTCATCAACGTATTCGGCTTCACGCAGCAGACGGCAGGCAATCCGACAGTTGCGGTGCTGATCTTTATTTCCGTCGTGCTGACATGCTTCGGCGTTTACGATAAAATCGCGCAATGGGCTGGCGCCGGCTCGGCCGTACCGGTCACCGGCTTCGCCAACTCGGTATGCTCCGCGGCGCTCGAGCACAAGAGTGAGGGCATCGTTCTCGGGGTCGGCGGCAATATGTTCAAGCTGGCCGGCTCCGTTATCGTCTTCGGCACGGTCGCTGCGTTCATCATCGGTTTGATTCACCTGGCGTTTGGCGTGGGGGTGAAATAAGATGCTGAAAGGGTATCAAAGCTGGGAGTTTACGAATCGTCCCGTCATCATTGGTACTGCCACCGTCGTGGGACCGGATGAAGGCTCAGGTCCGCTGGGAGACCAGTTCGACATCGTGCATGCCGATTCGCTCGTCGGGCAGGACAGCTGGGAGAAGGCGGAGAAGAGGCTGCTGGAGGAAGCAGCCAAGCTGGCGATCGAAAATGCCGGTACGACGAAGGATCATATTCAGTTTTATGTCGGCGGTGATTTGCTGAATCAAATTATAAGCAACAGCTTCGCTGTCCGGACGATGCAAATCCCGTATTTGGGCATATTCGGCGCTTGCTCCACCTCGATGGAGGGACTTGCGATCGCCTCGATGATCGTCGATTCCGGCTTCGGCCATCGGGTCATGGCCGGTACGTGCAGCCATAACAGCACGGCGGAGAAGCAGTTCCGCTACCCGACGGAATACGGCTCGCAGAAACCGCCTACGGCGCAGTACACGGTGACGGGAGCGGCGGCGGCCGTCGTAGCGAAGGAAGGCAAAGGACCGGTCGTCACGGGAGCGACGATCGGGCGGGTGATCGACATGGGCATCAAGGATCCGTTCAATATGGGAGCGGCCATGGCGCCGGCGGCGGTGGATACGATGCAGTCCCACTTCCGCGACTTCGGGCGCGAGCCCGGCTACTATGATCTGATCGTGACCGGAGACCTGGCATCGGTAGGCTATCAGATTGCTTGCGATTTGCTGGAAAAGCATAATATTCCAATCCACCAGACGAATTATTACGATTGCGGACTGATGATCTACGATTTGGAAAAGCAAGACGTGCAGGCGGGAGGAAGCGGCTGCGGCTGCTCGGCTACCGTCACGTACGGGCATATATTGAAACGGATGAGCAAGGGCGAATTGAAGCGCGTGCTTGTCGTGGCGACGGGAGCGCTCTTATCCCCGCTGTCGTTCCAGCAGGGTGAAAGCATCCCGTGCATCGCGCATGCAGTTGCCATAGAAAGCGAGGGAACGAAATGAACTGGATGCAGTTTTTCTGGGCCTTTGTCGTCGGGGGAGCCATCTGTGTTGTAGGTCAGCTGCTGATGGATGTATTGCGGCTGACGCCTGCGCATACGATGAGCACGCTCGTCGTGGCCGGCGCCGTGATCGACGGCATCGTGATCGGCAACAAAAGCTTGTACGAACGCTTTATCGAGTTCGCCGGGGCCGGCGCCACCGTTCCGATTACGAGCTTCGGCAACTCGCTGGTGCATGGCGCGCTGGCCGAGCTGAAGACGAACGGCGCGATCGGAATCATTACTGGTATTTTCGAGGTGACGAGTGCGGGGATTTCGGCCGCGATCATCTTCTCTTTCCTGGCGGCGCTCGTGTTCAAACCGCAAGGATAATACGGATTTCACAAGAGAAGCACCGGGATATTCCCGGTGCTTTTTCGGCGTTCCGCCTGGAGCTGAACGGCGATTAGTAAAAATAATCTGAAATGTGTAATTATACAAACAATTTCAGCATTTTTACAAGTATACGGCGAATTTGGAATCCTGTACAATGTAAATAAGCTGCTTACTTTCTGTTTGTTGTCATAAACAAGAAGATAGAACTTTAGACCTCTTGTTGCGTATATAATACGAGCCCACTACTCAAGGAGGACCGGAACATGGAGACAATGATCAGAGAAGAAGTTCAAGCGTTAAAGCGGATACAAGAAAATTTGGAATCATGCATTTTAGGCAAAACCGATGAAATCAAACTGCTGCTTACGGCGATGCTGGCCGGAGGCCATGTGCTTCTGGAAGACGTGCCGGGAACGGGCAAAACGGTTTTGATCAAAGCGCTTGCTAAATCCATTCGCGGCCAGTTCCGCCGCATACAATGCAATCCTGATCTTCTTCCTACCGATATTACCGGCGTATCCATTTATCACCCCCGGGATGAAGTGTTCATGTTCCGGCCGGGTCCGATTATGACCAATATATTACTTGCCGACGAAATTAACCGCGCGACGACGAAGACGCAGTCGGCCTTGCTCGAAGCGATGGAAGAACGCCATATTACCGTAGACGGGGAGACGCATGAGCTGCCAAAGCCGTTCCTGCTGCTCGCGACGCAAAACCCGATCGATTTCGAGGGAACTTACATTTTGCCGGAAGCGCAGCTCGACCGTTTTATGATGAAGTTCAGTCTGGGCTATCCCGACGAGCAGACCGAAATGCGCATGATCGTTTCGCAGAGCATAGTGCACCCGCTGGACGCGCTCGAGCCTGTTGCGGAAAGCAACCAAATTCTCGCGATTCAACAGCTGGTCAAGCAGATCCATCTGGAAGAAGCGGTAGCGGCTTATTTGGTTGCCATTATTCGTATGACGCGGGAGCATCCCGCAATCTTTTTGGGCGCGAGTCCGCGGGCTACCCTGGCACTCGTACAAGCGGCCAAAGCGTATGCGCTGCTCAATGAGCGTGATTTCGTAATCCCCGATGACATCAAGTTTTTGGCGCCTTACGTGTTGGGCCACCGGATTTTGCTCCAGGCGGAAGCCAGAATGGAGGGAGCGACGGTGCAGTCCGTGCTTCAATCCGTATTCCAGCAGGTGAAAGTGCCCGTACGTTGGGAGAAGTGACGATGATGAAATCTTCCTATGCCCACAAGCTGGCGGAACGGCCGCGGTACAGCCGCAAATTTTGGGCGGTGCTCCTCACGTTTTTGTGTAGTCTGGGATTTTTATTGTTCCAGGGCGGGAAGCTGGCTTTCATGCTGTTTATTATTATATCCATTCTTAGCGTCTACTTGCTGCTAGGGCAATGGAGCGGCATTCGAAGAACCCAGGGCAACCGCACGCTGTCCAATGTCGACTACGGGTCGACGGTGGAAGCGGGTACGTCTCTGACGGTTTCGCTGCAACTGCAAATCCCCGGCTTCTGGCCGATGCCGTATATATTCGTGAAGGACCGTTTGTTCCACAAGACCGGGCGGGAGCTCACGTTCGAGGCAACGCTTGTGCCGGACTGGAGGCGGAGGGCCCACTGGGAGTACAAGACGCCGTCCATGCGCCGGGGGCATTATTATTTCGGCCGGACAGAATGCGTGACCGAAGATATATTCGGCTTGTTCGAGCATAGCGGCACAATTGATTTGCCTCAGAGCATTTCCGTGCTGCCGCAAATGGTCCCGATCCGCGAATGGCAGCAATTCCACCATATGCTGAAAGGAACGAACCACCATTCGACGACGACGCGGGCTTCCCGGGAAACGACGCAAATTAACGGGGTGCGCGAATATATATACGGCGACCGCATCTCGCGGATTCACTGGAACGCTACGGCCAAGACAGGCACGTGGAAATCGAAGGAATTCGAGCGCGAATCGCTCCCGAAATCGTACCTGGTGCTGGATCGCTTCGCGAAAGGATACGGCGGGGAAGAAACGTTCGAGCTGGCCGTTTCGGTGGCGGCGTCCTTGTTCCAATACGGCTCGACTCGCGATCTCTCCTTCGGCCTCGTTTCGCGGGGAAGCGATGACGTATACTTCGAGCCCCGTTCGGGGCAATCCGTCTATAACACGGCGATGCAGCATTTTATCGACGTGGAGGCCGACGGTCCGGTCGGGCTGAAGCAAGTGCTGCTGGAGAAGGTGCCGCAGCTTGTGCCCGGCAGCTTTATGGCGATCGTCAGCCCGCTCTCGGGCGAACCGATGCTGCAAATATTGACATGGCTGAAGCAGCAGCAGATGAATCCTTGCCATCTTTGGATCGTTAGCGATCCTGCCGCGAAGGATAGCTGGATGCTGCAGCTGAAAGCCAAAGGAATTGCCGGCTACGCGATCCAGACGCTGCCGGAGCTTCCGACCCGGTTAGGGGGGCGGAGCGGATGAGCAAAACGATGACATGGTGGAGAAGACTGCTGTGGGAAGGGTGGACGCACCGGCTTGCAGTGCTGCTGTGCGGTATTTTCCTGCTGCAGTTTACGATCTGGTTCAGCAAGGAAGAGGGCATGTGGCTGCCGGAGACGGTCGTCATCGTACAGCTCGCCTTGCTGGCGACCGCGCTGTTCGAGCACTTGCCGAGGCTTCACTGGCTTGTACGCGGGGGACTGGAGCTGATTGCCATCGTGGCGATCAACGTATGGGTGCTTGAACACTATAACGTGATCGATTCAATGGATTTGCAGAGCTTCTTTTCATCGCAATTATTTTTGAATTTATATGAGCTTACCCCTTATCTCTGGTTCGGGCTTGGCGCCTGGGTCACGTATTTGACCGTCATTTGGTTCGCGGAAGCGAAGTGGCGCATTTATTTGCTGCTGATCGTCAGCGTGCTCGCCCTCTGTGTACGCGATTCCTTCTCGTCCATCTATTTGTGGCCTCAAGTGGCCATCGTCGTAGGCTGCGGATTGTTTCTGCTTATTCTCAGCCACTTCAGCCGCCTGCGCCGCAAAGATCCGGAAGCCTGGAGCCGGCTTGCGGATTACCCGGCTTCCATCGCGGTTCCGGTGATCAGCCTGATCAGCATGACCGTGGCTGTAGGGGCGCTCATGCCCGAAACCGGGCCGCTGCTGACCGATCCGTACACCGCATGGAGGCAATTTCGCGGCGAACCGGTGAATTTCACCACAGGCAAAGGCGTTCAAGTGTCCGCCGCCATCGATGGTTACGATTCGTCGTCCGGCTACAGCCGCAGCGACACGATGCTCGGCGGCGGGTTTCAGTTCGATTACACGCCGGTCATGACCATCGATACGACGCATCGCGGGTATTGGCGGGGCGAGACGCGTTCGCTGTACACCGGCCGCGGCTGGGACGAGAGCGACAGCGAACGCCGGGGCGCCTGGAGCGCGGTTCGGCCGGATGCGGCGGTTGTGCCGGACCCGAGACAGGCGGCCGGCAAAGTGAAAACCGTGGAAGTCGTCCAGACGGTGACGCTGCTGACGGACCAGCGCTATCCCGTATTATTCGGCGCTTATGCGATGGAGAAGATTGCGGACATTAACGGCGCGAAGAGCGGGTTTGAACCGCTGCAATGGAACGCGCCGCAGTCCGAGCTTCGCTACAGTGAGCGGCAGCCTTACCCGAAGATGTATACCGTCGTGTCGCAAATGCCGGTCATCGACGAGGAAGCGCTGCGCAAGCTGCCGGCCGAGTCGCCGAGACCGGACATGGCCGACTTTCTGCAGATTCCCGACAACTTGCCAGAACGCGTACGGAAGCTGGCGGCCGACATTACCAAGGATACGGTAAATGCATACGATAAGGCCAAAAAGCTGGAGCAGTACTTGCAAACGGCGTATCCGTACACGAATAAGCCGGATTTGTCCAAAGGACGCAGCCGCGACTTCGTGGATCGGTTTCTGTTTGAAATCAAGGAAGGGTACTGTGACTACTATTCTTCCGCCATGGTCGTCATGGCGCGTACGCTCGGTCTTCCGGCCCGCTGGGTAAAAGGGTACGCCTCCGGCACGAGCGCGTACGATGAAGAGATGCTCGGCCTCACGATGGATGAGGGCTTACTCGATCCGGATGTCGGCGGGCTGTATACCGTGCGCAACTCGGATGCGCACTCGTGGGTGGAAGTATATTTTGCCGGATACGGATGGATTCCGTTCGAACCGACGGCCGGCTTCGTGCTTCCGCGCGCCGTACCAGAGGAAGAATTGGCTGTCGATACCTCGGCAATCCCGGCGACTGCGCCGGATTTGACCGAAACGGACAGCGGCTGGATTACCGGGAAGCATATCGGCTGGAGCGCCGCTGTCCTTGTCGTGATTGCCGTGCTGGCTTTCCTGGCGCGCCGCTTCCAGTTGATCGATTTGATCATGGAATGGGCCCGCCGCAGGCGTGCGCTGCTGCTGAAGCAAAAAATCATCTTCGAGTGCGAACGGCTGCTGCGCATATTCCGGCGTTACGGCTATGTGCGCGAAGAGCATGAGACGCTGCGTGAAGCGGTACGCAGATGGACGAAGCAGAGCAACTGGATGGCTGCGGAGCTGGATACGGTGCTGTTCCAGTTTGAAAAAGCCAAATACAGCAAAACGGACGTTACGGAAGAAGATTGGAAGCAAACCGCGCAAAGCGTGGAGAAGCTTCGTTCGCAAATGTAATGCAGGAGAAATAGGCATGCGTCCGGCGCGGCCTATTTCTTTTTGCAACAAAAAGGACATATATGGTATAGTTTGACGTAGATAGGTCCGTCCAAATTCACGAGGTGAACGTTTTGCTGAAAAAGCTCATTCCGCAACAACAGGTGAACTCGATTTACGAAATTGATCTGCACGCATTGTTCAAGCAGGGATACCGTGGCATTATTACGGATTTGGATAACACGCTGGTTGGGGCGAAGGCGCCGCTTGCCACGCCGGAGCTGATCGATTGGCTCAAGGTCGTCGGGCAAATCGGCTTTCAGATCGTCATCGTTTCCAATAACCAACGCGAGCGCGTCACCCAATTCGCCGAGCCGCTGTCCCTGCCTTTCATTTATAGAGCGAAAAAACCGACCAATGCATCTTTTCGCAGGGCGCTGCACATCATGAATTTGGAAGCGGGGCAGACGGTTGTCATTGGAGACCAGATGCTGACCGACGTGCTCGGAGGCAATCGGATGGGATTATACACGATATTGGTGCAGCCGATTTCTCCGGCAGACGAAGGTTTCTTTACGAAGGTAAACCGAAGGCTGGAGAAAGCCGTCCGGATTATGATGAAAAGGTAGGGAATGTATGTCAGACAGGAAAGATACGACGGCCGCGGATATCCGCTGCGCCGGCTGCGGCGTGCTGCTGCAGCACGAGGACGCATCGCTTCTCGGCTATACGCCGGAAAAGGCGATGTCACGGGAGCCGATCATATGCCAGCGCTGCTTCCGCATCAAAAATTATAACGAGGCTTCGGGCATTACGCTCAATCAAGATGATTTCTTGAAACTGCTGACGCATGTCGGCAGCACCCAATCGCTTGTCGTGAACATCGTCGATCTGTTCGACTTTGAAGGCAGCATGATTTCGGGCTTGCCGCGCTTTGTAGGTAATAACCCGATCGTGCTTGTCGTCAACAAAATCGATCTGCTGCCGAAAGTGACCAATTACAACCGGATCGTGAATTGGGTGCAGCGCCAGGCCAAGGAAGCGGGGCTGAAGGTCGTAGAGGTCGTTCTCTGCTCGGCCAAAAAAAATATGGGCTTCGAGCGCGTCATCGAGGTGCTCGACCAGCATCGGCACGGACGCGATATTTATGTGGTAGGCGCAACCAACGTCGGCAAATCGACGCTGATCAACCGGCTTATCCGTGATTACAGCGACCTGGACGCCGAGCTGACGACGTCGCAATACCCGGGAACGACGCTCGATCTGGTGCGTATTCCGTTGGACGACGGCTCGTCGATTATCGATACGCCCGGTATCGTCTACAAGCACCGGCTTACCGAGCTGGTGAACAAGAAAGACTTGATGAAGCTGATGCCGGCGGGCCCGATCAAGCCGGTCGTATTTCAGCTCAACGAGAAGCAGACGATTTTCTTCGGCAGCCTGGCACGTTTCGATTTCATTCAGGGAGAACGGCAGTCGTTCACGTTCTACGTATCCAATGCCGTAACGGCTCACCGCACGAAGCTGGAGCGCGCGGATGCGCTGTACGACGAGCATAAGGGTGAGCTGCTGTCGCCTCCGGTGAAAGCGGATCTGGACGAATTGCCCAAACTGACGAAGCATGCGATACGCATTCCAAAAGGCAGCGATGTGGACGTTTCGATTTCCGGGCTCGGCTGGATTAAAGTGAACAGCCAAGCTGGAGCGGAGCTGGCCATTCATGCGCCCAAAGGTGTCAAGGTCGCTGTGCGCGAGTCGCTCATTTAACGCTGGGCAGGCGCCGTTGCGGGACATTCGCTCCTTAACGGAGGAACGGGAGAGGAAGAGAGCCATGGGGAAGCACAAGCTGGACAGTCATACGATTCTTTACGGCGTATTCGGTGATCCGGTACGTCACTCCAAGTCGCCGATTATGCTGAATCGGGCCTTTGAGTTCGCCGGACTGAACGCGGCTTATGCGGCGTTTCATATTTTGCCGGGCACGCTGAAGGATGCGGTCGCCGGTATTCGGGCGCTGCAATTTCGCGGGGTGAACGTGACGATCCCGCATAAAATTGAAGTGATGTCCTACCTGGATGAAATCGACGAGGGCGCGCGCGTCATCGGCGCCGTCAATACGATCGTCAACGACAACGGACGGTTGATCGGCTATAATACGGACGGCATCGGTTACGTCCGTTCGTTGAAGGAAGAGACGGGCGTCGAATTGAAAGGCCGGAAGGTGCTCATGATCGGCGCCGGCGGGGCAGCCCGAGGCGTTGGTTACGCACTGGCCAAGGAAGGCATCGAGCATATGTACATCGAGAACCGCACCCGCGAGAAGGCGGAAGAGCTGGCTAAGTCGATGTCCTCCTTCTGCAGCTTATCGGCCATCGGAATGGACGAGGTCGACCGGGTATGCGATGAAGCGGTGCTGATCGTGAACAACAAGTCCGTTGGCATGTACCCGAACGTGGACGAGGTGCCGATGGATACGTCGCTGATCCGCGCCGGCACCGTTGTCAGCGATCTGGTGTATACTCCGCCGTTGACCCGCTTTTTGCGCGAAGCGCGCGACCTTCGCGGCGCCACGATCCACAGCGGGCTGGGGATGTTTATTTATCAAGGCGCTTACGCGTTCGAGTACTGGACGGGGCAGCCCGCTCCGATCGAAGCGATGCGCGAAGCCGTCGTACAATCTTTTGCGGAATCGTCTTCTTAAGACGGTTCTGTTTCGCTTCAAGAACAAATTAAATGAATAGAGGTAAACGCTTAGCATGCTGACAGGTAAACAAAAAAGATACTTGCGCTCAATGGCCCATCATTTGAACCCGATTTTTCAGGTCGGTAAGGGTGGGGTAAACGATCATCTGATTCGACATATTAAAGAGGCGATCGAGGTAAGAGAGCTGATGAAAGTCTCGATATTGAATAACAACATGGACGACCGCAACGAAGTAGCGCAGCAGCTCGCAGACGGGGCAGACGCGGAGCTCGTGCAAATCATCGGCAAGACGATTGTGCTGTATAAGGAATCCAAGGATCATAAAACGATCGAGCTGCCGGTCTAAAAAGAGGTGAAGCAGGATGAAGGTCGGCCTGATGGGAGGCACCTTTGATCCGATACATATCGGTCATTTGCTGGCGGCGCAAAGCGTGTGCGAACAAGCGGAGCTGGACGAGATCTGGTTCATGCCGGTCAACGTGCCGCCTCATAAAGAGGCGGCGCCGGGGGCTACGGCGCAGCAGCGGTGGGAGATGGCGAATCTCGCCGTGGAGCATCATCCGAAGTTTCGAACGACCAACATCGAGCTTCGCCGAGGCGGTGTCTCGTACAGCATCGACACCGTCACCTTGCTTCGGCAGCAATATCCCGGCCATCATTTTTATTATATTATCGGGGCTGACATGGTTCGGTATTTGCCCAAATGGTATAAGATCGACGAGCTGATCAAGCTGGTCACCTTCGTCGGTTTGGAGCGTCCGGGCTTCGATAGCGGATTGGCCGAGCTTCCGCCGGCGATCCGCGAATCGCTCTTGCTGGTGGAGATGCCGCAAATCGAATTGTCCTCCACCCGGATCCGGGAGCGCCGCGCAGCGGGACAGCCGGTGCGTTACATGGTGCCGGATCGGGTAAACGATTATATCGAGGTGAACCGGTTATATGAATCGTGAACAGCTGATCGAGTCGGTGCGGTCGCAAATGCCGCCGCAGCGCTGGACGCATACCGTAGGTGTGATGGAAACGTCGGTTATTCTCGCGGAACGCTTCGGAGCCGATCCGGTGAAGGCGGAGCTGGCCGCCATCCTGCATGATGTGTGCAAATATTGGCGCGTGGACGAACAGGCGCAAATCATACGGGAGAACGGGCTTCCGGCGGATTTGCTTGATTACGATAAGGAATTATGGCATGCGCACGCGGGGGCATGGATTGCCTCGAGCCGTTACGGCGTGATCGACGAAGAAGTGCTTGATGCGATTCGCTATCATACGTCAGGCCGCCGCGGCATGACGCTGCTGGACAAAGTCGTATGCCTGGCCGATTATATGGAGCCGGGACGCGATTTCCCCGGTGTGAATAATATTCGCGAAACCGCCGAACATAATTTAGAGAGAGCGTTGCTCGCCGGGTTTGACGGTACGATTCGTTTTTTGCTGGATAAAGGCAGAAAAATATATCCGCTCACGCTCGAAGCCCGCAATGGGCTGCTGGAAGAGCTGGAGCGGGGAGAAGCAAAGTAATTACGATTTGGGAGGAAACCTAATGACCATTCAACCGGATGATCTCATGTCCATCGTCGTCGATGCGGCCGAAGACAAAAAAGCAATGAACCTGATCGCGCTGAATCTTCAAGGAATTTCGCTGATATCCGATTATTTCATCATCTGTCACGGCAATTCCGAAACGCAGGTACAGGCCATCGCTACGGAAATCCGCAAACGGGCGGAGGAGAACGGGGCGCGCATTCGAGGCATGGAAGGGATGGATACGGCCCGCTGGGTCCTAGTCGACATGGGCGATGTCGTGGCTCATGTGTTCCATCGGGATGACCGGGAATATTACAATATCGAGCGTCTGTGGTCCGACGCGAAAGTGGTCGAACGGGTATGAAGCTGGAAGCCGGTACGTTTACGAAATTGAAAGTCGCAAGGGAAGTATCGCCGTTCGGTTATTTTTTGACGGATGGCCTGGTCGACGTGCTGCTTCATTACAGCGAAACGACGGACAAAATCAAACCGGGCGATGACGTGGAAGTGTTTCTGTTCTACGATACGGAAGACCGGCTGGCCGCGACGATGCGCAAGCCGCTCGTTACGCTGGGACAGGTTGCGCTGCTGGAAGTGATGGACATTCATCCGCGCTTCGGCTGTTTTCTCGAGATGGGGTTGGGACGGCATTTGCTGCTGCCGTTTCGCGAGCTGCCCGAGCTGAAGGAGCTGCGTCCCGTCGTAGGGGACAAAGTATTCGTCGTGCTCGCTCACGACCGCCAGGGCAGGCTGGTCGCCAGGCTGGCGGGAGAAGAAGAGCTGAAGCCTTTATGCTTTCAAGCGCCGTCCAGCTGGAAAAACCTCCGGGTCGAGGCGCGGGTGTACAAGCCGCTGCAGTTGGGAACGTTCGTCGTCTGTGATGGCGGCGTGCTCGGCTTCGGAGCGATCGGCATGATTCATTCGACCGAGCGCACCCGACTGCTTCGTCTCGGCGAACGGGTGGAAGCGCGCGTTATTTTTGTCCGCGAGGACGGCAACGTGAACTTGTCGATGCGCGAACGGAAAGAAGTCAGCCGTGACGAGGATTCCGAGAAGCTGCTCGCATTCATGCGGGAGCGGCCGAATGGTGCGATGCCGTATTCCGACGAGACGCCGCCCGAGCTGATCGTCCAGCGGTTCGGCATGAGCAAGTCGGCGTTCAAGCGCGCGATCGGCAAGCTGATGAGAGAAGGCGTCGTACACCAGGAAGGCAGCTGGACGTACTTGAACAATACGGAAAGCACCGATTCGGAGAAGAACTGATACCGTGAAGAGAGCATGGCTCGCAAGCTCCGACCAGCAAACATTCATGCTCGCATGAATGAATTGTGTCGTCATCAAGATGAGCGGATAGATGTAAGTCAATAAAGCGTGAAACTGCTCAGCCGGTTGCCGAATGAAACCGATTCGGACCCGGCCTTCATTTTGATTAAAGGAGAACGAATCGATGGCATATCAGCAGTTTTCGTATTTGTACGACCGGCTCATGGAAGACATGCCGTACGACGAATGGATTCGGTTTGCCCGACAATGCTGGGATAAGTACGGATTGCCGAGAACCGTCGTTGACTTGGGCTGCGGCACGGGCAGCACGGCGATTCCGCTGGCTAGGCAAGGCTTTGAAGTGATCGGGATCGATTTGTCAGAGGATATGTTGGCCATTGCCGATCAGAAGGCGGCGGACGAACAGCGCAAGACGCCTTTCGCAGGCGGGGGAAGCGTACAGTGGCTGCAGCAGGATATGCGGGAATGGAGCATCGGTCGTCCGGTCGATGCAGTCGTCTCCTTTTGCGATTGCTTTAACTATTTGCTGGAAGAAGAAGATCTAGCGCAAGCGTTTGAGCGGACGTTTGAAGGGCTGGCCGCGGGCGGCGTTTTTTTGTTCGACATGCATACGCCTCAGCAGCTTCACAATTATGCGGAATCGCAGCCGTTTTTCTTGAACGAGGAGGATATCGCCTATATTTGGACGAGTGATTTCGATTCATCCCGGTGCGAGATCGAGCATGCGCTGACGATCTTTTGCCGTGAAGGAGATCGTGAGAGCGGATCGGACGATGCGTTGACGGATCGCTTTCAACGGGTGGAAGAAACCCACGTACAGCGGGCGTACCCGATCGATCGGGTGGAAGAAATGCTGCGGCGGGCAGGCTTCCGCGACGTATCTTGCTATGCTGATTTTTATTGGAAAAAGCCGTCGGAAGACACGGAACGCGCGTTTTTTGTCGCGTTGAAGTAGAGGACCGTCGATCCTTTAGCGAATCCGCAGCAGCAGCTGGATCAGGCATAAGATCATGCCCCATAACGGAAGCGAGAGCGCGATCCCGTTGATTAAGCCTTTCATGGAAACCGACCCCCTTGGTTGTGCGTGCTGACTTCTGCGTCGGATCAGCCGCAGCATCAGTATGGCCAAAAGGGACAATTCATAAACCGGAGAGGCGAGGCTAATCCAAGACTGCGTATCTTGTCACCGCATATCGTCGTCTGCCGAACCCGGGAAGCGATCGGTACAAAGCGATCGGTACGGACTTGACAGCGGGGAATGCTTTTTCATATAATGATGTGTAAAGTTGGATACATTTACAAGGCTGTGACAGGAAGTAGTAGCTTTTACGCCCAATTCTCAGAGAACCGGTGCATAGGTGGAAGCCGGTAATTGGCGCAAGCGAACTCGTCCAGGAGCCAGAAGGTGACGGATTGCCATATCCCAGCCGGATCGTGACCTCGCGTTAAGAGGTTCGAGTGGACGCAGGCAAAGCATGCCTGTCGTCAACTAGGGTGGTACCACGGGAAAGTCAAAGCTTCTCGTCCCTAGCGTAAGCTAGCGGCGAGGGGCTTTTTTTGTTTACGAATTGAAGGAGGCAGTTGGACATGGCGCAAGAGAACAGAGACCAACAAGGGTATAACCCGCTTGCAATCGAGCCGAAATGGCAAAAGTTTTGGGATGAACGGAAGACGTTCAAGGTGCTTGACGACGAGAGTAAACCGAAATTTTACGCGCTGGATATGTTCCCGTATCCTTCGGGCGCCGGGCTTCATGTCGGCCATCCGGAAGGCTACACGGCGACGGACATCGTGTCCCGTTACAAAAGAATGCGGGGCTACAACGTGCTTCATCCGATGGGCTGGGACGCGTTCGGCCTGCCGGCGGAGCAGCATGCGCTCGATACGGGCCAGCATCCGCGGGACATTACGGTGAAAAACATCAATAACTTCCGCCGACAGATCAAGTCGCTCGGATTCTCGTACGACTGGGACCGCGAAGTCAGCACGACGGACCCGGACTACTATAAATGGACGCAATGGATATTCATCCAGCTGTATAACAAAGGGCTCGCTTATGTCGACGAAGTTCCGGTCAACTGGTGTCCGGCATTGGGTACGGTGCTGGCCAACGAGGAAGTCATCGACGGCAAGAGCGAGCGCGGCGGCCATCCGGTCATCCGCAAACCGATGCGCCAATGGATTTTGAAAATTACCGAATACGCGGAACGGCTGCTCGAGGATTTGGAGGAGCTGGACTGGTCGGAAAGCATCAAGGATATGCAGCGCAACTGGATCGGCAAATCCAAAGGCGCGGAAGTGACGTTCGCCATCGAGGGGCATGACGGTGAGAGTCTGATCGTATTTACGACGCGTCCCGACACGCTGTTCGGCGCGACGTACTGCGTGCTGGCGCCGGAGCATGAGCTGGTGAAGCGCATTACGACGCCGGAGCAATCGGCTGAGGTTCAAGCGTACCAGGATCGCGCGGCGCGCAAGAGCGATCTCGAGCGGACCGATCTGGCGAAGGAGAAGACGGGCGTATTTACCGGCGCTTACGCGATCAATCCGGTGAACGGCGCGAAGACGCCGATCTGGATCGCCGACTACGTGCTGGCCGGCTACGGTACAGGCGCGATCATGGCGGTTCCTGGTCACGACCAGCGCGACTGGGAGTTCGCCAAGCAGTACGACATTGCGATCATTGAAGTGGTGCAGGGCGGCGACTTGAGCCAGGAAGCGTACGCCGGCGACGGCGAGCATGTCAACTCCGGCTTCCTGAACGGGTTGAACACGGCGCAGGCGATCGGCACAATGATCGAATGGCTGGAGCAGAACGGCAAAGGGCAAGGAAAAGTGACGTACCGGCTGCGCGATTGGCTGTTCAGCCGCCAGCGCTACTGGGGCGAGCCGATTCCGATCCTTCATCTCGAGGATGGCACGATGAAGACCGTTCCGGAAGACCAGCTTCCGCTGCTCTTGCCTGATGTGGACGCGATCCAGCCGTCGGGTACCGGGGAGTCGCCGCTGGCGAACGTAACGGATTGGGTGAACACGGTCGATCCGGAAACCGGCATGAAGGCGCGCCGCGAGACGAATACGATGCCGCAATGGGCCGGCAGCTGCTGGTATTACTTGCGCTTCATCGATCCGAAGAACGATAACGAGCTGTGCTCCAAGGAGCTGCAGCGCAAATGGCTGCCGGTCGACCTGTACATCGGCGGTGCGGAGCACGCGGTGCTTCACTTGCTGTATGCGCGCTTCTGGCATAAAGTATTGTACGATATCGGCGTCGTCGATACGAAGGAGCCGTTCCACAAGCTGGTGAACCAAGGCATGATTCTCGGCGAGAACATGGAGAAAATGAGCAAATCGCGCGGCAACGTTATCAACCCGGACGAAATCGTCAACGTGTTCGGCGCCGACACGCTGCGGATGTACGAAATGTTCATGGGGCCGCTGGAAGCGACGAAGCCTTGGAATACGAACGGGGTAGAAGGAACATACCGTTTCCTGAACCGCGTATGGCGGTTGTTCGTGCAGGAAGACGGAGAGCTCAGCGCGAAAATCAGCAGCGACGAGACGCTCGGCAGCGAGGCGTTCAAGCGCATTTGGCACCGCTCGATCAAGAAAGTAACGGAAGATTACGATGCGCTGCGCTTCAATACGGCGATCAGCCAGCTGATGATTTTCGTTAACGAAGCGTACAAAACCGACCGCCTGCCGAAGGCGGCGATGGAAAACTTCGTGCAAATGCTGTCCCCGCTTGCTCCGCATTTGGCGGAAGAGCTGTGGGAGAAGCTCGGACATACCGATTCCGTGACGTATGTAGAGTGGCCGGCATTCGACGAAGCGTGGACGGTAGACAACGAAGTGGAGATCGTCGTGCAGGTAAATGGCAAAATCGCCGAGCGTATCAGCATTGCCGCGGACGCGGATGAAGCGACGATGCAGGAGCTTGCGATGGGGCTGGGCAAGGTGAAGGATGCGATTGCCGGCAAAACGGTGCGCAAAGTCATTACGGTCAAAGGCAAGCTGGTCAACATTGTCGTAGGATAACCCATATAAATAACCGCACAGCTGCCACGGCGCTGTGCGGTTCATAGAGGAAAACGTGAAAGCATCGCGTTAATCGACCTTCGTTCCGTATAACCGGCTTTCCACTTTTTCCACATCTTCATTGTACTTCGCATGAGTTGCGCGGATCAGGTCGTGAAAGACCCCGTGCAGCTCTTTTTCCATTAGTCGGAGTCCTTCGGCTGTAATGCCGCCCGGTACGGCGACCCGTTTTTGCAGCGAGGCGGGCGAGAAGCCTCCGGTCGTCAGCAGCTTGCCGGTGCCCAGCAGCATTTCGCTGGCCAGCACGGTCGCTTCTTCCTCGGCGATGCCCGTTTCCTCGACGGCGGCTTCCACGAACTTCTGCACAAAGTAGGCGAGAAACGCCGGTCCGCAGCTCGACAAGTCCGAGGAGATCCGGGTGTATTGCTCGGATACCCGAATCGGGCTGCTGATGTGAGACAATACATTTTCAAGCAGTTCCTTGTCTTCCGGCGTGCACCGATCGCTGTAAATACATAGCGTCACACCGCTCAGCACATAGTTCGTGATGCTGGGAATCACTTTGGCGATTTTACAAGGAAGATGATCTTCCAGATGTCTTAACAGCACCGGACTCGTGATCGAGACGAGCAGCTGGGAAGGCGAGAGGTGCGCCTGAATTTCTTCAATGACCGGTTTGAATTCCTGGGGCTTGACGCAAATGAACAGCAGCTCGGTAAGGGAGGCGACTTCCTTATTGGATCGGGCGACCTGAAGGCCCGGATAGCTATCCGCCAGAAGCTCGGCTTTGCCGATCGTGCGATTGGTCACCAGCATTTGCTCCGGGTTAATCGCGCCGGAGCGGATGAACGCTTCGATGAGCACACTGCCCATGCTGCCTGTTCCAATGATTCCTACACGCATAACCATCCCCCCTGAATAGATCGCAGCTTTTTCAATTATATGAGCGCAGCTCAAAGATATGCATAAATATTCCCAAATCGATCCGGATACAGGAGGCTCCAGATGAGCAAAGGACTGATGAATGCCGCCGTATATGTGGCGTTCGGCTTGATCTGCTGCGTGCTGCTGTGGCGGCCGTGGACGCCGGACGAAGCGTCACTCGGCTTCAAAAGCGCCGATGAGGAAATGCGCGTACTGCTGCAAAAGCAAGCAGATGAGCGGCAAACCGGCGCGAAAGCAAGCGGCAATACGAAGGAGCCGGCATCTGGGACGACGGCGGGTTCCTCGGAGAAGGCGAAGACGAAGGAGGCACAGGCTGGAAGCGCGACGGCGATGCCTGCCGCGGCGAGCGGGGCCGCGGGATCGAGCGCGTCCGCTGTGCAGGCTGCAGACGGCGCGCAAGCAGGTGCCGGTCAGGCGCAGCCAGCGGAGACGGCAGCAGCCCCGGACCCGAAGCAGCCGCCTCCGGCAGAGGCGAAAGCACCGGCTCAGCCGGGGAAAATCAACCTGAATACGGCGACCGCCGAACAGCTCGATGAGCTGCCGGGCATTGGCCCAAGCCGGGCCCAGGCGATTATCGCCGTAAGGCAGAAGCTCGGCGGCAAGTTCACTTCGGTGAATCAGCTGCTGGAGGTCAAAGGCATCGGCGACAAAATGCTGGAGAAAATTGCGCCGCTCGTTACTGTAGGACCTTGAGCCGGCCGGTATAAGCGCAGCAGGCTGCCGATTCCGGCAGCCTGCATTAGGTTACGTCACTATTCTTTTTATTTGCCGTACCACTCCTCGACCTGCCACAGACGGGTTACCCAATCCTCGTAAAAAGCCGGCTCGTGCGAGACGAGCAGAATCGTTCCCGGGTATTGTTTCAGCGCCTCCTTGAGCGCTTCTTTGGCGCGAGTGTCCAAATGGTTCGTCGGTTCGTCCAATACAAGCACATTGCTGGATGTCAGCATCAGCTCGCACAGGCGGACTTTTGCCTGCTCGCCGCCGCTCAATGCGTTGAGCGGCTGCCGAATATGCTTATCATTCAGCCCGGCGAACGCCAGCTTTTGGCGAATTTCCTTGTTCGTCAGATCGGGACGAAAGGACGTCAATTTCTCCAGCGGCGTTTCGTCCGAAGTCACCCGTTCCTGGGCGTAATATGCCGTCAAGACATGCTCGCCGAGCCTTACGGTGCCGCTCGCAGGCTTCATGCGGCCGAGCAGCGTCTTCAGCATCGTCGATTTGCCGATGCCGTTGGAGCCGACGATCGCGATTTTATCGCCGCGGTTGATGTGCAGATCGACCGGACCGAACAGTGGCGCGTCGTAACCGACCCATAGCTGCTTCACTTCCGCTACCCGGGTGGACGACCCGGCTTGGAACGGGAATGCAAACCGCGGCGGCGGCGAAGCTGCCGGCTTCTCGATCCGTTCGATTCGCTCAAGCATCTTTTCGCGGCTTTTCGCCTGCTTCGCTTTGCGAACCCGGTTTTTTTGAATGAACAGTTCCAATCGGTCCATTTCCTTTTGCTGCCGGTCATAGGCGGTCTGGAGCTGCTGTCGGCTCTGTTCATAGCCGCTGCGAAACGCCGCGTAGTTGCCGGCATACCGTTTGATCGTTTGATGCTCCAGGTGAAACGTCGTAGACGTCACTTCGTTCAGAAACGCTTCGTCGTGTGAGACGACCAGATACGCCTGCTCATATCGCTTCAAATAACCGGTCAGCCATTCGATATGCGTGTCGTCCAAATAGTTGGTCGGTTCGTCGAGCAGCAGGGCATCCGGTTCTTCAAGCAGCAGCTTGCCGAGCAGCAGCTTCGTGCGCTGACCTCCGCTGAGCCGGCTGACGTCCCGGTCGCGGCCCAACTGTAAAATGCCGAGTCCCGCAGCCACTTCTTCGATCTTCGCGTCCAGCTGATAAAACCCCGCATGCTCCAGCCGGCTTTGCATCTCTCCGTATTGATCCAATAAGCGCTCCTGATCTTTAGCGCCCGCAGCGGACATGGCCTCGGCCAGAAGCAGCAGGCGCCGCTCCGTCTGGTACAAGTGCGCGAAGGCGCCTTGCAATACTTGCATCACCGTCATTCCGGCCTTCAAATCGATATGCTGCTGCAAAACGCCGATCTTGACCTGCGGAAGCCAGTCGACGGTTCCGGCATCGGGGATCAGCTCTCCCGACAAGATGCGAAGCAGCGTCGATTTGCCGGCTCCGTTGCTCCCGACGAGCCCCGCATGTTCTCCGCGCAGCAGACGAAAGCTGATGTTCCTGAAAATAGGCTTATCCCCATACGTATGGGTTATTTGCTCTACGTTAACGATACTCATTTTTTGCTCGCTCCTTTAGCTTTCGGATGGAAGCCAACCGGAGGAACAGCCAATAAAGCTCATATTCGATTATGGAGTTCCTGTCGCTTCATGAAAAATAGGCAAGGCGAACTCGCCTTACCCATGACCATGTATCGTCGCAAGCGTGGGAAAAGAGTTCTTTATCTTCTGTTCTTCGGTTGGCTTACCGTTAAAAATGGGCAGACTTCTCCCGTTTAAGCCAATTTCCGAATGAGAACAGTCGATAAAAAGAACATGTGTTTCCCGCCTTTTCGATTATTTTTGAAGTGTTGCAATGTTCAGTTTATATGCAGCATCGCAGTCATGTCAAGGATGCCGCCAAATGGCGGCGACAACTTGCCGTGAAGCTTTTGCTGAGAGAGGCGTGCGGAGAGCGTGCGGGCATAGATCGAATACATGCATAATGAACTCGCACTCCCCCATATCAGAGCCGGTTCTGTTTGCGAAATGAGGAAGGGCTGATCCCCATATGCTTGCTGAATACCCGGCTCAAATAATAGCCGTTCTCGTAGCCGCATTCGCCGGCGATCGCATCGAGCTTCCAGTCGGTTTCAAGCAGCAGTGAACAAGCGCTTTTCAAGCGGATCGAGGTAATGAACTGCAGCGGATTCATCCGATAGGCCGTTTTGAATCTTCGGATCAGCTGCACCGGGGTTAGTCCGAACGTGAAAGCGATTTGCTTGAGTTCGAGCGGACGGGATGCGTTCGCCTTCAAATACATCGCAACGCGGCGGATCAGCTCATCCGCCCCCGGATTCGAATCGTCGTCAGCAAAAGGACGGAACGGGCTTCTCATCATCAGCCAAATGTCGTCGAAATAATGCTGCTTTAGCTTTTGTTTGCTCATTTGAAGGTCGAGCATTTGGTCGGCGAGCCGCAAATGCCGGTAGTTTTCGGACAGCCGCGCGGTTTCGGAGAACGTTATTTTGCGCTCGGGCAGTTCGTCGTCCAGCGTCCGCGCTGCCGATTGTTCGGAAAAATCGAACGTGATCGCATGGAAGCTTAGCGTTGATATCGTCTTGCGGTGAAATGCGGTATACGGAGGGCATAACACGATATCGCCGAACCCGGCTTGCCCTTGCGCGTCTCCGATCCGGTATTCGAACGTCCCTTCCTCCACAGCAAACAATACCCAGCTGATATACATATCGCGGTCCAGCAAAAACTGCTCTTTTCTTTCCCAAAAGATGTGTGCAATCAGATCGGGTATTTGCTCCGGCATGCTGTGGTGAACTCCTTTGCTAATTTGAAATTTTGGATATGATGTTGTAATTATCTGAATTCACGGCGGTTTATGGGAGGTACTATGATGTAATTAAAGATATCACAGTAAATAAAGGAGTCAAGCAACGATGGAGAAGCGAGAAAAAATCATGCTGCGCACGCAAATTTTAATTGCCGGAGGGGGACTTGCAGGAGTGTCGGCGGCGATCGCCGCAGCGCGAAACGGAGCAGCCGTTATGTTATGTCAGGATCGGCCCGTGCTCGGAGGGAACGCTTCTTCCGAAATTCGGATGAACGTATCGGGCGCTTCTGTGAAAGGGAAGGCGCTCGAGTCGGAACGAAGAGAAAGCGGCATTATCGAGGAGATTATGCTGGAATGCTCGGTTCGCAATCCGCAGCGGAGCGCCAGCATGCTGGACCTGATCTTGTACGAAAAATGCCGTGCCGAGCCGAATTTGACGCTGATGTTGAACACATCGATCGTCGGAGCGGCGGTGGATGGTTCGCGAATCCGCTCCGTACAGGCGTCCAGGGAGAGCACGGAGGAGCAATTTGAAATCGAGGCGGATCTTTTCATTGACTGCACGGGAGATGGACGGTTGGGATTTGAAGCGGGCGCCGCATTTACGACAGGGCGCGAGGCGTCGCACGAGTACGGCGAATCGG
This sequence comes from Paenibacillus solanacearum, assembly GCF_910593845.1. Lineage (GTDB taxonomy): Bacteria > Bacillota > Bacilli > Paenibacillales > NBRC-103111 > Paenibacillus_G > Paenibacillus_G solanacearum. The sequence goes on along the minus strand of NZ_CAJVAS010000020.1, from coordinate 60,304 downwards.
CTGCGAACCTGAACCGGGATGCATACCGGCTCGGTTCGTCGCTATTATTCACAGCGAAGGATATGGGGTGCCGCATGCCCTTTACTCCGCCTCCGTGGGCACGCAAGTTTACGGAAGAAGATTTGAAATTCCGCGATCACCGCACATGGGAGTACGGGTACTGGTGGGTCGAATTCGGCGGCTTAATGGATACGATCAAAGATAACGAAACGATCCGCGACGAACTGCTGGCGATCATGCTTGGCGTATGGGATCACATCAAGAACAGCGGGAATCATCCGGAATCCGCCAACTGGGCGCTCGACTGGTTCGGATTTATCCCTGGCAAACGCGAGTCGAGAAGATTCATCGGCCAGCATGTATTGACGCAGAACGATATCCAGCAGGCGGTTCCATTCGAGGATACGATCGCTTACGGCGGCTGGTCGATGGATACGCATCCGCCGGCGGGCATCGACGCGAAGGAAGACCCGCCTTGCCATCAGCCGTATACGCCGTACATGTACGCCATTCCGCTGCGGTCGATGATCAGTCAAAACATCGCTAACCTGATGTTTGCCGGCCGCAACCTGTCCGCAACGCATATCGCCTTTTCCAGCACGAGAGTAATGGCTACGTGTGCGGTCATGGGGGAAGGGGCGGGTACGTTCGCGGCGATCGCCGTCCAACGAGGCATTCCGTTGGAGCGGGCCTGGAACGATGCGCGTATCGTCAAGCGAGCCCAGCAGCAGTTGTTGCGCCAGGGCGTCTACTTGCCGGGATACCGGCTTGAGATGAACATCGCCGGGAAAGCCCGAGTGACGGCTTCCTCTGAGCAGGAAGCAGGAGAAGCAAACAATGTAGTAGACGGCCATACTCGTTCCGTGCACGGCGCCAAGGGAGTGCGTCCCGAGCTGACCCGTGCCGGTACGCACCGCTGGATGTCCCGTCCGGACGATCCGCAGCCATGGCTGGAGCTTCATTGGGATGAGCCGGTTGACGTAACCGATATTCGGATCGTGCTCGACACCGGGCTGCATCGCCGCTTAACGTTATGCCATCTGGACTGGATTCAGGATCGCATGCAGTGGGGGCGCGCCCAGGAGGAGACTTTGAAGGAATTCAAACTCATTGCTGCGGATGCCGGTGGCGAGAGAGAAATTGCCCATGTCACGAACAATTACCAGCGCGTGCTGTCTTTCAAGGTCGATTTGAAGAAGCTCTCCCGATTGCGTCTGGTGGCGATTGCAACAAACGGCTTGGACCATGCCAGAGTGCTAGAGATCGAGTGCGAGTCGCATGCGACAGTGTGCGTGCAACAATAACGACAATGAATCGAAAGGATGAAGGCAAATGAAGACAAAAGCAACGGCCGCTTCTGCGGCGGTATTGGCGGTCGCCTTGATGACAGGCTGCAGTGCGGCCGGTTCGGGCAAAAAGCTGACGGAGCAAAAGCCCCCCGAGATCGATTGGTCGAAGCCGGTTACTTTAAAAATTTTCGATGCGAACAGCACGCCCGAAGCACAGTTCAACAAACAAATCATCGAGCCGATCCAGGCGAAGTTCCCGAACGTAAGCTTCGAGGTCATCCACCCCGGCAAAGGCTCTTATATTACCGAACTCGCAGCCACGGGCAACCTTGCCGATCTGTATTTGATGACGACATGGGATTTCCCGAAGCTGATCTCGAGCAAGCTGATCAAGGAGCTCGGCGATCCGATCCGAACGTCGCAGCTGGACTTGAACGGTTACCAGCCAACGCTGATCGATACGATCAAGAAATTCAGCCCGAACGGCGACCAGATTTATGCGCTGCCCTATAAGTCCTACGCTTCCGTTCTGAACTACAACAAGGACATTTTCGATAAATTCGGCGTGCCTTACCCTAAAGACGGAATGACCTATGAAGATGCGATCAAGCTGGGAAGAACGATGACGCGCATGGACGGCGGCACGCAATTCATCGGATATTTTCCCGGAAACTACAGCTTTTTGTACAGCTATTTCAACAAAGGCTTTATCGATCTGAAGAACAAGAAAGCGACGATCAACAATCCGGAAATGGAACGCGTGTTCAAAATACTGCAGGACGGCTTTAACGTACCCGGCATGACTTACTTTGATTACACGCAGGCGCATAAGCTGTTTTATACGAGCAAGGCGCTTGCCATGTATCCGTTCCATTACGATTTGTCTCGTCTGGAAGCGGCCTCCAAGCAAGGGGACAAGCTCGGCTGGTGGGACATGGCCCAGACACCTACGATCGACGGCTTTAGCCGCAGCGCAGCTCCGAGTCTTGTGTCCGTTTCAGCGCACGGAGAACATCAGGCCGTCGCTTTTCATATCGCGAAGTTTTTATCGACGTCACTCGAATACCAGACCAAGCTGTCCCGGGAAGGGCTGCTGCCCGCATTGAAGGACAAAGCGGTGGAGCAGGCGTTCGGGAGCGAGCTCGGCATTCTCAAAGGCAAGCATATCGAAGCGCTATTTAAGCAAAATCCGCAAAAGCTGGCCGAATCGTCGGAATATGACCGTATTCCGAACGCTTACTTGTTGGAAGCTTCCAAATCGGTCGCTACCGGCGCGCTGGACATCAATTCTGCGCTGCGCAAAGCGGAAGAGCAATCGAATCAGAAGCTGCTGGAGGAATGGCAGTAACCCGGCAGCGGACATTGGAGAGCGTCGGCACACTCTTTTGCCGCTAATGCGTCCTGCGGTTCGCCTGGCGATTTGACCGAGGAAACTTAGTGGCGCGGGCTGCCGGGCTTGTCATCCCAAGGAGGACGAATATGAACAGGAAACGCATGATAGGTTATATGGCTGCGGCAGTACCGCTTGCCGGCTTGCTGGCCATCCTGGGCCCCATGGCTGCAGGGAACCGAACGGAGACGATTGAGGGCGACCGCGTGACCTTTGCTGTTAGCTTGTCGGGGGAACCGGTTGCGCCGGGCTCCCGGCTTGCTATGGAACTGGTTTGCGGCGAGAAGGCGGCAGCCGTTGCGGCATTTTCCGGTCACGAGCCCGTTGCGGCAACCCGCGCGCACACAGCTGCCGGACAGCGCTGCCATATTAAGCTGAGCGGAGACGGTGCGGCGAGGCTGGGCGGAGAAGTTGTCATTACGGTTGCCCATCAAGGTAAAGTGCTGGCTCGCCGCGTCCTCTATCCCGAAGGGGATGCGGCTCTATCGCCCGATTTTATCGCGCCGTCCGGGGAGCTGAGCGTGTCCGCCTCGGTGGAAATGACGGATCGGCCGCTCGGGACCCGGCTCCGCGTAATGGAATGGAATATATGGCAGGGCGGGCGCGCTGCGGGCGGCGACGGCAATGTTTCCGATTTGATCGAGCTTATTCGCGCGCAGCATGCAGACATTTTGTTTATTTTGGAGACGTACGGATCCGGTCAAAGCATATTGGACGGTCTCAATAAAGGGCTGCCCGAGGAGCGCCGTTACAACGGCACGCGAATTACGAATCGCCCGGGACAGCCGGAAGACCGGGATAATCTATGGATTTTCAGCCGGTTTCCGCTGGTAAAACAATATGCCCCCATTAACGAAAAGGGGCTCGACAGCTTTAACTTCGGAGGTATCAAAGTACGGCTCCCGGACGGACAAGAGCTTCATCTGTTCAATATATGGCTGTGGCATGCGCCCCAAGCGTGGGGCTTTACGAACAAGACGGCGGCCGAGATCAAGGGCAAACGGCCGCGTACCTACACGGACCGCGACATCGTTGCGACTGATGAAGAAAGACGGCTGGCCATGGCGAAGATCGCGCTTCGCACCCGCCTCCCCGGCTTTGTGGGTGACGATCCGTCGCCGGTCATCATCGCAGGCGACCTGAACACGATGTCCTATCACGACTGGAGCGCCGAATTTGCCGATGCGCCGAATCACGAAGGGCTTGTGCTGCCATGGCCGGTGACGAGGCTGTTCGAGGAAGCGGGCTTCACCGACGCGTACCGCTGGGCGCATCCGGATGCCGGCCGGTTCCCCGGACCGACGTGGAGTCCCCAATACGGATACGGCCACGTTCCCGGGCGGATTGACTATATATGGACGCGCGGGAGCGGGGTACGGGTGCTCGACGCATACACCGTAGACCGGCGATTGCCCGGCCATGAGAACGCGCAGCATCCGTTTTATTCCGACCATGCCGCCGTGGTGACCGATCTGATGATTCGCAGCCGCGACGGCCAGTGAGATACAATACATGTTTTAGACATTTGTAGTGCTAAGCCGCTTTTTTAAGCGAAAAACCGCAGTCCTCAAGCCATGCTCTATCACTTTAAAGCTTTTCATAGACAACGCTTTCGTTTTTCTTCTAAATATGCGAGAATAGTAACAGATTTATTCCAATTCATGTTATTTTTCAAGGAGGCGCATTATATGTCAGAAGAACGCAAGCTTGCTCTCGAAACGTTGGCCGTCCATGCCGGCCAAGAAATTGATCCGACTACGATGTCCCGCGCAGTACCTTTATACCAGACGACCTCTTACGGGTTCCGCGATACGGATCATGCGGCCAACCTGTTTGCCCTGAAGGAGTTCGGCAATATTTACAGCCGCATCATGAACCCGACGACCGATGTGTTCGAGAAGCGCGTCGCAGCGCTGGAAGGCGGTCTGGCGGCGCTGGCTACCGCTTCCGGCCAAGCGGCGATTACGTATGCGATCCTGAACATCGCGGAAGCGGGCGACGAGATCGTGTCTTCCACCAATTTGTACGGCGGTACATACAACTTATTTGCCATTACGCTGCAGAAGCTCGGCATCAAGGTACATTTCGTCGATCCGAGCGATCCAGAGAACTTCCGTAAGGCAATTACGCCGAAGACCAAAGCGGTCTATGCGGAGACGATCGGCAACCCGCGCGGCGACATCCTCGATATCGAGGCGATTGCGGCGATCGCGCATGAGAATCAGGTTCCGTTCATCGTCGACAACACGTTCCCGAGCCCGTATTTGTGCCGTCCGATTGAACATGGCGCCGACATCGTCGTTCATTCCGCGACGAAATTCATCGGCGGTCACGGCACTTCCATCGGCGGCGTGATCGTGGACGGCGGACGCTTCGATTGGAAATCGACCGACAAATTCCCGGGCCTGACGACTCCGGACCCAAGCTATCACGGCGTGGTCTACTCGGATGCGGTCGGACCGGTCGCTTATATCATTAAAGCGCGCGTGCAGCTGCTCAGAGACATGGGGGCGTCGATTTCCCCATTCAATTCGTTCCTGCTGCTCCAAGGGCTGGAAACGCTGCATTTGCGGATGGAGCGCCACAGCTCCAACGCGCTTAAGGTTGCCCAGTTCCTTGAGAACAACGACGCGGTTGCTTGGGTCAACTATGCCGGTCTGCCGAGCCATTCCTCGTACGAACTGGCGCAAAAATATTTGCCGAAAGGCCAAGGCGCGATCTTGACGTTTGAAATTAAAGGCGGCGTGGAAGCGGGCCGCAAAGTGATCAATAACGTCCAGTTGTTCTCTCACCTGGCCAACGTCGGCGATTCGAAGTCGCTGATCATTCATCCGGCCAGCACGACACACCAGCAGCTTTCCGAGCAGGAACAAGCGAAGGCGGGCGTAACCCCGGGCATGATCCGGCTGTCCATCGGCACGGAGTCGATCGACGATATACTGCATGACTTGGGTCAAGCGATCCAGGCCAGCCAGCAGTAAGGAGCGCTTGTACGATGATCGCGCGCAAGGATTGGGACACTTACTTTATGGATATGGCATACATGGCATCGACCCGATCGCAATGCGGCCGTCGTCATGTGGGCGCCGTACTGGTGCAAGGGAAAAAGCTGCTTGGCACGGCGTACAACGGCGCGCCGATGGGCGTGCCCGATTGCTCGGAGGCGGGCTGCATGCTCGTGGAAGAGTTCGAAGTGGTCAGCGAAGTCGGGGCCGAACGGGTGATCAAGAAGCAGCGGTGCATCCGCACCATTCATGCGGAGCAAAACCTGCTGCTGTTCACCGACCGGGAAGACCGGGAAGGCTCGGTCGTCTACGTCACCGACGAGCCCTGCTGGACATGCGCGAACATGCTCGCGAACAGCGGCATCGTCGAGATCGTATTCCACCGCTCGTATCCGAAGGATAGCGAGAAGGTAAGCGCCCTGATGGAACAGCGGCATATCAAGTTCCGCAGCTTGATCGGCTACGAGCCGCCGCCCGGAACGATAACCGAAGTGCATAACTGAATCATTGTCACCTTGAGGAAGAACCTCTATTAGCCTGTTGGCGAGTAGAGGTTCTTTTTTGCATGCGGAAAGGAGGAACGGAAACGATGAACGAACGGCCGATCGTCGGCATTGCCGTCTGTTGGATTTTGGGCTATATGCTGGCCTTGGTATGGCAAACGGAGATGCTGAACGTTTATGTAAGCATGGGCGCGGGGATGCTGTGTTGTCTCGTTTTCATGTACAAGCTCCGGGGAACCTCCGCAATCGCAGCTTTGCTGATTATGGCCGCGGCGGCCGGAATATTCGGGGAGTACGACGGTCGCAACCGAACGGCGCTATCGCTGCCGGTCGATGCGGAAGCGGAGGTAAGCGTGCGCGGTATGATCGTCTCGACTGTGGAGGTGGATGGCGATCGCGTCAGCTTTCAGCTGGAGGCAGACTCGGTTGAACGGGGGCAGGGGATGGAAGCAACTGCAGATACGGATGCGGAGGCGGACAAGGAAACGGCCGATCAAGTCGACGCCGGGGAGCGGACGGAGACGACAGCATACGCGTCGGCGCGCGGCAAGGAACCGCTCCTTGATGCGGAAGCGGCCACTGCGGCCCGTTCTGCGGAAGCCGGCGCGCAGCAGGTGCTCCAGCTTTCCCGAAAGGAGCGGTTGATCGTGTCCGTTCGCCTGCTGAAAAAGCAGGAGCAGGATACAGCGAAAGGCTGGCAAAGAGGAGACCGGATCGAGCTGAGCGGGACGATCAAGCAGCCTTCCGGTGCGCGTAATTTTGACGGGTTCGATTACCGACGTTACTTGTATTACAAGCACATTCATTGGCAGCTGACGGTCAAAGGGCTCGGCGCGATTACGGTCACGCCGCCGGACAAGGCGGGAGTGTGGCTGCCGCTGCGCTGGAACGACCGGTTCCGCGGCTTGCTTGCAGACCAGGTGGAGCTGCTGTTTCCGCCGGAGCAGAGCGGATTTATGAAGGGAATGCTGATCGGGCTGACGGACGAGATCGATCCGCAGCAATTCGACCGTTTCTCCCGCCTCGGCTTGACGCATATTATTGCGATTTCGGGTCTCAATGTGGCCATATTTCTGGGATGCGTACTGTGGGTGCTGCGCAAGCTCGGGATGACGCGTGAATCCTATTTGCTGACCGCCATGGCACTAGTCCCGCTGTACATCATGGTGACGGGGGCGTCGCCTTCAATCGTGCGCGCGGGCATCATGGCGATGATCGCACTGTATGCCGCCTACCGCAACCGGATGAAGGACGGGATGAACATCGCTTTTATCGCGGGGCTCGGGATGCTGATCTGGGACCCGTATTACTTGGTGGATGTGAGTTTTCAGCTGTCTTATCTGGTGACGCTGGGCATTATGCTCGGCGTTCCGCATATGAACCGGCTGCTGCCTGTGTCGCACAAGAAGCTTAGGGACGCGCTGTCGATTACGGTGGTGGCGCAGCTCATCTCTTTTCCGATCTCCATCTACTACTTCAACCAGTTCTCGCTGCTGTCGCTGGCTGCCAACTTCATCATCGTTCCGGTGTTCAGCACGTTTGTGATGCCCGTCGGCACGGTGGCGATGCTCACTGCGCTGCTGCATGCTGCGGCAGGCGCATGGATCGGATGGACGGTCGTTAAAGTGAACGCGGCGCTGTTTGCCGTGGTTGAATGGTTCAGCCGGCTGGATGCGTTCCAAACGCTATGGCCGACGCCGAGCCCGATCTGGATTTTATCGTATTACGGCCTCCTGGCAGCGCTTGGCTGGTGTCTGCACTTCGCCCGGGAGCGTCACGCGGGAGAGGCGGCGGCGGATTCGGCTGCACCGATGCCGATGCTGTATACCGATAAGGAAGCGGTCTGGCAAGCGCGGTTGTCGGCGCTGAACCGAGGCTTGCTGCTGCCGGCGAGCGTCTGCGGCTTTATCGCTCTGCTGTGGTTCGCGTATTCGCTCGAATCGGGCAAAGCAGAAGGGCGTGTCCAGTTCCTCGACGTCGGGCAAGGTGACAGCATCCTGATTCGAACGCCAGGACGGGGGCATACGATCCTGGTGGACGGCGGCGGTACGGTTACGTTCCGGAAGCCTGGCGAAGAATGGAAGCAGAGGCAGGAGCCGTATGAGGTAGGAAAAAAACTGCTGGTGCCGCTGCTCAAAAAACGGGGCGTGCAAACCATCGACGAAATCGTGCTCACGCATCAAGATGCCGATCATTACGGCGGGCTGCAGGCGGTGCTGGAACAAATTCCCGTGCGGCGGTTGCTGTTCAACGGCACGCTTAATCCGGGAGAAGCGGTGGAAGCACTGTTTCAGACGGCGCTGAGCAAAGGCACCGAGCTGGTGAGGGTGAGCGCAGGCGATACGCTGCGGGCGGGCGGAGATACGACGCTCCATATTTTGTCGCCGCTGCCTTCAGTGGAAGAGAAGGGGATGGAGATCAAGCTGGAGAAAAAACAAAATCCGAGCTCTGTCGTATTTTTAATGGAAATGGCCGGTACGCGCTGGCTGTTTACCGGCGACATGGACACGGCGGCGGAGCGGAAAGTGATTGCGGCCTGGTCCGGCAAGGAGCGGCCGACCGCCGACGGTACGCACGGACGAGATGACACTGGCTTGACCGGCACCGGTCCGGTCGACGTGATCAAGATCGCGCATCACGGCTCGAAAACGTCGACCTCGCTCGAGTGGCTTGCCGCGTGGCAGCCGAAGCATGCCGTTATCTCGGCAGGCGTGAATAACATATACCGCCATCCGAGCCCGCAGGTAATCGACCGGCTGACCGCAAGCTCGATCAGCATTCACCGGACCGATCGTCACGGTGAAGTCCAGATGGCTGTGAAGGACGGCCAAATCCGCATGCGAACGAAGCTGCCCGGATCTGCGGAGAACTAAACGGGATGATGAAAGAAAGAGCCCCACAAGCCTGCGCGGCTGTGGGGCTAAAGAATTTATATATCAAAAAGGGGGTCGACTCTTAGTATAGGCGCTGAACATTAATGTAAGATGAAAATCACATTTCATTTATATTACAAATAAAGGAGGCCTACCCTCGCCCTAATTTCCCACCGACCGCAACATTAGCGGGAAATGTATCGTTGTTATTACATACATCCTCAATGTATAGGTGAAGCTGGAGGGGCTGCCGTCATGAGTTCAATTACAAAATTAATGCTGTTGACCGTGTTTCTTTCAATGATACTGTCCGGGTTTGTTCCTTCGGCTGTTTATGCGTGCTCCTGCGCCCGACCCCAGGAGGTCAATGAACAATTCAGCCGTTCGCAGCAGGTTTTCAGCGGCCGGGTACTTGATGTAAAGGAACAAAGACACATGAACGGAAGTCTCACGAAGGCTGCGCTATTTGAGGTAAGCCGGGTATGGAAAGGCTCTGAGGAATCGCAGATCATCATTCACACGGGAAGCGGCGGAGGGGATTGCGGATTTCATTTTGAAAAAAACAAGTCGTATTTGGTATACGCCCGCCCGTCTACCATGTACGGCGACAACGAGCTGTTGATCACCATCATTTGCGATCGAACGAGCGGATTAGAGCAGGCGCAGGCGGATCTGGCTGTATTGGGCGAAGGGAAGGCTCCCACGAAGCAGGTTCAGTTAGAAGGCCGATTTAACGGATTGTATTCCAATTTGTGGGTTGCGATGATCGGAATGGCCGCGGGAGCAGCGGTAATACTGTGGTATGTATGGCGAAGAGCAAGGAAAGTAAGATAGCGGCATAGCCCACATGCATCGTCCGCGTTTGCGGCACATGGACTGCGTCATGCCGCTTCCGCTGCTTGACCCTTCCGTCGCTTGCCAGTTGTCCGGAGCTCGATATTTTGTTATATTGACCTTTTGTGCGGGAGAAAACAGTCCGGATTTCCGGGTTGCGTTTCGTCTTAGCGGGTGGGTGAGGGATGCATAACAAGAGGTATGGTGTATGTTTCTGAAAGAACGAACGAAAGCGAGCTTGCTGCTGCTCGTCGGAGCGGCGTCCTACGGCGTGCTGTCCACTTTCGTGAAGCTCGGCTACAAGGACGGCTTCACACCGGGGGAAATTACGGGGAGTCAGGTCGCCTTCGGATTTATTGTCCTGTGGCTGCTCTGTATTCCGTTTTACCGTAAGCTGAAGCAAATGTCGTTCAAAGCGGTGCTGAAGCTGACGGGGAGCGGCGTGTTTACCGGCTTGACGGGTATTTTCTATTATTTCTCGCTGCAAAATCTCGACGCATCGTTTGCCATTCTGCTGCTGTTTCAGTTTACCTGGATGGGCATGCTGCTGGAATGGATGCTGCACGGCAAAAAGCCGGGGCGTCATCAAATTGTCGCGATCGTCATCATTCTCGCCGGAACGCTAATGGCGTCGGGCTTGAGCGGAGCTGCGCTCGAACGGCTCAGTTTCTCCGGGGTCGGACTTGGCATTCTTGCCGCCGCGAGCTATACGCTGAACATGTATGTTAGCGGAAGAGTGGCGACGGAGGTGCCGACCTTGTTCCGGAGCGCATGGATGGTGACCGGCGCGCTGCTGGTCGTACTGCTCGTGTATCCGCCGCAGTTTCTGTGGAACGGATCCATTGGCAGCGGGCTGTGGTTCTGGGCTTCAATCCTCGGCTTGTTCGGCATGATTATTCCGCCGTACTTGTTCGCCAAGGGGGCCCCGCGTTTGGACACGGGCATGGCTGCCATTCTTGGCGCCGTGGAGCTGCCTGTCGTGATCGTCATCTCCGGTTTGCTGCTCGGCGAGCGCACGGGCTTGCTGCAGTGGCTCGGCATCGCATTGATCTTCGCGGGCATCGTCGTCTCCGAGCGGAAAAATGCGAAGAACGCGGCGGCGAAGCCGGTATAATTATAGGTTGACACATACAGACCTTGATCCGACCGTTACGGTCAGGAAATCAAGGTCTGTTTTTTTTGCCGTGGAGGACAGAGCCGGCAGCGGCGCCGGGCCGCTAAAAATTGGGTATTGGCCCGCCGGCGGTTCCTATGTACCTGCCACCCAAAATTTGATATCCTGAATAGAGTTATAGTAGCTGCAACATTTTGAGGAAACGTTTCGTTTATAAGGTTGCAAGAGAGGGGGATCCCAGTGGTAGCGCCAGAATTAATCAAGGCTGCCCAGTCGGGCGATCGCGACGCTCTAATTACCCTACTGCGAGAAATCGAGAATCATGTCTATCGCACTGCTTATTACATTCTGGGCAATGAGCAGGACGCATTGGACGCCGCACAGGAAGCATTAATACGAATATATACCAAAATCAACTCCTACGAGGAAAAAGCTCAGTTCAAGACCTGGGTGCAGCGCATCGTGACGAATTTGTGCATCGATAAATTCCGGAGAACGAAGCCGACCGTCTCGATCGAACAGCATGATCTGAGCTTTACCGACCATACGACGGTGGAAGACGAAGTGATGTCTTCGTATATTGCCCAAGACATCCGTGATGCCATCGACAAGCTCCCGGAGCATCATCGTTCCGTGGTGGTGCTCAGGTATTTGCAGGATTTCTCGTATAACGAGATCGCGGAATCGCTGGATTTGCCCATCAATACGGTGAAATCGTATTTGTTCCGGGCGCGTCAGCAGTTGCAGTCGATCCTGCGCGAATATAAGAAGCCGAGCAGCGATGCGGTACGGGGATAGACGAACATAGAAGAGCATACGCGGTTGCTCGCCGGAAGCGGGAGCAGCGACAAGTGGGATATACGAATCGTTAAAGAAAGGTAGTGTACGGGGATGATGTGTCAAGAGGTGATCGAGCTGATGCAGAGATACCTTGATCGGGATCTCGAAGAGACGGAATACCGCCGGATGCTCCAGCATCTGCAGCAGTGCCCGGACTGCACGGAGCTGTTCGAGCGTCTTGTAAACTTATCGCATGAGCTGGAATCTTTGCCTAAAGTAACGCCTCCATTCAGTCTAGTCGACGCCATTATGCCAAAGCTGGAGCAGCTGGACGCTGCCGCCGGCGAAGTGCAGGACTTGCGCTTGACGCAGGCGGCCGAGGCGAAAGAAGATAGCCACGCGGCGGCAGCGGAACGGAACGACCCGCCTTCCGGCTGGCGCAAAAAAATAAAAGATTGGGTTTCGTTCCCGGTATTCGGCGGTGTGGTAGCTGCCGGACTGGTCGTCGGCTTCTTCCTGTTCGGCCAGCAGCCATCCTCCGAGAAGGATGCCGGCAAGCTGATGCTCTCGCTTTCGAACGAGAGCGCGGGGCAGCAAGCGGGAGGCGCGGCAAGTCAATCAACGCCGTATGCTCCGAAATCGGCGCCGCTGCAGGACCAGCCGGCGAACGGAGCGAAGCCGCCGGAAGCGGCCGCAGGGAGCGGAGCGGAGAAAAAGGATGTCGCGGTGGAGAAGTTTGCGCCGGCAGGGGACACCGTCCCGCCCGCAGCAGGCAATGCGGCTTCGCGGTCCAGTAGTCCGGCGCCGCAGCCGCCGAAGGCGGCCGAGCCGCAGCAGAAGGCGCCCGCAGTCAGCACGCCGCCGGCGCCGGAAGCCGGCACGAACGCGGAGCAGCCGGGCGCAACTGTCCTGCGGGAGCAGGCCGAGCCAGAGCAGCCGCAAGCGCAGCAGCCGAATGCGGATATCAAGCCGAACGAGGCGAAGTCGTTGACAATCGCTCCGAAGGCCGACGATTCGCAGAAGAGCGCGGCAGCTCCGGAGACCCACGGTACGGTTCAAGATCAGCGGGCGGCGGATGCAGCCGAGCCGAAGCAGCCTTCCGGGACATTGGGCACCGGAGCTTACGGCATTGCGGCCATCCCGTCCGCGCCTGCTCCAGTCACCGAAGTGTCGACCACAGACAACGCCTATAAGGCGACGGTCAAGGACGGACGCGTGGTCGTGTACGACAAGCAGGGCAAAGAGGCTTACGTGTCCAAGTATGAATGGAAAGACGGCGACTTCAAGATTGAGCTTGCCGATTGGTCCGCCGAATATAAACTGACGTACCGGGTGAAAGCTTCGGAGCAAGTCAAGACGTTTGTCATCTCCATGAAAGACTTGAAGGAGACGGAGAGCAAGCCTTGAAGCCGTCCGGCTCATTTCAAGCCCGGTCTTCACGGAAATTTCATAAAAAAACAGGCTTGAAATGACGCACACATAAGAAGCCGTTAACGTATATATAAGTATACGTACACGCGATTCACGTCGTATGACCACCTGAGCGGATCGTTTCTAGAGCGATCCCTCCGGTGTTTATATAGATGGGTTTCGGACGAAGGGATTACGTCAAAACGCCGTCCGGCGGCTTTGACGTAATCCCTTCGTTGTTGGTATGATGAAACGAGCAAAGGCGATAATGAAGACGGAGTTGAAGCACGATGGATGTCAAGACGGCGGTCAGGCAAATCAACAAGGGACAGCACAAGCCGGTATATGTATGCTACGGGCCGGAGACGTTCTTAATGCAGGAGGTAGTCGAACGGCTGACGGACAAGCTGGTGGAGCCGGGCCAACGGGAGTTCGCGATCAATAAATACGATATGGCCGAAACGCCGCTCGACGTTGTCATCGATGAAGCCGAGACGCTGCCGTTCATGGTGCCGCACAAGATTGTGATCGCTTCTAACGCCCTGTTCCTGACCGGAGCGAAGGAGAGCGCCAAGGTGGAGCATAAGCCGGAACGGCTGCTCAGTTATTTGAAGGCGCCTGCGGAATTCTCTATCATCGTGTTTACGGTGGACGCCGAGAAGCTGGATGAACGGAAGAAGCTGGTCAAGGCGTTGAAGGAGGCGGATGCGCTGGTTCCCTGCGCGGCTCTCTCGGACAGCGAGCTGACGCAGTGGGTTCAACGCGAGGCGGAGAAAGCTGGGCTGCAGTTTGCGCCGGGCGCCGCGGAGCAGCTCATTATGTATACGGGCACCAGCCTCCAGGCGCTCGTCAAGGAGATCGAGAAATGCGCGCTGTTCGTCGGAAAGGGCGGCACGCTGACCATTCCGGATCTCGAGCAGCTCGTTACCCGCAGCATCGAGCAAAATATTTTTCAACTGATCGAGTGTATCGTCCAGGTGCGGCTCGAACAAGCGTTCACGATGCTGGCCGAGCTGCTGCGCCGCAAAGAGGAGCCGATCAAAATTGTGGCGCTCATCGCCCGCCAAATTCGCATCATGTTTCAGGTCAAGGACTTGTCCCAGCAGGGGTACTCCCAGCAGCAGATGGCCAGCCAGCTCGGCATCCATCCGTACGCGGTGAAGATCGCCGCCGGCCAGGCGGAACGTTTCGAAGCGAAGCGGCTCGGGCAGCTGCTGCAGCAGTTGGCGGATCTTGACTATCAGATGAAGAGCGGCAAAATCGATAAAGTGCTCGGACTCGAAATGTTCCTGCTGAAGTTGGCGTCGTAGAGGCGCAGCCGAATAGGCAGGCAGCAAAAAAGACCATGTTCTCCGTTAAGGGGATCATGGTCTTTTTATAAGATCGGATGCAGTAAGCGGCTCCGATCTTCGCTTCTTGCTATTACGCTTGTGCGGACAGCTGGTTCAGCTTCTTCGCTAAGCGGGATTTTTTGCGGGCAGCGGCGTTTTTGTGGATCAAACCTTTGGTCGCTGCTTTGTCCAGCTTCTTGCTGGCTGCGATCAGTGCGGATTGAGCTGTTTCAACGTTGCTGCTTGCAGCAGCCGTTTCGAAAGCTTTCACAGCAGTACGAAGAGCGGATTTGTGGGATGCGTTGCGCATACGGCGCTTTTCGCTTACTTTCACGCGTTTGATAGCGGATTTAATGTTTGGCATGACGTTCACCTCCTACTACAACTTGCAATAAAACACAAATCATCAATTGTTGACAACTCTTGATATTCTAACATGACCCATATTAAAAAGCAATAGAGCAGCTTGGGCCTGCGGAATCTTTTGCATAAGGCCGCTTTCTTTGTCAAACAATATACGGCGAGAAAAGGATGAAGGGAGACGAGCAGATGGAAGCGGATTTGAGCGCATATTCCGTCAGGACGGACTTGGCGTTGGAGGCAAGAGACTTTGCGGCGGCGGCGCAGCCCACCATTCCCGGGGTTCTTTCTTCCGGTTACGAGAAGGAAGGCATCAAGGTGAGCGTGATCGATATTACGTCCGAGCAAGGCGCGCAAGCGCTGGGCAAGCTTCCGGGGCATTACATTACGCTGGAAGTACCGGCGCTGCGGCAAAAGGACAGCGACTTGCAGGACCGGGTCGCCACCGTATTCGCTCAGGAATTCGAGAAGTTTTTGCAAAAGCTGAGCATTCCGAGAAACGCCAGCGTGCTCGTAATCGGCCTCGGCAACTGGAACGTCACGCCGGATGCCTTGGGACCGTTGGTTGTGGAGAACATGACCGTGACGCGCCATTATTTTGAGCTGGTGCCCGATCAAGTCAGTCCCGGTTATCGCCCAGTTAGTGCCGTTGCTCCGGGCGTTCTTGGAACGACGGGTATCGAGACCGGCGAAATCGTGCAGGGCATCGTCGACCGGTCCAAGCCGGATCTGGTCATCGCTATCGATGCATTGGCATCCCGCTCGCTGGAGCGCGTGAATACGACGATTCAGATTGCGGATACCGGTATTCATCCGGGCTCCGGCATCGGCAACAAGCGCAAAGGATTGACGATCGATACGCTTGGCGTGCCGGTCATCGCCATCGGCGTGCCCACGGTCGTCTACGCTTCTACGATCGTGAATAACGCGTTCGACATGATGCATAACCACTTTCAAAGGCAGACGGCCAACACCGGCCAAATTCTCGGCCTGATGGACAACTTGCAGGAGAACGAACGGCTGCAGCTCGTGAAGGAAGTGCTCAATCCGCTAGGACATGATCTGCTCGTCACGCCGAAGGAAATCGACCAATTCATCGAGGACATCGCCAACATTGTGGCAAGCGGCTTGAACGCGGCGCTGCACGAAGCGGTCGATGTTGATAACGTCGCAGCATATACGCATTAAGGAATCGCAGCCAGTCGCATACGGAGCGGGTTCGTCCACGGGTAAGGACGGCCCGCTCTTTCATTTGGCCTGTAATCTAGCAACCGTCCTCTCTCTTTTTTTGGTCCGGCGGTTCTATCTTCTTCCGACGCCTCATAGATTGTTTACTAGAGTACGGGTAAGGACAGAAGGCTAGCGAACCATTCACGGATATGGCGCCTTCGACGGACGAATCGCGTTGTACGGCTTTCCTTGTGCCGCAGCGAACATCCAGGACGAAGATTGAGGAGGAATTGACTATGAAACGGCCGGCTGTGATGTTGAATTTGGAAAAATACACGAAATCGGGATCGATGATCGGCGTCTATACGCGAACGCTATCCTATTTGATAACCGGATGCCTTCTCTTTTTTATATTGCTTGGATTGCTCGGCTACATTCAGTCCAAAGTGACGGGAACGACGCCCTCATCCTCCATGAAAGGCCTGGCCTCGTCGGTATCGAGCCGATTTTTTATGGATATGATGGGAATGGAAGTGCCGCAGCTGAATACGGACCGGAAGGCGTTCACCTTCTCGCAGTCCAACGTATCCGGATTTTTATTCTCGCTTCTGACCGATCTGAATCCTAAAGATCCGCGAACGCTCATTGCTAGAGAAGTCCCGGGCATGGCACAGGACCGGACCGTGCTGCTCAGCCCGTCGGGGTTTGCGGCGGACTCACCGGAGGATTACACGCCCCGGGCCGATGTGTTCAATCCGCAAAATTTGGGAGAGGCCGGCTCTATTACTGCCAATCCGGGCGCACCTGCAAATGAGAAAGAAGGCGAGGTGCACGGACCGGTGATGCCGAATCCGGTCGCGGCGCCGCCGGTGACCGCGGGGAAAAACGTAGCGTTCATCTATCAGACGCATAATCAGGAATCGTATTTGCCGGAGCTGCCGGGCGTCAAGGACCCGGACAAAGCGTATGATCCGAAAAAAAACGTGACGCAGGTAGGCTTGCGGCTGGCGCAAATGCTGGAGAAAGAAGGCATCGGCGCGGTACATTCGGATAAAAACTACCCCGCGATCGAAAAAGGCTTCAACTACTATTATTCTTATAAATATTCTTTGAACACGCTGCAGGAAGCCAGCTCGGGACATCCCGACTTGAAGTATTATTTCGACATTCACCGCGATTCGCAGCGCCGCGACAAGACGACGGCGAGTATCCACGGCAAAGACTACGCACAAGTGTATTTTATTATCGGCGGCAAAAATCCGGACTGGAAGCAAAACTACGAATTCGCCGAGCAAATTCATCAAGTGCTGGAAACGAAATACCCCGGTCTGTCCAAAGGCATCCATGCCAAGTCGGGGGAAGGCAACGGCGTATACAATCAAAATTACTCGGAAAGCAGCGTGCTGATCGAGGTCGGCGGGGTCGACAACAGCCTTGAGGAATGCTACCGCACGGCCGATGCGCTCGCAGTCGCCATCTCGCAAGTGATCTTGAATGCGGAGAAAGTGGACGCGCCGGCACCTTCGCAGGAGCCGAAGAAGCAAAGCTGATACCGAACGGACGGGAGTGGGGAACGATGAGACGGAACAGGTGGATCCAAACGGGAGGCATCGCGCTGGCGATGGCGTTCTGCCTCTTCTTCGGCGTATCGCTGGCGGCGCAAGGAACGGAGCGGATCGGCGGACCGCTCGTGCGTCAGGAGGAACCGGCCAAGCCGCGCTCGTACAGCGCCGCTTCGGCGGGATCGACGGGAGCCGCGGCGTCCGTCAAGCCGAAGCCTCCGGCCAAGCCGGCGAGACCCGAGCCGGTCGAGCTGCAGGGCGGGGACACGGGCATTAACCGCGTAGGCAACAAGACGGGAGATTTGCTGCAAATTGCGGCGCATCACAGCATCCGTTTCATCGTCTCGCTGTTCGAGGCGCTGTTCAAATAACGAATTTTACCTGTATGCAAGCGTCCATTGCTGCGAACCTTCACAACTGCTATAATCAGAAGTATTGTAAATTTGCAGGTTAGTGAGGTTTTTGCCGACGATGGATATCCAAGCCAGACAAAAGAAAATCAGAAATTTTTGCATTATCGCCCATATCGACCACGGGAAATCGACGTTGGCGGATCGGATATTGGAGTTTACGGGCGCGCTTTCGTCGCGTGAGATGCAGGAACAGGTGCTCGACCAGATGGATCTGGAACGAGAACGCGGCATTACAATCAAGCTGCAAGCCGTTCGTTTGAACTACACTGCCGATGACGGCGAACAATATATATTGAATTTGATCGATACGCCCGGACACGTCGACTTTACGTATGAAGTATCCCGAAGCCTGGCCGCCTGTGAAGGCGCCCTGCTCGTCGTCGACGCGGCGCAAGGGATCGAGGCGCAGACGCTCGCGAATGTGTACCTGGCGCTCGATAACAATCTGGAAATATTGCCGGTCATCAACAAGATCGATCTGCCGAGCGCGGACCCGGAACGGGTGAAGCAGGAGGTCGAGGACGTTATCGGTTTGGACGCAAGCGAGGCGGTGCTTGCTTCGGCCAAGGCCGGAATCGGCATTAAGGAAATATTGGAGCAGGTGGTCCAAAAGGTTCCGGCTCCGACGGGAGATCCGGACAAGCCGCTGAAGGCGCTTATTTTCGACTCCCACTACGATCCGTACAAAGGCGTTATCGTCTACGTGCGGGTCATCGACGGCTCGATCCGCGCCGGTTCGAAAATCAAATTCATGGCAACGGACAAAACCTTCGAGGTGATCGAGGTCGGCGCGTTCAAACCGCGGATGGGCGCGGTCGATTCGCTGGAAGTCGGGGACGTCGGTTTTATCGTCGCCGGCATCAAGACCGTCGGCGATACGCGTGTCGGGGATACGGTCACCGATGCGAAAAACCCGACACCAGTGCCGCTGCCGGGTTATCGTAAAATCAACCCGATGGTATTCTGCGGCCTGTATCCGATCGAGACGAGCGATTACAATGATTTGCGCGAGGCGCTGGAGAAGCTGCAGCTCAACGACGCGTCGCTCAGCTTCGAGCCGGAGACGTCGACCGCGCTCGGCTTCGGGTTCCGCTGCGGATTTCTCGGTTTGCTCCACATGGACGTCATTCAGGAGCGGATCGAGCGGGAATTTAACATTCCGCTCATCACGACCGCGCCGAGCGTAGTGTTCCGCGTGACGCAGACGAACGGCACCGTGCTTACCATCGAGAACCCGTCGCTATTCCCGGAGACGGGAAAAATCGACTTCGTCGAAGAGCCTTACGTCAAGGCGAAGGTTATCGTCCCTAACGACTATGTGGGCGCGATCATGGAGCTTTGTCAAAACAAGCGCGGCGAGTTCATCAACATGGAGTATCTCGATACGACGCGCGTGACGCTGACCTACGAAATTCCGTTGTCGGAGATCGTATACGACTTTTTCGATCAGCTCAAGTCAAGCACGAAAGGCTACGCTTCGTTCGACTACGAGCTGTCCGGTTATAGACAATCCAATCTCGTCAAGATGGACATTTTGCTGAACGCCGAGCAGGTCGACGCGCTGTCGTTCATCGTGCACCGCGACCGGGCTTATAACCGGGGACGCATCATTTGCGAGAAGCTGCGGGAACTCATTCCGCGGCAAATGTTCGAGGTACCGATCCAAGCGTCGATCGGACAAAAGATCATCGCGAGAGAAACGGTCAAAGCGATGCGCAAAAACGTACTCGCCAAATGTTACGGCGGCGACATTTCCCGGAAACGGAAGCTGCTCGAGAAGCAGAAGGAAGGGAAAAAGCGCATGAAGCAGGTCGGCAGCGTCGAGGTGCCGCAGGAAGCGTTCATGGCCGTGCTTCGAATCGACGAATAAACGATAGCAACAATATAAACGAAACGATAACATGTGAGCAGGTGCTGCCGGCTGGACCGAGCGCCTGCTTTTCATATGGGAAAGGAGGCAGCCATGTTACAGCGAACACAGACGCCTAAGGCGGTTTACATTCATATCCCGTTTTGCACGAACAAATGCCATTATTGCGATTTTAACTCCTACGTGCTGAAAGGTCAGCCCGTCATGGACTATCTCGATGCGCTGGAGCGGGAGATGGAGCAGACCGCGGCGCAGGTGCCGCCGGGCGAGATCGAGACCGTCTTCGTAGGCGGAGGAACGCCGACAGTGCTGCTGCCGGATCAAATGGAGAGCTTCCTGAGCCGCGTACGTGCGTATTTTCCGAATTTGGCGCCGAATGCGGAATTTACGATGGAGGCGAATCCGGGAACGACGGATTTGGAGAAGCTGCAGGCGATGAAAGCCGGCGGGGTGAACCGGATCAGCTTCGGTGTGCAGTCGTTTAATAATGCGCTGCTCGAAGGAATCGGAC
This sequence comes from Paenibacillus solanacearum, assembly GCF_910593845.1. Classification (GTDB taxonomy): domain Bacteria; phylum Bacillota; class Bacilli; order Paenibacillales; family NBRC-103111; genus Paenibacillus_G; species Paenibacillus_G solanacearum. The sequence goes on along the minus strand of NZ_CAJVAS010000020.1, from coordinate 39,889 downwards.
GGATTCATAATACGGACGATGTGTACCGGAGTCTGGAGAACGCACGCGCGGCGGGCTTTACGAACATGTCGATCGACTTGATGTTCGGATTGCCCAAGCAGACGATTCAGATCATGAAGGATACGCTGCGGGAGGCGCTCGCGCTGAATTTGCCGCACTATTCGATCTACAGCCTCAAGGTAGAGGAGAACACGCTGTTCCATACGCTGTACCAGCGCGGACAGCTGCCGCTGCCGGAGGAGGACGAAGAGGTCGGCATGTTCGAGCTCATCATGGATACGCTGCGCGGCGCAGGGTATGGGCAGTATGAGATCAGCAATTTCGCGCGGCCGGGATTCGAGAGCCGCCACAATATGATGTACTGGCGCAATCAGAGCTATTACGGGCTTGGAGCGGGCGCTCACGGTTATGTGCACGGTCTCAGACATGTGAATATCAAGGGTGTCCAGCCGTATATTGACGCTACCCGGTCGGGGCTTCCGATACTGGAGAAGAACGAAGTGGACCGCGAGGAAGCGATGGAAGATTTCATGATGGTCGGTTTGCGTATGCGCAGAGGGGTGCGCCGCGCGGATTTCATGGAGCAGTTCGGCTGTGAGCCGGAATCGGTGTTCGGCGCCGTAATCGACAAATTTCTTCGGCTGGAGCTGCTGGAGCGCACGGAGGAAGGCTATAAGCTAAGCGATCGCGGTCTTCCGCTCGGCAATGAGGTGTTCGGCGAATTTCTCGGCGTGGCGGAAGCAAAAAAATGATTGATTGCTTATACGATTCGTTGTATATTTATTCATATGTTTGGACTTCGACTTAGACATACGAATGGTGGGATGGGCAATGGTCGTTACTTGCAGAAGAGCGACGGAACAGGACGTCGATTCATTATACGTTATTATTCAAGGCTATGCCGAGCAAGGGATCATGCTCCCGCGGTCAAAGGAAGTGCTTACTTCCCAGATCGATACGTTTGTCGTAGCGGAGGACGAAGAGCGGCTGATCGGATGCGGTTCATTGACGAGGCTCGGACAAGATCTGGTGGAGATTCGATCGCTTGGCGTCGTGGACGGCTATAAGGGAAAAGGCATCGGCAAGGCGATCGTAAACCGGCTCGTGCAGGAAGCCGGAGAGCAAGGCATTCCGAAGGTGATGGCGCTCACGTATGAGGTCAGCTTTTTCGAGAAAAACGGCTTTACCGTCGTACCGAAAGAAATTTTCCCCGAGAAAGTTTGGCGTGACTGCATTCATTGCAAAAAACAGCATTGCTGCGATGAAATCGCTGTGCTGAAAAGGCTCGATTGAACTTGACACGGACCCTTTGGGTCTGTTATTTTTGTATTAGCTTAGCACTCACCTGAATGGAGTGCTAACGATTCGGAGGTGAATGTTATGTTGACCGAACGCCAACGACATATATTAAGTGCCATCGTAGATGATTATATTCGTTCAGCAGAGCCGATTGGCTCCCGCAGCATTTCCAAACGCGGTAACGTCGGATTCAGCCCGGCCACCATTCGCAATGAAATGTCAGACCTGGAAGAGATGGGATTTTTGGAGCAGCCGCATACGTCGGCCGGACGCATTCCTTCTAATAAAGGCTATCGATATTATGTAGACCACCTGATCACGTACGGACAGCTCCCAACCAATGAGATCGACGTGCTGAAGCGGTTTTTTACCGGGAAAATGCAGGAGATGGAGAGCGTCGTTCAGCAGGCGGCGATGATCTTGTCGCAATTGACGCCGTACACTTCCATCGTGCTGAGTCCCGAGATGCACAGCACTACGCTGAAACATCTGCAGATCGTTCCGCTGAACGACCGGACGGCCGTTGCGATTATCGTTACGAATACGGGCCAGGTCGAGAACAAGACGGTTACGATTCCGGAAGGCATTCCGATGCAGGAGATCGAGAGATTCGTCAATTTGCTCAACGCGCGAATGAAGAACGTGCCGCTGCTTCACTTCAAGTCGAAGCTGTACACGGAAATCGCCGCCGAATTGAGCAGCTTTGCCGCGGGGTATGAAGAATTGCTCGGCATGCTCGATCAAGTGATCGACCAGGGCGAGGAAGAACGCATCTTCTTGGGCGGCACGACGAATATATTGACGCAGCCGGAATTCAAAGACGTCGACAAGGTGAAGAGCATTCTCGACCTGCTCTCGGAAACGCCGAAGCTGCTTCGGCTGTTCGACGACGCCGAAGCCGATGGAGGCATTCAGGTACGTATCGGCACCGAGAACAAGCTGGAAGCTTTCAACGATTGCAGTCTGATCACCGCAAGTTATTCCGTTGCCGGGCATCATCTTGGGACAATCGGCATTCTTGGGCCGACCCGGATGGATTATGCGAAAGTCATTAAACTGCTGGATCATTTGTCCAAAGATATGACCCATCTAATGGAGCGATGGTATCGATGAACCCAGTGAACAAAGTGGGGCAGGAAGGCGACGAAGCTTACGCCACGCTGCGCAACAACGCGGGCGCGATCCGGGCGATCTGCTCGGCCGTCGAAGGCACGTTAGGGCCGAAAGGGCTCGATACGATGCTGGTCGGCGCTCAAGGCGAAGTGATCATCACCAATGACGGCGTGACCATATTGGAGACGATGGACGTATCGCATCCGGCAGCCCGCCTGCTCATTCAAGTGGCGCGCTCGCAGCAGCAGGAGGTCGGCGACGGCACGACGACAGCCACAGTGCTCGCAGGTGCACTCGTAGCCGAAGGCGTCGCCCAGGTAACGCGCGGCGTGCCCGTGGCTAAAGTCGTCCGCGGCATCCAGGAGGGTGTCGCGGCAGCGCTGCAGTCGATTGCCGGCCGCGCTCGGCGCATCGAAGGGCTGGACGATCCGCGGCTGTATCGGATCGCGTATGTAGCCGGACGAGAGCATGCCGATCTGGCCGGTCTCATCATCGAGGGGGCGAAGCGGCTCGGCCTGCCGAAGCTGCGAGAAGCGAGCTTCCGCTTCTCCGATGTCGTGCTGTCGCATGGCAAGGCGCAGAACGAAGTATGGCCGGGCCTGCTCCTGCCGAAGAAGCCGGCGAATGCACAGCCGGACTTCCCGCCGTTTGCGGCGAACGTGCTGCTGTTCCAGGACGCGTTCGAGCCGGAATCGGTCGATGACGAAGCGCTCATGACCGAAGCGGGCTTCCAGCGGCAGATGCAGCTGCGCGACCAGTTTCGCCAGTCGCTGGCGAAGCTGGCCGAGCTGCGGGTCGGGCTGATCGCTTCCGAGCGCGGCGTCGACGCCGAAGCGGAGCAGTTTTGCACGGACCACGGCATCATGGTCCTGCAGCGGCTGCCGCGTGCGGAATTGCGCCGCGTCGCGGATTATACCGGCGCGCGGCCGATTCGCCGCAGCGGGCTGCTGAAGCCTGCCGCCGAGCTGGCCGGCTGTCTCGGCTTCGCCGGGCACGCCGCCTACGACGAGCGGCTCGAATGCGTGCGCCTGGCCGAAGGCAAAGGCCGCCCGCAAGTGTCGATCGTCGTAGGCGCCAGCACGAGCGAGGTTGTCGGCGAGCGGCTGCGCATCGCCCGCGACGCGGCTTCGAGCGTGCAGGCCGCGCTGCGCTCCGGGTATTTGCCCGGCGGCGGGGCCGCCGAAATGGCCGCGGCGCACGAGCTCGAGCGGTACCGCGAGACCGTGCAGGGCATGGAGGGCTTCGGCATCGCCGCTGTTGCGCAGGCGCTGCGCAAGCCGCTGGCGCAGATCGTCGTCAACGCGGGGTACAACCCGTTGGAGAAGGTCGAGCAGGTGCGGGCTGCGCAAATTGCAGCGCGAAGCGACAGCATCGGCATCGATTGCGATACCGGTGCGACGACGGATATGCTCGAGCTCGGTATCGTCGATCCCTCCGAGGTGAAGCTGCACGCGCTTCAAGCGGCAGGCGAGGTCGCCTGCGCCGTGCTGCGCATTCATACCGTCATCAAGATGCGCCAGCCTCACGCCGAAGAATAGCGTTTGTCGTCTTCGAAGCGGCTGTCGCGTCCATCGGGCAGCACTCATTGCGGTATCCAATAACGAAACAGGACAGGATGTTCCCGCGTATCGTTCGATCGCGCAAATATAACGGGCCACGGACCGGAATCGGTTAAGGAGGTGACACACATTGAATACGGAACAACAACAAAAAGCTTCCCAAGCGGAAGAAGTAAACGAACGCGAAGGGCAAGCTACATATGAGGCGAACGCGCCGGAACCGCCGGACGCGTCGAATCAGGCTGCCGAGGCCGGAGACGAACAGGCGCAGGCAGCGGAAACTTCCGCGCAAGAAGGTGCTGTCAAGCAAGAGCTGGAGCAGCTGAAGATGCAGGCGGAAGAAAACCAGCAACGTTACTTGCGGGCGCAAGCCGACTTTGACAATTTCAGACGGCGCACGATCAAGGAGAAAGAAGATTTCGCCAAGTATGCGTCCTTGAAATTGATCGAGCAGTTGCTGCCGGTCGTTGACAATTTCGAACGCGCGCTGGCTGCGAGTAAGGACAACAAGGATCACGAGGCTTTGTCCAAAGGCGTCGACATGATTTTCCGCCAGCTCGATCAAGTGCTGGCCGGCGAAGGCTTGCAGGCGATGTCGACGGTAGGCACTCCGTTCAATCCCGAATTTCACCAGGCGATCATGCAGGTGGAGTCCGAGGAATACGAGGAGGGCATCGTTGTGGAAGAGGTGCAGAAGGGCTATATGCTGAAAGATAAAGTTCTGCGTCCCGCCATGGTCAAAGTGAGCTCATAAAATAAATACGTACTACAAAAATATTAGTGCCACAAGCGATAAGGAGGATTCCTCTAATGAGTAAAGTTATCGGGATTGACTTAGGTACGACGAACTCTTGCGTAGCCGTGATGGAAGGCGGCGAAGCGGTCGTTATCCCTAATGCGGAAGGTAACCGCACAACCCCTTCGGTTGTCGGTTTCAAGAAAGACGGCGAGCGTGTCGTCGGCGAAACGGCGAAGCGTCAAGCTATTACGAATCCGGATCGTACCGTCATTTCCATCAAGCGTCATATGGGTACGAATCATAAAGAAAAAATCGATGATAAAGATTATTCCCCGCAAGAAATTTCGGCGATGATTTTGCAAAAGCTGAAAGCTGACGCGGAAGCGTATCTCGGCCAGCCGGTAACGCAGGCGGTTATTACAGTTCCCGCTTATTTCAACGACAGCCAGCGTCAAGCGACGAAGGATGCCGGCAAAATCGCAGGTCTGGAAGTGCTGCGGATCGTGAACGAGCCGACGGCGGCCGCACTGGCGTACGGTCTGGAGAAAACGGAAGACCAAACGATCCTCGTCTACGACCTTGGCGGCGGTACGTTCGACGTATCAATCCTTGAGCTCGGCGACGGTTTCTTCGAAGTAAAAGCGACGAGCGGCGACAACCGTCTCGGCGGCGACGACTTCGACCAAGTGATTATCGATTACCTCGCAGCCGAGTTCAAGAAAGAGCACGGCATCGACCTTAGCAAAGACAAAGCAGCCGTTCAACGGTTGAAAGACGCTGCGGAAAAAGCGAAAAAAGAGCTGTCCGGCGTGTTGACGACGACGATCTCGCTGCCGTTCATTACGGTTGTAGACGGCGTACCGCAGCACTTGGAGGTCAACTTGACCCGTGCGAAATTCGAAGAAATTTCCGCGCAACTCGTAGAAAGAACGATGGGCCCGACGCGCCAGGCGCTGAACGACTCCGGCCTGTCGCCGGATCAAATCAACAAAATCGTGCTCGTTGGCGGCTCTACGCGGATTCCTGCCGTACAGGAAGCGGTCAAACGCTTGACCGGCAAAGAGCCTCATAAAGGCGTGAACCCGGACGAAGTGGTTGCACTCGGCGCGGCTGTCCAAGCCGGCGTGTTGACTGGCGACGTGAAGGACGTCGTATTGCTCGACGTTACTCCGCTGTCCCTCGGGATCGAGACGGCAGGCGGCGTGTCCACGAAAATGATCGACCGCAACACGACCATCCCGACGACCAAATCGCAAGTGTTCACGACTTACGCGGACAGCCAGCCGAGCGTGGAAATTCACGTGCTGCAAGGCGAGCGCGCAATGGCGGCGGACAACAAGACGCTTGGCCGCTTCATTCTGGGCGACATCCCGCCGGCACCGCGCGGCATACCGCAAATCGAAGTAACGTTCGATATCGACGCCAACGGCATCGTGAACGTGTCGGCGCTCGATAAAGGCACCGGCAAGAGCCAGAAGATTACGATCACGTCCTCGAGCGGTTTGTCCGATGAGGAAATCGACCGTATGATGAAGGACGCCGAGTCCCACGCGGAAGAAGACCGCAAGCGCAAGGAACTCGTAGAAGCCCGCAACGAGGCCGATCAGCTCGTCTATTCCGTAGACAAGACGATCAAAGACCTCGGCGATAAAGTGGATCAAGGCGAGATCGACAAAGCGAACGCGGCGAAAGAGAAAGTGAAAAAAGCGCTTGAAGGCGACAACCTTGACGAGATCAAGGCTTCGACTGAAGAGCTGACGCAAATCGTGCAGCAGCTTTCCGTGAAATTGTACGAACAAGCGCAGCAGGCGCAAGCCGGCGGCGAAGCGGCGGAAGGCCAAGGCGCTTCCAAGGGCAAGGACAATGTCGTCGACGCGGATTACGAAGTAGTTGACGACAAGAAGTAAGACAAGATATGATGAAATTACGCGCGAAAGTCAAAGCCGGTCTGTTGGCTTTGACTTTCCGTGTGTTTATCCGGTATGTGAGCGCAAGGAATGGGAGTGTAAGCGATGAGTAAACGCGATTATTACGAGGTGCTGGGTGTCGATAAATCCGCCTCGCCGGAAGATATCAAGAAAGCTTACCGCAAGCTTGCCCGCCAGTATCACCCGGACGTTAACAAGGCGGCCGACGCGGAATCGAAATTTAAAGAAGCGAAGGAAGCGTACGACATCCTGAGCGACGATCAGAAGAAAGCGCAGTATGACCGTTTTGGCCACGTGGATCCGAACCAGGGGATGGGCGGCGGCGGCGCGCAAGATTTCGGCGGCTTCGGCGATTTGTTCGATATGTTTTTCGGCGGCGGGGGTCAACGCAGAAATCCGAATGCGCCTCAGCGGGGGAACGATCTGCAATATACGATGACGATCGAATTCAAGGAAGCGGTATTCGGCAAGAAGACCGAAATCAATATTCCGCGCACGGAGACATGCGATACGTGTCAAGGCAGCGGAGCAAAACCGGGCACGAAGCCGGAAACATGCGGCGTCTGCCATGGGTCCGGCCAGCAGGAAGTGGTGCAGAATACGGCGTTCGGACGCATCGTGAACCGCCGCGTATGTTCCGCTTGCCAAGGCCAGGGCAAAATCATCAAAGACAAGTGCGGCACATGCCATGGCGCGGGGAAAGTGAAAAAGCAGCGGACGATTTCGCTCAACATCCCGGCCGGCGTCGACGACGGAGCGCAGCTGCGCGTCAGCGGTGAAGGAGAGTCGGGTACGCGCGGCGGCCCTCCGGGGGATCTGTACGTTGTTATCCGGGTGAAGCCGCATGACTTTTTCGAACGCGAAGGCGATGATATTTATTGCGAAGTGCCGCTGACGTTTGCGCAGGCAGCGCTTGGCGACGAGATCGAAATTCCGACGCTGACGGAGAAGGTGAAGCTCAAAATACCGGCAGGTACGCAGACCGACACCTATTTCCGGTTGAAGGGCAAAGGGGTGCCTCGTTTGCGCGGCCACGGCCAAGGGGACCAGCACGTGAAGGTCGTCGTCGTGACCCCGACGAGCTTGAACGACGAGCAAAGGGAGCTGCTTCGCGAATTTTCCCGCTTGAGCGGCGAGCAAACACATGAGCAGCAGCAGTCGATTTTCGAGCGGATGAAAAAAGCGTTTTTAGGCGAATAACGACAGTGCATACGAGTATGAAACGGACACGGCCGGCCCTTGTGGCGCGGCGGTGTCTTTTTGCATATTCGAGGCGAATTTGCGGACAATAGAAGCAGGTTTGGAATTGAAAAACCTGCCGCGATCATTGCTAAATGCATGAGGCTCGAAGATCATCCGGTAACGGAATTGCAAAAGGGAGGACATCCGACATGGAGATGAACTGGAATGAAGAGGCACAGAGCGGAGCCCATAAGCTGCCGATAGCCAAGCAGGAGGATGTGGAGTTTTCCGCCGATTTGGCGGATCAGGACGATCGGGAAGCCCAAGAACGGGCCGAACAGGCCGATGCAAGGCAAGAGCAGCAGTAGAAAGGATGAGGAAGATGGCGGAAAGAGGCATCCTGGCCTACTTTCACTCTCCGCAGGAAGCGCAGGGCTGCATATCGAAGCTGCAGGCGCTGCGCGCGATTGACGTGCAAATCGATAAAGTCGGGCAATACCCCGGACAAGGTAACGATGAGACGTTTAACCCGCTTAGCAATAGCGATTTTGACGGCTTGTCCCACTTGACACTGGGGGCGGCGCCTTCCAGCCAGGATGCGCGCATCCTGATGGCGGCCAGCCCCGATGCCAGCGGGATGAGCGATGGCGGGCATGATTTTTACACCGACGACATGACGCGTCGGGATACGCTGTTGACGGTTGTCGTAAATGAAGCGGCGTATGACCAGGCCGTACGCGTCATCGAAGAGGCCGGAGGGCGAATCTAGTAGAACGAGCGGCTCGGCTTGCAGCCAGCCGGCTTTCAGACGATAGCTCAATATGCCATTTTAAGAAACGACATCAGACGGTTTTCCGCAAGAAACACAGAGCGGAAAGCCGTTTTTTCATTGCCACGAAGAGCAACGCAGGGATAACGGAAGCATATGGGCGAAGATTTTTCCCGCTGATGCGGCGAAACTTGCGGTATTCGGCGTTTAAGCTGTTTTACCAGCGTAAATAATTGTTGTATACTATGGTTTATGGCTTGTTGAGAATGAATGGGGGTTACTACCGCGTGCGTTGGCATGAAATTACGGTTCATACGACCGAAGAAGCAATCGAAATGATTTCGAATTTTATACATGAGCTGGGAGCGGGAGGCGTCTCGATTGAGGAATCGGGCACGCTGAACAAACCGCGGGATACGTCGCTCGGACAATGGTACGAGACGCCGCTCAACGATATTCCGGAGGGCCGTGCTGTCATTAAGGGGTATTTTTCCGAAGGTACGGATATGGACCGGATCCTTAACGATTTGAAGGCGTCGGTGAACCAGCTGGCCGAGTACGACATCGATACGGGGAATCCTGCGTATGAATTGAAAGACGTGGATGACGAAGATTGGGCAAACGCCTGGAAGCAGTACTTCAAGCCGCTGCGCATCACGGACAAGCTGACGATTAAGCCGACATGGGAGGATTATACTCCGGGACCGGAAGAAGTCATCATTGAGCTCGATCCGGGCATGGCTTTCGGCACGGGGACGCATGCGACAACGTCGCTGTGCTTGAGAACGCTTCAGGAGGAGATCAAGGGCGGAGAAGAGGTTATCGACGTAGGCACTGGTTCCGGCGTGCTGGCGATTGCCGCGGCGAAGCTCGGCGCGAAGCATGTGCTTGCGCTGGATCTTGATCCGGTAGCGGTGTCGAGCGCAACGGAGAATGTGCAGCTGAACGGGATGGAGGAGCAGATCACGGTCAAGCTGAGCGACCTGCTTCAAGTGCTCGGCGAGAACGAAACCGAAGCAGGGGCGAGCGCTCTTGGCGTGAAGCTCCCGGTGAAGGTGGTCGTAGCTAACATTTTGGCAGAAATCATCCTGCTGTTCGTCAAAGACGTGTATGACGTACTGGCTCCAGGCGGCACGTATATCGTGTCCGGCGTCATCAAAGCGAAGCAGGAGCAGGTGGAACAAGGACTGACCTCTGCCGGTTTCACCATATCCCGAGTGAACGAGGACCAAGATTGGGTCGTCATCGTTGCTCAAAAAGGATAGGCGGTGTAAAGGTTGGATTGGAACAGTTTCCTCCCTTTTCCGATAGAGCAGCTGCCTTTTGTATTTCTGGTGCTGCTCATCGGATTTTCCGTGCATGAATTTTCACATGCGTATGTCGCCGACCGGTTCGGCGATCCGACTCCCCGTTCGATGGGGCGGTTAACATTAAACCCTCGCGTCCATCTGGATGTGCTCGGGATGATTTTTTTTCTGCTGATCGGAATCGGCTGGGCGAAGCCCGTGCTGATCAATCGCAGCAAATTCAAAAGACCGCGTCTGATGGGAATCGCCGTTTCGTTTGCGGGACCGTTCAGCAATCTGGTGTTGGCCTTTATTTCGATGCTCATTTTATTCGCGCTGTATCAGTTCAAGCTGCTGGATAGCCTGTCCGATGGCGTCAATATGGCGATCAAGCTGTTTTTCTCCCTGATGGTCACGCAGAACATCTTTTTGTTCATTTTGAATCTGATTCCGTTCCCTCCGCTGGACGGCTACCGGATCGTGGAGGACTTGCTGCCCCGAAGCTGGATGGCGAGAGTGAAGCAGTACGAGCAGTGGCTGTTTTACGCGATATTGCTCATGTTCTTCATCCCTCCGATCCGGGCGGTGACGCTCGGTCCGATTTTCGCTCAGCAGGACTCGATCATTCATCTGTTTTCGACCGCGGCGGAGCATATTTTTGGCTTTGCCGTAAGACTTTGACGACTGGTATTTTACGAGAAAAAGTTGTAAGATGGAGGATGACCGTTTGGCGTGTATGCTGCCGAAACGGTCAGACCCATTATAGGGATCTTTGAGCCAAGCTCAACGTCTCTCATTCATTCGGATTGAAGGGTACCTCATGCAAAGATATTTCATTACGCCGGCGCAATGGGCCGGCGATACTGTCGTGATACAGGGCGATGACGCTCATCACATCATAAGGGTTATGCGTGCCAAGCCGGGAGACGCGTTTATTGTCAGCGACGGCGAGAGCCGGGAAGCGATCGTGAAGGTGCGCACCGTCGGCAAGGACGAAGTGACTGCCGATCCGGTCGAGTGGCTGGCAATGGAGAACGAGCCTTCGGTCGACGTATGGATTGCGCAGAGCTTGCCGAAAGGCGACAAGATGGAGCTCGTTATTCAAAAAGGAACGGAAATCGGAGCTGCGCGGTTTCTGCCGTTCGTATCCGAACGTACCGTTGTCCAGCTCGACGGCAAAAAAGAAGGCAAGCGCGTCGAGCGGTGGCAGAAGATCGCGAAAGAAGCGGCCGAGCAGGCTCATCGCAACAAGGTGCCTGCCGTGGATTCGCCGCTTGCGTGGAAAGCGCTGCTTCAGCGCGCATCGGAAGCGGACTGCGCCTGGATCTGCTACGAGAAGGAGAGCGCGCAGGAGCTGCGCACGGAGATCCGGCGGGCGCTTGCGCCGAAGGAAGGCGATACGGCAAGACGGACGCTGCTTCTGATCGTCGGACCGGAGGGCGGGTTCACGGAGCAGGAAGTAGCTGCGGCCGAAGCGGCCGGCTGCCGCTCGGTCGGCTTGGGCAAACGCATATTGCGAACGGAAACGGCCGCCATGGTCGGCCTTACATGTATTTTATATGAAGCCGGAGAGATGGGAGGAGCGCCAGCATGGCAACAGTAGCGTTTCATACGCTTGGATGCAAAGTGAATTTTTACGATACGGAAGCGATTTGGCAGCTGTTCAAGCGGGAAGGCTATGAGCAGGTAGATTTTGAGTCGACGGCCGATGTATATGTCATCAACACGTGTACGGTTACGAATACGGGCGACAAGAAGAGCCGGCAAATGATTCGCCGCGCCGTTCGCCGCAATCCGGAGGCGGTTATCGCTGTCACGGGCTGCTACGCGCAGACGTCCCCCGCCGAAATTATGGCGATTCCGGGCGTGGATCTGGTCATCGGTACGCAGGACCGGGACAAGTTCATGACTTATGTCAATCAATTGAATCAGGAGCGCCAGCCGATTAACGCGGTGCGCAACATTATGAAAACCCGTTCGTTCGAGGAACTCGACGTTCCGGATTTTGCGGATCGGACGCGGGCATTTCTGAAAATCCAAGAAGGCTGCAACAATTTCTGTACCTTCTGTATTATTCCGTGGTCGCGCGGACTGATGCGCAGCCGCGAGCCGGAGAGCGTCGTCAAGCAGGCGCGCATGCTTGTGGAGGCCGGTTATCAGGAGATTGTACTGACCGGGATTCACACCGGCGGTTACGGCGAGGATATGGAGGATTACAGTCTAGCGAAGCTGCTGTGGGATCTGGATCAAGTCGAAGGGCTGAAACGGATCCGGATCAGCTCGATCGAGGCGAGCCAAATTACCGACGAAGTGCTGGAAGTGCTGCAAAAGTCGGACAAAATGTGCCGCCATCTGCATATTCCGCTTCAAGCGGGAGACGATGATGTGCTGAAACGGATGCGCCGTAAATATACGACGGAAGAATTCGCGGCGAAGATCGAGCATATCCACCGGATTATGCCGGGGGTGGCGATTACGACCGACGTCATTGTCGGGTTTCCCGGGGAGACGGAGGAGATGTTCCGCGACGGGTACCGCTTCATGGAGCGGATGGGCTTCTCCGAAATGCACGTGTTCCCTTATTCGAAGCGGACCGGCACGCCGGCGGCGCGAATGGAAGATCAGGTGGATGAGGAAGTGAAAAACGCCCGCGTGCACGAGCTGATCGATTTGTCGGAACGGATGCAGCTTGCTTATGCGCAGCGGTTCGTCGGCACTGAACTGGAAGTCATTCCGGAGCGCGATTACAAGGGGCAGCCGGGAGCCGGGCTCTTGATGGGGTACACGGACAACTACATTCAGCTTGTATTCGAAGGCAAGGAAGAATGGATCGGGCAAGTGTGCCGCGTGAGGGTGACCGAAGCCGGCGTCAACGAATGCCGGGGCGTGCTCGTGGAGCAGCCGGCCGTCGCCTTGACAGCCTCCGTCGTGAAAGCCCGCCAAAGCACGGTAGGCGATGCGTCGGAGACGATTCCGGGGCAAGCGGCGAAAGCGATCGTATAATGCGTTGCTTCTATTCAAGCATATAAAGGATTTCGCCTTATTGCGGCTGGCCGGCCCTTAAGGTGAAGTCCTTTCATTTACACTAACGAAAGGGTGATGTCGATGAAGGAGATTTCAGCGGGAGGCGTCGTATTTCGCAAAGTCGGAAATGATTTGCAGGTGCAAATGATTCAGGACCGTTACGGCAAAATTACGCTGCCGAAAGGAAAGATGGAATCGGGCGAGACGGTTGAGCAAACCGCACTGCGAGAAATTCGTGAAGAAACGGGCATCGAGGGTGCCATTCTGCAGCCGCTGGAGACGATCACGTATCAGTTTAACTTGGCTGGTGTAGGGCTTGTCGATAAAGAAGTGCATTATTATTTGGTGGAAGCGACGGGGGGCACGCTCCAGGCGCAGGTGGAGGAAATCCGCGGCGTGGAATGGCTGCATCCGCTCGAAGCGTGGTACCAGCAAACGCATGCCGGTTACGGCAATAACGATTCCGTGTTAAAAAAAGCGCTGCATGCGCTGGGCTATGAGGTGAACAATGACTAATTTCGATAAGAAACAAATCGCCTCGTATATCGACCATACGCTGCTGAAGGCCGAAGCCGACGAAAGCGCCATTCGCAAACTGTGCGAAGAAGCGAAGCAGCACGGATTTTACAGCGTTTGCGTGAACGGAACATGGGTGCCTTTGTGCCGTGAGCTGTTGCAAGGAACCGGCGTCAAAATCGCGGTTGTATGCGGATTCCCGCTCGGGGCAAACGATAGCTCCGTAAAAGCGTATGAAGCGGCCAAGGCGGCCGAGCAGGGTGCAGAAGAGATCGATATGGTACTGCAAATCGGCCTCCTCAAGCAAGGAGACTTCAATGCCGTGCGCGAGGACATTCGCGCGGTCGTCCAGGCGGTACAAGGAAAGGCGATCGTCAAAGTGATTTTCGAAACCGGCCAACTGACCGACGAGCAGAAAATTGCGGCCTGTCGGCTGTCCGAAGAGGCGGGAGCGCATTTCGTGAAAACGTCAACGGGCTTCGGGCAAGGAGGAGCGACGGAGGACGATATTCGTTTGATGCGTGCGAACGTGTCCGCAGCGATCGGAGTGAAAGCGTCCGGAGGCGTACGCGACTTCGAAACGGCGGTCAAAATGATCGAAGCTGGGGCTACAAGACTCGGAACGAGCTCCGGGGTAGCGATTATTACCGGACTCCAGAGCAGCTCGTCTTATTAATTTCGAAGTTGGAGGCCTATAGTTGATGGCAGCAGTCTATTTGCAGAAAAAACGGAAAAAACGGCTGGAGGAAGGACATCCGTGGGTGTTCCAGTCGGAAATCGAACGGACGGAAGGCGACACCGCCCCCGGCCGGATCGTATCCATACATAATCATGTAGGACAATATTTGGCGTCGGGCTACTATAACCAGGCATCGCAAATCGCCGTTCGGGTCGTGTCGCACGAACCGCTGGAGGCGATGGATTTTGACTTTTTCGCGCAAAAATTCGAACGGTGCAAGGCGCATCGCGAGAGGTTCGTGCCGGATGCCCGCGCCTATCGTCTTGTATATGGAGAAGCGGACTTTTTACCCGGGCTTATCGTCGACAAGTTCGAGGACGTGCTGGTCGTGCAAATATTGACGCTGGGCATGGAGTACGCGAAGGAGCAGCTGCTTGAGGCGCTCATTCACGTCATGAAGCCTACGGGCGTCTATGAACGCAGCGATGTTTCCGTTCGCGAGCTTGAGGGGCTAGAGCAGCGCACGGGAAGCTTGTACGGCGATTGTCCCCGTTACGTCACGATTCGCGAGAACGGGCTGCTGATCGAGGTCGATATCGAGCAGGGTCAGAAGACGGGGTACTTTTTCGACCAGCGGGAAAACCGCGCTGCGCTCGCGCCGCTTATGCAAGGGTGGGGTAGCCGCAGCGGCATCGAGCTGATGGACCGGCTGCAGGATGACGGCTCGACGAAGCGGGTGCCGGTGAATGCGAACGGCAAAGAGGTGACGTTCCCTTACTGGGACGGCGCCACGGTGCTGGAATGCTTCTCGCATACGGGGAGCTTTACGCTTCACGCGTGCCGGTACGGGGCCAAAAAAGTAACCTGCCTCGATATTTCCGAGCATGCGGTGGAAACGGCCCGGCATAACGTTGAGCTGAATGGCTATACCGACCGGGTGGAGTTCGTCGTTGCCGATGCGTTCGATTATTTGCGCGAGCAGGTCAAAGGATTGGATCAGCGGACGGAGCGGGCCCAGGCCGACGTACGAAAGGTCGATACGTCGCAGCCGCTGACGGGCAAAGGGCGTACGTGGGACGTGGTCATTCTCGATCCGCCGGCTTTTGCCAAGTCGCGCGGAGCGGTGGAAGGCGCGTGCCGCGGATACAAAGATATTAACCTGCACGGCATGAAGCTGGTCAACGAGGGCGGCTATCTGGTCACGGCCAGCTGCTCTTATCATATGAAGCCGGAGCTGTTTCTCGAGACGGTTCATGCGGCGGCGACCGATGCAGGTAAACTATTGCGGCTTGTCGAGTTTCGCGCAGCGGGCAAAGATCATCCGCGGATTCTCGGCGTCGATGAAGGGAATTATTTGAAATTCGCGATTTTCGAAGTGCGCAGCAAGCGGTAGTGCGTCACGTCCTGCCGCTGCGTTAGCGAACGATACGGCCACCGGTTGCTGTCAGGCAGCAGACCGGTCTTATCCAAACGGTACATGCGGCGTTATCCCGAGAGTGCAGGGGGCGCCGCGGTGTGCCGTTTTTTTGTGATGCTCCAAAATGACCTTCCAGTATCGCAATTTGGCATACAGGCGATGCGATTTTTCGGTACGATGAATGCAAATGCAGCAAACAGCCATCTGACCGATTGACAAGCGATCTCAAGGAGGGTACTTCTCATGAAACACCGTGCCAACAAGTTCGGATTTACTCGCGGGTTGTGGATTGCAGTCGCGATTGCCGCCATGACCGGCTGCGCGAAGGAGGCCGGTACGCCGGCTCAAGGGACGGATAGCAAGACCGGAACGCTTCAAGCGGAGCCGTTCACGACAGAACCGGTGACGGTCACACTGTTCTCCAATTCGGCGGGCATTAATACAGAGAAAGATTTGGAAATACTCGCCGCGCCGGTGCGCCAAAAATATCCGAACATTAAGATCGAGCAAATCAAGGGAGCGAAAATCAACGAGCTGATCACTGCCGGGGAAATTCCCGACCTGATCGCAACGACCCATTCCGGCATGATGAATATGCTGCAGCTTGGTCTGGGCAGCGATCTGAATCCAATGGTGAAGGCGAAAAACATGGATTTGAACCGATTTGAGCCGGAAATCGTGAAAGCGATCAAGCAATACGGCAAAGACGGCGAGCTGTACGGCATCCCGTATGCGATGAACTATGGCGTACTTGTGTATAACAAAGACATTTTCAATAAATTCGGCGTGCCTTATCCGAAGGACGGCATGACATGGAATGAACTGCTGGATGTGGCCAGAAAAGTGACGCGCTCCGACAACGGCGTGCAATACATCGGCTGGGACGGCGGCATGGAAGTTTATACCCGTGCGCATTCGATCCCGCTGATTGACGATAAGCAGGAGAAGCCGCTCCTTAGCTCCGCGCCGCTCCAGAACGTATTTACGTATTTGCGAAGCTTGTACAATATCCCGGGCATTGTTGATGACAAAGGGAAATATTCGTACGGCGGCGTCAACTATTTTATTAAGGATCAAAAGCTGGCCATGTATCCGTTCTGGATTACGGGCTTGACGAGCCGCGTGCAAGCATTGGCGGACGGGGGAGATAACTTTGATTGGGATTTGGCCGCATTCCCAAGCGCCGAAGACCGGAAAGGCGTCGGCCGGGAAGTAGAGTTCCAATCGCTGATGGTGACGCCGATGAGCAAAAACAAGGAAGCGGCGTACCGGGTCATGGAAGTGTTGACGAGCGACGAGGTGCAGACGGCGTTGAACCGCGATTACAGCTTGACGGTGCTCAACAATCTGGCGCTGCGGAAGCAGTTTGCCAAAGGGCTTAAGGTGTACGAAGGGAAAAACATGGAAGGCATTTTCTCGGTCAAACCGGCTCCGTCCACTCCAGTCACGCCGTACGATTCGAAGCTGACTTCTTTCTTATCGGAAGCGGTCAAGCGGATGGTGCAGGAGCATCAGGACGTCAATACGGTATTGAGGGAAGCGAACGAGAAGGCCGAGAAATACATTCAGGAAGAGAAAACGCGCTAGAGCAGCGGCTGGGGGCATAGGCTTAGCGCTAAGCGAATCCCAAGCGCGCCTGTCGACGCTGAGCAGCGGGCGAGTGGACTCCATACGGATCAGAGCGGGAGTACCATTTGTAGAGTCGCGGCGGTTACTCCCTTAGAAACGAACAGCGGGCTTGCCGTACGGCCGTTCCGAGTGAGAGTGCCGGCGTGCTCCTGTGCGACGAAGGTTAAGCGCGCCAAGCGAACAATAGAACGCATTCAATTCGTTGCTTTCGAATAAGAAGCGCGGTATTCGCTAGGCGTCATGCCGGTCATTTCCTTAAATATGCGCGAGAACGTTCGGTACGATTCGAAGCCAACCTCGACGGCGACGTCATGGATGCCCATTTTCGTTGCGATCAACAGCCCGGACGCTCTGCGTAATCGAAGGGTGTGCATATAGTGCAGAAAGCCTTGTCCCAAATGCTTTTTGAAGGAGCGGTGAACCCAGGAAGTGCTGACGCCGAAGTGTTCGGATAACATCGCGGAGTCGAGATCGTCCGCATAGTGATTATGAACGTACTGGAGCATCTCCCAGAACAGATCTTTGGGAGGCGGCTGAAGCGATTTTCCACCGGGAGCCGGGAAAAAGGGGCGGGAACGCATGTACAGTACGATCGCTTCCGTTAATTTCGCACGAATCAGCGCGTCTCTTCCCGGCAAAGAGCCGGAATATTCATGGAACAGTTCGAAATAGATGCGTTTCATCTTCTCGAACGCTTCGCCGGACAAATCGACATACGCCGGAAGCTCCTCGACGGAACTCATGAATCGGCGGCTCAGTTCCGGGTCCGCTTGCGGTCCGACGGCCAGACTGATGTCGAACAAGCAGTTGTACACCTGCAGCGGGGGACCGGTTTCCGTTGTGTGAAGCTCATGGACATGGTGCGGAAGCAAAAAGGTGACTGTGCCCGGGCGCAGCTCATGAGGCTTGCCGTTGATCAATTCCGTTCCGTATCCTTCCACGATTAACGCGAGCTCGGCAAAATCATGGTGATGCAGTCGTTTTTTCTTATATACCGTCACGTGACGCATGAAAAAAGGAAGCTGTTCTTTGCTCAAATTCGCGATGGATACGACGTCTTGATAAACCGGGAAAATGGACATAAACAACCTCCTTTACAAGGATTATGGAAAGTTTTGCTTAAATTATACGATAAGGCGGGATTTTGATCTACAGTTGATTGTTTTATTTACAATCGCTTTAACATATTGACTAGGAAAGGATGAGTAATCGTGAAATGGCAGGCAGCAACGAGGAAAAGCTTTCAAAAACGGGAAGCCGAGGACGCTTACGTCGTGAATGAGCGGGCCGGCGTGTTCGGCGTATTCGATGGCGTTACCCCGATGGACGATTATCAAGACGCCTACGGTCATAACGGAGCATTCATCGCCTCCAACTTGTTCAGGGAACACTTTGCGCGCTTGTCCGCTCCATGCGATGCGACAGAAGCGCTCGTGCAGGCTAATCAGCGATTAAGGGAACGCATGCTACGCTCGCCTATCGATATGACGCAGCGTCACCTGCTGTGGTCGACCTGCGCCGTTGTGGTTGTCGTGCATGACGGCAAGGCGTCCTATGCGCATGTTGGCGACTGCATGATCATCGCGCTCGACAAAGAAGGTCATACGACCGTCTTGACCAAGGACTACGTAGACGGCGTGTCCGCCAGAGCGGAAGCCAAGAGAGCCTTAGACCGCAAGCAGGGCGTATTCGTGCCGGAGGAAGATTACTTTCGGGAGCCGGTCCATCAGCAAGCCTATCAGCGATGGATGGCCAACACGCCGGAAGGCTATTCGGTTGCGAACGGAATGGAGGAAATGGGAGCGTACATTCAAACCGGCATCGTGGATACGACGCAGTTGCAGGCGCTGCTCCTCATATCCGATGGTATGGTGTATCCGGGCGGCCGTCATGAAAATGTAATCCATGCCATTCGTGAGATCGGCATAGAAACGTACATGCTGGAGATGGAAGACTGGGAACGAAACAACCGCGTCAGGCCGGACGATAAAACGGCGATATTGCTCCAATTCTGAACGGGGAGCAAGGACATAGCCGAACCGCCCGTTAGGAAGCAAGACCGTTCGAAGAACCTTACCGCGAATTGACGCTCCGAAGGCGCGAATGTATCATAAGCTTAATGATCTTATCATGCATGCCTTTGGAGGATGGAGAAATGAATCAAGCGATGACGCTGTACGAGGCAATCCGAGAACGGCGCAGCATTGGACGCGTGAAGAGCGACCCGGTGGAACGCGGCCAAATCGAACAAATACTGGAAGCAGGGAACTGGGCGCCCAGCCATATGCACACGGAACCGTGGCGGTTCTATGTGATGACGGGAGCGGGACGGCAAGTATTGGCCGATGCCTATGCCGATATCGCGGCTGAGAACGCAGGCTCCTTGTCGAGCGAGCAACTGGAGGAACTCAGGAGCAAGCAGGGGACCAAAGCGTTCCGCGCTCCGCTGGTCATTGCCGTCGCGGTATCGCCTTCTGCAGCTCCAGGAGTGATTCGAATCGAGGAATTCGCCGCGGCCCACTCGGCAGTGCAAAATATGCTGTTAACCGTACACGCGCTGGGACTGGGGGCGATTTGGCGCAGCGGCGAGCCGATGTATCATCCGCGGATGAAGCGGACGTTCGGGCTGCAGGACGGCGAGGAGCTTGTTGCCCTGCTTTATATCGGGTATCCCGATATGACACTCCCCGCTGCGAATAGAAAGACGCCGGTACATCATAAAACCGTCTGGATTACCGAGTAACGGAAGGACGCGCGAGCCGGAGGCTGAGTAAACAGCCTGCATAAAGGCTTAGGGCCGATACGAGCGTGCCGATCCCGATGTACTTCCCTACATACGGCGTGCAGTAGAACGGAAACTCCTCGCATAACACGCCGAATCCGGCGCCAGGAAACGCATGTCCGTACCACGATGCGGGATAGCCCGACGCAAGCAAGGTGGCAAGGAAGACGATCAAGCCCTTTTCGACGAGAAAAGCTACCGCCAAAGCATGCACGACGTAGCGCAGCAAGTACCCGGCCGGAGCGAACAACCCGAGTCCGGCAAACGGGATGACGGTAAAGAATGCGCCATAGTAGATGGCCGAAATATGGCGTGATTGATCGGCCGGCACATCGCTGAACAATGAATACGTCATCCCGGCGAGCAAGTACATCAGGCAAAAGCAGACACCGTAGACGAATGCGATAACAACCGTTGTGGACAGCCAGCGGTACCGCATCTTCATTGGACCGCTTGCAGCAGCTCCGCCGCTTCTTTCTTATGGATTCGTTTGCTTAATTGCAGCAAGGCGCTGACGGCCGCTTTCTGGACGGCGGCGGATTCGTCGCGCAGCAGGATGCGCAGCGCAGGGCTGAGCCGGTGAACGTGCGGCGCCGCTTCCGGAGCCGAGAATAACCTGGCGGCATGTCGTCTCACCTGGCGGGCTTCGTCCACCGCCCATTGCATCAGCCGCGCTTCCACTTCATCGGCGTAATAGCGCAGCAGTCCGCTCCACGTGCGCGGCGCGAATTCTTTTCTGACAACCGGATCGTTATCCCGCAGAAGTGGCTCCAGCAAATCCAGCAGGAGCGGGCCCCATGCGGGATTTTTTGCGTTTGAGGCAAGCTGGACGGCAGCAACGACCGACCGCCTCACATACGGGGTGTCATGGCGAGTCCACGTCTCCAGCACGGGGTAAAACAGTGCAAAATGCTTCGCAAGCACGGCACCGCATGCTTTGGCCGCCCAATCGCGAACCGCGGCGTGGCCGCTGGATGCGAGGCGCTGGAGCAAATCTGCCGCACGATCGGCATCCCCGCCGTAATGAACGGACAGGATGAACACGGCCAGCTCCTCGCCGAGCTCTTGTCCTGCGGCAGACAGTGATTCCGCGAGAATCACCAGCCTGTCGCTGTCGTAATCCAGTGCCGTTTCGATATATTGAACGGCATGATGCTGAAGCGCCTGCCGCGGGGTTCCTTCGAGTTCCGCAAGCTCGTTTCCGATCTGGGCGAGCAGGTCTTGGATGGAACCGTTCTTCGCAGCGGAGGCAATCTCCTCCTCCCAATCCGGCTTATGTGTTATCGTATTCGGCCGCATCCGAGTCACTTCCTTTGTTTGGAATCTTAGCACCATTGTATAAGAAAATGGGGTAAAGAACAAGTGTTCTTATTCGTTCGATGTGATATAATGATGAGTGCAGCCAAAACCTACCTTTTCCCTAAACCGGTTCATTTTTGGTAGAATAGGAGAGTCATTGGCAAACGATTCGGATATTGAGGTGACGATCATGGCATTTCGGTTTGTACTCGGCCGGGCGGGCAGCGGCAAGACGGAGTATTGTTTACAGGACATCCAGCGCAAGCTGATCGAGGCGCCGAACGGGCGGCCATTGATTTGGCTCGTGCCGGAGCAGGCGACGTTTCAGGCGGAGTATGCGCTGATCTCAACGCCTGAGCTGGGAGGTACGCTTCGCGCGCAGGTGCTCAGCTTCCGAAGGCTCGCGTGGAGGGTCATGCAGGAGGTCGGAGGGACGGCTAGGCTGCCGATCGACGAGACCGGCAAAAAGCTGCTGCTTCACCGTATTTTGCATAAACATAAAGGCCGGCTGCGACGATTTCAGGCTTCGGCGGACCAGACCGGATTTCTGGATAATTTGAATCAACTGTTCAGCGAATTCAAGCGATACTGCATCACGGGCGAAGGGCTCAGACACTGGTACGAGAACAGGGCCGGGGCGGGAAGCCGGGGCGAAACCGGAGCGGCGCTCGAAGACAAAATTCACGATCTCCAGTTCGTCTATTCGGAGTTCGAAGCCGAACTTTCGCGCCTGTATTTGGACGGAGAGGACTATCTGACTTTACTGGCGCAGCAGCTGCAGCAGTCATCCTATATTCGGGGAGCCGAATGCTGGGTTGACGGCTTCCACGGGTTCACCCCCCAGGAATTCGCGGTGCTCGAGCAGCTCGCGCGATGCAGCGACAACGTTACGCTCACCTTATGCCTGAACAAAGATTACATAACGCATGAGCGTCCGCAGGAGCTCGACTTGTTCCATCCGACAGCCCGGACATTGATACAACTGCGCGAGCGTCTGCCGCAGGCGGGCGTGCAGATCGGCGAAACGGTGATGCTGAACGGCGATTCGCCGGTTCGGTTCGAGCATAATCCGATGCTCGCGTATTTGGAGCATCATTTCGAAGATCGGGTCAAGCGGCCGTACAAGCCTGCCGTCCCGACGATCGGGAAATCCTCCTTACGGCTATCGGCAGCGGTGAATCGGAGGGCGGAGGTGGAAGCGGCGGCTCGCGACATCGTCGCTCTGGTTCGCGACGAAGGATTGCGGTGGCGGGATATTTCCGTTTCCGTGCGCAACATAGAGGCTTACGGAGACTTGGTGGCCGGCACGTTCAAGGATTACGGCATCCCGCACTTTTTCGATCAGAAGCGGTCGGTGATGCATCATCCGCTTGTCGAGCTGATCCGCTCGTCGCTCGAAGCGATCCGCAGCGGCTGGAAGTACGATGCGGTATTCCGCTGTGTGAAGACGGATTTCTTCTTGCCGATCGGATCAAGCGGCGCGGATCATCAAGGGGCCGTGCGGATCGACAGGCACTTGATGGATCAATTGGAAAATTACGTGCTGGCCTTTGGTATTCGAGGTACCAAATGGACCGATTCGCGCGACTGGACTTACTCGTACCGCACGACTTTGGACGATACGGAAGGCGAACGGAACGCGGCCGATGAACGTTTTTTGCACGCGATCAATGTTTGCCGCAGGCGCATTGCCGAGCCGCTCGCGCAACTGCATCAGTCGATGGGGAAGCGGTCTAACGTTCGCGACCGGGTAGCTGCACTGTACGAGCTGCTCGTCGGTTTGCATGTTCCTGAGAGGCTCGAGATGTGGAGCCAAAGCGCGCTGCGCGAGGGCAGACCGGAGAAAGCAAGAGAGCATTCGCAAGTATGGGACCGCGTGATGGATGTGCTCGATCAGTTGGTGGAGCTGATGGGAGAGGAGCCGACGTCTCTGGAGCTGTTTGCGGAGCTGGTCGAGACCGGACTGGAAAGCATCAAGCTCGGACTGGTGCCGCCGACGCTGGATCAGGTGCTGATCGGAAGCATGGACCGGACACGTTCCGGCGAGGTAAAGCACATGTTCGTGCTCGGCGTGAACGAAGGCGTTATGCCGGCCAAAATTACGGAAAGCGGCGTGCTGACCGAAATGGAACGGGAGCAGTTGGCAGGAGCGGGATTGTCCATGGCGGAAGGCAGCCGCAGACGGCTGCTTGACGAGCCCTTTCTTATGTACTGCGCTTTCTGCACACCGTCCGGCGGAATATGGCTTAGCTACCCGCTTGCGGATGAGGAAGGAAAATCGCTGCTGCCGTCCGATATCATTCGTCAGATGAAGCGGATGTTCCCGCAAGTAAGCGAGCGGCTGCTGATGACCGATCCGGCTCCGGGAACGCCGCTGAGCGAGCAGATGGAATATGCCGTAAGCCCGGATAAGGCGCTCTCGCATCTGATCGTACAGCTGAAGCTGTGGATGCAAGGGAAGCCGGTGGGCAGCGTCTGGTGGTCGGTATATAACTGGTTCGCCCGTCAGCCGGAATACGGCGCCAAGCTGTCGCGGCTGCTGGAGTCTTTGCTCTATACGAATCAGGAAGCGTACTTAAGCGCGGAAACGAGCCGCTTGCTATACGGCAGCCGTATCGAGACTAGCGTGTCGAGAATGGAGCGTTTCGTCTCCTGTCCGTTCTCGCAGTTCGCTTCGCACGGCTTGCGGTTGAAGGAACGGCGCATTTTCCGGCTGGACGCGCCCGATGTCGGGCAGCTGTTCCATTCGGCGCTGAGCTTGTTTGCGGAGCAAACGATGCAAGAAGGCGTAGACTGGGGCGCGCTTACTCCGGTCGAATGCGAACGGCGGGCGGCGGTTGTCGTCGATATGCTCGCGCCGAGGCTGCAAGGGGAAATATTGCTGAGCTCCAAACGATACCTGTACATCGCGCGTAAGCTGAAACAGGTGATCAGCCGGGCGGCAGTCATGCTGGGCGAGCATGCGAAGCGCGGGCAATTCCGGCCCGTCGGGCTCGAAATCGGCTTCGGAAGCGGCGAGTCGATCCCGCCGATGCAGTACAAATTGGACAACGGAGTCCAAATGGAGCTTCGCGGCAGAATCGACCGGATCGACCGGGCGGACACCGATAAAGGGACGCTCCTCCGGGTCGTCGATTACAAATCGAGCGGCAAAGCGCTGCAGATGTTCGAAGTGTATTACGGGCTTTCGCTGCAAATGCTTGCTTACCTTGACGTCATCTTGACGCATTCCCCGATCTGGCTCGGGAAAGAAGCGAAGCCGGCCGGTGTGCTATATTTCCACGTACATAATCCGGTGTTGAACGCCAAGAACGGATTAAGCGGCGAAGCCATACAGGCGGAGCTGCTCAAGAAATTTAAGACCAAAGGCATGCTGACTGCCGATCCGGACGTGATCCGGCTGATGGATAGCGGCTTAATCGGCTCGAGCGGATATTCCGACCTGCTTCCGGCTGCGCTCAAGACGGACGGCAGCTTTTATAAGACGTCCTCCGTAGCGACGGAGCAGCAGTGGGATACGGTACGCAAATACGTGAAGCGGACGATCAAGAGCATCGGCGAGTCGATGACGGACGGCTGCATCGATATTACCCCATACCGGTCCGGGGCGATCTCCGCCTGCGGGCAATGCGCATACAGGTCTGTGTGCCATTTTGACCAGCAATTCGAGGGGAACGACTACAAGACGCTGACGCCCATAGGAAGAGACCTGGTGTGGGAGCTGATGGAGCAGTCCAATACGAGCGGACGCGACACGGGACTGCGCAGCAAGGAACAATCGAGACCGGTGAGAAATGGCGCCCATCCGTTCCGCCCGGCGGCGGGCAAAGCGCTGTCCATTGCCCAAATGGAGGCGGCGGCCTCGAAACAGGACGACGATCAGGAAACGACGGATGAACGAAGTGAGAGCGACGGAGGAGAAACGCCATGATCGAACACATTCCGAAACCGGAAGGCAGCACCTGGACCGACGATCAGTGGGATGCCATTGCCATACGAGGCCATTCGATGCTGGTGGCGGCGGCGGCCGGCTCAGGAAAAACGGCGGTGCTGGTCGAGCGGATCATCCGGCGCATAGCCGATGAGCGGAACCCGCTCGACGTAGACCGGCTGCTCGTCGCGACATTCACGAAGGCGGCAGCTTCCGAGATGCGCCACCGGATCAGCGACGCGTTGGAAAAGGCGCTTGCGGCCAATCCGGGATCGGATCATTTGCAGCGCCAGCTGGCGCTCATCCAGCGGGCTTCCATCACGACGCTTCACTCCTTTTGCATGGAAGTCATTCAGCGCCATTACCAGCTCGTTGGACTCGATCCGGGATTCCGCATCGCCAACGAAACGGAAAGCGCCTTGATGCGCCAGGATTTGCTCGAGGAGCAGTTGGAGGAGCGGTACGGCGCCGCCGAGGAAGGGGACGCCTTCTGGCGGCTTGCCGATACGTTCAGCGGCGATAAAAGCGACGACGCATTGTTCGGACTTATTCAGCGCTTGTACGACGATTCCCGCAGCCATCCGTGGCCCGACCATTGGCTGCGCCAAAGCGCAGCGATGTTCGAACGCGGCGAGGTGATGGGCGACAACCCATGGGTGC
Source organism: Paenibacillus solanacearum (assembly GCF_910593845.1). Lineage (GTDB taxonomy): Bacteria > Bacillota > Bacilli > Paenibacillales > NBRC-103111 > Paenibacillus_G > Paenibacillus_G solanacearum. Next base: position 14,077 of record NZ_CAJVAS010000020.1, on the reverse strand, counting down.
CGAGCCTGATGACTTCCGCCAGACTGGAGCTGCTGGGAGCGGCTGCGCTGCTGGGCGAAGCGCTGGCGATTGCCGGACAGCCGGGAGGGCCTGTTCCGTACGAAGCCACCTTGCGGGACGATTGGACTGTCGTAGAACATTTGCTGGAAGTATTGAATGCCGGCGGTTGGGAGCCGTTATACGACGCGTTTCAGGGGGCCGCTTTCGGCAAACTGAAGCCTTGCAAGGGAGACCAGTACGACAAGGCGCTTCAAGAGCAGGTGAAGGAGCTCCGCAACGAGGCGAAGGAGCGGGTAGCGGCGATGCGGGAAGAGCTGTTCGGGCGGACGCCGCAGCAATTCCAAGCAGAGCTGAAGGCGATGGCTCCTTTAATGCAGGCGCTCAGCGAGCTGGTGATCGAATTCGGAGAGCGGTACCGGCAGGCCAAGATGGCCAAGCGGCTCGTCGATTTTGCCGATCTGGAGCATTACTGCCTGCACATATTATGCGCTAAGGAAGCCGGACCGGAGCAGCTTATCCCGTCGCCTGCCGCAATGGAATACCGGGAGCAATTCGCCGAAGTGCTGCTGGACGAATACCAGGACACGAACCGGGTTCAGGAAGCCATCGTGGAGCTGATCTCGGCGCCCGCGCCGGGCAACCGTTTCATGGTCGGAGACGTCAAGCAGAGCATTTATCGGTTCCGATTGGCGGAGCCGGGATTGTTCCAAGAGAAATACAAAAGCTACCGGACGGACGGTACCGAGCCGGGACAGCGTATCGATTTGGCGCGCAATTTCCGCAGCAGGCGCCAGGTCGTCGACGGCACGAATTATATTTTCCGGCAAATCATGCAGGAGACCGTCGGCGAGATCGCCTATGATGACAGGGCAAAGCTCGTATACGGCGCCGGGTATCCCGAGCCGGAGCACGACGCCGCAGCGGAGCTTGTGCTCATTGACCGTGCGGCCGATACTTCATCGGACGGCCGCGACGCGGAGTTCGAGGACGCCGGCTCGGCCGGTTCGAACGAAGAAGGCGCAGGCGCAGACGAGTCGGCTGCCGATGCGCGCGAGCTTCAGACGGTTCAGTTGGAAGCCCGCTATATCGCTCAGCAAATCCGTACCATGACAGGCATGGACGGCGGGCGTCCAATGCAGGTTTTCGATAAAGCGGCCGGCGGCCTGCGCGATGCCACGTATCGGGACATCGTGATCCTGCTGCGTGCGACGCAGCAATGGGCGCCGGTGCTGATCGAGGAGCTGCAGCTGCAAGGGATTCCGGCTTATGCGGAGCTGAACAGCGGCTATTTTACGGCGACCGAGGTCCAGGTGCTGTTATCGCTGCTCAAGGTGATCGATAATCCATATCAGGATATTCCGCTCGTATCGGTGCTCCGTTCGCCGATCGTCGGTTTGCAGGCCGAGGAGCTTGCTCAAATCCGCATAAACAGCAAGCATGGAGCGTATTACGACGCAGTCCGCGCTTATGCGAAGGATGCGGGCGGCGAGCAAAGACAAGCGCTTGGTATCGAGGAGAAAACTGATGGCTTAGGGGCGGAACAGCTTCCTAAACATCCGGATCTGCAAGCGAAGCTGAATCTTTTTTTGGCGCAGCTCAAGGCGTGGCGGCGTGAGGCGCAGCAAATGTCGCTGGCGGATTTGATCTGGGACATTTACCGGGTAACCGGTTATTTCGATTATGTCGGCGGTCTTGCCGGCGGCCAGCAGCGTCAGGCGAACCTGAGGGCGCTCTACGATCGGGCCAAACAGTATGAAGCGACATCGTTCCGCGGACTGTTCCGGTTTCTGCGGTTTGTCGCCCGTATGCAGGACAGCGGGGGAGACCTTGGCACCGCAAGGGCGCTCGGCGAGCAGGAAGACGTCGTTCGCATCATGACGATTCACAAGAGCAAAGGGCTGGAATTCCCGGTCGTTTTCGTGGCGGGGATGGCCAAGCAGTTCAATCGGCGCGACCTTGCGGACGCGTTCATGCTGCATAAGGAACTCGGCTTCGGCCCGAAATATATGGAACTGGACACGCGAGTCAGCTACCCGACGCTGCCTTGGCTTGCGATCAAGCGCAAAATTCAGCTGGAAATGCTTGCGGAAGAAATGCGGGTGCTTTATGTAGCGCTGACGCGCGCGCGGGAAAAGCTGGTGCTGGTCGCAACGGTCAAAGGCGCGGATAAGCTTGCGGCGTCGTGGTCGCGATTTCTTTCCCGTGAGAACGAGGCACTGCCCGATGATGCCGTGGCCAAGGCGCGCTGTTATCTTGACTGGGTCGGGCCTGCATTGATCCGGCATCCGGACGGTCAACCGCTGCGCGAAGCCGGCGGGCTAGAATACCGCAGTCAGCCGTTCTTGTTCGGCGAGACGTCGGAATGGCGCGTTCGTGTGGTTCAACCGGATCTATTCGCCGGTGTAACGCAAGCGGCCGTATCGTTTGCGCCGCTCGACGGGGATCGGTGGTCAGCGCTCCTGCGGCTGGAGCCGGTTGACGGCTCCGTTCAGACGGAGCACGAAGTATGGCGGCGGCTGTCCTGGAACTATGCGCATCCCGATGCGACGAAGGTGCTGTCCAAGACATCGGTAACGGAGCTGAAACGGCTGTCCGAGCACCACCGGTTGATGGATATGTTGTCGGATGAACCGGCGCCGCTGCTTCTGCCGGGAATTCGAGGCGCGGACGAGCTGGAAGCGGTCGCCTCTGCGGTGGAAAAGCATCCGCAGCAGGGCGGGTTTCGGCCCGTGATCGTGAGGAGGCCGCGGTTTCTGGAACAGCGGGAAATGAACGCTGCCGAACGGGGATCGGTCTTTCACTCGGTGATGCAGCATATTCCCTTGGACGGCGAGCCGGGAGAGAATGAAATTCGCCATACGCTTGTATCGATGGTAGAACGGGAGCTGCTGACGGAAGCACAGAGCGCGCTAGTCGATCCGAAAGGCATCGCCGCGTTTTTCCAAAGCGCGCTCGGACAGCGGATGCTGCGGGCGAAGCAGGTACACCGCGAAGTGCCGTTCAGCTTCGGACTGCCGGCACGCGACGTTTATGGAGCGGACCAAGGCGGATTATCTGATGAAGCGGTCATGCTGCAAGGGGTTATCGACTGCCTGATCGAAGAGGAAGAGGGGCTTGTGCTTCTTGATTATAAAACCGACCGGCTGAAAGGCGGTTCTCCCGCGAAAATAGCGGAAGGCTACCGGCTGCAGCTGGATTTGTACGGCAAAGCGGTGGAACGGATTTGGAAACGTCCTGTTACGCAAAAGTATATCTTTTTATTCGATGGGGCGCATGTTGTCGAACTATAAGACGTGCGAAGTGAGAGAGGAGATCAAGTATGCGGATACTGCATACGGCGGACTGGCATCTCGGCCGTTCGCTGGAAGGAAGGAGCCGGCTGGCGGAGCAGGAAGCTTTTATCGATGAGCTGGCGGATATCGTGAACTCGCAGCAGATCGATTTGGTGCTGCTGGCCGGGGACGTATACGATACGGTCAATCCTCCCGCTGCGGCAGAGCAGCTGTTTTACGACGCGCTGGCGCGGCTGTCGGATCAGGGACGAAGGCCGGTCTATGTGATCGCAGGCAACCATGATCATCCGGACCGGCTGGCCGCCGCCGCGCCGCTCGCAAGCAGACTCGGCGTTACGCTCGTCGGATTGCCGGAGGCGCGCGTGTATGAGACTTGCGTTGCACGAACGGGAGAGCAGGCCGTGCTGTTCGCGCTTCCTTATCCTTCCGAGTCGAGACTGCGTGAGCTGCTGTCGGATGACATTCAGGAGGAATTGCTGCGTGCGGCCTACTCCGAGCGGGTTGGCCATCTGGTCCGTGCGCAAGCGCGTCACTACCGTAAGGATACCGTCAATTTGCTCATGAGCCACTTGTACGTGCTCGGCGGCAAAGAAACGGAATCGGAACGTCCGATTCAGGTCGGCGGAGCCTACACGGTCGATACGGCGGCCCTTGCGGCTGGCGCTCAATATGTGGCGCTCGGCCATCTGCATCGTCCGCAATATATCAAGTCGGAGACGATGATGCGCTACTGCGGCTCGCCGCTCGCTTACAGCTTCTCCGAGGCCGGATACGCCAAATCGGTCACCGTGCTGGAGATGAAGCCGGGTTACGCACCGCAAGTAGAGGAGATTTATTTGTCCTGCGGCCGGCCGCTCGTCGAGTGGAAAGCCAAAGGAGGACTTGCGGAGGTGCACCGCTGGCTGGATGAGGGGAAGGACGCCCAGGCATGGATCGATCTGGAGGTGCATTTGAACGAGACGATGTCGCTCGAGCAAATCCATAAGCTCCGGCAAGCTCGTGAGGGACTGATTCACATACGTCCGATTTACCCGGAGCTGGAGCAAGCCGCGAAGGAAGCCGTATCGGCAGCGAAAATGCCGATGGACGAGTTGTTCCGCCGCTTTTACGAGCGGCAAACTGGGGGCGCTCAGCCGGAACCGGAGCTTGTCCGGTTGTTTCTGGAGCTGCTGACCGCCGATGAGGAAGAAGTCGAAGCGTAAGCGGCTTTCGAATCTATCGGGAAACGATGGTCGGGGCTTGCGGCGCTGAACGGTTGCCTGCATGCATGCGGCCGTTCCGTCGAGCCGCGGAGCCGTTGAGCTGATCAAGAGCCGTCAGCTTCGTTTCTCGGTATTGCTGTGCGAGGGCAGGGAAAACGTGCTGTGCTTTCGCTCCGGCATCGTGGACATCTGCACCATCCGCCAGTCCGTTCCCACGTACTTACGATCATCGTTCTATATACTACTTTAGATCCATCTATGGAAAAGGAGGGCTGCGCATGCGGCCGATTCATTTGCAGCTATCCGGCCTGCAAAGCTATCGCGAGGTTCAGGAGATCGATTTTACGGCGCTGACGGAAGCCGGCGTGTTCGGGATATTCGGACCGACCGGAAGCGGCAAGTCAACGATTCTCGATGCGATTACGCTGGCGCTGTTCGGCAAAGTCGAACGGGCCTCCGGCGGGACGCAGGCGATTATGAACCAGTCGGAGTCGACGCTATCCGTCTCGTTCACGTTCGAGCTCGGTTCCGCCGAAGGGGTGCACCGCTACCGGGTCGACCGTCAGTTTAAACGTAGCGGCGATGTGTCGGTGCAGGGCAGCTTGAGCCGACTGATACAACTGATTGACGGAGAGACGCTGGTGCTTGCGGATAAAGCCGGCGATGTGAACCAGCAGGTTCAAGCGATTCTCGGTTTATCGATGGCCGATTTCACAAGAGCGGTCGTGCTGCCGCAAGGAAAATTTGCCGAGTTTTTGACGTTGACCGGAAAGGACCGCCGTGCGATGCTGCAGCGGCTGTTTCATCTGGAGCCGTACGGCGACCGTCTGAGCGCGAAAACCGCATCGCGTTACAAGGAAACGGATGTAGCGATCAAAGAACTGCAGGCCGAGCAGCAAGGCCTTGGTGACGCTTCGGCGGAGGCGCTTGCCCGTGCCGAGACGCGGCTGCGCGAAGCGCGCGAGGCCGCTCGCGTGCTCCGCGAGCGGCTCGCTGCCTGCGAGCGCCGCGCCACGGAGCTGCGCACCGTTCGCGAGCTGCAGCGGGAGCTCGCCGCCGTCGCTGCGCGTGAAGCGGCGCTGGCCGCGCAGGCGCCGCACGTGGCGGCGCTTGAGGCGAGGCTCGCTCGTGCTGCGCAGGCCGAGCGGCTGCGCCCGCTCGTGAGGCGGCTCGGCACCGCTGCCGAGCAGCTCGTGCGGGAGCGCGAAGCCGCCGGCGCTGCCGCAGCAGCGCTCGCCGCAGCGCAAGGCGCGCTGGCGCAGGCGCAAGCGGCGCATGCCGCCGCGCGCGAGGCGCTCGCCGCGCAGGAGGCGCCGCTCGTGCTGCGCCTCGAGCAGCTGCGCCAGGCGGCGGCGCTGGCCGCCGAGCTCGCGGGCGACCGCGAGCGGCTGGCCGCGCTGGCCGCGGAGGCGGCGCAGCTCGAGGCGCGGCTCGCCGCCGGCCGTGCGGAGCAGGCGCGCGAGCGCGAGCTGCGGGAGAAGGCGCTGCAGCGCCAGGCGCAGCTGCAGGCGGAGCTGAAGCGCGCCGAGGTGCCGAGCGCGTACCGTCGTCGGCTGCAGGAGGCGCTGCAGGAGAAGCGTGAATGGGAGCGCCTGGAGAAGCAGGCATCCGAGCTCGACGTGGAGCTGCACAAGCAGCAAGCGGAGCTTGGGCGATTGGGAGAGGCGAGGTCGGGGCTACAGCAGTCGGGTGCTGACTGGATGGCCAAAGGGACAATATGGCTGCAGCAAGCTGCCGATATACATAATGAATTGAATCGCATGGAACATGCGTTAACAAGCGGACTCTCCGCCATCCCGCAGCGAGTCGCGGAGCTTCGGGCGATGGAGAAGGCAGCGGAGCTGGAGAAGCTGGCGGAACGGCTTGCCGCGCATTTGCACGAAGGCGAAGCTTGCCCGGTTTGCGGGGCGATGGAGCATCCTCATCCGGCAGGATCGGAGGGGCAGCTGAATGTACGAACTGGCGCTTCCCCGGAGAACGAAATCGCTCAGCTGGAACAGATTCAACAGCAAGCCAGAGAGCAGCAGCTTTCTTGCCGGCAGCAGCAGCATACGTTACAAGCACTCGAGGGGCAGCTTCTTCAGACGGGACATCATCTGCTATCAGCGGGTGCTGCCGGTGCTCGAGATGAAGACCGCAAGGAAGCGGATTCCGGTTGGCTGGAAGCGGCTGCGGCGGCGGCCGTCGATGTACCCGTAGAGACCAACGCCGAAGGCGCGGCGACGGGGCTTTCATCGGAGCGGATTTTGCAATCCGTCAAAGAAACGGCAGCTGCTTTAACTGGCGCAGGGCGCCACATTCAAGAGCTGCAGACGTCGCTGCAGCGCCTGATGCAGGAGAAACGCCAAGCCGACCAGCGTGAGCAGGAGCTTCTCGCGCGGGAACAGGCGATGCAAAGCCTCCTCTCCTCTCAAAGTCAAAAGCATTCGGAGCTTAAGCAGACGATTCAGCGCTTGCAGGAGAATTGGCCGGACAACTATTCGGAATTCGATCCAAACCGCATCGCCGAAGAAGCGGATAGCCTGCAGCAGAGGGACCGACAGGCAGAAGATTTGCGCGAACGGCTGGAGAAGAGCGTCTCGTTCCTTACGGAAAAGCAGGGAAATCTTGAACGGTTGCAATTGGAGCTGGGCGAGATGGAGAAATTGTGCATCCAACGCGGCGCTGAACGCCAAAGCTTGGAACTGTTCATTTCGCAAAAAGGGGAACAGTTGAAGGCGTGGGTTGGCGAGCAGGACGCAGCTGTGCTTGCTTCGGAAACGCAAGCGAAGCTGACAGCCCTTCGCGGACAGGCTTCCGCTGCTGCGGAAGGACTGGAGAGCGCTCAAGCTTCGATGCAGCAATGTGTCCAGCAGGATGCGGCGGCCAAACAAGCGGCTCAATCGGCCGAGCAACTGGATGCGGAGCTGCGAGCCGAGTGGGCGCAGCAAGCGAACGCCGAACGGTTTGCCTCGGTCGACGAAGTGAACCAGTCGCTGCTTTCTTCGGAGCAGCAGACGGCTTGGCAAGCTGAAACGGAGGCGCATCGCAAGCTTGAGCACCAGCTTACCGCCAGACGCCATGAGCTTGAACGTGAGCTGGGCGGCCGGGAAGTGTCGGAAGACACGTGGTCGGAGCTTGAAGCGGAGCTCCAGGAGTGCAAGGAACAGGATGAAGCAGCATTACAAACGACCGCCAAAGCGGAGCGCGACTGGGAGGAGCTCCAGGCGAAGCATCAGCGATGGTCGGAGCTCGAGGCACAGCGTTCCTCGCGTCAGCAAGAACTGTCGCTGCTAGTGAAACTGCAAGCCGCGCTTCGCGGTAATGCTTTTGTCGAGTTTTTGGCCGAGGAGCAGCTGCTGCATGTCAGCCGCAGCGCTTCCGAACGATTGGGCCAGCTCACAAGGCAAAAATACGCCATCGAAGTCGATTCGGGCGGGGGCTTTATTATTCGCGATGATGCCAACGGAGGCGTACGACGGCCGGTGACGACGCTATCCGGAGGCGAGACATTCCTAACTTCGCTGTCGCTCGCTTTGGCGCTTTCCGCGCAAATCCAGCTGAAGGGTCAATACCCGCTTGAATTTTTCTTCCTTGATGAAGGATTCGGCACACTGGATCCGGAGCTGCTCGAAGCCGTAATCAGTGCGCTGGAGAAGCTGCACATGGACAAACTCACAGTCGGAGTAATCAGTCATGTGCCGGAGCTTCGCGCCCGGTTGCCGCGCCGTCTTGTCGTGCAGCCGTCCCAGCCGGGAGGAAAAGGCAGCAGTATTTCATTGGAGACAATGTAATCGATAGGCGACTTCAGTGGACAGCATGATTAACCCGTGAGGGTCGAAAGACTGCCTCGCAGCGCGGAAACGAGCGCCTGGGCTTCTGCGGTTCAGGTTCTTCAAGACGGTCATTGCCTCAGCGAATGTCAACTGAATATGCGTCGATCCCCGAAAGCATCGGAGGTTTCCTGGGTCTGTAACAGACAGACTAGACTGGGAGACCTCTTTTTTTATGGTATTAGGGCTCAGTAGGGGGCGAGGCGGCGAATGAATACTGTCCATACTCCATATCACTACGGCTGGATAACAGTCAGTTGCTACGGCAATCCACCCGTAAATTGAGTTATATTACCATTTATTTGTAGTTTTGATATACTAATCGGGAAGGTGAACGTATGAAGGTATTCCTTTCAAAACGAAACGAGGAAACTTTGGCTGTCAAGCTGCAGTATTTTAACCAGAACGATGTTGCAAAGATCAGGCAGGTACCCGGGCGAAAGTGGATCCCGGAGGAAGCTGTCTGGACTGTTCCTTATACGCTTGGAGTGATCGAACACTGCTTAGACCTTTTTCAGGGCTACTGCATGGAGGTGGAGCCCGCATTAGCGGAGGAATGCGATATGCTCCAATTCAGACGGGATGATCTGGAATCGACTCGAGCGTCTCTGGCGACGCCTTCTTTATTTGATTGGCACGATGAGCGGAAGACGCAATTAAAGAATGAGTTGGTGATGAGAGGTTACAGTTCAAAAACGGTTAAAGCTTATTGCGGGCAGCTTGAACGTTTTTATGGATATATTCGATCGACCCTGGAGCCGTGGAGCGACCGGACCGCACAACGCTACTCCCTTTATTTGCTGGAGCGCCAGTGCTCCCACGCTTACGTCAATCAAGCGATCAGCGCCATTAAATTCTATATGCGTCATGTATTGAATCAGAAGGAGTCTGCTCCCTATGTTCGTCCCAAAAAAGAGAAGAAGCTCCCACCTGTGCTATCTCAGCATGAAGTCAAGCGGCTGCTCGAATCCGTTCATAATCTCAAACATAAAGCGATTCTGTATTTGACTTATTCTTCCGGGTTACGGGTTGGCGAGGTTGTACGTTTGCGTAAGCAGGATTTGGATCATGAGCGTAAAACGTTGTGGGTCCGGCAAGGGAAAGGGAGAAAAGACCGGCTCACGCTACTATCCGAAGCCGCTTATGAGGTCGTAAGGGCTTACTGTGACCATGAAAAGCCGGAGGAATGGCTGTTTCCCGGACAGATGGATCGGCGACATCTCACGGAGCGATCTGCACAGAAAGTCTTTGAGCATGCGCTAGCCTCCGCCGGTCTCACGAAAAAGGTCAGCATACATGCTCTCAGGCATTCGTTCGCCACACATTTGCTAGAGGGCGGTATCGATATACGTTACATCCAGGAGCTTCTTGGCCATCAAAGCAGCCGTACCACAGAGCGTTATACCCACGTCGCGGTAAAGGATGTGCGGCGAATCCAAAGTCCGCTAGATCAGATTTATTGAGCAGAAGGAGCTTTACGCGAATCACGTGTAAAACAGACTTTTTTGCGAAATACGCAGATAATGGGTGGAGGGTAGGGTTTGCGAAGTTCGTGAAAAAGACGTTATACGACATTGCCTAAACCTAAAGTAGAAGCCCGTCAGGAATCTAAAATCATGAAAAACTATTATTCTAGAAGTTAATTCGTAGAAGCAATATGAATCAAAGGCCCCGCCTGGGGAAGATGTTTGAGCTGGGAGCTCAGCCGGCGGAACCTTGATTCATGGGATGCAGAATATATAGTTTTCATGATCTAAAGGATTCCTGCCCGAAATCGTCTTTTGTCTTTACCCATTATTATTTTCAATATTCTATATAAGGGTTAAGTAAGGATTCATCCGATATTAAAGGCATAGGGGCTAAAAAAATGAAATGCGATTGAATGAAGGGAAGAAGTTAGCTCCTCCCTTGATTCAATCGACATTTCCGCCCCTAGCCGTCACCCTGGTTAGACAGAGAAGAATCGGATGAACCCTATAAGCCCTATAAGAGAATATTGAAAAGATTATAAAACACTATGGGTAAAGACTATAAAAGACGATTTCTTGGGTTAACTCGAAGGAGAGGCAACATCGTATAACACCGTATTCACGCTGCGTCGCTTACGCTCCTTGGTCTGCCCGAAGATAATTCGGAGAAGCGGACTCAGGCAGACAACCCTGCGAGCCTAAGTCCTGACGGACCCGGCGCTACGCGCCTTAAGGCTCTCGGGTTCGTGAATACAAGAACGTTAAGTGAAATTACCGCAATTATTTTAAACATACTTTGAATGCAAGCCGAAGAAGCAGTATTTGAAAACACTATTTTGAATGCGAGCCAAAGAAGCAGTATTTAAAACATTATGTTTGAATGCGAGCTGAAGGAGCGGATTTGAAAACACTATTTTGAATGCGAGCCGAAGAAGCAGTTTGAAAACACTATTTTGAATGCGAGCCGAAGGAGCAGTATTTGAAAACACTATTTTGAATGCGAGCCAAAGGAGCAGTATTTGAAAACACTATTTTGAATGCGAGCCAAAGGAGCAGTATTTGAAAACACTATTTTGAATGCGAGCCGAAGAAGCGGTATTTGAAAACACTATTTCGAATGCGAGTCGAAGAAGCGGTATTTGAAAACACTATTTCGAATGCGAGCCGAAGAAGCAGTATTTGAAACAATATTTTTTGAATGCAAGTCGAAGAAGTTGTATTTGTAATACTATTTTTGAAAGGCAAGTCGAAGAAGGCGGTAACATCACTTAACACCGTATTCACGCTGCGGCTCCTAACGGAGCCTTGATCAGCCCGAGGTTTCTCGAGGAAGTGGATTCAGGCAGACAACCCTGCGAGGCTAAGTCTTCGACCCAGTCGCTACGCTCCTTTAAGCCTCTCGGGTTCGTGAATACAAGAACGTTATGCGCAACTTCCTAAACAGTAAAAAACTATAGGGGATGAAGACTCAAAGAGGCTGTAACGAAAGGAACTCAAGAATAGGAAGAGCATGCCGGGACGTGAACTCGAGGATGCTACAGCCAACGGCATTCAAGAAATAGGAAGAGCATGCCGGGGCGAGAACTCGAGGATGCTACAGCCAACGGCTTCAAGAATAGGAAGAGCATGCCGGGACGAGAACTCGAAGATGCTACAGCCAACGGCACTTTTTTTGTAGGCGATACAGGGATGCCGGAAGCAACGCATAACACCGTATTCGCGCTTCGTCGCTACGCTCCTTGGTCTGCCCGAGGTTTTTCGAAGAAGTGAATCAGGCAGACAACCCTGCATCGCCTAAGTCCGTCGGACCCGGCAGCTACGCTGCCTTAAGGCGATGAGGGTTCGTGAATACAAGAACGTTATCTGAAACATCTGCAAACCTTATATTTAAAGACTATAAAGATTCTAAATTTTGTCTCATAAGTACGAGAATTATATGGTGAATATCAACAATAAATTATCTGTATGATATTAATTAAATAGCTGAAAACGTATTGAATTAGGAACGTTTTCAATAACTATAAAAACTCAGCTATTTATAAAACAAGGAGTACATGAATTGTTTGATTACTTTTTAGTATTTGCCATTATATTTTATTCAGCACTAATAATTCCTTTGTTACTACTAATCATTTATGTTCCATATGTAGTAAATAGAGATTTTGGGAAGAAGATCGGTAATGTAATAATTATAATAATTACAGTGCTAATACTGATTATATATTTTTTAATAAGGGCTCTTTGAAAGCTATTCGAGAAGGCAGATGCATCAGATAACACCGTATTCACGCCGCGGCCGGCTACGCCGACCTTGGTCTACCAGGAGATAATTCAGAGAAGTTGATCAGGCAGACAACCCTGCGAGGCTAAGTGGCGAAGCCACCCGGTCTCTACGCGACCTTAAGCCTCTCGGGTTCGTGAATACAAGAACGTTATAAGAAATTGCTGCAAAACTATATAAAGATCTTTAACGGGGAGAGTTTCAACGATGCTAAATAATGAAGCTGAAGAGTTATACCCTAGACCAATTGGAGGATGGTTGCTTGTTTATTTAATAATTTTAGTTATAAGTGAAGTAATGTATATTGCCGGAGTTATAAGAATAGTACCTAACTTTATTAACCTCATTGAGGAAAGTACTTGGATACAGAATGTAATAATAATAGGAACTTTAATAAAGACGGTAATTGCAGGTCTAATTCTAATGCTCTTTATTAGTAAGAAGAATTATGCACTAAGACTAATTATGATTTTTGAAGTGTCTTGTATTCTAATTAGAATATTAACTTATATAGACTATTACAGTAGGGAGCAGATAATCCCTAAATCTTATCATGTATCAATACTCTTTGGGGTAATAAGTGCTTTTTGGATATTATATTTTATAAAGTCGAATAGAGCAAAGGAAACATTTATAAATAGTTGATGAAGTGTCTGTATTTCAATGATGGCAGCAACTTCTTATAACACCATATTCACGCTTCGGTCGCTACGCTCCCTTGGTCTGCCCGGGGCTTTTCGTAGATGTAATATCAGGCAGACAATCCTGCGAGCCTAAGTCCTGACGGACCCGGCGCTATCGCGCCTTAAGGCTCTCGGATTCGTGAATACAAGAACGTTAGACGAAACCAACGCAGAGCTTTTATATAATAATCTAATCTGATTCGCATCGAGCTCACCCGATAAATTGGCAGGAAATGAATGGTAAACTGTCGAATGTTAGGATGAATTTTTTATATTGACGGACTTATAATTTGATAAGACCCTTTTTAATAATGATTTAAAGACCGTATTAAAGACCGTATTAAAGACCGTATTAAAGACCGTATTAAAGACCGTATTAAAGACCGTATTAAAGACCGTATTAACCGTATTAAAGACTCTAAAGACTACAAAGGACCGATAATGAATATTGTGAGCTGATCGAAGAGGGCCGTTGGCATCGTCTAACACCGTATTCACGCTGCGTCGCTTACACTCCTTGGTCTGCCCGATGATAATTCGGAGAAGAGGAATCAGGCAGACAATCCTGCGAGCCTAAGTCCTGACGGACCCGGCGCTGCCGCGCCTTAAGGCTCTCGGATTCGTGAATACAAGAACGTTATAAGTAATCCCAGCTAATGACTATATAAAGAATTTTTATTGTAGGAACTCCGGAAGTATCGACTTGTATTGAAGGTAGTTCGGGGAAGCGTCGTATTAAAGACTTGTATTGAAGGCAGTTCGGGGAAGCGTCGTATTAAAGACTTGTATTGAAGGTAGTTCAGGAAGCGTCGTATTAAAGACTTGTATTGAAGGCAGTTCGGGGAAGTGTCGTATTAAAGACTTGTATTGAAGGTAGTTCGCGGAAGCGTCGTATTAAACTTGTATTGGAGGCAGTTCGTGTCGTATTAAAGACTGTATTGAAGGTAGTCCGGTGAAGCGTCGTATTAAAGGCTTGTATTGAAGTCAGTCAGGGGAAGTTTCATATTTGTAAGTGAATTCGAAGAGGGCTGGGACTACATATAACACCGTATTCACGCTGCGGTCGCTACGCTCCCTTGGTCTGCCAGAGGTTTTTCGAAGAAGCGGGATCAGGCAGACAACCCTGCGAGCCTAAGTCCTGACGGACCCGGCGCTGCCGCGCCTTAAGGCTCTCGGGTTCGTGAATACAAGAACGTTAGGTGAAAGTTCTGAATGATTATATAAAACACCAAAATTCAATATTTTATTCTTAGATACTCATAGTCGGAGGACAAAAAGTGACTGTATTATTAAGAGTCATACCATCTGTAATACATCTACTGTTAACAATATTTTAT
>NZ_CAJVAS010000019.1 GCF_910593845.1 Paenibacillus solanacearum | reverse complement strand
GTGGGAAGGGCGGGCGATGCCGATCCGCTATCTCGCTCTGATGCGACCGAGACAATGGACCAAAAACTTGCTGGTGTTCGCCGCGCTCATTTTTTCGGTCAAACAGGCCGAACCGGTGATGCTGCTGCAAGCCGCAATCGGCTTCGTGCTGTTCTGTCTCGTTTCCAGCTGCGTGTACATTTTGAACGATTACGTGGATCGGGAGCGGGACAGGCTGCATCCGGAGAAAAAACACCGGCCGCTCGCTTCCGGAGCGATTCACCCGCAAACGGCGCTGCTGTTCGGACTCGCGCTGCTTGCCGTCTGCCTGACGGCCGCTTTCCGCTTCCATGCGCTGTTCGGCGCGGTGCTTACCGCTTATTTTTGCATGAATGTGCTGTATTCGTTCCGATTGAAGCATGTCGTCATTATGGATTTGCTGGTGGTCGCGGCGGGCTTCGTGCTAAGGGCCGTCGGCGGAGGTCTGGTGATCGACCGGCCCGTAACGCCGTGGTTTTTGATCTGCACGCTGCTGCTGGCCTTGTTCCTTGCCATTGGCAAACGGCGTCACGAGCTGTTCTTGCTCCAGAGCGGCAAGGGCGCGCACCGGAAAGTGCTCGAATCGTATTCGATGGAGATGCTCAATCAGATGTCGGGTATTGTCACGACGGCGACGATGATGAGCTACGCGCTGTTTACCTTTACATCGGGGCACACGATTCATCTCATGTGGACGCTCATCTTCGTGCTCTATGGAATGTTCCGCTATTTGTACCTGATTCATATCGAAGGCAAGGGAGGCCGGCCGGAGAAGCTGCTGCTGGAGGACAAGCATATTTTGCTGACGGTCGTGCTGTACGGTTTTTCCGTCGTTTGTATTTTGCTGTTTACCGGCAATGGAGGAGCGTGAAGAGAGGTGTGGACGAAGTACATATGGCTCATCGCTTCGGTGCTGCTCGGCGCAGCCGGGCAAGTGCTAATGAAATGGGGCGTTAGTATGCCCCGGCCGGATGGCGCCGGCTTGTTCTCGTGGAAAGGGTTGACGACCGCCTGGCCGGTGACCGCGGGAATTGCGTGCTACGGCTTCAGCTCGATCTTTTGGCTGCTTGCACTCAAACAATTCCCGCTCAGCACCGCTTACCCGATGGTCAGTCTGGGATACATTCTCGTCATGGTGCTCGGCTACGCGTTGTTTCAAGAATCGCTTACGCTGCAAAAATGGTGCGGCGCCGCTTTTATTTCGGCCGGCGTGCTGCTCATTGCGCGAGCTTGACGGATCGAGAGGGGGATTGCATCCATGGAGTTAGTGGAGTGGGACTTGTATTCGGGCTTGCTGTATCCCGCTCTTCCTTTTATCGCCTGGCTCGTTTCCGGCACGTTGAAGTACGCCGTCAACCGGATCCGCCACGGCCGTGAGGCCCGGCGCTTGATCGGCAACGGCGGGTTTCCGAGCACGCATACGTCGGTCGTATCGTCGGTGGCGATGCTGATCGGCTTCGACCAGGGCTGGGTGACGCCGCTATTCGGCTTGGCCGTCGCTGTAACGTATATCGTGATCATCGATGCGCTCGGCATCCGCCGGGCGCTTGGCGAGCACGCGCGGCGCATTAACGCAATGCTCGAAGAAAGCGGAAACGGAAGCCGGAGCGAAGGCGGGCGGCTGCGGGAGCGTCAGGGCCACACCCGGGCGGAAGTGCTCGGCGGTCTGGCCGTGGGCACGCTGCTCGGCTGGGCGGCGTCCGTCGTGATGGGATAACAAGTAAGGGGATAAAAGCAGGCCGTCGGCTTCACGTTCACGGAACAGTGGACTGAACTGCGGACTGCGGACGAAGATCGTTCCGAGAAGAGATGGTTAACGAAAGAAAATATAAATGATGCAAATGATTCGGGGGAGAGACATGTGATGAGAAAACGTCTAGCTTCCATAAGTCAGGTTACCGGACTGATGCTGCTGATGACGGCGGTCGCCGCTTTCGCGGTTCCGTCGCTGTTCTTTGTGTTTGGGCTGCCGGTTCAAAAAGCTTGGTTCTGGATCGCGCTGCTGCTTGCGCTTGGAAGCGGCTGGCTCGCGTCACGGCGGGAAGAAGAGGAACGCCCTGTACGGCTGTTTGTGATTTCCGCTGCTTGCTCGGCGCTGGTCTTCGCCGTCAGCTTCCTGCTCAGCGGCTACTTTTACGACTTGTCCTACGACGGGCAGGCGTATCATCAGGAGACGATGATTCATTTGGCCGGCGGCTGGAATCCGGTGTATGACGAGCCGCTCTCCGTACCGACGGGGCACAGCCTATGGATGAATCACTATGCGCGCGCTTCGGAGATCGCCGCGACCGCTTTTTACAAGGCGACGGGACTGCTGGAGCACAGCAAGCTGTTCAATGCGCTGCTGCTCGTCGCTTCCGGCTGCTTGAGCTTCTCGGCCTTGTCGGCGCTGCGGCCCGGCAATTCGGCCGTCGTCTCGGCTGCGGTCGCCGTCTTGCTCGCGCTGAACCCGGTCAGCGTCTACCAGGTGTTCTCCTTCTACGTCGATGGGATGCTGGCTTCGCTGCTGCTGTGCCTGCTCGCGTTGGGCGCCCTGCTCTTCGTCCGGGGAGGCTGGCTGCCGGTAACGGCGTATACGCTCGCGCTCATGATGACGATCAATATCAAATTTACCGCGATCGGCTATGCCGGCGTACTGACGGCGGGGCTGATCGTGGCGCTGTACATGAGCGAGCAGTTCGGGAAGCTGAAACGCGTATTCACGGTCGCATTGGCGGGCACGATCATCGGCGTCGTCTTGATCGGCTATAACCCTTATGTGACGAACACGTTGCGTTTCGGCCATCCGTTCTATCCGGTGGCCGGGGAAGAGAAGATCGACGTCGTCAAAAATTTTACGCCGCGCAATCTGGAGCAGATGAACCCGCTGGAACAAATCGGGGCCTCTTATTTCGCGGTGACGACCGGCAACAGCACCGAGAAGAAGCCGACGAAATTCAAAATGCCGTTCACCTTCAGCGGGAACGAGCTGACCGCGTTCGCCGAGCCGGACGTCGCCGTCTCCGGCTTCGGGCCGCTGTTCAGCGGCGTGCTGCTGCTGTCGCTGATCGTGCTGGTGCTCGCCTTCCGCAGCCGCAGCGGACCTGCGCTGGCGGCCACCGCGGTGATCGCCCTGCTGATCGTGTCGGCGGTGATCAATCCGGCGGCCTGGTGGGCTCGCTACGTGCCGCAATTATGGGCGGTGCCGCTCATTTGCGTATGGCTGGCGCTCAGCCTGCAAGGCTATCGCATGCTCCGCGCGGCCGGCTGGACGCTGGCGGCGGTCATTGCCGTCAACAGCCTGCTGGTGACCGGCGTATACGCGGACAAGCAGGCCGGGTGGAGCAACGAGCTGCGGGCACAGCTGCAGCAGCTGCAAGCGATGGGGCAGCCGGTCGGCGCGGACTTCGGCTACAGCTGGTCGAACCGGGAGCGGCTGAAGTCGCTTGGCATCGCCTTCGAAGATATGAGCCCGGATGCATGCACCGGCGAGAAGCTGACATTAGTCAAGTCCGGCACGACCGTCTGCCTGAGCGGAAACGGTGCGCCGGGTCAGGCGACGGCATCCAAATAAGGGGGATCTTATGTACGTTACAATGAAGCGGCGAATGCTGCTCGGGCTTGCGGCGCTCGTGCTGCTCGGGGGAGCGGCGGTGTATTGGTCGCTGGGCGGCGGTGCGGGCTGGCTAAGCTCCGGCGCGCGAGAGCTTCCGCCTCCGGCGGTGCCGGTCTATACCGAGCAGGGGATCAAACAGACGACGGCGGTCAAGGACGGCCGTCTCCAGGTGTACGATGGGACGGGCTGGAAGCCGGAATTTTGGACCGGCGTCAATATGGGGGCGACGACGCCGGGTCATGCGCCCGGCGAGCTGGCGCCGACCCAAGCGGACTATCTTCGCTGGTTCGCGCAAATCAAGGACATGAACGCGGATGTGGTCCGCGTCTATACGATATTGCCGCCGTTTTTCTACGAGGCATTGGCCGAATTCAATGCCGGCCGGAAGGACCCGCTTTATATTTTGCAAGGCGTGTGGTCGCCGGAGGAGCATTTGATCGGCGCGGATGGCGGGGGGCAGGATGCGTTTCAGGAAGACGCCGTCGCCGTGTTTCAGCAGGAAATTCAAGACGCCGTCGGCGCGGTGCACGGGAAGCTGAAGCGCAAGGCAAAGGCCGGTCATGCTTCCGGCAAATATACGGCGGACGTATCGCCGTATGTGCTCGGCTGGGTCGTCGGCACGGAATGGGAGCCTTACGCGGTGCAGGCGACCAATGACGCGCACCCGGGCATGCCGCCGTTTCAAGGCGAATATTTCCAGGCGTCTGCGGGGGCATCGCCATTCGAAAGCTGGCTCGCGCAAATGCTCGATACGCTGGCCAAGGAAGAGAGCAAGCACGGCTGGCAGCACCCGGTTTCGTTTACGAACTGGGTTACGACCGATCCGCTTCGGCATCCGAACGAGCCGGCGGAGAATGAAGACCTGGTGTCCGTCGACCCGATGCATATCAAGCCGAAGGACAACTGGAAGGCGGGTTATTTTGCCTCCTACCATATTTATCCGTATTATCCCGATTTGCTGCGGTACGAGGAGAAGTATCAGACATACCGCGACAGCCGCGGCGAGGTGAACCCATATGCCGGCTACTTGCGCGACTTGCGGCAGCATCATCAAGGCATCCCGCTCATTGTGGCGGAATACGGCGTGCCCAGCTCGCGGGGGATGGCCCATTACGGCCCACTCGGCCGCAATCAAGGGCTGCATACCGAGCGGGAGCAGGGGGAGATCGATGCGGATTTGTACCGCAGCATTTATGACGAGAACTATGACGGCGCCATGCTGTTCGCTTGGCAGGACGAATGGTTCAAGATCACCTGGAACACGATGGAGCTCGATGCACCGATCGGCCGCCGGCCGTATTGGCGCAATATGCTGACGAACGAAGAGCATTTCGGCGTGCTCGCCGTCGAAGCGGGAGCGTCACCGGAGGACCAGATCGTGCTCGACGGCAAGACGGACGACTGGGAGCGCCGCAAGGGCACGAAGACGCAATCATACCCGGGCTTTGACATGACCGTCTCGCATGATGAAGCGTATGTATATTTGCTGCTGCGAAAGAAGGAAGGCGCGTGGAAGCCGGGGGATGAGACGGTGTACGTCGGCTTCGATACGCTGGAGGGAGGCAGCGCCAAGGCGGACCAGGCTCCCGGCGTCACGTTCGGCGGCGGACAGGAGTTCGTGCTGAAGCTGCAAGGGGAGGAGGATTCGGCGATCTACGTCAACAGCGCCTATGATATTCACACGTGGCAGTACGGCTTCATGGGCAAAATGATGCCATGGCAGGAGGCGTGGAAGCAGGCGGAGAACGGCTTGTTCCTGCCGTACCGGCTGCCGGTCAGCAAGCCGCAAGTGCTGCCGCAAACCGGAGAAAAGCTGCCGTTCGAGGACGTGGAGCTGGGCGCGCTGCATCACGGCACGACCGATCCGAACCGCGCCGATTTCAACAATTTGGCCGATTGGTACGCCTCCGGTCCGGTCATGGAAGTTCGCCTGCCGTGGATGCTGCTCGGCTTCACCGATCCGAGCACGAAGAAGGCGTGGCGATACCCGTACGAAGCGGGCGCGCTCAAGTCCGAGGAAGTGAAGGCGATCCGGGTCGAACCGCATGTGAGCGGCCCTGCGGCGGGCACGGGCGCTTCTGCGCCGATGGCCTACAAGTGGGACGCTTGGAACAAGCCCGCTTACCATGAGCGGCTGAAGCAAAGCTACCCGATCTTGCAGGAGGCGTTCGGCGAGCTGCAGAACCAGCCGCCCAAAGGAACGGCAGCCGGCGCAGACCGGCCCGCAGCCGGCAGCCCTTAAGTCTAACGCAGGCTGCGCCAGCCGCTGTAATCGTGGACGCAGATGCCCGCATACGACGAGCGAGCTTTCAAGAGCTTGTCGATGCGGGCTATTTCCCGTGTCAGCTCCATTTTGCCGGCGTCGTAGAACGAGATGAACGGCGTATCGGGGATCCGGTTCGTCTCCAGGCCGATCCACACTTGCTTCTCGTATTTGTCGCCAAGGTCAAGCTCCTCTTGAACGAGGCTCACCGCTTCTTCTCCGACGCTCCGGTACGACATCAGCGCCACTTCATCCAGCTTGCCGATCATCGCTTCCGCTAAAGAGTTCTCGCCATCTGCCGTCACGGCGTCCAGCCAGAACGGCAGCGCCGCGGAGGTTGCCAAGGCGGCCGACTGCTTCGTCTCGTCGTGGAAGTAGGCCATCGCCTCCAGCCAGTGCCGCGCCGTCGCCTCTTGATCCGTATTCCATGCAGGAAGGAGATAAGGCTCGACGTCGAGCTGGATGCCTGCAAAGCGCTCGTTCGGATCGACCGAACTGTTATAAGCGTTCACCCAACGGATCAAATCACCGATGCGCTGGCGATGCTCCGGCAAAGCCCATTCCGGCGCGCCGTCCAGCGCATAGATTTCCACATTGTAATCGGCCGCCGTAATGATGAAGCTGCGGTAGTCGCTTGGATCGATGTCCGTATCGATCTGCAGGAAGATGCGGGAAATCCGCTCGTCCGATACGAATTCGAAGATTTGATTGCGCCCGAAGCTAGTGCCGATCAGCGACGTATCCCACAGCCAGGTGGCTTTGGCTTTCGGCGGCTGCGGCGCCGCAGCCGAGGAGTCCCATGCGGCCGCTATCGTTCCTGTCAGCCATACGAATGCGGCGAGCAGCGCACCAGGCCATCTTTTGCGTAGATGATGTCCCTTTCCTTTGGAGTAAATTCCCATATCGCTTGGCCCCCTTCTCATGATGTCAGACGTTCGTTTTGCCGAAAATGATGCGTTTCCTATGAATTATGGTTTAGGCTCTATCGAAAAAGTTAAATCCGGACTATAGCCTGTAACCGGTTTATGCGCCATCATAGGCGGGTAGACCCTTCATGGAAAGGAAGATTAGACGTGAACACGATGGCAAACACCGCTCCGCTGACGGCATCGGATTCGCCGCTCGCCTGGGCGCGCCGCTCCTGCGACACGATCATGGCACGCTATGCGCCTTCGGAGCTTCCTCCTGCCGGACGCTGGCACTACCACCAAGGCGTATTTTTGCAAGGAATGGAAAAGCTGTGGCGAGCTACGGGCGAATCTGCCTATTACAACTATATTAAACATTATGTCGACTTGTACATCCCGGAGGACGGTCGCATTCAAGTGAAGGACCATCTGGACGATATCATGCCCGGCCAGCTGCTGCTCATGCTGCATGCGGCATCGGGGGATGCGAAGTATCACCGGGGCGCGGCGTTTTTGCGCGGCTTGCTGGATACATGGAAGACGACGCTGGACGGCGGCTTCTGGCATAAGGACATTTATCCGAATCAAATGTGGCTGGACGGCATTTATATGGAAGGGCCGTTCGCCGTCAAATATGCGCGGCAGTATGATGAGCCGGCGCTGTACGACGTGGTCGTGAAGCAGGCGCTGCTCATGTACAGCCGCATGAAGGACGAGCAGACGGGGCTGCTGTATCATGCGTGGGACGCCAGCGGCCAAGCCCCTTGGGCGAATCCTGTTACCGGGTGCTCGCCGGAATTTTGGGGCCGCTCGGTCGGCTGGTACGGCTTCGCGCTGTGCGAAATCATCGAATATTTGCCCGCCGATCATCCTGAGCGCGCAGCATTGATCCGCATCGTCGGTGAGCTGGCAGACAGCATCCGCCGGTTCCAGGACCCGGCGACAGGGCTGTGGTATCAGGTGGTCGACAAGGGAGAGCGGCCGGACAACTGGCTGGAGCTTTCCTGTTCGACGCTGTTCGTCTTCACGTTGTCCCGAGCGGCGCGAGAAGGCTATGCGGACCGTTCGCTGCTGGAGTCGGCGCGCAGAGGCTATGAAGGGGTCTTGACCCGCGTGAGCTTCGATGCGGCCGGCGGCATTGTCGTCCCCGATATTTGCATCGGCACCGGCGTTGGCGATTATGCGCATTATGCGGCACGGGAGCGCAAAACGAATGATCTGCACGGGATGGCGACGTTTGTCCATATGTGCATGGAGCTTGCGGAGCCGCGCTGACGGCAGGCTGCGGCTGCCCGGACTACTCCGCCCGGCATCCCATATTGCTCCAGTGGCTCAGGGCATGAAATGGGCCCTGACGTATGGTATGATGTATGGTGCAACATGTTACGAGGAGGGGAGTCATCCAGATGCCTAAGTACTTACAGCGCCTCTTATTGTTCAGCTTGCTGCTTGGAGCGATTCCCGTCATCTCACTCGGTGTCATTTCATACTACATCGCCAAGGGCGATATTGAAACGAAGGTCAAGGAAGGCAATATGCAGGTGCTGCTGCAGACGCAGATGCGCGTCGAGCAAGTGATGAAAACGCTTGAATTGACGTCCATCCAATATGTCAATTCGGCGCTTGTCACTTCTTCGATCGCTGAGCAGCTGACGATCGACGACTTTCCGAAAATTCGCGATTTGTCCAAAGGCTTATATAATTTGCAAACGGTTGCGGGAATTAGCGACGCGTATTTGATCAGCTTCGACAAAGACTGGGCCGTCAGCTTCAAGACGTTCGGCACGCTGACCGGCTCTGCCGAAGCGAGCACGTTCCAATCGTACGCCAAGCATCAGAACAGCTTGTTCTGGGTTACGAGCGGCGCGAACGCCAAGCCGTCCCCGGCCGAATCGACCGCTGCGGAGCCGGCTTCCGAGGAATCGCCGGTCACGCCCCAGAATACGACCCGGATGGTGTACAAAATACCGGTCGTGCCGACAACAAGCCAGCCGAAAGGGCTGCTCGTCGTCGAGATGCAAAATAACCAAATCAGCAATCTGCTGACGCAAAACAACAATCTCGGGGACAGCTATGTGCTGGACCGCAAAGGCAGCAACTTTTTGTCCAACGCTTCGGCGGACAAATACGGCGAGATCAACGCCATGGTGATGGAGCGCGTGAAGCAGGAGCCTCAATCGTCGGGTTTCTTCAACGCCTACGCCGGGAAAAAAGAGTTCGGCGTTACGTACAAGCAGGCGTACAACGGGTGGATGTACATCTCCGTCGTGTCGATCGGGGACATTACCGCCCAATCGCGCAAAATCGCATGGATTACGTTTATTGTGTGCAGCGTCATCTTCATCTTTGTCGGCTTGGCCGCCTTTTACGGGAGCCGCCGCATGTATTCGCCGATCAAACGGCTGTTCGAATTTACGAAGGACATTGAAGTGGAAGGCGCAAGCAGCAAGGATGAGTTCAGTTCGATCGAGCAGCGGTTCCGTACGCTGTTCAGCACGGAGAAGCAGCTCCAGCAGCAGGTCAAAGGGCATTTCGTGCAGCTCAAGGAATTTTTTATGCTCAAGCTGTTTACAGGGCAAGTCTCGGATGCGGAATTTGCGAGAAGGTCCGACATCTTCGGGTTCCCTTCCGAATGGAAGCATCTGGGCGTGCTGACGCTGCAGATCGACTCGCTGCACGGCACGCGCTACCGGGAGCACGACCGCGAGCTGCTGCTCTTCGCGATCAATAACATCGTCGGCGAGCTCATTCCGGCGGAACGCCGGTTCAGCCCGCTGCTGCACGATCAGTCGCAGGTTACGCTGTTGATCAGCGAGTCGGAGAGCGAGGCGGACGTGAAGAGGGAGCTGTACGAAGCGGCGGAGAGCATCAAGCGGAAAGTATACGAATTTCTGCAGCTGCCCGTCAGCCTTGGCATCAGCCGGCCGTTCGCGAAGCTCGGAGAAGCCGTTCGCGCGCACGGCGAAGGGCTGGAAGCGCTCAAGAGCCGGATTAACCTCGGCAGCGAAATTATCGTGCACTACGACGATATCGAGGCTGGGAAAAAAGGGCTGGAAGCGGCGGTGTACATGCAGCTCAAAATGCACGAAGACCAGGTTGTGGGCGCGATGAAGCTCGGCGATATGAACCGGGTGAACGAGCAGTTCGACAAATATATGGCCGCCATCGTCGCCAAAGAGGTGCACGCCAACGATTATCCGGTGCTGATGATGCAGCTCATCTCGAAAATCATGCAGCTGGTGCAGGAGCAGGGCGGCCAAGTGAAAACGGTGCTCGGCGACCGGGCGACGATGGAGCATTTCATGAAGCTGGGGACGATGGAAGACATTGCGGACTGGTTCCGCAATGATTTGTTCAAGCCGGTGAATGCGTTCCTGAACACCCAGGCGGAATCGCAGTATATCGATATCGCGGGCCAAATGGTCAAGCTGATTCACGAGCGCTTCGATCAGGACATTTCGCTGGAGTCTTGCGCGCAGACGCTGAACTTCCATCCGGTTTACTTGAGCCGCGTGTTCAAGAAAGAGATCGGCATCAATTTCAGCGAATATTTGGCCGATTACCGGATGAACACGGCGAAGCAGTGGCTGGAGAATACGAGCTGGAAAATTTCCGAAATCGCCGAGAAGCTCAGCTATACGAACACGACGGCGTTTATCCGGACGTTTCGTAAAATCGTCGGAACGACCCCCGGCCAATACCGGGAAGATCATAAGAGACAGTAGCGCTTGGGCATAGCGCAGAGAAGGGCAGGACACCGTTTCATGAGGCGGGTCCTGTTTTTTTGTGCATTCGCTCGGCTTTGGTCCGATCATTGCGAACTGCGCCGCCGAACCGTTCATTCGCCCCGCTAATCATTGGTCACCTTCATCATTTACCGCCTTAACCATCGTCTGCGGAGCAGGTTAAATTCAAGCGATGCCAAGTTAAATCGCGCGTATTGCGCCCGCAAAGCCGCGCCGCACAACGATTCGTGCGGGAACAAGTTGAAATCGGGCTATAGCTTGTTCCAGCGCGGCCGCTGATAATGAAGGCAACCAAGTTGATCGACGGCTGAGCATCTGCAGCCCGTTCAATGGATTCAAGAGAGGGTGGACGACAGCTTATGACGACGCAGACCGAGACGCAGACACTACAGTCCAAAGCGAAGCCCCGGGCATCGTTTCTTCGCCGGGAAGGGCTCATGAAAGATTTGATCCGCGACCGGTGGCTGTACTTGATGCTGCTGCCGGGTGTGCTTTATTTCGTAATTTTCAAATACGTGCCGATGTACGGGCTGGTGATGGCGTTTCAGGATTACAAGCCGCATCTGGGCATCATGAACAGTCCGTGGGTCGGACTGAAGCATTTCAACCGGTTTTTCACCGAGCCGCAGTTTTGGCAGCTGTTCAGCAATACAGCGCTGCTGGCTGTGTACAATCTGGTGTTTTTCTTCCCGCTGCCGATCGTGCTGGCGCTGATGATGAACGAGGTGCGCCGCGAAAGATTCAAGCGCTTCGTGCAGACGCTCGTCTATGTGCCGCACTTTGTATCCTGGGTTGTCGTCGTCGGTGTGTTCTATATGCTGTTTACGACCGAAGGCGGCGCCGTCAACGAGCTGTTGTACGCGCTTACCGGGCATAAAATCGCGTTCCTGCTCGAGCCGGAATGGTTCCGGACGATGATCGTCACGCAGTCCATCTGGAAGGAAGTCGGCTGGGGCACGATCATTTTCCTCGCCGCCTTGTCGGGTGTCGACCTCCAGCTCTACGAAGCCGCGCGCATGGACGGCGCGAACCGCTGGAGACAGCTGTGGCATATTACGCTGCCCGCGATTCGCAGCACCATTATCATCCTGCTCATTCTTCGCTTGGGGAACTTCCTGGACTCCGGCTTCGAGCATATCTTCCTGATGCTGACCCCGACGAACCGGGATGTCGGCGAAGTATTCGATACGTATGTGTACGTCAAAGGCTTGACGCAATCGCAATTCAGCTACAGCGCCGCTGTCGGTCTGTTCAAGTCGGCGGTCGGGCTCGTGCTGGTGCTTGGCTCGAATTGGCTGGCGAAGCGTTTCGGCCAGGAAGGCGTCTATTGATCCGCCGTGATTTGCTTTGACTCATGTTGATTCGCATTGATTTGCTTTGATCGTTATGACCTGCAGGCATTCATTATGTATTTCGAATCATGAACCGATAAGGAGGCCCCGATGGCCATGCATCAAGATAAAACGATCAGCAACAAAATTTTTGACGGCGTTAACTATACGCTGCTGACCCTCATCGCCGCGATCACCGTCATTCCGTTCATCTATATATTGGCCGTATCCTTTACGAGCCCGCATGAAGTCGCCAAAGGCGGATTCATCCTGTTCCCCAAAGAGTTTTCTTTGTCCGCTTACAAGTACATTTTATCGACCGGCACGCTGACGCACAGCTTGCTCGTCTCCATCTACGTCACGGCGATCGGCACGCTGATCAACCTGTTGTTCACCTCGCTGATGGCGTATCCGCTGGCCAAGGCGACGCTCCGCGGCCGCCAGACGATTCTGCTCGGCGTGCTGTTCACAATGCTGTTCAGCGGCGGAATGATTCCGACGTACTTCGTCGTCAAGGCGATGGGCCTCACGAATACACTCTGGTCGCTCATGATTCCAAGCGCGATCAGCGCTTTTAACCTGATCGTCCTGAAAAACTTTTTCCAGCAAATACCCGACGGACTCGAAGACTCGGCCAAAATCGATGGCTGCGGCGACGTAGGTGTGCTGTTCAAGATCGTGCTTCCGCTGTCCATGCCGGCGATGGCAACCTTCGGTTTGTTTTACGCGGTCGGGCATTGGAACCAATTTTTCAACGCCGTCATGTACATCAACGACAATACGAAGTGGCCGATTCAGGTGCTGCTGCGCGAAATCGTCATTTTGGCGCAAAGCCGCATCGGCGACACTGGCTTCGACGAGACGGAAATTCAGCCGCTCACGATCCGGATGGCGGCGATCGTGTTCGCAACCATCCCGATCCTGCTTGTTTATCCGTTCCTGCAAAAGCATTTTGCCAAAGGCGTCATGCTCGGCTCGGTGAAAGGGTAATCCAGATTCGCTCTATATAAAAAAAGAGAACCCATACGTAAATTAGGAGGAATTACATCATGGTCCCTAACAAAAAAACGACGGTTATATTGGCGGCAACGCTGGCCGCGGCGGCATCAGTTGCAGGCTGCGGCGCCAAACCGCAGGATTCGGCGACGGGCGGGGCGCAGTCCACCGGACCGCTCAACATAAGCATGGCGGTAACGCAGGTCGGCGATATTCCGGCGAAGGACAGCCCCGTTCAGCAAATGATCGAGAAATACACGAACGCGAAGCTCGACATTCAGTGGATTCCGAACTCGGCTTACAACGATAAGATCAACGTTATGATCGCCTCCAGCGACATGCCGAAAATGGTCAAGGTGCAGTACAACCCGAATATCGTCAGCTCGCTGCGTTCCGATCTGTTCTGGGAAGTTGGCCCGTACTTGAAGGAATTCAAAAACTTGTCTGCGCAAAACCCGATCTTCTTCAATAACATTTCCGTGGACGGCAAAATTTACGGGGTACCGAATTTCAGCGACATCGGGCGCGCGTCCGTCGTGTTCCGCAAGGACTGGCTGGACAGCCTCGGCCTGAAGCTGCCGACGACCGTCGACGAGTGGTACAACGTGACGAAGGCGATGACGCTGAACGATCCGGACAAGAACGGTAAAAACGATACGTACGGCTTGATGCTGTTCAAAAAATACAACGAAGGCCAATATTCGCTCACAACGCGTCTGGCTACGTCGCTCGGCGCTCCGAACAAATGGAGTGTCGACAAGGACGGCAACTTTACGCCGGAGTTTATGACCAAAGAGTACAGCGATACGCTCAAGCTGCTGAAGCGGTTGTACGACGAGAAGCTCATTAACCAGGATTTCGCCGTATTCGATTCAACCGAAGCGGAGAAAATGTTCGATTCCGGCCGCGCCGGCCTGAAAATCGCCGTCGCGCAAACGGGCAAAAGCCAGGCGGACCGCTTGTCCAAAAACGATCCGAAAGCGGTCGTCGATGTCGAGCCGCTCAAAGGACCGCAAGGCATTCGGGTTTCTGGCGAGCCGGGCAACAGCGGATTCTTCGTCTTCCCGAAATCGTCGGTCAAGAATGAAGCGGAGCTCAAGCAGTACCTCGGTTTCCTCAACAAGCTGATGGACCCCGAGATGGCTACACTGCTCATGCGCGGCGTCGAGAACACGCATTTCGCCAAAGCCGGGGACAAGGTTGAATTTAAGGATTTCTCCGCATTCCAGCGCGAAGTGAAGCCGTACCGCGACAACTTGCCGTATGTAGAAGGGTATAACGTCGCTCCGCTCAAGGATACGCCGATCGGCGAAAAGGGCGTCACGATCGCGAAGGAGAACATGAAATATGCCGTGCCGAATCCGGCGCTGACGCTGAATTCTCCGACGTATACGGAACGCGGCGCGGAGCTGGATCAGATGGTCGCGGATGCGCAAACGAAATACATTATGGGGAAACTCGATGACGCGGGCTTGCAGGCGGAATACGACCGGTGGAAAAAAGCCGGCGGCGGCAAAGTGATGAATGAGTATAAAGCGGACTATTTGAAAACGCAAAAGAAATAAGGGAAGTCTCGGACTGGAGCAATCCGTACATCAGGTGAAGCGAAGAGAGGAATGGGGAGCCCCTATGAAAAGAAAATACGCCGTATGCGGCGTCAGCAACCGGGCGATCGGCATGTTTATCGGACCGATGCTGGAGACGTTCGCAGGACAATGTGACATTGTCGGCCTGCTCGATATCGATGCGCGCCGGCACGAGGTTTGCAAGAGCCGCTATCCGCAGCTGGCGGACGTGCCGCAATACGGCGCGGACGACTTCGACCGGATGGTCGCCGAGACGAAGCCGGATGTCATTCTGGCGACCGGCCGCGACGACACGCATGCCGTGTACATCATCAAGGCGCTCGAGAAAGATCTCGACGTGCTGACGGAGAAGCCGATGGCGACAACGGGCGAGGATTGCCGCCGCATCATGGACGCCGAAGCGCGCAGCAAAGGGAAAGTGACGGTCACGTTCAACTATCGTTACGCTCCGATTCATACGAAAATCAAGGAAATGATTCTCGAGGGCAAGATCGGACGCGTCACTTCGATCGATCTGAACTGGTACATCGATACGTATCACGGCTCCAGCTATTTCAAACGCTGGAACCGGATTCGCGAAATATCCGGCGGGCTGTCCATCCATAAGAGCTCGCATCACTTCGATTTGGTCAACTGGTGGATCGGTCAGAAGCCGGTGGAAGCGTTCGCCTACGGCGCGCTCAACTATTACGGGCCGGAAGGGGAGCTCAATCCCCGCAAGGAAGACGGCAGGCACTGCGGCACCTGTGACGTGAAGCAGGACTGTGCGTACTATACACGCTGGTCGACGCGCAGCCGGGATATGGCCGTCAAGGACGATCATCTCGGCACGGTCAAAGGGGAAGGCGGCAAGGCGGATTATACGAGCTACCGCCCGGATGCCTGTATATACGACTCCGAGATCAACATCGAGGACACGTATGCAGCAACTGTTAAATATGACGGCGGCGCGCTGCTGAGCTACTCGGTCAACTTCTCGATGCCGTACGAAGGCTACCGTCTGGCCATTAACGGGACAAAGGGCCGCATCGAAACGATTGAGTATCATGCGCCGTCCCGGACGCCGTTCCCGACGGACGTGCAGACGATCGATTATTTCCCGCTGTTCGGCTCGAAGGAGACGATCCACGTCGTGCACCGCGAAGGCGGGCATGGCGGCGGCGACCCGGTGCTGCTCGAGGACCTGTTCCTCGGTCCGGACCCGGCGCGCGGCTACGAGATTTTGTCCGGCAGCGAAGACGGCGCCTACTCGATCGGCACCGGCGAAGCGGTGTGGCGCTCCGTGCTGGAGCACCGGCCCGTTCGCCTGGATGAGGTGCTCCGCGCCCCTACGGCCACGGCCGCCGCGCGATAATCGCGGCGAAGCGGGCGCTGAGGCAGCGCAGCGGGGTCAAAGCGGCCTGTGCGCTGGCATCGTGGGCTGATGAGGGGCATAGTAATATGCTGCGCGCGCTGCATGAGCTGACGCAGCAAGAGTGTATACTGCCTGCGCGCTCGCACGATGACCGATCCCAAAGTAGTTGGGCAAATCCAACTACTCGTTGGCCAAAACCAATTCATTTTGCCTGAAAATTTAAGAATGCACAGTATAGTGGGCCAAATCGAACAGTTCAAAGGATCACCCCTTTGAATAGTTTGATTTGGCCATTATTTGCGCGATAACGATACTTTTCGCAGAAAATTGCGGGGCTAGGGCTACTGTTAGTTCAGATTGACTTAATAATGTTAGTTTTGTCCACTACCGACTACACCAGCATCCTTTCAACGTCAACAAATCACGGACGAAGCGTATAGTCTATCGTACCGGTATATCGTAGAGATAAATATATGCAGCAGCAAGAAGAACCGATATTCCATAAGCTAACAGTGGTTTCTTATGGTGCAAACGAAGCATGGGGAACATCATGAGGCAAAAAAACAAGGAATCGACGAGTGACCATTCGTTCTTGTAAGCGAAAGTGCCTGTGCGAAGAAGAAGAGCTTCATTCGCAGTAAACAGCCCGATCCAGAAAAGGACCCATAGCCAGCCTCTGCCTACCCTATTCGGAAAACGTCCCAAATAAATAAGCATAGCACATGTGAAAACGACGAACTCGCCTAACAAAGCCATCAGTTCCGTTTGAAATGGAGGTTGGGGCATGATGGACCAGAGACGTTTATCGATCGAGATATAATAATACAGCGTATCGCCTAAGAGCATGTAGAGAATGGTTTCATGATATTTACGCCAGTTTCGCCAATCCCCCCACAACCAGCCCGCGATCAACCAACTGCTTACGCCAATCACTTCTGCCATATAATCCCCCAGTAGATTTGTGAGCCTATTGTCTCCTAACCTACGGTGATTCATGCAGTATACGTTAAAAGAGTTGCCACCTGATTGTCCGCTCGATGATGCGCGATGCCCACACCCCTCGCGGCATCGCGTTCCAGCTTGCGGCGCTAAGGCAGCGACAGCTCGGGCATGCGGCTGTGCATATGCGAGCGTATGCGCGAAAGCACGCGGCTTGGCTCAGGCATATCGCGCGTTGTCGCCTGTTCCAGTGGAATGACCCGGTAGCCCCGCCAGTCGGTGAAGCGAATGTAGGTCGGACGGAACCGCACAGGGCCCAGTGCGATTCTCGAATTCCCGTTATGGACCGTTTTCTTCACTACAACTTGCAAAATGCCGCCGATGCGGTTATATGGATCCTTTGATCTTTGCGCCGCCAAAAAATTGCCGAGCGAGTAGGCGACCAGCGTTTTGCCGCCCCGGTTGTTGTCGATCCATTGTATCGGCTGGAGCACGTGCGGATGATGGCCGATCACGATATCGGCTCCGGAAGCGGCGCACAGCTGCGCGAGCGACGTTTGCTCCGCATTCGGCGTACGCTCGTTTTCTTTGCCGAAATGAAGGCTGACGGCGACGGCATCCGCCTGTGTTCTGGCTGCGACGATATCCGAGGCGATAACGGCCCGGTCGATCCGCCGCACAAGATAAGGCTTTCCTTCCGGCGTCTGGATGCCGTTCGTATCGTACGTGTAGGCGAGAAATGCGAGCTTGATCCCGTTTCGTTCCATGATCCTCGGCCGGGCGCGATCCTCCTCGCTGGCATAAGCTCCGACGTACTCGATGCCGAGCTTGCTCCATTCCGCAATGGAGGCCCGGATCGCCTTCTCGCCGCGGTCCAGGACATGGTTGTTAGCCATGGATACAATGTCTACGCCGGCATCGCGCAGCGCTTCCGCGACTTCAAGCGGGCTGTTGAAGGCAGGGTAATCCGACAAACCGAGCGATTGTCCGCCGACGATGCTTTCCTGATTGGCAAAAGTGATGTCGGCCTCTTGAAGCCAGGGCTGTACCTTGGCGAACATCGGACGGAAGTCGAAGCGCTGCCGATCCGACGTCCGAGCGTCCTGATAAATAGTACGATGAATGAGCACATCGCCCACTGCGGCGAAGGTTAACTGAGATTCCCGCTGCTCCCCAGGAGAGTTAGTGTGCGGCATGGACTTTGCCGATGGGGCAAAAGGAGGGCCGATGAAAGCAGACGCATCGTCCGGTCTTGCCGGTGCGGCGCTGTCTCTCTTGGACGGCTCCGGCTGAAGGGACCTGGGATCACTGCCGAGCGCTCCCCAATCGGATGAACGGCCCCGTTCGCCTTGCATTTGTTCTGAAGGCAGCTGATGCCCCGAGGCATCCGGTCCGTGCGGCTCAGCCTGCTGCGGACTCCCGGCGTTGCCCGTACGCTGCGCTTGAGGCAGAGAACCGGCGTTATTCGCGGAGGGATGGTTTTTTCCGGCGCTGGAACAGGATGCAAGCAGCAGCAAAAGCACCAGCTTCAGCAAAATAATCCACGTGTTCAGCCATCTTGCACGAGAGCGGCGTTTCGGAGTATGTCGGCGTGCTGTCATCGTATTCACGCTCCTTAGCGCCGTCTGCCCTATACGGCAATGGGAATGTACATGTAATGTTTGCATGCCGGACCTCAATTATGAGGGGATGGGGCGATTGCAACTTTTTGCTATGCTGCGGCGTATGAAAGGTAACGAACAACGGGAAGGGGAGACGGATATGAAATCCGGCAAAGCGTATTTCCGGGACAATTTTTTCTCCAGCGGCGAGACGGACATTACCGACGAGAGGGAGTGGAAGGTCGGCTCGCTTGATTTGCATTCGATGTTCGGCTCCGGCATTACGGTGAGGGATGCATCGGGCAGGGCAGTGGTACAGGGGAAATTCAGAATTTTGTCCAATCGGTGGATCGTTTCCGATGGGACGGACAGGGAGATCGGCGTTTTAAGAGCCAAATTGACCTTCTTCGCCAAACGGTTCGTTTACGAAAGCGCGCGAGGCGGGGTGCTGTATATTGAATCGCCGGCGTTTTCCAACGAATACGAGATCAAGACGGAAGCGGGAACGACAGCCGCCCATTTTCGCAAAATCAGCGGCATGTTTTCGGCGGGGGCCTTCGAGCTGGACAACCGGTCGGAGCTTTCGATGGAGGAAATGATTGCCGTTGTCATGGGGGTTCATGCGATCCGCAAACGTCAGCAGAACTCCGCTGCGACGTGATCATCCGTCCGCGCTCCCAGACGAGACCGAGAACGCGTGCGAATCCCAAGCGCGCATTGCAGCGCTGCGCCGCGGTCGGGGAACTTCGCGATGGAGCATTCCGGATCGGGCCTGCTCAGCATTAAACGGACCACAACCGAACAGAAAAGAGCCTCCAGGATCACGCATCACGCGGAACCAGGAGGCTTGTTTATGTATAAGCCGCTATTTACTTGTGAATCACATCCAGCTTTACTTCAAGCTCCAGCGCTGCGCCCGGCTCGATGCCGCGAAGGCCGGTCACTTCCTCGGGAAGGTCGAGGTTCGGCGCATTCGTGACCCAGGTGTAGGGCTCCAGGCAGATGAAATCATGCGCTTCGCCTTTTGTGAAAATAACCCACTGCTTGAACACATCGGACCCGCTATAGCGAATTTCGACGCGCTCGTTGGACAATACCGCAAGGCAAGGATAATCGCCGATCTGGAACACGGTGTCGAGGTTATGACCTTCGAGACAGTCTCCCTTCAAAAGCCGCTCGAGCCGGCCGCTAAGCGGCGTAATGTTGCCGGTCGGAATGCATTTGTCGTCCAGCTCCCAGCTTCCGACTGCGGGCAATTGCAGCTTCCATTGCTCCGGCTGGCCGTCGAGCAGAAACCAGGTATGCAGCCCATATCCGAAAGGCGCCTTCGTCTCGCCGCGATTGGTTGCTTTCAGCAGATGGCGCAGCGTGCCGCCTTCCAGCTCGTATGTAAGCTCAAGCTCAAGCGCATGCGGATATTGACGCTGCACGTTGGCGTCTTCCGCAAGCCGGAGGATGGAGGTCAGGAACAGCTTGCCGTCTCTCTCGCCGGAAGCGGTGACCGTCCAGGGCTGGCTGCGAACCATGCCGTGAATATGGTTGCCGGTCGGATGATTGACGTCGAACCGGTAATCGCGTCCGTCGTAGCGGAACGTTCCCTCGCTGATCCGGTTCGGCGGCATCAGAACGGGCGTGCCGAACTGGATCGGCTGCTCGGCAAGCTCCTGCGGTCCGGCGGGAACGCGGAGCATTTCCCGATTCAATATTTTATCGTGAATGGAATAAGCATTGTTGCCGGCGGCCGGGCAAATACTGACGCGCAGCCGGTCGTTTTCCAGCGTATAGGCTGGCGTGCCTTGCCAATCAATTTGCTTGATCATAGCGATTGAAGCGCTCCTTTGCAACGGGGATTAGGACAAGTAAGGATTTCCATACTCCACTCCATTATAGCGTAAAAACAGGGAAGAGCACTCGCCAATTTCGGCCGGCTTCGCTTGCTCTGCGGTCAGGAGCCGAATTCATAATTTGGGTACACATACGGCGATTTGGCCGGTTCGGCTTTCGCGACGCTCTCCACTTTCAGCTTCAGCACTTCCATGTCGTTGAAGCTGCCTTTCTGGATCGTGCCGGTCACGGTAACCCAGCTGTCGGTTGCGAGCGTCTTCGCCCGGTCGTATTCGACCAGCACGCCGAACGGGGCGGCGTCGGCCGAGCAGCACTGCACGGTGAACCGTCCGACGACGAATTGATTGTCCTTCATCTCCTCCTGGCGGTAGACGAAGCCGGTGAGCTGCAGCTTTTTGCCGATGAACCGGTCCAAATACAAATCGATGGTCGTGAGCGTCTCCATGTACAGTTCTTCTTTGACTGGAATCACATTCGATTCGTACAACTGCTTGGCGTATTTCGCGTAATGCTTCGTGAATTTATCTGACGGAAACAGCTCGCCGTCCGAGGCTCCGGCCCCGGCCGACCCGCTGCCTGCCGAAGCGGCGCCGTTTTGCGGTGCTGAGGGCGAGCCTGAAGATCCGCCGCCGGAGGCGATGTCTTTTTTGACCGATGCGGCGCTGCTCAGGTTCATGCCCTTTTTGGCGGCAAGGCTGCTGCCCATCGAGCTGTCGGGCACAGTGACCCCGAGCAGGAGCGGCAGGAAGAACAGGCCGTAGATCACCGTGTTTTTCAAGACCGATCGGGAAGGGGTGTGATCGTGGTCGCAATCGCAATCGGGCTTGGTCTGTCCGCGGAACGTGCGGACCGTCAAGTACAGCTGGTAAGCGGCAATGGCATACAGCGCGATCGCCGACCATTTGACGTAATCGATCATTCGCGGCGCGATGTACAGCAGAATGTTGTCCGTCTTGACCAAGTAGGCGATATATACGGCAAAGCCCAGTAGAATGGCGCTTTTCAGCGCATGGTGAACCGTAAGCGTGCGCGAGCTCACAGGCAGTTCCCTCCTATACGGATTACGTCAAAAAAATACGTTCGTACAACAGCGATACGGCGAGCACAACGACAAGGACGAGAGCGGACAGCTGAAGCACGAACTTCGCGCGGAATGCGGACAGCAGCATCAGCGTGCTCTTGATATCCAGCATCGGGCCGAACACAAGGAACGTAAGCAGGGACCCGGTGGAGAACGTTGTTGCGAACGAGGACGCGACAAAGGCGTCGGACGTGGAGCAGAGCGACAGGACGTAGGCAAGCCCCATCATGAACAGGTGGGAGCTGACTTCCCCTTGGCCGATCGAGACCAAGCTCTCGCGGGCCACCGCCGTCTGGATGAGTGCGGTAAGAAAAGCGCCGAATATCAAATATTTGCCCATATCGAAAAATTCATCGGAAGCATGGCCTAGCAGCGAAAACAACCGATTGCCGCTGTGGCGGTGTTCGTGCTCGTGCGTGTGGGAGTGATTGTCGCGACGAGATGGCTGAAGCGAGCCATGCGCATGGCGGTCCCGATTGGGCGACCCTGGCAGTGGAGCATGCGAATGGCCGCTGCGGCCGGACGTTTGAGGCTCCTCTTGCTGGTGGCTATGGCCTTGCGCGTCATCATGATGTGCGTGATCATGATGTGCATGGTCATGATGCTCATGGCGATGCGGCAGCACGCCCGCTGCGAGCCGCAGCGGATTGTGGCGTACGAAGCGGTAAATGATCAGACCGATGATCAGCGCCGCGGCGAAGGCGAGGCCCATGCGGGCATAAGCGATCTCCGGACGGCTGCGAAAAGCCATATAGGTAGAAGCGTACACGACGGGATTAAGGATCGGGCCGGCCAAAATAAACACGACGGCGACATAAACCGGCATTCCTTTGCGCATCAGGCGGCGGATGACCGGGATCATGCCGCATTCGCATAACGGGAAAATAATGCCCATGACGCAGGCGAATCCAATGCCGAGCACCGGGTTTTTCGGCACGAGACGGCGAATCGTCTGTTCGGAGACGAACATTTGCAGCAGCGCCGACACGAGCACGCCGAGCAGCACGAACGGAAATGCCTCCAGAATGATGCTGATGAACAGCGTCTTGAAGCTTTGCAGGCTGTCCGACGTGAGGAAGGACAAATCCGGCTGCTCTTTTTGCGTATAGATGAGATACAGCATGACGAGACAGAGAACGGCCAGTATGTTCGTGCTCCATCGGAAAATAATGTTCTGCAAGGGACATTTCTCCTTGTTTTTCGTAATTATTATTATAGCGTATGCGCCTGTACTTGTGGATAGGACAAGATTTCGAAAAAGCCGGCCAAGTTGACAGGAGCGTCCGATCGGAGTAAGATGTCGGTAACAGCAATGACAGGAAGAAGTAAGCGGAGTGGCTGCTCCCAAGAGAGCCGGTGGATGGTGCGAACCGGCGGGCGGCGTCCGGCCGAATGGATCCTTGAGCTGAGGCTGAAACGTACGCTATCCGTTCTCGGAAGGCGGGCGGTAAGCTTGTCCGGTTCTCCCCGTTACAGGAGCAAAAGGCTCGTGTCTCCATCACTGTTCTAGTGGGCGGCATCGAGCGAATAAGGGTGGCACCACGGTCTCACGTCCCTTGCGGGCGGGAGGCCTTTTTTGCGTTCCCGGATAGGGAGGCGAACGGGACAACGATACATTTACAAGGGGGACAACATACCATGTCGAAATTAAGAGTATTGTCAGGAATGCAGCCCAGCGGTCAACCGACGCTCGGCAACTACATCGGCGCGTTGAAAAACTACGTCAAGCTTCAGCATACGCATGATTGTTACTTTATGGTGGTCGACATGCACGCCGTCACCGTGCCGCAGGATCCGGCCGCGCTGAAGGAGCAGACCGAATCGGTTACGGCGCTGTACTTGGCCGCCGGGCTTGACCCGAACGTGGCGACGGTGTTCCTGCAGTCAACTGTGCATGAGCATGCCGAGCTCGGCTGGCTCATGACGACGCTCACGAATATGGGCGAGCTGGAGCGCATGACGCAGTTCAAGGACAAGTCGGCCGGCAAAGATTCGGTCGGTGCGGGCCTGTTCACGTATCCTTCGCTGATGGTGGCCGACATCCTGCTGTACAACGCGGACCTAGTGCCGGTCGGTGACGACCAGAAGCAGCATCTGGAGCTGACCCGCGACTTGGCGCAGCGGTTCAACTCGCGCTTCGGCGACACGTTCACGATCCCGGAGCCGTACATTCCGAAGGTAGGCGCGCGCATCATGTCGCTCGACGACGCCTCCAAGAAGATGAGCAAGAGCAGTTCGAACGCGGGAAGCTATATCGCGATGCTCGACGCGCCGGACGTCATCCGCAAGAAGATCAGCCGCGCCGTCACCGATTCGGGCCGGGAAGTGAAGTTCGACCCGCAGCACAAGCCGGAGGTCAGCAACCTGATCAGCATTTATGCCGAGTGCTCGGACAAATCGATTGCCGAAATCGAAGCGCAGTACGAAGGCCAAGGCTACGGTCCGTTCAAAAAGGATTTGGCGGAAGCCGTTGTAGCTACGCTGGAGCCGATCCAGATCCGCTACAATGAAATTCGCCAATCCGGCGAGCTGTACGAGGTGCTGAAGCAGGGCAAAGAACGCGCGGCGGTGCAAGCGGACGCGATGCTGAAGCAGGTCAAAGAGAAGATGGGCTTTATCATATTATAGGGAAAAGACCGAAGAACGGACGGCATGGTTTCATGCAGCCCGCAGCTTCGGTCTTTTTTGTGTGAAGTACAGAAGTTCCGAATAAGAAGCGCGTCAACCGGGAGACATCCTCTGCGAATGCGGCATGCGCTTGTAACCTCGTTTACTCTTCTCCGGGGCAGCAGGTAAGCTACACACGAGAACGATTCGCTGCTGCTTGACCGCATGCCGGGTTACACTGAACGAGCTATCCGTTCTTTTTGCGCAGCTTCGCCTTAACGATAAAACCGGAGCCGATGAACAAAATCGAGACGAGGCCGGCCAGCATCGCCAGCCAAGGTCGCCCGGCCGCCATGAAATAGCTGACGCAAGCGAGCAGCGCCGTTCCGATAACGGCGTACAGCAAGCCTAACCCTTTACTCATAAGGAAATCCACCTGCCTTTCGCGGAACATTTGAAACTCATAAAGTTTTTTCAAAAGGATGTGTATAGTTTGAGGCATACGTCACATAATAAGCTTGCAAGCTTGCAAATACATCAAAGACATTCATTCACTTGAAAGGAGTGCTGAACATGGGTGCAGGTCAATCCCGCAGCAGCAACCAACTGGTCGTTCCGCAAGCAAACCAAGCTTTGGATCAATTAAAGTATGAGGTAGCTCAAGAGCTCGGAATTCAAATTCCGCAAGACGGCTACATGGGCTACATGGCTACTCGCGACACTGGCGCAATTGGTGGCCACATCACTCGCCGCCTTGTCCAAATCGCCGAGCAAGCTATTGCCGGCGGCCAAACTCGCTAACGACGAATCAGGCATCAAAAAGTATCATTGCAAGCTCAAGGAGCAATCCTTGGGCTTTTTCCTTTATACGGACAAGCCGCAGGCATGGTAAAGGGGTCTCCCTGCGTCCTTCACCACCGGATCGGGCGAACTACACAAAAAGACCCCGAGCCGGGCATCGTATCGGCGATTCCGGCGCAGGCGCTGCGTTTGAAACGAAAGGGGAGTCCGTTTAGTACAAATCCAGGCGGAGCTTCTTCTCCAGCCGCGAATGGCTGAGCCAGCCGACATACGAATCGATCGGCCTATAGCGCTGATCCATCAACACCATGGCAACGAACGGGTATTGCTTGCGATGGCGGTATCTTACGTCGACCCACCGCACTTCATAGCCCCAGGCATGCTCCCGCACATCCGCACAGGCATAGGAAGTAAAGTACAGAAACGAAGCGATATCCGGATGCGTCTTCGAAGCGTCCACGGCCGGGTGGACGTCGCAGGTGACGCAATCGACCCATTTCAGCCGGCGGTTCCGGTATTCGCCGAGCACGAACGAGCCGTTCTCCTTCTTTTTCAGCACCTGCCACTGATACAGATGCACCGTTGGGATAAAAATATACCGGTCGCCCGGTTCGTAAGCGAGATCCTGCTTGAAGACACGCGACTCCAGCAAGTAATGGTAGCCGGTCCGCCATATATAATACACGGCGATAACGCCGTATAATATAGGAAACAATAATTCCGGCCTGACCAGATGAAACGACCATAAGAAGATCGCAAGCAGATGCGATGTGAAAATAAACGGGTCGAAGATGTGAATCACATTCCACGCGATCCACCGTTCCGAGAACGGCCGGACCGCCTGCGTACCGTAGGTGTTGAACAAATCGGTGAACACATGGAACGCCACGGCGATAAACACCCACATGACCACGTGAGCCATCGGCAAGTCTCCGAAAAAAAGCCAAAGAAACCCGGAGATGAGCGCAGTCCATATGAACAAAGCCGGCAAAGAGTGGGACGCTCCCCGGTGATTCTTAATATAAGTCGCGTTATCCTTGAGCCTGAGCAGCGTATCCGCATCCGGCGCTTGGGAGCCGACGACCGTGCCGATCAAAACCGCAGTGGAAACCGCCCCGTCCGATGCAACGACCGGATCGACATAGGCCAGGCCCGCCAATCCGAGTCCGATCACAAGGTGTGTTCCAGTGTCCATGGACTCTCCTCCTGAAACTTCTTTTTCCTTAGTCTATTGCAGCCCATTATTATTAGTGTATCATTTTCTTGATCAAAATAAAGCAAAGGTCGTGAAAAAAATGTGTATCGTTTTTGTTGAATACAAAATCGGCGCGGAGCATCGAGAGGCTTATGTTTCGTGGATGCGCGGCATGCAGGCGGCGCATCCGCAGATGGAGTGGTACGAAGGCACGGAGCAGCCGGGGCTTTTTGTGGAAATATGGCATGGACTCCGCGGCGAGCCATACCGGGCGATGCAGGCTGCACGGCGGGGGGAGGAGGTCCGACAGCCGGAGTGGCAGGGCTGGGATGCCATGGTTCCCTGGGTCCCTGGGGGGAAGGACAAGATTCACATTTGGCAGTTTGAAAAAGTAAAATAGTCCATAATTTGAGGCAAGGAAATCCATGGTTTCTTCTGTGCAATCGCGGTAACCTTACAATAGTCTTCAAAAACCGCGCGGGAGGAAACAGGATGCACAGGAAAGACATCTTTTGGTCCCACATCAAGGAACACCGATTGCCGTACGTTATGGGGTTTGCATTATTGTCCATATCATCCGTACTCCAGCTGCTCATTCCGTGGCTTCTCGGCCGATTTACCGACAGCTTGCAAGTAGGCGGACTGACCTACGACCAGGCGGTCCGCTATGCCGTGTGGATGATCGTCGCCGGCGTTGGAATCGCCTTCTTCCGGTCCACGTCGCGCATTTATTTGTTCCGCTTGTCCCGTCAACTGGAAATGCGGGTGCGGGGCGATCTGTTCGCGCATTGGGAGAAGCTGTCGTCCCAATACTTCAACAACCAGCGGATCGGCGACCTGATGTCGCATGCGATCAGCGACGTAGGGGTCATACGCGAAGTGACGATGCAGGGCTATTTTAACGTCATGGAAGCGGTGTTCCTGATCGTCGTCTCCGTCGTGGCGATGGTCGGCTCGGTCAACCCGTGGCTGACGCTCGTGACGATGCTGCCGCTGCCGCTGCTCAGCATTATCGCCTACCGGTTCAACAAGCGCATCATGCAGCAGTCGACGGACATGCAGGCGGCGATCTCGGATTTGACCAGCCGGGTGCAGGAGTTTACGGCCGGCATTCGCGTCGTCAAAGCGTTCATTCAGGAGAAGCCGGAGCGGGAGCTGTTCACCAAAGACAATCAGCGGGCGGTCGACATGAACCGGCGCTTCGTGAAGTCGAACTCGCTGTTCGGGGCGCTCAGCTCGGGTATCGTCGGATTCAGCTTTCTCGTCTCCGTCGTCATGGGCGGCGTCATGGTGCTTAAAAATATCATTACGCTCGGGGAGTTCGTCGCGTTCAACACGTATCTTTCGCTGCTGATGGGGCCGATCGAAAACTTGGGGAAGGTCGTCAATCAACTGCAGCGCGGCAAAGCGTCGGAGCAGCGCTTGCTTGAAATTTTCAATACGCAGCCCGATATCGTAGACGATGAGATGGCCAAGCCGGACATTCAAGATCTGGAAGGCGGCATCGAGATTCGCAACCTGAATTTCTCGTACCCGGAAGCGACGCGGCTGTCGCTGCATAACATTTCGCTGAAAGTGCCGAAGGGCTCGAGTCTGGCGATCGTCGGCCGGGTCGGCAGCGGCAAGAGCACGCTGGTGCACTTGCTCGTCCGGCTGTATAACCCGCCGAAGGGGACCGTCTTCATCGACGGGCATGATATTCACGAAATTCCGCTGCGGACGCTGCGCGGCCAGATCGGCATCGTGCCGCAGGACCAGTTCCTGTTCTCGTCGACGATCCGCGATAACATCGGCTTCGATCCGAAGCCTTACAGCGACGAGCAGGTCGAGGAAGCGGCCAAGGTCGCGCAAGTGTACGATAATATCGTCGAGTTCCCGAACCAGTTCGATACCGCGCTCGGCGAACGGGGCATCTCGCTGTCCGGCGGCCAGCGCCAGAGGGTCAGCATTGCGCGCGCGATCATCAAGAAGCCGGCGGTGCTCATCTTCGACGACAGCCTGTCCGCCGTCGATACGATTACGGAGGACCGGATTCTGGAAGGGCTGAAGTCGGTCATGAATAAGCGGACGACGATCATTATCGGCCACCGCATCTCCTCGGTTCAGCATGCCGACCAAATCATCGTCATGGATGAAGGGCGCATCGTCGAGCGCGGCAATCACCAGCAGTTGCTTGCCTTGAACGGGATTTATGCAGATATGCACGATAAGCAGTTGCTCGATCAAGAAGCCGAAAGGCAGGACGGGCAGGAGCCTAGGAACGTTTCATCGAGACTGCTTCAGGGGGGAGCCGGCGCATGAACGACATCCATATCGAGAAGGAAGTCAAGAAATTCAAAGACTCGCAGCTGTTATCCCGGCTGCTTTCGTATGCCAAGCCTTATTGGAAAATGATTTTGCTGTGCATTACGCTGGCGTTTCTGATCGTCGTATCCGATCTCGCCCGGCCTTACCTCATTAAGGTGGCCATCGACGGTCATATTAATGGTCTGAACAAACCGATGGTCGCCATGGATGCGGCGGACAGCGCTAAACTGAAGCCATACGGAGATGTTACGGTGTGGAACGGCAAGGCGTATGCCCGTCTCGATGCGGAAGCCGCGGCTTCGCTCTCGCTTCCGGCCGGCGCGTCGAAGGCGCAGATCGTG
The DNA here is from genome assembly GCF_910593845.1 of Paenibacillus solanacearum. Lineage (GTDB taxonomy): Bacteria > Bacillota > Bacilli > Paenibacillales > NBRC-103111 > Paenibacillus_G > Paenibacillus_G solanacearum. Next base: position 86,492 of record NZ_CAJVAS010000019.1, on the reverse strand, counting down.
CAAGCCGGCGGCAGTCCGTGGCTTGCCTCGGAGTGGATCCCGCCCGGGCAGCTCGAGCAAGTGGTCGCCGCAGACGGCGGCTTGAAGCTGCCCGCTTCGCAAGGCGGCCGAGTCGTCGCTGCTGAGCCGCTTGAGGGGCCTGCGCTCGACGCGTTCCGCAAGCAGGACTACATGGGCTTTGCGAAGCTGGGCGCGATCTTCCTGATCGCCGTCGTCGGTTCGGCGATCTTAAGCTATCTACAGAGCAACCTGCTGCAGTATACCGGGCAGACGATCATCTTCAACATCCGGCAGCAGTTGTTTCATCATTTGAGCCGTATGTCGATGTCGTACTTCGACCGCAACCCGGTCGGCCGGCTCGTCGTTCGCGTGACGCAGGATACGGAGTCGCTCAACCAGCTGTATTCGCAGGTGGTCGTGAACCTGATTAAGGACATGATCGTGCTTATCGGCATTGTGGCGGTCATGCTGCAGATGAACGTGAAGCTCGCTCTGCTGTCCCTCGCGGTGCTGCCGTTTCTAGCGGTGCTGACGTTCTGGTATCGGTCCGTCATTCGCGAGGCGCAGCGTCTCTCGCGCATTATTCTCTCGCGCCTGAATTCGTTTCTTGCGGAGAACTTGTCCGGCATCCGCATTACGCAGCTGTTCATCCGCGAGCAGCGGCAGCGGGAGCAATTCGACCATCATAACACGGCATATTACAAAGCCGGGATGCGCGGCACGGTCATTAACTCGATCTTCCAGCCGGCGATCGGCTTTCTCGGCAACCTGGCTATCGCCCTGCTGCTCTGGTACGGCGGCGCCAGCGTCATCGAGGGCGGCATCACGTTCGGTATCGTATATGCGTTCACGCACTATGTCCGGCAGTTTTTCCAGCCGCTCATGAGCTTGGCGGAGAAGTACAACCAGATTCAGACCGCCATGGTCGGGGCGGAGCGCATCTTCGATATGCTCGACGAAAAACCGGCGATCGTCGACGTGAAGGAGCCGAAGCGGCTTCCGGCGCATGTCCGCGGCGAAATCAAGTTCGAGAACGTATGGTTCGCTTACAATGAAGAAGAGTGGGTACTGAAGGACGTCAGCTTCACGATTCAACCGGGGCAAACCGTCGCCTTCGTCGGCGCGACCGGCGCAGGCAAAAGCTCGATCATCCAACTGATCAACCGGTTCTACGATATCCAGAAGGGCAGCATCAAGCTGGACGGCGTCGATATCCGCGAGATCGCGCTGGACGATTTGCGCCGGTATATCAGCATCGTGCAGCAGGATGTGTTCTTGTTCACCGGCAATATCGCTTCGAATATTCGCCTGAACAATCAGGACATCACCGACGAGCAAATCCGCGAAGCGGCACGCATGGTACATATGGACGACTATGTGCGCAGCTTGCCGGACGGCTATCAGACGCTGCTTGGGGAGCGGGGGGTCAATCTGTCGCTCGGCCAGCGCCAGCTGTTGTCGTTCGCCCGCGCCATCGCCTTCAAGCCGCAAATCTTGATCCTCGATGAAGCGACGTCGAATATCGATACCGAGACTGAGCTTGTCGTGCAGAATGCGCTTCAAAATATTTCCGCCGGCCGCACGACGCTGATCGTGGCGCACCGGTTGTCCACGATCCAGCACGCCGACCAGATCATCGTCATGCACAAAGGAAAAATTCGCGAGGTCGGCAACCACTACTCCTTGCTCGCGCAGCGCGGGTATTACTACCGGCTGTATGAACTGCAGTACAAGGAGCAGAAGGAGACAATGCAAGAGGCCAGGTAGCGCAATATCGGCACATCTATTGGTGTGTGCATAATTATCGGAATACTCGCATGAAACTTGAGGAAAAGTATCGGATTTAGTGAGAAACAAACAGTGATATACATGTTGAGGAATAAGCTTGCCTGAGACGTACTGAACGAATTCGTTCAGTACGTCATATTTTTTATTTTGTTACAAGTTGTCTCGGAAATCAAAAAACAACCGGTATGGGCACCGATTGTTTTTATAAAATAAGTTATCTTTATAAGTCGATGGGCATGACGGCGAAGTCACCACGCAGCTCCCGCTCCCGCTTTTCCGGAGAACCGGTTGACTTTAAAACGAACGGCCAGTATGCATTCGACTTAGGCGCATAAATCCATTATTTCTCTGCATGGGTGGGTTGCTATTATACGATCCCACCGATGCACCGGTGGGGTATGGGAGGATATAAAAATGTTTAATATGGGAGATGAAGAGCATCATCGCTTTGAAGACGCCCCGAACAAGATCAGTCCTGCTCCGAATCTGAAAATACAGACCAATGAATCGCGGGCTGTATGGCGGCTGCTTACCAATCGCACGCTGCTGCCCCGGCATCTGGGGCGGCGGGCAGAGAAAAGCGCCTTAATGAGGGGCCATTTATTCTTCGAGTTCGTCCAGTTTGAGCACCATGTTATAAAGTTCACCTTTGCCTGGCTGTCGGGATCTGACCTTGAACCCATACTTCTGATAAAATTCAACGGCGTTTGGTAACGCTTCAATTGTTAGAAAATTACACCCGCTTATTTTGGCGATATCTTCCACCAACTCTACAACCTCACCGAGCAAATATTCTCCATATCGTTTTCCTCTATGTCGGACATCCACGCCGAGGTAATGCAGCTTAACCGCCGGAAACAAATCTAGCCCATCCGGAAGATTCCACCCGTGTTTCGTCATCTGATTCGAAAACACATGAACATGGTCGTTATATAACGCAAAATACCCGACTAAGTTTTGATTTACATCAAAATATAGCCGGGTAACCGCTGATCTTAATTGATGCAGTTTTAAGGCTTGCTCTTTCAGAAAGAACTCAACACTGATTTCATCTGAACAGTCGAATCCATCAATGAGCTCCTTAATTTCCGAGGATATATTGTTAAACGTAAGCATGCTCCAGGAATTACTTCCTTTCCGGTGCTCGTTTATGAGTTTTCATCAATTTACGTAACCGATCCAATCCGGGATCCGCAGTTTTCTTCTTGCTGGTCGCATAACTGATGAAGTTCTGCATTTCCGCTTCGGTCTCAAACTCCAAGTGTGTAGGACGAATTGGTTTAATAGCCGTAGTCATCTTATGGCGACCTCCTTTCGAGTCATTACGCTCTGTCATACCGGATCACTCCCTTTCTTGGTACAAGCTTGTCCAATAGAAGGTATTGTTAATCCTTATAAAATATGACCGCTATAATGTAGTGTTCCTGAGTGGTTCTGAATGGACCTGAATGGACCTGAATGGACCTGAATGGACCTAGCTACATCATACCATCATCGTGTTTTTCTGTCGATAGGTCCGCTCTATTTGCCCCTTATTTAACCCCATCCGTTGATCCCAATAGGCTCATGGTCGCTTCAAAATCTGAATTTTCATCATCTCCTAATCGAATCATTTTCCCATCTATAATAATCCTGCCGCCGAGAACATCCACCGAACCGAATTCAGAGAACTGGCATCAACCAAGTATCAATGATAGTAACATGGTTTTTATTAACAGACCGTGACCATCTGACATACCAGGATACCCCTTGTTGGAGGCAATAGATTACCGTACCCAATTTGAGGCAGGTCTTTGTCTAAGTGCGAATCATAACGGAGTTGTCTTTTTTGCTTTCCTTACGATGTAGGGTACAAAATGCAAGGAGCATGCCGGCGGACCGTACTGTCGCATGCGAAGAAAATGGTGGTAGATGTAATACCCTATTTTGTCATTGCCGATCGAGGTTATGACATGAACAACATCCTCGAACCAGCGAAAGTGTGATTGGTGGCTCTACAAATAACGCCATCTCGTGGAATGGTTATTCAACATACTCAAACATTATCGCAGGCTGGCTTAAAAAACAACCAGTGTGGATCAAATACAACCGCCAAAATATTACATTTTTTATAGACACCCGAACCGTTCTTTCAATAGAGCGATTTTTGCATGAAATGTATATTCATGGTAAGTTGTTGAGTAATTGTTGAGTATCCACATTGTAAAATGGAGGAAATTTTTGTCGATTGGAGAGACTGCGGTATTGCTGTTCTTTATCGCGCACAGAGAAGTTGCTGACGAGGAGTTTCATAGTCAGGCTAATCTAGGCGGGAGGTATGATAGGTAGCAAATGCCGTACCCAATTCATAGTTTCAAAGGTCGGCAGCCGCAAGCTGTCGATCAAGAAGCAAGAGCATTCAGGGAGTCGAGATATGAGTTACAAGGAGAGAAGATAATGTCGATGATGAGACGCAGCCCGGCTAATACTAGAGCGGTTGCCGTATGGATGAGCTTTTTGCTAGTCATTCTTTCGTTAGTACCCTTCGCGGCCTTTGGGAGCAAGGCTTACGCCGGTACGGTACTATACACACCCGTTCCAGAGGTAACACCGGGTTATACCGGTCCTTTGACCTGGACGAACTATACACCACCGATTGCACCGGGTTCCATTCCGGGAATGACAGAGTTTTATCAGCCGTACTTCTTGGACATTGACGATGAGGATAATGTCTACGTGACGAAAACCATGATAGGCCTTACCTCAAAAGGTAAAGTAGAGAAAATTTCGAGCAACGGCCAGGAATCCACCGATATTTCCTACGATGCTAATCTCAAAAATCCGATAGGTATCGCCGTGGATAAAGACGGGAACGTATACGTGTCCGATAATAGCCAGGTTGGAGGAGTCTCTACCAACAAGGGCAGAATTTTAAAGCTGCCTCATGGAAAGACCTCATGGGTGGATATAACTCATGGCGAAACGTTTAAGTATGCTCTAGGCGTTGCGGTAGATAAACAAGGCAATGTGTACGCCGTTGACAGCAGGCCTTCCTCTTCTCCTCCGGCGGGAACTGAGCGTATTCTGAAGCTTCCTAGCGGAAAGTCGTCTTGGGCAAATATTACAACTACACCTACACCATTCTCTAATCCTATCGACATTGCAGTAGATGGCGAAGGAAATGTATTTGTCAGTGATTTGTCGACCGGCAGCGGGAAAATTTTCAAAAGGCCGGTCAACGGTACAACTTGGACGAACGTTGCGCCAACGAATGTATCAGGCGGCCTTCCTTTCTTAATTTACGGTATCAACGTCGATAAATTCGAAAACGTGTATGCGATGGGCCTAGCTAACAGTAAAGCTATGAAGCTGGGTTATAATGGAGGGCCGAGTGGCTGGACCGTTGTTGACGTCATGTCCAATCATTTCTCCCCGATAAGCAATTTCGATGTTGCCGCAGACAGCTCCGGATATTTATATACAACGAATTTCATTACAGGCAACGTGGTCACACTGATGGCGGCTATCATTTACGACGGCAACGGTGGGACAGGAATCCCTCCTGTTGACAATACCGGATACAGGCTGAACGAAACGGCTACCGTATATGGGAATACAAGTAATCTGGTGAAACAAGGTTATGTGTTTAACGGCTGGAATACGAAAGCCGACGGCACGGGTACGACTTACGCTCCTGGCGAAACTATCTCTTCCATAACGCAAAGTATGACACTATATGCGATTTGGTCGCAGGGTTATACGATGACTTATATCGGCAACGGAGATACGGGTGGCAGCGTTCCGGTTGACAACAATCAGTATCCTCCGGATGTAACGGCTACCGTAAAAGGAAACACCGGCGGACTTGTAAAAGCAGGGCATACGTTCGGAGGCTGGAACACGAAAGCCGACGGCACGGGTATAACATACGCTCCTGGCGATACGATTACTGCCATAACGCCAAGCATGAAACTATATGCGATCTGGTCGCAGGATTTTACGATGACTTATAGCGGCAATGGTAATACAGGTGGCAGCGTTCCATCTGACAACAACCCGTATCCTTCGGGTGCAACGGCTTCCGTAAAAGGAAACACCGGCGGACTTGTAAAAGCAGGGTATACGTTCGTCGGCTGGAACACGAAAGCTGACGGCACGGGTATTACATACGCTCCTGGTGATACGATCACGTCCATCACGCAAAATATGACACTTTATGCGGTCTGGTCGCAGGATTATACGATGACTTATAACGGCAATGGCAATACGGGTGGCAGCGTTCCGGTTGACAACAATCCGTATCCTCCGGGTGTAACGGCTACCGTAAATGGAAACACCGGCGGACTTGTAAAAGCAGGGTATACGTTCGGCGGCTGGAACACGAAAGCCGACGGCACGGGTATTACATACGCTCCTGGCGAAACAATCTCTTCCCTAACGGAAAGTATGACACTATATGCGATCTGGCCGCAGGTTTTACCGGATGTGACGAATGCCACTTATTCGGCCACGCCAACAAGCATCACCTTGAACTGGAACAATCCTTTGGCGGCAATGAACGGAATTAAAATTGTAGATGGAAAAGGGGCTGTCACGACATCTGTGACAACCCATACGTATACTTTTACAGGATTGACGCCCAATACGCCATACAGCTACAAGATTATCGTACTGGATGCTTGGAATATGGAATCGATAGGCGTGACGGTCCATGCGTCAACGACAGCCGCACCTTTACCGATTCTAACAGGTCTATCGGTTACCCCTGGACAAGCTAGCTTGAAGATTGGCGAAATCACGGCTTCGGTCGTAACGGCTACGTATTCTGATCTTACAAGTGCTGTAGTTACGCCGCTTGTGGCATGGAATACGGACAATCCTAATGTCGCTTCCGTTTCCGCTAGCGGTGTCATCACGGCCAAAGCCTCGGGTTCCGCTACCATCACAGGGGTACTCGGTAATTATACGGTTACCGTAGCGGTCACGGTATCGCCTGCCCCAGTGCCGGTCATCATAACTTCGTTGTCCGTTGACCCGGACAGCGCCCAGATGGAGCAAGGCGAGCAACAGCAGTTGAAGGTCACAGCAGCTTACAGCAATCATACGACAGCTGATGTTACCGCATCGTCCGGTTACGTAACCACCGACGAGAATATCGCCGTTGTGAATGCAGCCGGCATCCTTACGGCCGTAGGATATGGAACTGCTGAGGTTTTCGTTTCGTTCGAGGGGCAATCCCGAACGGTCGCGGTCAACGTCGTCATGCCAAATGAGGATAGCGCCGGCAGCCCAGGCACTTCCGCTCCATCGGCTCCTGCCGCCGAAACAGAAGAGCCCGCGAAGCCGACATCCAGCCCGCCGGTCTCCCCGCCGGCCGAGAACGTGTTTAGAAGCGAGGCTGTACAGTCGGATGGCAATGTTGTAGATAACATTCGATCAAGGATTGAAAAAGCGCAAAATTCTGGGGGTACCGTACCGTTTACCGATATCAATCAGCATTGGGCTGCAAAGACGATCGATACATTCGTTCGGCTGAATGTTATCGAAGGATATGAGGATGGTAAATTCAAACCGGATGGAAACATCACCCGCGCCGAGTTTGCAGCGATTATTGATCGGGTGTTTCAGATCAGCGCCGGTGCACGCGATTCATTGGTTGTCATGAACGATATTGATAACCACTGGGCTAAAGATGTCATTGAGAAGCTCACAACTGCGGGGATCTTGAACGGGTACGGCGAAGAATTCCGTCCTGACCATACGATCACCCGGGCTGAGATGGTCGCTATTATTAGCCGGATTGTGAATATGAACGTTGTAAAGCAAAGTGATGCAGTTGGCACATTTACGGATATTAGCCATTCGTTTGCTGCCACACAAATTCAAGACGCCGCTAACACCGGCATTATTACGGGGAAAAGCGGGGATGAATTCGAGCCGGAAGCTCCTTCTACCAGGGCGGAAGCGCTGACGATCATATTGAATACACTGAATTTAAACCCTGAGATCAAGACGCTGCTGGATGGGTCTAAGTGATAGGACTTGGCTTTAGGACCGAGGGGCTTGGACCTTCTAAAGCGGATACGGCCTAGCAGCCGCTAAATGACGCTTCGGCCTGTGATCTGCTATTTTGAATGGCAGGTCACAGGCTTTTTTAGCCGACCGCAGTAGAGAAGCCTCTCCCGTATCATATATGTATCAAAGCTTTGATTCAAAAGCTCGCCAATTGCATAGTTGCGCTGCTTATTGTAGTCTTCGTCAGTATCTACGCGAAAGATACGTCTGAATTTAACTTGTCTTGGGGAGGACTGTTTTTATTCGGGCTGCTATTCTTGCTACCCGCCTACTTCTCTTTGCTTCATCCATATCGCAGTTACGCTTATTTGCTCCCAATCCCTTTATTAGGCTATCTATTTTGCATATTGGAATGGGTCAACACCCCGAACGTGAGTTTTTCAGGAATGGGCGTACTGCTCGTCTGTTTTCTAATATCAGTCATAACCTATGCGATATTTGGAGTAGGTGTAGTAATCTTATGGTTTACCGGTAAAAGATCACTCCGAAAAAACAGCTGATGAATGAACAGGAGGATAATCCCGATGAACGTCGTGATGAGGCAATCATGCATCCTGTTAACTTTCGGCAGGTGCAAGTCTGCAATCGGATTGCTTAGACACAAGAAAAATAGCCCGGAATATGGGCTATGAGTGGGCTATCGTCTCTTGATAGCTTTCCTGTATAGTCGTTCCACCTTATGAACCTGTTTCTTAATGTTATGCTCTCTAGCCACGTAAGCGCGGGCGGCTCTCGTCATGCGCCTCCATTGGTTCCTTTTCTTCAGCATCCGCTTCATTTTCCTCGCTAAATCCTTTACACTGCCTTGCCTCGCCACAAAACCTGTCTTATTATGCCTTACCAGTTCCGGAATGCCGGAGTGATTGGTTGAGACGACAGGGAGCCCAGAGGCCATCGCTTCCACTAAGGAATTAGGGATTCCCTCCTGATCGCCGTCTTTAGCGGTTTTGCTGGCTAATACGAAGATGTGCGCCTTGCGAAGAAGCTTGCGGACGCGGCCATGCGATACTTTCCCCAGCAGCCGCACGGAGGAGGATAAACCGTGTTTCCGGATGGACCGCTTCAATTTGGAGCGCAGAGGCCCCTCTCCGACGATACTGAGGCGGGCTTTAGAATAACGGCGATGAACCTTGGCGAATGCTTTGACCAGTACATCCATCCCTTTTTTCGGAACTAACCGTCCGATGGAAAGAAACTTGATGCTTGCCTTTCGTTTTGGCGTCTTTCTCAGCTTGAAGGGGAATTTCCGCAGGTCAATCCCGGTTCGGATGACCCTAATTTTCCGCCGTGGACACCTAAGCGCAGCGACTTTCCTTTTCATGCGGCTTGAGACGACCAGGACGAAGGAGCTGTGTTTGAATACGGCGCGCAGCTTGCGTCTGTAGCTTTTTTTCCGTAACTTGGAGGATACGTCTTTTCCGTGAAAGGAAGTGATCATAGGAATTTTCGTTTTCCGTTTATAAGGAAGGATGCGAATGGCGGAAGTGCCGAAGTACGCATGAATGACGGATGTTTTTTTGCGTTTCATAAAGGAAGGCAGGTTCGATATTTTCCTTAACTTATAAATGCGGCGGAATGGAAACCGGGAGCGGTACTTCACCTTGTCGGCGAGAACGTACCCTTTGAAATGCTTAATATGTTTAATACGCTCGTATATAAAGGTTTCGGTCGGGTTCAAGTACGTGTTCTTTACGTGGGCTACGACTCTTTTTCGTTTGCTCATGCTTACCGCCTCCTGCTAACCTTGCGGTACACCCGGTTGATTTTGCGAATGACGCTGCTCCAAGAAAATCGGGCGACCGCCCGCCTGCGGCCGGCTGTTCCGAGTCTTCGCGCGAGCTTGCGGTTATTCAGCAATTTGTGGATATATTTTGCCATTCTTTTGGCATTCCGCGGGTTATTGACGAGATAACCGGTTTTCTTGTGGACAACCACCTCCGATATGCCGCCCCGCCTGGTTGACACAACCGGGAGCCCCGAAGCCATAGCCTCCAGATTGACACGGCCGAAAGGTTCTTTCCATACGGAAGGACAAACGAATACGTCGGCTACTGCATAATATTGCGCAACTCTTTTAGGCGAAACAAAACCTGTAAACCGCACATGTTTTTTTCCGAGCGCCCGCTTGGCTCTTCTTTCTATTTTTCTAAAATAGACGTTTTTCCAGCGTACGCCATGATCCATCCCCCCAACGATGATGACAAGCAGATTTTTATTTCTTTTCTTAGCGATCCGGGAGGCGCTGATTAACGTATTTAATCCTTTCTTTTTATGAATTTTCCCGACAAAGAGGACGACCTTCCTGCCCTTTACCTTCAATTTCCTTTTGAGTTGGTTCAGCCGCCGGGGGTTGCTCCACTTCATGATGAATTTGCCGGTGTCGATGCCCAGATGAACCGTTGTGATTTTGCTGCGTTTGACTTTACGAAACCGGCGAAGGGCGTCCCTTCTTGTAAAATTGCTGTTGGCGATAAAGAAATCCGTCTTCTTCATGCCTTTCCGCCAGCCGCGCCGCTTTCTCTCATCAAGCGTGTTATGAAGATTCAGCAAATACTTTGATCTCGGGGACACTTTATGAAGGCTCCGAATAAAATGGGGGCGGTTAAAGGTGTGGATAATCGGAAAATGCCTTCTTCTAACCTTTTTCCGTACGCGTTTAAGATAATTTTTCTTTTTGATTCGATAAACTTTGACCCTCCTGCCGTAAGGGTTCCGTTTGCCTCCGCCCCTGGGAGTGAAAAGGGTAATTTTATGCCTTTTGGACAAGCGGCGGACGACCTCGTCGATATACAGTTGTACCGCGCCTCCTCGAACCGGCGGTACGGGGCGGGTCTCAGGCGCTACGATGGCGATTTTCATCATATTCTCCTTTCCTAATATCACAGAGAGAACATCTACACAGATAACCATTAAAAGGATATTCAGAAAATGGGTGAACGGAATGGGCGAAAGCCAATGTTCGCGGATCATTTTTTGTATCTACGGCTCAAGATCGCTAGGTGAAGGCCGAAACAGGACGATGTTCTTGGCAAAAAAGCTTGGAATACCATGGACCTGTTCTATTATTTTATTTTAGTTGACAATGATAATCATTATCATTTAAAATTTGAGCAGTAACGCTTGTGAGCTGGTTGTCAGTCTTCCTTCCTACAAGCAGCAGGCTCTAGATGGATTCAACTGTATAGAACATGATGGAGACAGGAGAGAGTATCGATGGCAAACGTGATCTTGATTTATGCAAGCATGACGGGGAATACGGAGGAAATGGCCGATGCGATTGCTGACGGCATTCGCGAGGAAGGCGGAGAACTGACGATGAAATCCGTGTTGGATGCCAATGCTTCCGAGCTGGAGCAATACGACGGAATTGTGCTGGGCGCATACACGTGGGGAGACGGCGATTTGCCGGATGAGTTTCTGGATTTTTACGACGAAATGGATGACGTCGAGCTGTCGGATAAAAAAGCCGCCGTATTCGGGTCCTGCGATTCTTCTTATTCGGCATACGGAGCTGCTGTAGATACATTGATCGAAAAGCTGGAAGAACGGGGGGCTGAGGTCGTGCTGCCCGGGCTGAAGGTCGAATTGACGCCGACTTCGCAGCAAATCGAAGAGTGCAAAGCGTTCGGCAAACAGCTGGCGCGGCATGTGGCCGGCACCGCTTGATCTGTGCCTAAGCCATAATAAAAGATCAGAAAGCTGGATCTCCGGTTCAAACTTGTACTTTCTTATAAAAAAGAGGCTCCCGGCACAAGGAGCCTTCAAAGTATAAAGCGCAGATCCGAGGAGGATTGGCGCTGAAAAACCGAGATGATATCGGGAAATCGTTACAAGTTGATTATATTACAGCTTGCGGCCTGTGGACATGTTGAAAAGAAATGTACTGTATGACCATTATGAATACGTTTCGTGAGAATTCTTATCTGTATTCAATAAAATGAGCAAAGGCAGAGCGCCTCTTGCGAAAGGTACTAAGGTTTATCCTGGTGTCTTTCCGGAGGCGCTCGTCTGTTGTAGGCACGTCCCTGACCGAAGCCCAAGCAGCCCCGACTTCCGCAGCTGAAAAATAAGCCTCAAGGAGGATTACTGTCGGATTATGACGAATATATAGCACGATGGGGTTGGCGGAGAAAGGCAGGGGAATGGCGCATTTTAAACCTATTGTTCTTCTTCATGTTCATTGGTCTGACTGCGCAGGGCATTTATTTGAGATTGAAAAACAAAGAAAGTCCTTTAATCCTATGGACAACGTTGATCCTGATTTGCAGCGGATTGGCGGGGCTGCAGGTCATTCTGGAACGGGTCGCTATTCCTTATTTATACCGGAGCGCAAGTCCCTCCGTCGTGGATACCGCGACATTATGCGCGGGCATCCTCAATTTTGCCATCAGCACGTTTCCTTACTATGCCATATTGGTTGTGTTTCTTAGATTTAACGGTTTGTTTCTTTACAACAAATGGATGCATGTCTTGTTAAGCTTGCCGATCTGGTTAACGCTGTTCTTCTATACGGACCTGTGGGGGAATCGGGTGCAAAATTGGTTCGTTGCAGTATGGGGAGCGGGGTATATGCTTGCGGCGATCGGACTGGTTCTGCGGTCGGTCCTGACCGAGAAAAACCCGGAACGACGGCTGCATCACAGTATGATTGGACTCATTTTTATAGTGCCGGTCGCTATTGTGAACGCATATCAATTTGCGCCAGGCTCGAACAGCGAACTTTGGCTTCGGATCATCCCAATTATTTGCTTCGTCAGCATGGCGAGCGTCATCCTGTTGTACGTGCGGGGTTCATTTCTCGGAGTAAAACGTAGGTCCATTCAGTCCATTCATATCGGCACGTCGCTGATCCAGCATTCTTTGAAAAATACGATCGGGAAAATAAAGCTGAATGCGTTGAATATACAAAAGAGCCTGGATAAGCAGCAGTATACCGATATTGAGCGTTATGCCGACCAACTGCTCAAAACGTACGATGAGATGATGGGGACGATGGCCCGCATCTCGCAAGCGGTAAACGATACGGCAGTTGTCCAAATGAAGGAGCATAATGTGTCCGATATTGTGGAGGAGGTTGTCCGAAGCCTAAGCGTGTACCCCGGAATACGTGTGGAGAAACATTATGACGCCCTGCCGCTCATGGTAGACCGTGCGGTGTTCACCGACTGCCTGCACAATATAGTCAATAATGCGGTTGAGGCTATGAAGGAGGCCGGGACGATCCGGATTGCACTGGAATGCCGGAAGAAGACCGCGATGTTGTCGATCAGCGATACGGGGCCCGGCATGGATCCGCTGCAGTTGCAAAACGTGTTCGAACCGTTTCATTCAACAAAGTACAGGTCGGGGAAGCATTTCGGTCTGGGGATGTACCAGGTCAAGAAGGCGATGGACGCCCATAAAGGGAAAATCGAGATCCGGAGCAGGCTGCAGCATGGAACGACTGTCAGACTCATACTCAAGCGAAGTAGGGAGGGAGGTCACGATGGAAAAGCTGAAGGTGCTGTTCGTTGAAGACGATCCGGATTGGCAGGAAGGTATCAGGAATTACTTGGAGGGGAATAAGGAGATCGACTTGTTCTCCATAGCGTCAACCGCCGAGGAATGCTTTGCGGTGCTGCGCCAGGAGCGGGTGGACGTCGTATTGATGGATATTTTTCTTGGCGACCGGCAAGCAAATGGGCTGGACGTCACCTTGGACATCACGATTCAATTTCCGAATGTAAAGGTCATCATGCTGACTTCGCTCGATAAGGACGACGATATTTTTAACGAGGCGTTTATGAACGGGGCATATGAGTATATCTATAAGCATGAGTTCGAACTGCTGCCCGATACGATCGTGAGTGCCAAGAGGAACGGAACGCATAAAATCGGGGAACGGTTACGGAAGCTTGTGTATGAGAAGAAGAAAAGCTTGCTCAGCAAAGGAGACAGAGAGCTGCTTAAGCTCATTACGGCGGGAAAGACGCAAGCAGAAATTTCCGAAAGGCTCTGCATCAGCCTTGCCGGCGTCAAAAAGCATATCGGAAGATTGATGAAAAAATTTCAATGGAGAGGCACTAGTAAGGAACTGGCGGATAAATGCCGGAAATGGGGCTTGCTCGAGTAAAGAAGACATGTGTTCTGCGGAACCATGTCTTTTTTTTCTACTTTGAAGGACTCCGATAAGGAGTTTTTTTATTATCGTGGCTTTGATCGGGAAGTTTCCATTTGAAGCTGCCGCGAACAGGTGGACAAAAAAATGTACACTTATGCCCTTCAACTGAAATCCTTATAATTTCTGTATTAGTTTATAACGATGGCGGTAATACTGTTCGTCACCGAAAGCCGGCGGGACTTTTATTCAGGGATAACGATCAGCACGCTGCAATACAAACTTGAAACCAAACGTTTCCTGGCGTGTTCGTGACCGCCGGGGTCCGGCTACGGAAACGCAGAGGGGAAGTGATGCCTGTTGGTATGGAAATTGAAATCCCGAAGCACACAAGGTGCGCCGGAGGCGGAGGCGAAGCGGAACCTTCCCGTGTCGCGGGGAGCCTCGCCCGTGGATTATGCGAATCACGGAAACCGCCGGGCGCAGCAGCTTGTCAAGGAGCAGATGGCCGCCTCTAAGGAGCGAGCCCCCGAGAGGAACAAGGACCCTGAGGAAAGCGGCGCCTCCGAAACGCAGCTGACAAGGTCGCTGCGCAATCTTGGATACGGGGAAATATATCAGTGGCTTGTCTACAAGGCGAACCGGCAGGGGAAAGCACCGCTATTGGGCTTTTTTGACGGCTTGACCGTGCTCCAGCAGATCGAGGCGATCAAGAAAATGGCCGGAACGACAGGCAAGCCCTCGCTGGATGTGTTCACCGATAAAATGTCGACGCGAAACAATATGCTGTTCAAAAAAACGGTGGATTGGGATAAATTTTCAGTCGCCTGCCGGGAAGCGAAGAAGCTGAGGACAGACGATGTCACCGCGGACACGGCGGGCGATTATGCGGGATATGCCGCAACCGGCGGGTCGGTTGCCCTGTCAGCCGGGGACAAGCTGGCGAATATGGCCGTTGGAGCAGGGGATGTGACGAAAGGGCTTGCCCAGACAGGCGCAGGCCTCAGCGCCCTTGGAGCAGCGGTGCAGGCTTACCAGGCTTATGACCAGCACTCGTCGAGCCTCAGCGCCTTCGATGCCGTGCACAATATCGGAACCGAAGGTGTGGCCGGTATGGCGGATCTCACGCGGTACACGGCGCAGGCTGCTTCGCCCGGAAGCGCTGTGGGAGAGGCTGTCGCTTCTGGAGCAGCCACAGCGGTGGCCGGGGCTGCCGCGATCATCGGCGGTGCCGTTTATTTGGCCGGAGGCGTCGCCGGCTACAGGATGCATGACAAGCGGGAGAAAAATTTGTCCCTGCTCCAAACGGAAGCCGATGTGAAGGATGATCCGATGCTGTCGCGGGCCGCTTCCATCGGCGGGGAGACGCAAGCCCTTAACCGAACCAAGAGTGCGGCGACGGCGGCCAAAGGAGCGGCGATGATCGTAGGCGGGGCGCTGCTGCTTGCGGGCGGACCGGTTGGATGGATCATGATCGGGGTAGCGGGGGCTATCAGCGGCGCAGCTGCGATCTACAAGTTTCTTAAGAACCGCCAGCGCAGGGAAGAAGTGGTGGATCGTTATATCGATTTGAAGGGCCATATGATCGCGTCTGATTTTAAGGATAAGGACAAGCGCAGCGCATCCCGAGAAAAGCTGCTGGGGGAACACGGATTCAACAGTATTTCCCAATGCTACACGCAAATCATTGCGGAGCTTGCATTTGGCATATATGAAAAGGCCGTTAAAGGCGACGATCCCGAATATCGGACGCTGCTGGAGAATATCGGGCTTGTCGTGAACCGGAAGAAAGGCGAGCCGAAGCCGGAGCTGATCGCCAAGAAGCTTAGCGGATGATTCAACACATACTTTCAGGCGGGGAGGACTCCCGGTGAATTGTCGGAACGATATATTGATGTTATTACAGGCTTGTCAGCGGCTTTATGAGACGGTTGGCATCCCTGGCAGGTTGGCGGAATCGGCAGAGGATACTGCGTATTCATCGCTTGTACTGTCGTTCGACGCGATTGGGCGATTCAACAGGAGTGTAAAGACCGAATTGAATAGGATCCCCGGTCTGGAAGCGGAGCAGGAAGGGATCCATATACTGCAGATTTTTGCCAGCTCGCTTGACTTGAACCGGAATGACCGCGAGAGCGAGCCATCGTATCCACCGGATCTATACCGCACGGTGAATCGCCTGAATGTCAGCTTGCCGCTGGGGGCGTTCGGATTGATGGAGGATGAGGCGGTCTTATTTTATAAATTAAATGTCTTGCTGGACTTGAAACAAGATTTGGGATGGAACACACAGCTGATCGACCGCAATATCGGGCTGCTGCTGCATATCCATGACGTATTCATCGATACGCTTGAGGAGGTTGCGACGGGAAAGCTTTCGTACGATAGCGCCATAAGCCGTCTAAGACTACCGTAAAGAAGCATTGAATCTGGCTGCCGAATGGAGACATGCTGCCATGCGTTACTTGAGCTTCTCAAGAGAACCCTACGCTCACCCGATGGACCATCTGGCGGATGAATTGATTCGGCTCGACATGACGCTGGAACTTGAATTGCAGCGCATGAAGTCGGCGTTCCAAGGACTGGGAGGGTGTTCGCTATACAGGGTGCCTATGAGCGCGGAGGAAGCGGAGGCGCTGCTCGAGGACGATACGATGCCGCAGGAGCTTGCTTCCGAGCATCCAATGCTGCTGGAGCGGCTGGACCAAACCATCGCTTCCCGGCTATTCATCTCGGGAGAGCACGGTATGCAGCTCCCGCTTGTTCAACTGCAGCGCCGCTTTCGTCTAAGCGAGCTTGACATGCGGTTCCTGGTCGCCGCCGTCGCTCCGCATGCGCATCGCAAATATGGACTGCTGTTCGCATATATGCAGGGTGATGCGGCAAGCCAGTATGCAACTCTCGGCTTTATCATGGAGCTATGCGCCCGGAGCGGGCAAGAGCGCAGAGCGGTGCTGGAGCAAGTAACAGCTGCTTCGGGCCGTCTGCACATGCTTGTTGATAAGGAAGCGCTGACGGGACTGCCTGCATCTTCGCTTCTGATGACGCCGCTCCTGTTGGATCAGCGCGTCGTTCACTATATTCTGGGTCTGGATTGGGCGTATGAAGGCGCGTTATCGCAGATGCGTCTGTATTCGGACGAAGAGAACGCTCATTTGCCGCCCTCGCTGACAACGAGCGGGGCGCTCGAATATATGTGCCGTTATTCGGGGTCATATCAAGCCAAGTCATCCGCGCTGATCTGGATGCTGCACGGGCCGCCCGGGGCCGGCAAAACGTATCATGCCCGTCAAGTCTGCGCGGCGCTGCGACGCCCGCTGCTGGAATGGGACCTTAGCGGCGCTCCGACAGAGGCGCAGGCGTTCGCGAAGGCGGTTGACCGAATGCTGCTGGAAGCGAAGCTGCAGCATGCGATTCCCGCCTTCGACAAGCTGCACGAGCTGTCTTCGTCCGAGCCGCAAGATGGACAGGACAACCGGCGGTCAGCGCTATTGCGCCGCTTGGCTTCATGGGAGGGGATTGCTTTTCTTTGCGGGGAAACAAGCTGGAAGCTGCCTGAGCTGCCGGTCTCCACCATCTGGCTAGATATTCGGCTGGAACCGGCCGATTTGGAGGAAAGGCGGCAGCTGTGGAAGGCGGCAGCCGGCGACAAGCTTCCGATCACGGAAGAGGAAGCCGGATTGCTCGCCTGGAAATTTCGCTTCACGATCGGTCAAATGCTTCAAGCGGTCGGAGAGGCGCAGAAGCGGGAGGCATGGCGAGCCGTCTCCGAAAAGCCGGAGTCACAGGCACCCCGCCCCGCGAAGCAGCTTCATCAGGCGGCTTACCGGCTGATCAGCCACCGTTTGGAGGATAAAGCGGTGAAGCTGACGCCGGCCTTCGGCTGGGACGATCTTATACTGCCCGATGATACGGTGCAGCTGCTGCGGCAGGCATGCGGCAGAATACAGCTGGGGCATACCGTCATGACGAAATGGGGCTTCGATCGCAAGCTGGCCTACGGCAAGGGCGTCAGCATGCTTTTCACGGGTCCGCCGGGCACAGGCAAGACGATGTCCGCGATGGTCATGGCGCGGGAGATGGATGCGGAGCTGTATCGCGTAGATCTCTCCCGGGTGGTCAGCAAGTACATCGGCGAGACGGAGAAGCATTTGAGCGATATTTTTGACCAGGCCCGGTTGAGCGGAGCGATCCTGTTCTTCGACGAAGCGGACGCGCTGTTTGGCAAGCGCTCTGAGGTGAAGGACGCGCATGACAAATACGCCAATATGGAAACTTCGTATTTGCTGCAAAAGATGGAGGAGTACGACGGGATTACGATACTCGCCACGAATTTTGCGCAAAACCTTGACGAGGCGTTCACGCGCAGAATCCAGTTTATTATCAAATACCCGTTTCCTGACGCTGCCCAGCGCGAGCAGCTGTGGCGCTCGACCTTCCCTCCCCTGCTTCCCGTCGGCGACATCGATTACACCTTTCTCGCCCAAACGTTCGATCTGTCGGGAGGCTCGATCAAAAATATAGTCCTGACCGCCTCGTATTTGGCGGCAAGCGAAAGAGAGTCGGTATCGATGAAGCAGCTGATCGAGGGAACGATTCAGGAATACAAAAAGACCGGCAAGCAGCTGCTCAAGGATCGGCTTGGAGCGTATGCCGGGTATTGGAAAGGGTGACGCTATGGCATCGTACACCGTGCTAACGGATACGGGTCTGTCGCTGGCGAAGGTGCTAAAAGAGGCGCTTGTTCCCGAACTGGTCGCTCACCCCGACGGAGTCGGCCTTGCCCATCCGCAGGATCGGGGGGAGCTGAACCTGAGCCTGTACTTGTATGAGGTGAAAGAAAATACGGACTTTCGCAGTCATCATCTGATCGATCAAGGCGATTCCATACGTTATCCGCCGATCGCGCTCGATTTATCGTACTTGATTACGGCTCATTCCGCCTCCGATGTGCTTACGCGGGCGATGGATGAGCATAGGATGATCGGCAAAACGATCCAAGTCCTCTTCGATCATCCGGTATTGAGCGGAACGGATTTGGTCGGCTCGCTTGTCGGGTCGGGTGCTGCGATTCGAATCACGAAGGAGGAAATCCCTCTGGAGACGGCCGTCAGCCTATTTCCCAATGTTCCGTATAAGCTGTCTCTGAATTATAAGCTAGGACCTGTCTTTGTCGATTCCAATCGAACAAAGTCTGCTGCTCGCGTCAAGGAGCGTCATGTGAGCCTGCAGCGGAAATAACGATTTGTCCGACCCGTCGCATCGATCGGGCATTCATTGAACCGATCTTGCATAATTTCCAATTCCGAAAGGAGGAACCGAATTCGGCAGAGGTCCCATTGCGATGAGACCGGTCGAATATCGGGACATGACAATGGCCGAATATTTATCACCCGGCGTTTACGTTGAGGAGTTTGACAGTGCGGGACAGCCGCTATCCGGCGTAAGCACGAGTACTGCCGGCTTCATCGGTATGGCGGAGCGGGGGCCGGTTGAAGGCTTGCCGGTGCTTGTGACAAGCATGAACGAATTCAAAAGAACATTCGGAGGGTATTTGTCCGAGAATCAGTTCGGCGCACATCGCTATTTGGCTTATGCGGCAGACCAATTTTTCATGAACGGGGGCTCGCGTGCCTACATTATGCGAGTTGCGCCTTCCGATGCCGCCGTCGCCGCGAGCAGCGGATATTTTTTTGAAATATCGGCCAAAAACCCGGGTGCCTGGGCGAACGAAATTCGAATTCACGGCGAGCCTTCCAGCAAGGCAAAGACGCAAATTTATGAGGATCTGGGTGAAGGTAAATATCGCGTGAAAAACAGCTCGGGCTTTCATGAAGGCGATACGGTTGTCTTTACACATGGCGCGTCCCGCATCATGAGCAAGGTCGTACATGCCCGAGATCGAATGATCGAGCTGGACCATCCGCTGGGGGGAGACGTCGTCGACAATAGCTTGCTTCCGCTGAAGACGCTGGCGACGGTTGAATTTAACTTGCATGTTGTATACGGCGAGGAGACGGAAACATTCGAGCACTGCTCCTTCAACCCGTCTGCGGCCAATTATGTCGATAACGCCGCTTCGCGCTCGGCCCTGGTTCACATCCGGGCGGTACAAGATGCCGAGGTGACAGAACTGCTCGGCGAAGAAAGCACATTCAGCATATCACTTGCCGGCGGCTCGGACGGTTCGTCCGGCGGAATCAGCCCAGATCAATATATCGGCGAGGATCGCGG
Organism: Paenibacillus solanacearum; assembly: GCF_910593845.1. Taxonomy (GTDB): domain Bacteria; phylum Bacillota; class Bacilli; order Paenibacillales; family NBRC-103111; genus Paenibacillus_G; species Paenibacillus_G solanacearum. Next base: position 66,319 of record NZ_CAJVAS010000019.1, on the reverse strand, counting down.
ACCCGGGAAGCGAACGGGCATCCAGGCGTTCGTCGATAACGATCAAGTCAGCATTATGGCGGTTCCCGGCGTTACCGATCCGAACGTACAGCTTGCGCTTGTGGCGCATTGCGAAAATCTGGGCAGCCGATTCGCCATTCTCGATATACCGCGGGAGAAGACGAAGGTGCCCGATGTGCTCACGCATCGCGATATGTTCGATTCCAGCTATGCCGCGATGTATAATCCGTGGCTGCAAGTGTTCGATCCCTTGGAAAAACGCAATATTTTCATTCCTCCCTCGGGCTCCGTAGCCGGCATTTACGCGCGCAGCGACAGCACACGCGGGGTGGAGAAGGCGCCAGCGAATGAAGTCGTGCGCGGCGTAACCGGGCTGGAGGTACAGTATAACAAAGGCGAGCAGGATGTTTTGAACCCGAAAGGCGTGAACCTGATTCGCAGCTTCTCCGGGCAGGGCATCCGCATTTGGGGAGCGAGAACGACGTCCTCGAATGCCCTATGGAAGTACATTAACATTCGCCGCCTCTTTATCTTCGTCGAAGAATCGATCAAGGCCGGAACGAATTGGGTTGTATTCGAGCCCAATGACGAGCGGTTATGGGCGCGCGTGCAGCGCACGATTGATGCATTTTTGACCCGTGTGTGGCGAGGCGGCGCCTTGATGGGGTCCTCCCCGTCGGAAGCGTTCTATATTGATATTAGCCGCAACACGATGACCCAGGACGATATTGACAATGGCCGCCTTATTTGCGTGGTTGGCATTGCGCCTGTGAAACCGGCCGAATTCGTCATATTCCGTATTACGCAGAAAACGAACGAGCAGTAATGCGCGTTACCCATAAAAAGAAGGGAAGGAAGTATAGCACATGGCAGGCGAACGCAATGATCCGTATCGCAAGTTCCGATTTCGCGTAGAGGTGGAAGGAATTGAGCAGGCTGGCTTCAGCGAGGTATCCGGATTTGATGCCTCCCTCGATGTAGTGGAGTACAGGGAAGGCACAGATGTAATAACGCCAAGGAAGCTGCCCGGGCTCGCCAAGTACGGCAACATCACCTTGAAATGGGGCGCCACCGAATCGTTGGATTTATTCGAGTGGGTTCAAGAGTGCATTGTCGAAGGATCGGTTGAAAGGAAGACCGTCACGATTATCGCTATCGATGAAGGCGGTGAAGATGTGGCGACATGGCAAGTCATCGAAGCGTGGCCGACGAAATATACGGCTCCGGATTTTAATGCTTCGGCTTCCGAGGTTGCCATTGAACTGCTGGAGCTGGCGCATGAAGGTATGCTTCGCACACAATAATGAACGAACAAGGATAGGGGACAGCGGAATATGCGTTGTTCCTCCATCTTTCTTCTTTGTTTTCACTCGCTTTAGACACCACAAGGAGGGTTATGATGTCATTTCGTACGGAATATGAGTTTGTGCTGCCCAGAGGTTATGTGGACGAGAACGGAACGCTCCACCGGTCCGGAACAATGCGGCTCGCGACGGCAGCCGACGAAATTTTGCCGATGCGCGACCAGCGCGTGCAGCAAAATCCCGGTTATTTGAGCATTATTTTATTGTCCCGCGTGATTACGGAGCTCGGCGATGTTCGCGCGGTCGATACGAAGACGATCGAGAAGCTGTTCACGGCGGACTTGGCCTTTTTGCAAAACTTTTATCGGGAAATTAACGATACGGACAAGCTGACCGTGCGCGCGATTTGTCCCAAGTGCGAGCATGAGCATGAGGTTGACATTTCTTTTTTATCCGAAGCGGAAGGGGCTTAAGCGTATTTCCTGAGGATCAGCTCTATGAGGAAACAGGCTTTATCGCTTACTACTTCCATTGGTCCCACGATGAGATTATGAATATGGAGCATCGGGAGCGCCGCAGATGGTGCGAGGAAATATCCAAAATGAACCGTAAAATAAGCGACGAGCCGGAAAAACACAATCCTTTCGATGTGTTCAAAAAGAGGTGACAAAGGTGCTGCGCAAATGGTTTTCGATCCGTCCTTATGTGGTAGGCGTATACCGCTTCAGGGTAGAGCTTGACGGGATGCTGGTGGCGGGTTTTTCCGAAGTGAGCGGACTTACAGCGGTAACAGAGCTGCAAGAGGTGCCGGAGGGCGGATTGAATCAATATGTGCACCGTCTTCCCGTACGAACGAAGCTCGAACCGATTGTTCTCAAACGCGGCATGACATTGACCAACGAGCTGTGGAATTGGTACGCGGATGTGAGGGAAGGCCGTATCGTCCGCAAGAGCGGAGCGATTATATTGTACAACGAGTATGACCTGGAATTCCGCCGCTGGAATTTTTACGATGCTTACCCGACCAAATGGTCCGGCCCTGAATTGAACGCTTCCAGCAGCGACATAGCGGTAGAGGCGATCGAATTGACGCATAACGGATTCAAGGTTGCGAGCTGGTTTTGATGCAAGTGGGTGTCGGATGCGGCAGGCAACGGAAAACACAAGCTGGAGGGCACAGCCATGGGTGGGTCGGATCATCGACAACGGAATAACGGTATACGCCATCTAACCGTCCGTCATGTGCTCAGGGGGCAGGCTGCGAGTGTTGAGCAGTTGACGGATCAGCGGGGACGACAAGGAGCTGTTATGTCTTCTTATGGCGTCGGCCCCGGACTGTCGCGTTCGATTCGCTTTTCGGACGGGGGGTTCGCCGGACGAATCGCGGGCAAATATGGCTGGACCGTTGGGCATAAGGGGAGGCGAGGCCAGCTGGTTCACCGGCTGGGGTCAAAGGGAGGGAGCGATGATGCGACCCTGTCCTTCTCCATCGCGCTGCACCTGCGGCATCTTCGACTGCTATCGAACGTACGCCAGTCGAGCCGTGAGGCGCATTACGAGCGGTTTGCCGGTGGGCGCAGCACGCCCTCTGCGGAGCTGAAGTCTCCCCGCGCTGTAGCAGCGCAGCTTGTGCGCTCAGCCGCTGTCGCCCACTCTGAGATGGTGCGGTTCCAAGGTACGGAGAGGGCACAGCCGTCCGCTGTGACGGAGACGAATCTGGATACAAGCCCTGCCATGGCTTATCTCGCCCTTGGCACGAAGGCCGTGTATCGCCGGGGTCAAGCCCCGGGCGGAGAGGCGGCATACTCTGCTCCTCAAGCAGCGGTATCGCGTCTTTATCCGGTGTACAGCTTGCCAATAACGACACAATCGTCAGCGGACCTCCGCTTGTATACCGGACGAGGTCCTTTCTTTGATATAAAGGGGCTTGTCAGCCCGATTTACTTCTATGCCGGACAGGTCGTAATGGCTGCCCGGTCGGAGAAATATGCTGACCTTTCTTTGTTTAAGCAAGGGAATGGCAAGCGGCAAGCGAGCATAATATCTTGGCTTGCTGCAACGGCACAGGAGCTATCCGAGCCGGCGCGACAGCCTCGATATGGAGCGAGGGCGCAGGCCCGCCTTGTACAGCGCTCGAACGCAGCGAATAGGTCAGGCGTTGCTGCCGCAGGCGCGATAGCGGTGTGGGAGCGGCTCCGCTTATGGCATCGGGTTAGTATGATCACACGGACTTTGACCGCAATGCAGCCCGCCACTGTGGAGAACCAACGAAAGAGTAGCTCTTCCCGTCCGGAAGGCGCAGCGCGTGTCGGTTTCTATGATCAGACCGGATGGCGGCGGGCTCCGATGGCAGAGGCAGACGAAGCCCTCCGAAGCCCGAAGGCGCACTTACCGCTGCAAGAGGGACGGTTTCTCCAAGCCAGCGGTGTGCGGCATAAGCATGCAGACGCACCGGTTGCATATATCGGTCCACAGCCGCTTCGATTCCGTTTCATCCATAGGGATGTACGGCAATTCGCCGTCTTATGGCCGATAACGGACGAGACGTTAGATGTTTATGCGAAGCGGCTCATGCGTCGTAAGGCATGGCAGCCGGTGCTTCAGCCTCAGCGTTTCTATACCCTCGGTCCAAACGAGGGGCTGCCAGCTGCGCGCAGGCCACACGGAATGGTGCCGTGGGAAGCGCCGGTAGCGAAGCTTCGCCACAGCATAACGACGTGTAAAGCCGGGGCAGTGCTCGGGCATGGTGATCACGTGCCAATACGAACTCGTGGTATGGCGCTGCGGCAAAGTGAACTGACTGTAAGAGAGGCCCGTGTAACACGATATCATAGCGATCTGGCGGTAAGAGAGGGCCGCATAATGCGTCAGCGTAGCGAACTGACGCTGGCGGAGACGTGTGCAGCGCGTCTTCTTAGCGGACAGACGCTAACGGATGCCCGTGTAGCGCCGCGTTGGTCAAGCGAACTACCGCTGGTGGAGATTCGCGCAACGCGCCGACCTCGCGTTCAGACGTTAACGGGTGCTCAGATAATGGCACATCGGCAAAGCGAACCGGCGCGGATGGAGATTCGTGCAACGCGCCAGCCCATCGGAATTGCGCATGGTTCGAATGCAATTCGGATCCGTGCTATGGTTATGCATGCGAACAGCGAGCTTAATCGTAGATTGCGGCATCCTGCTGCCATCAAAGGTAACGATGCGATCACGCCGTTCGTACGACAGATGAAGCTTTTAGGCTTTGTCACAAGTCATACCGGCGTTTTTCCATATCGTGCTGACGCCGTATCGGCGGCGAATATGTATTTGACGGGACAGACAGTCGGTCGGGCAGAGCAAGAAAAGGACCGCTGGCTGCTCAGAATGCCGTCACGCACAGTGCGGCAAAAGACGCCTGTCCCGCAAGCCGATGATTTCTTTCAATATAAACATATGGATTATTCGTCTGCCCGGTTGGACAGTATGCTGCCGCGTACACAAGCAGCATTAAAGCAAACCGTGAGTGAAATCAATACAAGCGATGTCGTAAGGGGTCATTTGCAAATCAGGGGCCATGAGCTCTTTGCTAGGCGCTTGTCAGTACAAACGGCGCTGGAAACGGCAATGATCAACAGTCGTCTGTTGGGGCGGAGAAATTCCCCATTGCCGAAGCTGCCCTACAATTTGCTTCAGGAAGCAGGAAATTCGCGTCCTCATGACCGGGGTGTGCGGCTTGTTATGCCGGTACGCCGCCTATCCGGCGATGCAGCGCCGACGCCGATCCGCATCGAGGAAAGCCGCCTGCGAATGGGCGGGGCGCCTCCAACAGTCAGCGGAAGCTTGCGACTTGCAGCCGGCTGGAGGCAGCGAGCGGCACCGGAGTGGGCAAGCGGGACATCGCCGTTCACATCGCCGAAGCGGTCTGGCACACTCGCAGAGGTGCGGATAGCCGCCAAGCCGCTTCAAGGAAGCGTCGGCCGTTTGGCAATCATCCATCCGGTGGAACAGGGATCTCCTGCTGCGGTATCAGGCGCGGGCACGGCTCGCCCAGGCGTGAGAGGGGACCTGTCGCTGCTGCAAAGGCCGGTCAGCCGGCGAGCCGAACTCTCTCAGAGCAGGCATGCGGAAGCAGCAGCCGAGCGGAGTGCACGGACGATCCAGACAGCTCTGGCGATCCGTCCGACCAGAAGGGACACCGTCAGCGCGCCGTTCATCGCCAGAAACCGGCGAATTGCAGATGCTGCGGGAGTTGAGGCCGGCAGGGCAGGGAAGCCCATATCACGCCACCCCCGCCTGCATGTCCGCCTGAAGGCGAACCTGTCCAATGCAGCGGCGCACGAACATCAAGATACGCTGCTGTATCGGACGAGAGCAGCGTACCAGGCCAGCAGGAACGCCCCGGTATCGATAGGCCCGCAATCCATCGATACAAGAGCTCACGGAGCCTCGCAGCGGCTTGGCGCCTGGCGCGAAGCGGACCGATCAATGCGTTGGCGGCATTCGGCGTGGGGCCGAGCCGAACGCCCCGCAGCGTCGAAGCGAGCGCTTGAGATGATGGACACGGCCCGACATCTTACAAGGCGATCGCAAGCGAAAGCGTCGCGGCCTAACACAAGCAGCGCGTACGGGCCTAGCGTGATTCGCCGGCATTTCGAACGGCCGCCGCTCGATGCGCGCGCATTCGTTTCGGCGGAGCAAACGGCCCGATTGTCTCGCGCGGGCATGAACGCATCCCCGCCGCGACCGTCGCAATGGCCTTCTGCGTCTGCCGCTTCGGTGCTTGCCAGCGGCGGCCAGCTTGTAACGGACCTGACGCCAGCATTGCGGACTGTGATCGGGGGACGTAGTACGCCCGGCCTAAACCGTCCGCAGCCTGCGAGGATGGATCGAATCGGCGCGACGGCGGGAGCGGAGCCTGCCGGGAGCGGTGCCTGGGCGGGCATCGCGCCGCAACATCGGGTATCCCCCGCCGCTCCCGCCGCCACTACCTCGCATGCTGTCAAGCGTAGAGGAACGAGCGCGGCGGGACATGAGGATGAACGCCGGGAACCGCAAAGACATGCTGCCCGCATGGAGATAGCGGCAAGAAAGGCATCGAGCCAACCTGCTTCGGGGCCGGCGCTTCAAATGATGGAGCACGCGATTCAAGCCATAGAACGCGATCTGAAGCACGCCAAAGAGCTGTGGTCCAACCCGCCGATCGATACGAGGCGGCTTGCCGATCAGATGATCAAGGAAATGGATCAACGGATGCGGACGATGCGGCAGCGGCGGGGAATGTAGACGGTATACGATATTGACAACAACCGGGGTGAACGGATTTGGCGTTGAAAAAAGCAATGATTGTTGTATTCCGGGGTCCTCATACCGAGCGTGTGGACGTGCTGTTTAATCCGAGCGAATATGCTTTGAATGCGTCCAACCAATACGCATGGCAAAGAATCCCCGGATTAAACCAGCCGATTGCCCAATTCGTCAGCGGAGAGGCGACAACGTTGTCGATGGAGCTTTTTTTCGATACCTACGAGGTGCAAAGGGATGTGCGCAGCCATACCTCGCTCATTACCGGTTTGCTTGAAGTGGACAAGGACCTGCACGCGCCGCCCCAGTGCAAATTCGTCTGGGGCACGCTGCAGTTCAAGGGGATCGTCGAAAGCGTCTCCCAGCGGTATACGATGTTTCTGGAATCGGGCATTCCGGTAAGAGCTACGCTGAATGTGACATTTAAGGCTGTGCAGAGCATTAAGGAGCAGTTTACGCACATCCCGCGGCAATCCGCCGACCGCACGAAGCAGCGCACCGTCAAGCAGGGAGAACAGCTGTGGCAAATCGCCGCTGAGGAATACGAAGATCCCGGTCTGTGGAGAGAAATCGCCCGCGCGAATGCCGGACTCAATCCGAAACGGCTGGAGCCCGGTACGATGATCAAAATTCCGCGTTTGTACGGGTAAGGCAGGTGAACCGATGTCCGAAGTGCAGTTGGGAACAGATCAACACATGTTCGATGACCTTGAAAAGAAATACAGGAACTTCGTCGCGCCGGCGTTCAAGCTGCTGATCGACCATCAGGATGCGGTCAGAGAGGGGATGGCCGTAACGAATCTTACAGTGGAGCTGACGACATCGCAGGAGGCCGACTCGGTTACCTTCACGGTCGGCAACGCGTATAATCCGGTCACCCGCGACTTCGAATGGCTGGAGCGGATGTTGACGCTTGGCCGGACGCTGGAGGTGCATATGGGCTACACCGACAGGCTGACCCCGATTTTTTTCGGGTACATTACGGCTGTGAATATCCGGTTTCCGGCTGGCGGCACCCCGCAGCTTACGGTAACGGGGATGGATCTTTCCTTCAAAATGATGCGGGGGCGAAGCGCCAAATCATGGGCCAACAAAAAAATTACCGATATTGTGAAGGAAGTCGGACAGCAGTACGGCGCGAACAGCTTCGTGATCGACGCGACGACGAGCGCCCCGGAGAGCTTCCCCAAAAAGCCGGACAATGATTACCAGTTTCTGCATTCACTGGCGCAGTCGCTTAATTACGAGTTTTTCATTGTGGGCAAAACGTTGTATTTTCGCAAAAAAAACCAAAACAAGGCACCCTTGATGACATTATCGTGGGGGAAGCATTTGATGAGCTTCAATGTCGAGCAAAATATTGCCGAGCAAGTGACTAAAGTGATTGTGCGAAGCTGGGACGCGGATAACCGCAAGGTGATCGAGTCTTCCGCCGATTCGGTGAACAAAATAGGAACCAACTCCAAAACGGGCGCCGATCTGCTGAAAACGCTCGGTTCGTTCGAGGAATATTTGTACTTGAATGTGGAGGATGCGCAGGACGCTGCGGCAAAGGCCGAAGCCGCCATGAACGAGCGCGCCATGAGGCTGATAACAGGAGATGCGGAATGCATCGGGCTGCCCGAAATAAGAGCCGGCCGCTATATTATGCTGGATGGACTCGGCAAGCGCTTGAACCAGCCGTATTACATCAAAGGCGCGACGCATACGATCAATGAATCGGGCTATTTGACTCAATTCCAAGTGCAGGGAAATGCGGTGTAGCGATGAACGGAATGTTTGACTCCCTTTACGCTTCCGACAGCAGCACGAACGGCCTTGTTCAGGGCGTGTATGTCGGATTGGTAACCGATAATAAGGACCCCGAGAAGCTGGGGCGCGTAAAGATTGAAATTCCGATTTTTGACGACAAGAATGCTCTCGATTGGGCGAGAGTGACGTCCCTTATGGCCGGAAAAAGCCGCGGCATGCTGTTCGTGCCGGAAGTGGGCGATGAAGTGCTGGTGGCTTTTGAGCTTGGAGACATCCGCAAGCCGATCGTCATCGGATGCTTATGGAGCAAGAAGGAGCCGCCTCCGGACGGAAAGGACGATCAGAACAATATTCGCAAAATCGCCTCGCGTCTGGGGCACGAGATCGTCTTCGACGATACGGAGGGAGACGGGAAGCTGACCGTCGGTACCAAGAGCGGCCATAAGCTGGAGCTCCTCGAAAAGACGGATAGGATCAGGCTGCAGGAGAAAAACGGCAAGAGCGTCATTACGATCCAGGGCGGTACAGGCGACGAAATTGAAATCAAGAGCGGCGTCACCACGATCAAGATCGGCAGCAACGGCGATGCCATCGTGGAAAGCGCCAAAAGCATTAAGATCAAATCCGCTGCGATTGCGATCGAAGCGACAGCGAGTTTGGATTTGAAGGCTTCCGGCGCCTTGAATATGAAGTCGGACGGACTCATCACCATAAAAGGGTCTATCGTTAAATTGAACTGATTGAAGCGGCGGAGGACTTGCAATGTCAAAAGCATTTTTGGGCCAAGGCTGGAAGTTTCCGATTGAAGTGGATTTCGCGACGGGCCGTATTAAGCAAACCGCGCATGAGGACGATATTGCGGAAGCGATCCGCATCATCATCTGGACGGCCAAGGGCGAACGTCTGATGCGGCCTGAATTCGGCTGCGGCATCGACCGCTTCCTGTTCGAAGGAAGCGATGACACGACCTTGCGGCTCATTGAAGCGGAAATCGAAGAGGCCATTCGTCTGTGGGAGCCTCGCGTGCATGAGATTGAGGTGCGGGCGGAGCGGGATGCGGCGAAGGTGGAGAAGCTTCTGATTCAAGTACAGTACAAGGTCAGAACGACGAACAATTTGTTTAATCAGGTATACCCCTATTACTTATACGAAGGATCAAAATGAACGGGCGGAGAGAGACGATGGACAATCGCAGTACGGGTGCAGACGCACGGTCCCCCTCGCCAATGATCGACGAAAGAAATATGGCGGAGCTCCTTCAGCAAATCAAGCAGATGGCGCCTTTCTATACGCCGGAGTGGCGGTTTCGTCCGGAGGACCCGGATCCGGGAACGGCGTTGTCTCTCTTGTTCGCACATTTGCTTGAGGGCAATATCCGGCGGCTCAATCAGGTGCCGCACAAGAGTTTCCTTACATTCCTGAACCGGTTTCAGATCGGACTTGCTCCGGCGCGGCCCGCACTGGCGCAAGTGACATTTCATCTGACGGAAGGCGCGCCGGAGCCGGTGCTTGTCGAGAAGGGGACGGCGCTTGCCGTGGCAGTCCCCGGCGATCCCGAGCCGGTGCTGTTCGAAACCGTGCAGCCGCTGCTTCTGACCCCGGCCAAGCTGACGGATATGCTGACCGTCAGTCCGGAACAGGACCGGATCGTCAGACTCGCGAGCGCTGGCGCGCTGTCGTCGCTGAGTCCGGACGGAAGCGGTGTGGCATTATTCGGAGGGGAAGGACAGAACGAACAGGAGCATGTCATGTATATACGGCATGATACGTTATTTCTGCTCCGCCATCCGGCCTATCTGGAGCTTCGCATCCACCATTCGCGTCATGCACATGCCGCAGACGAGGCGGTACAGCTATTAACGGATCCCTCCAGAGTGCGGTGGGAATATTACAGCGGCGGCGCATGGATTCCGTTCGATCGCGTATACGGGCAAGGCCCGCTCATTCGGCTTGTCAAGCTAAGCCGAATGAGCATCGATCCCGTCGAGCTTCAGGGTCTAAACGGAAGCTGGATCCGCAGCCGCGCCGTCTCGATGGGACGCCAGGGGGAAGCGCCGCTGGGCAAGGTTCAGCTTGATCGCATCGAGATGAAGAGCGAATTCGCCGCCGCCGGCGACGAGGAGGGAATCCCGCCCGACCGGCTCTATTTCAACGACATGCAGGTAGATCCGGAGCGCTGCCTGCCGTTTGGCGATATGTTCGCGCAATTCGGCTTGTTCTATGTATCCAGTCAAGAAGCGTTGTCTAAGCGGGGCGCGCTCATTTCGATCCGGTTCGATGCGGAATTTACGCCTTACCGTCTGCTTCCCGACCGGCCGCCGCAAATTCAATGGAAGCCGATTATGAAACGGCATGAAATCGAGAAAACCGAGATTCCCGACCCGGTCACCATTGCAGCCGTTATGTGGGAATATTGGAACGGCAGCAGTTGGGTGACTCTTCCGGTAGAGGCGCAGGCGAAGAAGCTGTTCGGCGAGCCGTGGGAAGGTGTTGAGGCGAGGGAGCTTACCTTTCTTTGTCCGGATGATCTCCGGGAGGTATTCGTCAATGCAGAGGAAAATTACTGGATTCGCGGACGTATCGTGCAGATCAGCAACGCGTATTCGCCGAATGCGATCTACTACGCTCCCGTTATTTCGAATGTGCGGCTGCGTTTCGGTTACGATCGTCCGGCGATTACGCCGCAGACCCTGCTGCTGTTGAACAATCTGGACTGGAGCGAACGGGCAAGCGAGGCGCAAACCGGAAGCGTCCCGTTCCGGCCCTTTGCCGCGCTGGAGGGGAGGAGTCCGGCGCTGTGGTTCGGCTTCGATTCGCCGCCGGAGCAAGGGCCGATCAGCCTGTATATGCACCTGAGTCCCCGGCGCGTAGCGGAGCGCGATAAGCCGGTCATGGAGTGGGAATATATGAAGAAGGCTGGCAGCGAGGTGGTGTGGTCTTCCTTGTCGGCCGCCGATGATACGAACGGGTTCACCCAGAGCGGAAGCGTCCGGTTCATCGGACCGCATGATATGGTGCGGGCTGTCCGCTTCGGCGCTGCAAGGTATTGGATTCGGGCGGTGAACCGGGATGGGCGGTACGATCGCGCGGAGGAGGCGCGTCACGCGCCGAGGGCGCTTAGCGTCCTGCCGAATACGACGCTCGTCGTTCAGCAGCAGACTGTTAGCAATGAATATCCGCGAAGGGTGGAAGTACTCGACCGGGCCGAAGAGCAATTGACGGACTATTACGTGCTCTCCCGGACCCCGCTGCTTTCCGAGGAAGTGTGGGTGGATGAAACCGGCATGCTGTCGGGCGACGAAATCAGCGCGCTCGAGCAGACAGGGGCGCCCGTCGAAATCATACGGGATTCGGGACAGCAGGTGATGCAGGTCTGGGTACGCTATGAGCCGGTTTCGCAGCTGCTGCGATCCGGTCCGGAAGACCGTCATTATGTGATGGACCGGGCTACCGGCCGATTGGCGTTCGGCGACGGGCGAAACGGAAGGAAGCCGGCAGGAGCGGGCGAGGAACATGTTCGCGTCACCTATGCGACGGGCGGCGGCGTACGCGGCAATGTGCCGGCGGGCGCCATGATGTCGCTGCAAAGCTCGATTGCCTATATCGACCGTGTAACAAGTCCGTATCCCGCTGCCGGCGGCTGTGATGCGGGCTCGGTGGAGGAAGCTATCGTTCGGGGACCCAAACGTTTCACGCACCGGGGCCGCGCTGTCACCTGCGAGGATTTTGAATGGCTGACGCGCGAAGCGCATCCCAATGTGGCTAAAGTCAAATGCTTGCCGAATGTGAACGTGAAGCTGGAAAAGGAGCCGGGCTCCTTATGTGTCGTCGTCCTGCCCAAATCCGGTACCGACGGAGCACACTTTCTGGAGCTGAAACGAACGGTGGAGGCTAGTCTGCTAAGGCGGGCGGCGTCCGCGCTTGCTTTCCCCGGCCGTCTGCAGGTCATTGGGCCGGCTTTTCTGGAAATCGGCGTGCAGGCCGTCGTCTGGGTGAAGCATATGGACGATGTCGTTCCTGTAGAGAGGGAAATCAGCCGCAAGCTGAATATGTTTTTGGACCCGCTGGTCGGCAATGCGGACGGGAGGGGCTGGAATATCGGCCAAATCGTGCATTCCTCGATGTTTTATGCGCTGCTGAAGTCGGTCGGGCCTGTCGTGCATATTCCGCAGCTGGCGTTGGATGTGGTTAAACTGGAAGACGGCATGCGGACCGAGTGGAATCCGGAGAAGATCGGCGATGTGCCGCATGGCGTCGTTGCCGCCGGCCGGCATCGGATCCGGGTGGAGGTCAAGAAGTAGAAAGGAGCATGGACATGTTGCCCTTGCCGAACCTGGACGATCGGACATTTGAACAGCTCGTTCGTGAAGCGCGTGACCGGATTCCCGGGATTTTTCCGGAATGGACCGATCAAAATGCGCATGATCCGGGCATGACCCTCCTCGAGCTGCTAGCTTGGCATATCGAAATGCAGCAGTTTCAGCTTGCCGTCCTGACAGACAGTCACGAGCGGAAGTTTCTCAAGCTATTGGGGGAATCGCCCAATGATCGCGCGCCGTCCATCGCAACCGTAAGCTGCTCCGGGGCGGAACGAAGCGTCTTGCTGCCGCGCGGGACTTTGCTGCGCGCCGGTGAGCTCCCGTTCGAAACCGAAGAGCCGATAACGGTTATGCCCGACCCGGTCGTACGGCTTGCCCTGTACACGGACGAGGGGATATACGAGATTCCGCAAAATTTCGAAACGAGCAGTGCGCCATTTTACCCGTTCGGAGATGGCGGCGGCGTGAATGCAAGCATGATCATTGCCGTCGACGAAGCGATGCCGGCGTCGACGCCGATCTCCTTGCGAATCGAGCTGGCCGGTCCGGAGCCGCCGCATCGCATACCCGCCGGGTGTTCCGATTTTGCCCCCTATGTCAACGTGGCATGGAGTTTCCTAGAGGACGAAAGCGAAGCGGATTGGCAGCCGCTGCCGGTTATCCGGGACGAAACGTACGGCTTGTGTCAAAGCGGCGCCGTCACGTTCCAGCTTCCTGCTGCCTCCGGCTCCGTGAAGCGAATCAAGGCGCACCTGGCGGAGGGCGGGTATTGTGACCCACCGCTTATACGGCAGCTGCGGTGGAATACGGCTGCGGTCAGGCAGGGAGAAACGCTCTGTGTGTCGGAATGCTTTGACGGAACGTCCGGTGAAGCGGAGCAGGGATACGCTCATGCTGCGGAACAGCCTTCATTTCCACTGGAGCATGCTTTGTTCCAGACTGGAATCGTCTCTGTGCAGTGCAGCCATCCGAGCGGCGGATGGACGGACCTGGAGGAAGACAAGTACAGGATCGCTGTGTCGGAGGGGAGAGCGTATTTGGCGTTTGCGGATGGTTTGCTTCCCGCTGGAAAGCAAACCATCCGCGCCGTCGCCGTATCGAAGCGGTTCGAAGGCCAAGCGCAGTGTGATCGGGGCACCGGGCGATCGGGGCAAACGCTTCGTTTGGCGATTCACCCTATTCTCCCGGATACGCTTCGACTGCAGGTCGGCTGGATACCCGAAGGGGCGGAAAGCGTCGTGTGGTTTGATTGGCAGCGTGTACCCGATTTCGACGGTTCCGATGCGCAAAGTCATCATTATGTGATAGACGAAAAGGAAGGTGTAATCCGGTTCTCGGACGGTGTTTACGGAGCGGTTCCCCCGGCTGCCCCCTTTCCGAATATTCGTGTGATTGGCTACCGCACCGGGACTGGCGAGTCCGGGAACGTGAAGGAGCATACAATTACGCAACTGGAAACCGTGCAAAGCGGGATGGCTGCACTCCAGGTGACGAATCCGTATCCGGCTTCGGGCGGTGCTGAGCCGGAGAGCGTCAGGGAAGCGATGCAGCGCGCCAGCTTGCATATCTTCGACCCGAAGTGCGGCGTGACCGCGGAGGATTTGGAACGGCGCGCGATGGAAGTACCCGGCTTGCGGATCGCTAGGGTCAAAACGATCCCCGGCTACAAACCGGCAAAGTCTTACGATTCAAGGGAACGGGAGATTGGACATATCTCCGTCGTTATTGTTCCGTACAGCCGCCAGCCCTGTCCGAAGCCTACCCGGGGAATGCTGCAAACGGTGCGCCGCCGTCTGGAGCCGTACCGTCTGTTGACGACGACGCTTCATGTCATACCTCCCGAGTATATCAAGGTTACGGTGCATGCCGTTATTGTCGCAGATCCGCGATACGGAGGACGGGAAGGGAGTGTGCGGCAGGCGCTCGAACGCTGGCTTCAGCCTTATGGAGACGGCGGTGCAGCGCCCGGTTGGGCATTCGGCGAGCCGATATACAAGAGCGACGTATACGATCGGATTCACCGGGTACCGGGCGTTCAGTATATCCAGGACGTGTGGCTGACGGCCGACGGCAACGGGGCATACCGGGAAGAGGGCGGAGATATCCGGCTGCCGCCGAATGGCTTGGTTATTTCCGGCAGCCATGAGATCGAATTCATTATGTCCGGTTGAAGGGAGGACGACCGATGATCGAGCCTACGTTTTTCTCATTTCGTCGGCCTCCCGATTGGAGGCGCGGCACATCCTATCAGGCGGAGATGACGCCGGACGGGCTGTCTCTCGTACGGGAGCCGGTGTATCGGCAAGTGCGGTCTCACAGCGTCCCGCCGCTCCCGTCCCAAACGTCCTTGGCCGATATGATTCCAGGACGGGGAGGGCGATGGTACGCGATAGATGCCGGTGGAGGCCTATGGCGTATCGAGCTGTCCAGCCATGCTGAACTGTTGGTGCAGGCCCCGCCGGAAGCGGACCGTCTGCCGCTCGTTGCAGCGGTTCGTTCTTCCCTGATCATGCTGCATCCGGGAAACGCTACCAGCTTGCAGTCGATATCTGCGGATCGCGCGCAAATCCGGTGGACGGCGGCGGACTGGAGAGGCGAACCCTTTCGCGGTATGGCGCTGGCCGCCGCGTCGGATGACGGAGCCATGGTGCTGGCGTCTGTCGGCGATTCCATCGGCTTGCAGCTGCTTCGCTTTCTTCCGGATGGGTCGCCATCCGAGATGTTCGACGTGACGCCGCCGGAGTGGAACGAGCTGCCGGATGGGAGCGCGGGCCGGTTCGAGCTGACGATGGATGCCGATCAAGGCGGAGGGTGGCTGCTCGATAAGGAGAAGCAGCGGTTGGCCCGCTTGCATGTGCGCGAAAAATCCGCCAGCTGGCTTCCCGTTCCTGCGGAAGCCGGACCGGTCGTATCGATTGCCGGGGGGGACTCCGGTTCGGTGTGGGCTCTCGTGAAGCCGCACCGGCAAGGTTCGCCGTACTCGCTTGTCCGCCTGGATTCGGAGGGAATCGTCGCGGAGCGGGGAATTACCGGCACGGCCAGTGGGAGCCGGTTGTTTGCGGGCGAAGGGCAGCTCTATCTCTGGGACGCCGAGGGGCTGTGCCTGCATGCGATACGTCCGGTGCTGGAGCCCGCCATCTGGAAGCCGCTGGCCCGGCGGCTTGGCGTGTGGATCAGCGATGCGCTCGATAGCGGCTCGGATGCTACGGTGTGGCATAAGATCGTGCTCGACGCGCAGCAGGACAGGGACACGCAGATCGTCGTTCGCTACTATGCCTCCGACACGCTAGAGGCGGAGATCGCTCATGCGCGCGTTCATCTGGATACGTATATCGCCGATCCGAAGGTGGAGCCGTCCGCGAAGCTGGCCGAGCTGTCGCGCTTATTTTCTCCTCCGCTCTACGATTCGCAGGACGCATTGCTGATGAAGGCGAAGGGACGATATTTGTGGATTCTGCTCGAGCTGGTCGGATCGGAGCGCCATGCGCCGACGGTTCGAAGCCTGGAGGTGCATTTTCCCAGAAGCTCTTATCTGGAATATTTACCCTCGATTTATCGGCAGCACGAGCCGACAGCCGACTTTCTCGAACGCTATCTCAGCCTGTTTCAGACGCTGCTCGACCAAACGGATCGGCATATCGCTGGCGTTACGCGGACCTTTGACGCAGACAGCGCGTCAGGGATGCCGCTGCGGTGGCTGCTGGGCTGGCTCGGCATTACCGCGGAGGACGATTGGACGGATGAGCAGCTTCGGGAGCTGCTCCACGAGGCGCCATCGCTGTACCGCCTGCGTGGAACGAAGCGCGTCATGGAGGACATCGTCAAAATCTATACCGGTGAGCCTCCGATTATACTCGAGTATGAGCAAGTGAAGCCGTTCAGCAGCCATCCGGAGCTTCACGCCATTGCCGAACAGCTGTATGCCGCGGACCCGCATGTGTTTCATGTACTGGTCAAGGCAGAGCATGCCGAAACCGAAGTGAAACGGATCCGGCTTCAGCAGCTGATCGATGCCTTTAAACCGGCGTTTGCCACCGGCAAGCTGATCATTTTACAGCCTTGGGTTTATACGGATTTGCACTCTTATTTGGGGATGAATACGGTGTTGTCGGAGCCTACGCTGCTGACGCTGAACGACCGTTCTTCGATGCCGCATCACACGATTACGATTGACGTGGAGCAGGACAACCGAATGGATCAGCATACAAGACTCGGAATCGATTCCAGCCTGGAATAATGAGCATAAGAGGGGGATAACGGATGAACAGATCGAGGTACGTCCCTTTTGAACGGAACCGCTATTTTTATGGAAAGCTGCTGACGGTTCGCGATTTCATGTCCGAGCAAATGTACTTCATGGATAAACGGAGGCTGCTGAACCGGCTGTTATTTGGCTCCGGTGTCATTACCGGGCTTCAGGTTGTCGCCGTAGACGATAAGTCCGTATCGGTGGAGACCGGGGTGGCGCTGGATGCATTGGGCCGGGAAATCGTTCTTCCTTCGCCGGTGACGTTGAAGCTGTCCAACATGGAAGGGTTTACGAATAACGAATATGCCAAAAACGTATATTTGTGCATCGCCTACGAGGAAAAGGGCAAGGAACCGATGCACACGGCCGCGACAACCGGACGGGACGAAGGGGTAAGCGAGTATAACCGGATTCTGGAGAGCTACCGGTTATTTATCCGGGAGCAGCCTCCTTCTCCGGCGCATGAAGAGTACGATGACTTGATTGAGCATACATCCGTCTGGTACGGCGACCCGCAGCTTCGCATTCTCCAGACGGTACCGCGCTATATCGAGCCGGGGCACACGTTCGATTTGCGAATCACAATCGAGAAGACGTTGCAGACCCCTCAGGTCGCATTCGAATATGTGCCGGAGTGGAGCGGCGTTGAAGCGGTCGAACCGCTCCCAGAAGGGAAAATTGCTTTTATGGAGCCGACCGACGGCGCTCAGACGGTGTACACGATGGTCATCCGCATGCGAGCGCTGCCGCTTGCCGCCGGCGAGACGAAGCGGCAAGGAGTTCTCGGCGCCAAGGTGAACACCGTGCGGCTGGTTGTCGGCGATATACTGCACCCTGATTTGTCCAGCCTTCGGCAAACCATTGAGGTCAGCGAGCAGCCTGCCGAGCAGCGTATGATGCAGGCGTTCCATACGCGCTCGCTGGACCGCGCAACCGATTCTTCGGCGGAACCTTGCGTGTATTTGGCCAAAATCGATCTTTTGCAGATGGGCGCTACCTATGTAATCGACCGGGTAGCCTGCTTGCCGTTTCAGGATTATGTAATCAATCCGTCGATCCTTCATAAGGTGCTTTCCGCCAGGGGCAAAGCAGCCGGGGAAACGGCCGGGAGCGCCGGCATTGCGCAGGCGAGCCCTGCCTCCGTACCGAAGCCTGCCGCATTCCCGGACATTAAGGATGAATTCAGGCCGGTGCAGGAACCGCTGCCGCAGGAGTACCGTCCCATAGTCACGGGGGTCGCCGAGATTAGTATTTTGCCGCAGGAAAAGAAAAAGTGGTACGAACGCCGCGAAAAAAATTTTTATTCCGATGAAATGGAGCATGGACTCGGGCCGGGAGCGATATTCCTCAGCGCTTGCTTGTCTGACGAGCGGGAAGAGGAAGAAGTGCTGCTGCCGGATATGTGGAATCGCAAAGATGTGATCTATTCCGGGCCGCATGACGTGTTCGCCGGCAGCGAATATGCGATGGGGCTAGCGAATGTCTCGGTAGGGTGGGTGCTTTATCCGAAGAAAGGCACGTTCCGCATCGGCGTGCGTGTGCACCGGAAGACGGAGCGGACACGGCTTCGCGTCCGCTGGTGGGCAGTCCAAGCTTCGGAAAGCGAGGCAGCGCCGGCAAGCGGTTCGCTTCCGATGATCAAGACGATGCAGGAAGCGGCTGTATCCAGACATGAGCCGGTATGAATACAGTAGGAAGGTGATCGAATGGGTCAAATGGTTTGCGGGGGGGCTGTACTGCAATGCAGTCTCGGCACGTCACCGAGCACGCTGACGGTTCTGCCGATTCATCGCATCATGTCCGCAATGCCCGTCGCCAACATTATGGATCAGAAGCCGATGGTCAACATCATGCCGTTCGGTATGTGCAATTCGGCGGCGAACCCGGTCGTTGCCGCAGCGACGGCTGCAGCGATGGGCGTGCTTACCCCGATGCCGTGCGTGCCTGCGACGGCTGCTCCTTGGGCGCCCGGGTCTCCGGCCGTGCTGGTCGCGGGGATGCCCGCCCTGAATAACGGCTCCAAATGCATGTGCAGCTGGGGCGGCGTCATTCAGATCGCCAGTCCCGGGCAATTCACCGTACAGCTCACGTAAGCGCGCTGCATTCATTTATGCATCCGGTCGTCGAAGGAGTAGAGGCAGATGATTGAAAAAATCGTCAAACCCTTCATCACCCCGATAGTCAAAAAAATCGTCATTCCGCTCAAAAGAGTCAAAAGCCTGCCGAAGCTGCTGGCCAAATGGGTGAAGAAGAAATTCAAAGAGACGCTCGCCCAAAAAGAAACGACAAAAGCGAGCTATGTCCGATTCGGCAATTATTACGTATCCAAGAAACTGCTTGTCATCGTCATCCTTATCATTTTGGCGTTATATTATTTTATTTTCATCAAGCCGCCGAAGTTGGTGAATCAATGGCTTCACCGGGTACCGGCGATCACGGCAAGTGCGGACGGCGCTGTTCCCGATTATTCCGGGGAGGTCAAGCTGTACAGCCCGGACGGTGTTCTGCTGTACACCGGACAGCTGGCGGAAGGCAAGTTTGAGGGGGAAGGGAAGCGTTACCGGCCGGACGGGACGGTGATCGAACAGGGATCGTACAAGCAGGGCTTGCTCGTCCAGGGCAGCCGATTTAATGAACAGGAGCATCTGGTGTATACAGGCGGCTTTGCCGCAGGCCAGTATGAAGGAACGGGAACGCTGTACGACGGCCAGGGCCATGTGAAGTATAAGGGCGAGTTCAAGGCCGGCGTGCCGAGCGGGACAGGGCAGTCGTTCGCCGAGGCGGGCAAGCTGATTTACGAAGGCGGCTTTGCCAGCGGTGTTTATTCCGGGGATGGAGCCGAGTACAATCCGGACGGGCAGCTAGTATACCGCGGTCAATTTCTTGCCGGCAAATATAACGGTACCGGGAAGAAGCTGTATGCCGGCGGAAATGTGCAGTACGAGGGCTCGTTCAGCAACGGCATGCCTTCAGGCGATGGAATCGAATATGACGAGAAGGGAACGGTGAAATACGAAGGCCGCTTTCTTTCCAATGTATATAACGGAAATGGAACGCTGTACCGCAGCAACGGCACGATCATGTATGCGGGCGGGTTCCTGGGAGGCAAGTATCACGGAGAAGGGAAACTTTATAACGAACTGGGCGTGCTGGAATATAAAGGCGAGTTTGCAAACGGGGCGCTTTCCGGCTACGGGATATGGTATCAGGACGGGGCAACCGTACTGTATCAAGGCTTCTTTCAGCAAGGTGAGCCGTCGTTTGCGCCGTACCTGGATATGTCTCCTGCACGTCTTCAAGAGCTGCTGGGCAAACCGACCGCAGTTGATGTCATCGATGCTTCCGTGCCCGTGCCCGCGCTGCCTGTGTCGACGGGAGAAGGGAATGTCGGCGAGGCAGACCCGGCTGTAAGGCTCCGTTACCAGGAGCTGCGCACGAGCTTTATTGCGCGTCTTGACGAAGGGTCCGGCGAGGCGGCTGTGAAGGAAATTCAGCTTGGCCGCTCTCCCGTTCTTGAGCGGTTAGGGTCTCTGCTCGAACAGAGAAGCGCTTCTAAGGAGCCTCAGGTTCAAGAGCTTCAGGTTAATGAAGCAGCCGGAGGGCAACAAAAGACCTACATTTGGAATCATGTTGTATACCAGATCCTAGTGCAGGAAGATGGAAAGCCTTCCGCAGGAACAATCCGGCAGGAGGAGAAGCCTCCCATGTAGCGGTCAAGTTTGCAGGAGTGAAAGGCAGGGAGTAAGCGATGAAACGGTCGTCGACGATATGGCTGGGTCTATTGCTGTGGGTCGGTATGACAGGGGCCGCTATGCAGGCATGGGCAGAACAGCAGCCGGAGCCGCCCGCATCGGAGCGGATAACGCCGGGTTCGGCCGAGTCTGATCAAGGCGAAATCGATGCCTGGATCGCCTATGTGTATACGGGTCGAAAGCTGGAGCTATGGACCGAGTACGAACGGATCGCAGCCCATGCGCTGCGCCAGACCGAAATATTGCATCGTTTCGGACTGGCTTCGGCCGAATCCATGAAGCAGCTTGCCGAGAAGTCGGACCAAGCGCACGGGGAGCTGGAGCGGCTCACCCGGCAACAGGCGGATTCCTATAAGCGGGCTGCTGGAAGCGAAGCGGTCCGGGACAATCTTGCCTGTTACCTGGACGCGGACGGCGGCAGCGCCGAAACGACCCGGGGGAACGGCGCGGATGATGAAGCCGCTCCCGAAGCGGCCATCATGCTGCAGCAAGCCTCGGAGCGCGAGGATCAGGCAGGACGGGAAGCGGCTGCCGCCAGCTTGCAGTACAAGTCGGGCTTTCTGGAGCTGAGCCAGTATGTGTCCGGCGAAGAAGCTTATTTGCAAGCCAGGCTCCGTACTGTGGAGGCCAAGGAATCGTATGTCCAATCGATGCTCAGCCTTCATCGGGAGCGGACAGGCGCACCAATGGGGATGTGCAGGCTGCTGGCGGAGCTTCATGGCCATGAACTGCCGGCACTGTCCCTGGAATGGACTAGCCTGATGTCCGAAGCGTTCGTTTCGGCCGGCACCGCGGATGAATAAGCTAGCCACTCCCGGTTGCGAATCGGGGGATAAGAAGAGGGGCGACCATCGCCATACGAAGCCGGGATGGGGTTATTGCAGCGGTTACAACAGTGCAGCTAAGTTGCCCTTTGTCAATGATGCCCGCTCGGAATTACGCGCGTCGGCAGATCAATGGCGGTATAGGATAAGTATTCCACCGAAATGGAATGGAGGTGAGCGGTCATTGGTGAAATGGAAACTGGTAGTGCTGCTAGCCGCGATGGTACTATCCGCAGCTTTGCTTATAAAATTCCGGGATGCTTGGTCTCTTCTGCCCCTCAAGACCGAAAATGCATACACCGATATTTTCCACGTAACGACAGATTCCGATGGCAGTATGTATACGATCTCCAACTCGAAAAGCACGTTGGAGAAAGTGAACAAATACGGACTGCTCGTTTACTCCGTGCCTGCTGGGGAGTACGCCCGGCCCAACACGCTCCGCCTATTCAACAGCATTGCGGCTGATGCCGAGGGGAACGCTTATGTGCTCGTGACGGTGCTCGATTCCGGCGGGCTTGCGGTGATCGGGGAGCAGATCATGAAAATATCGCCTGACGGATCTGAAACCGTCGTGATGTACGACGCGGTGTATGCGCCGGCGGAGCATTTGCTGCGGGTGGGCAAAATCCAGGATTTGTCGGCGAAGGAGGGGTATGTGTATTTTTTTCGGGTTGAGCGCGAATCAGCCTTGCTGCTGCGGCTGCCGGCACAATCTGACGCTGATGCGAAGGGCACGCCGGAAACCGTCGCGACGATCCATGTGCCGCCGGATGCATACTTGAATGAACTGGCTTGGAGCGGAGCGGGAGCCATATTTTATACGACGAAGCGCGGCGCGCTATACTCGGCTGCGAATGCCGCTGCGCCCTTGTACCCGCAGACGGAAGAACCGCTGCTGAACTTTCCGGCCGGCATTGCGGCGGACGGACAATCGCGGGTTTATTTTATCGATTATTACGAATCGGCTATCAAACGGGTGGATGTGCGGCAGCCCGGCCATCCGGTCGAAACATGGATTACAAAGGATATGTTGGCCAAGCGGTTTCCCAGCCAGGCATGGTCCGATTTTACACAGGTATCGGTATCGGATGAGGGGATGATTGCAGCCGTCTCCGGCCGGCTGATTCAATTGAACCCGGACGGAAGCATCGCAGCGGTAAAGGAAGGTTACCGGTATTCGCGGACCGTCGTATGCGCGAGAGTTGCTTATTGGGCGGGCATTATTATGTTGGGAATGCTTGCAGTTGCAACGGTCCGCTTCATATATGTCCATGTACTGCGGCGGAAAGTATCTCTTCTGTTCAAGCAGCTGGCCTTGATTATTCCGGTCGTCATGCTGTGCATGGTCGGCCTGTCTTATTCCGTCTACACCTCGTTTGCGGATAAAATACGGGATCAGATGCTGCATCAGTTGAAGCTGATGGTCGATAACAGCAAACTTCTGGTCGACGGAGGCCGTCTGGAACGACTGCATTCGCCGCGCGATTACATGAATGACGATTACAAGGCGATTAAATCCCGGCTGAACGGCATGTTCTCCAGCGCTTACGAACAGGGGGATGGTTTGTACAATACGATCTACCGCTACATGGACGGCCGCTTGTACATTATGATGGACGACGACGACAGTGTGATGATGTTCCGCCCCTTTCCGCTGAATGAAAGTAATTTACTCGTACTGGAAAAAGGACAAACGGTAACCGGGGAGTGGCGGGACGCGAAAGGACATTGGCTGTTCGCTTTGGGCCCGCTTTACAATGACCGGGGAGAGATCATCGGGATCTACGAGACCGGTAAAGATATGATCCGAGTGAATGAAAGCAATTTGTCCATCATGGGGGACATTCTTGGTATCATCGCCATTTGTGCCGCAATTCTGGTGATGGTGATTACCGGGATGACGGCATATTTGCTCCATTCCATCCGCAAGCTGCGCCGGAGCGTGAACCTTATAGCCGGAGGAGAATGGGATGTGAGGGTGCAAATCCATACGCGGGACGAAGTGGAGGAGCTGGGGGAACGATTCAATATGATGGCCAGCTCGATTCGCCAGTATATTCAGGAAGTAACCAGGCTGAACGTTTCCTATGCCCGCTTCGTTCCGCAGCAAATGCTGAAGCTGCTAGGAAAGAGCCATATGACGCAAATTCGGCTCGGAGAGCAGGCGAACCGGGTCATGGCGGTTCTTGTTTGCGAGGTGCGCCATTTTCCCGAGTTGTCCGGGAGATTGACGACGGAGGGGAATTTTCACTTCATTAACGGCTTCCTGAAAACATTCGGCCCGGTCATACGGGATTGCGGCGGCTTTACAAGCCGTTATTTGGGGCCGGGCATGCTGACGTTGTTCCCGAACGATGCCATGGATGCGATAAAGGCGGCCGTCCTGCTGCGTTCAACGCTCGAATCCTACAATGCGGAGCACGACCCGATCGATATCGGCATTGCCGTTCATTGCGGCGAAATCATGATCGGGATGATTGGCGAGGAGCAGCGGATGGAAGGCAGTGTGGTATCGAATGATGTACAGCTGACGATGGAATTGGAGCGCTTGTCGGACAAGTTGGGTGTTCATATATTGCTGACGGAGGCGGCGTTCCGTTCCGCTCAGGAGATGACGCGTTGGAGACACCGCAAGCTGGGCGCATTCCAGCTCAAGGATGGAGGGCAGACGGTGGAGCTTTACGATCTGTACGAAGCCGATCCGGAGACGATTCGCAGGCTCAAGGAGGAGACGCGGCAGCAGTTCGAGGAGGCGGTCGAGCTGTTTCGTAACGGCCGCTTCCATGATGCAAGGCAAGCTTTTGTCACTGTCGTGAAGAAGAACCGGTATGACTTGGCAGCCAAGCAATATTTTTTTGCATGCGATCGTTATTTTCAAGAAGGGGTATCCGCTGACTGGAATTATGCGCTGCATATTTCATGAATTGCATGTACACCGGACGGCTGTGCCGATTGGCTGCCTACTTGTGCCCGCCAGTATGGGGATAGCGTAATCATATCAATAGATGGAGGTTCTTATGCCTATGTCCGAGCAGTCGAGAAGAGATCAATCCACGCCCCAGCTGTCTCCCGTCAATAGTGCGGCAGAGGCGAGCAAGGTTTCCGCATTTCTGCTAGGAGTCGATTGCTTCGATGACCAGCGGTTCACCCCCGGAGAGAGGGAGCAGCTGCTGGCGCTGCCTCAGCGCAGCTTGCAGGACAAGCATATTTTATGCTGGTATACCGAACTGCAGGGAGAGGTCGTATCCGCGGTCATTTTCAACGAGAACGAACATCGGAGCGGCGGTTACCGTCTCGAATACTTCGGAGTGCATCGGACCTACCGCCGTCGCAGGCTGGGACAGCGATTAATCGAAGCGATGCTTCAATATTGCGTTGCCCATAACGGACGATATATCGAAACCTTCACTTGCGATTTGCCTGCGTATGGAGGCGCTCGTAAACTGTTTGAGCGCTATGGCTTTGTTCTGCTATGTCATCTTCCCGATTATTACTATCCCGGGGAAGGGAAACTGCTGTATATGAAACGTATTTAAAGAGTGGAACGATATGGAACGCAGCTGTATGAAAAAAGAGCGCCCCTCACGACGGCAATCCGGGATTGAAACCCGGCTCCGTCCTGAAGGGCGCTTGCAGCATGATCCGGAGAAAATGGGCTTGCGGCAGCCCCGCAAAGCCATCATTTTACTTTGAAAAATTCAATTTGCTGCTTCAGTTTTGCCGATTGCTCTCTCAGCAGCTCCGAGGAAGCAGCGATCTCTTCCATAACGGCCGTCTGTTCTTCCGTCGAAGCGAATACGCCCTTAGCTCCTGAAGAGATTCGCGAAGCGATGTCGGCCATCTCCCGGGCCTCATGCAACGACGATTGCGCCTGTCCGGCTTGCGTCGACACCATGGACGCGATGAGGTCGACGGTTTCGGCGACCTTGTCAGCCTCGCCGATAATCGACTGCAGCGCCGCAGCGACCGTCTCGCCATGAGCCGATTCTTGACGCGCCACTTCGAACTGCTGCGTAATTTTCACGACGGCGTTGTTCACTTCCGCCTGAATTTGCGCGATCAGATGGTTAATGTCGCTGACGGCTTGCGAGCTTTGCGCCGCGAGCTTCTTCACTTCATCGGCGACCACCGCAAAGCCTTTCCCATGCTCTCCGGCTCTTGCCGCTTCGATGGAGGCGTTGAGCGCAAGGAGGTGGGTTTGATTCGAGAGCTCGCCGACGACATTGGAGATGTCGCCGATTTCTCTCGCATTGGACTCCAGGCTTTGAACGACGCCGATCGATTCCTGATTTAGCACGGCCAGTTTTTGCATGCCGTTGACCAAAGATTGGATGACGTTTTTGTTGGTTTCGATGGTGGATACCATTTGCATGGTTAGCTGCCGTGCCGTATCCGATTTGGCGTTAATGTCGGCCGTCGCCGTCGTCATCTGCTCAACCGTGATGAACATCGCCTCCGACGACTTCGACTGCCGTTCCGCACCGCGCGCGATATCTTCGATTGTTGATGTAATCAACTCCACATGCGCCGCCGCTTGCCCGATCGCGGTTCGCAGTTCGTCCACCTGGCTGTGGGTTGTCTGATAGTTGGTTGAAATGCCGTCAATCATTTCCCGTAAATTGTCGATCATTCTGGCGAAGGAGAGGCCCAGCGCCCGCAATTCATCATCCGAACGGCTTGGGATCAGTTGAATCTGCAAGTTTCCTTCGGCTGCATGATTCGCTGCGACCGTCAACTGCAAGAGCGGCCGAATGAACCACCTGGCCGCGAGCCAGCCCAGGAAGCCGGTCCAGAAAATGCCCAGCAGCAGCGTGATGCAGATAAATAGCCACTCGGAAATATATTCCTTCGCCATGCCCCGCAATATGAAAATGAAAAAGGCGCTTGTCCCGTAAGTGACCGTCGAAACGGCCGTAATGCCCAGTACCATTTTCTTCACGATGCTAAATTTCGTATTTGTCATCGAATGACCCCGCTCTGGTTTGAACCTTTTTTACCATACAATAACACAAAACGACAAAAAAGGCTGTGACTTTCATCACAGCGAATGGCGATATCGGGAGCATTTCACTTGCCGGTATACATATTCCGGATTTTTTTGAAAAACCAGCGATAGTACCCATAGGAGAGCAATAGCGTCAACATAATGGAGATGAAGCTCCAATAGGGAGACCAATGCAAGTACTTAATTAATTGCGTATGCTTTTCCAAATAGAGTTCAGCCACTGTAATAACGGCTGGAAAGCTCAGCGTATATACGGTTTTTACAAGCCATGTTCTTGTTTTGGGGAAATAAACGTTGAAGATGGCGCTAACAGACGGAAATATGAAAATTCGAACGTAAAGCTCGCGCGGTAAGCCATGCTAAGAAACCCTACCGGATATTCGATTAACCCTCCTTGAACCACAATGGCGCCGAATAACCAGCTGGGGACTTGCATGAATAAGAAGCTTACTTGCGCTTCAATCCAGTTTCTTCGGTTAATCAGGATCAGTAGAAGAATTGCCGTAACGATCCAGGCAGAGTAAAGAATGATTGTATCCATCAATTTCCGTCCTATTGTGTAATACATGAATTATGGTCAACTGGGGAGGAGATTATACTTCGAAGGCGGCTCATGATGGCGAGGCAGCGATTCTATTACAATGGTTCATATTCCGTTTCGCAGGTTAATAGATTGTAATTCCTGATAGGGGAGGGTGGATACGATGTTTTGCCGAAAAGCATTGTTGGCTTATGACGGAACCGATGGAGCGAATCTCGCGCTGGACAAGACGATCGAGCTTTGCAAGCTGAATGCGGGGATGCAGGTGGTCGTGCTGCATGTGAATCAGCCGGAGCCTGTGGCAGGCGAGGCTTACCTCGTGCCTTCCGTGGATTTGCTGGCGGAGCTCGATACGCTAGCAAAGCGAACGTTGGAGCAGGCGGAGATCCGGGTTGCCCCTTACGCCGCGTTTACCGGCGAAATTGTAACCGACGGCAGTCCGGCCGGGGCGATTGTGAGCTGCGCGGAGCATCATGAATGCGATTTGATCATTATAGGCAACCGGGGATTAAGCGGCCTTCAGAAGCTGTTCCTCGGCAGCGTGAGCAAGCAGGTCGTACAAGACGCGCCGGTTCCGGTGCTCGTCGTGAAGCAGTAGCCGTTATCCATGTCCGTGCCGGCGATTCGGTGCGGACATGTTTCGTGAGCGCCGCACGCAGCTTATGGCTTGCCTTTGCGATACAGCTTCTCGGCGGGATCGACGGCTTCGTACCGGTCGGCATGTTCATAGAAGGAGAGCGACTCCTTGCTGCCGAGCGCCAGCACGCCGGACGCGTCCAAGCTTTCGTCGAACAGCTGGTGGACCCGGTTCTGCAGGACAGGATCAAAGTAAATCAGCACATTGCGGCACAGGATGACGTGGAACTCGTTGAACGAATAATCCGTCACCAGATTATGCTGAAAATACATGACCTGCTCCTGCAACTGCGGGCTGAAATAAGCGAACTCGCAGTCGGTTGTATAATAGGAGGAGAATTCCTTCGCTCCGCCGGCAAGCAAGTAGTTGCGCGTATACTGCTGCATCATCGCGATTGGAACAGCGCCCTTGCGGGCTTTGTCCAGTACGTCGTTGTTCATGTCGGTCGCATAGATTCGCGCCTTCGCCAACAGCCCTTCTTCCGCAAGCAGAATAGCGAGCGAAACGACTTCCTCTCCGGTGGAGCATCCTGCGTGCCATATGCGGATTTCCGGCAAATCGCGCAGAAGGGGAATGGCGTTTTTGCGGAACGAGCGGAAAAACGACGGATCTCTGAACATCTCGGTTACGTTGATCGAAAAGTCTTTCACCAGCTTTTCCGCTTCTTGCCGATGATGCAAGATTTTATCCAAGAGCAAGGTCACCGTCGAGATACGGTCCATCCGCAGCCGGTTGGCGACGCGTCTGCGGATGGAAGCCCGGTTGTAATTTCGAAAATCATACCCGTACACGCGATACAATCCTTCAAGAAGAAGCTCGATTTCAATGGCTTCGAGATCGTCCCCGCTTGTCATTTCTTTCACCGCCTATTCCTTTGCCAGCCATACTCGCATCAGCGACGTCAGTTGATTCATATTGATCGGCTTGCTGATATAATCCGACGCGCCGGCTTCCAGGCACTGCTCCCG
Source organism: Paenibacillus solanacearum (assembly GCF_910593845.1). Taxonomy (GTDB): domain Bacteria; phylum Bacillota; class Bacilli; order Paenibacillales; family NBRC-103111; genus Paenibacillus_G; species Paenibacillus_G solanacearum. Next base: position 37,685 of record NZ_CAJVAS010000019.1, on the reverse strand, counting down.
GTCGTGCTTCATCGCTTTGGCCGTCAGCGCGATAATCGGCAGGGCGGCGAGCTGCGGGTTCGCGCGGATGCGGCGTATCGTTTCGTAGCCGTCCATGACCGGCATCATAATATCGATCAAAGCCAGATCGATCGGCACGTCGCCATTCAGCGCGTCGAGGCATTCCTGGCCGTTGCTGGCCACGGTGACATGGAATCCGGCGTCCTCGAGCCATGTTGTGAGCGCGAAGACGTTGCGGACGTCGTCGTCGACGACAAGAATGTGTTTACCGGCGAACAGGGTGCTTGGCGGCACAGCCGGCGTGAGCCGGGAGACGGGAACGACGGCGGCCGGAGCGTCTGTTTCGAAGCTTACGGCCGTCTCATGGATATGACGTTGCTTGTTCGGCTCCAGCGACGGCACGTACAGCGTAAAGTTCGTTCCGACGCCTTCCTCGCTCTCGACGACGATATGCCCGCCCAGCAGCTTGGCGAACTCGCGGCAAATCGAAAGCCCGAGGCCGGTCCCCCCGAACTTGCGGCTCGTCGTCCCGTCGGCTTGATGGAACGCTTCGAAGATGACCTCGCGCTTGTCGGCCGGGATGCCGATGCCGGTATCCGACACCGACAAGGCGAGCACGGTATCGTGACGCTGCGGCGAGAACAGCTGCTTTACGAGCTTCGGCTCCGCCGTCTGCACGCGCATCGTGACCGAGCCGCGTTCCGTAAATTTGAATGCGTTGGATAATAAATTGCGCAAAATTTGATGAACCCGCTGTTCGTCCGTCAAGAAGATGGTCGGCACATCCGGCGCAAGCTCAATCATAAATTGAAGCGACTTCTGTTCGGCGACCTTCATGAATTGTTTACTCATGTGAGCCGGCAGCTCGGTCACATTCATTTCGTCCACGACGATGTCGATTTTGCCTGCTTCCACTTTGGACAAATCGAGAATATCGTTAATCAGCGAGAGCAGATCGTTGCCCGACGAGTGGACGATGCGGGCGTATTCCTGCTCCTCGGCCGTGAGCGTCCTTTTCTTATTCTCGGAAAGCATCTCCGACAAAATGATGATGCTGTTCAAGGGCGTGCGCAGTTCATGCGACATATTGGCCAGGAAGTCCGATTTATACTGCGAGCTTTGCTGCAGCTGCTCCGTATATTCCTCCAGCTCGACCCGAATCCGGTCCAGCTCCTGCGCTTTTTCCTCGGCGAACCGATTCTGCTTCTCAAGCTGCTCGTTCGTAACCCGGAGCTCTTCCTGCTGCGTTTGCAGCTCCTCGGCCTGCGTCTGCAGTTCTTCGGTCATCGCTTGCGATTCCCGCAGCAGACGTTCCACTTCCGTGCGGCTTTCCACGCTGTTAATCATAATGCCCAGCGACTCGATAATATCTTCCAGCAGCTGCAAATGCTCCGGCGCGAACGTCTCGAGCGTCGCCAGCTCAAGCACGGCGATAACCTGGCCCTCGTAAGCGATCGGGGCGATCAGTACGTCTTTGGGCGACGCCTTGCCGAGACCGGACGAGATGTGGATGTAATCGACCGGCACGTCGGTGAGATGGAACATCCGGTTTTCCAGCACGCACTGCCCGACCAGTCCTTCGCCGACGCGGAATCCGTCGAAGCCGGCGTTCTCGCCGCTTGAAGCGTACGAAGCCAGCTTGACGATGCGCTGCTGGCCGGCCTTGCCGGTGACGATATAGATGACGCCGTATGTTGCGTTCAGCAGCGGGGCGATGTGGCTGATCAGCTTGCCGCCGAGCGTGCGCGTATCCGGCATGCCCTGAATCATCGTCACGACTTCGCCGACTTTCGTTTGCAGCCAATATTCCCGCTCGTGGCTCTCCAGCAGCGCGTTGGTCGCTTCGCCGAGCATCCCGATTTCATCCTGTGTGCTTACAGGAATTCTGCGGTGCGACTGTTTCGAAGAAGCGATCTCGGTGATCGCCTCTGTGACTTCGCGCAGCGTACGCACGATGGAACTGGAGATGCTGGCGGCGACGCCCGATGCGATCAGAAGCACCAAAGCCATAAGCGCATAAAATCCGAAAACCAGCGTCCGGTTCATTTGATCCAGCTTGTCTGCGCGATCGAGAGTCAACTCTTTAACGGTGCTGCGAAACGCCTTGAATTGTGCGCGTACTTCGTCCATATCTTTTTTGCCGGGATCGGATTTGAAGAAGGCGTCAAGCTCTTGTGTTTTGTTTTCTTTCTTCATCACGATCGTAGGATCGCCGGCTACCGTAATCCAATGCTGGATGGTGCTTCGGATCAGCTCCAGCTTTTTTTGCTGCTCCGGATTGTCGGGGAGCATGGCATACAGCCGTGTGTAATCTTCTTTCCAGCTCGAGCTCGCATTCGTGTACGGCTCCAAATAAGCCGGATCGCCGGTAAGTACAAATCCGCGCTGGCTCGTTTCCATATCAAGCATATGTTTTTCGATCTGGTTCGTCAGATCGAAGACCGCGATGTCATGCTCGATAATATAGTTGCGCTGTTCCTGCATGGAGGATACTTGGCTATTTACGATCAGGATCGAAATAATAAAAAAGACGGTGATGACCGCATAGCCTAAGATGATTTTGAAACGAATCCCGTATTTCGCTTTCTGCAGCATGCCGTACTCCCTGCCTTACAATGGAATATAAATACCCAACCATTATACATGTATTTTCCAAACGTAGGAAGCAAACCGGTCATTGCTTCGGTATTCGCACTTCGCTCGCGAAAGGCGACGTACACCCGCAGAGGTCCGTTCCCACGCAAAGAAACCGCAACCCATCGTCACGAATGGGCTGCGGCTTCTGCGCCGTCATGATGAAGTCCTGCGGCCGAGAATCAGCGATACGACGAACAGGATCAGGAAAATGACGAACAGCACTTTGGCGATTCCTGCGGCTGCGGAGGCAATTCCGAGAAACCCGAACACCCCGGCCACGATCGCAATGATGAAAAAAATGACGGCCCAGCTTAACATACGCCTCACCTCCCGGTGGAATGACGAAGATTATGAGCAAGTGTGATACAAGGACGGCGATTCACGCCGTTCCCTCAGCCGATTACCGCGAGCCGGCAGGATGGCGGTTCGGCGGGATGCGTTCTTCATGCATTTCCGGGTCCATATGGAATCGCTTCGTCTCGTCGTACCAGACGATCACGAGAATTTTCCCTTTGTCCAGCTCGCTTTCGAAGAAGTCGGCCTCAGCTTCGGTCAAGCCGAGCGACTCCATTTTCGAACGGAGCTTGTCCCCTCTGGAGCGGAACAGGTTGGCGAACGTGTTCGCGATTCCTTCCTCGTATAAGCCGATCTTGTTCGTATCCATCAGGTCGGCTACCCCTTCGGTCGTTTTATCGTCATGGGCAAGTACATAAATTTCCTCAAGCGCGTAGCCTGCTCTCCGAAAAGCGCGAATTCCTTGAATGGCCTGTTCGACAGTCGATACGAGTCTCACTCTGTTGTTCACAGTAATCCCTCCCGAAATTCAAATATGACTTGCTGCGCTGCCTGGCCTTGTCGGACCGGCATGCCTTTGATTAACCGTCTGTCCCTGGTTTGAAACAAGCGCTTCATTCCCGGTCAAAATAAGGGGAATACGTAGCGCACGATAAAATACAGCAGTCCGAAGAAGATGATGATGTACGCCGCGTATTTAATGAAAGTCGATGCCACCAAGCCTTTGTCGTACTTTTGCTCGATGTTTTTTTGTTCGATATCTACGCTTCTTACCGGTTTCATGGCTCATCGCTCCTTTATTTGGCAATCAAGGTACGAACGTGCCAAGTATTACCCGCGATCTAACGCGCTGAACCACGCCGATGGTCCGGTGCGGAGATGTTTCGGTGATCTGGAATGCGGGGAATCGTAAGAAAGAGTGGGGGAACGTAAGCGGAAAGCCCGGAGAACGGCAGTGTATCCCCGGGCCGGATCCAAGTGGGAAAGGAGCGGGAAGAATGGCCATACGACATATCGTCATGCCGGGCGGCTGGACTTGGCACCGGTGGCAAGACCTGACGCCGATGGAACGGGAGGAGCTGCGCGTCGACCATCCCTATTTTATCCGCATCATGCAGCAGGACCGGTTTGAATTCGCCCGGGTTCCATGCATTCGCGCGAAGGCGGAGACGGAGGGGGCGCTATACGGATCGCTGCCTTATTGTAATGAGCCGGACGAGCGGAAGGACGAGGATGCGTGGCTGTTCGTTTACATGGAGGAACGACATTTGTTCACGTCCGAGCTGTGCCTTTCCCGGCTGGACGGGATCGGTGAGCAGGAGCTGATCCGCAGCCTGGAGCTGTGCCAGACGCCGGAGGAAGGCGGATTCGCCTTGCTCGGCAAGCTGGCGCTCGTCTGCATGAACGGGCTGGACGCGTTTGCCGCGGAACAGGCTCGTCTCGAGCGGGACATGCGCGAGTCGAACAACGCGCAGCTTCTCGATGCCTTGATGCATCGGCAGTATGATCTGCTGCATTGGCGGCGCCGGATCGAACCGCTGGAGGAGCTGCTCATCGCGGCGAAGGAGGCTTTTGCGCCCGAGCGGCTGGAGCGGAATGCGCACTACCGCCTGACCGAACTTCGGGTGCAGCGGCTGCAGCTTCGTTTGAAGCGATACGATGTAGAGGTAGGCACGATGCTCGCTATGGATGAGAATATTGCTTCGTACCGCGGCAACGAGATCATGAAGACGCTGACGGTCTTTACCGTCGTCTGCACGCCCGCTACGGTGATCGCCGGACTGTGGGGCATGAATTTCGAGGGGATGCCGGGGCTGGATAGCCCTTGGGGTTATGCTGGCATGATGCTTGTCATCTGTATGTTGACGATGCTTGTCTATGTGTGGCTGCGGTGGAAGGGATGGACCGGCGACCTGATACGGGGGAAGAAGAAGCGCTCGAATATCGCATAAGAGGACCATCGCAAGACCGGGATGTTTCACGGGCGCCCTGGGCAGGGTAATAATGATTATCAATCTACCAAATATAATGATAGAAGGCGGTGTTTGCTATGACCGTAGTTCACAGCATTCCTTGTGACGGAAGTGAAGTTTCTGTACGTCTGACACCCGATCGCACCTATCAAGTGAATATTCAAGCATTAGTAAACCCGCTAGGCACCGGTAATGTATTGGAAACGTTTGCGGAAGCGGAGACCGCGGTGCAGGCCGCAGAGCTGTTCTGCGAGCTGCATCAGTCCGCCAAGGAGCGCGGTTATCACCTGGAGGAAGGCTTCTTCGTGAAAGCGGACCGGCGGAGCTTTCACGTAGGCCGGCTGCTCCGCGAAGGAACGAAGCCGGATGAGCTGGTCGCGCTCATGGAGCACTGACGATTCCGGACGCGCGGGCAAGCTGCCGTCTCGGTTCGTGCGCCGCTGGCGCGAGCGGGGTTCAGCCGCCACCATGCGGCGCCGGGACGCGTGCACCGGATTCGGGCGCAGCGCGGGAAACAACGCGTATACCCGGGCCGAAGGCGGGGAATGGACCAAGGTTCATTCCCCGCCTTTGCGCACGGCCGGAACGGTTTCCGCCCGCTGTACTTATGCGAAGGAGGGGATTGTTATGAAAACGTTATGGCTGTTTATTTGCATGCTGCTGATCGCGCTGGTCGCCGCGATGTTCGCCGCCGTCAACGCATTTCCCGTTCCGATCCACCTGGGCTTGATCGATACGGAAATGCCGCTCATTGGGGTCATTCTCAGCTCCGTATTGCTCGGCGGCGTGATCGTCGGCTTGCTTGGGATCATCAAGCAGCAAAGGATGAAGAAACAGATCAGGCAGCTCGAACGGCAAATAAGCCATATGAAGACGATGGTATCCGAGCCGTTATGGGCGGCATCGGAAACGGCGCAGCAAGAAGTCGCGTCTGCGGAGGAAGCAAAGACGCCGGAGCGGTCCATCCCCCGCAAGCTGCAGCATTAGGCAGCGTGGCAGGGCAGGACGGAAGGCATAGCCGAAGAACAAAGGAATCGCTTGAAGCCGTAAGGCGCAGGATCCATGGGAAGGTCGCTCGGAGGAGCGGCCTTTTTCACGATTCAGTGCTTTAAGTTCGCTCACGCGTTAAAGCAAACTGCGACATGCTGAACCAAGAAAAACGGTCGCGCGTTACGACGCTGCGATACGGTTGGTCGAACCTTGGAAAGGAAGGCGCTGTTCGATGCGGGCTTATCAGTGGGGAACAAGCAAAGGCTCCGTCCGGCTGCGTGGTCGCGGCGGGTCGGAGCTTGGTAAGGCTTGTCCTGGATTCGGGCTGATGATTGGAATCATGTCTAGTCATCGTCACCTTTACTGTGTCGCCGTATTGAAATAATGAATAGAGTTGACCTTGTCGCTGCCTGCCGTCGTGTAAATTTTTAACGCTTTCGTTCCGTTTTTGTACACAATCCCGTCCTCGCTTTCGAAATAAGGCGCACCCAGCTTGTCCTGAAGCCCGGACAGCTCCAGCGGGAGCGGCTCGCCGTCGATTTTTACTTCCTCCGATGAACGGGGAACCTCGATATATTGAATGAAATCGCCGATGACGACGACCGTGCAATCGTTGAAGCGGTACGTCTCGATGGAGGTGATCAGTTCGTCTCTGGACACCGACAGCGGCTCGCCTTTCTTCTCGAAGATCTCGGCGATGTCATCCGAGAGCGAAACGCCGTTGAGCGAATTCAACGCAAACCCGGAGGGCGGAGAATCCGCTTTCACAGGTGCGGCTTCTTCGGCAGCTGTAGCGCTTGCGCCTACGTAGGCTCCCAGCGCGGCTCGCCGGACGACATGAGCCGCTGTCGCCACGGCGTCTGGCGATAGCTCCATGAACGAGGCGGCAGCTGTCTCCGCGCCTGGGCCATTCGCCCTTGAGGTGCTGTAATCTACTCCCATAACCGTCGATACAACCAGGCATCCTGCGCATAACAACCATGTTCCTTTGTTCATTCCTCTCACCCCTGCGCCTATTGTAATGAACTGCTTGTCCTCATGAATTCGTCGCGTGCCCAAGCCATAAGCCGGAAAGCGCCACAGCATGGTTCTCTGCGGCGCCTTCCTTCCTCACTTGTTTCTCTATGTATTCCGTGTTTCTCCCACTCCCGTTGCTTTCCGTTTGCGTGAACCGCCGGGCGGCTTAATTGACGTAGTACGCGCCGAACGGCAGCGCGATCTCTTTGTTGATCACGACAAGGCCGACGCCGTTGGGAATAAAGGCCACTTTCGATTCGCTGGTGACCAGATACACGCCGGGAACCGTGACGCCGTCAACATTCGTTTGGCCGACGGCGAGACTGGCCCAAGGCGATTCGTCGATAACGTTCGTCGTGCTCGATTCCGGCGCGGCGCCTGCGGCGGTCGGAACCATCAGGGACAACCCCATCAGTAATGCGATCCATTTGGTTTTAGCTGTTTTCATCAGCGGACAACTCCTTTGCGTGGTTGAGTAGATGTATCCGGCTTCCCAGATGGGGATATTTACCCGCGCAAATTTGGTTTGAAGCACCGGCTTGGCAAAAAAATTTGCGGGATGCACCGCGCACCGCGACCTGCCTGGGCCGATTCGTTCCGCTTGAGTTGGAGGGCAACTGCAGATTTCGAACGACCGCTTGCGCCGCGCAGCGTCGCAACGGCGCTTGGGGTTCGCGTATGCATTTCGCTGCTTATAGGAGAGGCGCTGGCGGTTCTCCCGAAATACGAATAGCGGCATAGGTTCGGTTTCATGAAACCGGATTTCGTGTATTTTTTGTAAAAGGGGGTTGAACCGCGATGAAGCGATCGATCGAACGGAAGCTGGAGCGTGTCCGGAAGGATTTGAACGAAATGGCCGAAACCCGCGGCATTCAAGATCCGTTGGTGCTGCAACAGTCGCAATTTCTCGATGAGCTGGTGAACCGTTTTTTGCGGCAGCAGCACGGCAAAAAGGCAATCCCCCGTCCGACAGGCCGAACGAAGGGATTGCCGCTATCGTAATCGTAAAGCGTCGTTAATTGCAGGCGCAGTTCAATACCGGCTTGCGGGCGGCCAGCGTTTCATCGAGACGGCGAACGACTGTATCGTATGGCGCGCCGATTACGAGCTCCGGCGTCTCTTGGGCTTCCTGCGCAATCTGAATCATCGTGTCGATGAACGCGTCGAGCGTTTCCTTGCTTTCGGTTTCGGTCGGCTCGATCATGATGCACTCCTCCACATTGAGCGGGAAGTAGATGGTCGGCGGATGGTAGCCGAAATCGAGCAGCCGCTTGGCGACGTCGAGCGTGCGTACGCCGTAGGCCTTCAAGCCGCGGCCGGACATGACGAATTCATGCTTGCAGACGCCGGGATACGGAATCTCGTAATGCGGCGCGAGCCGGTGCATCATGTAGTTGGCGTTCAGTACCGCGCACTCGGATACGCGGCGCAATCCTTCCGGACCGTATGTGCGAATGTAGGCGTACGCCCGGACGAGGATGCCGAAATTGCCGTAGTACGCCTTGACCCGGCCGATGGAATCGGCGCCTTCGGTATCGAAGAAGAAGGTGCCGTCTTCGCGCCGCGCGACGACCGGCTTGGGCAGAAACGGGACGAGCCGCTGCTTGACGCCGACCGGTCCTGCACCCGGACCGCCGCCGCCGTGCGGCGTACTCATCGTCTTGTGCAGGTTCAGGTGCACGACGTCGAAGCCCATGTCGCCGGGGCGGGTAATGCCCATGATCGCGTTCGAGTTGGCGCCGTCATAGTATAGAAGCCCGCCGGCTTCATGCACGATGGCGGCGATCTCCACGATCTGCTCCTCGAACAGTCCGAGCGTGCTCGGGTTGGTCAGCATGAGCGCGGCGGTATCCGGACCGACCGCTCGGCGCAGCTGATCGAGATCGACGAGCCCCTGCTCGTTGGAAGGAATCGTGATCGTGTCGAAGCCGGCCGTCGTGGCGCTGGCCGGGTTCGTGCCGTGGGACGAGTCCGGGACGATCACCTTCGTCCGCTGATCTCCGCGGCTCTCGTGGTAAGCGCGAATCATCATCAGCCCGGTCCATTCGCCGTGCGCGCCGGCTGCCGGCTGCAGCGTCACCTGATCCATACCGGTCAGCGCGGCCAAGTCGTTCTGAAGCGTGTACAGCAGCTCCAGCGCCCCTTGGATGCTTTGCTCCGGCTGATACGGGTGGATCTTGGCGAATCCGGCGAAGCGGGCCACATCCTCGTTGATCTTCGGATTGTACTTCATCGTGCAGGAGCCGAGCGGATAAAAGCCGTTGTCCACGCCGAAATTGCGCCGCGACAGCTCGGTATAGTGGCGGATGACGTCCACTTCGTACACCTCAGGCAGCTCCGCCGGCTGGCTGCGCAGCAGCGACGCCGGAATGTACGTCTCCGGGGCGGCTTCCGGGACATCGCAAGCGGGCAGTGAATAAGCGACGCGCCCGGGCTTGCTCATTTCAAAGATCAGCGCTTTTTGCGGTTTCATGCGAGTTCCCCCAATCGTTCTGCGAACGTATCGATTTCCGCTTTCGTCCGTTTTTCGGTGACGGCGACGAGCATATGCCCCTGCAGCTCCGGGTAAGCGGCGCCAAGGTCATATCCGCCGATCATTCCGGCGTCCAGCAGCTTGCCGTTCAGCTCGGCCGCCGATGTGCCTTCCGGCAGCCGGAGGACGAATTCGTTGAAGAACGGCGCGCCGAACGGCAGCGCAAATCCGTCCAAGGCCGACAAGCGCTTCGCGGTGTAATGCGCTTTTTGCAGGTTCAGGTTGGCGGCTTCGCGGACGCCGGCCTTGCCCATCGTGGACAAGTAGACCGACGCGCACAAGGCGAGCAGCGCCTGGTTGGAGCAAATGTTCGACGTCGCCTTCTCGCGGCGAATGTGCTGCTCCCGCACTTGAAGCGTCAGCACGAAGCCGCGCTTCCCGTCGCGGTCGACCGTCTGGCCGACGATCCGGCCCGGCATGCGCCGCATGAGCGGCTCGGCGACGGCGAAGAAGCCGCAGGTCGGCCCTCCAAGCGAAGCCGAGATGCCGAGCGGCTGCGCGTCGCCCACGACGATGTCGGCGCCGAGACGGCCCGGCGCTTCGAGGAGACCGAGCGAGATCGGGTTCGTGCTGACGACGAGCAGACCTTTGCGCTCGTGGATGATCGGCTCGATCACGGCCACCTCCTCGATGCAGCCGAAGAAGTTCGGCGACTGCACGATGACGGCGGCGGTTTGGTCGGTCACGGCCGCTTTCAGCTGCTCGAGATCGGTCGTTCCGTTCGCGTAGCCGATTTCGACGATGTCCACGTTCAATCCGCGGGCGGTTGTGCGCAGAATCGCCCGCGCTTCGGGATGGACGGTCCGGGAGATGACGATCTGCTTGCGCTTCGTCGCCCCAACCGCGAGCGCGCCTGCTTCCGCCAGCGCCGTGGCGCCGTCGTACATGCTGGCGTTGGCCACCTTCATGCCGGTCAATTCGCATATATACGATTGAAACTCGAAGATTGCCTGCAGCTCGCCTTGGCTGATTTCCGGCTGATACGGCGTGTAGGCGGTATAAAATTCGGAGCGGGAGACGATATGGTTAATGACAACCGGCACATGATGATCGTAAATGCCGGCGCCAAGAAAGCTCGGATACCGCTCGCTGTCGGCATTGCGTCCGGCCAGCTCTTTCATGTGCGTCAGCAGCGCTTGTTCGTCCAAAGCGGACGACATCGGCAGCGTGCCGCGGTAGCGGACGGACGCGGGAATGTCCCGGAACAGCTCTTCGATGGATTGGATGCCGACGGTTTGCATCATCTCCGCCTGATCCTGCTCGGTCATCGGGATATATCGGTGCTTCATGCTCATAGCGATCACTCCTCTTGGAACGGTACGTTTATTTGCTTCGCTTGTAGAACGGCGCTTTGACGACTTCGGCTTTCAACTGCTTGCCGCGGATTTCCACCCACACTTCGGTTCCGAGCTGCGCGTAGGCGGCATCGATCAAAGCGAGGCCGAGGTTGCGCTTGAGCGACGGGGATTGCGTGCCCGTCGTCACTTCGCCGATCGGGCGGCCGTCCGCCAGAACGGGATAGTGGGAACGGGGGATGCCGCGGTCGATCATCTCGATGCCGACCAGCTTGCGCGTCAGCCCTTGCTCCTTCTGCTTCAGCAGGGCGTCGCGGCCGATGAACGCCGGCTTCCCGAGCTTCACGAACATGCCGAGCCCGGCTTCCAGCGGCGTGATCGTGCTCGACAGCTCCTGGCCGTACAGCGGCAGCTTCGCCTCGAACCGCAATGTATCGCGCGCGCCGAGTCCGGCGGGGACGAGGCCCAGCGGCGCTCCGGTCTCCATCAGGCCGAGCCAGAGCTTCTGCGCATCGGCGGCGGCGACGTACAGCTCGAAGCCGTCCTCGCCGGTATAGCCGGTGCGCGAGACGAGGGCGTGCACGCCGCAGACGGTCGCTTCCGGCAGGAAGTGGAACGGCGCCAGCCCGTCGGTTACGGCATCCGTCACCCGGGCGAGGATGTCGGCGGCGTGCGGACCTTGCAGCGCGAGCAGCGCCGTATCGCCGGAGACATCCTCCAGCGTGGCGCCGTCGATGCGGTGCGACGCAAGCCATTCGTAGTCTTTGTCAATGTTCGATGCGTTCACGACGAGCATATAACGGTCTGCAGCCAGCCGATAGACGAGCAGATCGTCGACGACGCCTCCGTCCGGCTGGCACATCAGCGTATACTGCGCCTGGCCGTCCTCAAGCCGCGAGACGTCGTTGGTCATCATGTGCTGCAGGAACGCTTCGGCCGACGGGCCGCTCACCATAAATTCGCCCATATGGGAGACGTCGAATAAGCCGGCCTGCTTGCGGACGGCGTCATGCTCTTTTTGAATGCCGGCGAACTGCACCGGCAGCTCCCAGCCGCCGAAATCGATGCAGCGGGCGCCTTCGTAACGGGAATACAGCGGGAACAGCGGCGTTCTTTTCAATGGGGTCATCTCATCCTCACCTCGTTCAAATTGACATTGACCTTGCGAAAACGCGAAAAGGGACAGGCAAACAAAGGCCGTTCGCCGGCAGTGCACGCACTGCTAGCGTCTCCTTCATTTGCTCTGTCCTTTGTACCTGAGAGTTACCTCGGTCTTGCGCCGCGTAGCTTTCCATTCAAGCCGGAGGCCGGGCGAAGCGAGTTTCCCCTTGGGTGATTTCCGGTATGCCGAAGCGGTCCGTCCATGCTCTCCAGAGGTGCGTCCGGCAGAGGTCCTTTTGCCTGAGAGATTCACCCGTCCGGGCTTACTCCTTCGGCGTCACCGGAACGGGCGGTCCCGGTAATCTCTCCCTTTACCATCATTCGCGTATTCGGTTTGCTGCTTTTATTGTGCCTGAGCAGGAAAGCGGTGTCAACCAAATTTTGACCGAGTCCAACTTTTATTGTTAACTATATTGACATGAAACAGGACGCTGCATTATGCTAAGGGTTGAAAACGAATACACGCGGATGAAGATGTCGGGAGAGACTGCAGCGGATACCGCAGCCGCCAGCAGCACCGAAGGAGCAAGTCGCGGGCCTTGCCGGCCGAAGGCGATTAATCTCTCAGGTAAACGTACCGCCGTTTGACGCAACTCTGGAGAGAGCGAACAGCCACCAAAGGGGTAACGGCCGCCGGGCAGGCAGTCTGAAACTTTCAGGTAACGGGGACAGAGAATAAGGCAATGACGCCTGTTCTGTGTCCTTTTTGAGTTTTCCTGCCCTTTCCCGCGCATGATACAACTGTTGGCAAGTTGAGCGGCGTTAGGCGCGGGAGCGCTGTGTGCGCGAAGCTGCATCAATGAAGAAGCTACATAATTTCAAATGGAAAGGAAGTTTGGAAGATGAGCGAAGTCAAGTCGGGTTTGAGATATACGGAGGAGCATGAGTGGGCCGAGTCTGCAGGCGGCAACCTCGTGCGGATCGGAATTACCGATTTTGCGCAAAGCCAGCTCGGGGACATCGTCTTCGTGGAATTTCCGGAAGTCGGGGCAGCGGTACAGGCGGGCCAGCCGATGGGTACGATCGAGTCGGTTAAGACCGTATCCGATTTGTTCAGCCCGGTGAGCGGCACCGTAACGAAGGTGAACGAGGCGCTGCTCGATTCGCCGGAGGCGGTTAATGAGCAGCCGTACGGCACGGGCTGGATGATCGAGGTAGAAGTGGACGGAGACGCGGCCGCCGCGCTGGAGCAGCTGTGGGACGAGGAACGGTACCGGGCGTACGTCGACTCCAACAGCTAGCGCTGTGCTTGCGAGGCTGCTTAAAGGCCCGCAGCATAGCGGCTCGCGTTGTGCTCACGAGTGCCGTATAGCGGTTTGCACCGGATGCTTGTGTTTCCTTTGACGGCGCTCGCGGCGGCGGCAGTTCATGCTTGCAGGTCGTTGGCCTTTGCGGCAATATCAAGCGAGCGAGAACCTTCCTGTTGTATTTCGGGGAGGTTCTTTTTTGCATTTTCACAGCTTGGTCGAAAATAAACTTCGTTGAAACACGGTTAGGCTGCTCATGGCTCTGATCGATCGGCAACAAGCGGTCCGGTTCGGTTCGTTTGAAACGATAGACGGCGAGGGCCGGATAAGGCGACAAAAAACGGCAGCAGGCCTTGACAAAAATGCATGACTCTATATATTATAGTTATCATTAAATTCATAGTATTTCTATCAGAATTATATGCTGAATTTAGGTTGCCGTTGCAAATTTTGTATTTTTACATATTTTCTTATGATCAGCTAAGGGGTGTACATCATGAGCACAGACAAGAAGCAGTTGAAAATCGGTGTGTTTTTAGCGGGAACAGGTCATCATGTCGCTTCGTGGCGTCATCCGGACGCGCAGGCCGACGGAAGCATAAATTTGGATTACTTCAAGCGGCTCGCCCAGACGGCGGAGCGCGGCAAGCTGGATATGCTGTTCCTCGCGGACAGCTTATCGATCAGCCCGGACTCGCATCCGAACGTACTCGCCCGCTTCGAGCCGTTTACGCTGCTGGGCGCGCTGTCGCAGGCTACGAGCAAGATCGGCCTCGCCGCGACCGCATCCACCACGTACAGCGAGCCGTTCCATGTGGCGCGCCAGTTTGCTTCGCTTGACCATTTGAGCGGCGGCCGGGCAGCCTGGAACATCGTGACGTCGTCGATCGAATCGACGGCGCTCAACTTCAGCGGCGAGCAGCATCTGGAGCACAGCCTCCGCTACCAGCGCGCCGAGGAGTTCGTTGAAGTCGTCCGCGGCTTGTGGGATTCGTGGGATGACGACGCGCTTATTCGCGACAAGGCGGACGGCATCTATTTTGCGCCGGACAAGCTGCATGAGCTGAACCATAAAGGCGACTATTTCTCGGTTCGCGGTCCGCTCAATGTGCCGAGATCTCCGCAGGGCCACCCGGTGCTCATTCAAGCGGGCTCGTCCGATTCGGGGCAAAATTTGGCGGCGAGAACGGCTGACCTGATCTTTACGACGCAGAATCATTTGAAGGATTCGCAGGCGTTTTACCAAAGCGTCAAGCAAAAAGCCGTCTCCTTCGGCCGCAAGCCCGGGGATGTCAGCATCATGCCGGGGATCGTGCCGTTCATCGGCGATACGGTGCAGGAAGCGCAAGCGAAGTTCAAGGAGCTGCAGGAGCTGATCATCCCTTCGGTCGGGCTCAAAATATTGTCCAGCTACATGGGCGGGCTCGATTTGACGCAGTTCCCGCTTGACGGTCCGCTGCCGGATCTCGATATCGAGGTGAATGCGGTCAAGAGCCGGTTCCAGCTGATCAAAGATTTGGCCAAGCGCGAAAATTTCACGATCCTCGAGCTGTCCCGGTATATCGCGGGCTCGCGAGGACATAACATTTTCGTCGGCACGGCGGAGCAGCTCGCGGATCATTTCATCCGCTGGGTAGAGGAAGGCGCCTGCGACGGCTTCAATCTGATGCCGCCGCTATTGCCGGAAGGGCTCGATTTGTTCGTTGACCGGGTCGTCCCGATCTTGCAGGAGCGGGGCGTGTTCCGCAAGGAATACGAAGGCAGCACGCTGCGGGAGCATCTCGGACTGCAGCGTCCGGCGAGCCGCTATGCGAAATAACGTGAACAACAAGGGATGGACAGAACGGGAGGCGTAATCGCATGACTTACAATTACCGGCTGGCGACGTTGGACGACGCCGCGGCCGTGCTGGATTTGTCTTTACGGGCGTACGAGCCGATACGCAGCATGGGGATTCGGTTCGCCGCTGCGACGGCGGATCTCGAGACCGTGCGCAAAAACATACACGATAACGCTTGTTACGTGATGGAATACGAAGGGCGGATGATCGCGACCGTGTCCATCCGGATGCCGTGGGGTCCGCAGCCCGGACCGCTGGGCGTACCGCATATATGGTGGTTCGCCGTCGATCCGTCGATCGGGAAGAAGGGCGTCGGTTCGACGTTCCTTCAGTGGATCGAAGAGACGGTCATTCGCGACACGCTCAAATCGCCGGCGGTTTCGCTCGGAACGGCCGACAAGCATCCTTGGCTGATCGGGATGTACGAGCGCAGAGGCTACGTGCGCGTGGCCGAGAAAGATTTGGGCAAAGGGCATATTACCGTATTTCTCCGCAAAACGCTGCGCGACGAATGGTACGCATCATCCCAATAAAAAGACACATACTTCATGAGGGGGAAACATCAATGAATATCGCCAAAAAAGGAATCTTATCGTTTACTATGACCGCCGTACTGCTGGTGCTTTCCGCTTGCGGCAGCAATGCGGGCAATTCGTCGAATCAAGCGAATCCGGGCGCGGCCGCGGACGGTGCGAAAGCGGCGGACAAAGTGCTGCGGGTCGGCGCTACCGGCCAAAGCTATCCTTTTGCCTATAAAGAAGCGGACAAGCTGCAGGGCTTCGACGTCGAGGTCGTCGAAACGATCGCAACCAAGCTGGGCTACAAGGTCGAGTGGCAGCTGTCCGAGTTCAGCGGCCTGATGGCGCAGCTCGAAACGGGCAAGCTCGATACGGTGTCCAACCAGGTTGCGGTTACGGATGAGCGCAAGCAGAAGTTCGATTTCACGACGACCTATGCCTATGCAGGATCGCAAATCGTCGTGAAAAACGATAATAACGACATCAAATCCGTGAAGGATTTGAAAGGTAAAACGGTTGCCGGCGTACTTGGCTCGAATCACGTAAAAAACCTGGAAAAGCAAGATCCGAACAAAGAAATTAAAATCAAAACCTACGAAACGCAGGAAGGCACGCTGAACGATGTCGCGCTGGGCCGCATCGACGCTTACGTGAACAGCCGCAACGTGCTGCTGGCGCAAATCAAGCGCAACGGATTGCCGCTGAAGCTTGCGGGCGAGCCGTTCGTATATGAAGAAGTAGGGTTCCCGTTCCAAAAGGACGAGAAACACCAGAAGATCAAGGATGAATTCAACAAGACGCTGGAGCAGCTTCGTCAAGACGGCACGCTGAAAAAGTTGTCCGAAAAATATTTCTCTGATGACATTACAGTGAAGCAGCAAGCCAAATAAACGATCGGGCGGTGTTCGCAACCTATGAATTTCGAATTGGATGCCATGCTGCAAACATTCCCCATATTGATCAAATATATTCCGCTGACGCTCGGAATGGCGGTGGTTTCGATGCTCATCGCCATCGTGGTCGGTTTGTTCATTGCACTGCTGACGAAAAACGACATCCCGGTCGTGAAGCAGCTTGGGCAGCTGTACTTGTCTTTTTTTCGCGGCACGCCGACGCTGGTGCAATTATTTCTTATTTATTACGGCCTGCCGCAGCTGTTCCCGTCCTTTAGCGTAATCGACGCGATGACGGCGGCGATTATCGGCTTGAGTCTCAAAAACTCGTCGTATTTGGCGGAAATTTTCCGCGCCGCCCTCCATTCGGTGGACAAAGGCCAAATGGAAGGGGCGCTCTCGGTGGGAATGACGAGGGCGCAGGCGTACCTCCGCATTATTTTGCCGCAAGCGACGCGCAACGCGATTCCGGCGACGGGCAATACGTTTATCGCGCTGATCAAGGAAACGTCGCTGGCGTTTACGTTGGGCGTCGCCGAATTGTTCGCACAAGGCAAAATGATCGCGGTGTCGTCGTTCCGTTTTTTCGAGACGTACCTTGCGATTGCGATTATTTACTGGATGATGACACTCGTATACAGCTTGCTGCAAAACCTGCTTGAGCGCAAATTAAGCAAGCCGTACCGCAGCTAGGAGGAGAACCGGATGATCAAAGTAACGAATTTGCGCAAAAGGTTCAAAGACCTCGTTGTGCTGGACGGAATCGATTTGGAGGTCAACCGCGGGGAAGTTGTGGCCATTATCGGACCTTCCGGCTCCGGCAAATCGACGCTGCTCCGCTGCTTGAACTTGCTCGAGAAGCCGGACGACGGCATCATTCAAATCGGCGATGCAACGCTCGACGCGAAGAAGTATGGCCGAGGCGACGTGTACAAGCTGCGGAAGCAGACGGCCATGGTGTTTCAAAACTACAATTTATTCAAAAACAAGACAGCGCTGCAAAACGTCATCGAATCGCTGATCGTCACCAAAAGGATAAAACGCGACGAAGCGCGCAACATCGGCATGGCGCTGCTGGAGCAGGTCGGACTGGCCGAAAAGGCGGATAGTTATCCGATCACGCTGTCCGGCGGCCAGCAGCAGCGCGTCGGCATTGCCCGCGCGCTCGCGGTCGATCCGCACGCGATCTTGTTCGACGAGCCGACGTCGGCGCTCGATCCCGAGCTGGTCGCCGAGGTGCTGCAGGTCATTAAAGCGATCGTACAGCGGCAGACGACGAGCATTATCGTGACGCATGAGATGGCGTTCGCTCGTGAAGTGGCCGACAAGGTGATCTTCATGGCCGACGGAAACATCGTCGAGCAAGGCACGCCGGAGCAGCTGTTCGACCATCCGCAAAACCCGCGCACGAAAAAGTTTTTGCAGCAGGTTTCGCACTGACGGCGGCGTAGGACGGGAGAGGTGAGAGGCATGACGGCAGGAAGTGAACGGGAACGGCAGCTCTTCGACCGCCTGGTGGCGATGCGCCGAGAGCTGCATGAATACCCGGAGTTATCTATGGAAGAATACGAAACGACCGGCCGTATCCGCTCTTGGCTTGAAGAGGCGGGCGTTCCGGTCGTCTCGTTTCCGGGGCTGGCGACCGGCGTCGTTGCCGAAATAACGGGCGGCTTGCCGGGGCCGACGATCGCGCTGCGCGCCGATATCGACGCGCTGCCGATCCAGGAGCGGACGGGCTTGCCGTTCGCTTCGAAGACGGACGGCAAAATGCACGCGTGCGGGCACGACTTTCATACCGCGTCAATGATCGGCGCGGTGATTCTGTTGAACGAACGAAAGCAGGAGCTGCGGGGAACGGTCCGGGTGCTGTTCCAGCCGGGCGAAGAGCTGGCCGTCGGAGCGCAGGCGATGATCCAAGCCGGCTGCCTGGACGGCGTGTCGGCGATCTTCGGCATGCACAACAAGCCCGATTTGCCGGTCGGGACGGTCGGCGTCCGGCCGGGTCCGCTGATGGCCAGCGTCGACCGGTTCGAGATCGACGTCATCGGCGTCGGCGGGCATGCCGGCGTGCCGAATAAAGCGGTCGATCCGATCGTGGCCGCGAGCCACATCGTGACCGGCTTGCAGTCGATCGTCAGCCGCAACGTAAGCTCCCTGCATAACGCGGTCATCAGCGTATGCAGCATCCACGGCGGCAGCGCGTGGAACGTCATTCCGCACAAGGTGACGCTCGAAGGCACGGTGCGTACCTTCCAGATAGAGGCGCGCGAAGCGATTCCCGGCCACATGAAGCGCGTGGCGGAAGGCACGGCGGCTGCGTATGGCGCCGAGGCTGAGCTTCGCTGGTATCCTTATTTTCCGGCCGTGGACAATGACGACCGGTATACCGAGCTGGTCGGCGCGGTCGCGCAGGAGCTCGGTTACGAGACGGTGCGGGCGGAGCAGACGCTCGGCGGCGAAGACTTTGCCGTGTATCAGATGCAAATTCCCGGCTACTTCGTCTGGATGGGAACGAGCGGCACGGAGGAATGGCACCATCCGGCGTTTACGCTTGATGAACGGGCGCTGCTCGTAAGCGCCCGATACTTTGCGCGTTTGGCGCAGTCGGCATTGGAGCGATGGACATGAACGGGCAACCGCTGACAAGCGAATTGGCGCGGCTCGTGCACTCGTCCCTGCCGGAGCAGCAGGAGGAAGCGATGCGTGCGGCCCGTTTCGGCTTGATCGATTATTTGGCTTCCGGCTTCTACGCCCGCGACGACGCCGGGGTCGCCAAGCTGTGGCGCATCGTGGAGGCGGAGGGCGGCTCGGCCGACGTACCGGTGGTCGGGCAAGGCCGGAAGGCCAGCTTCCTGAAGTCGGCGCTGCTTAACGGATTTATCGGGCACGCGCTCGACTTCGACGATGTGCACTCCGACGTTCGCGGCCATCCGAGCACGGTGATCCTGCCGGCGCTGCTAGCGGCTGCGGCGGCGCACCGGCCGTCCGCGGAGCGGCTGCTGGCCGCTTACGCCGTCGGCGTGGAGACGATGGCCCGGCTCGGGCGCACGATCGGGGCGGCGCATTATGAGAAAGGGTGGCATAACACGTACACCCTCGGTGTGATCGCCGCGGCTGTCGCTGCCGGTTATTTGGCGGGAATGTCCGCGGAGCGGCTGGAGAAGGCGATCGGCTTTGCCGCCACGCAGTCGAGCGGCATGCGCATTCAGTTCGGCACGGAAGCGAAGCCGCTGCATGCCGGCCTTGCGGCGCAAGCCGCGCTGCTCTCCATCAGGCTGGCCGAGGAGGACTTCGGCGGCACGCGGACAGGGCTGGACGGCGACATCGGGTTCTTCGGGCTGTACGGCGATCGGGCCGCCGCCGAAGAGCGGCTGCTCGCCGGCTGGGGCAGCGATTGGAGCATCGTCCGTCCGGGGCTGTGGTTCAAAATATACCCGTTCTGTTCGGCGGCCCATCATGCGGCGGACGCGGCGCTCCGCTTGCATCAATCCGGAGCGTTCCTCAGGGAAGAGGTGGAACGGGTCTGCATCCTGTTCCCGCCGAAGGGCGACGCGGCGCTGATCGAGCGCAATCCGTCAACGGGGGAGCAGGGCCGCTTCTCGGTGGAATATGTCGTCGCTTTGGCGCTGAGCGGGTATCCGCTGACGCTGGAGCACTTTACGAACCGGCCGATCGGGCCGCAGCTGCTCGCGTTTCTCCCGAAGATCGAACGGCAGTATGACGGTGGGATCGAACCGGCGGCGCAAGCGGTGCCGAAGGGCCGGTTCACGATCGTCGAGGTCGTGACGAAGAACGGGGACACGTACCGGGAGCGCGTCGATTGCCCGCGCGGGGCGCCGGGCAACGCGCTGACGCTGGACGATCTTCAGGCGAAGCTGCAGGCTTCCGTCCCGGACGATCCAGCCCGCGCCAGGCAACTGGTCCGCACGATCATGAATATGCAGTCGGCAGACGACTTGCAGATGCTGCTAACGCTGATTTGACGGGCGCAAGCGCGGAGAGCGCTGCAACGAAGAAGACACCTTGCTTTTGACGCCAAAGGTCGGGTCAAAGGCAAGGTGTCTTTGTGCTTGCTCGCGATGCGATGGGGAAAAGGGGCGGTGAAATCCATAGTCGCTATCGTAACAGCACAGCGTTAACGGAATTCCGCGATGACATTGTATTTTATATGCGCGTCGGTGGGTTTATCGAACTGTCTTGAGCGGAAACCGAAGGTGACGCTGATTTGAAACTGGTACGGCGTCAGCACCGTGCTGGACACCTCTGTTTCCGAACGAAAAAACATCCCCTGCTCCTCGGAAAATCCGTAATCGATTCCCGCCAGGGAGGCCGACACTTGCTTGATTGCGTTCGGATACGTATTGTACGTCTTCACCAATGTTCTTCCTTGTTTCATCGGAGGAAACGTTATTACGTCATTAAACATGTGCAGCATAAACGATCACCCTCCCACAAGATATGCCGTCTTGTAGGCGATGGTCACCGCATTATCTCCATACCCGCTTCAACCGAAGCAGCTCCTGAACGTAGCCCCATACCGAAATCGGACTCATGATCATTTGATAGCACAGCAAAAAGAGGACAAAGCCGATGTTGTTCTGGCGAACTTTCAAATCAAGCGAACGAAACACGCGCTTCTGGTACAAATACAGCGACCCATAGCAAAGGAGCGTTAACGGCAGTACGAGCAGCGTCAGCGGACCGACGATCCAATAGAAGCCGAAACATGCCATGACGAGCCCCGGAATCCAGAACAGCGTAAACGCCACATCGACAAACGGCATCATCAGGTTAACTCCGGTCAAATATTTGGCGTACACGCTCGGCTGCTCCCACGGCTTGACGGTTTTGAGCCCTTCGATCATCCCGCGCGCCCAGCGGCTTCGCTGGATGGCGAACTGCTTGAACGTCGCCGGCACTGTAGTGAAAGCGACGGCCGTCGGCTCGAAAAAAACTTTCAGCCCAGCATGAAGAAACTTCCATGTGAGCACGATGTCTTCGCCGATGACGTCCGGCCAGCCGCCGGCCGCTTTGACGACGCCGGTCTTATATAAGCTGAATGCGCCCTGCGATACGAGCGTTTGCTGGTACAGCCCCTGCAGTCTTTTGACCGAAGCGATCGCCAGAAAATAATCCCACTCCTGAATCTTGGTCCAGAGCGAGTCGCGGCAGTTGCGGACGAGTATGGCGCCGGCAACCGAACACACGTCGTCGGGCGAGGAGAGCATGCGCCCCACGATATGCCGCAATGCATCCTTATGCAGCAAAGTATCCGCGTCAAGCGTGACCATGTAAGGCGTTCGGACGGCTTCAAGTCCGGTGTTCAGCGCGTGATGCTTGCCGGGCTTGCTCTCCTCCATAACGCGCAGGGACAGTCCGAATTCCTCGGCGGCTGCCAGGGCGGCATCCGCCGTGCGGTCACGGGAATGGTTGTCCACGACGATGACCTCGATGGTGCCGTCGTAATCCTGCATATGAATTTGCCTCAGCGTATCCCGGATGCCGCGCTCTTCATTCCAGGCGGCGATCAGCACGGTAATCGGCTCCCGAGGGCGCTGCACTTTAATCGGCGGCTGCCGGTCCATCAGCAGGCTGAACAGCATGAAGCTGACGAAATAGCCGGGAATAAGGGCGATGCCGGTGACGATCCACGCGGCGACAGGCCAGCCGACGATTTCTCGCAGATCGACGAACCATGTTCTGGAAATATAGATCGAGCATAGAAGCCACAGCACAGACAAACGGTGGCTCATGCGGAATTTTTCGATGACGGGGACATATCGTTTCTTCATCGTTTCCCCACCTTGAGAAAGATTAATAGAATGAATTATATATACTTTTAGTATATCAATTTCATATATCAACTGTCTTATGGTGGATGTTTCCTAAGTAACGATGCGAATGATCGATTCCATTAAATGTTAATGGCATTTATTTTACGCCAATGGCTTCTTTTTGCGCGGGGAACGCATTTTTTTGCGGGCGCGTCGTCCATTTTTGCGGGAACGCAGGGGGGAGCGTGCTGTATGCTGTGTATATACCGAGCGGGAGTATTGTTCTAAGTGTGAATAAGGGAGAAGTGATTGCGATGAAAAAATGGCTGCTGCGCGTTGTCGTGTATGTAAGCTGCTTTGTTGTAGTGGTGGGGGGAGTTGGGTTTTACGGCTCGTCCCAATCCCAGAAGGCGTTCTGGATGTCGGTTCGCGAGCAGGCCGTTCCTTCCCTGGAGTATGTGGAAAAACCGAAGCATGACCCGGCTAAGCCAACTGTTGCCGTTGTGCTCGGCAGCGAGAATACGGAGGGGCTGGATTTTACGATTCCGTACCAGCTGTTTTCCATGACCGGCGCCTTCAACGTATATGCCGTTGCCGCGGATAACGAGGTGAAGACGCTGACCGGCGGTCTGGATGTCGTGCCGCACTATTCGTTCCGGCAGTTGGATGCGCTGCTAGGCAAAAGCGCCGACATCATTGCGATTCCTTACTTGAATGTAACCGACCCTGCCGGCAGCGAGCCGGTGCGGCAATGGATACTGCAGCACCAGGACGCGACGCTGCTAAGCATATGCGCCGGATCGGATATGCTCGCTTCCACCGGATTGTTGAACGGGAAGCTGTCGGCGACGCATTGGCAGACGATGTCGGTTCTGACGAGAAAGTATCCCGAGGTGAAGTGGCAAATCGACCGGCGGTACGTTACGAATGACGACAAGATCATTTCTTCGGCGGGCATCACCTCGGGGATTGACGCGACGCTCTACGTCATTTCGCGAAAGCTGGGCGAGCCGGCGGCGGCCAAAGTGGCGAAGGAGATGAACTATCCGACGTATCATTTTATGCAAAACCCGAACGTGAAGCCGTTTTACATGGATTACCGTTTTGCGACTTATGTTCTGAATAATGCGTTTCAGTGGAACAAAACGAAGGCCGGCGTGCTGCTGTACGACGGCGTGGAGGAAATGGCGCTCGCCTCCGTATTCGATATTTATTACGATACCGGGACGACTACGGTCCAAGCGATATCGGGCACGGATCGGCCCGTTACGACGAAGCACGGTTTGACGCTGATCGCACGGCATACGCTCTCCGCTATGCCGAAGGTCGATAAAATGATCGTTCCCGGCACGGAGGCACGGACGCGGGCCGCGGCCGAAATTCGAAGCTGGGAAAGCGTGGGGAACCGGAGCAAGCTGCAGTTCGTGCATGCCGACGCGCGCGACCGCTTCTTGTTCGAAGTGCAGCTGGAGGACTTGGCCCAGCAGGAGGATCTGCTGACCGCCCAGCATGCGCTGAAGCGGCTGGAGTATCGGGGCGAGGACATTCATCTTGCCGGCAAGCCGTTTCCGGCGGAAACATACGCGAATTTGCTTCTTACGGTCATCGCGTCCATGCTGGCCGCCTACTTCATCGACAGACGGTGGATTGCGAGAGCGTAGCAGCTGCTTCTGCACGTCAAACAGCCCGGTCTCCGCGAGGAGCCGGGCTGTTCTTGGCGGTGCTGTGGTTTACTTCGTGACGGCGGCGGAATCTTCCAGTGAGAGGATCGCTCCGTGCTGGCGAAGCCGTTGTCTGATCTCTTGCACGTCTACGTTTTCCGGCGCGATGTTCTGCTTGGCCGCGAGTGCGGCCCCGATCCCGACGCCTTCGCCGACGGCCATGCAGGTCGGCATGACGCGTGAGGAACCGAATACGACCGGGTCTACGCTAATGCAGCGTCCGCTCATCATGAGACGCTTCACGTCTTTGGAGACCGTCGCCCCATAGGTGATGCCGTACGGTCCTGCAAGCGAACGGATGATGGTGCCGTCGCCCGAACCGCTGTGAATATCGATAATATAGGAGCCGAGCGCAATCGTATCGTCCGGAATAACGCCGTTCACGGCTGCATCCTCGCGGATCATCTGCTTGCCGATAATGCGGCGCGTTTCGCGAACGCCGAGGAACGGAGCGATCGAGGACAAGTACACGTTCTCAAAGCCGGGGATATGCTCCTTCAGCATGTTAATCAGCGGTAAGATTTGCAGGCTGGATTCGATTTCGCCGCGGCTCAGTTCTTCGATCTTGGTGCCGTCGAAGTTCAGAATCCGGATACAGTTCATTGCAATGTAGCCTTCGCGCGGCAAATTGATATAAATGATCGTATCGCGCTCGATCGGACATTTGCCTTCTTGTCTAAGCTTGGATACGGTGTTCTTCAGGCCGACAAACACGTGATTTTCGCTTGCCCGCAAAAATTGCGCCGTATAGCCGGGGCGAATTTTCATGGAAGATCCGTGCTTGAGCTCATCCGGATTTTCTTCCAGGTAATCCATGAACTTATCCAGTTTGAAGCCGCCGAGAGTGAACATAAGCGTAGGCGGCTGGGTTTCCCCGTTGGCGTACTGGCCTTTCTCGAATTCCGCACCCGCCATGAAGGCTACGTCGCCGTCGCCTGTCGCATCGACGAATACGTCGGCGAAAATTTCGATTTCTTTCCCTTTGCCTTTTACGATGACGGATTTCAGCTCGCCGTCTTCAACGGTCGTTCCGATAATTTCGCAGTGCAGCAGCGGCTTAACGCCGTATTGCTTCATTTTTTCGAAAATGACGATTTTCATCAGATTCGGGTCAATGTTGGTCGTGGAGTTATGCAGCGGGCATTCCCTGTGCTCGAAAGCGCCGCCCAGCTCGATCAAACGATCGACGATTTCTTGGGGCAGACCTCTTGTCACCTGACGGCCTTGAGCATCCAAAAATGCGAGTAAAGGTAAACCTATCGTCATGTTCCCGCCTAAAAAGCCTTGGCGGTCGACCAAAATCGTCTCCGCTCCTTCGCGTGCCGCAGCGATGGCCGCTCCAACCCCGCCGGAGCCTCCGCCGAGAACGAGAACTTGTGTTTTAATAACTTGTCTTTCTGCACGATTTTCCATATATTACCTTTTCCCTTCTGTTATCGTTGTATACGCCAAGGCAAAAACTGCATAGGGGACAAAAATAAGGACCTGCGCGAGAAGATTTCTCCGCTCTATTTCATTGTACTAAAGACGGCCGGCGGCTGAACATACAGTATTATTTCATGCGGGATGTATTTTGTTTCACTTTTCGGCTGGAGCAGGAGAGGGAGGGGCTCGCATGTAACGAGAGGCGAAAATGAAGAAGGCCGCTTCGAGGAGAGACGAAGCGGCCTGAATGTAGGGGCCCTAAATAAAGATATGCCTGACAGAGCGGCGCAAGCTTACGGTATATTGACGACCGTCTGCGCCGTCTTGCCGTTCGGAGCGGCGATGACCAGCGTGAAGCTGGCGATATCTCCGTCGCCGTTGTACGTAACGACCCCGGTGGACGGGTTAACCGTAATGGTATCATCGCCGCCAGGTGTCTTGTACGCGATATCCGTCACGTACAATTGTACGCCGAGCACGGCGGCGTGCGTGGCGATCAGGTCGTTCTTGTAGCCGGTGCCGTAATGGTCGGTCAGCACTGTCTCGCCCATCAGCGCATAATCCCACATCTTCTTGCCGGAAATTTTATTGTAGGCGATCGATGCGTACGCTTTGCCGGGGGCTGCGCGCACGATGTCCGGCGATTTCAGGGTTGTTTCCAGGTCGAGCCCGAGAATACCGGTGTCGTTTTTCTTTTTATAATAGGCTGTAATCGTCGCCGTGCCCTGCCTGTCGCCGATGAGATAATATTTGTACAGCGGCGCGGCCGGTGTCCCGGCATTTTTGTAGACGACGCTGACTACCGAGGCGGAGGAGGAGAACACGGAGAGGATCGGATTATGCGCTCCGTATGTAGGCACCTCGACCTCCTTGCCGAGCTTCTTCGTCGTAATGACCAGCTCCTTGGCCAGCTTGACCCGGTTGTTCACCAAATCGTAAGCGTCCGCCGTGACAGTCGCCTCTTCGATAACGCCCAGCCGGTAAGAGTGGACGGCGGCGTACATCATATTTTTCACCGACGTATCCAGCGCCGCTTGATATGTAAGATCTTCGTCGGTTTCGTCGATCACTTCGATCGTTTTGGTGAACCGGTCCAGCGTGAAGGCGGTAGGGTGTTCGGCGGTGCCGCCGATTTCGACCAGCGTCAGCACAAGGCGGTACGTTCCTTTTTTATTCGAGTCGGCTTTGAATGACAGCTTTGTATTGTACAGATTGCCGACGTTCAGGCCCTTCACGTTGTTTTGTCCCGGCGGGTTGAACGTCTCGTCGATGCGATACGATTCGGCGGTACCGGTGGCAGGCGTTCCCGCGGCGAGGGTGTCCAATGCCGTCTTGAACGGGCCGGACGAAGCGATCAATGCCCGGTTGCCCGCCGCGTCGCCGATATTTTCGAACGTCGCATGGATTTTGTAGCGGGCGTCCGGCCGTACCTTCGTTGCATCGGAAGCATCGGCCAGCGCCGGGATATATTCATTGGCGCCGTCGCGGATGAAGTCGCCGTACTGGTCTCTCATCAAGATGACAAGCCCGTCCTCCGCATCATGAATATAATAAGGCGCCAGATCGGTCTTGATCATCAGCTTGGCGGGATAACGCTCCTTCTCGACCTGGATGGGCAGGCTTGCTTTCTTGTCCGTCCCGAGAATTTGCACGTAGACGGTGCCCTTGCCTTCCTTCAGGCCTGATATTGCGAGCAGCCCTCTCGTTTTGCCCTCAGTGGCGAGCTTGACGTCGGCTGCGCCGCCCAAGGTGGAGTATACGGTCAGCGACCCGATATGTTCGACTACTTCGTTAGGCGTCAGCGCTTGTCCTTGATCGTCCTTGATCACAAGCGGCAGGCTGACGTCCTTGTCGCCGATGGCCACCGTTTTTTTGAACGGACCGAACGCGACTGAGAAGGGGGTCTTGGAGGCCGAGATTTGAATCGTTTTCGTTACCGATTGGCCGGAGCCCAGCGCAAAGAGCGTAATCTCGGCTTCACGGCTCTGAGCGGCCTCGGTCCCGCCGGTGATCGCCAGCTCGGGGAACTCATCATTATCGTAGTCGTACCAGCGCTCGCCTTCGAGCTTCACGACCGCCGCGTTCTTCGTGACGGCGCTGATGCCCGCGGACGTATCCAAGCCGTATGCTTGTCCGTCCGGAAGCTGGCCGCGTACGGTGAGAACCGGAACGCCGTATTGATCGAACGCCTTCACTTTCAGGTAGGCGGTTCCGCCCGCTTGCAGCTTCTTCACTGAAGGCGGCAGCGACAGCTCGCCGATTTCAATGGAAGAGACGAGCGGAAGGTCACCGATGGTGAACGTCTGGCTGGCGGTGAGACGCGATTCGAAATCGATCACCTGAACGAAGATTTGCGAATCCCTCACCTGGTCTTTCAGATCGAGCTTGACCGCCTGCTTGCCGCTGACGGTCTGAAACGCGATCCCGCCTGTATAAATGTCGAACCGGCCGGCATCGCGCGTGGACGGCTCGCCGTACTGATTCTGCGCGACGAATTCAACGTAAACCTGGCTTGCTCGCGGTAGCTTGCCGGACGTCGTCTTGAATTCGATCTTCTCCAGCTTCTCGGGTTCGACTGTGCAGACAGCGGTCAGCTTCCCGCCGCTCGCTTCTTCTTCCACGCCTTGCAGCGCGATCGAGTAGGCGCCGGGCTTCAGCGGCGATTCGAACCAAAGGTCGGCGGATTGGCGATCCTCCCCGAATTCCGTACGCCCTTCCAGCGACGTGCCGGCTTGCTCGACAAGGAACGAGAGTTTGTCGACATCGGCGGGACGGTTCCACCGGACGCTAAGCTTACGGGCCCCGGTCGCCTTGAATTCCATAATGCTGATCGGCCCTGAAGCCTCGGCCCGCTTCTCCTGGAGCTTGCTGTCGGCCTGGAACAGCGCCGCGATCAAGGCGTCGCGGGACGCGGGCTTCGTATAATCAAGCCCGTCTTCCAGCAGCTTCTCCCGCACCGCCGTGCCGACGGCTTCCGCGGCCCATGGGGATGCAGCGCCTTGAACGCGCGCGCCCGGGCTCGGCTTCAGGTGCAGGCTGCGCACCAGAGCGGCGGCGAGCTGCTCCAGCGTCACCGTTCCGTCCGGATTGAACACGCGGTCGCCGGTGCCTTCCATCAGCTTCGAAGCGGTGACCGCTTCGATATATCCTTGCTGATGAGCCCAGTGAAGCGAGGTGTCGTCATAAGATGACGTGCCGCGTTCGGGATGCAGCTTCAGCAAACGAACAAGAACGGCAGACAACTCGGCCCGGGTCATCAGCCGCCCGTATCCCGCTGTACCGTCTTCAAAGCCTTCCAATATTCCTTTTTCCTTCAAACGCTCGTATGGACTGACCGGATCAGGCTGACTTGCGGGCGCGGCCATTCCGGCCGCGGGGGCGAGCAGCATGGCTGCCATAATCATACGAAGCGTGCATAGCAATAGCTTTTTCATCGTCATTGTGCCTCCAGAATGAATTGAACGAATGGTTTCGTTGAACTGTTTGAGAATCATTGCTCAGTTGAAACGAAAGCGAATTCGCTCGCATGCCTTTTCCGAAGAACACGTCGTTACGGCCGGAGGAGAAATTTGGCCATCGCGGAATGCAACAATGCAACAATGCAGCCGCGAGAGACGATGACGTCCTTTTAACATGATAATGATATTCATTATCAATTACATTATACTGAAAACTTTGCAAATGAGAATAGTTTTTTTCAATTTACCGTTCGGAAGCAGCGGAAAAAGTGCTCGGAGCGCGTCATTACGCTGTATAACGGGGATTGTATATAAGCCCGGGAATTGCTATAATTTTAAAAAAACCAACTGAGAATGATTATCAATAAATCGATTGGGCGGTGACCCGGGTGCTTCGGGTTACCGTACGTCGTATGAAAAAAGGCAGGTGAAATCCGTTGCAATCGAATCGAGCGGCAGGCGTGTGTCCGAAGGCCAAGGCGGAGGGAGACGTGATGCTTGTCCTCTACGGCACCGAAACGGTGAAAGGCGGCCCGGGCTGGAAGATGACGCCCCGGTATACCGATTCGCGGGTCTTGATCGTGCTGGCCTCGGGGCAGGGGCACCTGTCGATCGGAAAACAAACGTACCGGCTTCGGCAAGACGTGATTTACATATGTCCTCCGGGGGAGACGTTCGGGATGGAAGCGGAGTCGCCGGAAGGTCTCGACTTGTTCCTGCTCGCGTATGAAATGTACCGGATCAACCATCCGAACCGGGAAGCGGTGCGGCTTGCAGAAGGAGGCGGCCTGTTTCCGGAGCGGGGCGAAATGCCTGTTCCTTCCTCCATCGGGCCAGCCGCGGTGTGCAGAACGATTCATCAGCTCTGGACAAGCGCGGAATGTCTGGAACGCTACCGCGGACAGCTGCTGTTCCTGGAGCTGCTGTATTCTGCGACGAAATACAGCGGCATGGCTGCGGAAGATTCGCAATCGGCGGTAGAACGGGCGAAGGCGTATATGAAAGCCCATTACCAGCACAATTTGTCGATTGAGCAGTTGGCCGGTCTCGCCGGGCTAAGTCCCAAATATTTCGTCGATTTGTTCAAAAAAGTACATGGCGTCAGCGCGCTGGATTATTTGACCGGACTGCGCATGGAACAGGCGAAGCAGCTGATGGCGGGCTCCGGCATGCGGCTGAAAGATATCGCCCACCAGGTCGGCTACAACGACGAATACTATTTTAGCCGCAAATTTAAGAAGGAGACGGGGGTATCCCCGACGGCTTATATCGCCAGCCGGCGCCGCAAAATCGCAGCGTACGGGCCCGGAGTTCTGGGGCATCTGCTTGCACTGCGGATCGTTCCTTATGCCGCTCCGCTTCATCCGAAGTGGACGCTGCACTATTACCGGGCATTTCGCTCCGATATTCCGGTTCATCTGAGCGCGTACCGGAGCAACGAGCATTGGAGATCCAACCTGGAGCTGCTGCTTGAAGGTTGTCCGGACGCCATTATTTGCACTGACGATTTGCCTGCGCGGGAGAAGGAGCAGCTGGAGCGGACGGCGCCGGTCCATTACGTTCCGCAGCAGCATGCATGCTGGCGGGAGCAGTTCAAAGGGATCGCCGCTTATTTGGGCCTGGAAGAAGAGGCCGACAAATGGCTGCGTGAATACAGCCTGAAGGCGGAGGCCGCTCGGGAACGGCTGCAGCGGGAGGTTGGCGGCGAGCGGTTCGTGACCTTGAGCGTGTTCAAGGACAACTGCTATCTCTACGTAAACCGCAGTATTATGGAGGTGCTGTACGGTGATTTGCAGCTTAAGCCTGCGCACCCGCTAGGATCGGACTTGATCAAAGTTCCGATTACGCCGGAGGAACTCGGGCGCTGCGCGGCGGACCGGATTCTCGTCAACGTGTGCCAGGAGACCGAATCCATACGCCACTGGGATCTGCTAAGCGGATCGCCTCCGTTTCAAAACTTGAAGGCCGTGCGGGACAACCGGGTGTATACCGTCCCGTCCGATCCGCTGCGCGAATATTCGGCTTCGGCGCATGAGCGTCTGATCGAGGAGCTGCTGCAGCTGTTAACCGGAAATCGTCCATCCTAAATCAGGATATCGTACATGGCTCCCAAGCAGATGATCGTCTATAATCCTTATTGAGAATCATTATCAGTTGGGCGAAGAGAAGAGGAGAACAAAGGCATATGAGAAAATACGTGGTCATTCCAGCTTTGGCGGCGATGCTGACGCTCGGCTTCACAGGTTGCGGTCAGAGCGAAGCGCCTGCGGCCGGGGGCGCAGCCGATAAAACGGCGGGAAGCGCAGGTTCCGGCGGGGCTCCTTCGGCGGCAGTTCCCGCGAAAAAGACGGTCACTTATTTGGGCAAGGAGTACACCGTCACCGTACCGACGGACAAAATCGTCATTACTGGCGCGCTCGAAGCGATGGAGGATGCCCTCATGCTCGGCGTCAAGCCGATCGGGGCGATCACGACGGGAGGCAAGTTCCCCGAGATGTTCAAACCGATCACCGGCTCCTCCCAATCGATCGGCGAGAAAACGCAGCCGAACGTGGAGACGATTCTGAAGTTAAAGCCGGACGTTATATTGGGCTCGACGAAGTTCCCGGCGGACGTGTCCGAGAAGCTGGCCAAGATCGCTCCGGCGATTCCGGTTTCTCACATCGCCACGGATTGGGAACAAAACTTGCGGCTGCTCGGCGAATTAACAGGCAAGCAGGCGCAGGCGGAACAAATTTTGAAGCAATACAAGGATTCGATCGCAGCTGGCAAAAGCCGGCTGAGCGAGAAATGGAAAGGGAAGAAGGTCGTAACCGTCCGAATTCGCAGCGGGTCGCTTAACGTCTATCCGGCCGACGTATTTTTGAACCCGACGATTTACAGCGATCTGGGGTTTGAGGTGCCGAACGAAATTAAAGCGGCCAAGTCGCAGCAAACGATCTCGATCGAGCAGTTCAGCGCCATGAATCCGGACGCCGTGTTCCTTCAGTTCTCGGAGGATGAGAACAAGGATAAGCTGAAGGCGCTGGAGGAGCTGCAGAACAATCCGATCTGGAAAAGCACGAACGCGGCGAAAAACAACAAAGTATTCGTGAATGTGATCGATCCGCTGGCACAGGGAGGTGCGTCCTGGAGCAAAATCGAATTTCTGAAGGCGGCCGTCGAAAAGCTGTCCAATTGAGAGGAATCGTCCGATTATTATGAAGCAGCGGAAATCGTTCAAGACGGCGTCTCTGATCGCCGTTCCGGTTGCACTCGTGCTGGCGACGCTCCTATCCATCAGCTTCGGCGCCAAATCGATGGATCTGGCAACGGTATGGGACGCATTCCGCCATTTTGACGAAGGCAACGTGGATCATCAAATTATTATGCATTCGCGGGTTCCCCGAGCGGTCGGCTCCCTGATGATCGGCGCGTTTCTGGCCATCTCGGGGGCGGTCATGCAAGGAATGACGCGCAATTATTTGGCTTCGCCGTCCATTATGGGCGTAACCGACGGGTCGGCGTTCGCGATCACCGTAGGCATGGTATTCGCTGCCGATACGTCGTCGATGGAGCTGATCCTCTACTCCCTGATCGGTTCCGCGCTCGGCGTAGGCATCGTATACGGGATGGCCCTCCTGCTTCCCGGGGGCCAGTCCCCGGTGCGGATGGCTATTATCGGCACGGTGATCGGGACGTTTCTGAGCGGTTTCTCAGCGGCGATCGCGACCTATTATCAAGTATCGCAAAATATCAGCTTCTGGTATAACGCAAGGCTGCATCAGCTCGATCCCACCTTGATCAAGCTGGCGATTCCCTTCGGGATCGTTGGCATTGTGCTGTCGCTGCTCATCTCGCGGTCGATTACGATTCTTTCCCTGGGGGAGGAGGTTTCTGTCGGCCTGGGACAGCGTACATGGCTCGTTCGCGGCGTCGCTACGGCGGCGGTCGTGTTTCTGACGGGGATCTCGGTGGCGATTGCCGGCAAGGTCGGCTTCGTCGGCCTCATCATTCCGCATATCGCCCGTTTTCTGGTCGGCATCGATTACCGCAGGATCATTCCGTGCGCAGGCATTCTCGGCGCGCTGTTTCTTGCTGTGTGCGATATCCTCAGCCGCTTCCTGATCTACCCGTTCGAAATGCCGATCGGCGTAGTGACCGCTCTTTTCGGAGTGCCTGTCTTTCTGTATTTAATCCGAAAGAGGGGAGGGGGCAAGCATGTCTGAACGGTCGGTCCGTTCCGTAGGGCCCGTGCTGCTAGGCTGTCTCGTGCTTACGCTGGCGGCGGTGTACTTCCATGTGACAAGCGGCGAATATGACATGACGCTCACGGATTTGTTCCGTACGCTGCTGCGGATTCATCCGCAGCCCGATTACGATATGGTGCTGTTCGAGTTCCGGCTGCCCCGTATCGTGATCGCGCTGCTGGTCGGATGCGGGCTGGGGATTGCCGGCGCGGGCATTCAGGGCATTACCCGCAACGGGCTGGCGGATCCCGGCATTCTGGGCATTAACGCCGGCGCCGGCGCGGCGATCGTCTTATTCATGTATTTATTTCAAGGGCAGGTCATTCGTACCGGCGCAGCGGCCGTCATGACGATGCCGATCTTCGGGCTCGTCGGGGGACTGCTCGCCGCCGCCTTGATCTACGGGTTTGCATGGTACGGCGGCAGGCTTGATCCGCAGCGGCTCATTTTGTCCGGGATCGCGCTTGGCTCCGGCTTCGGCGCCATGACGTTGTTCTTCTCCCTGCGGATGAATGCCAAAGATTTCGAGATGGCGACGGTCTGGCTAACGGGCAGCATCTGGAATGCCAACTGGATATATGCCGCATCGATGCTGCCTTGGTTCATCGTGCTCATTCCGGTGCTGCTGCTCAAGGCGCATCCGCTCGATTTGTTCCAGCTGGAGGAGGGCGCCGTGAAGAGCCTCGGCGTACACGTTGAACGCGACAAGAGCATCGTGCTGCTGTGCTGCGTCGGCATCGTCAGCGCCTGCGTCTCCGTATCGGGCAGCATCGCCTTCGTCGGACTGCTTGCTCCGCACATCGCCAAGCGGCTGGTCGGTATCCGCCACCGCCGGTTCATGCCGGTGAGCGGCGCCGTCGGCAGCCTGATGGTTATCATCTCCGACCTGATCGCCAAAACGGTGTTCGCACCGGCGGAGCTGCCTGTCGGCATCGTCATTTCGCTGGTCGGCGTGCCGTACTTCGTCTATTTGCTGTTCAAAACAAGAGCCTAGAGAAGCCTGGCGGAAAAGAGGGAGCCGTTTATGAAGGGAACGCTGAAGCAAGGCGCGCTGCAGGACAGGAAGCTGCGGATCTACCTGCCGCCGTCTTATACATCTGACCGCCACCGCTATCCGGTCGTTTATGTGAAGGATTACGGGGATTTGTTCGATCCGGACGCAAGCGACTCGCTTCTCGCGCTGGAAGGCATGTTTGCGGACGGGACGCTTCCCGAGCTGGTGCTGGTCGGGGTGCAGGCGCTCAACCGCAACGATGAATATACGCCGTGGAAAGCCGCTGCGCTGAGCGACAAATTCAGCCCGTTCGGCGGCAAGGGCGAGGCGTATCTTTCATTTTTGACGCAGGAGCTTAAGCCGTATATCGACAGCCGTTTCCGAACGAACCCGGCAGCGGAGCAAACGGCGATCATCGGCAAATCGCTCGGGGGTCTCATCTCGATGTTCGCCGCCTGCCGGCATCCAGGCATATTCGGCAAAATAGGGTCGATCTCCGGATCGTACTGGTATCCGGGGATGGTCGATTATTTGAAGTCTCACGCACGGAGCGATCCGCACATGCGAATCTATATGGATGTAGGGACGCTGGAGGGGGCCGGCAAGCAATCGATCCAGAAAGACATGGTTCCTTTGACGCGGGCAGCGTACGAAGTCTGGCGGGAGAACGGACTGTCCGAGGAGCGGCTGACGCTCGTCGCGGAGGAAGGCGGCCTTCACGAGCATCGGTTTTTTTGCCGGCGGTTTCCGCAAGCGCTGCGCTGGCTGTTCGCGGAAGCGGCAGGCCTGGAGGAGCCGAAGGAAACGGCGGGAAGAGATGGAGCGTAAACCAATTGGAATCGGGGGCATAGCATGCGATGAGTGCGGAATTTGAGAAATTATCTATGACCTGTAATCCGGCATCCGAAGACCGCGAAGTGACCATTCCACGGACGGTGCAGCGCGTAATGCGGTCGCGCTCGGGGAACCGTGCCTATCGCATCAGCGTAGCGGTTCCGGCGGAGGCAGCGCCGTCCGGCGGCTATCCGGTCATCTATGTGCTGGATGCGAACAGCGTGTTCGGGACGATGACGGAGGCGGTGCGCGTGCAGGGGAGGCGGCCGGAGAGGACGGGCGTGGATCCGGCGATTGTGGTCGGCATCGGCTACGAGACGGACGCTCCGTTCGCTGACGAGCGGTATTACGATTTTACTCCTCCTGTCTCTGACGCCGAGCTGCCGAAGCGTCCTGACGGGAAGGCCTGGCCTGAAGTTGGCGGAGCTGAGGCGTTTCTGACCTTTATCGAGGATGAATTGAAGCCTGCGATCGAAGGCGAATTCGCGATCGATGCCAGCCGCCAGACCATATTCGGCCATTCGCTCGGCGGGCTGTTCGTGCTGCATGCGCTGTTCACAAGGCCCGGCACCTTCCGCACCTATATTGCGGGCAGTCCGTCCATTCACTGGAGCAAGCGGCTTGTGATGGAGGAGGAGCGGGCGTTCGCTGCCTGTCTGGAGGATCGCCGGATCGGCGTCAACCTGCTCATTGCGGTTGGCGAGCTGGAGAGAAGCCATCCGAGCGGGATGAACCGTCATGCGGAGGAGATGGCGGACCGGTTATCCGCCCTGGCGGATGCCGGTTTGCGCGTGGAGTTCAAGCAGTTCGAGGGCGAGGGCCATGTGTCGGTGCTGCCCGGGCTGATCAGCAGAGCATTGCGGTTTGCGCTTGCGCCGTAAAAGCAAGCGAATACAGAAAAGAGACCGATGACGCAGCAATAGGCCGCATCATCGGTCTCTTTCGCTTGTCGTTGCCGCTCCGAGCCTGGTCCGGCGACTTGGCGATAAATAGCGATAGTCGGGCAACTTGAAGGAGCGGGGAGGGATGCATGCCCCGTTACAACTGCAATACGGCGACGGGCTCGTTGTGGCACACTTCGCCGGTTTCCCGGAACCCGAAGCTTTCATACAGCTTTTTGGCGACAAGATTATCGGGCTCGTAAGCGATCCAGCAATAACGCGCAGGCCCGGCGGGGAAGGTGCGGATAAACTCCGAAATTTTACTCATTGCTTCACGGCCATAGCCCCGCTTATTCCATTGTGGGGGATGCCGGAGTCGAAACCTGCCGCTGCTGCTCCTCGACCGGCCCCGACCCATTCAATTTAACGGTGAAACCATCTACATCCCGCGAAAGATGGAACAGGTTCATCAAATGTTGTTCGTGCAAGTCGGAGAATAAGTAAGGAAATGAACTGAACTGGAAACGGTTAAGGGCACTCATTGCGAGTGCCCTTTATGGCGCATAGGCATGTTCAGATCAGCAGACTGTTACTCGCTTTTATATGAATTGAACGCATAGATTTATATTTTTTTATATTTTACAATGGCTTCCTTCTTGTGGATATTTGCGCATTTATATAACGAAATCCTGTTGAAAATGAACTCGGGAAACTAAAAATACACAAATATAAGCTATGATTCGCGGAGACTCTTAGAATTTATTTAGCATATAGTAGAGCAAGTCCTTCGAATTTCGTTGGACAAATCGATATGGAGGTGAATCATCATTGGCGTTAAATAATGTTGTAATTAACGGTGGATTTGAGACGGGAACCTTGGCCCCATGGTTCTCCCAAGCCGTAACTGTTAACAGTGCGAATAGCCATTCCGGATTTTATAGCGCACAGTTACCAGGCGGGCTCGTCAACGCCTTCCTCTCACAGTTTGTTCCAGCCCAGGCAGGAGAGACGTTAGAAGTTTTTTGTTCTCTTTCCAAAATTGGAGCACAGCCTAATCCATTGGTCAGTATATCCATTTCCTTCCACGATGCAGCACATAATTTTCTGGGTACAGGGCTGATCACTAACATTTTCAGTAGTCGAATTCCAGATGTAACACTGGATCAGTGGCTAGAAGTATATAACGTAACCACTCCAGCACCACCTGGAACCACACAAGCGCTTATTACAATCAGTAAGTCACCACTAGTTGGATCGGCTGACTTACTTGTTGATGACATTGAAGCCCGTTCACTTGACGGCATTGGCGGAGCCACAGGCGCAACCGGGCCTACTGGTGCTACCGGACCAACCGGCGTAACTGGGCCAACTGGCGTAACTGGGCCAACTGGCGTAACGGGAGCGACAGGTGTAACCGGAGCAACTGGAGTGACGGGAGCCACGGGCGTAACGGGAGCGACAGGTGTGACGGGAGCGACAGGTGTAACCGGAGCAACAGGTGTAACCGGAGCCACAGGTGTAACGGGAGTGACAGGTGTAACCGGAGCAACTGGAGTGACGGGAGCAACTGGCGTAACGGGAGCAACTGGCGTAACGGGAGCGACAGGTGTAACCGGAGCAACTGGAGTAACGGGAGCAACTGGAGTGACGGGAGCGACAGGTGTAACCGGAGCAACTGGAGTGACGGGAGCAACTGGCGTAACGGGAGCGACAGGTGTAACCGGAGCAACTGGCGTAACGGGAGCAACTGGAGTGACGGGAGCGACAGGTGTAACCGGAGCAACTGGCGTAACGGGAGCAACTGGAGTGACGGGAGCGACAGGTGTAACCGGAGCAACTGGTGTAACGGGAGCAACAGGTGTAACCGGAGCAACTGGTGTAACGGGAGCAACAGGTGTAACGGGAGCAACAGGTGTAACCGGAGCAACAGGTGTAACGGGAGCGACAGGTGTAACCGGAGCAACTGGAGTC
>NZ_CAJVAS010000018.1 GCF_910593845.1 Paenibacillus solanacearum | reverse complement strand
CTACGCTCTGATCGAAAATCGATGCATAGGATACATTCTCCACGACTGCCGCTTAAGCGTCAAAGTTGAAATACTGAGATTTAGTGAGAAAACAGGAGAAAACATTACTTTATAGTGGGAGGAGATTCTGCCTATGGCTTTTTCTGCCTCAAACTTTTCGAGCCTTTGGTCGCGGAGATGGTGAGAGCCGGTTTTGTCCCCCGTCCCGTATTCCCGGGGACTTTTCCGCAATCGGAAGAGCATTGGGGACCTTGGGAAGACCGCGAAAGACGTTTTTGGAGTGTCATTCGCCAGGAAAACGGACAACCGCTGGGAACTCTGGTAACTAGGGTTCATCACGATCATACTCGCCTGCGATTACCTAGACCCCCGCAAGTCTTTGTGATTCACGAAACGGATCCCACCCTCATTTCCCATGTGATCACGCACGCAGATCCGGACCGCGAGGATCCGATTGACGGAGGTAAAGGAAGTTATGAAAGATAGTTCATCTCGTCGCATTGCCCGTTTCTGTTTTATTGTGCTCGCATGGCTGTTTGCAGCTTCCATTACGGTTCAAGTTTTCTTCGCGGGACTTGCGTTATTCGTCGATTCCACGAACTGGGCTGCCCACATCAGCTTTGCAAGATATTTCGGGTTCCTTCCGCTAATGATGGCTGTGTTGGCGTGGAGCGGACGGCTGTCCTTGAAAACAATCCTGAGATGCATCGGACTATTTGGAATGATTATCGGTATGTTTCTGACAGCTCTCTTCTCGTCGCAGATCGGAGGATTGTCTGCGCTTCACCCTATAATCGCCCTTATGTTATTCTGGAGCAGCACGGAGATCATACGCTCATTCCGCAGAACT
This sequence comes from Paenibacillus solanacearum, assembly GCF_910593845.1. Lineage (GTDB taxonomy): Bacteria > Bacillota > Bacilli > Paenibacillales > NBRC-103111 > Paenibacillus_G > Paenibacillus_G solanacearum. The sequence goes on along the minus strand of NZ_CAJVAS010000018.1, from coordinate 115,690 downwards.
ATACACTAATTCGAAGGTAATAATGCGCCAATAACGAGGGAGCTGTCCTAGCGGCAGCTCCCAAGTATCGTTAACCATTAATGACATCAATAATTTACTACGATTTTGATTGATACAATTCCAAAAGCTCTTCAACCCGTATCCCATTTATCTTCATTCCTTTTAATTCACAATCCCATATCTCTACATGGCTGAGGTCGCAATTTGAAATCTGGCTGCCTCTTAGCTCACAATTCTCAAATCTTACGGGTTGTCCTGCGGTTTTGTGATGGTAATGGGGATCCCCTTCTTTAGGGATACCAATGTTATGTATGTAGGCTCCGCCCATCTGGGCTCCTTCAATTTCAAGATGGCTCAAATTCGCATCCGAAATTTTAAACCCAGTCATGTTCACATCATGCAGCGCCATGTCACTCATGTTCGCATTGTTAATTCGTGTTCTAACTAAACAGACATCATTAAAATATAATTCCTCTGCTTTAACCTTTTCGAACCGGGAGCCTGAAATATCAGCCATTTCATAATTCAAACGATCAGCCTTTAGCTCCATTTCTATCACCCTCCAATTATTGTTATGCCGACAAAAAAACAGTGAATGCCTTACTTTTTGGTTATCGGAATATAGACCGAGATCGTTTTCATTCCGTCTTCCCTGTCCAAGAAGCGATTATCGTAAAGCTCAAAATCAGCGGATTCTGCTCTTTTGTATTCCGATGCAGCAAGCCAACTACCGGAATACTTCCATACTTCGCCAATACGGTGACCTGTGTAAACAAAGAGTGCATACTCTTGCATCGGTATCGTTCTACCTACCATGCCTTCCGGGACATGTTCAAGATTATGTACGGAAAACCCCACGATATAGTTAAAGCTTTCTCTGGGATTTGGACTATATTCACTTAAGCCAAACGCAAAATATGGATCAACCCGGTTAATGATTTCATTCCTTCTCCGTCCAAACTCGCGCCATAAGTCCCCTATTCGATCCTCAGAAAGCTTGGTAGTAATCATTGGACCGACAATATTGAATGATTTAAGTGTCACTACGTGAACATCCATTTTTATCATCCTTTGCTTCTAGATTTTAGATTTAATAACCTCTCAACAAAATATGGAATATTAATCCATTGCAACTAATATATAGTACATATGTTCTTGTGTAAAGTAAAAAATCCAAGACCTTATTAACTACAACCGCCAGTTAGCATGCCAAAAAGCCGCCGATCATCACGGCGGCCTCTTGACGTCGTTATTGAGCTATCGTACCGAGGGAGTTCAAGAATATCCTTACATTCGGACAAGCTTATCCGGGTTCCATACCGCATACATTCTGGCAAGCTTTCCGCGTCGGAGCTGTATAAATATAGCGGCCACGATGGCGTCCTCAGATCGGATGACGATACCGTTCTCGCCGTTCAGAGGGACCGCCTCGAAGTGGAGTTTCCCATGATGATACGGCCTTATGCCGTGGAACCCGTCGATCAGGACTTGGGCCACGCGATCGCGCGTTTGTACCGGATGCAGGAATGCGGTGGCTTTCCCGCCTCCATCGGCGACAAATATGGCGTCCTCGGTCAGTAAAGACTTCACATGATCGACGTCACCTTGCTCGAGGGATACGAGGAACCGGCTAACCCATTCCAACTCGACCGCTTCAGCCGCGACCGGCTCCTCCTCGGATATTCCCATCTTGCCTCTTGCCCTGCTCATCAGCTTGCGGCAATTCGCCTCTCCCTTGTCGAGCAGTTCCGCTATTTCCGGATAATCGAAGCCCAGCGCCTCCCGCAGGACGAAGACCGTCCGCTCGGTCGGCGTCAGCTTTTCCAACAGTACGAGCATGGCGTAAGACAGCAGATCGCGGCGGACGACTGTCATCTCGAGCGTATCGGCCCCATTTGTCCAAATCGGTTCGGGAAGCCACGTACCGACATACACTTCCCGTCTCTTTCGCGCCGATTTCTGCTGATTAAGGCAGTGATTGGTTACCACTTTGCACAAATACGCCTTCGGCTCCTTCAACCTTTCGGGATGTACGTCGCACACCTTAACAAACACATCCTGAACCGCATCTTCCGCGTCTGCTACAGAACCGGTCAACTGATAGGCTAGCGTGAACAGCAGTGCTCTGTATTGATCGTACAGTTCCTCCATTCGCCATCACACCTTTTCTGCCTGTAATATTTCACTCTTGGATCCTCGCTTCTACCGAAGCTTACTGCCCGCATCCCATGCCAGTTTCCTAACTTTCCACGCAGTCTTTCCCGTTAAAATCAGATCAAGTCCCCATTTGCGTCCCCACACCATTCCGCGATTTTCACCGAGGCCGATGCAGAAAAATTCTATGATCGAGCTCGGGGATTTGTGAACCGGCGCGGGGCGGCCCTCCAGATCGGCCATTACGACGTGCCCCAGTCGATCAGCCTGCAGCCCGCATTCTCCGGCCCTCATCAGGTCGGCCTTGCCGTTTTTCGGGTCGACGATTCTCGTACAGTCGCCAATGCTGTATACACCCGGCGCCCCTTGGACGCGATAAGATTCATCCACCCGCACTTGACCATTGGGGGTAAGCGGCAGGCCCATCGTGCGAAGAGCCGGATTCGGAATCAAACCTACCGTCCATATACATAGACCCACCGGCAGACGGTCCCCATTATTCAATGTAACCACTCCTGCTTCCTCCCGCATTACTTTACGGTTGTAAAGTACGGATACGCCGCATTCGGTGAGTACCTGGTCTAATTTCCGCCCAACCTTCTCGGGTCCTTCCAGGAATAACCGTTCCTGGCCGCTCAGCAAATAGACGGAAACATCGGACGGGCTCAATCCTAATGACGAAGCTTCCTTCCGCATCTCAAGCGCCAACTCAGCGGATGTCTCAACGCCGCTGATGCCCGCCCCCGCAACTGCGACTGTCATCAGCCGCTTTCTTTCCTTAGCATTGGATTCACCAACAGCTTGCCGCAGATTGGCGCGCCAACGCTCCCGGATGACTGCCGCAGTTTGCGGATCCGTTAACGAAATGCCGCCCTGATCAGGATCAGGCGTCCGAACGATGCTGCCGACGGCAACAACCAAGAGGTCATAACCCATTCGGACCTCATTTCCTTGCGTATCCTCATATCGAATCTGTTTTTCCCCGCGATCCACAGACGTAACCGCAGCCTGCACGAATTCGACTCCTTCTGAAAACCGATAATGCGTCCAGGGAATCATTATCTCTTCCTCGCCTACGGCCGGCCGGAACAACAGCATTTTGCGCATATGACCGGGCTGCTTGTCGAACAGAACGAACCGAATCCGCCGCCCGTTCGTCATGCCCCGGGTCGCTTCCTTTATTGCTTTGAGTGCTCCAAGCCCAGCATAGCCGCCTCCGATGATTATACATGTCAAGTCGTTCATCTTTCCTCAGCTCCTTATTACGTTTTGCACATATAACAATGTAACGAGCTGATTTGTGACATCGAAAGCGAACAAATTACCTTGCATGAACCCGTAAATCAGCCGTTCAGTTTGTGGTGCACAGCCGAATAACGTTGAAGTTAAAAAATAGTAGGCACCATCCCCCCGTCCATACGGATGGGGGAGCCTTTAAATGCCGATGCATAAGGGCTGCATACGAAAGCAGCCAGTCGGCCGATTTCATAAGGCTTGATAAACCGCTGGATTTCTGATTGAGGCAGGTGTGCAGCCATAAACTTTTTCTCTTTTTCCGAAAAGTCCATATCGTCAGGAAACATCCCTTCAATGATTTGATATACCTTCTCGGAAAGCGTGGGTCCCGGCATAATCGTATTGGATGTGACCTCGGCCCCTCTCGTTAGTTTGGATAGGCTTTTTGACAGTGAGAGTAACATGGATTTGGTCATGCAATACTGCGGCATTTGCCCTGAAGGCATCATGGCTTCTTCGCTAGCGATAAAGAGGATTCGCCCGAAGTTGTTTTTTAGCATGCCGGGCAAGTAATATTTAGCTAACCCATTAGCGGCAAGGACATTCGTACGGAAGTACTTCTCCCATATTTCATCGTCAATGTCCTCATACGACATGATTTCATAAATGCCCATATTGTTTATTAATATATCGACACGAGGAAATTTCGCTAACAAAGCCTCCCTTTGCTGCATGTCCACAAGATCAGCTGCCGCATTCTGGGGGGAGGTCGCCGGGAACTCTGACTTCAATGCATTGACGGTTCGTTCGACCTCTTCATGATTACGTCCATTAACCAGGACATGGACGCCTTCCCGGGCAAGTTCAATGGCGATGGCCTTCCCGATCCCTTTGGTTGATCCGGTTACTAAAGCTGTTTTGTTCGTTAATCCCATATCCATAACCTATATCTCCTTTGCTGCCATTCAGGGCAAGCCCGAATTAGAAGTTATTGTTGGAACATCGTTGTGCTCCGGATAGAGATTATATTACTTTGCTTGGATCGTCCGGTAACTAGTGTAGTGCGCCAAATTACTTGTTTCACCCGCCAATTATGAAGACCGGAATAAACGAGGCGGCTAGGTGGAGGATTCTGCAGCGGTCGCCCTTACATATGCGGAGCGCCAATGCGAGGGAGTATCGCCTTCCCATAGCCGAAAGGCGCGATAAAACGAGTTCTGGTCCTCATATCCAATTAAGAAAGCCACTTCTTGGATATCGAGCTCGGGGTTTGCCAAGTATTCTCGCGCCTGTTCATGCCGGGTCTGTGTCAACAGTTGCTTGAACGTTGTGCCTTCGTCGGTAAGACGACGCTGCAGCGTACGGTTGCTCACACCCAATTCGCTCGCCGCAGCTCGAATGTCTAAGCCCCCTCCGGTTAGGCTGCGCCTCAAGATCCGCTTGACCTTCTCGGATATGGAGCGGCTGCGGTGTTCATCCAAAGATCGATCCAATATGGGAGTCAGGATCTCCAGCAGCTCTTTATTGTAGGAAGTAAAAGGACGGTCCAAATCGCTTCGATATAGCGTCAATCGGTCTGCCGGTGTTCCTGTCCGGACACGACACCCGAAGTAAGTTTCAAGAGCCTTTACATCTCCCATCGATTGGGAAAATTCCACGGATTGGGCCCTTAAAGGCTGGCCTGTGCCCCGCCGACCCAGCTCCAGGAGAAAAGCCAGAGTGGTTCCCACCAGCACTGGCGGTTCGAGCTGCCCCCCGCGTATCGAATCCAGTTCAATGGTACAGCGTTCGCCGTCTTCGGAAATACGCAAACCTTCCGGAGGACAAAGCTGTTTGTAAAGTGCCATTCGGTTAAGGGCGTCGCGATAGTTACGAGCATGGTAGGTCGCTAAGGCAGTCGGCGGATATTGCGCCGTTTCAAAGACGGTTGCAAGTTGGAGGATCGCGATGGCCGTATCGCCAACGAGCTCGGAGTATGCTTTCCAAATTTTGAAATAATGGTCGATCTCGACCGCGGGCTCTGTCATGATGTGAAGCGGCAGCTGCGCTTGGCGGGCTATATCGTGCGGGGCAATCCCCAATTGCTGCAATCCCGTCCAAAATCCCGCCGGGATGCTTATACGGTCAGATTTCATTACGTATAAACCTCCTTCAGTTGTTCACCTCATCGTACCGGTTAAGCTTAAGTATACAGCAAGATCTTGAACTTATCTTCCATAGGACGGAACGACCGCGCTGCATTTCATCCTTCAGAGAGTCGATCTCGTCCATAATAGAAAAAGCCCGAACCGAGGCAGCAGCCATCGTCCGGGCATTCATATAACGTCGTACTTCAGCGTTTTGCAGGTGGAGAACCGTGAGCGCGCAGCGAGTTGGCCTTCTTCGACGCCGGCGGAGTCGCTAGTGGTTCAGCCAATTCTTGGCCGTGTAAAATCATTCGACAAACCGCCGCCGCTTCGCAGCCCTGAATCACTGCCCGAACTGGGTCTGAATGGCTTTGTTCGCTTTTTCTTCCGCATCCCTGAGTGCGGTGTTCATGTCCATGGTGCCTTCCGCGACTTTCTTCAAATTTTCTTTCAGCGGCTTGTTGGCTGCGTCGTAATACTCCGTTCTCACGCCGATGGGAGCCGATTTCACTTTGAAGATGCTTTGTACGTTTTTCTCCTTCATGATCGGGTTGTTGGCCGCAAAGCTTTTCTTCAGCTCCTCATCGTTCATAGCGGGCAGTTTCTGCCCCTCCTTGGCGATGACCAGTTGATTTTCTTTGCTGACGATTTCCGATATGACTTGAAACGCTTCCTGCTTGTGCTTGCTCTGGGAGCAAACCATCATCAGAAACGGCCCGCTGGCGGGGCCGACGCCGGGGTTTTCTTTGAACGTAGGGTAGGAGGCCAGATCCCACTTCATCCCCGCTCCGCCTTGATTTTCCGCTGTCATCAGGTTGCTCGCGTAAGATCCCCAATCGGGAAGCATGGCGAGTGTCTTGTCTTTCAGAAACCGGTCTCTTCCCGTCCCGTACCCGGATTTGTTATTCGGCAAATCGGTAATGTTCTTCATAAGCTGGAATACCGTTTTCCATTGCTCGCTGTTAAATTGCGCTTTCCTGGTCGCCGGATTGACGAGGGGCTCCGGGGACAGCTGGCTGTAGATATAGAACGCATCCACCTGGCTGCCGAGCGGGTAATACTGGGTGTTCCCGTCCGTTCCGATTACCTTCCTGCCCAACGCCAGCACATCATCCCATGTCATGCCGTCCTTCGGGTACGGTACTCCGAATTTGTCGAAAATGTCCTTGTTATAATACAGCGCAGTGTATTGGGCGGCCCACGGGATGGCGTATAACTCCCCTTTTTTGCCGTACAAATCGTTCACGTTCATCAGGGTAGGCGTATATTTCGTCCGGTCGAAGCCGTTCGCTTTGGCCAGCGAAGTCAATTCTTGGGCCATCTCCAGCTCCTTCATCTTGAGGACGGAATACGTATCCACCGTCATAATATCCGGATACGTGCCTGCGGCGATCAAATCCTCCACCTTCTTGTCCGCGCTGCGCTCCATCACCAGCGTGATGTTCGGATATTTTTTTTGCACCGGTTCGACAACATACCGCTTATACTCGTCATCGGACATCCCTGCGGAATGCATGTAAAAGGTAAGGGTTACCGGTTCGCTGGACACAGGGGTTTTGCCCGATTTGTCAGCCCCCGCGTCGGTCGCGGTACCCGCGCCGTTTCCACCGCAAGCGGCGGTGAGGATACATAACGGCAGCAACGCAAAACTAAGTCTGATTCGTTTGTTCGGCATTCTTGTTATCCCCTCTCGATTAAGCGCTTCCAAAAACGTTCCCTCCCTGATGTCCTAGCTGAGTTTCGCGATAGCGGCAGGCACTCACCTCCCGAACGGCTAAGCTGGTATCGACTTGGCGTCGATCCGCAGCAGCCGCGTCTTGGAAAAATCGGGATTGCGCCGACAATGAATGCGGCGCAACCCGCTTACTCCCCGCATAGGGTGACAAAAGAACACTCCAGCAGCTCCGCCACTTTGCGGAACAGCTGCGCATTGTGGCCGATAGACAGCGCGCAGTGGTGCGTCGGCGCTTCCGCAAACCATCTGGCCATGTACGCGTCAGGGTGCTGGTTGAAGCGGACAGGGGTCTGCGTATTGCCGATCCGCATAATGTCCCCGCCGGTTGACAGCCCGCAGCCCGCGATCATTTTCAGCCGGCCGTCTCGTCCCTGGGTCACGTTCAACGTTGTGACCGGACCGGTTCTGACCTTGGCTTCCACAGAAATCCCGCTGCCCAATTTGCCATGATACAATCCCATGCCGCGCAACACCGGTTTCCCCTCGGAGATCGCGATATGAAACGGTCCGTCGTGTCCGAGCAGAATGGTTTGATCCTCGTAATCCACGACGACGAGCTCCGAGTAGCTCCCCCCCGTTCCCAACATATCGCATATTTTCATGGCGAGCGCTGTCTTTAAATCCCCTTCGCCGGCACAAGGGATGCCTCGCGCCGTGAGCAGGGAATGGCCGAGAATAAAGCCGGATTGCAGCTTCTCGTATTCATTGCCCGGCGCGCCGTGATAATAATAGACGAGTGCGTCGAGATCATATTCACGCACGAATCTTTCCTGGGCCGCAGCGACTTTGAACGCCCATTCCAGCTGCTCCTCCGTCGGCCGGCGGGCCAACGGATCGGCTGGCGAATCCTCGCTGATTTCGAACATGCGGTATGCCTCTTCCCGCTTGGACGCGATTTCTTCGGGGGTCACCCGTTCGAGCATTCGGTTCAGATCACACATTTCCAATATCTCGACGTGAAATCCGATCTGCGATTGCAGCATCGTAAAATCGCTGTACATATCGAGCATGCCGCTATACGTGTTGCCAAGAAACCCGAAGCGGCTGTTCTGCAGCGTTCTGACAACCGCCGCGCTGCGAATCCATTCCGCGATTTCCGTCCACGCCCTTATCGCTTCGGGACGCAGATGGGTCGTTTCGTCGGTCAGCGACACGACTGGCGTATAATCCAGCCCGAGCAGCCCGTTCACGACGCGAAAACGAATTCCGGCGCGCTCAAAGGCATTCGAGATTTCTGGTACGGGGCATGCTCCGCAGTGCGCCAGCCATTCGCCGGTCGTCGTTAAGTCATAGTTCACACGGGTAGCCGGCTGCAAATTCAGGATGACCGCGTGCTTCCGGCACATTTGATGCACCGGAAGCACGACGGAGCTTGTCGCGTAGGTAGCGGAATGACAGAAAACGATATCCACATTGTTCGCATTAAACCATTCGCCCGCTTGTCTGCCTTTTCCCTCCGTGTCGACGAGGCCGAAGTTGTAAACCTCGCCGTATTCCTCCATGCGGGCCGCGATGAAGGCATTGTACTCCAATAGCCGCTCACGAAGATGTTCGAATTGCTGCCAATATTCCTGAAGTCCGATGGAATATAGGCCGATTCTGGCTTTTTTCGCCGGTTTGATCGGCTGCAAAACGGTCATGCTGCAATCCCTCCAAATAAATCACGATTCGGCTGCGAAAAGAACGACCGGTCCGAACATACCGGATAGGGTCTGGCCTTCAAAAATGTAGTGCGTCGGGCTGACGGCATTGAGGTACGGCGCCAGCGTATTAAATACGATAATGTCAATCGTATTGTCTCCGGGAACGCACAGCCCGGATAGATCGAAGCGGTAAGGAGACATGACGCGTATACCGGCGCTCTTTCCGTTCACAAGCACCTCCGCCGTACCGCGAACGCGCCCCAGATCAAGGACAAGCGATGACGGAAGCGAATCGTCGAGGCGGAGCTGCTTGCGGTAACGTACGCCGCCGGAATACGATTCCAGGCCTTGCTCCGACCAATCGCCTGTCAGAATGCATCCCTCGGCGATCCGGTAAGTGACGGGAGCCCGGAACACCGCGCCGCCCGTCAGGCCGGGCCCCGGAACGACACGAAGCACAGCGCGCCGCTTCGCAGCCATCGGCCGGGGAAGCTCCGCTGCTCCCTCCTTCACCGCCACTTCCTCGCCGTCGATCCATAATCTTGCCGTCCCGGCAACCGGCAAGTATGCGCAGTCAGCTCCAGGCGGAATGATCCAGCCGAACCACTCCGTTCGTTGTTGGCCGAAGAAAGCGTCGGGGACAAGGCTGACCACGGTATCGTCGGCGGGCGCGTCTTCCAGCCATGCCGCTCCCGGCAGCGGATGCGGTCTGCGCCACAGGTGGCTGGCAGGCGGGTCTTGATTATGCGACCTGCCGCTCGAACCCCGCAGCAGCGCCGCGGGCTGCGCTTCCGGCACGGCATGCTGCACCTGCCAGTGCGAACCGCTGAAGAACGTGAGAACCTGGTTCTCTGGGCCCCGCACTTCGGCGTCTACCAGGAGGCCCGGCTCGTAATCGGGCACATGCACCTCGACGGCAATTTCATTCGTTCCCATCCGGAAGTTGCTCACCGCATACGGCTGAATTCGGCTGTTTTTGTAATACGGATCGAAGCCTCCCTGCCGGCCGTCCAGCTGACCGTTGACGAGCAGCCGGCAAGTGGCGTCGGCACCGACCTGGATCACGCCCTCCTCGGGCGGGAAAGGAATGTCGACGGTCGTGCTGAAGACGATCCGGTCATCCTTCACGACGCCAGCCGGCGCTTTCAGCCATTCCGGTCTCGCGAACCGCTCCGGTTGTCGTAGGAGACACCAGTATGCACGCAAGCTGCTGTTGTCCTTCTCGGGGAACAACTGCAAATCGAGAACGTTCAGCCCTTCTTCCAGACGTACAGGCACCACGCTCAAATAGCCGGGATGATCGGCATGCAGAAGAGAACCGTTCAGCCAAACTTTTTTGATAGCGGGAGCACCAACCGCCAGATTCACGTTTTGCACGGTGTCCGACCAAATACCCGTTCGAACGTGTACTCCTTCGCCGGCCGACACTTTGCCGAACAGGAGGAACTCCTCAGGAACATGACCTTTGGGACCGAGAGTTTGCACGTGTATCGGATTTTTCGCGATGCCGCGGCTTAACGAATACACCGCAGGCTTCCATCCGGCTGCGGATGTGTCCAGCAGGCCGGCATCGCGCCCCGCCGCCGGCTGCGGCAATTCGGCTGCGGCATAAGGCCCGCACCACCAGGCGAACGTGCCGAAGGTGGCCTGCACCTGCCCCGGGCGTGCAGCGGAAGGCTCGTGCCAGCCGCCTGAAAGTCCGTCTTCACCGGGCTGTTCTACCCGATGTTCCATGAACCATGTAGCTGTGGCAGGGGCTCCTTCATAGTCGGGCTTGTCAAAGTCCCCGTAACGGTTATCCAGCGTCGGAACAAGCTCGCATTCCCATTCTTCGCCAAGGCTCATGAGAGGTTCGGACTTGCTGTCCCCCAGCAGCACCGATTGCGCTGCGATCGATGGCATAGCCGCGATGGGTCCCGATGCCGCTTGTTCGGGTGCGGAATCGCTTTCCGGCAATGCATCGCGCTTCCAGACGAGAACGGCCGCAGGTCCGCTCGCAAAGGAAACTTCCACTTCTGCCCCGTCGGACCCGCGTCGTACAGGCAGCATGATCCGTTTGCTGGTAATCGGGTCCCAATGCTCCACTTCCTTTGCCGATTCCGGCAACCGGACCTTCATGGTCCGATGGTACTCGTCAGGCGTAAAGCTGTAGCTCACCTCAACCCACTTCATGTTCGGCTTGACATGGGTGGCGCAAGGGAATGCCGCTTGTACGAACAGCGCGTCGTAGTCTCCAATTCTGCGATGAAGCAGCGGAACGGGCGCATCGACCGTACGCCTGATGCCCGACAAGCGGGATACGACCTCTTCCGGCGTTTCCACGAACACCGCTTTCCCTTCTGCGAACAAGCCGGCCAGCCTGGCGGCATGGCGATCCTGCCGGTCGTCCAGCGGCTGCGGCACCTCGCCGATCGCGATCAGCGTCCCGCCGTCTTCCACAAACCGGCACAGCATCTTGGCCGTTTCCTCCCGCAGCAAGGAGCAGGCGGGAAGAATGATCGCCTGGTATGCCTCTTCGCGAATACACAGTCGTCCGCCGCGAATCTCGGCTAGCTCCAAAGCGTCGTCATTCAAAATATCGTAGTCGCGCCGATCGCCGTCCATGATGCCCGGGCTCGTATTGTTCCAATGCATGCTGCCAACCAGCGACGCGTAGCACTGCAGTGCCGCTTTTGCCCGAGGGAGCGGTTCGCTCAAGGTAAGGTTCGCCTGCACCGCCGTCGTCGGATACAAAATCCCGATTTCGCAAACATGATGCCCTTGCGTAAACAAATAGCACAGCCGGCTGACCGCCCCGGAAAATACCGAATAATGCCGCCAATAAGGCTGCCGCCAGCAGGTGGAAGGCGGCGCCCACTCGTACCAGCCGCCGCGCGTGCTGTAATAGGCGGCATGCGGATTGTACAGGTTCGCTCCGGCCCGAATCCACGGCAGCAGCCAGTCGAACGTCTCTTCCAGTGTTCCGCCCCAGCCGCTGCTGTGGAAGGATTCGATCCACACCCGCTTTTTGTCGTACACATGGGCAAGGGAGCTGTGGATTTTCGCTTCTCCGTGATGGTCGCTGCCGGGGGCGCCGTACCACCGGTGCGTACGCAAGTAATCTGCGTAATATTTGACGGCCGCCACAGGATTGCCGCCTCTCGCAGGCCCCATCTGGTCAAACCCGCAAGTGAGCCCGTGGCGCTCGTGCCATTCGAAAAACGGACGGAAGAACGCCTCCTCGGCCAGCTCCGCTCTCACTTGCTGGTAATCGATCCGCATGCGGCGCGCCTCGGCGCTGTCGCCTTCCCACAAATACATCAAGCGTGGATCGTAGCCTTTGCGCTGACGGAACTGATCCGCAAATTGCGAGCCCCATGTCGGGAGGTTCGGCAATTCATCCTGAAAAGAACCGACGATGACGTCGCGGAACCAGTGGCTTGCCCGGCGCTCGAACTCGCCATGCACTTGATCCAGCAGAGAACGGCAAGCTTCGGCAGAGAAATAATCGAAGCCGCGCCGTATGGCGTAGATCAGACGTAAACGAAACCGGCCGGGCATGGAGAAGGTGACTTCTGTTCCGCTTGCAGCAATTTCTACCGGGTCCCCGGCCGCATTGCCTTCGTCGTCAACGGGGACGGCTACCGCTGCCAGAAGTTCTCCCTCCGCAGGGCAGCGAACCGTCAACGAATCCTCCCCTAGCGTTGTGAGCGTTTCCATCGATTGCCCGGCATAAGACGACTCATTTCGCACCAAATTCGCCTGGATATTTGCCCCGGAAAATCCGATCTGATCGTAAAACCAAAGACGAATGCCAAGCTCATCGGCAAATTCGCATACGCTAGCGAACACATCCCACCATTGTTCGGTAAAAAAATGAGGTCGATCGGCATCGGAACCGTAAAGCGGACCGGTCGGCGCCAGATTGAATACAAGCAAGTTATAGACGCCGCCTTCGACAAACTTCTCCATTTGCCATCTCAATCGTTCGAGATTCAGCTCGTCACCGCTCCACCACCAAATCGGCACGGGCGAAAACTCCCTCGGCGGGTTTGCAAAATGTTGTGCCACTTGTTCCATTCGTCGTTCTCCTCCCCAAGCTCGAGAAATAAATGTCTTTCCTTCATTATAGCCTTCTAATCCCTGCGGTTCATCGAAGGAAATTGGGCAAAAATAACAGTATGTTGAGCGGCTGCCGAGCGACTGTCCAACTTCACTCATGATTCCGAATGGCACTTGTGTTACTATTTTAACTATCAGGATGAGAACGGGTGAGGGTGTACAATGACGAAGACTTATTATTTGAGGGCGTCGTATGCATGGTCGGATCAATCCGTATACATTATCGCAACGCCAAGCCCCGCCGCCCGGAATACTTTTTTCTATGTGCAGGAAATCGGTCACTTCTTTGCGCTCAGCGATTATTTTACGGAAAGAGAACGGCTGCATTCGTATTTGATTTTGTATACCGTGTCCGGTAAGGGGAGCCTGACGTATCGCGGCAAAAAATACAAGCTGTCAAAAGGCCACGTCTTCTACATCGATTGCCGCGAATATCAGTATTATGAGCAGGATGGGACAGAGCCGTGGGAAATCTTGTGGGTGCACTTTAACGGGATTTGCTGCAATGGCTATTATAATCAATTTAGCGAGCACAACTCCCCCGTCGTCGAAATTATCCCGGAATCAAACATACCGGCGAACTTGTGGAGATTGCTGGAGGTTCATACCCGGAAGGACGCAGGAATGGAGCCGGTCGCTTCGCAGATCATTACCGATATGTTGACGGAGCTGCTGCTCTGCGTCAAAATTCCGGGAAACTGGGCGTCGCCGGGCTCCATCCCCGCGTTTATCAAAAAAACCGTGGAATTGGTCGACAAAAGATACGCGGAAAAACTAACGCTCGATTTGCTTGCCGCAGAGGTATCGGTCAACAAATACCATCTGCTGAAGCAATTTAAAAAATATACCGGCTGCACGCCGAACCAGTATTTAATTAATATCCGCATCAACGAAGCGAAGGAAATGCTGATTCATACCGCCATGACCGTGAAGGAGATTGCGCACCATAGCGGTTTCGAGCATGTCAGTCACTTCATCAACATCTTCAGAAAGCAGGAAGGCACCACCCCGCTAGCGTTCCGGCAAATGTGGCAGCAACAAAGCTGACGACTCCCTATATTGGCCAGCAACTTATCATATAGGAAGATTCAGGCTGTCTGCATTAAGGATGGTTAAAATGATGATTAACACGGTAAACACGATGGCTGGCACTGTTTTGCCGATTGAATCTTTGACCCTGAAATGGGCGAGGCACGCCAATACCATTGTGATTCCAAGCCATACGCCGGCCCATGCGACCGCCCCTGCATACCAGTAGCCGATGATGAGCAATGCAGCCCCGACTAACTGGACGATACCTGTAACGACACGAAGCCACTGCGGCAGTCTAAGGTTCTTGAATATATCGGCCCAGTATTGGGCCCCGACGATCTTCGCTCCTCCTGAAAAGAGATAGTACAAGATCAACAAACTTTGAAGAACGATGGAAAATACAGTCATAAACATTTCCTCCCTTTATTATCTGCGTCATACCCTTCATCTTACCTGCGCCCACACTTTTCGAGCTGCCCGCCATCACACCCAGCGGCATATCTCCGAATCACACCTCCTTCGATTGCATGTTTCTCCGGGATCCCCTCGATCTTCTTCGTATGATCCGGTTTCCCTTATCACTCATGATGTCGTAAGTCAGCGAGGAAACGTGACAGATGCATACATTTCCATTGTCACATTTGTTAGGTTTTGTACGACATATAAGTAAAAAGGAACCGAAGGAAGGAATGTCATGTATGAACGATCAAGATTGGCTTGTGGAACAATTCGAGGCGCATCGGAATCACTTGCAAAGAGTAGCTTACCGGATGCTCGGATCTGTAAGTGAAGCGGATGATGCTGTGCAGGAATCATGGATACGGCTTAGCCGCACCCATAGCAGCGAGGTCGAGAATATGGGGGGCTGGCTAACAACGATCGTCTCGAGGGTGTGCCTGGATATGCTGCGAACTCGCAAATCGCGACGTGAGGAGCTTACGCTGGAGAGGATGCCTGAACCGGCTCATAGCCGTCAGGATGAAAGCGATCCCGAGTACGAAGCATTACTGGCCGACTCTGTTGGTCTTGCGATGCTGATGGTCCTTGGGAATTTAAATCCCTCCGAACGTATCGCCTTCGTTTTGCACGATATTTTCGCCCTGTCCTTCTCGGAGATTGCCCCGATTATAGGGCGTAACGATGCTGCAGCCAGACAGCTTGCGAGCCGTGCACGCCGCCGGGTTCAGGGGGCGAAGGCGACTGCGGATTCGGAAGCATTCAATCGACAAAAGGAGCTTGTAGAAGCTTTTCTGGCTGCGTCGCGCACGGGAGATTTTGAGAAGCTTCTTGCGGTACTGGACCCTGATATTGTGCTCCGGCAAGACCCTGCATTCCCGCCGGTCGCTGCATGGCCGATTGTTCAAGGAGCGGAAGCTGTCGCCAAAGGCTTCGCTGGTCGTGCCCAAGGGGCGAGGCCGGTGCTCGTGAACGGATCTGTGGGTGTCGTCGTTGCGCCTCGCGGTCAAATGCTATTCGTACTCGAACTCAAGATTGTGGGCGGGAAGATCGCCGAGATCGAAATGATCGCCGATCCAGTGCGGATTCGCCAGCTCGACTTAGCGGAATTAAAAAATTGATCGGTTTGCTTTAGCGTGCGGCCAGCAGCGACAGTAAACATAATAAAACGCACTGTCTGCGACAGTGCGTTAATGAGCGTATTCCTTTTTCCTAGGCGCTACACGTCCTATTCTTCGACATGATTCATAGGATAGACCGTCCTCGGAAGATCCTCGGCGCTTTCCTGCGGCTTGTACAGCAACCGCTCCAACCGTTTTACGATGGCTTCCTCCGTCTCCAGTCCCGACCAGAACAGCTTCGCCTCACGATAGAACCGGTACAATTCCGATGACGACATGTTCAAGGCGGCGAACGAACGAAACGTCGGGATGATGTCCCGGTACATCGGGAACCGCGACGGCCGATACATCGTCTCCTTGCCGCTCCATTCCGCCGCCGGCTTCAAGCTTGGGATGCTGAGCGTCTTCTGGCGAATCATCAGCTGCACCTGATATGATGCGAGAAATTCGACGAAGCGACGAGCGCTCTCTTTTGCCTTCGATTGCCCACTCACGGCCAGCCCGATCATCAGCAGCAGCGTCTTCGGGTCGTTCAGGTAAGGCAGCGGCGCGATATCGTATTCGAATTTCGTGCGGGGCTCATGGTGGTTCAAAGCCAGGTACGTCGTCATGATCATCGATACTTTTTCGCTAAAGAACAGCTCTTCCGCATCCCCGTCCTTCTCCGATAAAAACAGCGGGAAGCGATTTTGCATATAGATCAGCTCCCGGCAAGCGCGTAGGCTTTCCTTCAATTGCTCGGTGCTGCCGGCGGCACGTCCCGAAGGATTGCGATCGAAACGGATGCCGCTTTGCAGCAAAAAGACCGGCCAACGGTTGCTCGACGGGAAATGGAAATAAAATCCGAGACGCTCATTCTCCACCGCGAGCTTTGACGCCTGCTCGAACAACACATTCCAGCGCCAACTGCTGTCCGGCTCCATCACGCCCTTCTCCCAAAAATGGTTCTTGTTGTAGCACAAGATCAGGGGCGAAAATACGAACGGCTGCAGCTTTAATCGGCCTTCATGCGTCACCGATTCGT
Source organism: Paenibacillus solanacearum (assembly GCF_910593845.1). Lineage (GTDB taxonomy): Bacteria > Bacillota > Bacilli > Paenibacillales > NBRC-103111 > Paenibacillus_G > Paenibacillus_G solanacearum. The sequence continues at coordinate 99,062 of NZ_CAJVAS010000018.1, read as the reverse complement.
TCAGAAACGGATAGACGGCAGGATTCGATTCGAGCGTTTCCAGTTCGTCCAAAGCATCGTTCAGCCGAAAATCGTCATAGCTGTTGTAATTCATCGTAAACACATCGATCTCGTTCTCCACGACCATCGATTTCACCATTGGATATGTGAGCAGCCCGGATGGAAGCGGAACCAGTTCGACGCGAACCCCAGGGTGCTGCTTATGAAATTCCCCGATCAGCGTCCTCATGATCGCTTCCTGAAATAGCGACGTATGGCAGCCGAACCTGATCACCGTCGTATCTCCGCGGGAAACCTTGGCGACCTTGTTGCCCACGCGCGGTATTTTCTCGATCAGCCGTTCGGCTACGAGCACTTCAAGTCCTTGACGCACCGTCTTGTTGCTGATCCGGTATTGCTTCGCATAAGCTTTCTCCGAGGGCAAAAAATCGCCTTCCCGATAAGCACCACTCATGATTTCGCCCCGAATCGTATCGACCATCCGATCGAGTCGCGCCTGAAACGTCCTGCGGCTCGGTTTTTCCGACTCTTCCATTGTGACCGCCACCATTGTCCATATAATATGTATTCTCAGCATACTCGAACTTGCCGCCAGCTTCAAGAAGAGTCCCGAGCCACCCTGCTTTGAATGAATACATACAAACGGGCTGCCGCCATATCGTACACAGCGACAACCCGCTAGTTTTCATTCTATTTCCGTTCAAACCATGCAAGCCGCCCGAGCGATGCTCCTACTCGGAATCCCATTTGCCAAGCAGCGTTCTCACCTGCTGATCCAGCGGCCATTTCGCTTTCGGCGAGACGGATGTGTCGAATGCCGGGTTGTGAAGATGCTTTAGAAAATCGCGCAGATGCTTCACCGCCTGGTCTTTATGCTGCTTTCCGTATTGATCGGCAGCCTGGCGCAAAGCATTCGTCAATTGCGCTTGAACCGGCTGCGGTATTTGTCCGGCTTCCGCTGATCTATGCAGCATATCGGCAACGGATTGTTCGTCGGCCGGCAGCGTATATTTCCACAACGTTGCGTCGTTTGCCATATATAAATTGCCGTATGCATCCTGCGTTAAGTAGTTGCCCGCGCCGTTTTTGATTACAACAAAATCCATCGTATCCGGCTTGATCATGAACAATGTTTTTTGCCGGTTCGTCCCGTACACGTTGCCGTCCGCCCCCAGCTTGAGGAATGCATCGACCCAGACGGTGCCTGTGGCATAACGGCCCAGCTTCGCCGCTTTGTATACGACCTGACGCGTATTCGGGTCCAATTTGAAAATCGTATCCTCGGCTACGCCCCAGATCAGGCCGTCCGGTCCGGCCAGCAAGCCGCTCACAACTTTCCGCCCTGGAACGGGGGCAATCTCGAATACTTTGGTATTCGTCGCCGTATCGAATACGAAGAGCTTGCCTTCATTCTCCGACGGACCGCTGGTGCCGAGACCGCCGTAGATCGTCGTCCCTCCGTATACAAGTCCATCCTTGTACACAAGGGAAACGACGCCTTGGTTGTGTACGATATCCTTGAATACTTGTGCTTTCCGCGTCGGCACGTCATAGACCGTCAGCGCCCCGCTCAGCGAGCCGTAATCCGGAACCGAGCCGACGTAAAGCTTATTGAGCGAATCGACGCCTGCCATCGCAAACGGGCGATCCTGATTGTCCTTCACCAGCTCGGCTACCCGGCGGGGGTTCGTAGAGGTCCACGCCGCGGTCGGATCGTATTCATACACCCTCGCATTGCCGTAAGTACCAATGTACAGCTTATTGTTGACACTCGCGACCGATTCCACTTGCCCGAACTGCTGGATCTCCGTGAACGTCCCGTCCGACGGACGGTACGACGTAAACCCTGTAGCTCCCAAGTAACCGCCAATGTAAATATTGCCGTCGAATCCGGTATGCACGCTCTGGATCAAGATCGGCGAACCGTAATTGTCCACCTGATTCGTAGACAGCTCCCCGGTCTGCTTGTTGTGCATCATGATTTGGCCTTTTTCACTGACGCCGATAAACGTGTAGCCTGGCCATGACGGGTCGTTCAGTTGAACGAATTTGCCGTCAAAGAAGTTCGCTGCCCTTGCATTCGGATCGGAGAACTCTACGGCGAACGTCTGGGTGGCAATGTTGTAGGAGCGCAAAATGTATCCGCCGAAATAAATGTTCTGAGTATCCCCCGGCTTCGTAGCCAACGTCCGCGATCCCATGCCAAGACCGTTCGGATCGTAATATTCGATCGACTCCGTAGCCACATCTACGATAAGCAGATGATCCGGCTTGTTGAGCCTGACGAACAGCTTGCCTAGCGCATAGCCCATATTCATGGCAAAATCGTAATTCGAATAAGCGTTCGGCAGCAATTGCTGCAAAATTTCCTGCTGGCTGCCGGTCGCAAGATTGATTTTAACGATACCGGCCGTCGACCCGCCGACACCGGCATACAGTACGTTGCGGTCCGAATCGTACGCAAGGGAGCGCACATACTTCTCAGTCGGATGCACCCGCCCGAGATCGTTAACGAGATTTGTTACCGGGTCATACTCGAATACATGCGCATTCGGGTAAGTGCCTGCATATATCTTGCCGTTCGCACCCGCGACCAGCGTCCATACATGCGTCTCTTCGCCCAGTCGGCCCAGATCGACGAGGCTGTCGCCCCCTGGCGTATATTGGAACAGATGGCCGTCGTAGTGCGTACCGGCATATATTTTGCCGTCGCTCGCCGCCTTGACCCCCCAAGCTCCGGTAACACCGGGCATCGGAATCGTTTTGATCACTTTGGCGCTCAGCAGGTCGAACACGGCGAACACGGTGCTATCGTTCGCGCCTTTCACTACGGCATACGCCACATCCTTGCCCTGTTCCTTCCCGATCGCCGCATCTTGGTTAATGAAGTTCAATATCGGCTCTCCCAAATTTTCGAAAGTCCCGATCGGGTTCACTTCCACTTTCACATCGTCCACATATCCCGCCCCCTTTCCCGTCGAAGATGAGTACAGCAGCACTGAGCCGGTTATTGCATCCGCCGGAGCCGTACCGGAGACGCTTCCCTTGATCCAAGCGTCTTCCCCCGGATCGACCCAGCTCGACGTATTGCCGACGCGTGTACCGGCCGCGTTAAAAAACTGTAAATAGATGGCGAGTCTCTCGCGCTCTACCTGAAACATGGCGGAAGCGGAATAGTTCACCCCGCCGGTCACTGTAAATTTGTTGCTTTCCAGTCCGAGCGTGGACGTAACCGATTGGTCATCCAACCGCAGACTAAAGCTGCCGCTATGCTTGGCTTCGTTTACTACTCCGTATGTAACGGCCGTGACGCCATTACCGTACGTCTGCCTCCAGCCGGGAATCACACCGCCGGTAACCTCCTGCTCGAAACCTGCATTTGCAAGCGGTACGGCCGCGGTTGCGCCGGCCACGCCGACATTCATCGGGACAAACAACGAGATGAAACACAATAAAGTTCCAAGACAGCAAATCAACCCTTTTTTCATTATTTTTCGGACATGCATTAGCTCATCACCGCTTCCAATAAGGTATCGTATCGCTAAGCCGTTCGTCGCTGTCTTTTTATTGCTGCCATAAGTTCATGCTCACCGCAGCCTCGCTATGATGGATTCATCAATAGCTGCCGAACCTTTAAAAATGATTGCGCTTTCATCATTGATTCTGGTACTGCAGAGAGCCCTTTATCACCCCCTGATTGCGTTTGTCGATTGTTCAATGACTGTCTTTTTCTTGTTGCGCTGGTTCTCTTCTGGTTCCCATAATATTACTACTTCATTGTAAAAATCACTTTATTTTTTGTCAACTGGTTTATTTCCACTTTTGTCCAAGTGCTGAAGAATAAAAATATGGAATTAATTAATGGAACAACAAGCCACCCTTTCTGATTCCCATTATATATAGGAGGGAACCACAATCCCCCTTTTATTGATTGTCTAACAAAAATAATGTGTTAGACTACTGATATTTTATTGCCTACAGTTTCCATTATCTTAATCCCACAATTCCGGATTACCGGAATCGATAGCGGTGTATCCAGCATCGATTCCAGCCGGATGTTAAAGAATATGCTTGGTCAGCTGATATAACTTCAGCGCGTCCTTCTTGCTAAGCGTGGGAAGATTCAGATCAACCGCCTTCGTCCGGTCCCAAGCGATTAGAGGCTGCGGCGACGGGTTGTCCATCAGCTTAATGATCGGTTGAATACTCTTCTCCACCGGCTGTGCGAAGAGTTTTCCCATTACGCGCAGTATTCCCTTGAAAGGCTGGGTCAAATGATTCGTGCCGCTATGGGTATATCCGGGATGGTTAAGGATGAAACGTGTCTTCCCGGTCTTGTGGTTCTCAGCATACGCAACCCCGAGCAAATCATTAGCCCGTCCTCCCTGCAGAGTCGCCTTCAGCAGACCATACCCCCGTTGAAGGGTAAGGTCATCGTAATGTACGACTCCCTTCGTCATTCCGGTGCCTCCGATGCTTACAATGACCGGGTTGGCCCCCCTCTCTAACAATCCCGTCAAACCATAACTCAAAATAAATCGGCTGACATAATAGAGCGCAAATGTGCTTTCAAAACCATCTGGGGTCAATTTCCGTTTAGGAAATTGCTGCATCGCAGTAAGTACCAGTCCGTCAAGCGATGCATGGCGTTGTTGAACCTCTTGAATGACACGGCGATTCTCAGACAATGATAAGAGATCAGCTTGAATAAAAGATACCCGATCCACGGCGCCGAGACGTGCAGCCTCGTCCAGAAATTCCTTGCCCCGAAGACGGTTGCTGCCGGTCACAGTCACCCTGGTGCCCTGGCGTAAATAGTGGATGGCCAGCCCTCTGCCCATTCCGGAAGTGCCTCCTGCTATAAATAAATCCTTCATCTTTCACACTCTCCCATGTATTAAGCTATATGCGTTGACTAGGCAACAGTTGTCAATTAATATATTAAAAGCAATATCCAATATTAATCAATAAGCAAAAGAGTCGATCTGTTGTGTAGACAACAATCGATCGAAATCGTATTTTTCCCGGCATGGGGATCGCGAGACAAGGAGATGATGCGGGATGGGTTTAGTGAACCCGAATGACCCTCGCGCGAAACGAACGAGGAAATATATTCAGAAAGCTTTTACGGATTTGCTCGCAGAAATGGACTTTGAAGACCTCTCGATTCAGGATATTATGGATCGGGCCGAATTGAACCGGGCAACTTTTTATAACCATTATCAAGATAAATATGAATTGCTTGAGTTGACCATGAGCAGTGCATTTACGGAGATTCTATCTACACGGATTCCTCCTGGTACGCGAATGCAGGGTACAGAGCTGTTGCGTAGTCTAATGCTGGCGGTCTGTGAGTGGCAGATTGAAATGACGAAACAGCTGAATGCACGGCGGACCCTGTCGCAGGCGATGGAGGACAATGCCAAGCAACAACTGTACAATGTCATCATCTCATGCATGGAGCATGTCAAAGACATCCCGGCGGAAGAGCGCCGGAGAATGGAATGGGTCGCAACGATGATAAGCTGGTCGATTTATGGGGTGGTTGTGAAGTGGTGTCAATGGCAGGAAGAGCCAGCGGAACAATTCATTGAGTGCGTGCTCCCCTTCCTAATGTCGAACTTGCGTACGCTTGGTCTGCATGATTCAAAGGAGGAGTTTTAAAGGATATTGAAGTTTAGCATCCCCCTATTTTTCACAGTGACTTTTAGTGTGGTTCAAATACTATATTTTCTCAGTCCAGTACTTTATTTTACGGCCTAACACTTTATTTTCTTTCTACAGTAAAGAATAGCGTTAGCTCAGAACTCACGTTAAGTTGAGATCATTCGGTATATAGTGCAGTAAAACGTCCTTTAAACAAAATACAAACGGCCGAAGCAAGTTTCGGCCGTTTGCGCGATGGATCGACTTTCTTTTCCTATCGTTCTATGGAGTTATCTTCCTCTAGCAATCAGCTTGAACAATCCCAGCTTCCTCTCTTCGCCGCGAGCCAAAAGTATAATATTAGGCCAGTGGGCAATGACAGCCAGTATGAAATACACGCCTGCAAAGACAGAAATCCACCAGTATGCCTGAACGATACATGAATAAACAGCTTGTACCGCAAAAAAGGCTAACGCGAATACCGACATTCGATCGACAATGAACAGCAAAATGACACCGAGGAACAAGACGACCAGCGTAAACAACGGATTAATGGCGATAAAGACGCCAATGCCCGACGCAAACCCTTTGCCGCCTTTCATGCCAAGCAGCACCGGGTAATTATGCCCCAATATGACGGCAAGACCGGCCAAATACCCGGCAAGCATGCCCGCATCCGGCCCTCCGACGGAAGTAAGCATCATTTTGCTGACCAGTACGCAGGCGAATCCTTTAAGCAAATCGATGAGCAGCGTAGCCGCTCCATATTTCAGTCCGAAGACGCGAGTCATGTTCGTCGTACCGGCGTTTTTGCTACCCAGCCCCCGGATGTCCTGTTGAATCAGCTTCTTGGATATGAAGATAGCCGCGCAAAAATTACCTGCAAAATAGCTCAACAGTACGACGAGGGCGAACTGCCACCCGTAGTTTAACACGATCATTCCGGTCACTCCCTGCAACTTGGGTTGGTAGATCTTTATGTGAGGTCTTCTACTTTAATTTCGTATACATTCGCAACAGACCTTCATTTTATTTGCTTAGTTGTTTGATCAAGCTGACGCGAATAACCTCATCCCAGATCGGACCGCGGCGCACCTCGCGATAGCCGAGCTTCTCGTTCAGCTCGATCACATGGCGGTTCACTTCCTCCGTATGGGTATAAATCAAATTCACCTCTCGCCGCTTCGCTTCGTCTTCCAGCTCGCGCTTTAACCTTGTCGCCAGTCCCCTTCTGCGGTAGTCCGGATGCACCCACAATTGGAAAACTTCCATAAACCGGCCGTCGCTTTGAAATAAGGTGCGATCGATCTCATGGAACACGGTCTTCCATGGATATGTGGCATCCCTGCTCGCAATCGCGTACATGATCAAGGCAATCGGCTTCCGGAGTGCGGAATCCTCGACAATGTAAGCGCCCTTGCTCGGATCGGTAATAAACAGCCCGATTTTGTTGCTGTGCGCTTCGAGCTGCTTCGTTGTCATCTCATTCTGTTCCGCGACGGTATATCCGTCGTTCTTTAAATCGATGCGAACTAGAAACGGATGATCCGTTATCGTTGCTTTGCGCATCTGCAGCATGCCGTCACCTCGTAAGGGTCTGACCATATGAATGTCATACGGTTCTTTGTCGAACAATTCCTTGTCCACCTCTTGCGTCAGCCTGGAGCCGCAGCTCGTATAAAATTGTACCGCCGACTCCGTTTCGGTCGATGAAATATATAAAGATTTTGCCCCTTGCGCAATCGCCACCCGGCTCAGCGCTTCGAGCAAACGCCGTCCGATGCCTTGTCTGCGGTATTCCCTCGTCACATACATCAGATCAAGCTGAAGCTGGTTCTTGTCCTTGCCGCGAAATTGATGGGCAAGTACGGCAAATCCAACCAGCCGCTCCCCGTCAAATGCGCCGAACGCCGTTCCGCTGTTTGTCAGTTCGTACTCAAAGCGGGAGATGATTTCCCGATAGTCGTTCTCGCTCCAGTTCGGGCATTCATGCCCTGCTTCGGTTGATTCAAGTGTGCCTTCCTCGCATCGATACACCCGGTCTATGATTTCCGATCGGTCGATGTCGCGTATGCGGCATGCATCTTCAAGCTTCATTGGCAATATGTCAATCATGGGAGTGCTCTCCTCTACATTCGGATCTTGCTTTTACATTAGTTTACCATGGGCTTCCAACCCTGTTGCGGAAAATTTGTCTATAGTTAAATTGCCCAGCGGTCATTTATTACTTCAAGGTTACTATATGACTTCAAAGTGCGTACTTTTCACCAGCGGCGAAGGGATGCACAATGGGAGTATACCCGGACAGGAAAAGGAGAGATTCATATGAGCAATACAGCAACAATTCTTCGTAAAACAGCGCTTGTCGTCGGAGCGAACGGTGTCATCGGCAGAAATCTGATCGACTATTTGGTCACGCTGCCGGATTGGGATATTATCGGGGTGTCGTGAAGAGGCGGCGTGTCATCGGAGCGCGTGCGCTACGTTTCCGCCGATCTGCTCGACCCAAAAGATAGTCGCGACAAGCTGAGCCGTCTGACAGAGGTAACGCATATATTTTACGCGGCTTATCAGGACCGTCCGACGTGGGCGGAGCTGGTCGCTCCCAATCTCGCCATGCTCGTGAACGTGGTCGAAGCGATTGAACCGGTCGCCGCCGGACTTCAGCATATCAGTCTCATGCAAGGCTATAAAGTGTACGGTGCACATCTGGGGCCCTTCAAGACGCCGGCCCACGAAACGGATGCCGGCCATATGCCGCCGGAATTTAATATCGATCAGCAGCAGTTCTTAGAGAAGCGACAGCCCGGCAAAGCCTGGACGTGGTCCGCGCTCCGCCCGTCCGTCGTCTGCGGCTTCGCGCTCGGCAATCCCATGAATCTCGCCATGGTCATCGCCGTTTACGCCTCGATGTCGAAGGAGCTTGGACTGCCTCTCCGTTTCCCCGGAAAGCCGGGGGCTTACCATAGCTTGCTGGAAATGACCGATGCCGGATTGCTGGCCAAAGCAACAGTATGGGCGGCCACGGACGAGCGCTGTGCCAATCAGGCTTTCAATATTACGAACGGCGACCTGTTCCGCTGGAATGAGCTGTGGCCCAAGATTGCCGCTTACTTTCAACTGGAGACGGCGCCTCCGCTGCCGATGCAGCTTGAAGTGATCATGTCGGATAAGGAGGCGTTATGGGATGCCGTGATTCACAAATACGGTTTGGAGCAAAACAGCTACAAGGACGTATCCTCATGGCGGTTCGGCGATTTCGTGTTTGCGTGGGATTACGACTTCTTTGCCGACGGCACCAAAGCGCGGCGGTTCGGCTTCCACGAATTCATTGACACGGAAGCGATGTTCATGGATATTTTTGAGGATCTTCGCAGACGCAAGGTGATCCCTTAATCGGCTATGACAAAACACCGGTCTCTGAATCGAAGAGACCGGTGAGCTTTTTATGGAGGCCGTGAAACTTTCTCAGGCAGACGGTGTCTCCATGGTAGAGGCCGACTACCGTACGTACGGTCAAACTATTGCCCATCTGAACGCATCGCCGCTTCGGACAGAACCGTCGCTTGATCGCCGTACACCCGCTCAATGTGGTTGTCGCCCCATTTGCACATGAGATGGAGAATCTGCTTCAAGCTCCACCCGTACGCCGTCAGCTCATATTCCACTTTGGGCGGGACCGTATTGTGCGTGATCCGCTGAATGACCCCGTCCTCTTCCAGCTCGCGCAGTTGCTCCGTCAGCACCTTCTGCGTCACCGCAGGCATAAGCCGCATAAGCTCGCTGTTACGTTTCTTGCCGAAGGTAAGATAAAACAAAATTACGGGCTTCCATTTGCCCCCGATGACTTCGAGCGTCGCTTCCACGGCCGTATTGTAGGTTTTCACAGATTTCGACATCGTCTCGCCCTCCTTGCCTTAACGAAATCGCCTTAAGACCGCTCTTGCAAGCGAACCGTCGCGGCAACACCTCTCACGACAATTAACCTTCCTTGTTGCTGCCATCCGAGATAAGCTGCTCCAATGAAATCGGATAGAGCGGCTTGATGAGCTTAAGAATCGCTTTGGCATAATCCTGGATTTCCTTCTGAGCATCATACTCGAGCCGCTGCGCCAAGAAATGGGCGACGGATTGCACGGAAGCGGTCCAATACCACCGTACGTACATGCCGTAGGCAGGCAAGAACAACCGGGCTTGCTCGGCACAGATACCGTCGGCCAAAGCGTTCTCGTATTTTTGCATGCCCAGCTCGATGTAACCCATCAATTCACGCGTATGCTTTTCGCCCAATTCCCAGGCGATCAGATCCCCGCTTCCCTGCTTGGAATTCTCGGGCTTGGATCTCCACTGATCGGCCTGCGGGATGTAAAACACCGGCTCTTCCGTAATGTACCGGCGGCTTGATTCGTTCCATGCGTCCAAGCTGTCGCCCGTACCTTCATAATGGGCCGAGCCAACTACATACTTCCCTGTTATGTTACGACATGACCGCTTCCGTCATATCTCTTGCAGTTTCCTGCAAGCACAGACTATATCATCATCTCCCTGTAGAGATGCCGCGCGCTTCGAGTTCGCTTGAACCCTACTCCGTAAAGGATAGTCGTTGCACCTTCCCTATTAGCAGTAAGAAACCGCTTATATAGGGCTTGGCTCAGGATGATCATAGCTTGTTAAGCCTTAGACGTTCCCTGAGTTCACGCGGTTCCGAACGATCATCGCTGACCGTCGGGGCTATATAGTGAAAAATTCACGCTGCATATAACCATTGCCGCGCGACCATCAGTGGCGCGTATACCTCGAATTGTGCGATGGCATGACGAAATGGCGACGTATGCCCTTCGCGAGCGAGGAATTTGATCAGCTTGACATCCCGTTCGGTAAGCTCAAGGGATTGCTTCGCATAAGATACGCGAGCAGCGTTAGCAACTGTCAAATCGGAACCCATGTGGTCTACCAACCGCACGTAACCTTCATTCAGCACTTTAATAAAAGAAGACATCGAGCTTCCTCCTCAAAATGATATTGCGTTAACTTGTCAGCCTTAGCGTTCAAATCAGTTTTCAAAATATGGCTCATATAACGCTTTGGTTTCAATTGCGCGCTGCAGCGCATTCCGATCCCGGGTTCTCCCCTTCTCCGTCCTGGTTAACTGGATCATATCGAACGCCTGATCCGGGGCAACCCATCGGACTTCCTGGGTCTCATGATCGTGCTGAATGATTCGCATTGTCGGCTTCATGAGAAAATATTTCGTCATGCACGTATCCGATTGGAATTCACCAGGGATTGGAGCGATGACGACGCATTCATGCCCGGTTTCCTCCAGAACTTCTCTTAATGCGGTTTCCTCAGGCGAACGATCGGCCGGGTCGGCGCCGCCTTTGGCAAACGTCCATACATACCCTCCCCAATAACCGCTCGGACTTCGCATCAGCACTTTTCCTTCGCGATTAAATACGATTCCTCCATAGGCAAATTCCGTTATTGGCTTCACCGCCTGCCGCTGTCATCTCACATCCATTTTGCTATTGTACCATGGCTTGTCCAATATATGGATATGGTCAAATAGAAAGGTGAGCTTTAATGGTGATGGATTTCATCAAGATCGATCTCCTTTCTACGGACCGTAAGGCATAACCACGTCCGCTAGCTGGCCCGGCCGGTAATACGGGTAGTCCAACTTCTTCTGAACCTGCTGTGCAAAGTCGGCACCGGTTATCGATTCCACGAAGTACAGCCCCAAGTCGATGGAAGCGGAGACGCCGCCGCCCGTAAATACATTCCCGTCCCGGACAATACGGGCCTTCACGACCTCGGAGCAGTAAGGCGCCAACAGCTCGTAAGCGGAAGGGTTCGTTGTCGCCTGTTTTCCGGTTACAAATCCCGCCGCTCCCAGCAGCAGCGCCCCGGTACAAACCGATACCTTGTATTCCACATCGCTTGCGCTCCGAATCCAGGAAATAAACTCTGCATCGCTTCTCAGCTGTCTGGTGGATAATCCGCCAGGAATAAAGATCAAGTCATACCCGGACAGATCGGGGAGGACATGTTTGATCTTCAAGGTCATTCCCCGGTCATCCGTGATCTCGTCTTTACTCGCACACAAATCCCACGATACGCCCTCTTTGGCCTGTAACATCTTTAGCCAAGACACCGCCTCATGAAAGCCGATAAAATCCAATGACGTCATCTTGTCAAACAACACATAGGCCATCTTCATGTCCATGCACCTGACCTTTCCTTGTCTGAAAATAGAAAAAGCACCTGATCGACGATCAAATGCTCTGCCCAGGCGTACGGCTTATGCCATATGCGCTCCCCCGCAGTGACCTGCGTTACGCCAGTTACGCATACCATTAAAATTAACAGATACTGCCAAACATCTCAATACAAAAATTATGGGCAACCAACAAGCCGCTGCTTCCGATGGAAACAACGGCTCGTCTCACCAGCACTCTGGCTGGCGTTGATTTCTTCGCTTTATTTCATCCCCTTTTGCTTATTGATCGAGTTTTCCAGACTGCCGTCATATCCGTTTTGGAAGAAGTACAGATTGATAACTTCTTTGCTTTCGGTAGAGATGCCTACCACATAGGCCGCACCGTTCGACAGCTCGCATAGCACCGGCACGCCGAATCTCGGGTTTTCCGTCGTTACCACCTTGCTGCTGACGATGGAAAGATTGCGGGGCAGCAGAACGGCCACCGCTTGCTCCGCCTTGTCACGCCATGCCGGGTCGCTCGTGTCAGCCTTCTTCGGCGCAGATTCCGAAGTGGTCTCATCGAAGGCGCTGGCGTTGATTACCGTACCGCTGACGGCGTTCATATAAACATGATACGACTTGGCCGTAGCTGCGGGAGAACCGCTCGCTTGGCCCGATGAATCTGCCGGATCGAACGAAACGGTCCACGTATCGGTACCTGGGAGCGCACCTCTCAAAAACATCGCCCGGGCGGTATACCCGCTAAGATTGGCTGCAAACGATTGTTTGAGGACGGCCGCTCCGTACGCTGCGGCTTGTTCTGCGGAAAGATCTTTATCGCTGGGGATATAGGTCGCTTCCACGCCATCGACCCACGTCTTCTTTTCATCCGGTGAGAGCCCTTGGACTTTGGGAGAGTTCATCAGCTCATCCTTTGTCAATGATTTCGACTGGTCGATCACCGTGTATTCCGTTTTGGCTTCCTTTGGGCCGGACGCGCCCAGAGCGGGTACAGTGTCCTCCGGCTTATATTGTTCAATAACCTGTTTACCGGTCTCCGCAAACGACTTGCTGCTCAGGACGAAATTCATGGTGATGCCGCTTCCGGCAACCAGCACAACGGCTACGCCCAATACCCATACTTTGTTCATTGTTTTGTTGATCTTTGCCATTCCGATCGTCTCCCTTACCGTTTGTTCTGTCGTACTACGAACCTATCATAGCCCGCCCGGTATCATCGAGTGTTCAGGGAGTTGTAATGGAGTTGTAAAAAACGATCCGCACCGTTGTGCCCGCTCCCGGCCTGGAATGAATGGTCAGCTCGGCTCCGTGCAGCGTGGCGATTTGCCGGCAAAGCGCCAGTCCGAGTCCCGCGCCACCCGCATGCCGCGTACGCGCTTGGTCCACACGGTAGAACGGTTCGCATACGAGCGCGATCTGTTCTTCCTCCATCCCGCAGCCAAAATCCTGTACTTCCAGAATCGGAGCCGCCTCTTCATAGGCCGATAAGCGAAGGGCAGCGCCCGGAGCGGATGCTTTCGCCGCGTTATCGATCAGGTTGATCAGCAAAGATTGCAGCAGCACCGCATCTCCTGACAGCTCGCGCAGCGTACAGGATACGTTCAAGCGGATGTCCCGTTCCTGCAGCTTAGGTTCCGTTGCCTGTCTCACCGATTCCAGCAGCTGCTGGGGGGCGACCGAATGCATATCGATGACGCTGTTGCTCAGAAGCGCAAGATCGAGCAGCTTGAAGGCCAAGTTCTGCATCCTGTCCGTTTCGCTCAAAATATAATTCGCCGCTTTGATGCGATCCTGCTCCCGGGCGCTGGCATTCTGCAAATATTCGGCATATCCGCGTATCGCCGTCAGCGGTGTCCGCAGCTCATGCGCCAAATTGTCCACGAGCCGCTGCTTGTTTTGTGCGGTCCGGTCCAGCTCATTGATTTTCTCCTGGATGCTGCCCGCCATTTGATTGAAGCTTGCGGCCAGCTCCTGGAATTCGTCTCTGCCTTTGACCATGATTCGGCGGTCGTAGACGCCGCCGGCAATTTCATGAGCGGCTTGCTGCAAAGCACGCACCGGGGATGTAAGCTTTCTTAGCAGCAATAGCAGCACCAAGGCAAGCGCAATTTCCATGAAAATGCTTACGATGATCAAGTAGCGGGTAAGCTGCGACTGCTCCTCGTACAACTCGGACTTATCGCGCACGTACACCAGCGCATAGCGGCCATCGCGCTCGCTAACGCTGCCGGCGATGAACAAGTAATTTACATCGTTTATCATCTGTATGCTCGATCCATCGGCATCCTCCATGAGATGCTGGATGCTCCCCTCGCTGTCAGCCTCTGGCGGCGTGTTGGAAAAGATCGGCTTGCCTGCGTTCCACAGCTGCAAATAAACGTGCTGCTTGGCGTAATACTCCGCATACGAGCGCATGACATTTTGCATGTAGTCGGGTACCGGTATCGTTTGATCCCTGAAGTACATGCTGTCGAGCGTCTGGTATATGTTTCTCGATATAAAATGGAATTCTCCCAGCGCCCTGTCCGCATCCCGCTTCATATCCTGGGTGTAATAGTATTTGGCGACGAGGTACAAGCATATATTGATCGATACGATAAATACCGTCAGGGTGACGATAAACGTTTTTTGCCAAAACTTCATGGACTGACCTCAAGCCGGTACCCCAGCTTGTACACCGTCTTGATCCGGTTCTCCCAGTTTAATTTTTTGCGCAGCTTCTGGATATGCACGTCAACGGTTCTCGTTTCGCCGATATAATCGTAGCCCCAAACGAGGTGAAGCAGCTTTTCGCGGGACAGCGCGATGTTTTTGTTCTTGATCAGCGTCTCAAGCAGCTCGAATTCACGGAGCGTCATCTCCATCACTTGACCGTCCACGGTGACCACCCGGCTGTCCAGATTCACCACCGTATCGTCAAGCGAGAATAGAGGAGACGTCCGCTGCGTTCGGCGCAGCACCGCATCAATCCGCGCCAGCAGCTCCACGGCTTCGAACGGCTTCACAATATAATCGTCCGCTCCGAGCTTCAGCCCTTTGACCCGATCGGACAAATTGCCCATAGCGGTAAGGAAAATGACCGGCGTCTCTTGGCCGACATGCTCCATAAGAGCAAAGCCGTCCAATCCCGGCAGCATCACATCCAGGATGATCAAGGCATATGTATTATTCGTTAGACATGCGAGTGCCTGGTTACCGTCATATGCTTGTTCGCTGGTATGGCCGACGAGCTCCAGGTTCATGGCAATCAGATCGTTGATGGAAGGCTCGTCCTCGACGATGAGCATATGCGCCATTGCGCTACCTCCGGTTTCTATAGCAGCAGCAGTATGTCACTCTTCTTCGCTGTTTCTATGAAAATGTGCTTCATATCATGAACGTTCACGTTCGGATGAAAGTTGCAATTCGCTCGCTATTTTTGCAACCTATGTTTCTTATGTACGCCGGTTCGCGCAGCCGCTATGCACCATGTCCTACCGATTATCCAACCCGCCGGCGATCATAAGCTCATTGGCGATTCGTTTGTTCAGCGTCCTGACATCGTACGCCAATGCGCTTCGCTCGATGCATTCGATTTGCGTCCGGGTAGCCGGCTGCGCCTCGATAATCTCCAAAAAGTTCCTTCTCGCGATCCGCTCGCGGACCTCGTCATCCTCGCACAAGTCGATCACCTCGTACATCGCGTTGATCGCCTTTTCATAGTCGAGGTTTCGCGCCGTGGCGGAATCGGTGCTCAGGAAGAAGCGTTCGGCATATTCCCGAATGAGCGGGATGTAGCTTTCTACAGCATATTGATTATTAGGGTCATAAACGGTAAACCCCGCAAAAAAGTCAATGTACACATTCGCATGGCGGCTTAGCAGGCTCTCGATTCGCTCGGGAGGATTATATACGTTGGCATGCGCAAAGGCGCGAAGCGCTTCTTCCAGCCTTGCGATCGGCTCTCCGAAAGGCGGGTCGATATGCAGCAGAATCGGTACCTTGTATTGCCCACATAGCTCATAAATGGCCGGGAGGTTACCGTTCATCGGATGCTGCGCCTTCCATTGCAGCTTCGAGGTGATAACGTACATTACCATTCCGCTTTCTTGCGATCGCGGAAGAAGCCGCCGTTCGGGCCGTCTTCAGCAAGCGTAGCAAGCCATACGGCCGTATCCGCCCCTTCCGCAACTGTCTGAGGCGCATCAGCCCCGCCCATATCGGTCTGCACCCGCCCAGGGCAAACGGCGTTCACCTTGATGCCCCAGCCTTCGACTTCCTGTGCGGCCAGACAAGTCAGCGCATTCAGCATCGTTTTCGAAATGCGGTAGGCGGACGAGCTGCCTTTTAGCCCCAGCAAGCCTCGATGCACTTGAAAAGATCCGAGCGCCGACGAAACATTGACGATCCGTCCGTAATGATGCCGCTTCATGAGCGGTACCACGGCCTGAATCAGGTGAAGCGCTCCGAAGTAATTGGTCTCGAACGTTTCCTGCATAACCGCCCGCTCCACTTGCAATACGGAGGTGCCCCGATCCAAAATGATTCCGGCATTATTCACAAGAACGTCCAGACGGCCGTAGCGCCGTGTCACATTGTCCATCAGTCGAGCAATACTGTCGGGACGGTTCACTTCAACGGCTATCGCTTCCGCCGATCCCCCTTCCTCAAGTAACTGATCGGCCACATCCCGTCCCTTCTCTGCGTCACGGCATCCGACCAAGACATGCAAGCCTTGTCTCGCAAGCTGCCGGGCAATTTCTTTGCCGATTCCGCGGTTTGCTCCGGTCACAAGCGCTATGCGTTGACTCATCGGATTCATTGCGTCTCCCCCTCCGTTCGGCCGATTACATGCTTCCATTTGGCAACACTCTCCTCCAGCCGCGACTCGGCTTTGCTCAGCAATTCGATTTGTTTCCTGATTTCGGTTATTTTTCGTTCGCCCAACTCAATCGCGTTCGGAAGGCACTGCAGCTTCCCTCCGTTCTGAAACAAACAATCAAAAAAGTCCAAGATTTCGCCCGCCGTCAGACCGAGGCTAAAATACAGCTGGATCAATTCGACCTTTTCCGCGTCGGACTCCGCATAATCTCGGTATCCGTTCTCCAGCCGTGCAGGCGTCAGCAATTGCTTCTCCTCGTAATATCGCAGCGACCGCAGGCTTACCCCCGTCCTTCTCGATAACTCGCCGATATTCACAACCATCCCTCCCATATGTGGTTCGATACCGCCATTGTAAACCATCACATTATGTGAAGGTCAAGCATGTGCTTTCTTTTGCGAAAAATGCGCCGAATGCCTGCATGATGTCGGCTCGGGGAAACAAAAACAAAAGCCCATAAGCATGTTAGCGCTCATGGGCTTTGCCGTTACCTAATTAATGGCTTGGTACTACGTATACACTGCCATCAGACTGCTTCGTCACTGTGCCGGAAGCCGATTCGATTTCCTGAACGGCCCAGTGGTCCTTCGGCACGTCCGGCCAGCTCGAGGCTTGCACGTTCGCCGCCGGTCGTCCGAATACTTTGTTCAATACTTTGACTGCTTCCGCGCGGTTCAGCTTGTTATCCGGCTGGAAGGAGCCGTCCGGATAGCCGGACAAGATGCCCGCCTGCGAAGCTTGCTTGATCGCTTCGAGTGCCCAATGGCCTGCGGTATCGCTGTATTCGCCCGACTGAGCCGCGTCTTTGGCGGTTTGCGGGAGCAATCTGGCCGCAATGCTCGCCAGCTCGCCGCGCGTAATCGCATCGTCTGGGCGGAATAGCCCGTTGTCGTCGCCGAGCATGAGCCCTGAGCGCTGCATGGCGGCAATAGCTTCCGCCGCCCAATGGGCTGCGGTAACGTCAGGGTAGCCCTGCGCTTGTGCCCCATCCGCTTGACCTGCGGTGCTGCGTGCGCCGATGCGATGCAGAATGGTCGCCAATTCCGCGCGCGTGATCGCTTGCGCCGGACGGAACGTGCCATCCGGATAGCCGGACAAGTAAGGCGCAAGCACATTCGCCGCATCCGCTTGATGCTTCTGAATGATCGTAAATGTACTGAATTTATGAATTTCAATCGCGATTCCGATTGGTTTGCCTTCTGCATTATAACGAATTTCACCTTGCTGAAGCGCCTTGTCGCCGTCGCTGTGCTCGATATATACGGCCAGCTCCGACAAGACTTGCTTGGCGGCCGCCTCATTGTCCGGCAGCGTCAATGCATCCAGCGGGAACAGGAGCTCGGTCGTGTACCCGGAGTAATTCGTTTCGATCTTCACCGGCTGGCCGATGACCGTGACCGGCCCGTCCCCTGCCGCACTGCGTACCAGTTCGGCCGTCTGCACGCGTGAAGTGACTTCACCGCGCTCGGTGCTGCTGCGGACCGGTACGACGCGGAAGTACACATCTTGACCGTCTTTGCTCAGCTGCTGCAGCGATGCCGCCGACAAGGAGAGCTGTGCGTCCGGCAGCACGACCTGTAACGACAAGCCGCCTTGGGCAAGCATAGATACGGTGTCCGCAGTCAAGCTGACAATCCGTTCGTCCGCAGGCGCGTTCGGCAGATCCGTCACGTAAATCCGCGCGACGCTGTCCTTGTTCTGAACCGCTTTGTCGAGGATCGACTTCGCTTTCTCAGCATCCAGCTTCACGATATCGATCGCTTTCCCGTCTTCCGTACGGTTTCGGACGATCGTCGTTTGATCCGTCCAGCCGCCGACAGCGCCGGTAATCGTCGTTTGTCGCGCATTAGGAAGCAGTTCATCCGAAGAATCTTCCGCTACGCGTGTCACGTCGATGGAGTATGTCTGTGAAGCCGCCTTGTTCGCCGCTTCGACTCTGACGATTAAGGTGTTATCCCCCATCTCCAGCTTAGGCAGGAAGCTGCCGCCGCCTTTGAAGGATTCGTCCGCTACCGTTACGGTCGCTTCCGGATCGTTGGCCGTCGCCGTAATGGCCACGTTGCCGCTGATCGTCGTGCCAACCGTGCCGTAATTCAGCTTGTACGGATTGAAGGCGCCGTCGAGCACGCTGTCCGTCTGCAAGCTTGCCAGCAGCGGCGGCTTCGCAGGGGAAGCCTGTTTGCGCAGCATGGAAACGGTATACGTCAGCTTCGTTCCATCCTGTGCGGTTACTTCAACGGCTGTCGTCTGCACCATCTGTTCCCGCTTGAACGGGATCGATACAACCGAGCCTTTCGCCACCACTTGATTGTTCATGCGAATCGTTGCATCGTCTTGCTGCGTTGAAGGCGAGAGCTTGAGCTCTTCGGCTCCATTCGGAACAAGCACCTGGTAATGCGTATTTGCAGGCTGGAAGGCGGTGACGAGCTCCGCTCCTTCCGTCGCCAGCCCCAACTGCTGGAGCTGTGCGTTGCTATTCGCTTCGCGCCATACGGCGATCTGGTAGCTTCGCGTTTCCGAGTTGTCCGGCGAAGTTACCGTCACCGGAATTGGATTCTCGCCCACTTTCAGCGGAATCGCCTGCGACGCTTGTCCGCTCTGTACCGCTTGTCCTTTGACCTTAATGACGGACCCCTCTTGCAAGGCGCCTGCCGTCAAGGTCACGCTGTCAACCGTATGGCCGACATAAACGGCGTATTGATTCTCTCCGCCCGTAAATGGCTGGGCGGCAAGCTCTTTGCCGGTTTGCCCTGCCGTCGCATCATTCAGCTTCAGCGTGCGCAGTGCGGCCACGCCGGAGCCGGTTCCGCTGATCTGCAGCGTATACGTCTTGCCCGTCCCGCTCGTCGGCTGAACTTGAACTTGCACGGTGCGGCCTGTGATCGGCACCTCAATTTCGGCATAGCCGCTGCCGTTCATTGCCTGACCGTCTATCGTCACCGCAGAGGAGGGCACCATCGGGACCGCATAGATGCGGACTTTCCCGGAATAAGCGACCGCCTGATACGAAGTCTTGCCGAAGGTATACGGCGCGATCATCGTGGCGCCGCCGGTCGTCAATGCCGCCAGATCCCCAGGATAGCTTGGGATCGAATCTGCGGTGTCCCGCATAATTTCAAAGCCGGACTCGGTCTTATTGCCAACCTCGTCTGAAGCCGTAACCGTAAACTTGTTGCGGTCGGCTTGCGCCACCCAATCGAGCGGAGCATAGTATACGAAGCGTCCTGCGTCATCAAGCGGCACCTTCGTCCCGTTCATGTCGAGCTTCGCTCCGGCGTCCGTTTGACCGGCGATATAAATTTTGCTGTCCGCCGTTATGGTGCCGTTCAGCGCAATCCGCTTGCCCTGCGCGTCATCCCCACCGGATACGATCAGCATCGGACCGGTGCGGTCCACAAACAGCTTGCGGTATGCCGTACTGCGGTCGCCGCGTTCATTGACCGCTTCGATCAGCACGCTGTAATCGCGCTCTTTCAGCGTGCCTACGCCGAGCAGCTCATGCAGCGCGAACGTATGCGTTCCGCCTGCAGGTACTTGACCGCTGCCAAGCTGCTGCCCGTTGACGGTCAGCGTCAACGCTGCACTCTGGTCGGAAGCAACGCGCAAGGATGCCTGGTCGGCCGATGTAATGAACATCGTCTCGCTATTGCCTTCGCTCGACGTATATCCGCGTTCTTGCACCTCATGCGTTCCCGCATCCAGCGCCACGGTCAACGCGGCCGGCTGCGCAACGGGAAGCTCCGTCGTCACGCTTGCGGACGAAGGGCTGAGTACAAGACGCTCTTGCTCCTGTCCCATGGCCGATACATGCAAAGTATACGACGACCCGGCAGTCAAACCGCTAATGACCGCCACCTGCACGTTCCCCTGCTGTGGTGCAAAGTCCATTACCGGCACGGCGGTCTGGCCGTTTGCTCCGCCCGCTGCCCATACCCGGTACAACATAACGTTACCCGGTAAGGAAGGGAAGCGCAGCGACACTTCGCCGTTTCCGGTTGAGAACACCTCGGGCCGTTCCGGCGCTTGCAGCGTGTACGGCGCGGTTACTTCTACCGTTCCTTCCGCAATCGCATATACCGGCGGCTTGTCTGCGCCGGTTCCGGCCACGGAGAGACGGTAAGTGCCCGGCATTGTCATCGCCGGGATGTCGATGATTTTGCTGCCGGAAGCGTTCAGACCGTCGGCAATCACTTCTCCGATATATTGATCGGCGCTATCGGTGAGCATCACCGTTACTTGAGCGTCAGGAGATGCATGCTCCATCGACCACGTCACTTGAATGCGGTTGTCCGCACCGGCGACGGCCGTTACCGAAGCCTTGATTGCAGGCTGCGGAAGGAGCTTCTGGATCTGCAAGTCCACTTTCTTCGCGTTCTGGATACTCCATTTGCCCGCAGGCGCGTTGAGCAGCGACACGTACAGCATGTCCCGTCCGTCATTGGCCGGGTTCGGCGTATCGACTTGCGTCTGCTGCAGCGGGTCAGTACCGTTGCTTCCGCTTGCCGTTCGATCGGCTGCAGGCTGCAAGTAGGCGTTGCCGTCCGGCGTGGTAAAGTTCAGCGTATACGGCGTGCCGTCCGGTGCGGTGATGACCGTGCTTTCGTTGCCTCCGCTGATCGTCAGCATATAATCGCCTTGCTCCGCCAATTCGAAGCGTTTGGTAAACCGCCCTTCCATCAGAAGCGGCTTGACCGATTTCAGCTTCCTGCTGGATTTATAAGCAATGACGCTTGTAAATCCGCTGCTTACCGCTCTCCATTGTCCGCTTAAGTCGTCTCCGTTCAGCAGTACGGTCAGCTTCTGCTGCGCTGCATCATAAACGGCATTCATGCCGGGTTGATTCGGATCGGATTGCAGCGCGTACAGCTCGCCGCTTGGCATATACAGCTTCGTCTGAGCGTCCGCTCCGTATATTTCCACAATCGCTTGTCCGTTGTCGGAACGGTTCAGCTCGATCGCCGTCGGGTAAGCCTGGGCTTGCACCCACTGCGCGATATCCCCGATCGCCGTATTCGACGGTACAAGGTACAATGCCGCTTTCGGGCTCGTCCCGGCGCTGATCATCCACGTTCCCGCTTCCACGGCGTTCAGCAGCACATACAGATTGCCTTCGGCATCGCGGTAAGTGTTCCAGTCCGGCTGATTTTGCGCCGTTTGCAGGCTGTAGGGGCGTCCGTCCGGTTTGTAGACGATCGTCTCTCCTTGCGCTGCGCCGACTTTCAGCAAGTACATTCCGCGCTCTTCCATCACAAGCGAGGTGACCGCTCGCTCCGGCGTTTGCGTCCACAGCTCCGCCAACGTCTTCAGCGTCAGCGATTCGTCCGCGAACAGCAGCTCCTGAATGCCGATGCGGCTGCTGCCGGCGGTCGCAAGTTTCCAAGTTCCCTCCTGCAGCGACACGCGCATGAAGGTTGTGTCGCTTGCACTGTCATAGTACAGCTCCGTCTTCGCCTTCTGCTCTTGCGTCTGATTCGAACCGGCTGGCTGGCTCAACGCAGCCGATGGCTGGTCGCCCGTCAGTGTGATCAGCGCATTGTAGGAGCGCCCTACCTTGAAGCTCGTCGTCACTTGACCGTTCGAAGCATTCGTTTCGGCCGTCATCAGCGGCGTACGGTCCAGCGTCGTCAGTTGTCCGTCAGCCATCCGCGCTTTTACGTCCGTCTGCGTCGTATCTTCCGGCTGGAAGGTCAGACCGACCGTTGTCAAATCGAATACACGCTTGAGCGGATTCGCTGCGGCGATGCGCACTTGCTTGCCGGAATCCGGCTTCATCAAGAACAATTCTTCCGCTATGTCCAGCCACGGTTCGGCTGCATCCATAAAATCGTTCACGTTGTTGATGAAGTCCAGACCTTTCTCCCACCACGACTTCTTCGGCGGCTCCGCTTCCACCTCGAACAGAATCGTGTTGTTGTTGAACGTATACTTCACGTTGGCGCCGACCCCATTATGCCGGAACGAGCCGGACATGCCGGTCGGGCTGACGCTGAGTGCGACATTGTTCACTGTCGCGCCGCCGATACGCGGAATACCCTTCGGTACATAGACGGTACCTTTGATTACTCCGTTGAGACCTTTTTTATTGAAGGAATACGTGGTGATGGCCCCTTTGACCACTTCGAATACGTTGATGTCGCCTTTCGAAGCGAAGCCCGGGTCCGTAAATCCTTTAATGCCCGCCGTTCTCGGGTTGACTACGGTCTGCATGTTCATGTTTTTGACAGGCAGCCAGTAGTAGTACTCGATCCCCCGGGCGTTAAATCCGTAAGAAGATACGTCCATCTCGATCGTATCGGTTCCGATCAGGTTAAACTTGTAATTTGCTTGCGGATGCTTCAGCTCCGGCACGATGACGTCATTGATCGAGCCTTTGACGCCGAACGTCTGCGGAATCTGCGTTTTGTCCGCCAACTGGTCTACGCTGCCGAACAGGTAGTTGACCTGCAGACCGGTCGAAGCGAGCTTCGCCTTACTGTACATGCTGAAGTTCAAGCCATCCAGCCTTCCCTGCTTCGTCTTCATGCTCAGATCGAAGCTGATGTCGGTATCGGGCAAACTGCCCTTGCCTTGAACGCCGACATAAGGAACACGGCTGTCCATAACAAATTGGGTATCGCTGACGTTGAACGGCCCTACTCGAAACTTGCTGCTCATCGTAAACGAACCGGATAAATCAAAACGGTTGTTGCGGTATTTGATCCCATCGACCGGTACCGATTCCGTCACGTTCTGATTGCCGACCTGCAAGCCGACTTGCAGATCCCCGGTCAGACGCAGGCCGTCCTTGGCAAACACGAGCGAGCTCGCCTTGACCGGCATACCCATGTTCAAATAATCGGTCGCCTCGGCGCTGTTCAGGGCAATGCTGAAGTTGTCCGACGAAATCGTGAACGGACCGTCCTGAATCGTATACGACACGTTCGCGCCCAGCGATCCGCCGCCGTTCACGTACAGCCGGCCTTCACCGCTGATCGTGGACGGGCTGCCCTTGGTCACGCTCAGGCGGGTGCCCTTGAACATCACCGTGTCGTTGATCGATACGATCTCCGACGTGTCATTCAAAGTATACGTCCCTACGCTATTCGGGTCCTCCGTAAACGGACCTTGCAGCAGCAGGCTGCTCACTTCATTGCTTGCCGAAGTGCTTGGCACTTCTACGCGGGCAAAGTTGCGCGGCTTGTAGAAGTCCAGCGCCGTCACGGTAAGCCCTTGCGGGAATACGTACGGCGTATAAAATGCATGATTTAAATAAACATCATACTTTCCGGGCGGCAAATCCACCCTTTCCGCGTTTTTGTCCTCCGGCTGTTTCAGTGTCAATTCCAACTGGCGGTCGTTCAGGACGTTGTAATCCAATACGTATTTCTTGCCGTCCTCGCCCTGCAAGTAATAATCAATCTTGTCTAAAGGCTTGCGGAGCAGGTTGGAGACGCCCGTACCTACAGCGACCAGCCTCTTGTTGTCCTTGACATGAAGGAACGAAGCGCCGATACGGTCATACCTGACGTCCGGGGGAAGCATATTCGGATCGTCTTTCATAGTAAATGACTTGATTTCGGTGTAGCTCATCCCGATCTCGTTACCGGCATAACCCCGGATTTCATACTCCTGCTGCCAAATCAATCCAGATAACACAACCTCGAAGGAACCGACTCCTTTCGGCTCCGTGCCTGTAAACGGAGCTTGCGTCCAAGCGCTGTCTCCATTCTTGCGATACTCTACGCCTCTGGAAGCGATCGTTCTCGAGCCATCGTCATACACGTTCGTGATCACGCTGACCGTATCGTTCACATGCTGAGGATCGAATGTAGGTAAAGGTTCTACACCCGTATCGAACTTTATACCTGGGGCCGTTGGCGGCGTGTAGCCGAACACCCAGGTCTCGTTCACATTGCCTGCGGGCAGCGTATCGACTACTTTCCCGCCTTCGGTACCGTACTTATCCATAACGGATATTTCATTCCGATTCCCGCCAAACAGCACGAAGTTTTTGCCGTCGAACGCCATGCTTGCATAGCTGAGAGCAAAAGGCAGATTTCTCGGTTCATTCTGATACAGTGCTTCCATCGTGAAGGTGTAATGATAGTTATCCCATCCGGTGCCCGACCAACCATAGGCAATGGAGCCGGACCAATCAAAAATACCAGCATTAGGGTCGCTCTTGCCTTTCATATCCGGATACATGCTCGAAGGCAATTTCAAGTTTTCTACCAGAGAGGGGTAATACATATGGATATAGTCCCGCTCTCCGCTGAAAAACACAGCGCGGCGTCCGTCATACGCCATCGCGTGGCCCCAGCGACCGTAAGACTCCGGACCGTCGACCGAGCTCCACGACTTGGCAGTACGATCCCATTTCCATAACATAGGCGAGCTGTCGTCGTGAGTGATCGATTTTGTTTCTTTGTTCCCCCCCGTACCTACGTAGGTCTTCGTCACCGATCCGCTATTGCCGCCGTACAGTACCGCCGTATTCCCGTCATAGGCCATTTGGCCCCCGTAGGCTGCTGGCGGAGACTGGGCCGGCTGCTGTACCTCGGACCATGCCGTTCCATCCCACAGCCATGTGTCGCCGAGCAGTGTCTTCGCACTGCCAGTGCTGGAATAGCCGCCGAACAAGACGAGCTGCTCACCGTCATAGGCCATCTGCGAGCCGCCGCGAGCCGGAGGCACAGCCGCCAGTCCGGTCACTTGCTCCCACCTGGCGTTGATGCCATCCCACAGCCACGTATCGTTCAGCACACCCGTCTTGCTTTCCCCGCCGAACAGCAGCACCTTCTTGCTGACGGCGTCGTAAGCCATCACAGCGCCTTTGCGTTTAGGCGGTCTGGGATTACGGTCCAGCAGCTCCGTCCATGTTTTGGCCCTTCCATCCCAAATCCATGTTTCATCGAACAATGCGCCGCTGTCGTCCACGCCGCCGAACATAACCACATTGCCGGCGTTCTCGTCATAAATCATCGATGCGGCTTGTCTGGGATCCGGCTTAAGATTAAGCTTAATCTCCTCCCATGTATAGTCCATAAGTTTGGATTTATCCGTTTTAGCTGCAACCGTTTTCGGCGTTGGCGCATAAATATTCGTCTGCACCGTACCGTTACCGTACGTTTGCCCCGTTACGGTCCCATCGGCCTGAGCCACATTCAGCCCGCCATGCAAGAAAGGTACGTATTGCAATAACAATACGGCAATCAATAGCTTGGCCAAGCCGGTATTCCAACGTCTTCGCACTTCAGTATCCCCCTCCGTAGCACTGTTTTCACACTTGTCCATGCAACATGCCGATTACTCCCGCTCCAACAAAGTTAGCGAAGACTCTACATTATTTGACATATCCCGCCCCTTCTTTTGTCTAATTATGTAGTACTTTAGTCATGCAATATTATAATCGTCAGCTCACAACAAATTCTGAACAACATAAACGACATTTTTCGAAGGTAAATGTTGGGGCGTGAAATACTTAAAATGGAAGCACGCAAAAAAGCCTCCATCGAGAGGAGACCGTTCGAACTATAACAAATCACGGATTCAGGGCCGACGCTTTATCCCAACAAGTGCTGGTCCGGCAGCCTTACGCCGGCGTACGACCCGGAGCAATCGGAGCGTCACCAACATCAGGCTTTGCACAGAAGCGACAGCAAGCCAAAGGATCACGCTCGGCATCATCATCCACATGCCTTGCAGGCTGAGCACCCGGCCTCCTCCAATCCACGTAAGGATGTGCAGCAGCAGGACCAGCATATAACATGGCATCAGAGTGAACAGCTGGGAAATCACGATTCGCCGCGCGGAACGGCGTTTATTGCGTTCTTCCCATTTCGGCAAACATGCCAGGCTGCGGATGCCGAGAGACACCGTAACGAGCAAGAGAAAGACCATCCCCCATTCCAAGGTGCTGCTGCCGAGAAGTGAATCTCCCGGCGGATGATCCGTAAGGAAGCCGCTTAGGCCGCTGATAAAGGCGTAGTAATCGACAAAGATGTTCAAGCCCGTGTTGAACAAAATAACGACGCCCATGCCCTGCTCCGGCAGCAGGAGCATTTCCGATTTATAAGTCCACAAGATGCCTCCATGCTGCAGCTGCTTGGTCCCGTCTTCCGTCCTGGAAATCGTCCAGCCCATTCCGTAAGCACCGGAAGCGTCCGCCGGGGTATGCATGGCCTCGAAGTGTTCGCTGCGGAGCAACTGCGCTTCGTTCCATTGTCCCCGGTTCAACTGCAGCTGCAGCCACTGGGCCATGTCATCGGCTGTAGAGACGATGCCGGCCGCCCCTTCCACAAACCACTCCGGTTCTACTGCGGCGACCGGCCGACCGAACAGCAAGTAATGTCCCTGCGGCAAAAGGCTCCCGTACATGGACCGGAATTGTCCGGTGCTCACTGCATCCAGCGTATGATGCATGCCCAGCGGTTGAAACAGATGCCGCTGCAAATAATCAGGAAACCGCTCGGAGCTGACCGCTTCCACCAATGCCGCCAATAGCACGTAATTGGTGTTGTTGTAATGGTACTCCTTGCCGGGGTCGCTGTGTAGCGTGACGGCATTCACCCGCTGCACGACCTCGTCCAGCGCATGCGGCTGCGGCTTTACGGTCATGTCGGGGTATGCCGTGTCGGTCAGGCCGCTGGTATGGTGCAATAGCTGCCTTGCGGTAAGCGTCAGGCCACGGGGATCGATCGGCCGGTAAGCAGGGAGATACGCCGCAATCGGGGCATCCAGGTTCACTCGGCCCGCCTCGGCCAGCTGCATGACGGCCAGAGCCGTAAACGATTTGCTTAGCGAAGCGACCGCAAACGGCGTATGCGTCGTGACAGGCTGCCCGTCTGCCGTGCTCCCGTATCCTTTGGAAAGTACCGTCCCATCCTGACGAACCATAGCAACTGCCAAGCCGGGAATGTGATTTTGCTGCATCTTCGCCTGAATATATCGGTCGATCTCCTGTTCGGAGATGGTGTCTTGCGCCGTAGCACTTGAAGCGAACAGGTGAACATAGCCGAAGCAGACAACGAACATAATCAAGGCTTTGCGTATGATCGCTTTCCACTGTCGCTTTCTTTTCAAACCAACCTTTTGCTTCTCATCAGCATCCATCGGTGGGGGTCGCTCCTCTTCTTGTTGCACGTGTTGATACCATTGTAGGAGGAGGATCTTAATAACAACCCCAGCGAATGCTTATTATTTTCTTAACTTCGGTGACTGCGCGGTCACCTCCTTCCACTTCCGCAGGACGTATTCCTTGATTTGCTCCGCAACTTCGGCAGGAGGCGTATCGGTCGTATCAATCGTTGGCATCGGCGGATTGTAGGCCGTATCTGCATTGTCGAGAAGCCACCGGGCAAATGTCTCGTGAGAGCGGAGCATTTCGTCAGTCCAGATGGCCTGATCCGCACGATGGCGAAGCCGGCTGTTGCGTGTGGCGTCATCGCAATGCAGGTTAATGAAACAAACTTCGCTGAATTCGGAGTAAGCGTCGCATTTCTCCGCATCCCATGGCATCAATGTCCCGCAGATGACCGTCCCTCTTCCCGACTTAGCCACCCCATAAGCAAAACGAAACAGGATTTGAAACCGGCTTGGATAATCCAAGGAGGCAGCCATCGCACCAAATGCATCGGCATCCGTACTGAATACATCAAAGTCGGGCAGTTGCACGCGCAGCTCGTCCATCACCGTGGTTTTTCCTGCGCCGCTGGCGCCCGTGACGATAAATAAAGGCAGTTTTCGCTCCATTCGCATCTTCCTCCATCCCTGCTTTTTATAAAGAATGTTTATGAATAATGTATATGCCCTGCTAAGCCGGGAAAAGAGAAAGTATTCGTCTGAACCGAACTCTCCCCGGGAGACCGCATACGGACAACGGCATATGGCAAGCCAAACATGAGGTTTGCCGCCCGGCGGTCCCGGCACTTGTCTCTTGATTGAAATAAAATATATTGTGCATGAACTAATGGTGCATGTTCGGAAGATCATTTTGTGATTATGATGAAATGGAATAAGAAATTCAAAAGGGGTGTAATGATTTGCAATAAGGGACCTGACGAGCTACATTTAAAAAAGCCGAATGACTTGAAAGCGGTTACAATTTGTATCCAAGATTGCAGCACAACAACTGATATAGAGAAAGGGTGGATCATCTTGAAAACTTTGAAAATGGGAATGGCACTCGCCTTGATAATGACAGCTGCAGCAGGCTGCGGGAAGGAAGAAGCGGGACAGAAGAGCGGAAGCAACCAGCCGCAGACACCGGCTAAGGTCGTGGATACGACGCCGGTTACGCTCAAATTCGCCGTCCATTTGCCGATAAATGACGAATTCAAACAGCTGTACATCGAGCCGGTCACCAAGAAATATCCTTATATCACGCTGGAGCTTGTAAGCGCCAACTCGTTCAAGGTGTACGATCAGCTTATTGCGGCCGGCGAAGTTCCGGACATGTACATTTCGTTCAACGGCAACATGCCTGGGTTAAAAGACCGCGGAATCAACATGGATATGAAAGCGCTATTCCAGCAAAATAAATTGGACTTGAAACGATTTGGGCAAAACTACCTGGACGATATTCAATATTCGGTGACCGAAAAAGGTGAATTATACGGTTTGCCGCTTGAAACGAGTTTTCATGCGCTGTATTACAACAAGGACATCTTCGATAAATTCGGCGTTCCTTATCCGAAGGACGGCATGACCATGGAGGATGCTTACGAGCTTGCCAAAAAGGTTACGCGGATCGATAACGGCGTTCAGTACCGCGGTTGGGATATCGCGAGTATCGTGAGGCTAGCGCAGCCGCTCGGCCTAGAATATATTGACCACAAAACGGAGAAAGCCATTACGTCAAGCGAAGGCTGGAAGCGCGTCTTCCAATTAGGGCAGCAAGTTTATTCGATTCCGGGCAACGAGCCGTCGAAGGATGCGAACAAGAACAGACTGAACGGGTTCTCCAAGGATCGCACCATCGCCATGCTGAATGAAACCAACCTGTTGTCGCGGCTGAAAGAAGCGGAGAAAGACGGACTCAAGTGGGACGTCGTGCAGCATCCGTTCTACAAGGACAAGCCGAACACGTTCGGCAATGCGACCGTGTACATGGTAGGAGCCGTGCCACAAACGAAGCATATGGATCAGGTGCTCCAGGTGATGGAAGTGTTAACCTCCGATGAGGTACAGATGAACGTCTCCAAAGCCGGCCGCGTCTCCCCTCTGAACAATGAAGCCGTTCAGAAAGCGTTCGGGCAAAGCGACGAAACTTTGAAAAGCAAAAACTTGGCCGGCATCGTGAAAAGCAAGCCGGTAAAATACCCGACCTACCTGTACCGCGAAATCGCCGAACCGATGACAGAGAAAAAATTCAGTCAAATCTTGTCAAGCAATGGGGATGTGAACTCAGGTCTTCGGGATCTGGACGAGGAAATCAACAAAGCGGTTGAAGCCGAGAAGAAAAAATAATTTCTGTGACCCGTGGCAGCGATGCCGCGGGTCATTTTGGTATGCGTCTCCTAGTCAAGCCTACATTTCTCCCGTTTCCCATCTGTTTTCCGGGCGTCTATAATGAATAATACAATCCAGCTTTACCCGACAGAGGGGGTGTCGTTACGGAGATTCCAGACGTCCAGCACATGTTCAATCGCTTCTTCGACGATCTTGAGGTGCACAGGCAGTCGGACCAACGGACCGAACGGATGCGGCTGCCTTCCCGAATAGGAGAAGGTGCGGTTCACCGGCTTGCTCCCCGCGGCGATCTGGGAGTCGCCATGGCGGATTTTACACTTCATCAAGATCGGCAAGTGAACTTTCGCACCGAAGCGCCTATGGTGGAATTGAGCTATTGCCTGCAAGGGGCGCGGATCGTTCTCGTGTCTGGAGAACATTTCGAAGCCCCGGCGGGCAGTTATATGCTGCAATTTGCCCATCCGGGAGAAGCTAGCCTGCATTTTACCCGTGGGCAAGCGATTCAGGCGCTGAGTGTCGGCATGCCGGTCACCGCCTTCCATCATTTTATGGAAGAAGCCGGCGGCGCACGTCCGATCGACTTTCACCGGGTTATCGGCGGAAAACCCTTTCGCATGTTTCATGAAAGGATCGATCCGGCCGCTTCCGTCCTGCTGACGCAATTGATGCAAGCCGCCGCCCAACAAGGAGCAAGAAACCTGGAGACAGAGTGCAGGCTTCTGGAGCTATTGTCGTTAGGCTTCCGCACGCTGCTGCTGGACGGAACTTCCGCATCCACCAAGCTTTCCAGGACCGACCGGGCCAGAATCGAACAAGCAAGAGATATCCTGCTGCAGCGAATGACCGAACCTCCATCGCTGCTGGAGCTGGCGCGCATGGTCGGCTTGAACGATCATAAATTGAAAGTCAGCTTTAAAGAAGTATACGGCAGCACCGTGTTCGGTTATTTAAGAGAGCAGCGTCTCACAAGGGCGTACCGGCTGCTGCTGGAGGGCGCCGCGAGCGTTATCGACGTATCTTATGCCGTAGGCTATTCTAACCCGAGCTATTTTGCCGAAGCGTTTCGCGACAAGTACGGCGTCAATCCCGGACAATTCATTCGCCGGATGTAACCAAAAATTCTCTCCGATGCATGCAGTCTTTAATGCGATGCAATTTTGCTGCAACCGTGCTCCCGCCAACCGCAGCCGGACTCCGTCCAGTGGTAGAGCGGCCCTGAAAGGCATGCTACGATGGTTGCATCAACGGAAGGGAGAGAAAAAGAATGAGCAATCCGCAAATTGCCACGTTGCAGCAGCAACTGGAAGCGATGACGAAACATGGCTTGGAGGTACTTCCCAAGGAAGTCACGGAAGCATTCGAGCGTCAAATCGGGGAACTGCGGGAATCCGGAGCCGCTAAAGGGCTTACGGTCGGCGCCAAAGCGCCCGACTTCACCTTGAGCAATCATGCGGGGGACAACGTGAATTTGTCAGAGGAACTCGCCAAAGGGCCCGTGATCCTCACCTTTTACCGCGGGGAATGGTGCCCGTTCTGCAATCTGGAGCTAAGGGCGTATCAGCGCATCATGGACGACATTCGCGAGTCCGGCGCGCAGCTGTTAGCTATCAGTCCGCTTACGCCGGACCGCTCCTTGTCGATGCAGTCCAAGAACGAATTGAGCTTTCATGTCTTAAGCGATTCGGGCAATCACACAGCGGAGGCCTACGCGCTCAAATTTAAGCTTCCAGAACCGCTGCAGCACATATACCGCTCGCTGGGCTTTGCCTTGGAGCAGTTTAACGGCGACGAATCATGGGAGCTTCCCGTGCCCGCGACGTATGTGATCGATACGAAAGGGACCATCCGGCTCGCGAGTGTGAATCCGGATTATCGAACTCGGATGGAGCCCGGCGACGTACTGAGCTTCGTTCGCTCGATGTAGCGGACGCTTCGAGAAGGACAGCCGGACATGAGCCCTATGCGCAATCTGCTGTCCTTCCTTTCATAACGCACCTCATCGGACGAAGGTCCACAGGTTCCTGCTGTTATCGCTTATCTTTCCAAAGCAACAGGAGGGCAAAAAACAAAACCAACAGCCCGCAAGCCACAATCACTTTTTTGCTGAAAATAAGGATACCGAAAAATAAACAAAAGTACACAAGCTGCCTGATCGTAACTCCCCCACTTTCCGACGGCCGGCCAAGCTTCAGCCGATTTTTATCCGGTCCATAGGTTAGACAAGAGAGGCATCCGTAAAGTCACATCGGGAAGCCTATATTTTTTTACCATTGGATCAATTAAACGAGCTGACGATAACCAATGCTTGCCTCGCTCTGGCTTAGCAAGCTTAACTCATCAGACGCGTATGGACGTTGCCGTCACATAGTCAATAAGCTCATCCAACGTGCCGATGCATTGGTCGACTTCGTCCAACTGGTAAAACGTGCTCGTCTTCTCAATCTGGTTCACTTCATCGTCAGGAGCGTACAAAATAATCTTTTTCCCAAAGCCAAGCGCCAGGCCAAGCTCGATATGGATTCCTTTGCCCGCCGGCAGCAGCACAATGACGACATCCGCTTCGCTTACCGCCCTTTTCTCTAGCTGCCCGATCTCCTTGAGCCGCTCCAGCGTCAGCGCTTCGCCCGGGTTCGTCCAGTCGTACGTAAGCGTGAAGCCGCGCTGCGCGAGCTGCTTGCTGACGTACCTGACTTTGTCGATGTTCTTGAAACTTGATGCTACGTAAAATTTCACCGTGATTCCTCCGACCCGCATGTACTTATGTTGACGTTCCTATGGCAGCGGCGATCCATTCACCGAGGTCACTTTACCGACGATCTGCTCGCGCTTCACGAACCCGAGATCGCGACTGTCCGAGCTGTTCGACCGATTGTCTCCCAGAACGAAATAGCAGCCTTCCGGCACGGTATGCTCCGCGTAATCACGCACATTGTATGTGCTCCCCTTCGATGCCGCCCCTTCGATCGCCGCTTTCAAATACGGCTCACGGAGCGGCGCCCCGTTGATATAGACTTGATCGCCTGCGACTTTCACCGTTTCTCCCGGCAGCGCAATGACCCGCTTCACAAACATACGATCATTCGACACCTTGAACACGATGATATCGCCCCTCTGAATCGCGTGGTCGCTATCATACGATTTGCTGACGACTATTTCCAGACGATTTGCTGCTTGCCGCTAAAGCCTCCCGGAATGGTCGTCCACAGCCGGTGAAGGCGGGAATCGGCCAACCGCAGCTTCTTGTAATGCCATGCCTCGTCTTTGGCAAACGCGCCGCAATACCGCGCATCCCCGTCTTCGGACAGGATGAAATATTGCCATGAATCATACGGATTTTGAAAATAGCCGTCGAGATGTTGTTTGTGCCCTTCATCCGCAAACAAAAACTGCAAGGTGTAATCTACGCCGTAATTGGCGACGTATACTTTTTTATGCGTCGTCGCGTCGATGCCCGGCTCGAATTCGCCCAGCAGTGCTCGCGGGCTGGAATGCCGGTTGAACAGCTCCATATAGCGGGCGCCTCCCGACGCGTCCCACGGCACAAGCGCGTACCGCGAGCAGGAGGGAAACGTCCCTCGCACCGACGCTTCGAAGCACGGGTCCCCGTACTCGATGTATTGCCCGCGGAAGCAAGGATCGTCGGCCGGCCGGTCGGGCAGCTGCTGGTAATACGGGTCCGGCTTGGCCGCAGCGAGCCGCGGCGCGATCCGCTCCGCCAACGCGTATACCGTAATTTCGAGCGGAGCATAGAAGCCGTAACCCGACAAAGCGAAGAAGTCGACCACGCCGCACACCGTCTCGTTCACCTGTACGAGCGGCGATTCCAGCACGTGCATCGACTCGCCTGCGGGCAGTGCGCTTACATACGTGTCCTGCCCTTGCGGCGCATTCGTCAGCCAGCCGTGCCAAGCCTGCGTACCGGCCATGATCGACTGACCGTGTACCGAGATGCCGGTACGGCTTCGATACAAGTGCATGCCGGTTTTACCCGGATTTCGGACGGACACGGCCAGCTTCACCGTAGACTTTGTATTGTTGTAATGATACAGGAAAACCCGCACCCGCCCGGTTGCCGTATCTCTGTACAAGTACAGCCCTTCATCCGCCAAAGCCTGCTGCTTGAGCTGCTGTCCGCCCAAATATTCGGGATTGTTGCTTATCATGAGCGTATAGCCGGTTCGAAACAGCGAGATGCGGCCGTTCATGAAGGTCCCTTCGCGAACCCGCGGCACTTTCTCGCAATCGCTTAATGTCATCATGTCCTCCCCAACTCTCGCGAAATAACTCCATACTATACTGTATGTGCGGGAGGGGCGTTATATCGATGATTTTCAGGCAGACTGTTTCCCCGGGCAGACGCGGACCCATGATCGCAGGTTCACGCCGCACGCTCGCGCCTCGGATCAGGAAGCCGGTTTGGTCCGATTGGCCGCTTCCATCAGGCGAGCACTACGCCAGTTGCCGAAGCGATAATACAGCAGGTTGAGCGCTGCGCCGATGGCGAAGCTGATCGGAAAGCTCCACCAGATCATGTCGAAGCCATAGGCGCTGCCGAAATATTCGGCGAACGGAATGCGGACCAGGAGCAGCGCAATGAACGAGATGATGAGCGGAACGACAACCGCCCCGGCCGAACGGACGACGCCAGCCACGACGTTAAAGATGCCGAACAGAATGAATGACCACAGCGTCAAATTGTTGATATGAACGCCCAGTTCGATCGCCTTGCCGCCCAGCGGCAGGAACAAGCCCACCGCTTCGCGGTTGAACAGATGAATGACCGCGACAAGCGAACCGGTCAAGCCGATATTGAAGGCGACGCCAGTCCACGTAATGCGGCTGACCCGATCCCACTTGCCGGCCCCGATATTTTGCGAAGCCATGGACGTCACCGCCCCGCCGATCGCCATCGCCGGCATCTGCACGTAGCTGGAAATTTGTGTGGCAACGCCGAAAGCCGCCGTAGACTCGGAACCGAACGCGTTGACGATATGGATAAGCACCAGATTGCTGAACGAAACGACGACCATGTTCAGTCCCATCGGCAAGCCTTTGCGGACGAGTACCCCGATGAGCGGCCAGTCCAGCCGAAGCAGATGCAGATCGTTTCGCGTGATGCGCAAAAAATATTTTTTCGCATACAAATACATCAAGAGCAGCACGAAGCTGACGAACTGGGCGATAAACGTCGCAATCGCCGATCCGCTGATGCCGAGCTCCGGAAACGGGCCGATGCCGGCGATGAGCAGCGGGTTGAGCACGATGTCCAGTGCCGCCGACAGCAGCAAGAAATAAAACGGGGTCTTCGCGTCGCCTGAACCGCGCAGCACGGCCATGACCAGATTGTACCCGAACATGAACGGAATGCCGGCGAACATGATCTGCGTATACTTGACGGCCAGCTCCTTGGCATCGGGCGGCGTATTGAGCAAGTCCAAGATATGCGGCGAAAAGATGATGCCGGCCAGACCGACGATCACCGACATCGCGGCAAAAAACACCGCGCTGGTGCCGACGACCCGCTTGGCTTCGTCCACCTTCTGGGCGCCGAGATTTTGTCCGACGAGGATGACGGCCGCCATCGACACGCCGAAGACAAGGCTTAACAGGAAAAACATAATGATATTCGCATTGGACGTGGCCGCCAACGCCGTCTCGCCGAGAAATTTCCCGACCCAGATCGAGTTGATCGATCCATTGAGCGACTGCAGCACGTTGCCGAGCAGGATGGGCAGTGAAAAAAGAAAAAGCGTCTTGGCGATAGGTCCTTCGGTCAGGACAGGTCGCGCTTTGGCTTGCGGCTTCATGGAAGATCCTCCTCATGTTCGTTGCTTGATAACCGGCCCATACCTTCGAGGCCAAGGGGCGCATGATCGCTTGCCGCCTTGGCCAAGATTTTTGCATATTGCCATTACTGCTTATTTTACGGTTCATGGGAGGCTTTTTCAATTCAACGAGACTTAAGGGTACAAATACGACTTCACATCCGCGCCGATATAAGCTCTCCAGATTGCCAGATTGAACGGGTTGCTCCAGTCGATCGTTTGCGGCTCGTCGAACATGTGGTGAAGCCGGTTGCTGTTAAATATAATCCACCCTCGCTGGTCAAAAGCGACCCCGTCGACCCACAGCATCCGGTCGTCGGACAGAAGCGAATAAAAGCCGCCGCTTGCGCGGAAGTAGAAGCCGATGCCCTTCCCCTCCAGCATCGTGTAGAACACATTGCCTTGATTGTCCGCGTGCATGCCGTCGGTCGTCGTCTTCTTGCTGCCGAGCGCTTGAACGGCGCCGGCGATCGTCTCCAGTGGGGTATGGAGGCTGCGCAGCAGGGACGTATCGACGGCGTACAAGTTCCGGCCTGTCACCTGGCAGTAGTACAAAGTGGAACGGTCCGCGGAAAGCGCGATGCCGTCCGCTCCGATGCGGACCGGCTTGTGCTGGAACACCGGCTGCGTATCGATCTCGAACCGGAAGCCGGGAACATCCTGCGTGCTGAAATGCCGGTCCAGCACGCGCCGGAACGACCGCGCCCGCATGTCGAACACGATGATGCCGCCGGCCAGCGGATGATCCGGCCAGCCGCTGCCCGAATCGGTCATATAAGCGAAGCCGTTGGTATGGTTCACGACGATATCGTTCAGAAACGAGGTCCGGTACGGCGCAATCTCGTTCGGAATGACGATCGAGTCGATGAGCGCGTTGCTGTTCAAATCCCAGATGACCAGCTTTTGCGAGCCTTCCAGCGATGGACCGTAGGCGATTTTGCCTTGGTCCAGTATCCACATCCGGTTGTATTCGTCGATTTCATACCCGAGCACCGATTGCAGCGCCCGGACATCGCCGGGCTCATTCCATTCCCAGCTGGGGAACGCGTCGAGCACAGGTGCGCCGTCCCGAATGACAATCCGGTTCATCGTTGACGGGATCCCGTAGTCCCACCGCGGCACCGACACGTACATATGGCCGTGATGGTCCACCTTCACCCCGGCCGGCATACATTTCCTCCAATACTGCTTCTCCTCGAACTCCCGCTCCATGACGGCGTCCGGGAAATGCCAGTCCAGCCGGTTCCAATGAAACAACAGCTCGTAATGCGTCATCCCTGAGCCCCTCATCTCCCCCTCACCATTGATCCCCTTAACGATCAGGCACGTAAAATATATATGTGCTAAACGAAATAACATCCCTGACGGGTACAGGTTTCCCGCTCCTTGGGCTTGTCCGGCATGCATTCAGGGTGCCCTCGGGTCATCGACCCACATATACTGCAAGCAATAGGGAGAGATGTGCATGATGAACAACGGGCTCGCAAGGCCGGCTCAAGATTACATTTTATTGGACAGCAAGGACGTGGATGTGACCGGGGACCGGCTTCCAGACCGCGTTTCCTTATACGGGCAAAAATACAGCCCCGATACCGTCTACTTCAAGCAGCTGGCGGTGGAAGTGACGGACCGGACAAAGCCTCGGCCGATCGTGATTCCGGTGCCGGGCGGGTACAATCCGACCATGCAGTTTTGCGATTTCACAGGCGATCGCGTCGCGGACATCTACGTCACCGCCGAGACGGGCGGCAGCGCCGGAACGTCGGATCATTACTTGTATACCGTATTGCATCACGTTCCTCGGCAGCTTCCCGTGCCGCAGCCTCTCGGCATAACCGGCCGCTTCGAGGACGGCTATCGGGCGACCATTGCCATCAAGGAATCGAATCAGCGGTATACCATCGATTTGTCTGACCGTAAGGCAGCCTACGATCAAGCCGGCTATTACCGCGACGGCAAGCTGCTCACGCCGACGAACGTGCTTCCGAACGCATACAGCGTTCTTCGTCCGGTCCGTCTGGACCCTAGCGGCGTCTGCGGATTGTATGGCGTTCAGCGCATCGCCGGATTTTACAATGCCGATACGATAGCTTACGTCACTTCGTTATGGAGATGGCAGCATGAACGCTGGCTGCTGCTCGAAGCGGCCTTGCATAAGGCATCGTAAATACGGCCTGCCGCTACCGCGCGCAAGCGGCAAGTCTGCGCCCCCGCTCTCGCCGTATCCGGGCTTCCCCGGGAGCGAAAGCCTCGGCGCCACGTCCTGGCTGTTCGCCGCGCATGTCCCAAGCAGCAGTGCGCAGACCAATCGGCCAATGCGCTTGAGAACCTCAGGCCACGGCAAACAGCGGCTGCCTTCCCCGGCAGCCGCTTCTCTCGCGCTTACAACTACGTATTGACCAGCTTGCTTTGCAGCTCCACGTCCTCGTTATACCATTACGCCTGGGCGCGATACATCTTGGCGTACTGGCCATCCAGCGCCATCAGCTCCTCGTGGCTGCCTTCTTCGATAATTTCGCCGCTCGAGAAGACGAGAATGCGGTCGACGATAGAGGTAATCCCCAGACGATGGGAAATCAATATCGTCGTCTTGTCGCCGGTCCTCCTGGCAAGGATCACTTGGTATTTTCCAATATATATTGATTGATCAGTTCGTCGGCGTCCCTCAGCGCGGAATTCATGTCCTTTTTGTCGTCTGCATATTGCTGGAATTGATTGCTGAGGATGTCCCTCGCTTTCGGATAATGAATGGAGAACGGCGGAGCCGAGGCGGGCTGGCTTTTAAAAATGCTTGGAATGCTCTTTCCTTTCAGAACCGGCATATCTGCGCCGAAGGCCGCTTTGAACTTCGGGTCTTTCAGAGGAGATACCCGCCCCGTTTCTTTGGTGCTCATCATCTGCACCTCATCCGAGAAGAGCACCTCCAGTACTTTCATCGCCTCGTCCGGATACTTGCTTGTTTTGCTGATGGTCATGACGTGCAGATCGTACATGCCGTACACGTTCGGTTTATCCTTGTAGCTCGGGTACTGCGCGAGGTCCCAGTTCAAGTCCTGGTACTGCGCGAGCGAGTTAAAGATGTTCACGCCTGCAAACATCGCCACATTGCGGTCCTTAATAAACGCGTTCGTGGAGTTGATGCTCCACTTCGCCGGTTTGTTTCCGGGAATGGAATAAATTTGGTACCCCGTCTCGAACAGCTTTCTGTACAGCTCGCCACTCACAAGAGATTTATTCGTCTTGCCGTCGACAACGGTTGCGGATAACGGGTACATTAGCCGAATGATGCTTTCCGGGTCCAATCCCCGGTACTGCACTCCGTCCTGAAGACGCGTCAACTTCTGGCCAATGCGAATCGCATCCTCCCATGTCATCCCATCGTTCGGATACGCCACCCCGAACCGGTCGAAAATGTCCTTATTGTAATACACTGCGTTAAACTGCACGTTATAAGGAATGCCGTACAGCTCGCCTTTGTCCGAGATCGCCCGGACCGTTTCCAATGACCGCGGATCGAACCGGCCGAAATCAAATGAAATCTTTTGCGCCAGCGGCGTAATATCCGTAAAAATATTAAAGTCTTTATACGACGGGATATGACCGTTGTATATCGTCAGCAGATCCATCGGCTCTCCGGTGGCGATGTATTGCGTCAGCGAATTGTTGGGCGTTTCGATCGGCTCGACGGTAATATAAGGATATTTTTTCTGGAGCGGTCCATTGATCAGGTTGCTCAGATCGTCCTTGTTGAACGGCTGGGTCGTGAACATTTTTAAAGTGACCGGATCATGCGGTTTTTCCGCTGCCGGCTGCTTCGGGCTTTCCGGAGCGCCGCCTCCCGCGCAGCCTGTTAAAGAGCCTGCAAGCACACCAATGATGGATACAATCGCTATGTTTTTCATTGAAACGCCTCCTCATATCGTTTATTCGAGGGCTGCTATGCTTGCAAGGTGCGGCGGGATGTCCAAACAGCCCGATCATCGTTGGAAAACACAGGTTACTCAGGGGTGACAGAAACATTCGGATAGATGCGGGCGATCGTCTTGAGATCCTCGATGGATAGCGGCGTCAGGCGATGGTCCCACGCTTGCAGAGCTTCCGGCGTCGTCGATGCGGCCCATTGCTCCACGATGCGCTCGGTCGGAGCCTCCATGCCGTCTTCCGGTTTCCACTCCTCGTCTGCTCCGTAATTTTGTTCTTCGATATGCAGAAGCCCTTTCTCGCGGAGGCTTCTCTTGAACTCCTCCGCTACATTGCCGCCGGCATTCCTGGAAGCATTGATCCATATGTTCAAATCCTCAAATCGAATGTTCGGGAAATAACGGCGAACCGCCTGGCGCACCATCTCATTCAAGCGGAGGTCAATCGTATTCTGCGTCGTATTTCCTTGATAGTAAACGAGGGGCACATAGCGAATATTCGTCTCATAGAACGGATGCGACAACAAATAAGGGCTCAGCGTCACACCGCGAACGACGGGTCCATCCGCGGCAAACACCTCCTCGTTTTTTTTCATAAATTCCAGGACTGCGAACGTAGGCAAATCGTATAGTCCCAGCGAGGTGCGTCCGGTGACGAACACGATCTCCCGAACCCCGGTCGACGCCTTCAAATCACGACTGAATCCATCAATCTGCCGCTTGACCACACCGCCTTCCCAGTCGGACAAATGACGGGAATATTTCTCCAACGGCGCTTCGCTAAGGTCTTTAATTTCTTTGTTCAACAAGGCAACGTCCTGCGCCGTGGCCCGCTGCTTATATACAACGTACATATCGCCGGGGTCTGTACCGACCGGGTTCACGCCTTCGCCAACGACCTTGCGCACCAGATCTTCCCCGCCGTTCGTTTCGTCGGCGCCCATCAGAACCACATGCTTCACCTGATGCTGATTCAGGAATTGTTTATATTCCTCGGGCAGCCCGAGCAGCTTCATCCACGCCACTGCGGTCATCGGCATCGAACGCGCGTAACCGATGGAGGCGAAGCTTGGAATTCCGTTGGCGTTGGCGTACTGCAAAATCGAACGCAGCTCCTTGATCGTATCGAGACTGACGAGATACTGCAGCGGCAGCACCGGCGCTTTCATCGTTCGGGATATATAAGATACGGGCATCACTCCGGTAGAAATGATGACGGTATCGAATGGCGTCTCCTTGCCGAATTCTTTATTGTAGAAATCGACCGTCTGCTGGATCGATCGCTGTAAAAAAGACCTCGTTCCGTAAACCGGGAACGTTCCTCCCTTGGGCGACACATACCATGTATGCGAAACGGTGGCCCCCAGCATCTCCGCCGATTTCTGAACTGCATATTCCGCGCTCATTCCGCCGTCGAGCGTGTACACGTCGATCCCCTTGTAGTTATGCTTGTCGATCTGGTAGACCGTGCGCTCCGAACCCGAAACGACGCGAATAAAGTCGGCATAGCGTTCATCGATGTAACCGCTGTCATATTGAAATTGGAAGTAGACCCCATAGGAGCCGGCAGGCATATCATTCGGAATGGTCCAGAGCGATGGGACTGTTCGCTTGACCGATTGGCCCGGCAGAACAGTCAATCCGGACTGTACCGGAATTTCTAGCAGCACATACGGATTGCTGAGCTTAAATATTTTCACATGAAGTGCAGATAGCGTTACCTTGTTGTCTTTGGAAGGATTTCGCAAGCTGTACGTCAAACTGACCGGCTGACCGGCAGAATACGTTTCCCGATCGACCGCACTCTGTTCGATGTCCAAGAGATGCGCGTCATTGGCGGCTTTCGCTGCGAGAGGATGGCCATATACTTTGAAGTCGCTGATGTGGGCGCTGTTGTTCGCGGAATGATGCGTGACATAGACGCGGACGTACCGGGCGACTGCCTTAACCTGGAATCGATCCCCCTCGTCGGCAGCAGGGCGATCATCCGATTTCACGGCGATAGGGAACCAGTTCGCTTCGTCTATACTCCCGGTAATATAATAGTGATAAAACCGTTTCCCATCGACCCAGTTGCGTAGATGAATTTGGTCGATCTTATGGATGCTTTCCAAATCGACCTGCATCCAGGTCATGCCGGCGGTGCCGAGGGAGGAAGCCCAGTAGCTGGCCGCATCCCCGTCGATGGCGAAAACAGGCTCGTGAGCCTTTTCCGAAGACATGGCGGTTACCGGTTTGTTCAAGCTGATCAGGACTGGTTCGTCCGATTTGCCGTTCGGGAACCATACCATTACGGCAAGACTGGCCATGGCAGCAAGAACAACCAGCAAGGCTGCGATGAAGTACCATTTAGCGTTGGCTTTGGGCCGCATCGACACCCTCCTTATGATCGTATGGTTTGCGGCAATCAACACCGCCGAATATTATGCATGCGCTCGCTCAATAAAAATTGGCGATGATGCCGCTGGGCTGAACGGGAAGTCCGGCTTGGTAAAGATGCGAAACATCGCCCATCCCCAAACAACGGGGTACGGCCCGCGTCGCCGTTCTTTGATCGAATACAATGGTCGTTACCGAGCTTGGAGCCAGCCAAAATCCGCTCCACACAAAGGAAAGCGGCAGCTCGAGCAAATGCGCTATCCATGCCAGGCCGAAGCCCATGTGACAAAACACAGCGATCTTCCGTTCATTCGGCCGGAACATCTCATATACTCCATCGTTTCTTTCGTACCCGAGCTCCTTGAGGAACAGATCGGAATCTTGTTTCAGCTGCGAAAATCTGTGCGCCAAATCCGTCTGATCATACATCGGGTGGCTGTGCCAGTTCTCGCTTGAAGGAAACGGCTTATGTCCTCGAATCCGTTCGCCGTCTACATTCCATGCCACCGCATGCTTGCCTGACACATCGGGCACCTTCCAGCCGGCCAATTCGGCCAGCCACGGCTGAACGGTTGGTTCCAGACCGGTGCGCTCCGCGGTATACTGCATGGTGTGAAGCGCCCGCCCCATAGGTGAGCTGTAAATAACATCGATGTTCTCCTTCTGCATCCTGTCAGCCAAAGCTCGCGCTTCCAAATGCCCGGCTGGGGTGATCGTGTTGTTAGCGTAGTCCGGGTCTGCATGACGAATAATGTACAGTCGCAATCGCTGATTCCTCCTGAAATTGATTTATCGATTTGTCTCGCCGAAGCGCGATCAGGCAGAACGATGCTGCCTCATCCAGACCGGCACATCATTAACGAGCGTTTGCTCTCCCCTGCCCCTTTCGCAGCAAACCTCCTTCCCCATCATCCAAAATGACTATTATTAATCATTTTTTCACGAAATCTCCTTCGATACCCCTATATTAAATCATAATTTGATTATCATCAATCCGTTTTTCGCAAAATAGCAGCATAAAACCATTGTTTTATCAAATTAACAAAATGAAATGATCAACATTAATCATTTCAGGGAGTTAAAAACCGCATAATCCGTCTTGTCTTTACAAGGCCATGACGATCTTTGTATACTTTTAATAATGAAAATATAAGGAATGACACGAATGAAAAAGAAGGAAATGCGTCTTGCCGCTATCATGGAACTGATCAAAACCAATCAATTCATGAATATAGACCAGCTGTGTCAAAGCCTCAACGTGTCTCCCGCCACTGTCCGTCGTGACCTGGCCTTCTTGGAAGAGATCGCTCAAATCCAGCGGGTTAACGGCGGCGCCATCATTTCGAAAAACCAAAAAATGGCGCTCCCCCCTGTTCGCTTACTGGACGAAAAGCAGCGTATTGCTAAAGCCGCGGTCGATTTGGTCAATGAAGGGGATACCATTTTTATGGACGGCGGCACGACCAATTTGGAAATTGCGAGCAAGCTCGCGCTTTTCTCCAATATCACGATCGTGACTACCAGCATTGAGCTTGCCCATATATTCAGCCAACGAAAAGATATTTCCATCTTTGTCTGCGGCGGCATCATGAGCGATGTCAACCCAAGGGTCAGCATTATCGGACCGCTCGCGGAAAAAATGATTTCTTACTTCCGCGCGAACCTTTGCTTCCTCGGTACATCGGGGATTCATATCAAGAGCGGCATTACCGCGCCGTCGCTGACATCCGCCGAGGTCAAAAATGTGATGATGCGCCATGCCGCCAAGTCGATTCTGGTCGCGGACCACAGCAAATTCGGCAAGGTGCATCCGGCATTCGTTTGCCCGGTCGAGCATTTTGACATGATGATTACGGATCGGCAGGCTCCGCAGGAAGATATTGATCAGCTCGCCTCCAAAGGCGTAGCCATTCAGTTGGTATAAGCATATGAAAAGCACCCTCTAACGAGGGTGCCGGGCGAATGAGATTCGTTGGCTTGGCAAAGATTCGATCGGCGAATTTGTTCCTTGATCAGCGGATCGATTCCCAGCAGCGTTTGGCTGCGTCAAGAAACGCCATGCCGTCATGAATAACCTGCAGCGCCTTCTCCACGCAGTCCTGCTGCGGGTAATACGATTGAACCGCCGTATGGAAGGAAGTGATTTCTTCTGCGACCGCAGGTACGGCGGATAGCAACGACACGGCCTCCTGCTTCGGAAGGTTCCATACGCGTGTGCCGTCTTTACTTCCACAACCGCATTACTGATTCGTTCAACCGCATGCTCCCGTTCGATGACC
This sequence comes from Paenibacillus solanacearum, assembly GCF_910593845.1. Lineage (GTDB taxonomy): Bacteria > Bacillota > Bacilli > Paenibacillales > NBRC-103111 > Paenibacillus_G > Paenibacillus_G solanacearum. The sequence goes on along the minus strand of NZ_CAJVAS010000018.1, from coordinate 54,480 downwards.
CTCACCTCCGTCAATACAATTATGCGCCGCGCTCATTTTCACTGCCTACTTCTCGATAAACTCGAACAAGAACGATTGCCCGTTGCGGTAAAAGCGCGGGTCATACAGCCCGATCCGCTTCTCGTCATCGACGATCACGACAAAAGGAGACCATTCGTACAGTGTCTTCGCCTTCGGATTTTGCTCGAACAGCCGATCCAGATTCGTATCCTCTCTCGATACGAGCTGCATTTGCTGCCGCAGTCCTGTCCATACGGTCCCTCTGGACAGATCGACCTTATCGCCCTTCTTCCCGATCACGGTAAACACGCCGGGAACAAAGTCCGCCGACAAGGCGACTTCGTCATATAGCGGCGCAGCCTGGCGATACAATGTATAGCCTTGAACGGATTGGATCAGCACATGAAGCGCCATCACCATCCACACCAAGCGGTATAGGCGGTGAGACGGGATGCGCTTCAACCGCCCGCCCCACCGGACGGTGACAAAGCCGAGGAGCATGACCGCCCAGAAGACGAGATCGACGATCGGCACCGTGCCGAACGTGATGCGCATCGGCGAGAAAGGCTCGAAGTACCCGGTCCCCCAGGCATTGAACAGATCGCTCGTATCGTGAATGAACACGGCGAGCAGTGCGATGAAGAACAAACTCCAGCCCTTGGTGCGCCACAGCAGGCGCGCCAGACCGGCCAGCAGCGCCGCCCAGACCGGCACGAGCCAGATGGAATGCGTCAGGCCGCGATGCCACATCTGGTAACGGCCGGCCGAATCCCACCAGGCGGAAATGACGTCGATATCGGGAATTTGCGAGCCGGCGACCGTCGTGAAGAGCAGTGCCTGCTTCTCGTGCTTCGACATGCCGCTTTTATCCACCGCGCCGTATAAAGTAAGTCCAAATAACGTATGTGTAATCGTATCCATAAATGATAGCGGCCCTCCTCTACCGCTAAGTATAGCGCACTCGGAAATCGGGCGAAAGCCGGAGCGGTCCCGCTCTTCGGCGGCGGCATGGGGCCTCTGCATTTGGCCCAAGGTTTGGTAAAACGTCCCGTTCTTCGGCTATAATAAATCAGGAATCCACGTGGAAGGGACGGAGCAAACGATGTCCAGCGTCAGCTTGATTTACGCGCACCCCGATGATGAAACATTTCTGAGCGCCTGTCTTATTCGGCAGCTTGCCGATGCGGGCCACCCGCCGGCCCTGCTGCTCGCCACCCGGGGCGATGCCGGGAAGAAGAACGGCGCCTTCGGCCATCTGACCGGCGAGCAGCTCGGAGCGCTGCGCGAGCGCGAAATGAACCGCGCGGCGGCCGTCCTCGGCCTCTCGGAGGTCGTTCACCTCGGTTATCCCGACGGCCGGCTCGCCGCCGCGGAGGAGCGCGAGGCCGTGGAACGGGTCGCGGCATTTATTAACCGGCACCGGTCCAAGGCGGTGTTCACCTTTCCCGAAGACGGCGGCAACCGCCACCCCGATCATATGGCGATCTCCCGGCTCGCGACGAAAGCGGTGCTGAACGGCCAATGTCCGGCCGTGGAGCGGCTGTACTATGTCATGTCGGACGAATTGCGGCAGCAAGGGCGCCGACCGGCACTCACGATCGATACGGAGCCGCAGTGGCAGATGAAGGCGGAAGCGCTGCGGGCGCACGCATCGCAGCTGCTCGCGATCGAGCGGTATTTCGGCCCGTTGGACGCCGTTCCGGCAGAGCGCAGATACGAATCTTTCGTTCTGGCATGGGAGCAGGGCGTGCACTGGCCGGAAAAAAGCGAAGCGAAGGCCAGAGAAGAGCTTCATTTGCCGTCCGTATAGCGCAAGCCCGGCGTTACGAAATTCCATTCCCTATCAAAGGAGCTTCTGACTATGCCACAAATCGATATGCCTTCGATTGTTCTGTTGATTTTGGCGGCGCTCGGAATTCTCAGCAGCAACTCCTCCATTACGATTGCCGTCGTCGCGCTGCTGCTGCTCCGCGTCGTTCATCTGCATCAAGCGTTTCCGTGGATCGAGAAATACGGTCTCACGGTCGGAATCATTGTACTGACCATCGGCATTCTGGCGCCGATCGCCAGCGGCAAGATCGAATTTCAGACCATCTACCAATCGTTCCTCCATTGGAAGTCGCTGCTGGCGATCGCCGTCGGCGTGCTGGTCGCCTATATGGGCGGCCGCGGCGCCGCTTTAATGACGAATCAGCCTGCCGTCGTTACCGGATTAATGCTGGGTACGATTATCGGGGTCGCTTTCTTCCGTGGCGTTCCGGTCGGCCCGCTCATCGCGGCGGGAATATTGTCCTTCTTTCTCGGCAAATCGTAACGTAAACGTTATTCACATTTCATGTGTACATTCAAGGCAACTGCATTATACTAATGGAATATAGAAAGACCATCGCAGGAGGAATACGATCATGAGCGTACATATCGCAGCCAAACCAGGAGATATTGCAGGAACGATACTGATGCCGGGTGACCCGCTTCGGGCCAAATTTATTGCGGAGACGTATTTGGAAAATGTCGTCTGCTATAACGAAGTGCGGGGCATGCTCGGTTATACCGGAACGTACCGCGGACAGCGCCTGTCCGTGCAAGGATCAGGCATGGGCATCCCTTCGTTCAGCATTTATGCTAATGAGCTGATCCGGGAGTACGGCGTGAAGAACTTGATCCGCGTCGGCACGTGCGGCGCGATGCAGGAGCATGTCCGCGTGCGGGAGCTGATTCTCGCGCAGGCCGCCTGCACGGATTCGAACATCAACCGGCTTGTGTTCCCCGGCTTTGACTTCGCTCCGATCGCCAGCTTCGCTTTGCTGAAGACGGCATATGAGCAGGCGATGGCCAAAGGCATCAAGCCGCATGTCGGGAACATCTTCAGCTCCGACTCCTTTTACCGCGATGACAAGACGGTCGTCGAAAGACTGATGGCTCACGGCGTCCTGGGCGTCGAGATGGAAACTACCGCGCTGTACACCGTCGCCGCCAAGTACGGCGTCAACGCGCTGACGATCCTGACGGTGAGCGATCATCTGCTGACCGGGGAAGAAACGACGTCGGAAGAAAGACAAACGTCGTTCCGCGAAATGATGGAAGTCGCACTGGAGACAGCCATCACCTTGTAACACGTGAAAAAAATAGATCCCGAGCCTCCGTTTAGGGCGGCTCGGGATTTTATTTTGTGAACAGGCATCGTCATACACCTAATCATCTTGATTCAAAATTCCGTGCGATACCTAAAACCCACTGGGGAAGTGCGTCTGCTTGATATTTCAGGATACCCTGCTCTGCTTCGAAGACAATTTCACCGGTCATATCACTATTGTCAACGACGATTAAATGATCAATAAGATTCAAATGAGCTCAACCTGCCCATTGGCATATTCCTTGACGATCTGGCCTTTCTCCGTTTTATAAACGATGTAAGTGCCGTTTGCCTTGGCATCCAGCTTAGCCCGTTCACCCGTTAGCTTTATTAGTTTATGAACATCCTGAATTAGCTTCATGTCGCTCCCACCCTTCCATCGGTACGATCATGCTTACATTATATCATATGCAATGTCGGGATTTAGCCGTAAGAAAGATCTGCCCGATCTATGTCTTCATCATCACAGTGAATATCGCGAAGCTTCCGGTAGTCTACAATCGATCCACAATCTGCTGCGCGGTCCGCTCGCCGTTCAGGATGCAATCCGGGATGCCGACGCCATAATAGGAGCAGCCGGCCAAGATCACGTTAGGGTAGTACTCGGCCAGTTTGTCCTCGAGCGATTGTACCGCTTGCGGGTGCTGCAAATGGTAATTGGGCATCGTCTCATGCCATTTGGTGACTTCGAACGATACCGGAACGCCGGTAATGCCCAGGCTGTCTTCGATATCTTTCCGCGCGACCTCCAGTAGCTGCGCCTCGGTCATCTGTTGAAGCGTATCGTAATCCCGGCCGGTGCTCTTGTAAAATAAACGGACCAGCAGCCGGTTCTTCTCCGACGTATGCTCCCATTTGCGGCTCGTCCACGTACAGGCGTTGCACTTCAGGTCGCTGCCTTCCGCGACGATGAAGCCTGTTCCGTTCTTGGGCAGCTCGCTGTCCTGAAGGTCGAACCCCAGGTACGCGCTAATAAGCGAGCTGTTCTTCAACCGGTCGAAATCTTCATCCAGCCGCTCGTCGCCAAGCAGACGCTGCGCTGCCGGGTGCAGCGTACTCAGTACGATGAAATCCGCCTCCACCTGCTCGTTGTTGGACAGCGAAACGACATAACGCTCCGGAAGCTTCCCGACCTCCTCGGCTCGTACGCCTTTGTAAATGCGCGTCATCGTCAGCCGCTCTTCCATGCGGTCGACCAGAGAAGAGACGCCTTGCTTGAACGACAAAAACTTCCTGTCCCCGTTCCCCTGAAACCGCTGCTTGTTCTCGGCCAGCCCTTGAATGATGCTGCCGTATTTATTTTTATATTCGAGCAAGTACGGCAGCGTGGACGCGATCGTCAAGTCCTCCAGCCGACCGGAGTATACGCCCGACAAGACCGGCGAAATTTGCTTTTCCACCAGCTCCTTGCCGAGAAAATGTTCGAGAAACGCCCCAACGGAGCTTTCCTTCGTAAACGTTTCGTTCGGGGTATAGAAATCTTTGAGCGCATCCACCTTGCCCTGCGCCGATACGAGCGTCGTCGTAGCTAGCGACTCCATGCTGAGCGGAATGCCGAACACCGCGTCCTTCGGAATCTGCTTCAGCTCGCCGTCCGCATATATATAGGAGATGCCCGTGGCGTTGTACACCACGTCGTCCTGCAGACCGAGCTCCTCCAGCAACGGAGCGACATTCGTCTTGCGCGCGACAATCGAGTCCGCTCCTGTCTCCATAATGAATTCGCCGTCGTGAACGGTTCGGATTTTGCCGCCCAGCGCATCGCTGGCTTCCACCAGCACAATGTTGGCCTGCGACGACCGAGATTTCAACGTCTTTTCCAAAAAATAAGCGGCCGATAGTCCGGTGATCCCGCCGCCGATAATGACTACAGTTTTCAAAGTCGATCCACCCGCCTTGCGTGTAATATCGAAAGTCCCGCTTCCTATTATACGTCTCTTTGCATGTCATCACCATGACTTCGGTCACAGGGCGGCGGCCGGTGGAGAAAGATTCATATAAAAGACAATTTTAGGCGGGCTTGCCCAAAAGAAAAAGCCGCATGCCCTGCGGCTCTACCGTTACTTTTCGATTCAACACGTTACCGGCATCCATCGACCGCGACCCTCTTTCGGACGATGATGGGAAGCTATTCCGCTTTGCACCGTCTGTCAGAGGGACTCAAAATTTTTCGGGAAACTGTTTGACAATGCCTTCCGTCAAGATGTCCGCCATATGAATCATATGGATCTCGTTTTTGTCGGTTGCCGCAATATCCGCTGCCCAATCCCCTTTGATGCAGTCAAGGACGATTTCCGTAATCAACTGAAGGTGCGTATACAGCATATCTTGCAGCGTTTTAAACGGCCAATTCGGATTCGCTGCGCTTAAAAATTTGGCGATCGTCGGCATTTCTGTGCCACTCCGCTTCTAACCTTTTCACATCCGCCTGATTGCCCGCTTTCGCCGCGGCTACAATTTTTCCCGCGATCAAAATATGCTCTTTCAGCAGTTTGGCCAGCTGATTGCCGGCAGCTTCCCCATAATAAGGCTTGATCACATTGCCGATATCCTGCTGGTTCTGCAAAAGCCGGTCCAGTACGGCCTTCTGGTCCGGGCGATTAGATAAAGCGCTGACGATATAGCTTCGCGTCCAAATCGTATGATCGATCCAAGCCTTCTGCATATCGCCTTTCAGTTGGACCATTTGAGGACTTAAGCAAACCGCCGCTCCTTTCTCCTCGCCCGCCTTCGCTTGCACGGATCCTGCAGCCGGTGTCATACTAAAGACAAGCGCCAACGATAACGGCAGCGCCAGCAACCATTTGTTGTTCATATTCATCTGCTCCTCTGTATGTCGGAATCAAGCAAGCTGTTATATTATGGTTTGAAATATCCGAATTTTATACAGAGGATGATGTACGGCATTCCGCCATTGCGCGAAGCCGCATACGTTCCGACAGCTCTATGCCTTGTCTTCTACGGCCACGCCTCAACTATTGGAGCATTTGTTTCCAGTTCTCCATACGTACGCCGTAATGGGGGGAGACGATGAACGGCTTTCCAGCCTGTCCTACCAAACGTCCTCCATCGGTCAGACCGAGCTTTCTCGGCTCGAGCTCCTGAACCAGCCGCTCACGCCACAGGAGCAAATCGCTTCGGTAAGCGGGATCTTCCGAGAGGTCCAGGCATTCCATCGGATCGGCAGTCAGATCGAACAGCTGCTCCCGGTCGATTCTCGGAAACCAGATATATTTCCAACCGCCGTCCGTCAAATACTGCATCTCCTGCTCCTCCGAGTAGCAGGTACTATGCTCGCCGTGCACAAAGGCGCGCCATCCAACAGATTCGCCGCGGATAAGCGGCAGAACGCTCCGGCCGTCCACCGTGTCCGGAATCGCGATCCCGGCTGTCTCCAGCATCGTCGGCATGACGTCCTGCAGGCATACCGGACCGGGAGCCCTCTTGACGGCGGGAGCTCTCAACGCCTTGGGCAATCGTACGATGAAGGGGATATGCGCCGAACCTTCGTAGGCATAGGTTTTACGCCATAAATGATGGTCTCCGAGCATGTCTCCATGATCCGAAGTGAATATAATCAGCGTATTGTCCCACGCCCCCTGCTTCTTTAACAGCATAAACAAACGGCCGAGTTGCTGATCGATCTGATGAATTAATCCATAATACCCCGCTCTTGCCCGGCGAATCTCGTCGGCGCTGCGTTTGCCTCGCCACGCATCGGGCTTTGCTGCGTCATCCGGCACGTCGTTCTTATGCGCCCATCCACCCACAACGGGTTCAGGGAGCTCTTTGTTCCGGTACAAATCAAAGTAAAACTGCGCCGGATCGTACGGGGAATGCGGCCGGGAAAAAGATACTTTCAAGAAAAACGGAACATCCGGATCTCTTCTTTCGAGAAAACGCATCGATTCATTGATCGTCCAGTTGATAGGATGCAAATATTCAGGCGCATGAAACGGACGGGACATCCAGGAGTTCCAGTCGAGCCCGTGATCCGTCCTGCCATAGTCGCCCGTTTTATTGCGCTCGAACCATGCGTTATAGTCCGACACGAAACCAGGCGTTTCCACGCGATCCGATTCGTCGAGGATCGTATGATGGAACCCGTTGAGTGCCCGCTGCGGGGAAAAATTCATTTTTCCGATCCCCTGCGTATGGTAGCCATGCTTCGCAAGCTCGCCGGCCAGCGTATGCTTGAAGCCACGGCCCATTTTCCCTTGCCCTCGCCCCGTACCTAAGACGCCGGTGTTCCATGGATCCATACCGGTGTTCAGCGTAGTCCGAGCCGGAACGCAGGATGGCGTACATGAATAGGCGTTCGAAAATACAGTGCCTTCGGAAGCAAGCCAGTCCAAATTCGGCGTTTCGATCACGCGGTTGCCGTAACAGCCGAGCGTATCAAAGCGCTGCTGATCCGTCATAATGAGCATAATGTTCGGTTTTTTCAACGTTTCTTCCTCCAGGTCACGGTGCTCGGGCCCTTTATTTTTTAGCCGCCTTCTCCGCCTCGATGAGCCGCTGCGCTTCCTCCTGCGCGCCGCGAATGATCGAATTGACATCCTTCCCGACGTTTGCCCGCATCGTTTTCTCCGCATTGTCTATCGCTTTGACCACCACATCGTCATATCGGGTCGGCTTAGCCATCGTACCGTATTGGCTTTTAAACACAGCCTGAATGTTTTTTCCCTGCAGCGTCTTGAAATTTTCTCCGAAATGTTTCTTCAGGCTGTCATCCTTTAACGCGGATATGAAACCTCCCTTCGCCAGCTTCGTCTGCACGTCACGGTCGGTGGCCAAATAGGAGACGATTTTGAAAGCATCGTCCTTGTTCTTCGCGGTGGAAGAAACCGCCAGCACGTGCGCCATCGTTACGATATCTTTGGCGGCGGCATTTTTCGGCACGGGGTACGTAACCATATCCCAATCGAGCGCAACGCCCTGTTTGGCCAAGCTTTCAATCTCCTCCAGCCGTCCCCCCGACGAAGTGTACATGGCGACGGTCTGGTCTTTTTCGAAGCCGGCTACGCCTCTTTTGGCGCTTTTGTTATCGGGAATTTCCAGAATCGATTTGTATAAATCAAAAACATACTTCCATTTCTCGCTGTTCAAATCCGCCTTTTCCGTTTTCGGATCAACAAAAGGAACTAACAGATTTTGAGCGGTTAAACGCATCGAGTTCGGATCGACCGCAACGATATCCGGGCTGCTCTTGGCGATCCGCCTGCCAAGCTCAATGACTTCTTCCCATGTAATACCGTCCTTCGGATACGGGATGGCCGCTTTGTCGAATATGCTTTTGTTATAATAAAGTACGGAGAAATTAATTCGAAACGGAAGCGCGAGCAGCTCGCCTTTATCGGAATAAAGCTTGACGACATCGATGGCATTTTTATCGAATTGCCCCAGGTCTACCTTGTATTTCTTCGCTATCTCGCTATGATCAAGCGTCAATTGGGCGTCTACAAACTTGAGGATATTTAATGTAGGGGTGAAAATAATATCCGGAAACTCCCCCGCGGTGATCAAATTGGGGATCGACTTTCCGCTTTCGCGCACCATCTGCAGCGTCACATTCGGAAACTTGCTCTTGACCGGTTTCACGAACAGCTCTTCAAATTCGCTATCCGTAATGCCAGCGCTGGATTGGAACACTTGAATCGTGATCGGTTTGCCATCGTTAACCGGCCCATCGACGGCCGCCGCTGCATTCTCATTCTGCGAGGACGGACCGTTCGTCACGCCATTCCCGGAGCCGCCGCATGCCGCAACCAACGTCAGCAAGGAAGCCGCCGCCATGACCAACAAAGACTTGGACCGTGTATGCGTCATCGATTATTATCAACCCCGTCCGCTTTATTCTCAGGCTCTCCGGAGACGACGAGCAGCGCATTGGCAACGGGCCGCAGTTCTCCGTCCGACGGCCGGTTCAGCACCCTCAGTTCCGTGTCTCCGGGCTGGCGCACGGCATACGTGGAAGAGCCCCCGCCATCCAGATTGATCGCGTGCTCCATGCCGAGCGATTGCAGGTATGCGGCTGCTTCCAGCACGGACATTCCATCGGAATACCCTGCCTGACGTCCGTCTACGACAATAAGGTACAGCTTGCTGCCTTTGGAAGCGACGATCGTCCTTGGATGATGCTCCAAATTATCTGCAACGAGCAAGTCCTTTACATCCACGGGTATTTCTCCATTATCCAACAAAACGTCGGCAAACCGGTGGTTAGCCCCGCCGATCACATAAAGCGCACTGCTGATTCCCTGATCATAATCGACTTGAAAAGACAACGACGTCCCGACGGTTGCATGCTGCTTAAGCCAGTCCGCCTTGCTTCCGCTGGCCGTGATCACGAATTTGCCGGTTGGAATGCTGTTGTTGGCCGCCATATACACCTGTTCCACTACCCCCGTTACCGGTTGCCCTGGCCTCAGCTTCACGCCCGGTTCCACCGGCGCAATGACGATCTCGGTTCCGCCCGTCCCTTCCGATAAGGTCGATGTTCCGAACCGGTCCGTCATCAAAAAAGCATGGTTCGTCAAATTTTTGTTCCGCACCTTGTTCACACCGTTAAAATCCAGCCGTAAGCCGCTGGTCAAGCGCAGCGCCGGCTGAATCGTAACGGCTTTCCCGATACGAAACGATCCGTCCGGCATGATGGCAAGGAAGGTTTGCGTCTTGCCGTTCGTCGAGGTGATGACTTCGCCATCGGTAATTTGCAATCCTAAAGGAACACCATTGGCTACATTGAAAAAGTCTCCGTTAACGGCGCCGATGACGCGATGTCCCGCTCTGTCGTTTGCAGCGGCTGTTTGGGTGACGATCTCTTTGCTTGCGACCGAAGGGCCAGAAGTAACGACCTCCAAATGAATATTCGGATCGTTCGCATCGATTTCCATCATATAGATCGCATTATGAAGTTCGCTTCCTGAGGTGGCCGGTCCATTCCCGTTGTTCTGCGAATCCTTGAATCGAAACATCGTTTCGACCGTGACGTCTCTTGTTTCATGAAAAGCCCCGGCTGCCAGGTTGAGACCGTTTCTCCGCTCCAACTGCGGTTGTTCTCCAGGCGGTCCGGATCTTCCCACCGAAGGGGCTACGGCTCCCGTGCAAACCAAAAGCAGCAAGGAAACGATCAACAGCTTCTGTTTCCATCTCGCAAACATTGCACTCCTCCTCAGAAGTTCCTTTTTTTTCAAAAACAGAACGTTTACAATATTATTGTAGGTGAGTGCAATCTGATTTTTTATTGCCGATACGGGTGATTTTCTACGCTATATTGCGATCTTATTGCTGGGGGGATCCTGTTGAACGTTCTGCACGAATCGCTGCGGTATGAGAATCCGCTCGTGCCCATGCGCATTTTTACCCTTGTCAAGCCCGACAACTTCTGCAATAAGTGGCATTATCACAAGCAAATCGAAGTGCTCTATATTTTGGAGGGACAATTGGACGTTTACGTGGAACAAGACATGTTTCCGCTTGGCAAAGGGGATGTCGTGCTCATCGGCCCCAACCAGCTGCATCGCGACAGAGCGCATTCGGTGAAATATATCGTATTTCAGTTCGATCTTCAGCAATATACCGACCCGACCATGCTTCCTTATTTGAAAATTTTCATGAGCATGAGCTCGCCGCTCAGTAAGCTGAATTATATGTTTTCGGAAAACGGCGAAGTCAAACAAACCGTGGCTACGACCATTCAGTCGATTTATCAGGAAGCGAGGGGCAAAAAGAACGGCTATGAAATCGCAATCAGCATGCATATTCGTCAACTGCTTCTTACGTTCATGCGAAACGATACGCTGCGCTTGCTCCCGGCCAGAGAACGCAAAGAGATGAGTCTTCTTAAGCCCGTGTTCGATTACGTCGAAAAAAACATCGCAGGGAAGCCCGATCTGGAAAAAGCCAGCAAAATGGCCAACTTGAGCTACTATCACTTTACCAAATGCTTCAAGCAAGCCATCGGCATGTCTTTCGTGAATTATGTGAACCATTGCAAAATCAAAATGGCGGAACGCTTGCTGCTCACGGAGGATTTGAGCATTGAACAGGTGGGCGAGCGGATCGGCATGCTCAATATGGGGCACTTTTACAAAACGTTCAAGAAATATAACGGCTGCTCTCCCAAGGAATTCAGAAAGAAAATGAATACCTGGAGCAGGTAACTGTAATTCATATGGTGGAAGCGAGGGTAACTTTTCGAATGCGGAAGCCGTGTTATATAATACGTTATGTATTTGCATGCCAATCTGTTGGAATCGGCGCCAATAACGCATAGTAGGAGAATCGCCAATGAACATTACCGAAATTCGAACGGATTTGATTGATGAAGATACCGACCAGCCTCGATACCAGTTTGCCGAAGAGTCGCTGCAGGAATTAATGAAGAGCATCGAGGAGCTCGGTCTGCTGTCCCCGATTAAAGTAAGGACGATCGGCGGGGGCCGCTATAAAATCATTTACGGCAACCGGCGGTACAAAGCATGCCGGGAGCTGGGCCGCCCGACCATTCCATGCATCGTGTCCGACGTCACGGATGAGATGGACATTTATTTGGAGCAAATCGCGGAAAACTTGACGAGGGAGAGCTTCTCCCCGATCGAGGAAGCGGAGGCGTTCCACAAGCTGCTGCACGATCCGAAGTTCAGCAGCTCGACCAAATTTTTGTCCAGCAAGCTCGGCAAGCCCGAGTCCTACATTAAAAATAAATGCGACCTGCTGAAGTTCGGCAATGCGGTGCGCAAGCTGATCGTACACGGCACAGAAATCCACAAGGATGCGCTGACCGAGGACCAGCTGATGCCGCTCAAAGACTTGCCTGTCGAATACCGCGATCCGCTCGCCCTGATTATGGCCCGGGACGAAATGCCCGTGAGCGATGTGAAGAAAATCGCCCGTCTGTTCAAGGATAGCGAAATATCCGACGCCGTCAAAGGCAAGCTGCTCTACAAGACAGGACCGGGGCTGCTGGAGACATGGTCCGTCCATCAGCATAACAAAGCGGAGCGAACCAAAGCCGCCGAACCGAAAGAACCGAGTCCGCGGGCCAAAAAGGCGAAAAAGGAAGAAAGCGCGCCTCCCGCCGTTACGGCCGCCTCGATCGAAGACGAGCTGCGCAAGCTGGCCGCCGTCCTGCCGGCATACGCCCCAATGACGCAGGAAACGCTCCTTACCCGGGACAACCTCCCCCCGGATGCGAAAGACCGCTTCGCCGGCGACGTCGACGCGCTGATCGAGAGCCTGGAGCGGCATTTGGCCGAATGGAAGAAAGTGAAAGAGCTATTAACGTAACGCCGTCCTTATTTTTCAAAAAATACGCATACTACACGCGGCCCTATCGTTGATCGGTATGGCCGCATTACACATTTCGGCTTGCAAGCGATTTGTATTATACTGGAATATATCTCACAGATACAGGAGTTGAGCCATCGCGATGAAACAAGAGATCATATCCCGCTTCATCTCTTACGCGAAAGTGGATACGCAGTCCGACGACGACAGCCAGACTTGCCCTTCGACCCCAGGTCAGCTCACGCTGGCGCGCCAACTGGTCGAAGAATTGAAGGCGATCGGCATGCAGGACATTACGCTGGATTCGAACGGCTACGTGATGGCGACGCTTCCGGCCAATTCGGATAAGGACATTCCGACGATCGGCTTCCTGGCCCATATGGATACGGCGACCGACTTCACCGGGGCGAACGTCAATCCGCAGATTGTGGAACCGTATGACGGGCAGGACATCGTGCTGAACAAGTCTATGAATGTCGTCCTCTCCCCGCGCGATTTTCCCGAGCTGGCCGGCTACAAGGGCCACACGCTAATTACAACCGACGGCACCACGCTGCTCGGCGCGGACGACAAGGCGGGCATCGCCGAAATCATGACGGCGATGGCTTATTTGCTTCAACATCCCGAAGTGAAGCACGGCAAGATCAGAGTGGCGTTTACGCCGGACGAAGAGATCGGCCGAGGCCCGCACCGGTTCGACGTCGAGGCGTTCAACGCCGCATTCGCCTACACGATGGACGGCGGTCCGCTCGGCGAGCTTCAATACGAGAGCTTCAATGCGGCGGCAGCCCACATCACGTGCAAGGGCAAAAACGTACACCCCGGCACGGCTAAAGGCAAAATGGTCAACGCCGCCAAAATCGCCATGGAGCTGCAAGCGAAGTTGCCGCCTGCCGAGGCGCCGGAGCATACCGACGGCTACGAGGGCTTTTACCATTTGATTTCGATTCAAGGCGGCGTGGAGCAGACGGAGCTGCGCTATATTATCCGCGACTTCGACCGCAACCGGTTCAGCGAACGAAAGGCCGAGATGACCCGGATCGTCAAGGAGCTGCAAACGGTATACGGCGAGGAACGCATCGTCCTCGAATTGAAGGACCAGTATTTCAACATGCGCGAAAAAATCGAGCCGGTGAAGCATATCGTGGACATCGCCCATCAAGCGATGGAGAATCTCGGCATTTGGCCGGTCGTGCAGCCGATTCGCGGCGGCACGGACGGCTCTCAGCTGTCGTATATGGGCCTGCCGACACCGAATATATTTACCGGCGGCGAAAATTATCACGGCCGATACGAGTACGTCTCCGTGGACAATATGGTGCTCGCCACAAAGACGATCATCGAAATCGTCAAGCTGTACGAGCAAAGAGCCTAGCTACCCGAATCGGCACAGAGCCAGGATGCGCAGCAGCATGCATGTATGCGAAAAAACCAGAATGCCCTGTTCGACGTTCTGGTTTTTCGTATTTCCGTTAACGCGGGATCGCTCTCTTCGATCACTTTTCGAAGCTGCAGAACCGTCGCTGTCTATACCGCGAGTACGAGATTGTCCACAGCGAAAAAAGAAACGCCAAGCGCTCGTAAGCAAAGTTTCGTTCTAGCGCCTGCCGTGTTGAATCTCCTCCCACTTCTCCTTCAAAGCCTTCAGATCTTCAACGAAGAACCTCAGTAAATTGGGTCGCCTTCTTACTGCAAGCGGGTGATAAGTGAAGCTGATGGGTATACCCTGAAACTCATACCAGCTGCCTCGCAATTCCTTAACACTGGCATTCTCCTTATCTGGGAATACGGCTTCTGCAACGATATTGCCAAATCCGAATAATACAAGCGGCTGCTTCTGTAAGAGCTGTAGCTGTAAGTGAGGAGAACATGCCGCTCTAGCCTCGGGTTTATTGTATGCACGCACCGGCCGGCATTTAAGCAAATAGCTGACATAGACATCATTCGTATCTATACCCGCCTCCCTCATGCCGAGCTGGAGTGTTTCTCGGGTACCGCACAGAAACTCATTTCCTTGCCGATCCTCCCGGGCCCCGGGGTTATCCAGTATCATCATCATCGAGGCTCTCGGATTCCCTTCCCCCCAGATGACGCGAGTCCGCTGCTTCGCCAGTTCGCAAAGCTCACAATGTGCCGCACCTTCGGGCGCTTGTTCTTCAGGCAAGATGACAAAGGGATGATCCATTTCCGAAGTCATGCAGCTCCTTCCTTTCATACGCAATGAATCCATTATGCCCACCCCATGCGAAAACTTTCCATTACTTATGATGAGGCTCTCCGCGCTATACGTAACAGCAAGTTACAAGGCCATCCCTTATCGGATGGCCGCATGCATCGCTTCCGCGATAGTCAAGAAATCTTCACGGTTTATCTCGAAGTGGCCGGTACGGAACGGGTAGCCCCAATTCCGCTTGCCTCGGGTGAAGGACAGCCGATCAAGCAAGCCTTCGATTCTCGCCTCCCGGCAGGGAACATATTCGATGTTCCGGCGGTAAGGTATGAACGTAGCAGACATCGCGTATTCGTATACACGGTCGTCCCTAACCCGGCCAATGGCGGTGAACGCTTGCAACCGCTCGCCGTCTCCCATCTCCGTGCGAGGAGAATAGTACACAAGCCAATCCCCCGGTTGCATCCTGCGTAACGGCGCAGATTTACCGTGACACATCTGGGCGAAGCCGCCACTAACCCCTCGCTGCACGTGCGCCGCCGAGACGACGCCTATCCAATAGGAAGGCTTTCCACCTTCCGTTCCGGGCTCACCCATGCGCTTCCCTCCAAGCGTCGTCCAGACGCATCTTCTGGAGCATATGATGGCGATAGTGCATCTCGATCAGTCGGAACCATTCCAACGCGTTCAATCCGCCGAATCGCGGATGGAGAACCGTATTTCGAACAATCTCCTTCCCCGGTTCTAAACGCACTTGGGTAACCGGATCAAACTCCGGCGCAATCGCTGGTTCGATCTCGACCATCCGACGTACAGTATCCCGCAACCCGCCGACAATTTGTTCCTTGCTTTCCGGTTGCGGCGGCGTGTATTGTGGTGACGGGGGAACTCGGATACGATCCGGCGGGAAGCTCCCCGCCTTGAATAAATCCTCCCCCGGCCTCGTCTTTCCCGCACGTGAGACTTCCGGACTGCCGCCCGGTTCAAGGCACAATGCGACGTTCCTCAAATGCATACACTGCGCGGAACAGATTAAATGCATGTACATCTGACCAAGCGACCATTCGTCTTCCGCCGGCTTCCAAAGCAGCTGATCAAGACTTGAGCCATCCAATTCTCGAATGTAACCGCTGACCGTCTCCTCGAATTTTCGCAACGTTTCTTTCGTATCCATTGCCGAACCCAGCTCCTTTTTGTTTAAGCTGAATCCAGCATACAAAAACGCTACTGACAGCAGTTTGTCAGTAGCGTCCCAGCATTTTTTTGATTTCCTCGCGCAACCGTTCGCACAGCGATTCCGGCTCCAGCACTCGCACCGCTGCACCCCATCCGAGCGTCCATTGAAGGAGGTCTTCCACCCGCCGAACACGGAACGTCGCCAGCCAGCCTTCTTCCCCCGGTGCGAACGACTCCATATAGAAATTGTCCGACTCCTGAACCCGGTCCGCAATGGCTTGATCGACCAGCATGCGGACGGTCACATTCCGATCGTCTACAGGCCGGTGATCCTGAAAGCGAAAACCCGGAACGATTCTGAACGGATCTTCCAGTACGGCAAGCTCGTTCATGCGAGACAGCCGAAAGTGCCGGATGTCTCGCCTCAGCCCGCAGAACGCAACAAGCATCCACACCCCTTGGGAAAAAACGAGCCCGTAAGGATCAACCGTTCGCTCGCTATGACGATATCCGTCCGGATCCGGCAAGTTTTTGGAGTAGCGGAAACGAACCCTGCGCTTCCGCAGAATCGCTTGGCGCAGCTGCTCGAACGTCTCTTTTTCCTGCCCGCGCGTTTTCGCCCCTCTTTCATTCAGCAGCCGAATCGTCGATCGGATCCGTTCGGTCTCCTCGCGCACGTTCTCCGGTAAAATCGCCTCGATTTTCTCCTGCGAACTGCAGGCCTTCGCGCCGTACTCAGCGTCCAGCCTCATTTCGACGAAGTCCGCCCCGATGAGCAGCGCTACCGCTTCTTCCGCCGTGAAGCTGACAGGGGGGAGAAAGTAGCCCTCCATTAAGGAGTAACCTACCCCCGGCGCACCCGCCACCGGAACGCCCGCTTCGCTCAGCGCTTGAACGTCACGGTAAATCGTGCGGATACTCGTCTCGAACTTGGCAGCCAAATCCTCGGCACGCAGCACGCCTTTACGCTGCAACTCAATGACAATAGCCAACATTCGATCGGTTTTGTTCACATCATCCTCTTCCTTTTCTGAAACTTCAAAATGACTTCAAATGCACGTTTGATAAAACTTGCCGTCATTTATTAGGGTTCACCGCGCTATCCGTAACAGCAAGGTTAAGGCACCCTAGCGGGTGCCCTAACCTTGCCGCATTTATATCCCAGAAGCCTGACTGCTTAGAAAATGCCGAACAGATATATCTGTGCTTAGTCCAATAGCACGGCTATAAGCAGAACGGGCATCCTCCGTTCGATGCATCCGTTTGTACAAATGACCGGCAAGTGCCCAATAGGGTTGATAGTTCACTACCTCTGCAGATGGGATAGCTTCCAGCAAGGCAATGCCGCGTTCCAATCCATAAGCCTCCGCAACCGCAGCGGCTCGACCGACTAATGCGCCCAGTGCGGGGTGTATACGAATGAGGCCTTCGTATAACTGCGCAATCGCCTCCCACTCGATCCGCCCGGTCCATAAACGCTGGGCATGCACCGATTGAATCGCAGCCATGAGTTGAAAGCGGCCGATTCCACCGGCTTGCGAGGCGGCATGCAGATAACGTTCCGCCTCCATGATTAAGCTTTGTTCCCATCGAGTACAGGGCTGCTCGGACAGAGGAATATAGTTCCCTTCGTCGTCATGTCGTGCCTCACGGCGCGCTTCACAGTGCAGCATGAGTGCCAGCAGACCGTATACCTCCGGTTCGGATGGGACGAATCGGAGAAGCAGCCTTCCCAGATAGATCGCTTCTTCCGCCAATTTCCTGCGAGGCGAATCGGCAATGGCTGCCTCGTCCCACCCGCTCCCGTAAGCAGCATAAATGGCTTCTAAAACGGAATCGAGACGATCCGGAAGCTCTTCTGCAGCAGGCATTTCAAAAGTGATGCGTTCGGCACGAATTTTTGCTTTTACCCGAGTAAGACGCTGACTCATGGTGGAGGGCTTGATGATGAATGCAGACGCAATTCGGGCTGCATCGATTCCAAGCACCGTCTGCAGCATAAGCGGTGTTCGCATTACAGGATCAATGGCCGGATGCGTACAAAGAAACATCATCCTCAGTCGTTCGTCCGGAAAGGCAGCGTTTGAATTGAGACCCTGTGTACCCTCAGACATGGCAAGGAGTGCCGGCATCGCACTTTCGGATATACGGGTACGGCGGGCACGGTCGATAAGCCGCCTGCGGGCGGCAGTAACCAGCCATGCTTCAGGCTTATCCGGAACGCCGACCTTGGGCCAAGTTTCCAGCGCGGCGAGGAAGGCATCTCCTATGGCATCCTCAACGGCCTGCAGATCCCGCCAATTTACAGCCAAATAGGAGAGCAAACGGCCATAAGCTTCACGTGCCGTTTCTTCAATGACCTGATGAGTTTTCATAGATGACTACTTCACCGCGGGAATGTTTTGTCTGACCTCAACCGTATCGACAGGCCCTCTGGCAGCCCATTCCAATGCGGTGTCTAGATCTGGCACATCAATCACAAATATACCGCCGAGTTGCTCCTTCGTCTCGGGAAACGGTCCGTCCTGAACAGCCATCTCACCACCACGGCGCTTCATCGTGGCAGCGGTCTCAGGCGCATAGAGACCCGAACCGAATACCACAATGCCAGCCTCCCGCAAAGCATGCACATAGTGCGTCCAGCTTGCCAAGTACTCTTGTTGTCGGGCCGGATCCTTTCTTGCCGCAAAATCCTCCTGGCTCTCGTAAAACATCAAAGTGTAACTCATTCAAAACGCCTCCTTGTTAAACTGCATTGAAATATGGTTTCGTTATTATGACGTATAAGCTGTTCCGATTTCTACATTCATACAAAAATTTTATTTTACAACTTTTCTGTTAAAGAAGTGCTGCCCCCGTATTACAAGCTGTCGCTCAAGTATACTTTTTCACCAACACGGACCTCGCCGGTTTGGACAACGGACGCATACACGCCGAAATTCAGTTCCATCTCCTCGTTCACTTTTCGCAGCAGCGAAAGATTCCGTTCCAGCGTATCCGGGTCGATGGAGATCATCGAGCACCGCTCGCAGTACGCGTCCACACGCAATTCCGCCGTCCCTACGAACAACCGCTTCCCGATCCATTCGCCCTCACGAAATGTGTGATCGGCTACGGCCACAACAAGGTTGGCCCGGAACCGCCGGCTGTCCAAGGGCTTCCCCCACAGCGCTTCCAGCTTGCGTAAAGCGGCGTCGGTCACGATCAAGATCGCTCCCGTATCGACTGCCATCAACTCGTCGTCCCGTTCCGCACGATAGCGCATCATGGACATAGGTACGCGGGTATGCGCTTGCATCTCCTTCAGCAGGGCGTCGTCCCAGGTCCATTCCCGTCCATCCGGCGCTGTAACCCGCACGGCGTATGGATCATTGTCGTGCTCCCCGCCCGCGAGTCTTGCTTTGTAACCGAGCATGGCCGGAATGGACCTGGCTGTGATGAAACGGTCCCAGCCTTCCTTGCGCTCATCGATAAAAGCATGGCTGCGATCGCCATACAGCCCATATCGTTCAACCGCGCACCGCTCCAGCCGTTCTCCTGCCAGCGACTTGACGGGGTACCGGTTCATTTCGATCACTTCGCCGACAACCGTTAACGTCATCCATCTTCCTCCTGTGGCATGAAAGAAGCAGCTGCGCGAAGCACCTGCCGTTCATGTTGTTTATGTATTGAATCATTCATCTGCTTCATTATTGAACCCATGAATAAACGATCTACTCGAAACCATTGTATCATGATCCATAGGCACGATTCCACGATCGCTCTTAGTTCCCCGTGCTTTCGTATTTTCGCAAGCCCCTCTTGAATAGGGCGAGCGCTGCCGCCGCTGCGTAAACTGCGACAAGCGGTGACAGCAAGCCCCCCGTTCGGCCCGATTAAACAACGGGCTCCCCTTCCAATTATACTCAGCTCATGTGCGGCTGATAATTCGCTCTTTTGACACGTGTAAATATTGACTTGACATCGCTTAGAGCCCGCGCTATCGTTGATTTACAAAGACAGGCAAGGAGAATGAATATGGTGACAAGAGACGATGTGGCCAGGCATGCAGGAGTATCCGTTGCGGTTGTATCTTACGTGGTGAACAATAAAAACAACGTGAGGGAAGAAACCCGCAGGAAGGTGCTCCAGGCGATCGAGGAGCTTGGGTATAACCCCAATATGGCGGCGCGAAGCTTGAAGACCAAAAAAACGAACCAAATCGGCGTGCTGTTCAACAATCTGGGCAACTCTTTTGAAACGGGAATCTCCTTGGGGCTGGAGCAGCGGGCCAGGCAGCACGATCAATCGCTTATCTTCCAAACGTATGTCCCATCGGAGGAGCACAAATTAAAGGCGATCTTCACGGGCCGCACGGACGGCCTTATCCTGATGGGGCAGAGCTTGAAGCCGGAGACAATCGAGCACTTCTCGAAATTCGGCATCCCCCTCCTATCCGTAATGAAGCCGGTGCATGAGCATGCTTACATGGGAAGCATCGACATTCCATGGTTCGCGGCGATGTGCGAGCTTGTCGAGCATCTCAAATCGCTCGGGCATCGCCAGATCGGGTTTATGGCCAATACGGTGCATGATCATTACCACCATGCGCGGTTTCTTCTTTTTCGGCAGGCAATGGAAGCGGCTGGTCTCGAATTTCAGCAGCAATCGCTGCTGCAGAGCGGCGGCACGCTTGAGTCCGCTTACGAACGCATGAGCCGAAGAATACAAGCGAGCCCGGAGCTGCCGTTCACCGCGATCGTGTGTGCGGGCGACCTGATGGCCATCGGGGTACTGTCGGCCTGCAAAGATTGCGGCTTGTCCGTACCCGCAGATTTGTCGATAGCCGGATGCGAAGATATATTGATGACCTCCCATACGACGCCTACGCTAACGACAATTCACTACCCAAGGAAAGAAATTGGTTATAAGGCCGTCGATGCGATCATGGCGCAAATCAACGGCGCCGACGCCCCGGCGGATACCGGCTTCGGTTATGAGCTAATCGTCCGGCATTCGACGGCGAAGCCTAAGCAATAACCCCTGCGGATAAGCCCTGCCTAAGGGCTATTTGCGCAAGAGCATAAACGAGCTGCGGATAGGTCTGTAGAGCGAAAAATAAGGGTTGATGCTGGAAATATACACGAGTATAATGAAGCCGAAGGATGGAACTACCCGATCCATTCATTTGGTTTTGAGTTAAATTTACACGAGTAAATAATTGTGGAGGTGCTATCTTTGGAACACTTGAATCTCGATCTTTCGACGCTTTCGGCACAATTTGAACGGGACGGCTATTTGCTCCTGCCCGGCGTTCTTTCCGATTCCCGGGTGAAAGAGCTGAACGAAGCGGTAGATCGCATCGTCGCGGAAGAGCCCGAGGCGCTCGCTTACAATGTATACCGCAGTGTCGAGAGAGATCCGTCTATCTTGTCGCTGATCGACCACCCTTCTATTCTGCCGCTGATGGTTCGTCTGCTGGGCTATAACATTCAGCTGCATATTTCCCATCTGACCGTGCGCAAACCGAATCCAAGCGGCGCCAAGACGGCGACCGGCAGTTTCATTAACTGGCATCAGGACGGCCCGCATCCGAAGTTTCCAAGCATCGGCGGACTCACCGCGACGTACTATATTAAAGTTTGTTATATTTTGAGCGACATGTCAGAGCCGGGCCGCGGCAATACGAAGGTCGTCCCCGGAAGCCATCTCCTGCCGCACTTTCAGCCGTCCCAGACCGATGTCAATGTGCCTCTTGAGGGCGAGGTTCCCATCTGCGGCAAGCCGGGAGACGCTTTCGTGTTCGCGCAAAACCTGTGGCACGCCGGGTCGCCGAACCGATCGGAGGCATTCGAACGCCGCCAGCTGTTCATCGGCTACAGCCCGATCTGGATGCGGCCGATCGACTATCACAGCGCCTCGCCGAAGCTGCTGGAAGGGACCGACCCGATTCGCCGCCAGTTGCTGGGCGACATTAGCTCGAACTGCTTCAAGTATTACGTTCCTGAAGCGGCGATGGTCCCGCTGAAGAAGCTGTCGGCGGGAGATTCCGCCGGACCGGATGCGTACCGATAGTAACTGGCTCCGAGCCTGCCGGCGCAGCGCTCGCGCATGGGGAGCGGCTGTTTCGCAGGACGGCGCGGCTTCGCCGCCACTATGCCCGCCGCGCAGGACACACTCTTGCCGGCAGGTTTGACTCCTCCGGGGCAATCCGATAATATCGGACTTGCAACGCATTTGCCGCAATCGCGGAGCCCGAATATGCAGGTTCTGCGCCATGGCGGCCAATACAACGGAGGTGCTGCGAGTCCATGAATCCGGTTATCGATTTATTGAAAAGCCACCGGTCGATCCGTAAGTTTACATCGCAAGCGCTGTCGCCGGAGCAGATCGACGCCATCGTGACGTCGGCCCAGGCCGCCTCGACCTCGAGCAACGTTCAAGCCTATAGCATCATTGCCGTAACCGAGCCTGCGATCCGGTTGGAGCTGGCGCGGCTTGCCGGCTCGCAGGCGTACGTGGAGCAGTCCGGCTTGTTTCTCGTTTTTTGCGCCGATCTTCATCGGATCCGGCAGGCGACGGAGCAGCAGGGCGAGACGTTCCATCAAAATACGGAGAGCTTTATCGTCGCAACCGTCGACGCCGCCTTGGCCGCGCAAAATGCGGCGGTAGCCGCGGAATCGATGGGCCTCGGCGTATGCTATATCGGCTCGATCCGCAACGAGATCGATAGCGTCAGCCGGCTGCTTCGGCTGCCGGAGCTCGTTTATCCGGTGTTCGGCCTGACGATCGGCGTGCCGGATCAAGCGCCGTCGCCGCGACCGCGCCTGCCGAAGCAGGCGGTCGTGCATGAGAACACGTACAAGCCGGAGCAGGCAGCGGCAGGCGTTCAGGCTTATGATGAAGTGATGAGCGAATACTATCAGACGCGCGCCGGCGGCAAGGCCGTGACGAACTGGTCGCGGAGCATCGCCGATAAATACCGCAAGCCGGTACGGGCGCATATGCGCTCGTTCCTCGATGCGCAAGGATTCCGGCTCGATTGACGCCTCCTTCTGGTCTCCGGCCTACGCGCTGGCTGGCGGGAAAAGCGGATATACCTGCTCCGTTCCCCGGCGCAGTGGCGGCACTGATCAACGGCCGCAAGAGCTAGCCCGGCATCTTCCGGACGCGCTGGCCCTTGTGGCCGTTCTGTTTTTCCCATCGCATATTACGGCTATTACGGGCTTCTCTTGTGCCGCACGAAGACGACCCAGATAGACCTATTCTGAGTCTTCATTTGCTGTAACCACTTGGTGAAAGGAGTTTCAATTCGTGAGCGATCATATCACCGGAGTTCAGTTAAGCCAAAGTTTTCATGATAATTATGTCGTGCCTCGTCTTTCGTCTATCGTACCCACATTATCGTTTGCATCAGCGCTTGTCGGCCCGGGTAGCGAGGTTCTAGGTTTCGATACACCCATGTCGCGCGACCATGACTGGGGACCACGTGTGATGATATTCATTCGTGAAGCCGACGTTTCTCAGCGTGAAGCCATATTTGCGGCCCTCCATAGGGCAGCCCCTGCCTCGTTTCATGGTTTTCCGCTTCATGTCGATCAATCGATTGTTACCACCGTTCCCGCTTATTACGGCCGCCGATTAGGGCTCTCACCCGCCAGATTGTTCGATGGATTAGAACTGCTCGACTGGCTGACTGTCCCTTCTCAGACCTTGGCAGAACTTACAGGCGGAGCCGTCTACCGGGATGATTTCGGCGAGCTGACACTCATTCGCGAGCAACTGCGCTTTTATCCGCAGGATGTATGGCTTTTTCTGATGGCATCGGTTTGGAACCGTATCGGACAGGAGGAGCATCTTATGCCCAGAGCAGGCTTTGTGGGAGATGAACTGGGAGCGGCTCTTATTGCATCTCGACTCATTAGAGACGTCATGAGTCTTTGTTTTCTAATCGAACGGCGTTACGCCCCTTACCCCAAATGGTTCGGCACCGCCTTCAGGCAGCTGGCTTGTGCAAATGAGTTATTACCTTATCTGGAAGCAGCACAAAACGCAAAAGAGTGGCGAGAGCGAGAGCAAGCACTATCGGCTACCTATCAGATCGTCGCCCGGATGCATAACGAACTTCAATTGACCGAATCAATTGAAGTGAAGGTAACTCGCTTCTTCGATCGACCGTTTTCGGTAATTGGCGGTAATCGTTTTTCTGAAGCGTTAGTTGCTAATATAGAGGATTCATCGCTGCACAAGCTTGCTGCCTTCAGGTTCGGCGGCATCGACCAGATCAGTGACAACACTGATTTCCGCGCTATCCAGGAACGTTTCCAGTCACCATCTGGCGAGTCAAACCCGCTTCGCGCTTTCTTTGATCGCTTGCTGTAAATTACGACGGAGAGTTGAATGTCCATGATTAGACTCCTGCGATAACGCGAGACAAAACTGTAATTCAAGTTTTGTCTTGCGTTTTATATTTAAGCAAAGCTGTGCCGTTTATTAAAGCAGCTTTGTGTCAGTGTGCAGATTCCGTTCATGGGGAAAAAAGGCAGAAATCGCGAGCAAGGACAAGAAAACTAAAGAACGTTATTTTCAGAAAACGCCTTGTTTCCATATGCTGTAACTTCCCGCGGCGGAGCGCGAATCTGCAAAACGCGAATTTCCCGGATTGACTTACGAACATACATTCGATATATTTTTCATCGTAGAGCGTCTGCTCTTGGAATGATGATTTTCGAACAGGATGGTGTGCATAATGAAACAAACGCACAGCGCAATCGATGAAACGGCTTGCCGTGAACACGCAGTCGGCCGTATCGTTGCGCATCCATATTACGTCGAGTATTCACGGAAACGCACCGAGCCTCTGCGCAAGAGCACACCTGCGGCACCGCATCGCGAGCCGGTCGCAAACCCGCAGCAGACCGGGCAAAGGCGGGATCGCCTATGACAGTGACGTCAGAAGAAGTCCGTGTGACAGACGATCCAGCGGTAAGAGCGTCGGTATTCGCACATGCGGCGCGCACCTTGGACGTTCGAATTGCTGGATATACACCGAACTTTTTGGGCTTGCATAATCGGAAGTGGACGGTGCATACAGACGCCGGCGATTTGTTCCTGAAATGCTACCACCCGAAACGCTATTCGCTGATCGACGCCGCGCGATACGAGAAAATCGAACGCTCGCTGAAGGCGCAGCACGATTTGCACAACAACGGCGTCCCCTGCCCCGCTGTCAAAGCCGCCGCTGACGGCAAACCGGTTCACCTGACGCCGGAGGGACATTTCTACGTTGCCATGCAGTGCGCCGCGGGGCGGACGGCGAAGGCCGGTACGGTAGACCCGCTGCGCATGTACCGGCTCGGCCAGGCGACCGGCCTGATGCATCGCCAGCTTGACCGCAGCTTGCCGCGCGCCGGAACCGGAGCCGAAGCATCCCGAGGCTGGTGGCCCTCCCTCGCGGCGATGCAAGCGGAGTGGCGCAGCAATATGGAAGCGGCGCAGCGGCTGCCGGCGCTTGACGCGCGCCTGCTCGCAGCGATGGAGAAGCAAGGCCGCATCTTGTCCGGCATCGATCTGTCGGTGTTCGACGGCCTCAAGCCCGGATGGGCGCATTGGGATTATTGGGTCGACAACATTTTGTTCGATGAGGATCAGGTAACGGGCCTGATCGATTTCGATACCGTAACCTTCGGCTATCCGGAAATCGATGTCGCCCGCGTGCTGCTATCCGCAGCGCTGGATACGGAGGCAGGAGAGCTGCGCACCTATGCCGCAGAGGCGTTTCTTGACGGTTACCGGGAGCATCGCATCTTCCCTTATAACCGGCTGACGCTGGCATTTCAGCTGCTCTGGTGCAGGGAAGCGCACTGGTGGCTTCAAGGCGCAGTCCAATTCAAGGACGCGCCGCCGAAACGTTTTTCGCAGGAATTGATCTGGCTGACGGAGCAATGGGAGACGCTGGAGGCGCAATTCGCCGACTGGTAAGCGCAGCTCCGTCTGTTCGCCCGGGCGGCGCTTGCCGGGCAATCCGGAACAAGGACTGCATATGGAGCAAAAAATGTTGTCCGTTCGGCAAAACTAATATAGTATAATCGAAACGGACTTGATCGAAGTGTTCCTTGCGGCCGCATGCCGCCGATCCTCTGTTGTCCAATTCAAGCTTCGCTGGAGGAATGCGTTTGTTCATACCGCCCGGTTCAAACTTGCCGCCCGGCCTGGAGAACGATTTGCAGTTGGCTTTGGGCATGGTGGAAGCACTGACCAACAATGCAACGGTCGCTTTTATCGTTTGCGACTTGCGCCATCTCGTCAGCTACATTAACCTTACATTCGTTGAATTGTTCGGCTGGTCGACGCAGGATATTATCGGGCGGCCGAATCCGGTCGTCCCCCCATCGCTGTGGCCGGTGTTCACGAGCCAGCTGGAGGCGCTCGGCTATACCGTGACCGCTACTGAGACGCTGCGGCAGCGCAAAGACGGCTCTCTCTTCCCGGCGAGCGAATCGGTCATGCCGATCCGGAACCAGAGCGGCCAAGCTGTCGCCTACTGCTGCATCATCCGGAACATTACTGTCCGCAAGCAGGCCGAGCTCGCGCTGAAAATGAGCGAACAGCGGTACAAGTCGCTATTCGAGCAAAATCCGGATATCGTCTTCTCCCTCGGCCTGAACGGCGAATTGACGAGCGCCAACGATTCGCTGCGCCGCATCTCGGGCTATCATCCCCAGGAGCTGATCGGTAAACAGGTCATGGATGTTGTGCAAATCGAAGACGGAGACAAGGTACGCCAGCGGTTCATCGATACGAAGCTGCAGTGCCAGCCGCAATCGATCGAGACGAGCGTCCTGCACAAGAACGGCTCCCGGCTTCATCTGCAAAACATCATGCTGCCGATTGTAATCGACGAGGAAGTCGTCGGCGTCTACTGCATCGCCAAAGACATTACGAAGCAGAAAGAAGCGGAGGCTACAATTCATTATTTGGCCTATCACGATACGTTGACAGGCCTGCCCAACCGCCGGCGCTTCAATGAATCGATCCGGCTGTCCATCGAGAACGCCTCTGCGAACCGGTCCAAGCTTGCCGTGCTGCTTATCGATTTGGACAACTTCAAGCAGATCAACGACAGCTACGGCCATGCGGCCGGCGACCGGGTGCTGGAATCGGTAGCCGAACGGCTGAAAGCGGAGGCCGTAAGCGGGTGCATGGCCGCGCGAATGGGCGGCGATGAATTTACGGTGCTGCTGACGGAAGTGCAGGAGGAGGAAGCTGTAGCAGCGGCAGCCGGAAGGCTGATCGATTCGCTATGTCAACCGGTGGCGTTCGGCGCTGTGCAACTGGACGTAACGCCGAGCATCGGGATTGCGATGTACCCGATTCACGGCACCGACGCAGACACGCTGTTGATGCATGCGGATACCGCGATGTATCGGGTGAAAACCGAGGGAAAGAACGGGTACTGCCTTTATTCCGACAAGGAAGCGTAATATACACGGTCCGGCGATGAGCTGGGCCTTTTTGCTGCAAGCCGTTATCGTTTTGAGGAGAATTTGCATAAGGGTTCGGGGAAGCAATGCGCCCTCCGGACTCGTCGCCAGGCCATTCAGGCGATGTATACATTGGCGGGAAACATGACGATCAGCAGCAGCGAGAGCCCGCCGGCTGCCCATAGAATGGTGAGGCGCCATAATAACCCTATCGCTCCGGCCCATTCCAGCGCACCGGTGATCGTCACGATCAAGTCCGGATATAGCATGATGGGGGGAACCATACGGATAAGCTCCGTTCGAATGTACGCGAAGTGGACGGAGCCGGTCAGCAGGAATATGGCTGCGAGACCGCCGCGAAGCGCAACGGGCCATGGGTGCAAACGATGGATTCCGGCGTCTCCGGCTGTGAGAATGACAAGCGTGACGGCAACAAGGGTAATACGAAAGCCCTCCTCATGCCCGCTCATGCAGCCAGCGCCATATGCGGCTGACGGTCAGCTCCAGATTGGAGACGCCCTCCATGCTCACATAAGGCGGCTTTCGCCGGAAGTAGTCGGCGTGCTTGCCGATAATCGGCAGCCAGTCTTGACCGGACGGCGCATGCTTGCGCGCGTTCCACCACGGTTGGCCGAACGTTCCGCGTTCGATGCCCCCCCAGCTTCCGAGCAGCGAAGCGGGATCGCGCTTCGAGCGAATGTACAGCGTTCGCTCCCTCAGCGCGGCCGGCACGGGACACTTGGGCGAGCCGATCTGTACGACTCGGAGCAGCGGCTCCTCAACCGTGCCGGCCCGGCTCAGCAGCTCGGCGGCCTGCACCGCGGCAACGCCCCCTCCGCTGTGCCCGATCAGCAGGGCCAGGCCGCCGGCGTACGAAGCGGCTACCTTCTCCGCCGCCAGCCGGCCCCCGATCGGCGCCAGCTTCGCCGGACGCAGCGGATACAAGTCGTTGCGCATCTCGAGCAGTTGATGCAGCAGCTTGCGGCTCCAATCCCCGTAAGGGAACAGCAGCTCCGCATGCGCAACGTCCCGCCCGCTCTCGCGCAGGCGGTCTGCGAGTTCCCTGCCGAAGTCTTCCATGAACGTCGGAGCTGTCGCAACGCCGGCCAGGAAGTACAAGTTTATTTTATTGTCTGCCAGATCGGTACGATTGCGCATCGATAATCCTCTCCATGATGCTGGGATGCGTCGAGCGGAACACCTTGACCAGCAGCGACGGATTCGCGTCGCTCAGCGAGGAAACAGCCAGCTTCTGATACATCGTCACGGCGCTGTCGCTGTTGCCGATCAGCTCGAAGGCATACATGTCCGCCGCATGCTCCGCTTGCCTGGACACCGCATTGGCCGCGGGCAGCGAAACGAACGTAAGCACGGATAAAATCAGCAGCACCAGCGGAAACCCGGCCATGCTGCCGGTATGCGCGATCCCCATGCTTCGCCCCCATCGCCTCTGCACCACTCCGTAAATCCAGCTTCCGATCCACATCAGGAAGAACGAAGAAGCAACCGCCCCTGCCGTGCTCCATTCCAGATGATGCATCACATAGTGCCCCATCTCATGCGCCATGATGAGTAAAATTTCCGGTTCCGTCAACTGGCGCAGCGTCGTATCCCACAGCACGATCCGCAGACTCGACCCGATGCCGTTCACGTAAGCGTTGAGCTCATTCGTTTTTTGCGACATATCCACTTCGTACACCCGATCTGCCGGAATGTCGGCTTTGGCGGCCAAATCCAGTATGTGCCGCTCCAGCTTCGGGTCGGACAGTCTCGTAAACTCGTTGTACAGCGGATCGATCACGACAGGCTGAATATAGGTCATGAACAAGGTAAACGGCACCGACAGCAGCCACAGCTTCACCCACCAGCGGCCTCCTCGGCGAATGAACCAGAAGGCAATCGCCGCCACAAGCATCATAATCAAGTAATTGACCCCGAAGCTGACCGCCTTGTCCCGCAGCCAGCTCCCGATCGTTTGCGTCGACAAGCCATAGCTTCTCGATAGCGAATAGCTGGCAATGCGCAGCGGCAGGAAGGCGATAAATACAGCAAGGTTGATCAGCAGCACATATAGCGGAAACCGCAGCGCCGCCGGACGAATATTCCGCTCCAGCCGTTCCTGCCACCGTCCGGCCAAGCCGGTCAGCAGCAGCACCAGGTAAACCGCCCACTCCCACGGATAGCTGACGAAAAAAATCCAGTTGCGCGCCGCCGTGAGCGTCCGGCTGTGCTGCAGTTGCTCCGCGGATAAGTACGTGGCCGGGTCCGCCGCCGTGCCGCGGTACATGGACGGCACCCCACCGGACGGGAATAAGCACACGTAAAGCGCGATCAAGGCCGCATAGACGGCAAACACGATAAAAAACAGGCGTACAAACTTGCGCTGAGCTTCGGACATACGGCTCGTTCCTCCCGGCTGTTCAGTTGGTATTTCCATTATATTGCTTCTCGTCCCAAATGAGAAATACGCGATTCGCGATTGGAAGACGGCTTTTGCCTAGCTTTCGTAAGTGTGCGTAACTTTCATCTCCTCACCGTCGTCTGTATAATGAGAATAGACAACAACAGGATAGGGATGATACGATGCTCAACTTGAAACAACCATGGAAGCTGGCCGCGGCGGCTGTAGTCAGCGGAGCGCTTTTGCTGGCAGCCGGATGCGGCGGGGCCAAGCCGCCCGAGACGGCCGCTCCTGACCCCAGCAAATCGGCCGCAACAACGCCTGTCACAGGCACGGGTGCGGATAACTCCAAGCCGGGAAGCGATGTTGGAAAAAGCGGCGGAACAGCCTCGCAGACGCCGGCGAGCAAGCCGTCGCAGCCTGCGGAGCCCGCGAACGGTGCGAAAGGCGGCAATACGGCCATTCAGGTTGTCGCCAATCCGGCCGATAACGCGGTGATGGTGAACAAAACGTACAAGCTGCCGGATAACTACAAGCCGGCTGACTTGGTCGAGCCTGACGTTCCTTTTACGTTCAAGGAGCACCTGGAGAAGCGCAAGATGCGCAAGGAAGCGGCCGCCGCACTCGAGAAGCTGTTTGCCGCCGCAAAGAAAGACGGCCTGCCGCTTGCCGGCGTATCCGCCTACCGCTCTCACGAAACGCAAACATCGCTATATAATAACTATGTTAAAAAAGACGGCGAGGAAGCCGCGAACAAATACAGCGCAAAGCCGGGCCACAGCGAGCACGAGACGGGACTGGCCATCGACGTGTCCGGCTCGAACGGCAAATGCGCGGCGACCGATTGCTTCGGCGATACGAAGGAAGCGAAGTGGCTTGATCAGCACGCCCCGGAATACGGCTTCATCATCCGTTACCCGAAAGGCAAAGAGGCGATTACCGGCTACCAGTACGAGCCTTGGCATCTGCGGTACGTCGGCGTAGACATCGCCAAGGACATCGCCAAAAAAGGCGTGACGTTCGAGGAATACATGGGCAGCTCCATTCCGGTGTCCAAACCGAAATGAGCTGAAAAAAACAAAAAAAACAGACTTCGGCAATATCCATAAATGCCGGAGTCTGTTTTTTTTTGTTTGATTATCGGGCACCTGTCCCGCGCCGCATCATGTACGGGTACAGCAGCGCCAAGCCGGCCATGTACAGCGCAAAGGCGAAATACGCCGGCAGCAAGTGGATGAAGTCCGTATAACCGATCTGGTAATGAACGCTGAAGCCGGCGGCAAAGCCCGGCAGGCCCCCAAGCAGAAACGTCCACCACAACCATCGTCGCCCCTCGTTGATACCCCATAGCGCCATGATGAGCAGCGCCAGCGCATCCGAGAACAGCGCCCCGCCGAAGCCGGCGCGATCATGCGCGATCAAGGGAACCAGCCGCTCGTTGATCGCGTCCAGCATCGCGGGCGATGTGCACAAGTACTGCAAATCCTGCGGCACGAAGACGCCGGTCACGCCGACGCCCGCAATGACGACGCCGCCGATGGCCAGGGCGATACCGAGCGAGACGAGCATCAGCTGTCCCCATTGCGCCCGAAGCCAGATGCGGTCGTTGATCCGGCTCGGCCCGTCGCGCGGCGGAGCGTCCGCAGCGGTACGCATCGACAGGACGAACATCGGGAGCAGCACGGCGGCGGCCGCGGCATGCAGCGGGTCAAAGTAGCCGTAGCCCAAATACAGGAAAAAACTGCTGAAGCCGACAAGGCCGGAGGTCATCAGCGCCGTCTTGGCCCAATGCTGCCGCCGGCGCAGTCCGTGCCAGGCCAGCTGGAAGTACAAGATGCCGATCGAGATCATCGTGCCCGCGAGCGTTATCCGGTCATGCGACATAAACCCGAGCAACCGGGCGTTCGCCTCCGCGAGCTCGCCGCGGCTCAGCCCCAGGAAGGCTAAATCATAAGGCAGCACCACATCAGTCGCCGCGATCAGCCAGGCCAGCATGCCGCCGATAACCATGCCGATCCCGAGCAGGCACATCCAGCCCCAACCCGACCAGAACGGCGGAAGCGCCGCCTCCGGCAAGCTTCCCTGCTGAATCCGCCGGCTGATGACGGCTTCGTTGATCCGCTTCGGCAGACCGGGGCCGGCATACACGAGCCCGCTGTGCAGCTGCACATAAGTCGCTCCCGCTTCCAGCAGGTCGATCGCATCCTGCGGATCGTGAACGCCGCCGCTCGCGATGATCGTGAGCCCGCGGCCGCAGAGCCGGCGAAGACGGCCGACCCGCGCCAGGCTCGCCGCGAACGCCGGTTTCCCGACGACCGCGCCCTCTTCGGACCGGATCGCTTCGCCCAAGACGATACCGTCCCACTCGGCCGGACGGACCTGCCCAACGAACGCTTCCATTTGCTGCTCCGTCAGGTCCAGCGGCACATAGAGCAGCAGCGGCTTATCCGGGCCGAGCCGCTCCCGCACCTCCCGGCGCAGCCGGTCCGCCAGCTCCGCGTTCTGTTCTGCGGACCAGGCCTCATCATACGCGTCGATATAAAATCCGCCCGCATACGGAGCCAGCGCTTGCATACTGCCGAGCTGCTGCGCGCAAGCTGCTTCCCGGCTGCTTCCCGGCATGTGCCGGGTTCTAACGAACAGCGGCAGCCGGTGGCCTTGCTTTCTCCCCAGCCGTCGCACCGTTTCTGCAAGCCCTGCGTTCGCATACGGCTCGGGATAGACGATCGCTTCCGCCTCAGGCTCGCGCTGAATGCGCCTCTTCGCCGCGATCGGTTCCGGCGTGACCGGACCGATCTCGATAAAGCCGAAGCCGAACGCCGACATCGCTTTATGCGCTGTCCCGTTCGGATCGAGCGTACCGCCGAGTCCGACCGGGTACGGGATCGCGACTCCGGCCAGCTCGCTTGCCAGCACAGGCCATGCTTCCATATGTCCGAGCGTCCGAATGAGGAAGGGACCACCGGGCAATCGGCTGATCAGCCCCATCGAATGCAGCGTGAAATCCCGGGCGGCTTCGGACGGCAGACGAAACAGTACGGGTCGAAACAACGTTTGATACGACCAATCGGGCACCGTCATCCCCCCTTATCCTTACTATACCAGCTGCCTCGCCGGTTAGCGATACTAGACCCGCGGCCAAACAATACCGCTTGTCCGCTTCTGAAGGGCCGCGGTTTGGAAGTCGGAATCGCCGGTTGTGGGCCGCATTGTGGACTCTGGGCTGTCAAGCGGGATAAACGTCCAGTCCAAACAAACCGTATGACCATATAATGCAGTAGTTCCACTGGAAAGGAGTTGCTAACGATGGGAGTAGGATACGGAAGTTGTGGTATGGGTGGCGTATGGACCAGCACAGCAGCAATATTGGTTCTGTTCATTTTGCTGGTAATCGTTTCCCGTGGCTTAGGCTGGTAATATGTATTCATGAAATAAGGAGGCCGGGCGTTGCCCGAGCCTCCTTTAGTGTTATAACGCGGGCGTCCGCATGGGCTTCAAACCCCGACATGCGGGGCAGGGCACCGGGCGGCCGTTTCTCACTAGGTTTTGTCTATACGATGAATCGCCTGCGGCCCGAGCCGTTCCGCCAGCTGCTGCAAATACAGACTTCTCGGCTGCACAGGCTGCCCTTTGCGATCCCAATAGCCGTTCTGACGCGGCCGCGGATCGTGTCGGTTCGGCAAAAACGGCGGCTCCTCGGTACCCGCGTGCCCGACGGCATAATTTTGAGCAGTCGGCGGCTGCTGCACGGTCAGCTTCCCTTCCGTATTCCACGTTACATAATTGGCTCCGGCCCAGCCGTGTCCGCTGCCCATCCAGCCGCGGTCTCGGATATAGATCGGGGAACGCACATGATCGTACAGCCCGCCGACCGACCACCGGTGATGCGGCTCGCTCGCATTGTAATCGACGCTCGATTCGCAGTCGACAAAAGCATTCGGACCGCACACGCGGGCATCGAATACGAAGGCATGTCTGGCCGATTCCGTTCGGCAGCGCTGCACAAGCGAGAGCTGGCCGGTTACATGGAACGAATAACGTCGCCCGCCCGTAATGATACTGACCATATCCGTGACTGTGCAGTCCTGCACCGTCACCCATTTGGCATGGCGGTCGATGACGACAAGCGCATGCTCCAGGTGGCATCCGGTCACGTCCCGCACCCATGCATGCCGCACATGGTCCAGCACGGCAAAATTGACGGCGTGATTTTCGTCCGCAGCATACGGCTCAACCGCATCCTGCTTTCCGTCCACCTGAGTATTCGTAACGTTCGGATCGTAATCGGAGCTGACACGCAGCCGCTCAATCCCGACATGAGCAATACGGTCCGCATCGTCGTATTTCACGATCGAGCCGCCGCCCCACTTCGCTTCGATAGCGCATGCGATCGGCGCATCCACCGTAATGCGGTCTCCCTCGACGCAAGTGACGACCCGGTCAAACGAGAGATCGAACGGCCCCCACTGCTTCGTCCCGCCGACGTTGGGTCTCGGTACGATCGCATCCATGCCGATGGCGTGAATCCATTGCTCGTTGCCCCGGCGAACGACCATCACCATGTCGCCGGGAACGAACCGCCCGGCATCGGCGACATGGAAAGAACAGGCGCCGGAAGGCACATAGTCGTCGACAATCGCCGAGGCCGTATCCTCGAGCAGCCGCAGCGCGCCGCCGCATACGCGCAGCATATCTCTTCTGCCTTCGCCCCGCGCATGGAGAACCGTACCGTCCTCACCCTGGCCTTCCCCGCGCAGCACAATACCGCTTGCCCGGATCGCAAGCGTTCCTTCCAGCGCATACGTTCCTTGTTTCAGCAGCAGCGCACCGCGGAACCCGTCCGCCGACAAGGGGAGACAGGACAACCGGTCAATCGCCTCCTGGATGCGCGCCGTCTGATCCCCTTCCTCCGGTTCAAGCGTCAGCACCGCCGGCACTTCGGGCAGCGAGGCGCCGCCTCCCCTGTAGCCGCAGTTTGAAAAGTCAAGAATACGGTTTCCTTTATAATCGGGAATGTACGTCATCCGCCCATCCGTATCCAGAAAAGCGATACGGCTCTGCTCCGCCGCCACAAGCGACGGGTCGTATACCGCAAACGAGAAACGATCGAAATACGGCGGCGCCGTGCTGCTCTCTCCCCGGACATGCAGCGCATATACGCCGCACTCCAGACTGCGGCCCTGCGCCCAGTCCATCGTCAGCTCCTCGCCTGCCGCAAGCGTTACTTGCGACAGCTGCGGCGTCGACTGCTCCCCTGCATCCGCTCCCGCTTGCTCCAGCGTCAAAGTCAAGGTCACGCCCTCGGCGGCCTGAACGCGGAGCTGCGGCGCCGCGTCCCCCGGCAGGACGTACGCCGGCTGGCCTATTTGCTGCACGAGCGTCGGGTGCACGAGCGCAACCGTCGCGGCTCTGCGATCGACGCCGCGGCCCTCCGGCTCGGAATGATGCGGCGAATTGCCTGTGCTTTTCATTGCTGGCTTCCTCCTCCACGAATCTGTCTCGAACGAAAGCTCGTGAGCGCTTCATTCGAATGGTTATCCAAACGGACAAAACCCGCTCGCACATACGGCGACCGGGTCCGCAGCATGCAAAAATCGCGCGCGAAGAACGCAAGATTACACGCTTGCATGCGTAAACAAAGGCTGGTGGAATTTAAACATCCCCTGCCGCGAATCATATCAGGCTGTTGAGAGAATACGGACGGCTTGATTGTACATCGCCCTGGGGATCGGCTCCATGGCGTGAATATCCTTTGTTTTGTATATAACTATCTTTTTTGAACGATCTTTTTGATTGAAACAATGGGTTTGATAATTACGGATCTAAGTTCATTTCGGGGAATTGCGAATTTCGGGTTTCATTTCGCTTCCAAACTAGGTTCAAGCGTGCGTGGCGGCACGAATCGTTTTTCTTCGATAGTTTGCATAGTGGGTCTTGCACAGACCTTTGGCTTGCGCTGGAGAATGGCAGCCGGTCATAACGCATTCCGCTTTCTTGCCGCTCCGGTTGATGAGCGAAACGGAAGGATCTTTGTGCCTTAGCCAGCGCTGGTAATGCGTATTGCACAACCCGCGCGACCTGCTCATTCGTCCGCATCCGTCAACGATGCACGGTTTTTCTTTTCCTTGCATGACAATACCCCCTTGTCATTTAACCGATACGAATTGTATCCACGATCTTATAAAAAAAACGCCTCCTTGTCCGACCGGGCCTGCAGCCTCCGTCCCTTTTGCCAGAGATCGTCATACTGAAATCGTTTTCTATCTCTACTATACCTTGTTGTCGACCCGATTTTCAATGGTTGAAACCGCAATAAAGCATAAAAAAATAATAAAATTTCACTATAGAAAAATTTAGTAGTAACCGGTTTTACAATAAATGGAGTCTAAGGCGTTAAATTTTTTAAATCCGTCAACTGAATCGCAAACTCCCGCTCCATCGCATCAATCCTGTTCTTC
The DNA here is from genome assembly GCF_910593845.1 of Paenibacillus solanacearum. Lineage (GTDB taxonomy): Bacteria > Bacillota > Bacilli > Paenibacillales > NBRC-103111 > Paenibacillus_G > Paenibacillus_G solanacearum. Next base: position 18,389 of record NZ_CAJVAS010000018.1, on the reverse strand, counting down.
AGCTCCTGCCCCCATTGTTCATCGCACGCGACCGATGCGGCATAAGCACAGTTATACAGCTCCCCAAGCTTACGGGCAAACAGCGCGTTCGCCTGAAGACATATCAACAGCTCCCGGTGCTCCTCCGTCGTCAGCTCTCTTGCTTGATGATGCGTCCACAGCTCCGCCATTCGATAATGAAAAGGCTGCATCTTGTTCCACGCTCCCGGATCAAAGTGACTACCTTCCCATTGTTGACCGTTTGGCGGCAGGTTAGACACGTGATGGCGAACTTTTCATCCCGGGCCGCTAGTGTATGACTGTAAACTCGCACTCGGCGCGAAGAAACCACCGGCCTCCGATGGTCGCATAGATCGGATTGAACCCTTGCAGCTCGCCGATGAAGCCGAATGCCTCCATCGTTTCATGTCTGACGAATACAGGCGATTGCGCCCATAATGCCGTTTCAAAATCGCCGTCCGTTCTCAAACGCTTCTTCATATCGCTCACCCCGGAATTAGGATGCGGCTTGCCGCCCCTTTTCATCCGCCGTACAAAAAAACGCTGTCTTCCGTTGTCACATTTCTGGCGTCGGCTGCATATAATGTTTTGGTTGAACAAGTTGATTTGGAGGGATTCCGGTGGTTGTTTCAGAGGAGCTTTGCGAGAAAGAAATCGTTATGCACAAGCTATGTGACATGGGTCTGGATCAGATTGCCAATTGGCTCAACGCTTTGCCTGAGGACAAATGGAAGACGATGTTCATGCTTTACTGGCCTACGCTTGTCAAAAAATGCGGCATTGAGGCATAATTGCTGGCCTACATAGCTGCGAGATGGTTGGAGAAAACCCTTGACCCTTCAAGGGTTTTCGCTTTATTCAGGCAGAAGCTGGCGCTGCTGCCGTACCCGGCTTATTTAGTCTTGCGGGGACGGAATCAATACGCTTCTCTTCAATGCCCCGCTCTCGAGAAGCAGCATCTCGAACATCTTGGCCGGGAGCGGCTTGCCGAACAGAAAGCCCTGCACTTCATCGCAGCCGTAACGCCGGAGATATTCATATTGCTCAATCGTCTCTACGCCCTCGGCAATGACGTTAAGCCCCAGGCTTCGGCACAAGGAAATGATCGTATTGGCGATGACCGCATTCGGTATTTGCTGAACGAACCTCCGGTCGATTTTGAGCGCATGTACATCGAACTGCATCAGGTAGTTTAACGAAGAATAGCCCGTTCCGAAATCATCAATCGAAATGTGGATGCCCATGCTGCGCAGCTCGCGCAATTTCACGATGTTCGTATGCTCCGACCGCATCAAGCCGCTTTCCGTAATCTCAATCTCCAGCCATTCCGGGCTCAGACCGGTTTGCCCGATCACCTCTCTGATCATCGTGATGAAATCATCCTGCTGCAGCTGCTTGGACGAGCAGTTGACGGCGACACGCACCGGCGGCAGTCCTTGATCCTGCCACGCCTTATTTTGCCGGCACGCTTCCTTCATAACCCATTTGCCGAGCGGAATAATAAAGCCGGTCTCCTCGGCCAGCGGAATAAAGTCGAGCGGGGATATGGGCCCGCTTTCGGGGTGGTCCCAGCGGATCAGCGCTTCGACGCACTGAATTTTGTTCGTTCCGGTATGATAGCGGGGCTGGTAGTGCAGGACGAATTCGTTCTCCCGGAGCGCCCGGTTGAAATCGCTGACCATCATGAAATTTTTATATATTTTTTCACTCATCTTCGGCTCGTAGAGACCAAAGTCCTTCTTGCCGTTAGATTTCACCTGGCACATCGCAATGTCCGCGTGCTGGATCAAATCCTCCGCCCGGCGCCCGTGATCCGGAAACAGGCTGATTCCGATGCTTGCGCTGATATGAAACAAATGCCCGGCATAATAAAGCGGTTCTTCCATAATGCGCAGCAGCTGCTTGCAAAGCAGCTCAGCCTCTTCGATCCGGTCGATCCGGGACAGCACGGCAAATTCATCCCCGTCCATGCGGGCGAGCACCTTGTTCTGCGGCAGCGCTTCGCGGATTTTGCGGGAAACGACCTGGAGCACACGGTCGCCCATTTCGTGGCCGAACGTATCGTTGATCGGCTTAAACCAGTCCAGTCCCAAGAAAAGGACGCATACGTTGGTTCGCTCCGACTCGGCGGCTGACAGCGCCTGATCCAGCCGTTCTATGAAATAGCGCCGGTTGGGCAGACTCGTTAACGGGTCCATGTAGGCCAGACGTTCCATGCGCAAGCCGGCCTGGTATTTCTCGATAATTTCCCCGAGCAGAAACGACAGCATTTCGACGACTTTCACTTGTTCTTGATCGGGAACGTACACATGCCTGGAAAAAACGGCGAAGGTGCCCAGTACTTGATCCGACGCCGACAAGACCGGCAGCGACCAGCACGACCGGATACCCGAGACGCGCGCTGTTGCACTCCACGACGTGCAGGACGGGTCGGACCACACATCGGAAATGATGACCGTCTGCTTGGACCATGCCGCCGACCCGCACGATCCCATCCCCGGGCCGATCGGCACCATCTCCATGGAGCGGCTGTACACTTCGGGCAAGCTCGGCGCGGCGGCAAGCCGAAGCCTCTCCCCGGTTTTATCCACCAGATGGATGGAGCAAAACTTGTCTGCAAAAATCGTTTCTACAATTCGAATCAGCTTATGTAAAATATCGGATAAAGGCCGTCCTTTTGCCATCATTTCCAATACTTCTTGGTGGCCCTTTATCATGAGTCGGCATCCTCCTGTCGCGTTATTGGATGTTCATCGCTGATGATCCCTGGTCATCGGCCCGCCTCTTGCTATTGCGGTTCCCGCAAAAAACAAAAAAAATCCAGTCCGAATAAAGACTGGATTTGATCATCGCGATCCCTTCCTAATTCGGCAACCCGGCTGTCGTAGCGCCCCCGCTTTAGACCCGTAGCTTTGCGTCCCCACCTTTCGATGGGTTTGCCTTTATCATTAGACATTTCATAAATGAAACGTATTTTTTAGTTATATCGGCCTAGTCGTTGTGATTCCTATGCACCATTCATTATACACTTACATAATTCGGCAGTAAATATAAAAATTTGCGTTTCCTGGGCCTCAATGCATAGCGGAATCCGCGGGGAACCGGAGGCCCATCTGCTTTCTCGCCTCGTCCATGATCTGCATTGCAATCAATGAAACGGCATGAGAGTTCATAGCCGATTCGGCACGGTTTTGCTGCAGCAACCCGATAAATTCCCGCACCTCGTACGTCATGGCGCTGATCTCGTCCGGCGCCGCGATGTTCTCGACGCTGCCGTCTCTGTAACGAATATGCACATGACCCGGATCATTGATTTGATCGATAACCATCGTCCCATCCTCGCCCTGGATTTCGGCAGGCAAATCCGAATTTGAAATTTTCGAATGCATAATGACCGCTTCCATATCCCGGTACTTCAGAATCAAACTTCCTTGGCCGTCCACCCCGGAGTCCAGCAGGATGCCGCCGGCCATGATCTGCTCCGGCTTCCCGAACAGCGCCGCCAGCGGATAGATGCAGTAAACGCCCAGGTCCATCAAGGAGCCGTTGGACAGCTCCGGATTGAACGCGTTCAGCACCGTGCCCTGCTTGTAGGCGTCGTAGCGGGACGAATATTTGCAATAGCTTGCGGCATACCGCCGCACGCGCCCGATCTTCGGCAAATGCTCGCGGACCGCCTGAAACTGCGGAACCGTCGTCGATTTTAACGCCTCCATCAGCACGACCCCGTTGCGCCGGGCCGCTTCGATCATCGCTCGCACTTCGTCCGCGTTGGAAGCAAGCGGCTTCTCGCAGAGCACGTGCTTGCCGCGATTCATGCAGGCAATCGCCTGCCTCGCATGGAATGCGTTCGGGCTCGCGATGTACACCGCGTCCACCTCCGGACTTTCCGCCATCCGTTCCACATCGGTGAAGCAATGCGGAATCGTCCATGCATCGGCGAAGGCGCGCGCCTTCGCCTCCGTGCGTGAATAGACGGCCGTCAGCAGAAAGCCTTCCGTCTTGCGCGCCGCTTCAATGAATTTCTCCGTAATCCAGTTCGTTCCGATAACCCCAAAGCGTATCATTGCAATCCTCCATCTCGATAAGAAAAAACATCTCCTGCCTGGCAGCGGAATACTCTCACTTTACCAAACGAAGAGATGTTTTTCTATTATGAAGTGCGCCCGCAGCGTGTCCGCGTCCTACTTTTTGCCCGCTTTCAGCTCGGTCCACAGGCGGTCGTATGCTTTGGCCTGGTCGCCGGTATCCTTGATCCATTCCGTTTGCTTCAGCTGATCGGCGGTCAGGTTCAGCATCGGGATGCTGCGGAACTCTTTGCTGTGCAGCGTCTGCGCTTTCTCGTTCGGATCGCTGTAGCCGATCGACTCGTAGTTTTTGGCGCTCACTTCCGGCTCGAACATGTAGTTGATGAACTTTTCGGCGAGCGCCTTGTTTTTGGCTCCTTTCGGAATCGCATAATTATCCGCGAAGATCAGCGCGCCTTCCTTCGGGACAACGAAGCCGAGATCGATGTTTTTGCCTTCACTGACGATTTTGGCCGCGTCTCCGGACCATACCGTGCCGATCCATGCTTCCTCGGCGATAAACTTTTGCTTGATGTTGTCGGTATCGAAGGCGAGCACGTTCGGCAGCAAATTTTTCAAATCGGCGACGGCCGTCTGCAGCTGCTTCTCATCCTTCGTGCTGTTGGAAAATCCGTTCTTTTTGAGCCCCATGCCGATGACTTCCTTCTGGTCGTCGAGCAGGATGACTTTGCCTTTATACTGCGGCTTCCACAGATCGGCCCAGCTTTGGATCGGATCTTTGACGAACTTTTTGTTGTATGCGATCCCGGTTACGCCTGACGTGTAGACGAGCGAATATTTGTTGCCGGGGTCGAAAGGCAGATTTTGCATATTGGCGGCGATGTTCTTCGCATTCGGGATATTGTCTTTGTTCAGCTCCTCGAGCAGCCCGAGCTTGATCATGGTCGCTACCATGTAATCGGAAGGCTGGATCAGATCGTACTTCGAGCCTCCGGCTTGCAGCTTCGCCAGCAGCTCTTCGTTGTTCGAAAACGTATCGTAGCGCACCTTGACATTGAATTTCTTCTCAAACTCCTTCAGCACGTCCTCGTCGAAATTGTCGGCCCAGCTGTAAATGCGCAGCTCCTCCTTTAAGGAACAGCCGGAAAATACGGCGAGCGCGAGCAGCAGGCATACGAGCAAGCTTGCGTAACGTTTCATCGACTTGAAAACCCCTTTCGTGGACTCAGCCTGTTATGATCTTCGCCGGATGCGTTCCGCCAAGGCGACGGAGCCTATCGTAAACGCAATCATCAGCGTGCACAGCGCATTGATTTCGGGCGAGATGCCCCTTTTCACCAAGCCGTAAATGTAGAGCGGCAGCGTCGTCGAGCCCGGACCGGACACGAAGAAGCTGATCATGAAGTCATCGAGCGATAACGTAAAAGCGAGCAGCGCGCCCGCAGCGACTCCGGGTCTGATGACCGGCAGCGTCACGTAGCGGAACGTCTGCCACGGCCCGGCCCCGAGATCGCCGGCCGCTTCCTCGTATACGCCGCTCGTTCCTTGCAGCCGTGCGGAGACGACGGCATATACGAACGACAAACTGAACGTGACGTGAGCGATGATCATCGTCCCGGCCCCGAGCGGAATGAGCAGCTGGCTGAACATGCCGAGCAGCGAGATGCCCATCACGATGTCCGGTACGACCACCGGTAGCATCAGCAGCGCCCGCGCCGCTTGCTCGCCCTTCATCCGGTACCGCTCGAGCCCGAGCGCCGCGCCGGTTCCAAGCGCGGTGGCGATCACGGTCGAGACGACGCCAACCAGCAGGCTGTTCAGCAGCGCTTCGATGACCCGGTCGTTCGTCACGAGCGATGCATACCATTTCCACGTCCAGCCCTGCCATACCGCGTTCACCCGCGAGTCATTGAACGAGTACAGCATGACGACCGCAATCGGTATGTACAAAAAAGCAAGGATAGCCCAAACATAGACGGACCACCGACGGCGGGTTCCGGTCATCTCATCCCACCCCGCTTCGCTCCGCCGGTCCCGGTCAATCGGCTGACCCACGACTGCATGACGCCGATGGCCGCCAGCGACAAGATGATCAAATACACCGATAGAGCTGAACCGAAGGGCCAGTCTCTCGCCGACAGGAACTGGTTCTGAATGACGTTGCCGAGCAGCTGGGACTTCGCCCCTCCCATAATGTCGGGGATGACGAACATGCCGATCGAGCTGACGAACACCAGCATGCAGCCGGTGAACACCCCGGGCAGCGACATCGGCCATACGACCGCCCAGAACGCGCGGCGCGGCGCCGCTCCGAGATCGGAGGCCGCTTCAAGCCACGACTTGTCGATCTTCTCCAGCGTCACATAGACGGGTAGTATAACGAACGGGAGCAGCGTGTACACCATGCCGAGAAATACGGCTTGTTTGTTGTACAGCAGCTGCAGCGGCTCGCCGATCCACCCCCACCGCTCCAGCACCGTGTTGACGACGCCTTGCGAACGCAATAAGATGACCCAGGCGAACGAACGCACCAGCATGTTGATCCAGAACGGAACGAGAATAAGCAGCAGCAGCACGCCCTGCCATTTGCGCTCAAACCGCGTCATCGCATACGCGAACGGATAGCCGAGCAGCGCGCACAGCGCCGTCGTCACGAGGGCGAGCAGCAGCGTCTCTCCGACGATGTGCACATAAATCGGATCGAGCGCGCGCAAGTAATTCTCCGCGGTAAAGGAGTAAACGATGCGGCCGTAGCTATCCCGGCTCATGAACGACAACGCGCCGATCCCGAGCACAGGAACGGCAAAAAAAAGCCCCAGCCACGCGACGGCGGGTACGGTCAACCATGTTCCTCTGTTCACCGGACGAGCACCACCTCGTCCCGCGAAGCCCAGCCATAGGCCACCTTCTGCCCCGTCCGCCAGCCCTGCGCTTCGTCGCCGTACTTATACACCAGCAAGCTTGGTCCGCCGCCATCCGGCCGCACGTATAACTTGAGCAGACTGCCGGTATCGGCCATATCTTCGATCATTCCCGTCCGGTTCCCCTCCGGCAGTTTGTCCCGGAGCGCGACCAGCTTCACTTTGTCGGGCCGGATCGCGTAGGTCCGCCCCTGCTCTTGCAGCGTATTGTTCTCGCCGATGAACGAAGCGACGAACACACTCGCCGGGCTTGCGTATACTTCGCGCGGCACGCCGATCTGCTCGCAGACGCCCCCGTTCATGACGACGATGCGGTCGGATAGCGTCATCGCCTCCTCCTGGTCATGCGTAACGTAAATAAACGTAATGCCCAGCCGCTTTTGCAGCTGCTTCAGCTCATGCTGCAAGCTTTTGCGCAGCTGCAGATCGAGCGCCGCAAGCGGCTCGTCCAGCAGCAGCACCTTCGGCCGATTCACGATCGCCCGCGCAACGGCCACGCGCTGCTGCTGTCCGCCGGACAGCTGCTGCGGCTTGCGCCGCTCCAACCCGGTCAGACGGGTCAGCTCCACTACCTGCGCCAGCCGCTTGCGCTGCTCCTCCGCTGCCACCTTCTTCATCCGAAGCCCGAACAAGATGTTGTCCTCCACCGTCATGTGCGGGAACAAGGCGTACTGCTGGAACACCATGTTCAGATCGCGCTTGTACGGCGGCAGCATCGTAATATCCCGGCCGTCCAGAACGATCCGGCCCGAACTCGGCTGCACCAGCCCGGCCAGCATGCGAAGCACCGTCGTCTTGCCGCAGCCGCTCGGCCCCAGAATCGTAACGAATTCTCCAGGGTCGATCCGCAGGGAAACATCGGTTACGGCGCGATGGTCATCGTACGTCTTCGACAGCTTCGTCAATTCGAGCATCGTCTTCTCCCTCCTCTCGCCTCTTCGCTGCAGACCTCAAATGATCGGCCGCCCAAAATATGGTTTACGCGGTATTATATTCATCGCGATTTTCGATTTTCCTCTATGCTTAAAAAATAAATTTAGCGTACCTAACCATTCGCGGCTTCGTACGGAACGGGAGGCTCCGTACCGCCGGACGTACAGCCTAAACGAACTCCCGCCGAAGAGCCGCCCCCATCCCCGATCAATGGCCTGCCGTATGCGCAAAAAACAAAAAACGCCCCGTGAGTCCTTTGGACCCGGGACGCTTCCAACCCGACCTAACGCTCCGTCGGACCGAGCGTAATGCCGAAATACGTTCGCAGCGCTTCGCGATATTGTTCATCGTTCTCCGGAACAAACGACTTCACGCCGTCAGCGGTAAAGATGCGAAATTCCTCTCCGGCGACGGTGTTGCGGCCTTCTGCCGTCCGGATGGCCAGCATCGGACTGGCTGTGAAGATCGAGTCCGGCGCGTTCTCGCACCAGTACGTGGCCATGACGAAATCCTTGGGCAGCTGCGGCTCCTCCGTAAACGAATAAATCCGGCTCCACTGGTCGCGCTTATGCTCGCACAGCAGCCAGCCGTAATACGGGTCGCGCTCCAGCCGGTAGGTCTCGTCTCCCTGCCGGTGTTCGAGCCCCTCGACCATTCGAAGCGGCCGGCGGGGCACAATGCCGCCTACCCCGACATCGCATACATAGGAAGCTCCTTCGGCTTCAACCTGCAATACGCGATGGCGTCGCTTCGGCGGAGGATTCGGCTCGTCGCGCCAAAAGCGGGCCATGAAATCCGTGACCGGATAACCGAGCTCCCGCAGCAGCCAGCCGAACAGCGCGTTCAGCTCAAAGCAATAGCCGCCGCGGCCCCGTTCGACGATTTTGCCGAACAAGTCTTCGATCTCCAGCGACAGCGGAATGCGGCGGACCATATCGAGATTTTCATACGGCACCGTGTGGAGGTGGCATTCCTGCAGCCGGGCCAGCGTCTCAGCGCTGCCGTCGAGCGGGCCGTCGTAGCCGATGCGCTTCAGGTAAGCCTGTACATCCAGCTTCGATGCATTGCGGCAATCGTTCATCGTATCGCTCCTTCCCCAAGAGAACATCGCTTTCATCATACCATATTGTTCCATGGTTGGAAGCCAGCAATTACGTCCGTTATGACGGTTGCCTATCAAATTATATTCCAATTTTCCCCATATCAACATGTTGTCCTGGCCGTCAGCCCAAAGCTCGTCAGCCCATTAGGCCCTTGTGCAGGCGCGCATACACGAATGTCCGCATATAGTAAATTAGGAACATAGGCATGAAAAAGATTGGGAGGTGCAAGAAGATGAGTTTATTCGGCAAGATGTACCCGTGGAGCAAATGGCGAAAGCATGAAGCGCTGTGGGAGCATACGGAATTGCGTCCGCATCTGCCCGAAACGGCAAAACTTTCGCACGGACAGCTCCTGGTTTTTTTAGATAAATATCGGGTCGTATATGTGAAGCCTTGTTACGGAGGCGGCGGGAGGGGCATCATTAAGCTGACGCGCGACGAGGACTGGGTTCAGGTACAGACGCTTACCGACAAGAAAACGATCGCGATCGACTGCTTGTACGCCTATCTCGCCCAGATCATCGGGAAGAAAAGCTATGTGATCCAGCAAGGAATCGATTTGCTCGACATCCAGGACCGTAAAATCGATTTCCGCGTACTTCTGCTCAAGCCCAGAACGAAGTGGGTATTCATGGGCTCCATGGGCAAGCTCGGAGTCAAAGGTCAGGTGGTGACGAATCATTGCCGCGGCGGCAAATCGATTATCGTCCATAACGCGATTCAGGAAAGCACGGATTGGCAGGGCGAACAGATTGACGAATTGGAACAAACCTTGCACAGGCTCGGCCATCAAATTGCGCAGGTGCTGGAACGGCGATTTCCGCTCATATCGGAGCTCGGTCTGGATATGGGCATCGATCGGGAGGGGAATGTCTGGCTCATTGAGGCAAATACGCGCCCGCATTATAATTTATTCAAGCATCATAAGGACCCTGCGCTCTACAATAAAATCAGAGGGACAATCCGCAGGCTCCGCAGCGTAAGGCCAGGATTTCCGAAAAAAACGGTACAAACGAGAAGCCAATCACACGGTAACGACGCAAAATTCCCAAAGAACCGCCGAAACGGATTGTTCATTCCGCATCCGCGTTCCCGGACGAAAACCGCACCGCCCGGACGTCTGAACGCCCGGACTACAGCGGACGAATGTCGCCTCCGCTCGCGGGCATAATCCGATAACCATTATACTGGCTTAAGATGCCGGTAATTTCATACCAGCCCTTCTCTTCGACGTGCGACAGGTCCACCATATCTTCGCGAATGTAGAGCGTTAACGCCGCGTTTTCCCCTGCCGCAATCGGGATGTGATAAGCGCCCGCACGGGGCTGCTCGGGGACTTGGCCCATTTGCGCTTTTACTTTCACCCGTTTGCCCATATAAGGCATGGTTTTGTGGGCTGCAAGCAGCGCCTCTGCATGAAGCGCCTCCGGTTCCGGCGCCTGTCCGCCGGAATCGGCCCGGATCTGTTCGGGCTCGGGTCTTATCTCAATCAATCCTTCGTACTCGGACACCGTTCCGGTAATCCTTACGGCATCGCCCTTCTGGATCGCGGACCGCGGAGACACGAGAATATGCATCCCGCCCGTATCGTCCTCGATGTGAAGCGACAGCTTCCCGCCGCGCGCCTGCCAAACGACCGGCTCCGTCACGACGACGCCGCGTACCGACACCGTCTGCCCCCGCACATCCTGGGCTTCCAGAATCGATACTTCCGGCGGCTGGAAGGACGAGCCCGGCAGTTGATACGCTTCCGGCGTTCCTTGGTCCTCGCTTACAGGTTTCCCGATGATCGCAGCATTTAGCCGCTCCGGTCCCCCTACGCTATCCGCTTCGCCGCGGGCAACGGCCTGCGAGATTTGCGCCGCAGCCGCAATCACGGACAACGATGCCGCCAGCAGCACAAGCCGAATTGTTTTCTTGCGATTGAACGGTATCATTGGGACGTTCACCTCTCTCGTTTCGATTTGACCTAAGCATAATCGGTGGATGTTAACCGGCAAGGCATGTATTGTAAATGCGCCGTAAAATGTATTAAACTAATATTTCCCTCTTTCTAACAGGTGCCAAATGCGATATTTTAATAGTACGTTAAGGTTCCATATGTATAATGAGTTATAACCGCATATTGTCTGTAGGTATGCAGCGATTTTACCGCCGTTTGATTGTGGCACTATCCATTATGCACTACACTTATGAAATACTATACTCGCGATTCCAAGGAGAACTCATACTCATGCACAAGAGCTTAAAAGTTATTGCTACTGCCGCCATCGCCTTCTCGATGTCCGCCACCGCCGTTATGGCCGAAACGCCTGCCGCGGCAACGAAAACAACGGCGGATTTTACCGATCTTGTCCAAGTGGATGCCGGCTTGAAAGCCAAAATCGACGCTTTGCTCGCCAAAGGCGTGTTCGAAGGCGTCTCGGCCGATACGTTCGGCATTAACCAAACGATGACCCGGGCGCAGTTCGCCAAGGTCGTCACCTTGATTCTCGGACTTCAGGTGGACAGCTCGGTAACGTCTTCCAGCTTCTCCGATGTCCAAGCGGACGACGCTGCGAACGGCTGGGCGGTTCCTTATATTGAGGCAGCCAAAAAAGCCGGCCTGATCGACGGTATCACCGACACGACGTTTGCACCGGGCGACAACGTGACGGTCGGCCAGCTCGACACCGTGCTGCTGAAAGGACTCAAGAAGAACGTCGACGTCACCGGCAGCCCATGGTACGCCGACGCCGTCAAGCAAGCAACGGAGCTCGGTATTCAGACGGCAGGTAAAGACGGCGCAAGCGTTGCGACCCGTACCGATCTGGTCATCGGCGCATACGAAACGTCGCAGCTGGCTGGCAACACCGCCAAACCGGACGAGCCGTCGACCACAACGCCGTCGACGGAGCAGGCAGCGATCAAGGATGCGTCCGCCATGGGGCCGCAAACCGTTCAGGTGAGCCTGGACCGCGCGGTCGACACTGCCAAGGCTTCGTTCACGCTGCAAAAAAATGCGGAAACCGTTCCGGTCTCCGTTTCCTGGTCCGATGACAAGCAGACGGCTACGCTTTCCCTGAAGGACGACGCACAATTGTCGACCGGCACCTATACCGTGTCGCTGGGAGGATTCGGCGGCGCATCCGTCACGTATTCGTTCTCGTACGATGCGAGCGTATCTACCGGCGATACCGGCATTACAATGGAAGGTCTGGGCGCCATCGCCAACGTCATCGACAGTGACCTGACCGAAGCCGCCACGGGCGAGAACGGCTATGTCACCCGGGACGTTGCTGAGGATCCGACGCTCAGCATGTTCGCCAAAGAAGTGAAGCTGAAAGTGACCAATGCCTCCGGTGATACGGTTGCCGTACCTGGCATTATTCAGTCCATTACGAGCTCCGACTCGGTCGTTGCCCGCGTAGGCTTGTCAAGCGACCATAAAGGGTATGTCCTCGGCAATGAAGCCGGAACGGCGACGATTAGCATCGTCTATAAAAACGCGCAAGGCGAGTCCAAAACCGCGACGCTTCCCGTTACGGTAAAAAGCGATAAAGTGACCGCCGTGAAAGCGGAAGCCGATACGAAGGTCCAAAAATACGCTACCGTCACAGACGGCGTATATACGAGCGACTTTAACGCTTATGCAGCTATGAATTTGAAGGCTTATGACAACTACGGCATCAAGTATGACAAAGAAGAAGCGCAGGGCTATAACTTCGCGCTCGGCATCATCTTCTTGCCGGAGCACATCGTAGGCGATCCGGCGAACGGTCCGACCGGTACGGTTACTGTCGGTTCCAACGGCGCCGTTCACGTAGAAGGCAATGTAACGCAGTTCGATTTGACCGCGAAGCTTACGAACGGCAACTCGGTCACGACCGAAATGTATATCCGCCGCTAAGGTACCGCCAGACGCATAGAGAAAACAAAAAGATCGTCCCTGTCGTTCATGGGGACGATCTTCTTTTATTACGGCCGCCGTTACCGGATCGCCTGAATATCTTCTTTGGAGCTGCTGATCAAATACGTGCCATCGTCGATCGGCGCTTTCGTCAGCTTCAAGTGAAGGATGTACAAATGGCCATTCTCACTGATCAAATAATTGTATTCGTCTTCCCCGGCCACGTCCATCATGATCCAGGTGCGGTTGTAATATACATTATCCGACTCGAATTTGTTGGCATCGCGGGGGCACATGATCGGGCTGCAGGTGCTCGGTTTCGCGCCGAAGCTGGTCCAGTCCTGGATGTAGGTTTTTATCGACTCCAGTTTTTTGGCGTTTTTCTCGGTCGTCACAATGTTGACGCTATCCCGGCTGTAATACACCGTCGGGCGGCTTTTCCAGCGTTTCGAAAGCTCCTCCTCGCTGACGAACAGCCACTGGGAATATTTGTCACGAACCTTTTTCAACCCGTCCGTATTGATGCCCATGCGCTGCACATCGGTCAGGCGGTAATAATTTGTCGCTTTCGAATTGTTGTAAATGTAGCACGTCAACAGCGGAAATTGCCCGCCCAAATATTCCACCATATACGCGGACGGGTTCGCGAGCTTGATTTCTTCATAAACCAGCTCTTGATCGTCCGGCCGCTGCGCCTGATTACGCGAATTGATATAGATCGTTTTATTTTGTTCCTTCCAATAGACGTTTGCGCCGAGGTAACTGGATATATCGGTTAAAGCAAGGTAGCTTTTGTCGTTATACACAAGCGGCGGCGTGCTCAGCTTCACGGGCGTACCGTCGACCTGCACGTTGAAATCGGGGCGCAAATAAGCCTGAACCTGCTGAAGGACATCTTCCGCATAAGCTCCTGCCGCAAAGCAGGTACCCATCATGCCGGCAAGCAGAATCGTTCTCCATTTCTTCATCTTCACCCGAATCTTACTCCCCATTCTGTATCATGTCTTCCAGGTTTTTGGCAGCCAGATCGTGGATCAGCTTGTTCGTGTTATCCATATTTTCCCGCGCCGCCTGCGTGACATTAAGCAGCTGCTGCTGGAAGGCCGTCTGCAAGACGCTGATCTGATTCGTATCCTTGAGCGTGCTCAAATTGCGCACCAGCTCTACGGCCGAACGGAGCTGATCAAGCAGCTTCAGCTGCTGGCTTGTAATTTCCGTTATTTTGTGGTCCTTGATCCGCTTCAGCTGCGCGCTCGCCTTTTGCGCGAACTGCTGTGCTTCGAGGTATTGATCGGTCAGCTTCTTATGACCGGCATCCATGTTGTAGTAGTTCGGGATGCTGGAATTGCCGTTCTGCTGCAGCACCAGGATATACATCATGATCGACTGGTCCACATCGCTCAACCACTCGTAGGTATCCTTCAGCAGCATTTGCTCCTTTTGCAGACGCGTCTTCTGCGGGTCGGGCTGCGCTGCAGGCTGGACGACGGCGGCGGGAGCAGGCTGCGCAGCCGCCAGCTTCACGTCGACGCTGTACGTATCCTGGCTCCACTTGGCCTCGGTGCCCAGCTTCGCCAAATAATAGATCGGCACCATCGTTCTGCCGTTATAATTAATCGCCGGGACGTCTTCCGGTTGAATTTCCGTTCCGTCATAATATATTTTCACGATCGGATTGCCGTTGTAGTCTCCATTGACGCCCGATGCGTTTGCGATGCCGGCGGATGCCAGCAGCAGCGTGCCGACCAATATCATTTTTTTCACGAAATGTCACCCTCCCCGATGGATGTTGCCGCCTCTCGTTACGACGACGCAGGCAAATATTTGACGTTGATGTAGACCGCTCCCTTATAGCTGTAAACGTCGCTGCGCTGGTTCATATCGATCGTTTTGTCGACGACGCCGGAAGCTTTATAGAATATGACCACTCTTCGGTCCGGATCGATGGAAATCGCCTTGGCATCGCCCGAGCTGCTCTCCTTGACAAAGTCGTCATAATGAAAATACGTGATGCCGTTCACTTCGATCGCTCTCAAACGGTTGTACCACGTTTCCACAACCGATTGGTCGCTGCCCTTCCTCGGCGTATTGAGCTCGACGGTTTGTCCTTTCTCGTTCCAATACACCTGTATGCCGGCAATCTTGGCCACATCGCGCAGCCCCAAATAGGTCGATCCGTCATACATCAGCGGTGCGCTCTCCAGCTTGAGCAAATTGCCGTCCAGCGTCACCGGCAAGGAAGGCCGCAGAAACGCCTCGATGCTCTGAATGCCGTCCGCCGCGTAAGCCGACACGGTGACGGATGCGGCGATGCCTACGATCACGCCGGAAACAAACTTTTTCATAGACTCCCCCCCTCGTTCTCTCATTTATTTACGCAGAGCTGTCACGCTGTGTCTCATCATTTTGTAATCGGCAGCAAGATCGGATTCGTCTGAACCGATTTGAACGTATGACCGTCTGTCGCCCCGTCCATTAAAAAGTTGATTTTCGTAATCTCGTCCAGGTTGCTGTTCACTTGAACGACAATTTTGCCCTTCTTCTTCATCTTGCCTTCGAACACGCCGTCTACCGGATCGGAATAATAAGCGGACCGGGACGCTTCCGCTTTTTCGTTCGTGTCCAAATACAGGCTCCCTCGGGTCGGATACCAGCTTATCGAATTATCGCTTATGTTCTCAATCGCCACGTCCAGGATCACCGCCTTGATCGGGGCGGTATACTTGTCCTTCGCATAAGCGGAATCCAGCGTCACCTTGGAAACGGTCATCGTCAAGGGCCCGGACGTTATATCGACCGACACGTCGTAGGAACGAAGAAACGGTAAGTTTTTATCGTTAATCGTAATCGTACGGCTGCCTTCATCCCATTTGACGTTGGCGCCGAGCAGCTCGGATATGGCCCGCAGCGGTACATAGCTCGTCGCGTCTATAATTTGTATATCGGCATTTACTTGTTTTCCGTTAACCATGAGCCGGATATCCGAGGCGGCATATACACCCAGCGAAAAGGTGCCGATCAGCAGCGGAACCAGGCCGGCAAGCAAACCTATTTTCTTTTTCACAAACATTCCCCCTATTATAGGACGATAATCTAGTATAGAAAGTTGCTCTATTATATCATATGTAAATAATTTACACCTGTAAAAATTTCATGCCGTTAACGAGGGATGAAGCCCGCCTATAGCGCTGACCTCATCTCAACCATTTCTTGACAATGCAAAGATTTGCATCGATTTGCAGTTATTTTCCAACTATTTTTACCGATGTTTAGAAAATGTATAGAATTCGTTGATATAATAGTCATAGTTCAAAAGGAGGGTTATTGATGAGCGATCAGGCGCAAGACGTCGAGTTCTGGAACAATCAATTATTCGAGCTGCACACGTATGACAAGGAAGTGTATATGACGCAAATTATGGCGGATGTAAATGATCTGTTCATCATTCAGCATCCAGTGAATAACAACAACACGTTCATGCCGGTGAGCGACGGCTTTCCCATTACCGTGTACTTTCACGATCAGCAGCAAGGCTTATGTACATTCGATTCCACCCTTTGTTTATATAAAAACAAGCTGGCCGTCGTCCGCCCTTCGAAGAACGCGATCAAAAAAGCGCACCGGCGGCGATTCTTCCGGGTGCCCGTAGAAACGGAGCTGAGCCTGAGCGCGGTTGCGGCAGCCCAGGAAGAAGCCGAGCCATACGGCACGTATTTGACCCATGACCTCAGCGGCGGAGGGCTCTCGTTCCTGTGCCCGCACAAGCTGGAGGAGGGCGAGCTTGTAACGGGCGAGCTGAAGCTGGAAACGTCCCGGTCGCAAAAAAGCGTTGCCTTTATCGGAAAAATCCTTAATAATGTGAAAATCAAAAATAAGCGATATAAAATTTCGTTGGAATTTACCGCAGTGAAGGAAGCTGTTCGCTCCGACATCATTCGCTTTTGCAATTTCAAACAAATTGAATTGCGCAACAAGCTAAGGGGTTATTCGTTCGAGTGAACTGGAAATGGCGGGGGGAGGATGGAACGAAGGAGAGGCTGCCGCGCTGCCGATTCGATGGGTTCATAACGCCTTCTTCCAGACTCTCACGCAGCAAGAGCTGAGCCGCGATGAGACGGCTCAGCCTTTGTTTTCCGACATCAGACGGTCGTACCACTCCGTAATGTAAGGATTCGGCAGCTCGTTCAGCTCCTCGAGCAACACGTTCGACAGCAGCCGATACTGACGGGCTACTGCCACATAATTATTCGCATCCGCGAACATATTCATCAAGGCAAAATGCGCTTCCTCCGATATCGGCTGCCGCTCGGTGATCTGGAGGTACATCTCGGCTGCAGCTCCCGGATTGCTGCATGACACGTACCATTCCGCCATCTGAAACGCCGTACGCAGCCAAAACGTCTTCAGGCGCTGCCTCTCGCTTTCCGCCCACCAGTAACCGTACTCCCGCAAATAATCTCCGGTATACAGCTGTATGACGTCATGATAATATCCGATCGTTTCCGCCGAGATGGGCGGGGCCGACTTGACTTTAAGCTCCCATTCCTCCGCATCCAGCATGACATCATGAAGATTCAGTATGTACCCGTCGGCCCTACTGGAAATCACGAAGCGCCCGCCGAACGGCTCCAGCGTTTTGCGGATATGATAAATGCTTGTATAGAGCAGGGCATATACTTTGTCCGTGTCGTAGTCGGGCCAAAGCAGGTCGATCAGCACCGACTTGCGAACCAGCCCGCCCCGATGCTGGAGCAAAAACAAAAACAGCTCATGCGCCTTCGACGTCCGCCAGTGCAGCGGCGACAGCTTGCCCATCTCCGTTTCGATCAGCACCTGCTGCAGGACGTTCATCCGAATGAATGAACCGGCGGCTGGCTTGTCCTCGCTGCGGAGGCTCACGTAACCTTGAAGACGCTGCAAGGTTTTGGCCAACCGCTCCGTTCCAGCCGGCTTGACGACATAGTCGAGCGCATTGAGCTCAAAAGCTTTGACGGCGTAATCGTCATACGCCGTCACGAACACGATATTCAAATTCGGCTTCTGCTCCAAAAGCTGTTCCGCAAGCTCGATCCCGTTCACCTCGGGCAAATGAATATCCAGAAAAACCAGATCGGCCGGTTCCTGCAAAATCCGCTGACGCCCCAGCAGCGGGTCCATATATTTGCCTATGATCTCAATATCGGCCACTTGCAGCAGTTGATGCTCCAAGTAATCCAGCGCAAGCCGTTCATCGTCAATCAAAATGACTTTCATATGCAGCTCCTCATTATCGGTAATGATGGATCGGTAATGATGGATTTCCATTATTTATATATTGTCGGCCGCTCCATCCCTTTTGTTCATAGCTGCGAACAAAATTCACGAACCTGGCCCGCGTGGTCCGTGCCGCGGAGAACAAAAAACATTCATGAGCCTACCGCTCACAACCCTGTGATGAAAATGTTTACTACGAGCAATAGCACAACGTCTGAATCTAATGCAAACTGTCCATCCTTGTAATGGAGGGACAGAAGAA
>NZ_CAJVAS010000017.1 GCF_910593845.1 Paenibacillus solanacearum | reverse complement strand
ATAGTTGTGGCTGGACCCCGGTCCGTTTTGCTGCTCGCATAACTGTTCCTCATTTCTAATCAGGTATTTCTATTATTCTACCATATCGAGTATTCGTGGTGTTTTTCACCACACTTCTAGAAACATCGCGTTTTCAAGTAGAAAATATCAAATGGGCCTTCGTCTTTTATGAGGATGGTCTAGCGGTCAACGTCATGTATATGGTGGATGATCCTAAGAAGCGGGCCGTTGGATTTAAGCTATCTGAGGGGATGGAAGTACCTAAGGAGCTGGAAGAGAAGAAGTTCAAATTTGCAAGACAGAAGTCCAAACTGGCTGGGACCATTCGAGGTACGTTCTTCGTCATTAAAGGAGAATATTGAAGCAATAACGCCCCCTTAGAATGGACCGGTTTACTAGAGGGTTAGTCCAGCATCTATGTAATACGCCCATTGTCAAAACACGAATTTCTAAGGAAAAAAATATAACGGGGTAGGCGATGATAGATTATTGCCTACCCGTTTTTTTTATGGCGCAACGACCAGTAAAGGATTAATCTACTCCGCGTGCTTCCAATGAAAAAGCGACATTCCGTGATGCACCATGGTCGTCGTAGTCAGACTAATGGATGGGTTCGCGACACCATATTAAACGACCTTCCTCACCAGCCGCGCATTATCCAATTTTTGGTGAACATTCATAGCGATTAATGTTAATATATATTTAAAACATGTTGACGAAGGGAGAGAGCTATGCGTCCACAGCCAGACGAAGAGGTAGATGAACGTCTTGCCAAACAGAAAAGTCCGAAAAGGATTCTTGACCCGCAGCAATTGTTGAGATTGGAATCAGGAGGAACGAAAGAAATACGCAAGGTTATCCGCCAGCTTGTCGCTCCGTCGCTTGTCGAGAACATTCTGCTGAATGTGCTTCAGATGATCGTGATGATCATGGTCGGGCACGTTGGAGCGGAAGCGGTAACGGCTGTAGGCTTAACGAACCAACCCATTTTTTTCGCATTGGCGATTTTTATGGCACTCAATATCGGAACAACGGCAATCATCGCCAGAGCGATGGGAGCGGGAAATGTAGAAGAAGCGAATCTGGCGGCCCAGCAAACTTTTATCCTCAGTCTTCTGCTTTCGGTTGGAGTCATTATTCTTAGTTATTTGCAAGCGGAAAACATCATGATATTCATGGGTGCGACACCGGAAGTGCTGCAAGAAGGAGTCGGTTACGCGCAGATCATGTTTCTTTCGCTCGGATTTACGATTTTGTCGATGAGTCTTTCTGCAGTGCTGCGTGGAGCCGGAGATACGCGTACGCCAATGAAAATCAATGTACTTTCGAATATCATTGTTGTGGTGCTCGGGTATCCCCTCATTTATGGAATGGGCCCTATCCCCGGCCTTGGCGTTGCGGGAGCCGCGATTGCTACCGCTTTGGCTAAAGCGTTTGCGGCACTATGGGTGTTGAAAGTGCTGTTCGGAAAAGGCTCGTACATCAAGCTGTCTTGGAGCCAGGTATGGACCTTCGATTATCCGACGATCCGCCGGCTTGTAAAGATCGGTTTGCCTTCCATGGGCGAGCAGTTTGCTATGCGATTGGGTCAACTTGTATTTACGATCGTGGTCAGCGGTTTGGGAACGGCAGTTTTTGCTGCACATACCATCTGCTTCAATATTATGGGGTTTTCCTTTATGCCCGGTATGGCATTCGCGCTGGCTGCCAGTACACTGGTCGGGCAAGGTCTGGGGGCTGGTAAGCCTGATTTGGCTGAAAAGTTCGGTTGGGAGACCCAGCGCTTCGGCCGAATGTTTGGAGGGGTAACAGGCGTCCTCTTCATTATTCTGGCCCCATACATCATGATGTTGTATACAAACGACCAGACCGTCATCAACGCAGGCAGCAGCGCTTTAAGAATTATTGGATTAATTCAGACTTTCCAGGCGACGCAATTTATATTGGCCGGAGCGCTGCGCGGGGCAGGCGACACCAAAATTCCACTGATTTCGACTTTTATTGGCGTCTGTGTTTTTAGAAGCCTATTAGGTTTGCTTTTTGTAATCGTTTTCAATTGGGGGATTATCGGCGCTTATTTATCGATTGCGATCGATCAAATCGTGCGAACGGCCATTATTTTTTACCGTTATAAGAGCGGCAGATGGAAAACGGCGGTTGTGTAGGATTCAGGAGGAAGCGAGGAACTAACAGAAGCGATAAGTAATGATTTCAATAGGAGCAGGCGCCTCGGCGAGCTGCTCCTCTTCGTTTTGTCCGTGTAGAGAAAATTTCAACAAAACATGTATCTTTTTCCCATCCTGAAATGTCTAACATGACGGGGAGGTGGATCGATCGTTGAATTGGCAGGGGAATGATTTATTAATGATTGCCTCCAACACCATGATGAACGAAACAAATAGGGCGCGTTTTTGAAGTGAATCATTGGAGGGAGTGGAATGAATGAAAAAAGCGGTTGCGATGTATATGATATGCGGTGCCTTATTATCCGGCTGCTCAGAGGTGGACGACAATAAGACAGTGAAGGTAGAAGAAACGAAGAACCAGGAATTAGTGCTCTTGATGCCGGAAAATACATCGGGTTCCGTAAAGTACCGAATTGACACGTTTCAAAAGCATGCAAAACAATTTGAAACGGAAAACCCGGGCGTTCGCATCAAAATTGAAAAGCTCCCCTCGCAAAACTTCCAGAAAGATTTGAAGGCAAGATTGAATGAAGGAAAGCAGACGGATCTTATATTCAGCCCGTTCTATCCTCTCCTTGCTGAAGAAGGAATGTTTGCCGATCTCCTCCCCTTCTTCAAAGCGGATCGGATGACAACGGATGATTTGTACGAATCTCTGACGAAAATGGCTACGACGAAAGGTAAACTGAACGGCATCCCGATGTCGCCGGCACCGCTGGCCGTATATTACAACAAGGAATGGTTCGATAAAGCAGGAATCCAATATCCTAGCGGGGATTGGACCTGGGAGCAGTACTTTGACATATCGATCAAGCTCAAGTCTGCCAATGCTGTGGAGGGTAAGGAGATTTTCGGAAGCACGATTCCGTTCGAATCCACGTTCTTGGAGACACTGGTGCAAAGCAGCGGCACCAGCCTATTATCGCCGGATAACAGCAAGGTCAGCGGCTATTTGGACAGCCGTCCAGTCTCGGATGCAATCGCGCTGCTGGGGCATCAAATGAACACGAACAACGCGATTAAGATCGTTGACAGTATGGGCAATCCTACCTTATATGAAATGTGGGGAGGCAATGCAGGTATGACCGTCTCCTTATACGGCATGTATTCTTTTTTAGAGCAAAACAAAGCAACCGCCGGAAAAACAGCAGTTGCACCGCTGCCGCGTCTGGAAACAGGAAAAAAGGTAAACGGCGTATCGATTCAAACCTTGTCAGTCCCAGCCATATCGAAACAAAAGGAGCTGGCTTGGAAGTTTATGAAGGGGGTTATCCTGAATTCTGATAGCGCGTTTCATAAGGATTGGTCACGTCAGGAACTGCTGACCTCCAAGTCCGCCATTCAGAAGCTTGGTCAGGCTTCGGATCCTGTAATCAAGGTGTTTCTCGAAGAGCTGAATTACGCGTTTATGCTGGCCAGCTACCGGAATCCTGCCTTACCTTCGCTTTTAACGAAGAAAAATATCGGGAACATTCTTAATACTCCATCCAGCGCAGCTGTCCAAACCGCATTGACAGAGGCGGCCTATACGATCGACCAGCAGCTGGCACTTGCCAAACAACAACAGAAATAATAAAAGAATGAAACGGAATCATGCAGCGTCGCCTATTCGTTGCTTCTCGGAATAATAAGCTTTTCGTTACGAGGACTACAGGTTAGTTATAACTTGTGGTTCTCTTTTGATTGGTACAGTACTCATTCATAAAATCGGCTTTTATATTAGCCCATATGAATGGGCAATTGTACATCTCTGTACCTTCAAAACGGGTATCTAAAAACCAATATCGGGGACATGTTGTCTTTCCATTTTATAAACGACTTCGCCTGATCTGTTGATATACATATATGGTTCGGCTACCCAAGAAAAATCTTTATCCCAAATAACATATGCTAAATCACCTTGAAAGTCGTTACACTCCTTATATTTGCACTCAATTACAGTTTCACCTGTCTTATCAGCATATCCATAAAAAGAATATCTCTCATGTCTAACCACTACCATACCACTTGAAAAATTCTTAGGGATATATTTTACATGAGGTTTTAATATGGTTTCACCTAATGTATTTATGTAACGTATACCTGGATGTCCTTCTTTTGGGATATGCACATATGTTAAACCCTCAGAAAATGGACCGGCTATACTATATGTCGTTTCAGGATTCAATATTTTCCCTTCTTTGTTAAAAATAAAGTAACTATCTTCTACATTAGTTCCAGAACGAACCCTTTTACCTAATACGCTATGTCCCTCTGAAAAAAACGATATACCAAAATTAATGAATGGCTCAAATAACCTACTGCCATCTTCACGAATGTAGGTTATTAGATATTCCCCAGAATTGGTTGTCGACAAATGAACCAAACCTAATCCATCTTTGAAAGCATACGCATTTTCAAATTCAAATTCTGTCATTTGCTTCCCATAGCAGGTAAAGTAAGCAAGCTTTCCATCTTTTTTAATAGGATACAGTCCATTTGATTCACGAGAGTGGACTGATAACCCATCGGGCACTTCCCATAGAATGTCTCCAGATTTATTTATAAACTTATATCTACGCTTTCCTTGCTCACTCTCAGTGCTAACAACCGCACAACCATTACAAAAGTTACTTGCACTTTTGAATTGTGGTTCAATTATCCAATTTCCTTTTTCATCATAATATCCATACTTTTTACCTCCCGTGCCACTTAACCCAACTCTAGCACGATTTTCGAAAAATAATCCTCCAGAATGTAGGATACGAACCGGTATTTCTAAATCACCTTTATTGTTAATATAACCGGTCCAACCATTTGGACCAGGAACAGGATAGAGATTCATGTTGATAGAAGCCCCTTCACATTAAAGTTTGCATTGCAGGACACAAAGAAGTAGGTAAATCATACCATAACAATGAGATCACAAAAAGCGATGTCATATCACTTGCGTTGCATAAATGGTTTTCTTATTAATCGAAGAAATAGTTTCTTGAACGATTAGCCCAGATAAGGTATGATTTTCCTATAGTATAACTAGTATGATTAGTTCTACTAGAAAGATCGATTATAAACAGAACAAGGGGAAGCGTGATGACAGTGATGCTAGAATCTCATAAAGCCACCAAGGGACTTGTCCGTGACTACGTCCATGATACGCTGTTGAAAAATATTATGGAGCTCACGCTGGAGCCGGGTCGGTTCATTTCCGAAAAAGAGGTTGCAGAAATGCTGCAAGTTAGCCGCTCCCCCATTCGTGAAGCGTTTGTCAAATTATCGCAAGAAGAGTTGATTGAAACCATTCCGCAAAAAGGGTCGTTTATTACACGGATTGATTTGAGGCTCGTCGAAGAATCCCGGTTTATCCGCGAAACGCTGGAAGCAGCTATCGTGCGCCAAGCCTGTGAGCTGCTGAATGCCGAACAATTGCTGCGGCTGCAAAATCTGGTCGCACTGCAAGAACTTTGTGTGGCGGAAAAAAATGATAAACGTCTCTTTGAACTGGATGTTGAGTTTCATCAAGAAATGATCGTTGGCTGCGGCAAAAGTCGAACTTGGGCGCTTCTGCAGCAGACCGCCACACACTATAACCGGCTTCGTTATTTACGGCTGGCTGATAACCATGACTGGGATATGATCATCTCGCAGCATCATGCGATCGTTCAGGCGATCCGGGAGAAGGATCCGGACCAGGCAGAAAGCGTAATGCGGGAACATTTAACCCGAGTGACGGTAGAAAAGGAGGAGCTGAAAGCAAAATACCCGACCTATTTTAAGTGATTCGTGAGAAAGCTGGGCTGACGCAGCGGGAAAATTTGATGTATCACACGGAGGAACAGAGATGAGAATGGTATTCCGATGGTATGGCGAAGGCAACGATACCGTAACGCTGAAGCAGATTCGGCAAATTCCGGGCGTTGAGGGAGTCGTCTGGGCGCTCCATGATCTTCCCGCCGGCGAAGAATGGCCGATGGAGCGGATATTGTCCTTCAAGGGGCAGGTCGAGAAGTATGGACTGCATATCGAGGTTGTCGAAAGCGTGAATGTGCACGAAGACATCAAGCTAGGCCGCCCTACCCGGGATCAATATATCGAAAATTACAAAAGAACGATCGAGAACCTGGGCAAGGTCGGCGTAAAGGTCATTTGCTACAACTTCATGCCGGTCTTCGATTGGATTCGTACGGATTTGCACAAGGAGCTCGAGGATGGTTCGACCGCGCTTTTCTACGAGAAAGCAAAGGTTGCCGATATGGACCCGATCGAATTGGTCCGGAACATTGCCGACAACCCGGATTTCACGATGCCTGGCTGGGAACCGGAACGGCTGCAGCGATTAACCGAGCTTTTTGCCGCCTATGAGGATGTAACGGAAGAGGATCTATGGGATCATCTTCAATATTTCCTGGAGCAAGTCATACCGATTGCCGAGCAGAACGGTATCCAGATGGCCATCCACCCCGACGACCCGCCATGGTCGATCTTTGGGCTGCCGCGCATAATGACGAACAAGGCGAACATCGGGAGGCTGCTGAAGCTGGTTGACAATCCATATAACGGCGTTACGCTGTGCAGCGGTTCCCTCGGCGTTAATCCGGACAATAACGTGGCGGAGATGGTAAGAGAGTTTGCCGACCGCATCCCTTTTGCCCATATTCGGAATGTCAGATTGTATGAAAACGGCGATTTCATCGAAACCTCGCATCGGGCTTGCGACGGTTCCGTAGATATTTGCGATATGGTGAAGGCATATCACGAGAATGGCTTTACCGGATACGCAAGGCCGGATCACGGCAGGCACATATGGGATGAGCAGTGCCGACCCGGTTACGGGCTTTACGATCGAGCATTAGGAATAATGTATTTGTGGGGAATATGGGACTCACTGGAGAGAGAACGAAGGGGGAAACGTTATGCTGCCCATTCATGAACAGTTGCAAGGTAAGGTAGCGGTCATCACGGGCGGAAGCGGGGTTCTCTGCTCGGCCATGGCCAAGGAACTTGGCAGACAAGGTGTCAAGGTCGCGATCTTAAATCGGACGGTGGCAAAAGGGGAAGCGGTTGCGGACGCGATCAGACAAGCAGGCGGTGAGGCGATTGCTGTAGCCTGCGACGTGCTGGATGTTCAAAGTATGCGGGCCGCAGAACGAGTCGTTTCGGAGCAGCTCGGCGTTTGCGATATGTTAATTAACGGCGCCGGCGGCAACCATCCGAAAGGGACGACTACGAAGGAGACGCTGAGCCCGGAGGATTTGGTGGATAAGGAACTAACCACCTTCTTCGACCTGAGCGCGGAAGGCGTCGAATATGTGTTTAATTTGAATTTTCTCGGCACGCTCATCCCGACGCAAATGTTCACGAGGAAGATGATCAATCGCCCGGGGGCCGTCGTGATCAATATGTCATCGATGAGCGCTCCAAGCCCGATGACCAAGGTGCCGATCTACAGTGCGGCTAAAGCAGGGATCGAAAATTTTACAAAGTGGCTTGCCGTCCACATGGCGGATTCCGGAATCCGAGTCAATGCAATCGCGCCTGGTTTCTTCCTGACGGAGCAAAACCGCAATTTGCTAACCCGTGAAGACGGTTCGCTAACGGAAAGATCGTATAAAATTATGACCCATACCCCGATGCGAAGATTCGGTACGCCTGACGATCTGCTTGTCACCTTGTTATGGCTGGTCGACGAGACGACGTCGGGCTTCGTAACCGGCATCACTGTCCCGGTGGATGGCGGATTTATGGCGTATTCGGGCGTTTAACCCGGCGGTGAAGTGACAACGAAAGGAATGGGGAAAATGATTCGAGTTGCTGTCATTGGATCCGGCGCTATTTCGTCGGCTCATATCGAAGCATATCTTACGTTTAAAGGCCGCTGTCAGATCGTTGCTGTGTGCGACTTCTATGTGGAAAAGGCAGAAAAGTGCAAGCAGAAATACCAGTTGGATTGTGCAGTGTATCATGATTACCACGAGCTTCTGGGACAGGACGATATCGACCTTATATCGGTATGCACACCGCCTTACACACATGCCGAAATTGCGGTAAACGCTTTAAAATCCGGCAAGCACGTTGTTGTCGAGAAGCCAATGGCTTCTTCGCTCGAAGAATGTGATCGGATGAACGATGCAGCACATAAATCGGGAAAAATACTTTCGGTCATCAGTCAAAACCGATTCGGCGATGCGATCATGAAACTAAAGCGGGTACTTGATTCGGGACTGGCCGGAACCATTGTGCATGCCCAGGTCGATTCGCATTGGTGGAGAGGCTACGAATATTATGATCTGTGGTGGCGCGGCACCTGGGAGAAAGAAGGCGGTGGCTGCACACTGAATCACGCCGTCCATCATATCGACATGTTCCAATGGCTCATGGGCATGCCGGAACAGGTAACGGCCGTCATGCGTAACACATCACATGATAATGCGGAAGTCGAGGATTTGTCGATTGCCATTCTCACTTATTCGCGGGCTTTGGCGCAGATTACAAGCTCCGTTGTGCATCACGGACAGGAGCAGCAGCTTATTTTTCAAGGGGAAAAGGCGCGGATATCGATGCCATGGCGGGTGACCGCATCTACATCCAGGGAAAACGGGTTCCCGCAGGACAACTCGGAGTTGAAGGAAGAAATCAATCTTCTTGCCGAGCAGGTTCCACCGCTTCCGTATACCGGCCATAAAGGTCAGCTTGACGATGTGCTGACGGCCATCGAGAACGGTACTGGAAAAGTTTTGGTTACAGGGCAGGAAGGTCGAAAGACGCTGGAGCTTATTACGGCGATATATCAGTCGGCCAGTACGCGCACAACCGTTACACTCCCGCTGCAGCCGAACAGTCCCTTCTACACCAGCAGCGGGATGATGGCGAATGCGCCCCGATTTTACGAGAAGAAAAGAACAATAGTCGGCTTCGATACGAACGAGATTATCGTGAGCGGGGAGACTAGCTAGAGAGGATGGAGAAGGTCCGTGAATATCATGGACCTTTTCGTTTTTGATGTTTCCTATACTGCAGAGGGGACAGCCCTGTCGATTCTTTAAAAGTTTTTGAAAAATAATTGCTGTCATTAAACCCGCAATCAAAAGCAATTTGCCTGATCGAATGGTTTGTAATTTTTAACATATTTTTTGCGTTGTATATTCGGATGATCTGCACATATTCTTTAAAGCCAAATCCTGTCGTTTTAAGAAAAAGCCTAGAAAGATGAGATTTGCTTAAATTAAACATGGCAGACGCAGAGTCTAACGTTATAGGTACATGATAATTTGCGTTAATGAACCGAATGAGTCGTTCTATAGTGGGGTTTGCATTGTTGTTGCAGTGATATACGAATTCCGATTGATTTCTAATGAAGTAGGAAATTAATTGGATGAAATAACTTTTAATAAGAGCGGAAGACAGATCATCATTTTTATCAATCTCCTTCCCAATCATACTAAATAGTTTTTTTATCAGCTCAGGGTCTTGTGGTTTGTAAATACACTGTTCAAAAAGCTTTGTCATTTTTGCTATGAAATGTGAACCTATGTATTCTTCTGTAAAGTTAATTACGGTCCGCTCATAACTTCGCGAAATATAATTATTTTTATGTAACGTTCCTTTCGGAATAAAAAGGATATCGAGATTAGAAACAGAATACGTTCGATCTTTTACAAAAAATTCGCTGCTGCCGGAAATAAGAAAATAAATTTCATAGTTGTCATGATAATGATAGCTGGTATTAATAATAACAGAATTCGAATAACCGAATTGAATTTCTTGTAAAGGGCAATCCATCGTATTCGGCATCATTATTCACCCTTCCATCTATGCTTTCATTAAATAATGATTTAACACATATTTCAAGTCGATATAGCAAAAAAATCAAGAAATGGATAAATAATGATCAAAATACTCAATGAATTTTAAAAAAATATCATATATGCTTTTTCTCAAGTGGTGGTGCCGCAGTGCATTCACCATGGATCACAACAGTTGAAACCGCTTACGTAAGTTTCCACCCGTTAGTGAGTCCATAAGGAGGGGAAAAAGATGAAGGGGATTAGCATTGTATCTTCAGTTGTATTGATGACGGCGCTTGCAGGTTGCAGCCAAGGAACAGGCACAAAGGATAACACCGGGAATGTTCAAACGAGAAGTTCAATAACTAACGAACCGATTACCCTTACTCTCTACCAGCACGCGGCGATCAGCAATGAGGAAATTGACAAATTTATCGTTCAGCCTGTACACAAAAAATATCCTAATATTTCGTTTCATATTGTACGTAAAGGGACAGGCACCAATCCGGAGGACTTAGTGGCCGCTGGCATCGTTCCGGATCTGATCTATACGACAGACGCGAATACGCCTCTTTGGCGAGAACTTGATGTACCTGAGGATCTAACCACTCTGATGAAGAGCAACAACTTCGACCTGAATCGTTTCGATCCTGCTGCCATAGACTCCATTAAAGTGTACAGCGGTGGAAAAGGTGCAATGTACCAGTTACCGGTCATGCAAAACATCGCAGCTCTTCTCTATAATAAAGCGATCTTTGATAAATTTGCAGTCCCGTATCCGAAAGACGGGATGAACTGGGATGAGATCCTCCAGTTAGCCCGCAAGGTAACCAGAACAGATAACGGGATCCGATACATTGGATTGAGTGGGGATTCGATTTCCCGGTTAGGTTATGGACTTTCTTTACCTTACGTTAATCCGGCTACGAACAAAGCTTCAATTAATAACGATCATTGGAGAAAAGCTTTTACCACGATGAAGGAGATCATCGATGTTCCAGAATTTCTGGGAGAGGATAAAAAAATTACTTATGGTACCAATGAATTCTTTAAGGACGGGACCGTAGCCATGTTTACCCAATGGGTTCCCGACATGGTAGCGGGTATTGATGCGACGATCTCGGATAGAGTGCCATGGGATTTTGTCTCGCTTCCCAACTACGCTGAAGCTATCGGTACAGGCCGCGTCATTTCCCCGCATACGATCCTGCTGAATAAGCAAAGCAAATATAAGAATGAAGTTTTTGAAGTGATGAAGATCTTCACTTCCGATGAGGTACAATCCGAACTGAGCAAAAGCGGAAAAGTTTCGGTTTTGACCAAAGGGGATTTTCAAACGCAGTATGGCGCAAATGTAGCTTACCTTAAAGGAAAGAACATAGCCGGTATATTCAAGTCAAAGCCGCGCAAAATAAACGACCCCCTTACGGAATATGACGCCTTGGTCCGCTCCGCCATCGATGCTGCTGCCAAAGAATTGGCGGCGGGGAAAGATGTGAATACCGCTTTACGGGAAGCGGAGGAAAAGGCGAACAAAGCGATTGAGGAGAAATTAAAAAAATAAATTTTGCTCGGTGAGCACGCGAACCTATACTGGCAGCACAAAGAGTCTCTCTGGGAGAGACTCTTTGCTTAAACGAAGATGTTATTTGATAAGTCCGGCGGCGATCAGATCATCCACATTAAAATAGATGGTGAAATCTTTGCTCTCCTTACTGATGGTGATGAGTTTCAATTTTATTAAATCTTCTACCAGAAAGTAGCGTATCCCGTTTTCTTTTTTCACATGCAGCCCGTTAATTTCCGCGGCATCATCCGCGTGGCTTTTGTTCCATGAGCTCGGAAGCTTCAATTCAAGCAACAATGGACCTTGTGTGGAATTTTCTTGAGGAGGACCGTAAAAGGCATAATCATCAACACCCGTTCTGCCAGAGAAAGTGAACTTCACCCCGGTCTTTTTCTTCAAAGTATCTTCGTCAATCCAGGTTTCGGTAATCTGGTTATCCCCGGTATCGAATTTCTTGATCCGGATATTGCCCGATGTGGTCTCCTTCACGTCAATCTGATTCCAATTGGACGGGAGAGGCAGACGTAATACTTCTTCGTCTCCCTGTTTGATGACGACCTGGGTATCTTGGTAGCTCACATTGTAAATTTTCCGCAATATGCTGAGAGACATCCATTTGTCAGACAGCTTGGGAGGCTCCGGTGTGTTGTACCAAAGGAAGCTGACGTAGTTTCCATCATCCCGGTCAATGAATTCTCCTTTATACGTACCGGACCGATCATACGCGTAAAAGGTGGCATCATTTGGATGTTTAGAGTATCCTGACTGTGGAGTTTCCACGGTTACAACCGTATCCGGTTTCAGGGTAACTTTGCTTTCGGGAGGCTTGACCTGCCCTGTTTCCATCACATATTGTTCAACGAGCTGCTCTGTCGGCAAGGAGGCTACTTTAAAATAATCGGCATAAACATCGCCAAACTTGGAATAAAACCAGTCTCCCGTATACTCGTTGCTGAATTTTCCGAAAAAGAAATGAAGGTCTCCTCTTTTATTTTTAATTGTCCTTCCGTCGTCATCAACCCATGTGATCACTTCGTTCAAGTCTATGTTGCGGATGTCCACAGCCGTTGAGGTAATCATGCTGCCGTTGACTTTGTAATAAATCTCCGCTATATCCTCATAAGGATGTCCCGTCAGCATCATCCAGCCGGCCATCTCACCTTGCCCGGGCACGTGGGACAAGCCGCTCACAGCAGAGGCAGAGGACTTCGGGGAATCTGAAGTTTGGATCGTTACGCCTTCAGGAAGCGTGCCAATATAGGCTGTATCCGTTGCTGCATCATAAGCCACTTTTAATCCCAGGATATTGGAAACCGCTCGAAGCGGGACATAGGTCCGTCCGTTATATAACAGGTTGCTGGCCTCTACCTTTTCGAGATTAACCATGATGGTTATCGCGTCAAAAGCCGCATCGATCGCAGTATCCCTTTTTTCCTCCAATACATCATCCTTGGAGTTGTCCGATTGCTCCGAAGGGACGCCCGGCTCTTCTGTACCCGCAGGGACAAAGCCAATATTGACTATATTTTCTTTGGGATAAAAGGTTACCGGTAAATCTGCCATCATTTCCGCGATATTTCGGATCGGAACAAAAGTGCTGCCGTCATACAAAATATTATTACTGGCTGCCGCTTGTCCATTCACGACAATATTGACTTTGTTAAATGAAACCGGAATGCTCTTCGATGGTTCAGCAAAGATGCTGCCTTGCGGCAGCAGCAAAAGCGCTGCACTCATACCCACCAGCCATTTTTTCAAATCCTCATCTCCTTGTTGATAGTAGTGTTAAAGTAGGAAATATATATAGTTTTTTGGAACTACGTAATTGTAACAAATTTAGTAAATAAATGGAACCTGAAACAAGTCCTTTTGACATCATTTCAAGTTCCGCTTAGGGCTTTTTGATTATAAGATACTGGGTAGAGAGTATAAAATATGGAAACCCGCACATGATATGGAATGGAAATAGCAAGGGGGATTGCTGTTGAAATTCCTTCGTTTTAAACAACGGATAAGCAGTAAAAGCGAAGCTGAGGCTGCTCAGAACAAGCCTGTCCCAAACGGGAGCCTTCAATATATGCCGAACTTCAGGAAAACATCCGCAAGGTCAAGGAGCGGATGGGAGGAAGCAAAGATCTCGTTGTCAGGGAAATCCGAATTGGGATCCTTGACAATAAAAAGGCTTGTGTTTTTTACATTGACGGCATCGTCGACACCAACGCTGTGAACAACTTTGTTATGGAATCGCTGATGGTTGAAGGTCATGGGGTGCCTTGCATCACTCCAATAGATTCCGACGTCGGCGCTTACTTGAAAGAATATGTTTTGACCGCAGGGGCCGTAAAGGATGACGTTACGGATTTCAAACTCTTGTTCAGATCATTGTTGTCAGGTAGTGCCATCCTGCTGATCGACGGTTATACCGCCGGATTCGCGATCGAAATGAGCGGGGGAAAGCAGCGCTCCATTTCCGAGCCTGAAGCTGAAACGGTCATACGCGGGCCAAGAGAAGGTTTTTCGGAAAGCTTGCGCACCAATACAGCGCTGGTTCGAAAAAAGATAAGAAGTCCGGATCTGTGGTTGGAAACGTCCACCATCGGCACAAGGACACAGACCGACGTCGGGATCATGTACATGAAAGGAATCGCCGACGAGAAAATCGTGGAGGAAGTAAGAGCTCGGCTTGGGAGGATCGATATCGACGGGATTCTTGAGAGCGGTTATATCGAGGAACTGATTCAAGACGAAGTATATACCCCGTTTCCTACGGTATATAACTCGGAAAGACCCGATGCGATTGCAGCGGAGCTGCTTGAAGGCAAAGTGGCGATTATGGTGGACGGAACACCGGTCGTTCTTGTCGTCCCTGCTGTGTTCGTCTCGTTTCTTCATTCTGTGGAGGATTATTACCACCGTGCGGATATTAGCACGCTGATCCGTATACTTCGTACGATCGGAATTGCCATTGGGCTATTCGGGCCGTCCTTGTATGTAGCGATCACAACGTTCCACCGGGAGATGATCCCCGCACGTCTTCTCGTCAGCCTTGCTGCTCAACGGGAAGCAGTGCCTTTCCCAGCGTTTATCGAAGCGCTATTAATGGAAGTCACATTCGAAATATTGCGCGAAGCGGGTATACGAATGCCAAGGCCGATCGGATCGGCGATGTCCATCGTTGGTTCGGTAGTTCTCGGTACTGCGGCGGTAGAAGCAGGATTCGTATCCGCGGCCATGGTGATCATCGTCGCCATCACGGCATTAGCGGCATTCCTTATTCCTTCGAATGATATGACCGTTCCAATTCGTATGCTGCGGTTTCCATTTATGTTTTTAGCCGCCTCGTTCGGGTTGTTCGGAATTATCCTGGGGGTCATCGGGCTTGCGCTGCATCTGAGCAGCTTGCGCTCCTTTGGCGTTCCTTATTTATCTCCGCTTGCGCCATTTAACGGGTCAGGCCAGAAAGACGTCATCGTTCGTTTGCCGATTTGGGCCATGCTTACGCGGCCGCGGTTGATTTCACGGCGTAATTTAATAAGGCAGCGGGTGCATTCTCCGGAATATGGGCGGGACAAGGGTGAGCAAGGGTCGGAAAGAGAGGAGCTTGCCCATGAAAAGTAAGCCGTATTGGGCCGGCGTGACTCTGCTTTCCGTTATACTGTTGACCGGTTGTTGGAGCCGAGTCGAATTAAATGAATATGCGATCGGTATGGGGGTTGCTGTCGATAAGACGGGTGGGAAGTATGATGTATCCGTACAAACCGTTGACCCGAGTGAATTATCCCCCAAACAAGGAGGGGGAGGAGGAGGCTCACCGGTTGTGCTCTATAAAGCGAGCGGGGATTCCGTTGCGGAAGCGCTGAGGGATATGACAAGAACAAGCCCAAGAAAAATTTATTTAGGCCACCTCCGCATCCTTGCGATTGGAGAATCGACAGCAAGGGAAGGCCTTAAGGAAATCCTCGATTATTTTAAACGAAACAATGCATTGCGCACCGATTTCGATATCGTGATTATAAAAGACCGTAAGGCGGAAGAGGCCTTGAAGATATTGACGCCTATCGAGAGGATTCCAGCGGCCCAAATGTTCGAATCTCTGGAAACATCGGATAAACAACTGGCTCGAATTATGAGGGTTTCGATGGACGTGCTTTTGGCCGACTTGACGACCGAAGGAAAAAGTCTGGTGCTTCCCGGATTAGGGATCGTCGGAAGCCCAGATTCGGGCAAGGGAACGGAAAACCTGAAGATGGCCAATCCTCCTAGTAAGTTTCGGATCCTTGGATTATCCGTATTCAAGTATGACAAGCTGATCGGTTGGCTGACCGAGAAGGAAAGCAGTAGTTATAGTTTCATTACGGATCGTGTGGATACTGCATCGTTTGTAATGGAATGCCCGGGAGGATCGGGGAGAATAACGCTTGATGTGATTCGATCCAAAACCAGGATCAAAGGGAAAGTTGTACAAGGCATTCCCAAGATTGACATCTTGGTTCGTACCGAATTGAAGGCGGGGGATGTGACCTGCCCGCTCGATCTCAGAAATCCCGAAATTATTGACGATCTTGGGAAAACCGCCTCCTCCCAAATCCGTGAATCGCTCATGAAGACGATTGACTCCGTACAGGGCAAGTACAAAGCGGACATTTTCGGATTCGGGGAAGTCATTCGCCGCTCAGATCCGAAGGCATGGAGTAAGCTCAAGGAGAATTGGCCGCAGCCGTTTGCGGAGATAGAGCCGAATATAATCGTGGATGCGAAGATACGCCAGTTGGGTGCGTCGAGCAATTCGATATCCCAAAGTATACGATAAGGAGTGATTCAAATTGCTGCTTGCCGCATGTATGATCATGGCGGCCGCTATGATCGTTTGGATAGATGCGCCTTCCCTCTGGCGGCGAGGGTTGAAGAAAGAGCTTGGGGTGTTTTCCGTGCTTCTTTTGTTCGCTACCGTCTTAAGTATTACCCAAATTATGCATTTGAAATTGCCTAATCCATCGGATTGGATGATTCGCGTGTACAAACCGTTGAGCGATGTCTTATTCCATTCGCTCGAGTAACCTCGTAACCTTAGGGCAAATGCAGGAAGGGAAGCTGAAACGATGGAGCGCACATGTATTTCTACAGGTCAATTAATCATATTGGTCATTATG
The DNA here is from genome assembly GCF_910593845.1 of Paenibacillus solanacearum. Lineage (GTDB taxonomy): Bacteria > Bacillota > Bacilli > Paenibacillales > NBRC-103111 > Paenibacillus_G > Paenibacillus_G solanacearum. The sequence continues at coordinate 106,133 of NZ_CAJVAS010000017.1, read as the reverse complement.
CATGTCGTGGGGACAACCATATTGGTCATCCCTTCCATTCTTCTGGCGGAGGCAAAACAAGATGCATGGCTAGCCGCCTTGATTGCGCTCGTGGCTTCAGTACCGCTAATGCTACTATTTTTAGCTCTGCACAGCCGTTATCCGACGATGACAATCGTGGAGATGTTAGGAGAAGTGTTTGGCAAGCGGATCGGGAACGCCGTGTCCTTGTTATGCTTGATCGTTTACCCGATCTACTTGTTTTCCTTGACGCTGCGGAACATCGGGGATTTTATGACAAGTCAAATTATGCCGGAGACGCCCATTGAGGTCATTCATATTGTTTTTATGGCTTTTGTGCTCTACGCAGTCAGATTGGGACTGGAACCGATTGCTCGAGCAGCCGAGCTTTTAATACCGATTGTTATTCTCATGCTCTTCGTCATGTTTATTTTCGTCACCCCGCAAATCAAACATGAAAACATACTACCGGTGCTCGAGAACGGGTTTAAGCCCGTCTTCAGAGCTGCGATCCCGTTCTTCAGTTTTCCGTTTATGGAAGGCCTGCTCTTCTTAATGATTTTGCCACAGACGAACCAGCAGGCGAAGGCAGGGAAGGCATATGTAACCGGTGTCGCTATTGGTTGGGCGATATTATTTATCTTAACGGTTCTTATTATTTTAGTTCTCGGTACCAGCGAATCCACTTTAACAAACATATTTCCAACCTATGATTTGGCGAAAAAAATTAATGTCGGCCGTTTTTTCGAACGAGTGGAAATCACAGTTGCAATCGCATGGTTCATTACCAGCTTTTTTCGGGTATGCTTGTATTTGTATTGTACTGCCTACGGCATCGCTCAAGCTCTCCAGTTGAAAGAGTATCGAATGCTGGCCGCTCCCATCGCGATCCTTGTCGTTGTCTTCTCTTTGCTGGCCGTACCGAATCCAAGCTACCTGAGAGTTCTGGATGTCAAAATTCTCCCGTTCTTTAATTTGACGTTCGGGTTGATTTTTCCGCTAATATTATATGTGGTCGCACTCTTTAGGAAACCCAAAGGTAATCCCTCCTGAAAGCAAACCGGAAGTAGAAGGCTCCCCAGATATACTGCAAAAATGATGACAAATGTATTGAAGAGGAATGAAGTTTATCGTAATATATTAGTAAATCAATTTGATTTATTAATATGCAATCATTATTAATCAAAAGGGGAGAATTTCATGATGAACAAGAAACGTTTCACGATGACCCTGACCGCCACGCTCGCTGTTGCGATTACGGCAGCGGGCTGCAGCAAGGCGGATCAGCCGAAAGCAGCCGATCCCGGGGCCATACCGGGCAAAGCGGAAGACCTTGTGATTACGGAGCCGGTGACGGTCAAGCTTTACTCTCACTATGCGGCCATCAATACGCCGGCTGATGTGGATGCGCTGTTTGGCACCGTCAAGAAAAAGCATCCGAACATTACGATCGAGCTTATTAAAGGCACCACGCTGGACAAAATGATTTCCGCCGGCGAAGTGCCGGATTTGATCGCGACGTCACATTTTTATATGGGCGGGCTGCTACCGCTTGAAGTGGGCAGCGACATGAATGATTTCGTGAAAAAATACGGCGTCGATCTGAATCGCTTCGAGCCGCAGGCCATTAACGCGATTAAGATGTACGGCAAAAAAGGCGAGCTCTTCGGCATTCCTTATACGCTGAACTACGGTGTACTGGCCTACAACAAGGACATCTTTGACCGGTTCGGCGTGCCTTACCCGAAAGACGGCATGACGTGGGAAGAGACTGTCGACCTAGCTGCCAAAGTCACCCGCATGGATAACGGCAACCAGTACATCGGACTTGATCCGGGCTCCGAGCGGACGTTTGCCCGCGGCTATTCGCTCGGCACGATCGACAAGAACGGCAAGCCTGCTATGGATTCGGACGGCTACCGCAAAGTATTCAGTCTATTGGAAAAGATGTATAACATTCCGGGATATATCGGGCCGGGAAATAAATGGCAGTATGGCATCGACTATTTCCTGAAGGATCAGAAGCTTGCGATGATGCAAACATGGCTCGCTGCTCTGACAAGCCGTCTGCCGCAGCTGAACGAGCCGGGCAAAGGCTTTAACTGGGACGTTGCCGGCCATCCCGTATTTAACGATAAGCCGGGGCTCGGCAGAGAGCTCACGTTCCAGTCCTTTATGGTGCCGCCTACTTCCAAAAATAAGGAAGCGGCGTATCGGGTCATTTTGACGATGATCAGTGACGAGTCGCAAGCGGAGATGAACAGAGGCAACAACCTGACCATTCTGAACAATGAAGAAATGAAGAAGCAGTTTGCCTCCAGCACCGATATTTATAAAGGTAAGAACCTTCCGGGCGTATTCAAGGTGAAGCCGGCACAGGCTCCGATTCCATCTCCGGAGTACGATGAGGAGAACTATAAGTTTTTGAGAGAGTCGCTGCTCGATATGATCTTGAACAAAAGAGACGTGAACACCGTTCTTCGTACGGCGCAGGAGAAATCGGAGAAATACATTCAATCCGAGCGGTCTCGAAATAATTAATCATTCATAGATTGAGGTGGATGCACCCTTAACGTCATGTGGTTCAAAATGACATATTTATGTATATGGAAGGATGGGTAATATGGCAAAAAAAGAGAAGGATCCGATAGAGTTATACGATCCCGGAATGCGTCCCAATGAAACGTTCGACGGCTCGATTCGTTGGTTTTCTCCTATGGTGCAGCCTTTCCATATTTCCGGATTGGCTTGGTTTGCGCAGGAAAGAATGTATCGCAGATTGCCGGCTTTGCCATCCGGAGTCATCCCGGAAGCCGTCGATCGCTTAGCCAATCATACTGCAGGAGGACAAATCCGGTTTCAGTCGGATTCTACTTCTTTATCGGTAAGGGTGAAGCTGAAAGGCAAAGCCAGTATGGTTCATATGCCGGCAACCGGACAATGCGGCGTTGATTGCTACGTGGGTTCTCCTGACACCCTCCTTCCCTTGCGGTACGGCAACACAACAAAATATGACTTCACTTCCACTGAGTATGAATGTGCGTTATTTACGAATTGGAATGCCTCGATGCGTAATATTGTCCTAAACTTGCCGCTCTATCAAGGGGTGGAGGAGCTATGGATCGGATTGGATGAGGGGGCGGCCGTTGCGGCTCCCCCCAGCTACGCTTCCGGGAAGAAAGTGATCATCTACGGAACCTCGATTACGCAAGGCGGCTGCGCGTCACGGCCAGGCATGGCTTATACGAACATTTTGAGCCGCAGAATTCCGCTGGAATTTATTAATCTTGGTTTCTCGGGAAGCGGTAAGGGAGAGCCGGAAGTTGCCGAGATTATTTCGCAAATCGATAACCCTGCGTGTATGGTCATTGATTATGAAGGCAACTGCGTGAGCACCGAGCTGTTCCGTAAAACACTTCCGGAATTTATTAGAATCTATAGGGAAGCTCATCCGGTAACACCAATCTTGGTTGTCTCGCGAATTCGTTACGCGCGTGAGGAGCTGACTCCACACTTGTACGAGACCAGAATGGAACGTAAGCATTTCGAACACTCCCTCGTTAATGAGCTGCGAGACCAAGGTGACTTGAATATTTATTTCTTCGACGGCTCTGGATCGCTCGGTAATGAAGATTTCTTCGAATGCACAGTAGACGGCTCGCATCCGACGGATCTTGGTTTTCTGCGGATGGCAGATGCACTTGAACCCGTACTAAAAACACTGCTGTTATAATTGACTCGTAATCGCGACACGCTGTCCGTGCTGGCCGCAGAAAAACCGATTGCAAATCTATGAATTTAGTGTATGATTATGCAGTGTACAATTTCATATTGTGGGAATAGGTGCTCTTGCCCGTATATTTACGGCGCCAGAGCTTAAAAGGGAAGTTCGGTGTAAAACCGACGCGGTCCCGCCACTGTAACGGAGGAGTCGCAGCGACAATGCCACTGATCTTGAACCAAGATCGGGAAGGCCGCTGCTGATGTGAATTCCGGAGCCAGGAGACCTGCCTGTTCTGACAACACTGCTTTAACCTACGGAAGATAGGGAAGTGTTAAGAGAACCGTTATCTGGCGATGATAATAACACGGGCATCTTTACCTTAGTTTCCATGGGTAAAGATGTCTTTTTTTATCTCTATTTCCTGTAGGCGGATTTGCTGGTGAGAGAGAGGGGGGCTTCGTCGTCAATCGGTGTACCTGCTAGTCCTATGACCACGTCTAGAACGAAATCGTATAATGGAGGATTCTGAATCATGAACATTGCCAATCGAAAGTTAAAGGGATGCGCAGCCCTTACGTTAGCGCTTCTGCTTCTCGTGCTGTCGGCCTGCTCATCGAAGCCGGGCGGCAGCGCTCAACCGGCTTCATCTTCGTCCGGTGCACCCGCTGCGGAGCAAACATTGAAATATGTAACATTGAACATGCCGCGCTCTTTGGACCCTGTCCATATCGATGCGCAGCGTATCACTTCCGACGGTATTGCGGAGCCGCTGGTCATGCTGAATGATGACGGCTCGATCCGGCCTTGGCTTGCTGCCTCGTGGAAAAATCTGGAGCCTACGCTGTGGGAAGTGGAGCTGCGCCCTAACGTAAAGTTCTGGAGCGGAGCAGTTATGGATGCCGCTGCGGTCAAAGCGGCTTTGGAGCGCCATCAGAAGCTGAATAAACGGGGCCCGTCCCAGATCGGCGGAGTGGAATTCATTGTAAAAGACAGTCTGCATCTTCTGATGAAAACACCGAAGCCGGACCCTAACTTTATTTTTAAGCTGAGCGGGTTTGCTATACATAATGCGGAGGAAGCGAACCGCCTGGGGGATAAATTCAATACGCAGGCGGATTTGACCGGATTCATGAAGCCGGTTCAGTTTACACCGGGGGAGCTAATGATAGCCGAAGCATTCCCGGGCTACTGGGGGGAGAAGCCGAAGCTGCAGCGGCTCGAAGCGAGACTGGGCGCCGATGCACAAGCACGTCTGCTGGCATTGAAGAATGGCGATGCGGATGCAGACATGAACGTAGAGGTCGAACAACGGGTATCGTATGAAAAAGACTCCAAATTCGAAACGTATTTCCCTATCGGCCAAACGACGAATCTTTGGTTAAATATGAAAAAAGTACCCGCACTGCAAGATAAAAATGTTCGTATGGCGATCAATTTGGCTGTAGACCGCAAGGAGCTTATTGAGGGGGTAAGCCGGGGATTTGCATCCAAAGCAACCGGCCATTTTCCGGCTGGGCTTCCTTACGCGATTACGACAAGCACGGAAACGGACCGTTCCAAGGCAGAGAAAATATTGGATGAAGCAGGCTGGAAGAAAGGACCGGACGGAATTCGCGCCAAAGACGGGCAAAAGCTAAAGCTTAAGATGCTAACCTATACCGTATTCCAGCCTTTGGCCATCGCCTTGCAATCGCAGCTCAAGGGCGTAGGCATCGAGATCGAGCTGAATCCGGTTGAAACCACCGCTTCCAACCAAATGATGCTTGATGGCACTTTCGACACGGCCACCTACTGCTCTTGCGGAACGGCGACCGGCGATATTGGCGGTCAGCTGTATTCCTACTATTATACGGGCGTCGCATCCAACTATGGCGGCTACAGCAACCCAAAGGTGGATCGGTTGATTGATCAGTTGATTTCAGAGTTCGATGCGAACAAGCAGCTGGGATTGGCCAAAGAAATCCAGACACTCGTTCAAGAGGACGTTCCGATTATTTACTTATTCAATAACACTCGCTGGGGCGCAGCTTATAACAAGAAAGTGAAAGGCATTGATAAAAACCTGCAAACCAAAATTGTCCCCGGGATGTATATCTCTCAATGAAACTGATTCGGTATGTAATGAAACGGGCGATGCTTACTTTGCCTGCTTTATTGGGCGTAACGCTGCTCATCTTTGCCTTGATTCGTTTTATACCGGGCGATCCGGCAAGAGCGATATTACTCACGATGTTTGATCCCAGCACGAACTTAAGCGATTTGGAGAAAGACGCGGAAGTGCTTCATAAGCAGCTGGGACTTGATCAGCCGTTTCCCGTGCAATATGCAACCTGGCTTTGGAAAATCGCACATGGCGATTTGGGCGTATCGTTCCGCAGCAAGACGCCGATTCTCGACGAGCTGCTGCAGCGGCTGCCGGCAACACTGGAGCTAGCCGGCGCTGCGCTGCTCGTAATGGTCCTGATCGCGATCCCTTCGGGGATCGCTGGTGCGGTCTACCACCGGAGAACGGTGGATCATACCACCCGGATCATCGCACTGATCGGCGTATCCGTCCCCAGCTTTTTCCTTGGCCTGGTCTTGATGTATGTCCTGTCCGTGAAGCTGGGATGGCTGCCAACGATGGGACGCGGCGGGGGAAAACACTTGATTTTGCCCGCTTTGACGCTGGGCATCGGTCTCTCGTCAGTCACTGCGCGTCTGCTTCGAACCAGTCTGCTGCAGGTGTTCTCTCAACGCTACATGATATTAGCCGAGGCCAAGGGACTGCATCGCAGGACGATCCTCTTCAAGCACGCGCTGCCCAACGCGCTGTTACCGGTTCTTACTTCATTCGGGCTTGTGGTGGGAGGGCTGATCGGGGGAACGGTCATTATTGAAACGGTATTTTCCTGGCCGGGAGTTGGACGCTATGTGGTCGATGCCATTACAGGGAGAGATTATCCGGTGATCCAGGCATTTGCGCTGCTGATGGCCGTCGTGTATATCGTATTAAATCTGGCGGTCGACATCACTTACCGGTGGATGGACCCGCGCGTCAGAATGGAGCAGGAGGGCCAGCATGGATAAAAGAATTCGGCAGCGTCTTGTCGCAGCGCTCAAAACAGATCCGCTGGCCGTCGTTTTATTGATCGCCATTGTTGGGATCATCCTCGCGTCTATCGGAGCATCATGGTTGTCCGGCTACGATCCCGTCAAAGTCGATTACAAGCAGGCGCTGCTTCCGCCTTCGAGCGAGCATTGGCTCGGAACCGATAATTACGGCAGAGATGTGCTCTCCAGGCTGATGCATGGCGGTGCCGCTTCTCTTGGAGCCTCGCTCCTCGCGGTCAGTCTCATTATTACGTTAAGCTTAGTGATCGGGCTGGCGGCGGGATATTTTGGCGGATGGGTGGATATGGCGCTTACCCGGTTGATGGATGTGCTTTTCTCTTTCCCGCAGCTCGTGCTTGCGATTGCGCTGGCTTCCTTGATGGGACCGGGATTGACGAGCCTGATGATCGCCGTTGCGGCGGTCGCGTGGCCGTCCTTTGCGCGGATCTTCCGCAGCTTCGTGCTGTCGGTGCGTAATGACGGGTTCGTGCAGGCTGCCAAAACGTCCGGTATCCCTGCCTGGAAAATCATCGGCACGCATATTCTCGGTTCAATCACGGGCCCGATTCTTGTGCTGATTACGCTGGATATCGGCAGTATTATTCTGAGCATTGCTTCGATGTCCTTCCTTGGCCTCGGCATTCGTCCGCCTCAGCCGGAATGGGGAGCCATGCTCAACGAAGGCCGGGCTTATATTGAGGAGGCGCCGTGGTTATTCCTAGCGCCCGGGCTCATGATCTTTATTATGGTACTAGGTACCAATTACCTAGGGGATACGCTGAAGGATGCATTGGAACCGCGGACGCTTCATATGCCCCGTCTTTTCGGCAGGAGCAAGAGAAGGAACGAGAGAGATGGGCGAGGCGAACGTGAAGCAGCCAGTAGCGAGCGTAAAGAGGTTAATGAGTCTTGCGTGTTATCGATAGAGGGCTTGTGTGTAACGGCCGCCGAGGGGAATCGAAGAAACTCGAACGTCATACTTGAACAGATCGATCTGGAGCTGAAGCCAGGGGAATGTATTGGCCTTGTCGGCGAAAGCGGCTCCGGCAAAAGCACGCTGGCCCACGCGGTCATGGGGCTGCTGCGCTCCCCGCTTGAGCAAAACGGCGGAACGATCCGTTTATCGGGCGCCGATACGAGCCGGTGGGGGTGGAGCGACTGGCGTCAAGCGCGCGGCCGTACGATTGCTTATATTACACAAGATCCGATGGATTCGTTAAATCCGGTATTGAAGATCGGCGAGCAGCTCAGGGAATGTTTGACGGCGCATCCGAATCGGGGAGCGGTTATGAACCGGACAGAGGCCAAGGGCAAAGTGATCGACATGCTGAAGCGAACGGGACTGCCGGAAACCGCCTACGATCAATACCCGCATCAGTTGAGCGGCGGGATGCGCCAGCGTGTCGTCATTGCCATGGCGATCATGAATGAACCGCAAATCATTATAGCGGATGAGCCAACCACAGCGCTGGATGTCAGCACGCAAGCACGGATCATGGATTTGCTGACCGAGCTTCAGAAGGAGCGGAAGGCTGCGATGATCTTTATTACGCATGATTTGAGGCTTGTCGCCAACATAGCCGACCGGATTTGCGTAATGAAGGATGGCCGCGTGGTGGAGCAGGGGAACGTGCAGGACATATTTACCCGACCGAGGGAGCGTTATACCCAACAGCTATTGAAGGCGATTCCACCCTTGCGGATTCCGGCATCGATCCGGAAAGCAGAGTAATTTTCAAAGCAAGAGGAGGGGGACAAGGTGCTTGAAATACAAGCGCTGCATAAAGATTATCAGGGCAAACGAGTGCTCGATTCCATCCATTTTTCGATAGGCGACGGAGAGATTGTCGGTTTGATCGGGATGTCAGGGTCAGGGAAGAGCACGCTGGCCCGCTGCGTGGTCGGACTGGAGAAGCCGCAGGCGGGCAAGATGCTTTGGAACGGCCAGTCCTTGAACGATAAGTCGGTTAGACGCAAGTCCCGGCGAGACATTCAGATGGTGTTTCAGGATCCTCGCAATAGTCTGAATCCGGCGTGGACCGTGAAGAGGAGTTTGCTGGAATCGATGCGTCAGTTTCACGGGACCAGGAGCGCTGCTGCCCACGAGCATATGATGGAGGGGCTGCTCACTTCTGTCCGCTTGCCGGTCGACAGCTTGCATCGCTACCCTCATGAGTTGAGTACGGGGCAATGCCAACGCGTCTGTCTGGCGCGGTCGCTGGTACCAGAGCCTAAGCTGCTTGTGCTGGACGAATGCTTGTCCGCCCTGGATGTTTCCATTCAGGCTCAGATGATTACGCTGCTCAGAGATCTTCACCAACACCGGCAGATGAGCTACTTGTTTATTTCTCACGATATTGCGGTAGTGGCTTCGCTTTGTCAAAAAATTATCGTGATCCAGCAAGGCGTCATCGTGGAAGCCGCGGACGCACATACATTGATTCACAACCCCCGACATCCGTATACGCGGTCCTTGCTTGCGGATACGCCGACCTTACCTGAATTTACATATGCTTCGGAAGAGCGGGAAGAAAGGAGTCTCGTCTTATGAGTGCCCAAGTTGACTTTAATTTTCTTATGAACCAGTACAATCTCCTTACTGACGAACACCCGTCCGCCGTTCTTTCCGCCCCTCTGTCCGATGTGCTGGATGAAGCGAAGGCAGAGGCATTGATCCGCTCGGTCATGCACATTATTCGAGCCGGCAAGCCGGATATTGCGGCTTATCATCTGTCGAGCTGGCTTGGGATGGTATGCTCGGCCGTTCAAGCTTCTTTATCGTTGTATGACACCGTGCTTCGTCTCACCCCCGAGCGCACGTTCCTGCATATCGCGATGATCGAAGGGCGCAGGAAAGTGATGTTCCTTCTTCGAGAGAAGGAACAAGCCTGCCTCAACCTCGGACAAGAAGAGATGTCCCGCGCTGCGGCGCTGAACGACTTTTACACGAAGACCATCAGTCCGATCCTCCGCGGTATAGCTCAAGCAACCGGTGTAAAAGAGCCTCAACTCTGGGCGCAGTTCGTTACCAGACTGTATAATGAACGGGATTACTGCTTGAATACGGTACAGTCGGAAGAAAGGCAGCGCATCATTCTGGAGGACTTCGCGATCGTTACGGATCGCCTGAAGCTGGACCAGCTTGGATTAACGCGCAACCCGTTCCAGGTAGAGTTCCGCTGGATTGAGCACCTGCAGCATCCGAATGAACTCACGCGTCAGAAGATAGCCTGTTGTCTCGCCTATCAGACGGATACGTCCCATGGCTATTGCTATACGTGTCCCCGGTTGAATGAAGAAGGGCGGAAGCAGAAGCGGGAGCTTTACGTTTAAGCGATTCCGCCGTGTTATACCGTATTGTCGAGTTGATGAATGCGAACGAATGTCTAAATCAAGAGCCGCAAAAAGCAGGCTCTATTTTTTCATGTTCTGTTTTCCCATGTCGCCACGACTGCTTACAATTCCTGTCATTTATTATACCGCTGGATTTGCCTTTCTAGGGTACGGACGCACCATCTCGATCCCCGCCAACGGATTGCCGGCTGACGATCAAAATGCATTAATTCTTAAAGTTGGATTATGAAGGGATTCGCAGAATGATGTCGAATAATGTTGTTATTAATGTTCGTTAAGGAGAATGTAGTGGGGGAAATACATTGCATCTAGACCCAAAGTTTCATTTAGATAAACGCCTTTACAAACCCTCCTAAAAAACAAGGTTTATTCGCGGTGTGAAACTTTTAGTAGGATTGAATTTGTACAACTCTAGGGGGGAATCCGTTGTATTCACGAAAAAAATCTAAAAAAGTATTGTACGGTAGCTTTGTTCTAGCGTTATTAAATGGGGTTGTTCCCGCAGCTTTTGCAGCTAATGCCAATCATGCTCCAACCTTAGTGGAGAAAATCACCGATCAAACTGTTATTTTAGGTCAAAGTAGCGTTCAGCTAATCGATTTAAGCCGCTTCTTTTCGGATGCAGATGGAGATGAATTGAGTTTTACAGCGGTATCCATGAACAAAGGGGTTGTATCGGTAGCCGTAAGCAGCTCGCAATTGACAATATTACCTCTATCCCCTGGAACGAGCAAAATACAAATCGCAGTAAATGATGGTAAATCAGGGAGAGCAACGGCTAGTTTTAGTGTTACAGTAGATCAATCCCCTACAGTGGTCAATCCAGTTTCAAACCAAACAACGACAGTCGGAGCTATCATTCCCGCCATTGATTTAGGCAATGTCTTTACAGATAATGACGGAGACCCATTAACATTCTCTGCGACTTCCTCGGACACACAGAAGGTAACAGCTGATATCTCAGGTAATGTATTAACGCTTACACCGCTTGCCATAGGAACGAGTACGATCAACGTGACAGCGAATGACGGACGTGGAGGAACTGAGTCTACTAGTTTCATGGTCACAGCGAACCCAGCACCACCAGTGAATCATGCACCCGCAGTAGCCAATCCTGTTTCAAACCAAACAACGATAGTGGGAGCTGTCATTCCTGCCATTGATCTAAGTCCTGTCTTTACGGATATAGACGGAGACCCACTAACATTCTCTGCTACTTCCTCGGACACCCAAAAGGTAACAACCAATGTCTCAGGTAATGTATTAACGCTTACGCCGCTTGCCATAGGAACGAGTACGATCAACGTGACAGCGAATGACGGACGTGGAGGAACTGAATCTACTAGTTTCATGGTCGCAGTGAACCCAGCACCGCCAGTGAATCACGCACCCACAGTAGCCAATCCAGTTTCAAACCAAACAACGATAGTGGGAGCTGTCATTCCCGCCATAGATTTAAGTCCTATCTTTACGGATAATGATGGAGACCCATTAACGTTCTCTGCTACTTCCTCGGACACGCAAAAGGTAACAGCCAATGTCTATGGTAATTCATTAACGCTCACACCGCTTGCCATAGGAACGAGTACGATCAACGTGACAGCGGACGACGGGCGTGGAGGAACTAAATCTACTAGTTTCATGGTCACAGTGAACCCGGCACCGCCAGTGAATCACGCACCGGTAGTAGCCAATCCTGTTTCAAACCAAACAACGACAGTGGGAGCTACGATTCCCGCCATTGATTTAAGTCCTGTCTTTATGGATATAGACGGAGATCCATTAACGTTCTCTGCTACTTCCTCGGACACGCAAAAGGTAACAGCTAATGTCTATGGTAATTCATTAACGCTTACGCCGCTTGCCGTAGGAACGAGTACGATCAACGTGACAGCGGACGATGGGCGTGGAGGAACGGTACCTACTAGTTTCATGGTCACAGTGAACCCGGCACCGCCAGTGAATCATGCACCGGTAGTAGCCAATCCGGTTTCAAACCAAACAACGACAGTGGGAGCTGTCATTCCCGCCATTGATTTAGGCAATGTCTTTGCGGATAATGACGGAGACCCATTAACGTTCGCTGCTACTTCCTCCGACACGCAAAAGGTAACGGCCAGTGTCTATGGTAATTCATTGACGCTTACGCCGCTTGCCATAGGAACGAGTACGATCAACGTGACAGCGGACGATGGGCGTGGAGGAACGGTACCTACTAGTTTCATGGTCACAGTGAACCCGGCACCGCCAGTGAATCATGCACCGGTAGTAGCCAATCCGGTTTCAAACCAAACAACGACAGTGGGAGCTACGATTCCCGTCATTGATTTAAGTCCTGTCTTTACGGATATAGACGGAGATCCATTAACGCTCTCTGCTACTTCCTCGGACACGCAAAAGGTAACAGTCAATGTCTCAAGTCATTCATTAACGCTTACGCCGCTTGCCATAGGAACGAGTACCATCAACGTGACAGCGGACGACGGGCGTGGAGGAACTAAATCCACTAGTTTCGTGGTCACAGTGAATCCGGCGATTTCGAATAATCATGCACCAACGGCCGATGCTGCCATATATGAACAAGTTTTAACTTCTGGCATAACTAACGATCGATCTTACGACCTGTCGCAATTGTTTAGTGATGCAGATGGCGATCCATTACAATTTAGTGCGGCAGCGGGTGATAATTCAGTCGTAAGCGTTTCTGTGAATGGCTCTACGCTTACTTTATCTGCGGGAACAAGTGCAGGAAGCACGACGGTAACTGTTCAGGCTGATGATGGAAATGGTGGTGTTACACCTTATAAATTTAAGGTGCGTAATGCGCCTTCAGTTAATGGCGGGCTGATTATAGTTCGTACGAAGCAAGGTGTAAAAGATCCTTTATCGTACGACTTATCTACTCTATTCCCTGGGCAAACCGCGTTTACAACGTATATGGGAACACCAGATTCTACATTTACAGGTCCAACGCCATTAGCAGGTAAGACACTTCCGCTGACCGTAACCCCTCTTTATACGTGGGTAATTGGCGCAGATGGAAAAGCAGCAGTCATTCAAGTGATTGCGGATGCTCAAGGTTCTAAAGGTTTATATTTTTCCCAATATCTGGACGGTGGTGATGGGAGAATAGCGCTTCAGATGTACTATAATGGTGCTATCAATCAACCGGACAATGGGACTGGTTATGAGTTGGCTGTCTACAAATGGAATAAAAAAGCGAATACACTGGTTGTTGAGTCTAATCCAATTCAGCTTATTAATCCGGTGGGTCCGAATTGGATCAACCCTTACATCGTAATCGATTCTATATTCTACGATTTTTTTGATCTTGCTAATGCGTGGTATTATAACCTTGATACGATGTTGTATGATCCGAGCAATTACAACGTGGTTGCTTACGTATTAAAGAAGAACGGGCAAATCGTTGACGTGCTGGGCGACCCAACCTCGCATAATCAGTTTATGCCAAGTGGAGGGACCATCATCCGAAAATCTGGGATCTGGAGTGGATCAAAAGCATATTCGGAAGCCGGCGAATGGAACAAACTTCCGCTAACTTATGCTTTGATTGGGCAACACACACCGTAATCGTTAGAACCCTGTATGAAAAATACAGTTTTTTCATACAGGGCTACTTACTCCATATCACGATTTATATGTGATGCTTTTTATTTTTTTTAGGAAGGTGAATAACATTAAATATTTACAAAAACGATTGATCATGATCATAGCCATGATCGTGATCTTGATCTTTCCTGCATCCGCTTTTGCAAACCAAATAGATTCAAATCTAAATCAATTTAATCTCCCGACGGACAAAGCAGCCATGGAATCTACCATGGAAACGTATAGGACTACACTTTTTTACGTTACTGCAGGATATGATGATTACTCGACCTTTAGTAAGATGGATAAAGACTTTTTAGCCCATTGGTTAATTGCAAATCGACCTACTACGGGGTATTCCAGTATTAAGGATTTACGCGATACTTTTGCCATTGGGATGACGCAAAGATCTTTTATGATAAATTTGAACAGCGCGGCTGATTCATTTGCATTGTGGACATTGCTGGTCGGTGATGAAGACCAAGAGCAGCCGCATATTAATTATGATCTGTATAATACATTAACTGAAGAAGAACAAGATAGCGTGTGTCAACAATTGATAACGAACAAACCAATCTCTGGCTATGGAACGGCCCTTGATGCTCAATATCAGTTAGATCAAGCGATTGCCTTAATAAAGCGATCTGAAGACACTTCAAGAAGCAGTCCTCAAAATTCAAATCCGATCGTTGGACAAGTTATTGTTAACACTCTATCCGGAACTGCGGCAGCGGAATCCAACAGTCCGGCTGCTCTATCAAAGATGCTAGGATCTGATGTGTCCTTGACAGCTAGGGTTTTGACGGCGGGGAGGGAAGGCAGTGTTCTTACGATAGGTCCAGATGGTCAGTTCATCATTGGCAGCAACGTTGCAGCAGGGCAATATCCGGTTGTTATTCATGTTACTGCTCCAAATGGACAACAATTAGCAGGCCAGCCGGGGACTTTAACGGTGAATTCCAATGGAGCGGCTTCAATGGAAATCGATTTGATCGATCCGTATGGAGTGATTACCGACCATGTAACGAAACAACCCATTCCTGATGTGGATGCACAGCTCTACTGGGCAGATACGGAATTGAACCGCAGCGAAGGAAGAACACCGGATACACTTGTTACACTGCCGGAACTTCCGAGTTTCGCTCCAAATCAAAATCACAATCCGCAAATCAGTACAACGGATGGACGTTACGGCTGGATGGTATTTCCCGACGGGGACTACTATGTGATTGCGCAGAGAGATGGATATCAAACGTACGATAGCCGTAAGGATGAGAGGGATGAACAGCAAGGGGATACAAGTTATATCCGAAATGGATTGATTCACGTTGGACAGACGATCGTTGAATTGAACTTCGATATGATCAACAACCCTATCGAGACTAGCAGCACTGGAGGATATATGGATGGATATCCAGATGATACGTTCCGTCCAGATCATCCGATTACCCGTGCAGAGTTGGCATCCATTCTTTCCCGTATTCTCCCATCGACAGGCGTAGAGCATAAAAAAGATTATCCAGACGTGGCTTCGACCCATTGGGCGATGGAAGCAATTCAAGAAATGACAGGGCATCAGGTAATAGAAGGGTATTCAGACGGTACATTCCATCCCGACTCACCCATTACCCGAGCGGAAATGGCAAGTATTGCAAGCCGTGTCAAGCACCTTGAAACCAAGCAGACTACCTTTAGCGACACGACAAATCACTGGGCAGAAGCATCCATTGGTGCGGCTCAAGCAGCAGGATTAATGAGTGGTTATCCCGATGGTATGTTCCATCCGGATCAGTCATTAACACGAGCTGAAGCAGTAACGATCGTAAATCGTATGATGGGGATCACAGACTCCCCACATTCCGTTCCAGTGATATGGAAGGACGTTCCTTCTACTTATTGGGCGTATGAACAAATTCAAATTGCTTCTCGTTAAAAAAGGGGGAAGGTCGAGAGACCTTCCCTTATTTATGTTCATGCCGCGGCTAACCCGTCCGGTAACGGAATTGCAAAGTCTGCGGAGTGGATATAAATGCACCCTAAATCTCCCTGTTTCTTCGAGATACAGCCCATGTTGTAGTATAATATGTCCGAGTATGATTCATTTTGCAACAACAAGGGGGATTTACATATGAGCATTCGCGTACTGGCCATAGCGCCTTATCCCGGTCTGAAAGATTTGCTGTCGGAAATTGCAGGCGATGACGACTCGATCGAGCTGCATGTGGAAACGGCGGATCTTCAAGAAGCGGTTCCTTTAGTAGAACAAGCCGAGCGCCAAGGCTACGACATTATTGTCAGCAGGGGAGGCACCGCGACGTTGATCCGCAAGCTGGTCACGCTGCCGGTTGTCGATATCCCGGTGTCCGGCTACGATATACTGCGTCTGCTGACGCTTGTGAAGAACGCCAACTCCAAAGTGGCGATCATCGGTTTTCCGAACATATGCCATGGCGCGGCGGCCGTCTCGAGCTTGCTCGATATCGATATTCCGGCATACGCAGTGGATCATGAATCTCAGGTAATGGATGCGCTGCGGAGAGCGTTTCGTTCCGGGGTAAAAATCGTGCTCGGCGACGTTGTCACCGTACGGACTGCGCAGGAGATGGGGTATCATGGGATGCTGATCACCTCAGGCCGGGAGTCGGTTTTGGAAGCGCTGGACCTGGTTCGAAGGGTGTATGAGGTATACCGCAGGGGCCGCGAGCAAATGCACTTTTTGGAGCAAATATTGGATGCGGACGCCCGCGGCACCCTCGTTCTGGACGAAACCCGAACGATTCGTTACGCGAATGAAGCCGTATGCCAGTTTCTCGGGACGATGTCCGGGCAGCTGCAAGGAAGCGGCCTCATTCTGTCATCGCCTCCGCTGGCGGCTTTGGTTAAGCAAGCCGAGGAGGGCATGCATTCGGAGCTGGAGCAATATGTGCACATTCAAGACAGGCAGTTTCGGGTAAAAATGACGAGACATCCCGTCGACGGGAAGTCGGGGTGGCTGCTGCAGTTGGAGGCGCTGGAGCAATGGCGGATCGAGCAGTTGAACCCGGTGCGCATTCCGTCTCGAGTGGTCTCCTTCGATCAACTGATCGGTTCCAGCGACGCGCTGCAAAAGGCGGTGAACCGGGCCAAAAAATTTGCCGCATCCGATCGCAGCATATGGGTATGCGGGGAGAAGGGCACCGGAAAATCGTTATTCGCTCAGGCCCTCCATTCGGCAAGCAGGAGAGGGGATCAAAGCTTCTATATTGTATCCTGCGACGAAATGACAGATGAGCAGACGGATTTGCTGCTGTCGGGCACAGCCCATGCCCCCGGTTTATTCGACGGCGGATTCGGCGGCACGCTGTATTTGAAAAATGCCGACCGGCTGACGCGATATGCACAGACCCAATGGCTGTATGCGCTTCGGCGCAGCGGCGGTGTCCGGCTTATCACATCCTCGCTCGTCCCGCTGAGCAAACTGCAGCAGCGCACGGAATACAACAGCGAGCTGCTGCTGCTGCTCGGAGAGCTGCAACTGAACGTTCCGTCCTTGCGGGAGCGGCCCGAAGATTTGGAAGAAATCGTCAGAGTCATGATCGCCGATTACAATTCAGAATCGGGGAAGCAAATTGTGGGCATTCGGGATCAAGTATTGGAGCGGCTGGCTCAGTACGGGTGGCCGGGCAATATAATCGAATTGGAACATACGGTTCGGGAGATGCTAATTTTAACCAAAGGGCATTATACCGAATACGGTGAAGCGGCCGAGGTGCTGGAACGTTTGCAAGAGCCGGACGGCAACCGAACGAAGATCGAGTCGTATGCCCAAATTGATTTGAGCGGAACCTTTGAAGAGATCGAAGCGCGGATCTTATGGCATGTGCTTCAGGAAGAAGGGCTGAACCAATCGAAGGCATGTAAAAGACTGGGGATGAATCGCACAACCTTATGGCGAAAAACAAATAAAATGTTTAAAAATGAAACATAAACGACATTGTTAAAAGAGGGTTCCTCCGAGTATAATACGTATTGCAACGCTTTCATTGTTTATTGTTGCATAAATGAACGATATATATTGGGGAGGCATACTGTTATGAAAATTAAATCGTCCATCGAGAGGATTCCGGGCGGAATGATGATTGTGCCGCTATTGATCGGCGCCATCGTCAATACGTTATTCCCGGCCGCCTCCAAAACCTTCGGGTCGTTTACCGGAGCGCTCCTTACGGGTTCGCTGCCGATCCTGGCCGTCTTTTACGTGTGCATGGGTTCGACGATCGACTTTAAAGCGACGCCTTACATTTTGAAAAAAGGCGGCACGCTTCTGATTACGAAAGTAGCGATCGCGATGATTGTCGGTTTGATTGCCGCGCAATTTATTGGTGAAGGGATGATCGAGAGCGGTCTGTTCGCCGGGTTGTCCGTTGTGGCGATTGTAGCGGCCATGAACGATACGAACGGCGGCTTGTACATGGCGCTGATGGGACAGTTCGGCAAAAAAGAAGATGTCGGCGCGTATTCGATTATGAGCTTGGAGTCGGGTCCGTTCCTGACGATGATCTCGCTTGGTGTGGCCGGTCTGGCCGCTTTTCCGTGGCAGACATTGGTCGGTGCGATTTTGCCGCTGGTGGTGGGCATGATTCTCGGTAACTTGGATAAAGAGATGCGCGAGTTTTTGAGTAAAGCGGTTCCAGTGCTCGTTCCGTTCTTCGCGTTTGCTCTTGGCGCAGGGCTGAATTTGCAAAATGTATGGAAGGCGGGCCTGCTCGGCGTGCTGCTCGGCATTTCCGTCGTTGTGATTACAGGCATCGCGCTGCTGTTTATGGACAAGCTGACGGGCGGCAATGGAGTTGCCGGACTGTCGGCTGCCTCCACTGCGGGCAATGCTGCCGGGGTTCCCGCAGCGGTTGCGGCCGCTAACGCCGCTTATGCGCCTGTCGTGCCGACAGCGACGGCGCTTGTCGCCTCCTGCGTTATTGTGACGGCCATTCTGGTGCCGATCGTTACCGCATGGTGGGCCAAGCGGGTCGGCGCGGTCCGCTGATCCGCAGGGAAGCACAGCATGTCCCGGCAGATCGCTGCCGGGACATGCCGCTTTTGTGCGGCGGCCCGTTTTTTTTATTCATTCCTGGGGAGGAAATCGCTTTGAAGAGGTTAGCCATTATTGCGGATGATTTGACAGGGGCGTCCGATTCCGGCGTTCAGCTCGCCGGAAAAGGACTTCATACGCAAGTGATTTTTGACTGGCAAGGGCTTTCGTCCGATGCCGGCGCTTTACAATCGATCGTAATCGATACGGACAGCAGAGCCGTGCCTGGGGAAGAGGCGTACCGGCGCGTACGCAGCGCGACCGAGGCTTTAAAAGATACCGGCTTTGATTTTATATATAAAAAGATGGACTCCACCCTCCGCGGAAATGTGGGCCAAGAAATCGACGCGGTGATGGATGCGTACAATTTTAAGACGGCGATGGTCGTTCCGGCATTTCCCCGAATCGGGCGAACGACGGTTAAAGGCATTCATTATTTGAATGGCGTTCCGATCCACGAGACGGAAATCGCAAGAGACCCGAAGACGCCTGTCCCGGAGTCGGATGTATGCAAGCTGCTCGCTTCCCAATCGCGGCTGCAAGCCGGGCACTTGAGCCTTGCGGCCGTTCGAAGCGGGGCTGCGAATTTGATCCGGGAAGTAGAAGCATCAATCGCTCAAGATCTGCAATTACTGGTGTTCGATGCGGAGACGGACGACGATATGAGACGAATTGCCGAGTTGGTGCCTTTGCTCTCTAACCGTGTGCTGTGGGCCGGCTCCGCCGGATTGGCCGAGCATTTGCCGGTAGAACGGCAAGCGGCCGCGCCGCCGGCGAAGACGGATCGGGACGACCGTCCCGTCATGCTTGTAGCCGGCAGCATTTCCAAGGTAACGCGGGAGCAAGTCGGTTACGTCAACGCGCAGAGCGATGTGGTCGATATTGAATTGGATCCGATCGCGCTGCTCACTTCTCCGGAGCGGCAAAGACTTGAGAAGGAACGCTGCCTCTCCGCGATTTCAGCGGCACTGGAGCGCGGAGCGGGCGTATCGTTCCACGCGGGCTCATCGCCGGAGCAGGTCGCTTCCGCCAAAGAGCTGGGCGCTAGCATAGGGCTCGATTCCTCCGGCGTGTCGAACCGTATTGCGGACGCGCTGGGCGCTGTCGCGGCGAGCATCGCGGCGAAGCATCCCTTGCAGGGGCTAGTCCTGACCGGCGGCGACACGGCCAAGGCTGTATGCCGGCATATGGGCGTTCACGGGGTCGAGCTGATCCGCGAGCTGGAGCCCGGTATTCCGCTGGGGAAGCTGCTGGGCGCGGGTAATTTGATGGTAGTGACGAAAGCGGGCGCTTTCGGCGGCCAATCGTCACTGTGGCATGCAATGCAAAGCTTGAAAGGGGAAAATGACGATGAGTAGACCGATCATAGGCATGACAATGGGGGACGGCGCAGGAGTCGGCCCGGAAATTATAATGAAGGCCATGGACGATCAAGCCGTATATGACAACTGCCGTCCGTTTGTGATCGGCGACGCCAAAATATTGGAGAGAGCCGGCAGCGTCCTGCAGAGCAAGCTTACGGTTCGAAGCATCTCTTCACCGAATGAAGCGCAGTATGTTCATGGAGTTGTAGACTGCCTGGATCTGAATCTGCTGCCTGCGGATCTGCCTTTCGGAAAAGTTTCGGCGGAGGCTGGGCATGCCGCGTTCATGTATTTGAAAAAAGCGATCGAGCTTGCGAACGCCGGAGAAATTGATGCGATCTGTACGGCACCGTTAAACAAAGAAGCACTTCATAAAGGCGGGCACATGTATCCAGGACATACGGAAATTTTGGCCGAGCTGACGGGCACGAAGGATTTCTCCATGATGCTGTCCGCGCCGAAGCTGAAAGTCATTCATGTGACGACGCATGTCGGCATCATCGATGCCGTGAAGATGATCAATCCGGAACGGGTGTACAAGGTGATTCGGCTTGCACATGAGACGCTGCAAAAGGCGGGCTACGATCAGCCGCGGATCGCCGTATGCGGCATTAACCCCCATGCAGGGGAGAACGGCTTGTTCGGCTACGGGGAAGAAGAGGAAAAGGTCATCCCGGCGGTCGAGCGCGCGCAGAAGGAAGGCGTTCAAGTGGTCGGCCCGCTGCCGGCGGACACTTTGTTTTTCCGCACGACACGGGGGGATTTCGATATCGTTGTGGCAATGTACCACGACCAGGGCCACGGACCGGTGAAAGTACTGGGACTCGAAGCGGGCGTTAACATTACAGTCGGCCTCCCGATTATCCGGACGAGCGTGGATCACGGAACGGCGTTTGACATTGCCGGTAAAGGCATCGCAGACGAGCAAAGCATGAAGGAAGCGATTCGCCAAGCGATCGAGTTGGCGCCGAAGCGCTAATGGAATAGATCAGCGGAGATGACCGGACAGGCTCATCTTCGCTTCTTTGTGTATAAAATTCGCGATTGTCTGGCACGATTATAGAAGAAGCGAGGTTTGGATCGATGAGGCCTGTTGCCAAAGTAAGCCGGTTTGTTGGGGGAACATTTTCTGTATGGGTCATCGCTTTTGCTTGTCTTGGATTTTTTTGGCCTGAGGTCTTCAAGCCGTTAAAAAACTATATTTCCTTTTTTCTGGGCATTGTCATGTTCGGCATGGGGCTTACGCTGTCCTCTGCCGACTTCCGCGAAGTGTTCCGCCGTCCGCTTGAAGTGTTCATCGGTGTAGTCGGCCATTATATCATAATGCCGCTGCTCGCCTATGTTCTGGCGCTAGTGCTCAAGCTCCCGCCGGATATCGCCGTTGGCGTCATTCTGGTCGGCTGCTGTCCGAGCGGGACGGCCTCCAATGTGATGGCGCTGCTTGCCAAAGGCGACGTGGCGCTTGGGGTATCCATCGCATCCGTTTCCACGCTGATCGCGCCGCTGGCTACGCCGGCCTTAATCAGCCTGCTTGCCGGACGTTGGATGCCGATCGATGGCGGCGCGCTCATTAAGGACATTGTAATGGTCGTGATTTTTCCCATTATTCTCGGCGTGATCGTCCGGGGCCTGTTTAAGAAACAAGCTGAAGCAAGCGTGCAGGCGCTTCCGCTAGTATCTACCCTCGCGATTGTCATTATTGTAGCGATTGTCGTTGCCGGCAGCAAAGCCAAAATTATTGAGAGCGGCTTGCTTATTTTTGCCGTCGTCATCTTGCATAACGGCCTCGGGTATTTGCTCGGGTACTGGTTCTCCAAGCTGTTCGGCATGAGCTACAGCAAACGCAAGGCGGTTTTGTTTGAAACGGGGATGCAAAATTCAGGTCTTGGCGCTGCGCTTGCATCGGCTCATTTCAATCCGGTCGCTGCGGTTCCGAGCGCGATCTTCAGCGTATGGCACAACATCTCCGGTTCCCTGTTGGCCACTTGGTTTGCGCGTCGCGCGGAGAAAGAGGAGTCGAAGACAAGCTCCCCCGATTGATTGTACTGGACACTTGTTCCACTCTTTCGGAATCGCCATATATACCATCGCAACGAGACTGCCGGCAGGCAGTCTTTTTGCATTGACTGCATCGCCGTCGTCGTTTCATTACGATGGCTAACGATGTTTAAGTTTCATTAAAGGTTTGCGTACTACGATAGAACCAGGACATCCAATACAGCATTTTGTGAACCAGAGCCGAGGATGACAGGTCTTGAACGCTGTCCCTGAACCATGACTTGTTCATAAAATAGAGCTTGCGAGGAGAGATGATGGATGAAAATACAACCATGGATCAAACAGGGCGGATGTGTTCTGCTTTGTGCAGCGATGCTGACGGCATGCGGCCAAGAGAAGGCACCGACAAACGCATCAGCGTCCGCATCGTCTGCATCGACGGTATCGGCAGCAGCGGATACGAAAGAGAAGACGCTCGGTTATGCCGATGAAATGAACAAAACCCAAATCATGAGCTTTTCGATTAACGCGGATGAAGCCAAATGGCAGGACATGCTGGATCATGCCAGCGAGGAGGAGTACATCCCTGCGGATGTGACGATTAACGGGACGACGATCAAAAACGTAGGGATTCGGCCCAAAGGAAATTCCAGCTTAAGGCAGATCGTCAATGACGAAACAACGGACCGGTATAGTTTTAAAATCAAATTCGACGAATATGTAGACGGTCAAACGTGGATGGGGCTTGATAAACTCGCCTTGAATAATATGTATTCCGATAACAGTTATTTGAAGGAATATATCAGCTACGACCTCATGAGCTATATTGGGGTGGACGCGCCGCTGGTTTCTTTTGCCAATATCGACGTTAACGGGAAGGCGTGGGGGTTCTACTTGGCAGTCGAAGTGATCGATAGCGGTTACCTCGACAGAACCAAGGACGGCGAGGGTGAGCTGTATAAGCCAAACAATGATGACAAGGGCATGAACGAGATGGGCGCAATGAAAGGCGACCCGATGAAGGACAAGGAGATGACTGCGAATCCGCCGGCTGCGCAAGGCGAGGGCGCTGCTCCTCCGCAAAGACCGGCCGGCAACGCGGCACCGACGGGAATGCAGCCGCCGGACGGAAATCGCGGCGGAGGCAGAGGCATGAATGGCGCCCAGAACGGCGTTTCCCTGGAGTATACCGATAATGCCGTCAGCAGCTATTCGGCCATCTTCGATAACGCCGAAACCAAGACCAAGGAAGAAGATGAGCAGCGAGTCATTACGGCTTTGCAGCATTTGAATGAGGGCACCGATCTGGAAACCTATGTCGATGTCGATGCGGTTCTTCGATACTTCGCCGCGCACACGGTTGTGGTGAATATGGACAGCTACACGTCCAGCATGGGGCATAATTATTACTTGTACGAGAATAACGGTCAGATCAGTATACTGCCTTGGGATTATAACTTATCGTTTGGCGGGTTCCAGTCTGGCACAGCGTCGGATATCGTCAACCTTGCGATCGACACGCCGCTATCCGGCGTAAGCCTTGAGCAGCGTCCGCTTCTTGGGAAATTGTTAGAAGTTCCCGAGTATAAACAAAAGTATCATCAATATTTGCAAGAAATTGTAGACGGTTATTTTGCTGACGGGCAGTTCGAACAGACGGTGGCGAACCTGAACCATCTCATCTCGGATGATGTGAAAAATGACCCCAGCGCGTTCTGCACCTTCGAGGAGTATGAGGCGTCGGTTGCCGAATTAACGAAGATCGGGACGCTTCGCGCGGAAAGCATCGATAAACAGCTGAAGGGCGAGATCCCTTCGACGACCGAAGGGCAAAAAGCAGATACAAGCAAGCGGGTAGACGCCTCTTCGATTGATCTTACGAAGATGGGGGGATTTGGCAAAGGGGGTCCGGGCGGTGAGGGTTTCGGCGGTCCGGGCGGGTTCCCGGGAAGCATGGATCCCGCGGGCGGTCCGCAGCGAAGAACCGGGCCGAACGAACAACCATCCGACAAGCAATAACGGTTAAAAAGCAAAAAAACACATTGTTTGCGGCTGTGGCTGCGACAGTGTGTTTTTGTATATTCGAATGCGTCGTTACGCGTTCATTTGCCGAGCACGGTCATTTCGGATAATCCATACGTGCCGTCAGGTCGTTCCTTGTCCAGCACGAAGGTCAATGATGTGATCTTCGTGCCGCCGATTGCCGCTATTGCGGCGGCTCCCGGCTCCTTCGGAAAGACGATCGGAATCGATGTGCCGTCATCGAGCAGCAGTTTTCCGGAATGGATCGCTCTCTTCGGATCGCCGCTGTCATGCAAGAGCACGGTCGATACTTCATGCGCTTCCTTCCATTCCAGCTTGACCCATGAGCGTTCCTCGTTCGATGGAGCCCATTCGTTTTGCGCGAATGCGGCGTAGAGGCCGATCTCGCCATCGGTGAGCAGTTTCTCTGACCCTTCCTTGCCGGAGACGGAGCTGACCGTCAGTTTGGCGTCTGCGGCAATATTGCGCCACGCCGTAGAGCCTGACGGAGCGGCTTGCTTGGTGAGCGTCGGGCCGTTCACGTAGATCGAGCCGTCCTCACGGAAGCCCATCTTGTCAATGTTCAGCTGGCGCGGATTGCCTTGGCCGGCTTTTTCGTTATCCTGCTGATTCATCCGGCTGTGGTAGACCATCCAGAGCTCCGAGCCATCGGGAGAAGGGACTACGCTGTGATGGCCCGTACCCGATACTCCGTCATAATCGGCTTGCAGAATCGGATTATGTTCCCATTTCACGAAAGGGCCGGTCGGGCTCTTCGAAGTGGCGAAGCCGACGGAATATTGTTTATTGCAGGCGCAGTTTGCCGAATACATCAGGTAGTAGATGCCGTTGTGTTTCAGCATCCAGCTGCCTTCGTTGATAAGCGTCTTCCCTTTATTTTCCCAGTCCTGCTCCGGCTGCGTTAACCGTACGGGCTTCCCCTTGTACGAATGCAAATCTTCGTTTAGTTCAACGGCATAAATATGACTCTCTTTATGGTCGCCTACGTTGTGCAGCGCTTTGGTGAAATACAAGTATATTTTGCCGTCGTCATCCATAAAGACATACGGGTCGATCACGCCGGCGGGATCGATATCCGGCCCAAAGCGGAATACCGGCGTCTTCTCCGGATGCTTGAACGGTCCCTTGGGGCTGTCGCTGACGGCGACAGATAACCGCTTCGGCGTTCCTTTCCCGGCGGAGGCGGAGAAGAACAGGTAGTATTTCCCTTTATACTCCAAGGCATAAGGCGCCCAAAAATCTTGTTTGGCCCAAGAAGAAACTTCGGCGACCGGCAGCGACGGCCCCTCGGACTTCCAGTGAACGAGATCGGGGGAAGCGTACGTCTTAAAGCCCATGCCCGTCACATAGGCGTAATATAGGCCATCGCTTGCCCGGAACACGCCGGGGTCCGCCGCATTCTCTTGCAGCGGATTGTTGAACAGCAGCTCGTCTCCAGCGGAACGGACAGGCAGCTCCGGCTGCCGGGCTTGTGCTTCCGAGGGCTGGGAATAAGCAGACAAATGCCGGCCCTGATCGGTTCCCGGACTCAGCTGCGCAGCTAACGCTGCGGCTGCCGCCACGACAACGATTGCAAAACCGATGATAGCAGTTTTCCTATTCATCATGAACCGCGCTCCTCTGTGCAGTAGAGTCCGAAAATTACATATCTTGATGCCTGCGAACTACCGGGATGCAGATACATTATAGATTCGTTCGATAAGAGTCCTCAAGACGAAAATCGCAACTCGTCCGTATCTTGCATATTCCTGGCCGCATTGTGCATCTACGGGCAGCGTATCGTCATAAGGCGCCTCATGAACAGCGATGACCTTCATCACTGGAAATGTGCATTATACCCGTGGCAACGGAACAGTTCATCCCACTGGCGGATTCATACAATTAAGTATTCCACAAAGGAGTGTGAGGAAGTGAATGAAGAAGAACGTCAACGTGTCACAATCGCGTCGCCGCAGCATTACGTTAAAGCCTAATGACAGACTGGATATTCGCTGCCGTAATCAGCGCAACCAGCCCGGCCGTACGAAAACCATCGTTCTATACCCGGGAGATAAGCTTGTAGTTCGGTGCCACCACTGGTAATCGGTATCTAACCATACAAACGAAGACTGCGGAGCCATTGTGGCGAAGCAGTCTTCTTACATAAGCGACCGTATGAAGTAAGCGCTGTACAGTCGGAGCGGGCGGTCAATGTTCTTTTTTCCGGAATTCCATAGGGGAGAGCCCGGTCCGTTGCTTGAAAAAGTTGGATAGATGATACTGGTCGGTGAAACCAAGCTGCTCGGCAATGTCCCGTATCGAGATGCTTGTATCCTTTAGCAGCACTTTTGCCGTTTCCACTTTTCGCCGTAACACATATTGATAAGGGGTCGATCCGGTCTCCGCTTTGAAGATGCGGTTCATATGCCGGATGGACATATTGAAGTGCCGGGACATTTTTTGCGCTTGGAACGTTCCGTTTCCGATCATGTCGAGATAATTCATAAATTTTAACGCTTGAGCGGACAGCTTCGAGTTTCGTTGAATCAGCAGCTTGCTCAATGTCATAACAATTTCGGTGCACACGAGCATCATCGTAATCTGGATGGATTCCAGCTGCTTCTCCTGCTCGATGACGCGAATGCCTTTGCGGAACAAGCCTTCCATGTTAGCTTGAGCGATATAGGGGGGGAAGGGGATTCGGAACGAATCCAGCAGAGCAAGGCAGCTGCCGCCAAGGTTATACCATAAGTATGTAAATTCATCCGCCGAGTCGTCGACGACAACGCTATGCTGCGTACCCTTCCTGAGAATGAAGACGTCCCCGGGCTTGCATACAAAAGATTCGCTTCCGATCCGAAGTATCCCTTGACCGCTTAACACGAAGGCCAGTACCGAGACGCGGCTGTTGAGCCGTTCGTTGCGGTACGCTGGCTGGCAGTAATCGATGCCGAGCGAAACGACATTAACGGGAAGTTCTTCTTCCCGCGGAAGGACATATATATCGCCGTACCGTTTGCCGGTCGTTCCGAGGCCCAACTGCTTATGCTTGAACAGGATTTGGTCCGTAATTTGCATAGGATTTTTCCTTTCTCTGAAGTGCCGCATTCTCTAAAGTATAAATTTATTGCGTTGAAACATTCAAGATGGAAGAAACGCAAATCATTGGATAGAGGAGTGAAGCCGATCAAGCTTGTATCGTGATATGTCCTTATATTACATATTATTTGCCAATTTATATATTCAAATGTTGCGAGGAAGACTCTACAATAAAAAAGAGACGGAGGTCGGCGAAAGAGAATGAAACGGTTCCGATGACTTTTATGGAAAAGAGGCAAACGCAGATGACAGAGATGTACAGAAGCGAATATCCCCGGCCGCAATTCGTTCGCGAAGCATGGTTCAATTTGAATGGGGAATGGGAATTTGAATTCGACGATCGGCGAATCGGCCTGAAGGAGAAGTGGCAGCAAGGAAATGCGGCGTTCAGCCGAACCATTCAAGTGCCGTTTGCGTTCCAGAGCAGTCTAAGCGGCATCGGCGATCCCGCGTTCCACGATTGCGTCTGGTACCGCCGCCGTCTGAGTATCCCCGAGCCATGGCATGGCAAGCGCGTGCTGCTGCACTTCGGAGCGGTGGATTACATGGCGGCGGTATGGGTTAATGGCGAGCAGGTGGCTGTACATGAAGGCGGCCACACGCCGTTCTATGCGGACATTACCGATGCGCTGAGCCCGACGGGCGATAACGTGCTGGTCGTCCGGGCGGAAGACTTCAGCGAAAATTTATCGCTGCCCCGGGGCAAGCAATATTGGCAGCCTGAGTCGCATGGCATCTTCTATACGCGGACTACCGGCATTTGGCAAACGGTGTGGATGGAGGCGGTATATCCTACCTATCTGGAGAAGGTGCAGTTGACGCCGGATGTGGACCGGGGCGCTGTGGAAATTCGCGCTTTCGTTAAAGGCCACACCCGGGAGACCGAGCTTCGCCTGCAAGTACGCGTCTCGTTCAAAGGGAGCATGATCTGCGAGGATACTTATTCGCTCAAGGAGGCGGAGGAGACGCGCACGGTTGTGCTGCAGGATTACCGCAAACGAGGCTTTCAGCATTTCCGGCGCTGCCATCTATGGACGCCTGAAACACCGCATTTGTACGACATTCAATTCAAGCTGCTCGTGGACGGTCAGCCGGCCGACGAGACTTCGAGCTATTTCGGCATGCGGAAAATTACGATCGAGGACGGCATCGTGAGGCTGAACAACCGCGTGTGCTATATGCGGCTTGTGCTCGATCAAGGCTATTATCCCGACGGCAACCTGACGCCGCCTTCCGACGAAGCGATCAGGAAGGATGTAGAGCTGACGAAGGCGATGGGCTTCAACGGCGCGCGCAAGCATCAGAAGATCGAAGATCCGCGCTATTTGTACTGGTGCGATCGTCTGGGGCTTCTCGTGTGGGGGGAAGCGGCTAACGCTTATTTGTACTCCAAGGAGTATGTGCGCCGGTTTATGAAGGAGTGGGAGGAAGCTATCGACCGCGACTATAACCATCCCTGCATCGTCGCCTGGGTGCCGCTTAATGAGAGCTGGGGCGTTCCTGACGTCAAGGACGATGCGGTTCAGCAGCAGCATTCCCTCGCCCTGTATCATTTGACCAAGTCGCTCGACGATACCCGCCTGGTCGTGTCGAACGACGGCTGGGAGCATATGCGCACCGATCTGCTGACGCTTCACGATTACGAGCCGTCGCAGGAAGTGCTGGAGACACGCTACAGTACGGTCGACAAGGCGGTGAACGCCATCCGCAAACACAATAAACCGTCGTTTGTCGGCGGCATGAAATATGAGGGCCAGCCCATTATGGTCAGTGAGTTCGGAGGCATCTCCTTCAAGAAGAGCGATCGCGCCGGCTGGGGCTATTCGGGCGCCGAGAACGAGGAGGAATTTCTGGAGAAGCTGAAGGCTGTCGTCGGGCCGATGCTGACGTCGCCCGTCGTCCAAGGCTTCTGCTACACGCAGCTTACCGATGTCGAGCAAGAGATAAATGGTCTATTGACATATGAGCGCGTGCCGAAAGTACCGGTGGAGCGAGTACGGGAGATTGTGGAAGGGAAGCGGGTTCCTCTTTAAGGCATCGCATGGAATGCGGGATTCAACATCGGGATCGGGATTCACAATGATCCGACTACATGGACAAGGAGGCTGCAACGGCATGCCGAAACAAACGAACAGACCGAATATTATTGTCATCATGACTGATCAGCAGCGGGCGGACGTCTCGGCGAGGGAAGGATTTCCGCTGGACACGACTCCTTTTCTGGACAGCCTCGCCCGGAAGGGCGTATGGTTCGATAAGGCTTACACGGCTTCGCCGATCTGCGTGGCGGCCCGATGCAGCATGCTGACAGGGCGTTACCCGGGCGCGCACCGCGTTCGGGAGAATGGCGGCATACGGCATGTATCGTATACTCACGACGTATTCGACGTGATGAAGGAACAAGGGTACGCCACGGCCCTTATCGGGAAAAATCATACATATCTCAAAGCGAACAGCCCTTCCGTCGATCGCTTTGTCGCGCTGAATCATTTCGGCGACCAGGGGCCGTTCCGCAGCGAGCAGGAGAAATCGTTCACGGAGTGGCTGAGCCGGCGCTCTCAATGCTGCATGGAGCCGGCGCCGTTTCCCGCCGACTGCCAAAATCCGGCACGCGGCGTAACGTCAGCGTTGGAATGGGTGGAATCGCTGGACGAGGAACCGTTCTTTCTATGGCTGAGCTTCCCGGAGCCGCATAATCCTTATCAGGCGCCTGAACCGTACTTCTCCATGTTTCCTCCGGACACTTTGCCGCCCGTCCGGGCGACGGCCGAAGATCGGGAACGCAAAGGCTTCAAGTGGCAGTGGTGCCGGCAGCAGGGCGACTATTTCAATCCGGATTACGAGGCGGAGATACCGCGCGTGCGCGCCAATTATTTCGGCATGCTGCGCTTGATCGACGACGAAGTTCAGCGTCTGGTTCATACGCTGGAAGCCTCAGGCCGGCTGGACAATACGATACTGGTCTATTTGTCGGATCATGGGGATTTCGTCGGGGAATACGGGCTCATTAAGAAGGGGCCGGAGCTGCCGGACATTTTGCTGCGGATACCGCTGTTCTTTGCCGGGCCGGGCATTGTATCGCAGGAACAACCGCACCCCGCGCATGTCTCCATCGTCGATCTGCTGCCCACGCTATGCGAAGCGATCGGCGCCGACATCCCGGCGGGCGTTCAGGGCCGAAGCTTGTGGCCGCTGCTTACGGGCAAGGAGTACCCGGCTCAAGAATTTGCCAGCGTATACGGCGAGCACGGATTCGGCGGACTGGAGTTTACCGATGAGGACGGGCTGGATATAAGCCATTTCGGAAGCTCAAGCGAAAAAGACGGAGAACGTATCGTCCGGTTCGATGAATTGAATACGGTAACGCAGAGCGGGTTTATGCGGACCGTCCGCAAAGAGGACTGGAAGTTAAACATGAGTATGCGAGGGAAGCGGGAGCTGTACCGCATATCCGACGACCCGCTTGAATTAAACAACCGGGCCGGCCAATCCGAGACGCTCGAGACCGAGCTGGACTTGCTTAGCGAGCTGGCGGTGTGGATGATGCGAAGCGAAGACCCCCTCCCTTACCCCGCAGGCTACTCGTACAAGAAGGACCCGCGCAATTATGCGGCTCCGTACCGCTGCGAGTAAGCGAATGCCGGCCGGATGGCGCGTACTTGCAGCGGTTCCGTGCTTCGTTGCGGCCGAATCCGGCAAGAGCGGGGGAGGGGCTTGCGTTACCCGTTCACCGGACCGTTCACGGGGTCGATTGCAAGTAATCTGCGAATACGTCTGCGAAGGCATCCGCCGCAAGCAAGCTTTCCTGCAGCGTATTGTTCGCGCCGCCGACCTCCAGCAGCAGGCTGCCGGGGGAGACGGACTGATTGTATTCGCCGTTGCCTTCTTTGGCGCCTTTGAGCAGTACCCCGCGCGATAAGCCGGGGTATTTTTTGTCCAGCCGCGCGCTTAGCGCTTCGGCAAGCTTCTTGTTTTTCATATAATCCGGGTGGTTGGTTCCGACCACGAACAATATGCGCGCGTAAGACTTGCCGCCGACCGCGGCCGTCGTCGTGCTTCTCGGGACATCGCTGTCACGATGAATGTCGATAAAATAGGCGAGCGAAGGGTTCGCTTTCACGGCGACATCGACCGATTTACGGGATTCCGCGTACGACTCGGAATAGCTTCGCTTTTGCTCCTGCAATTTTTGGGCGATGTCGTCGTTGCTGGCTAAGGTCGGGACGCCTTTTTGCTGCAGAAGATGGCCTAACTGCTTGCCGACCAGCGAAATATTCGTCTCCGGGTCGTCGATGGAAGAGCCGGCCGTCTGGCGGGCCACGTTCTTCCAAGACTCCCGGTTATGCGTATGATAAATGAACACGCGGCTATCCGCTTGAGAAGCTGCGCTCGCTTGTACAGTCGCGCCTGGTGGCTTGGCGCCCAAGTCGCTCTGCACGACCCAACTGGCCACATACGCGAGGCTCCCGTCCTGACGCGTGACGCGGTACCAGTCTCCTTCGGCCATCACGATCGGAAACGTGTCGCCGGGCTTCGCTTTTCCCACAATATCGTAATCGGTTCCCGGCCCGCTTCGCAGATTCGTAATATCGACGATCGAGACGACGGCAGACTGGGCAGGTTGCCGTTCCGGCGGTGGATCCGGTGCGGCGCTGGTATTCGCAGAAGCGCCAGGTACTGCCTTACCCTCGGTTTTGGCACGCGTTGGCGGTTCGGGCAGAGGCTTCGGCTTTGACACGGCTTGTTGCGGCTTTACGTCTGCAGATCCGGTTCTCACATATTCGATATACTCGTTAAAAACCCAGCCTTCGCCGCTCGCCAGCTTGATCTTTACCCACTCGTCTTGTCGGTCCAGCACTTGAAACGCAGGGTCCTTACCGATCAATTGGATGGAAGCTGCGGACAGCTTCGGCTCAGTACGAACGTTCAGCCGCTCTACCGTGCTTCTCACGTATTCGACGGAAACGGTCTTGGCAGCGGCGCCGGCGGCGATCACTGTGCCGGCTTTCTGCGCTTTGTCCGATTCGGACGCATGTGCGCTATCGGCTGCGCCGAACAACAGCAGCATGCCGACGGCGGCTCCCCCTAGATTGAAACGCAGCAAATAATTCCTCTCCTTATGTCGATCATATCCGTTTTCTTCATTACGGAATTCGACATCGTTGGAG
Source organism: Paenibacillus solanacearum (assembly GCF_910593845.1). GTDB lineage: Bacteria > Bacillota > Bacilli > Paenibacillales > NBRC-103111 > Paenibacillus_G > Paenibacillus_G solanacearum. The sequence goes on along the minus strand of NZ_CAJVAS010000017.1, from coordinate 73,634 downwards.
AAAATCCTTCCAATATCGTCCAAATCGGATAATCGAGGACCGGGAAATGGCTCGGTTATTCCCGGATCGTGTTCTGGAAAGGCTGCAGCAGGAAGCGCGGGAGGAGGAGGGCTACAAGGGCTGCGGCGGATTCGGGGCGGCCTGCTGCCGCCTGTGCCGCAATAAAAAAACAATCCGCGCAGCACACGGATTGTTCATGAAAGATCTCTTAACGAAGATCGCAGACGGGGAGTCGCGAAGCCATATCGGCGATCGTAAACCGGCGAAGATGTTCGATCGACTGCTGCTCTGCATCGAACAGGATGGCAACGAGCAGCGTATCCAGCGGCTTGCCGGCCTCGCCGCACATACCGCTTTCTTCGGTCTCCGCGCATTCGGCCCGGAGCGCGATGTAGACGTCAGCCAGCGTAATATCGCAAGCCGGTTTACCGAGGGCGTAGCCGCCGTCTCTGCCTTCTCTTGCCTCGACCATCCCCGACGGCGTCAGCGCCTGCAGCACTCTTCGCAAAAAAGTCGCATGCGAATTGACCTCGCATGCGATCGCCGAGCTGGGCAGCATCTTCTCGCTGCGGGCCAGCCACACCAATGCGTGTACAGCAATTACGAAACGGCGGGGCCCTGCCGGTATCCCCCGATTCGTCATTCCCATCTCGGGTCACTCCTTATTATAAATCGCTTTACGATTGCTTGACGTACCCTATCGTCTCATTCGTAAGCTCATTATAATGGTTTTCGGGGAGTTCAACAACAAGGCGGACTGCCGTTGTCGATTCGCCGTCCTGGCTTACGCTTCTTCCGGCATGGCATTCCGGAAAATCACTTCCTCTACGGGCAAACGCACCGTCTTATGGGCTTGTTGGGCCGCTTTGCCCACGGCAATCAACATGACGACAGCATAGCGATCGGAAATTTGCAACGCGTTTCTAAGCGCTTGTTCATCGTATCCCGCCATCGGCACCGTATCGTAGCCTCTGGCCTTGGCCGAAAGCATCAGCTGCATCGAGACGAGGCCGCCGTCGATGAGCACGGAACGCTTGACAGCCTCCGAAGCGGGATCCGCGTAAAATCGGCGCAAATTGTTCAATACTTGCGCTTTGACCTGTTCGTTCATATACCCGGCTTCCACCGCTGCGCTGTATATTTGCTCGGCTTTGTCGATGGCCTTCAGATCGCCAAGAACGGCGACAATGGCCGAAGCTTGAACCACTTGCTCCTGATTGAAGGCGATCGGCAGCAGCTTCTGCTTCAGTTCCGCTTCATCGATCACAAGGAAGCGCCAAGGCTGCAAATTCGCTCCCGAAGGCGCAAGGGTTGCTTCCTGCAATAGCTCTGCCATTTCTTCCCGGGAAATCGTCCAGCTCGGATCGTATTTTCTTACCGAATGACGCTCCTGAACCACATCGGTGAATAAAGCCGCTTGCCCAACTTGAATAGACATATCATTCATCCATCCTTCCGAATTGTATGATGCGCTCTTGTATCAACGGACCGGCGTTTTGACGATCGATGCGTTAACTGCGCATTTCTAAGCACAGTATAAAAGATAACTGCAATCAAGTCAATAACAGTTGCTGTTAAATGAAGCGCCGCTTTTTGGCCCGGCTTGGAACGAGCCCGCTCGGGAAACGGTACCTCTAAGCACCCAGCTGAGCGGGGTTATGCTTATGGAAATGTTGGCTGCGATCGAGCGGGAAGAGGCCACTGTTATGCCGTGTCTGCCGTCAACTTGCGCGACGAAGGGCGAGCAAACGAGTTCGAATTAACCGATGATCCCTCATCTTCCCAGAATCATAAGCCGCTGATCGATAGCAGATTAGCGGCTCACTGCATGTCTACTGACGGATGCCCGAGGTTTTTACCAGAACTCTAAGGTTTACTGCAGAAAGGCAGCCCAGCCGTGCCGAGATTTCATGGAGGTGTGCCTTAAGCGCGGAACGGTCTTAATCCGTACGCCTTTGCTACGGCTCCCAATGTGCTTGGATTTCTGAATACATAGATGCGGGAAACCTCCGGCCCTTTCGCATCCAGCGCGACGACGCCTTGCAGTTCTCCTTTGGCTTCCGCCAATATGGCGGGGGCTCCGTTAATGCGGATAAGCTCGAACCGCAGAGGACCTAGCGTTCTCGAAGTAATGTTCAGCAGTCCCCGGAGGTACACGGCGACGAATTCGGCCGACACGATCGGTTTGGCCGCCGTTTGCACACCCGGTCCCCGATCCGTGTATAAGATGACGTCTTGCGATAATAAACGAACAAACGGCTCCATATTTCCTTCGGTCAGCGCGTTGTACAAACAAGCGGTGAATGGTCCGGTCGGCTGAGATACCGATGCCGAATCGGCATCCAGGGCGATTTTGCCCCTGACGCGGCTGTACATTTTCCGGCATGCCGCTTCCGTTCGATCGACGACGCGCGCAATGTCTTCATATCCCCATTCGAACGCTTCCCGCAGTACATAAACGGCGCGATCGATCGGATTCAGACGCTCCATTAACATGAATGAGGCGATCGACAGCATGTCGTTCCTTATCATTCGCTCATCCATCGCAGCAATCCCTTCGCCAGTAGGCAACGGCTCAGGAAGCGGTGTTCCTGCATACCGCTCTTTACGCCGCCGCCCGGATTTCATAACGTCCAGGCAGCGGTTCTTTGCGATTTTGGCCAATAATGCTTTCGGATGCTCGATTGTGCATCCCGCATATGCGCGTGCCAACAGAAACGTTTCTTGTACGATGTCCTCCGCATCGTGCAGTGAGCCGAGCATCTGATAACATAAGGCGATCAAAAAGGGCCGATATTGCGAATACCACGCTTCCCACTGTGCTTCCGCGCTTCCCGTTTCCATTGTCGCTCCTCGATTCCTCGTTTTCCGTATATATAAAGTAAATAACTTTCGAGCCCGAAGATCAATCCTGCCGCTGGCAGGAAGCCTGGATCGAGGGTGGCATGCACGACCGCGATGCCAAGGACGATGGGCGCGAGCGCGATCAGTGCGGGCAGTACCAAGCGGCTGCTCAAGAGCAGCAAGGAGCAAGCCAGCTCCACGGTTTTAAGCATAAGCAGCCATGCATTCGAGCCTTGAAAAACGGCGATGATCTCAGGATTCGCGGGCATGATCGGCTGCATACCCGATCCATACAGAAACCCGTTGCAAGCGCCGATGAAAAAGGTTATTCCGAGTAACAGCCGCGCAGCGTGACGAAATAGGATCATGGTATTCATTCTGAATTATCGCACTCCTTAGGTAATTTTGTTTTGGTATAGAACGATCCAGCCGATGGTTTTGTGACGAATGTAACCATAATTTGGAGGGGAGGAACGCCATTTTTTTCAAAAATAATAGTAGAACGGAATGATAGGTCTATAGTACTATATAATTGCAGCCTATATATTGCGACCGGATAGGGAAGCGGAACTGAAGGGGAGATGTTGTGAGGGTTACATGTGCTCATAGATGCTCGCTTTATGGCTTTCAGCTTCGAAGTGGAGCATTTAACGGCGAATGATGGTCAAGAAAAGAGAAAAACAACGACAGAGGTGCTGTATGGGATTTGCATCATGGTTTAGACGGTTCATTGTGTTCACCTTCCTCATCGCATGTTACCCTATCGCATGGAGCGGTCATGCGCACGCCGGTTCAGCCGAGCTTCATTGGAGCAATGTCGGCAATCCGCAAGTTACCGAAGACCTGCGAGGTCTCGTCTACGCGGAGGATCAGTCCCTCTTCGTAGCTGTCGGCGCTGGGGGGACGATACTCACCTCAACGAACGGCTCAAGCTGGATGAAGCAGAACAGCGGCGTGATGGAACAGTTTAACGCTGTTACCTATGGCAACGGGAAATTCGTTGCTGTTGGTATGAACGGCCTAGTGGCTTATTCGATCAACGGCGTGCAGTGGGTTACGGGCACGATCGCTTTGGATACGCCTACGTTAACATCGGTGAGCTATGGTCATGGCGTATTTGTGGCCGTTGGGGACGGAGGCAATGATGACGGACGGCTGTATTCCCTGCCAGAGTCGGCATTCAGCGGCGCCGGTTCGCTGAGTCTGGTAACGTGGACCGATCATTCCGCAGTTCTAATTTCTACTCCGTTCTATGATGTTGATTTTGATGGAACTCGCTTTATGGCGATGGGTATGATTGGCGCGACCTACATATCTGACAACGGAACCGATTGGGTTGGTTTAACGAATGATATTAGCGATTTTTATCAAGGGCGGTATTTGGAAGATACGAATCAAAGCGTAGCGATCGGCATTTCATTCGGAAGCACTACGGGAATCGTTTCGCTATTTAATCACAATACAGGTAGTTCTTGGTTTAGAGAGTCTAATATCGGTCTGTACAGCATGGCGTACGCCAACGGGAAATATATGGCTGTAGGCGATAACGGCACTTATGTCGAATTTACAATCAGTTATGACTCCGATGATCAATTGTATGTTCTGGATGGCGTCGGGAGTCTGCTGACCGAATGGAAAGAACCTTCCGTTTCGGCGACGCTGCGCAAAGTGATATTTGCCGCCGGGAAATATATAGCTGTGGGGGATAACGGCACGATTCTCGCTTATAAAGCCGAGGTCCTCACAGGTTTGACATGGAGCGCGGGCAATGCCGCAGGTACCACGAAGGCGACGGCCGTTCCAAGCGGGACGCTGAAATATGCCGTCGGGGCGGCAGGCAGCAGAACGAAGCCTAATTTCGGAGACATCGCGACCGACTATACCAATGTGCTTGCGGCGAATACCGATATCGCTGTCGGCCCCCAGCAGCACTTGTATGTCGTGAAGGTGGATGCCGATAACCGGATTCTGGCATGGGCCGATATCGCCGTGCAGGATACGGATATTAAGCCGGGTCCGACGAGCAAAGACATCACGTCGGTGACGACACCAACGGCCATTACAGGCTTGGCAAACGGGACGGCGAAGAACGCATCGGCGCTCGGCTTGCCGTCGCAGGTGCAGGTGACGCTGGAAGGCGGAACGACAGCGAGCGTAGATGTAGACTGGGACGTAGCAGGCTCGTTGTACGACGAGTCATTGAAAACGGCGCAGACGTTCCCTGTCATTGGCCAACCGGTCCGTTTGCCGGGAAGCATAACGAATACGCAAAACCGGACGGTGACCGTTAGCGTGACGGTGAATGCCGAGGCGCCTAAAGACATCACGTCGGTGACGACACCAACGGCCATTACCGGTTTGGCGAACGGGACGGCGAAGAACGCATCGGCGCTCAGCTTGCCGTCGCAAGTGCAGGTGACGCTGGAAGGCGGAACGACAGCGAGCGTGGATGTAGATTGGGACGTAGCGGGCTCGTTGTACGACGAGTCATTGAAAACGGCGCAGACGTTCCCCGTCATCGGCCAACTGGTCCGTTTGCCGGGAAGCATGACGAATACGCAAAACCGGACGGTGACCGTTAGTGTAACGGTGAATGCCGAGGCGCCTAAAGACATCACGTCGGTGACGACACCAACGGCCATTACCGGCTTGGCGAACGGGACGGCGAAGAACGCATCGGCGCTCGGCTTGCCGTCGCAAGTGCAGGTGACGCTGGAAGGCGGAACGACAGCGAGCGTAGATGTAGACTGGGACGTAGCAGGCTCGTTGTACGACGAGTCGTTGAAAACGGCGCAGACGTTCCCCGTCATCGGCCAACTGGTCCGTTTGCCGGGAAGCATGACGAATACGCAAAACCGGACAGTGACGGTTAGCGTGACGGTGAATGCGGCCATCAGCGCGAACGCGGATCTGGCTTCGCTTGCCGTCTCGAACGGGGTGCTTAATCCGGCGTTCGTCTCCACTCTTACGAGCTACAGTGTTACCGTGTCTTCTGAAGTGCAGCAAGTGACCGTCACTGCAAGCGTGTACGAGATCGGCGCCACGCTGAAGGTCAATGGCGTCATGACAGCCAGCGGTCAAGGTTCCTTGCCGATTCCGCTGTCGTATGGCCGCAATACGCTGGAGGTCATTGTAACGGCGCCGAACGGACAGGCGACCCGTACGTATACGGTCACGATCCATCGGGGATTGAGCGGCGATTCACGCCTCTCGCAGCTGAAGGTGAATGATGTGCAGCTGCAGCCTGCATTCGATATGAGCCAGACAAGCTATCGCGCTGCAGTGGATTACCTACACGCGAATGTGACGGTGGCTGCTGCCGTCTATGACAAGCAGTCTTCGGTATCCGTGACGGGGGCGACCTACGATCCGGCCAAGGGCGTCTATGCGATGCCGCTTCAAGTCGGGGAGAACACGATGAAGCTGATCGTTACAGCCCAAGACGGCCAATCGAGTACAGTTTACAAGCTGACGGTGCTCCGCGCGCCGCTGGCAGAGCTGTTGATTCCGGTTGTCGTTACTTATGCTCCGAATGATTCAGCTTTCAGTGTGACGCAGAACGTTCAACTGCCGCAGACAGCTGGCGGCGGACTTCCAGTGGCATGGGTCTCCAGTGATCCGGCTGTCGTCAGTGCAGCGGGGCAAGTAAACCGGCCAGCTTCTAAGGATGCGATCGTCTTGTTGACGGCAGTCATTATCAGCGGCAACGAAAGAGCGGTCAAAACATGGGAGCTGATCGTTCGCAAGAACGGCACTCAAGTGGTCGGGGAGGAAGTTTCTCAAACGCGGACCGTTCCGGTGCGAGTCGGCGAAGGCCAAACGAACGTCACGCAAACGGATATTACAAGAACGCGCATGTCCGACGGCGCCAACATCGATTCGGTCACCGTCGATGCGGACAAAGCGCAGCTGGCTGTAACGGAAGCCTTGCAAACCAATCAATCCGTCATTCGCGTCGTGATCGAGGATATGCAGAACGAACCGGCGTCGGAAGTGCTGTTCCGAATGCCGCTAGCAGCTTTGTCCAATATGGCGAATCAGGCGGACCTGTCGGTCGAGACCGGGGAAGCGAGCGTCGTTCTTTCTAAACAGACGTTGGAGCAGCTCAAACTGAATGGCGCCAACTTGTTTTTCCGGTTTATTCCGATCCGGGATGCCAGTGAAGCCGCTCAAGTCAAGCAGCAGGCGGTGAGCAGTCCGCTGGTCCTTCAGCAAGCCGCCGACCGGCAAGTGGAAGAAATCGGCACGCCGATGACCATTGAGACGAACTATACGCAAAGTTATGAGACCAAGCTGATTTTTCCGGTATCCAAGCTGAACATGCCGGCTGATGAAACGCTGTGGGCCGCGTACTTGAACACGCTCTATGTCTACATTGAGCATCATGATGGAGAGAAAGAGTTCAAGCAAGGCGAAATCGCGCGCGACGCTTCCGGCAAAATCATCGGGCTATCCGTGACGATTTATAAATTCAGTACATTTTCCGTATACAAAATGGGAAGTGCCCCCGTGTCTACGGAGACATCGACGGTCACCGAGCCTTCACCGCAGCAGTCTTCACCGCAACAGCCTGCATCTCCAGAGGAGAAAGCGGGAACGGAGGGGCAAGGCAATGCGGCGGCCAAACGGCAGCCTTATATGAACGGTTATCCTGACGGAACCTTCCGGCCGGAACAGTCGATGACGCGTGCGGAAGCTGCGGCGATGCTGTGGCGGCTGGTGCAAAGCGCGCATGATGCGGCAACACCGGTCAGGACATCGGGTTCGAGCTACAAGGACGTAGAGGCGAGCCACTGGGCTTCCGCTGCCATCGAGGGCTTGCGTTCGCTTCAGTTGATGACGGGGACAGGCGAGGGGATGTTCGAGCCTGACCGTCCGCTGACTCGCGCGGAATTCGCGGCGATAGCGGCTCGTTGGAAGGGGCTGTCGGCTAAAGGGAGTGCGGCAAGCCTGACCGACATCAAGGGCCACTGGGCGGAGTCAAGTATCATGGCGCTTGCGCAGGTTGGCATCGTGAGCGGCTACGAAGACGGCTTATTCCATCCGAACGCGCAGGTGACACGTGCCGAGGCGGCGAAGATGATCAATCGGCTGCTGAATCGCGCTCCTGCGAGCGCTCACGTATCGAAGCTGTGGAAGGATGTGCCTGCCACACATTGGGCCGCAAGCGATATCGCGTCGGCTACAGAGATGGAAACATCCGAATGAAACGATATCCATCGTAACAAACAGGCCAGGGCTGTCGACAGCTCTGGCCTGTTGTCATCATAAGGACCGTATTTGTGCCTTACTTGATGCCAGAATTCCATCAGGTAATCATAATTCCATTAATTAGCATATTTATTATTGACTCCGACCCATCCTTCGTTTATAGTGAATGTACGCTTAATTTCCGATATTCGTATCGGAAAGCGGGGGAACCAATCTTAGGGGCGAATCATAGCAGTTTTATGTAGGGAACCATCTTTCCCGAGCCCGTCAGCTAACCTCGTCAGCAGTGGATGGGTCAGCCTCACATATGCGTATACTTGCATTCTATGACCCGTTGATCGGGTCTTTTCGCGTTCAAAAAGGCCCGTCATTTTACCGATAATGCCGCGCAGCTATTGCAGCTGCCGCGAGCCGTTATGGGGAAAACGGGTCTTTTTGGCGTCCGCATCCACAATTCTTATCGACTTGCTGCATGCTCGCGATGGCAGGCCTGCATTTCGCGCATCATCAAGAAAAAGTATAGAGCAAGAATAAGGAGGGATGCATGCGTACAGGAGGAGGCTAGATAGACGTGGAGGAGAAGCGCCGTATTGAAAATCTGTCATGTCAGGGAGGATCATGAATGCCGCAACCGAAATATATTACCGATATCGATAAAATCAAGGAAATACCGGAGCATGAAAGAAGCAGGCTGAAGCAAATTACGGAGAAGTTCGTGTTTCGGGTCAACGATTATTACTTGAATCTGATCGATTGGAACGATCCGGCGGATCCGATCAAGAAGCTCGTGATTCCGAACGAGGGCGAATTGTCCGAATACGGGCGGTGGGACGCATCGGACGAAGATACGAATTATGTCGTGCCGGGGTGCCAGCATAAGTATCGGACGACGGCACTCCTCATCGTATCGGAAGTTTGCGGTGCCTACTGCCGGTACTGCTTCCGCAAGCGCTTGTTTCGCAACGATGTCAAGGAAGCGATGGCGGACGTCAATCCTGGACTTCAGTATATTGCGGAGCATCCGGAAATTAACAATGTGCTGTTGACCGGCGGGGACAGTCTGATTCTCGCGACAGCCAAGCTGCGTACTATTATTGAACGGCTGCGTGCGATCGAGCACGTGAAGATCATTCGGCTGGGCTCGAAAATCCCCGTATTTAATCCGATGCGAATTTATGAAGACGAGGCTTTGCTCGAAACCATCCGCAATTATTCATCCGCTGACAAACGCATTTATGTAATGGCCCACATTAACCATCCCCGCGAAATGACGCCAGAAGCCAAGCGCGGCCTGGAGGCGCTGCATCGGGCGGGAGCCATCGTTGTGAACCAGACGCCTGTGTTAAAAGGGATCAATGACGATCCCGCCGTGTTGGCCGAATTGCTCGACCGGCTTTCCTGGGCAGGCGTTACGCCGTACTATTTCTTTATCAATCGCCCTGTCGCGGGCAACCGGGAATTCGTACTTCCGCTTGCTGAGGCGTACCGGCTGGTAGAGGAAGCGAAGGCCCGCACTTCCGGTCTTGGCAAGCGCATCCGCTTATCGATGAGTCATACGTCCGGCAAAATCGAAATTTTGGCGATCGAGAACGGCAAAGCCTATTTGAAATACCATCAATCCCGCGATAATCAATACGGCAAGTTCATGATATTGGATTGTCCCGATGAGGCGGCCTGGTTTGACGATTTGCCAGGCAGCGAGGAATACTGGAAGCGTCCGAAGAAAAGGACGGATCAAATTGTGTCCGTGAATGAACTTCCGGATATGCCGCAAGGTGCGAGGGCGGGCTTGTCGATCTAGAGGATGATGTCGATATCGATGCAGAAGGCCGGCTAAGCTGCCCTAAAATAAAAGCCAAGCGTGGAAGCCCTGCCCGGAGCTCGCGCTTGGCTTTTTCATGATCAATGGATGCAGAGGATCTTCCTTTTTTCTTTTGATATCCCATGGTGTAAAATGGAAATGAAACTTGTTCATAGGAACCGGTCGTGGAGGCGCAGCCCGGGTGCCGTTTGCATCGTTGCGGCGAAAGGCTGAGAGCTGCGGCCAGAGGAGGCTGCAATGAGCTGGATCATCAGTCAGCCCTATTATAAGATCGAGAGGGAGCTTCATAGCGGCGGGCAAAGCGCGGTTGTCCATGCGAGAGTCATGTATTTGTATCCCGATCAGGTTGTGACTTTCGCGAGGACATTTCGTCTTGAAGACGTGTTCGACATGTCGTATCGGCATGTAGGGGCATCCGAAGGATTCCTGTATTTGCATACGAATCAGGGCGTCTTTCCGTATATGGTGAAAGAGGATCCGGCTTGTTTCATCCAATCCTATCGCGAAGCAAGGAAAAAGGGGTAACCCGAGCAGTGTTATGATTTCATAATTATAGGAGAATGGTTTCGATGACAGCGAAAGACGCAAAGGATATCAAGATTGCACTGTATACGATGTGCCTGGTGAAGCAGGACGATCATGTGCTGCTGGTCAATCGACCCAGCAAGCTCGGTTTTCCCGGATGGATCGGTCCAGGCGGCAAGGTGGATTTTCCCGAGAGCTTGACGGAAGGGGCTGCTCGCGAAGTGTGGGAGGAAACGGGACTGAGAGTAAAAGACCTTGTCTACAAAGGGCTGGACGAGTTCGTGGATCCGAACCAAAACTTCAGGTATATGGTCTTCAACTATGTGGCTGATTCATTCGAAGGCGAATTATTGCAAAACCCTCCTGAGGGCGAACTGCGATGGTTCCCTATACGGGAAGCGATGAATTATCCGATGCAGCCATGGTTCAAGCGCAGATTCCCTTTATTTTTCGAAGAAGGCACGTTCGAAATTTATGGAGTATACGATCAAGTGGAAAAAGTGACATTGAAGGAAACGGTAAAGAAAATATAGCGTAGACCTAGCGAAGAACGGCATCTTATTAAGCCGGAGAGGTCTGAAATGAGACGAGAGAGGTGAGTCGAGATCTTGCATCGTCCCGGAATCCCATGTAGCGCGGGTTCCGTTTTTTTATTGATCGAAAAGGCAGACGCATGTTCGCTTATACGAGCTCATGTCCATATTCCTCACGTTTTGTTCCGTTTACCATATTTACTACTCGATTGGGCAACGTTTACTATTAAGCTGTATTTGGATTCGCGTGGAATAGGGGCTTGATTTTCAAGGTCCAATAATACGTTGTTGAAAGGAAGTACAGTAATGAATACTAATCATCTGCCAAGACCTGAGTACCCGCGTCCGCAGCTTGTTCGCGAGGACTGGATTAATTTGAACGGAACCTGGGAGTTTGAAATGGACTTTGGCCGGACCGGCCGCGAACGGGAGCTCCATCAGTCGGAAGGGCTGCAGCAGTCGATCATCGTTCCCTTTTGTCCGGAAAGCGAATTATCCGGTATCGGATATACCGATTTTATGCCTGCCGTCTGGTACCGCAAGACGTTTACGCTGCCGCAAGATTGGGCGGGCAAGCGGATTGTGCTGCATTTCGGCGCCGTCGATTATGAGGCGGAAGTATGGGTGAACGGCGTATCGGCGGGCACGCACCGCGGCGGCTACAGCTCGTTCCAATTCGACATTACGAAGCTCGTTCGCGAAGGCGAAAACGTCATTACCGTGTATGCGGAAGACGATGTGCGGACCGGGCTGCAGCCGGGGGGCAAGCAGAGCGGGAAATACCATTCGTATAACTGCTATTACACGCGCACAACCGGCATTTGGCAAACCGTATGGCTGGAATGCGTATCGGATTTCCATATCGACTCGTATCGCATCGTGACGGACCCGGCCAACGGTCAGGCGAATTTGGCGATTCGGTTTAAGGGAAGCTACCGGAAGGGGCTAGCGCTCAAGATCGACGCGTTTTACGACGGAAAGCCGGTCGGCAGCCGAACGGCGCAAATCAGCAGCCACCAGCTTCACACACAGGTGTCGCTGAATGAAGTGCATCTGTGGGAGCCGGGGCACGGAAGATTGTACGATCTGCGCTTCATATTGGAAGCGGACGGTCAAGCGGTCGATACGGTGACAAGTTATTTCGGCATGCGGGAGATTGCGCTGACCGATAAGGCGGTGCTGATTAACGGTCGGACCGTCTTCCAGCGCCTGGTGCTCGACCAAGGCTTTTATCCCGACGGCATCTATACCGCGCCGACTGACGAGGCGCTGCGCCGGGATATCGAGCTGGCGATGGATCTGGGCTTCAACGGCGCGCGGCTGCATGAGAAAATTTTCGAGCCCCGCTTCTTATATTGGGCCGATAAGCTCGGCTATCTGGTGTGGGCGGAGCACGCCAACTGGGGGCTCGACATTACGACGCCGATGGGGCTGCGCAGCTTTTTGCCGGAATGGCTGGAAGGGATGGAGCGCGACTTCAACCATCCGTCCATTATCGGCTGGTGCCCGTTCAACGAGACATGGGACCGCGACGGCAGGAAGCAGGACAACGAAGTGCTGCGCATTACGTATGAAGTGAGCAAGAGCGTCGATCCAACCCGTCCGGTGAAAGATACGAGCGGTCATTACCACGTGAAGACGGATATATTCAGCGTGCATGACTACGATCAGAACCCAGAATCGTTCGCAGCTCGGCTGGAGCCGATGAAGAATGGCGGCGAAGTATACGTGAAGCATCCGAAGCGGCAAAAGTACGAGGGACAGCCGTATCAGGTGGCGGAATACGGGGGCATCTGGTGGGACCCTGCCCAATCGCATGAGGAAGGCTGGGGATACGGCGACCGGCCGAAGAGCGAGGAAGAGTTCCTGGTCCGGTATGAAGGGCTGATGACGGCCATCCTCGATAATCCGAACATCAGCGGCTTGTGCTATACCCAGCTGTACGACGTGGAGCAAGAGGTGAACGGTCTGTATACGTACGACCGCAAGCTGAAGTTTTCGAGAGAGATTATCCGCCGCATCAATCTGAAGCCGGCGGCGATTGAGCAAGCAGAGCTGCAGCCGAACGACTGACTGTAACAGAATAAAGCCTCCCTTCATTGTGACGGGAGGCTTTTTGCTGCGGCGGCGAGAAAGGCCGCATGTTTCGTTCGAATGTAAACGTTTGCGGTCATGCGCTAATGTTGCTCCTGGTCGCTGAATTGACTTCGGAAGGCCGTGGGGCGCATGCCGTTTTTCTGCTTGAACAGATTGGAGAAGTAATGAGCGTCGGAATAGCCCAACTGCTCGGAAATTTCGACCACCGTCAAATGCGTCTCGATTAGCATCAGCTTGGCCGATTCCATTTTTTTGGTCAGCACATAATTGTATATGGTCGTTCCCATCTCTTTCTTGAATACCCGGTTCAAATGCTTGGCCGACATGCCCATCTCCTCAACCAGTTGTTCCGTATGAAAAGGCTGCAGCAGCTGATTGTCCAGATGCAGCTTGATTTGCCGTACGAGCAGCGACAGCAGGTCTTGCCGTTTGCGTTGAAGCTCCGACAGGCCGATGACGATTCGCATGAACAGCTCCTGCAGTGCGCCTTGCATTTCCTCGATCGTCTTGCTCTCGGCCCATTCGATGCCCTGCTTGAACACCGGCTCCAAGGAGGCGTCCGGGACGACGACGGTCGAGAGCAGCCGGTAAGCTTCCAGCACGTTAAGCGCCCATTGGCTGTGAACGTTATACCATATAAAGACCCACGGCTCTTCCGGGTCTGCTTCCGAGATGACCTCGTGATAGCAGCCGCTTCGCATGAGAAAGACGTCGCCTCGCTGAACGGAGCATGTTTGCGCATTCACTCGAATTTTGCCGCGGCCCGACAGGACGCATCCGATGACGGTAATTTTGGACATTCTTCTCACATTGCGGTAATGGGGAGAACAGTAATTAATGCCGATGAACGGCACGCTGATAGGGGGAGGGATGTCTCCGGTCGACGGAAAATGATAAATAGGCCCGTATTTGTCCATTATCCTCACCATTTCATCTGAAAGTTCTATTTCCTGCAAAAGCCGTTTGCCCGTATGTTAAGAGTAACGAATGAATGTATTGTACCACAATAATAGGATGAGGAAGAAGGCGCATATCCATTGAGAGGAAAAGCGGTCATGCTATCGATAGCGGTGCTGGCGGCCGTGTCGTTCGGCCTGTGGCGCACTTGGGGCGGGAGTATGAATAAAGGAGGCGAAGCGGAGATCACAGCAGCGCCATTCCAAACGGACGAAGCCCATGCTGTTATCGATATCGATACGAAGCGCGAGAAGTCGATCCCTTACGGCATGAGAGGCGTAAACAACGAGACCAGCAATAAGGAAGCCTTCATTAATCATAGCCAAATGATTGATGAGGTGAACCGGTACGGGCGTCTCGGCTTCATTCGCTGGCCGGGGGGCACGAACTCCGATGTGTTCAACTGGCGAACGGGCATGCCGGATATCGATTACGGCGCTTTTGCCTTCGGGCCTGACGGAACGACGCATGGACCGCATACGACATTCCGGCTAGGTCAAGTTAAAGGCGGGGAGCATATCGCCGATTACATCGAGCTGCTGCGCAAAACAAATACGAAGGCGATGATCACGGTCAATACGACGCGCCAGACGGCCGAGCAGGCGGGAGATTTGGCCAAATATTTGTACGATAACCGCGTTCCGGTCATTTATTTCGAGCTGGGCAACGAAATTATGTTCTTTACGTCCAGCAGCGGCAAAAGCACGCCGTACTACAAGACGGCGGCGGATTATTTGGACAAAGTCCGGGGCCATTACGAGGCGATCAAGCGCAATTATCCGGGAGCCAAGGTGATCATTTCGATGGCTAACAGCAATAAGCCGGAGATGGCCAATGCGTTTGATAAGGATGTATTCGCCTACCCGGACCCGTACTGGGACGGCATTACGTTCCACCGCTTCGAGGGCGACGGCAAGACGGTCCCGGAGGCGATGAAAAGCGCCAACAGCGCCCTGGAGAAGCTGGTGCCGCTGATCGATACGAACTACGTTCCAAAGTTCCAAAACCGCAATACGCCGATTTATTTGGGCGAGCAGGGGGTGGCGCTGGGCGGCATTCTGGAAAGCACGCAATACCACGGCATCTATGTCGCGGAGTCGATCCTGCGCCTGTCCGCCCAGCCGAATATTACGTACCTGGCCGGATACCGGCTGCATAACGGCATATTCAATACGAACGCGGTCCGAGGCGGAACGAACGTTTCCCTGCTCATGGAGGATGCGTATCAACGGGGAGAGACCGTCGATCCCGCCCTCTTATCGTATGACAGCTATTACCATGCGTCATCCGCCAGCTTGCGGGTAGTCGACGGCGCGGTGAATTACAGCTCGGCCGTATGGCCGGCGCAGGTGACGGGCGGGGCGGAATCGACGAAGACGGGAGGCAGCATGCCGGCGCTCTACGCCGCTGCCTACAAGGGTGAGAACGGGACGCGTTACCTCGTCGTGACGAACAAGTCGGCTCAATCGCAGCAAATCTCGGTGCGAATGGACGGCAAGCCGGTGCAAGCGGAGATGAGGAAAACGTACACGACGGCTAACGATCCGGCGGCGCGCAATACGGCCATGCAGAAAGAGCAGGTCGCCATTCGCAGCGAAAGCACGGCCAATCCCGTGACGGTCGCTCCGTACAGCGTCACGCGTCTGGAGTGGAGCGGGGCCGCGCCCGATGCCCCCCGCGAAGCTTGGCTGTACGCGGCGGAGCCGGGCAGCGGCGGAACGGTTGACCTGCGGTGGTATTCCACCACGAACGCGACAGGCTACAAGATCAAGTACGGTACGGCGTCCAAGACGTATACGCAAACGATTGACGCCGGGCAAGCGCTGGAATATAAAGTTTCCGGCCTGACGGAAGGTCGGACATATTATTTCGCTGTCGCGGCCTATAACGGAAGCGGCGAAAGCCCGGCTTCCAATGAGACTGTCGCTGCGTTGTCCGTACCGGGCATCCCCGTGCTGCGTCATGCCTACGCGGAACGTTCGGGCAAGGTCGTGCTGGAGTGGCAGCCTGTCGCGGGAGCGGACGGCTACCGGATTGCCTACGGCAAAGCGCCGGGACAATACACGGGAACGATCGAGGCCGGCAACAATGCCGGGTGGCTGGTGAGCGGACTGGATAACGATACGCGCTATTATTTTGCCGTGCGCGCCTATAACGCGCTTGGAGAGAGTCGGAATTCGGCCGAGCTGGATGCGGTTCCGCGGCGCCTGCTGCCGCTCGCTCCCCGCGATCTGGCGATCAAGCAGGAGAGCGGTCCATCCATCACCATGCAGTGGAAGCCGGCTCGCACCGAGGTGGCGGAGCATAACTTCGAAGACGGAACGGCTGGGCCGTTTCGCGCGGAGGGTTGGAAGGTGGAGCCGCATCCCGACCGCAACCGGAAGGTCAGCGGGTACCGTGCCCAAGCGGGCGGCGGCGCATTTGCCGTGTGGACGGATACGCCGCAAGGCCAGTACGAAGGGGAAGCCCTCGTGGAATGGACGGACGGAACAGCCGGGCAAGCGGGCGTCGCTGCGCGCTACGTCGACCGGGACAACCATATCCGGTTCGTATACGACCGGGCAGATAAGCAGTACAAGCTGATCAAGGTTACGGAAGGCAAAGAACAAGTGCTCGCCTCGAAAAAAGAAAGCGGCAATCCGAAGCGGCTCTATCTGTTTATTACCGTGGACGGCAACAATATTTACGCCAAGCTGAACAACGAAGGGACGATTCTGCGCGCTACGGACAGCTCGCTGCCGTCCGGCAAGTTCGCGCTGTACAGCAGCGGCCCAGGCGCGTGGTTCGATACGGCCCGCATGTATGCGCCCAATACGAAGTCATACACCGTGTACCGCAGCACGAAGCCAGATGCCGGGTTCGAAGCGATTGCCGAAGGGGTTGCGGAGACGGCGTATACCGACAGCGGGCTGCCGGAAGGGCAGCGGTATTATTACAAAGTCCAGGCGGTGAACGAGCAAGGGGAAAGCGTTACCTTCTCCAACGTCATCCGTAAAAATTAGTTCGATGTGATGTCCGTAATGCTCACTTTTGCGGCCCATAATTGTATTCAAACGCAAGGTGCCGCCATGTATGATCAGTATGTAAAACAACAACAAGGACATTATCGGCCGGACGTATCGGGCCTGTTGATGTCCGTCAATAGCAAGCATAAGGAAGAAGCGTTCAAGGTCATGGCGTTTGTCATCAGTAACGCGAAAATACGGATTCATCTAAAATAGAACAAGGATAGGAGACTTCCCCACATGTCACAATCTCACCAACAGGAAACTGCAGGAGGAGCGCCCGCTTACGTTATGGGCTACTTCCGGTCCGGGCCGAACCAGACGCATACGGACGAGAAGCTTCACTACGCGTACAGCCGGGACGGGCTTCACTGGTTTGAGCTCAATGAAAATCGCCCGGTGTTCGCGTCATCGCTGGGAGAAGGCATCCTGCGGGACCCGTTCATTGCCAAAGGTGCGGACGGCAACTGGCACATGGTGTTCACGATCCGTCCAAGGGGAGAGGATATCGGGTACTGCCGTTCGAGCGACCTGATCACTTGGGAAGACGAGCGGAAGCTCCCGGTCATGGAAGGCAAGGACAACACGAGGAACAGCTGGGCGCCTGAATTTACGTACGACCGCCAGCGCAACCAATATTTGATTTATTGGGCATCGAGCTGCGGGCCGGATTTGGGCAGCAGCAAACATTATTCCGCATGGACGTCGGATTGGCAAACGTTGACGGCGCCGGATCTGTTCTTTGATCCCGGCTACCAGACGATCGACGCTTCGCTGGCGGAGCATGAAGGCAAATATTACATGGGAGTGAAGGATGAAAGCGTTGTGTACGATCCGAACGTCAAGCATCCTTGCCGCAACGTACTGGCCGTCGCCGACCGGCTGGAAGGACCGTACACGCTCGTGCCGGGCTTCCGGACGCCCGATTACACGGAAGGGCCGGAGTTTTTGAAGCTGGAAGGGACGAACCGCTGGCTGCTGTTCTACGATTATTGGTCTTACGGCAAGTTCGGCATGATGGAGACGACCGATTTCCAGGAGTGGCGCGAGCTGGACAGCAGCGAGTTCCGCATTCCGTACCACGCCAGACATAACACAGTGTTCCCGGTATCGGAAACGGAGCTGGCCCGTCTACTCGATACGTACGCGGTATTGGCCCGGTACGGGACGCCGACGAATGCTCCCGTACGTCTGGCGGCCGAAGAGCCGGCCGGATTTTTGCACGACGGCTTCAACCTGCGCACGGTCGTCATGCAGTTTTGTCCGAACCGCTTGACCGGTACGCAGCTGCTGTATGACGAAGGCGACCGTAAGAACGGCATGGCGCTGCGCATTCGTGACGGGCTGCTCGAAGCGGCGGTCGTGTCGGATGGGGAGCGGGTGACGCTCAAAACCCGGATCGAGGCAACCGATGTCAAATGGCGCCATGCAGCGCTCAGTTTTGCTGAGGGGGTGGTGTCCTTATACCTCGACGGGAAGCTGGCGGACAGCGTTCGCGCCGAATTCGGCCTCGTCGGTCTGCATACGGGCGCGGGAGGATATGGCGGGCGCTTCGGCAGCGACGCGTTCGGCGATGCGGCGGGTACGGATGCCTTTGACGGTGTCATCCGCCAGGTCAAGCTGTATTCGGTTCCGCTGCAGGAAGCGGATATCGCGATGATGACCCGGGGCAAATAAGCGCCGAAAATAAACCCCGAGCACAAACTGAAGCTGTGCAGCACATAAAAAAAGTACTGAGATCTTAACGATCCAGTACTTTTTTTATGAGCATCATCGGACAAATCATACCTCGAAATTCCGGAACCTACTTCTTTTCCGCCGCCTGCAGCTCCACTATTTTTTTGTTCGTCTCTTCTTCCGCACCTCGCAGCGCTGTATTCAAGTCGGTTTGGTTCAAAATATATTTCGTAAAGGTGCTGTTCATAATCGTCTCAGCAGCGCCGTTGTATTTCGTCAAAGCAGAGGCGGGAGCGTATGTGTCCGGCAGCATCGCTTTAATATTTTTTCCTTTGTAAAGTGCGGTATCGGCACCGAACGATTTACGCAGCGTGTCGTTTTTAAGCGCGGTTAAAAATTCGCCTTTTTTCACCCATTCCATCTGATACTCTTCCGTCGCCATGAAGGAGGCCACCTGGAAGGCATCGTCCTTATATTTGCTGGAGGTGGTAACGAAAAATGCGACCGGATACGGCTGCGGCCCAACATTCGGTTTGTCTTTATAGGTCGGGAAGCTCGCCATATCCCAGTTCATCCCTTGCAGCTCCGCTTCTGTATGCAGCGTACTGACCGGCAGCCACATGGCGACGCTGCGTTTTTTAATAAAGGCATCGCGCTGGAACGCTAGTGCAGCTGAAGCGGTTGTCATATTCATATTCGGGTTTCGATAAAATTGCCCGGATTGCTCGAACACCGACTTCCAGGCATCCGTGTTGAAAGCGGCCTTGGAAGTGGCCGGATCGACGACATTCAACGAATATTGATTTCTGCGGATGACATGGGCAAACGATAGAAACAAACCATAGTACTGCTCGTTTCCGTCGAGGCGTGTCAATTTTTTGGACAGCTCGTTCAAGTCATCCCAGGTCGTCCCGTCTTTCGGATACGGGACGCCGAATTTATCGAACACGTCCTTGTTATAGTACAAAGGTGACGGCGACATAAAGGACGGAATGCCCCATACAGCGCCATTGCCGAATTTCTTGAACATGTCCAGTGCGGCAGGCTCCACTTTGTTCAAATCATAATTGTATTTTTTGATGAGCGGAGTAACATCGTATTGAAGGCCAAAATCGACCACCCTAGCTTGAAGAAGCCCACTGGAAGAGATAACCAGGTCAATCGGCTCTCCAGCCGTAATCCGTTTGGAAATGTCGCCTGCGGCAATCCATTTTAACGTAATATGCGGATACTTTTTCTTGACCGGCTCGGCAAATACTTTATTAAACCGTTCGAGCGGAAAATCGCCTAGTCCGTCGGCGACGACCAGTTCAACCGGCTCCGCACTTTTCGGCAGCTCCGCTTTGCCCGAATTCTCAACAGCCTGGCCATTTCCTCCGCTCGAGCTACCGCCGCTTCCAGCGGCACATCCGGAAAGCGCCGATACGATCATCAGACCCGCTAACGCCAATGCACTTTTCCTTCCAACCATACGATCACGTCCTTTTCGTTTTTTTCAAATCTCTCTGCCGGCTGACTTGCATCCCCTTGTTTTTGTAAGCGCATACAACCGTAATTAATTTATAATGCGTCTAGTTGTCCCGTTCCTGCGCCGTTTTACTGGATCGGCATAGGATTCGCGAGTACTGCTATTTAAAAAAACATATGCCTCAGTCGTCCTGGTTTATTCCTGGTTCACGAAAAATTATAGAGCTTATCCCAAAGTGCTGCTTCCAGAGGGATGGTGGTATATCTCTACTTGAAGTTTTTTAAGGGGCATCGTTTATAAATTGCAGTCGGCAGCTTTGGCTGCGCTAATGGTTAGAGTCGTACGATCGCTTCTGCTCTTGCTTATATTTAGGAAGATGTTTGGGAAGACAGATATAGAGGGTGAGGTTTATTGAAAGGACGGGGGGGACGGTTTGAACAATGTTTATTCATGTGACTCATCGTAATGGAAAATCAAAAAAGAACCTGGAAATCTTCACCAGGTTCTTCTATATTGCACATGAGCAAATACGATGATATAATCAGAACACGACTGTTTTATGTCGAAAGAACATAGTTGATGCATCTTACAATTTCATTGTATCATGCCCGTTAAGCTCTTGTCAAATGGTTTCTCAATTTAATGGTTAGGAGAGATGTGGAATGAGTTCTTTGGTTCTCGGCTTTCAGGAAATCGAAAAAACGCAGCTTTCGCTCGTTGGCGGTAAAGGGTTGCATCTGGGGGAATTATCAAAAATTCAAGACATCCAAGTGCCGGAGGGATTTTGTGTTACAACCGTAGGATTTCAAAAAGCCATCGAACCAAACGAAACGTATCATGCTTTGCTCAATCAACTAACCATGTTAACAGCGGAAGATCGTGCTCAAATTGGTGAAATCAGCAGGAAGATTCGACAAATTCTTATGGACGTAGAAATTCCTTCCGATGTGGTGAAGGCAGTTACCGAATACCTCTCCCGATTTGGGGAGGAGCATGCTTATGCGGTGCGTTCCAGCGCGACGGCGGAAGATTTGCCGCATGCCTCTTTTGCCGGTCAACAAGACACCTATTTAAATATCATCGGCAAAGATGCGATTTTGCAGCATATCAGCAAATGTTGGGCATCCTTATTTACAGATCGCGCGGTAATCTACCGTATGCAAAATGGATTTGATCACAGCCAAGTATACTTATCTGTTATCGTTCAAAGGATGGTTTTCCCGCAGGCTTCAGGGATTTTATTTACCGCCGATCCGATGACTTCCAACCGAAAGCTGCTCTCCATCGATGCCAGTTTCGGACTCGGAGAAGCGCTGGTCTCCGGCTTGGTCTCTGCGGATTGTTATAAAGTTCGCGATGGGGAAATCGTCGAGAAGCGGATCGCAACCAAACAATTGGCTATCTATGGACGAAAAGAAGGCGGAACCGAAACGCGGCAGCTCGATCCCGATCAGCAAAAGGCTCAAACGCTTACGGAGCAGCAAATGTTACAGCTGGCACACATCGGAAGACAGATCGAAGCTTATTTTGGCCAGCCGCAAGATATCGAATGGTGTTTGGCTGATGATACATTTTATATTGTCCAAAGTCGGCCGATCACGACATTATACCCGATCCCTGAAGCGAATGACCAAGAAAATCACGTCTATCTGTCCGTTGGTCATCAACAAATGATGACAGATCCCATAAAACCATTGGGATTGTCTTTTTTCCTGTTAGTTACTCCTGCACCTATGCGTAAAGCCGGAGGGAGGTTGTTTGTGGATGTTACACATCAGCTTGCTTCACCTGTCAGTAGAAACAATATGTTAAATGCAATGGGACAACATGATCCGCTCATGAAAGATGCCCTTATGAACATCATTGAGCGTGGAGATTTTATAAAATCGTTACCAAATGATCAAACAGCACCAAGTCCCAGCAGAAGCAATACGGATCTGCCGGCTCCAATCGAAAACGACCCGACGATCGTTTCTGATTTGATTAAGCGCAGTCAAACATCGATAGAAGAGTTAAAACAAAACATACAAACGAAATCGGGATCGGATTTGTTTGATTTTATTCGCGAAGATATCCAGCAGCAATTAAAGAAGATTTTATTTGACCCACAAAGTTCGGCTGTGTTTATGTCAGCTATAAATGCTACATCATGGATCAATGAAAAAATGAACGAGTGGCTGGGCGAAAAAAACGCAGCAGACACGCTTTCTCAATCGGTACCGAACAATATTACTTCGGAAATGGGTCTGGCGCTATTGGATGTTGCCGATGTCATTCGTCCGTACCCGGAAGTCATCGACTTTTTGCAGCATGTAAACGATGATCATTTTTTGGATGAACTCGTTAAATTTGAAGGCGGACCGGAAGCACGAGAAGCGATTTATGATTTTCTCAGCAAATACGGAATGCGATGTGCCGGAGAAATCGATGTGACCCGAACGCGTTGGAGTGAAAAACCAATGACGCTTGTCCCCATGATTGTTGGCAATATCAAAAACTTTGAGCCTCAAGCCGGTCATCGAAAATTTGAGCAAGGGCGCCGGGAAGCTTTGGAAAAAGAACAAGAGTTAATAGATCGATTGAAGCAATTACCGGATGGCGAGCAAAAAGCCGAAGAAACCAAACGAATGATCGACCTCATCCGGAATTTCATCGGCTACCGGGAATATCCCAAATACGGAATGGTTAACCGCTATTTCATTTACAAGCTGGCATTGCTGAAAGAAGCCGAGCAGCTTGTACAAACGGGCGTTATTCATGACAAAGAAGACATATACTATCTCACGTTTGAAGAACTTCATGAGGTCGTGCGCACGAACCAACTTGATGATCAGATCATCAACAAGCGAAAAGACGATTACAAATTTTTCGAAAAGCTCACTCCCCCGCGTGTCATCACATCCGATGGTGAAATCGTTACAGGTGCGTACAAACGGGAACATATGCCGGTGAATGCGATTGTAGGCCTGCCTGTTTCTTCCGGCGTTATCGAAGGACGCGCGCGTGTCATCTTCAATATGGAAGATGCCGATCTGGAAGAGGGGGATATATTGGTCACCTCCTTTACGGACCCGGGCTGGACACCATTGTTCGTATCCATAAAAGGTCTAGTCACCGAAGTGGGCGGACTGATGACGCATGGAGCGGTGATCGCGCGCGAGTATGGCTTACCGGCGGTTGTCGGGGTGGAGCATGCGACCAAGCTGATCAAAGACGGGCAGCGAATTCGCGTGCATGGAACAGAAGGGTATATTGAAATATTGTAGTGGCAGTAGTTTCGATATTTAACGTTGATATGTGCCTGTTGAACTCTCCGGGTACGATAGAAAGGAGCTTGCCGCGCGGCAAGCTCCTTCGTTAGTTCCAGTGGTGGCAGGATATTGTGGCAATCGTCAAATTGCTGCCCGGTGAGACGTCATGGCTTCAGACGCTTCCCGTATCCCGCGCTTAGGCGTGATGGATGCGCGGCATGGGCATCGGTTCTTTGCCCAGCTCGGCCCAAGCGTACTTGAGCAGGAGCTCGGATTTGAGCGACGCGGCCGCGGGGTCGTCCCACAAGTTGCTCAGCTCGCCCGGGTCCTCCTGCAGATCGAAGATTTCGCCGTACGTGCGGTTGTAATATACGGTAATTTTGTACCTTTCGTCGACATACGTTTTCTGATGAATTGTCGTCGGCTCATGACGGAACTCGCAGATGGCGTGATCTCTGGCGCTTTGCTTGCGTCCCGTCCATACGTCGCTTTGATCGACGCCGGTCATGGTGCGGGGAACGGGGATGCCGCTCATCGACAAGAAGGTCGGCGCGAGGTCGACAAGCGATTGGATCGCACCGGATTGATGTCCCGCCGGCACGTGCCCGGGGTATTTCACGATGAACGGCAGCTTGATCAAGTCTTCGTAGTGGAAGCCGCCTTTGGCCTGCAAGCCGTGCTGGCCGTAAAAATGCCCGTGATCCGTCGTAAACACGATGATCGTATTTTCCGCCAATCCCAGCTCTTCGAGCTTGTCGAGGATTTTGCCGATATATTTGTCCATCATGCTGATCATGCCGTAATAAACGGCGACCAGCTTCTTCTTGTCGTCCTCGGTCAGCCGGAACTTTGTGCCGTATTCGTAATAATGGTGAGAACGATAGCCGTGAATGCCGTAGCCCGTTTCGGCCAAATCGCTAAAATCCGGCTGCTCCTCCTGCGTTTTGCCGAAATGCGGCGGATTCTGGTCATGTTCCCCAGGCACCATCTCCGGTATAGTGAGCGTATCCGGATCGTACATCGTATCCCAAGGCTCCGGCGCCAAATATTCCGGATGCGGGTCGAAGAAACTCGCCCACATGAAGAACGGCTGATCGGCGTCCTTATATTCGCTCATCAATGCATTCGTGCGTTCGGCAATCCACGTGTTGTAATGATACGGCTCGGGAATCGGCCATTTATATGTTTGCGAAGGGTCCATCGTTCCGGTCGGCGGCAGGAAGTAATCACGCCAATTGGCGCAGCCCTTCTCTTCCATCCATAACGCATAATGCTGCCCGACATGCGCTTCATTCGTATGGTTGCGCGCCAGCTCCACATGATCAAAGCCATAAAACGGCCCGTGGAACGTTTTCCAAAATTCCAGATCTTGCAGTGTCGGATAAGCTTCAAGGGATACGTACTCGTCTGTCGACTTCAAAGGCTGAAAATGCGCCTTGCCAACCAACGCCGTACGGTATCCGGCCGTCTGAAGATCTTCGCCGACGGTATGCCGGTCTTCAAGCAGCTTCGTACCGAGCGTCCAGGCGCCGTGCTGGCTCGGATACATACCGGTTATGATCGAGGATCTGCTGGGTGTACAAGTCGGGTTGGGGCAATAAGCCCGCGTGAACGTGGTGCCTTCACGGACCAGACGATCCAGATTGGGCGTATGCACCTCGCTGTTAAAGGCTCCGATCGTATTCCAGTGCTGCTGATCGCTGGTAATTAACAAAATGTTAGGTTTGGACATAAGTCAACTATCGCCTCCTTCTATGATAATATTAGAATGTAGGGTTAAATCCAATGGCAGCATGTTATATTATATTTATCATTTTGTTAGACAATGTGGCGCCAGGGGGAAAGACGATGCAGGAATACGAGTACGAATACGCGGAGTTTCTGTACTATACACCGAAGGAGCTGGACAAGCAAAGCCAGCTGTGGCCGGTCCGGGGAGGACGCAGCGTAGCGAAGCCGAATTATCGCGTCGGGCCGAAGCGGATCGAGTGCTACAGCCTTCATATTGTTCAGGCCGGTTCGCTTCGATTGGAGTTTGAGGGCAGAAGGCTTCATCTGGGCGATAACCAGTTGTTCTGTTTATTCCCGGGTGTGACGTATCATTATACGCTCGATGCCGCGGACTCTCCGCTTGCGCTGTGCTGGATCGCGATCGACGGGCCCCGGACCCGGACGCTGCTGGAGCTGGCCGGCTTGACGCCGGAATCCCCCAGCGTTCAGCTATCCGATGCCCGAGGCATCGAGGGAACGATGAGCGGCATTCAACGGCTGATGCGCGATGCGGCGGGCTGGAAGCCGGCCGTCTCTCTGGAGCTGCAGAGTCAACTGTACGGGCTGTTCGCCGCGCTGACGCCTGACGCGGTGCCGGTACGGGAGGGCGAGCCGTCCGCGTGGATTCGCGATTGCATCGATTTTATGGAGCTGCACGCATCGGAGGGCGTGTCGGTGCAGCAGGTGGCGGTCTTTGCAGGGGTGCACCGCTCGTATTTTTCAAGCGTTTTTGCCCGGCAGGTCGGCATGTCGCCCCTGAAATATTTGCAGAACATCCGCATGAGCAAGGCGAGGCAGCTGCTGCGGGAGACGGACGCCACGATAACGGAAATCGCCTTGTCGCTTGGGTATCCGAATTTGTTTTCATTTACAAGAGCGTTCAAAAAGGTGTACTCGATCCCTCCGTCTAAAGTGTATAATGGGCATCGTGACATGGATGCCGAGATATGACAGCTCGTCTTTCGTAGCTAAAGCGGAGAGACGGAAACCTGGAGGATGACCGAGTGGAGAAACGATTAACGCATACAGACAAAAGGTATGCCATGCAGCTGGCTACCATATTTTTAGGCTTCATTGTTTTCGGCTTTTCGGAGAATGTCAAAGGACCGGCCATTCCGCGGATCCAGTTCGATTACATGCTGAACGAATCGCAGCTCGGCACGCTGCTGGCGCTCAATGCGCTCGGATACTTGATCGCGTGCTCGTTTACCGCCTTCTTGACACGGCTGCTGGGGGTCAAGATCGTGAGTATGGCCGCCTTCGGGGCGATGGTTGCTTCCGGCGTGCTGATCTGCTTGTCCCGCAGCTACCCGATGTTCGCCTCGTCGTATTTCTTCATGTACATCGGCAACGGGATGCTGGAGATTGCGCTGGCCATTCTGGGAGCGCGCGTCTTCGTGAAAAATACGGGCACGATGATGAACTTATCGCACGGCTTTTATGGCATCAGTTCGACGGTCGCTCCGCTCGTGGCGACAGGTCTTATGTCCGTAACGATATTCAGCTATACGCTCGACTGGCGCGGAATGTATCTCGTCATGCTCTCCTTGTGCCTTGTGCCGATGGTAAGCGCATGGCGCAGCTCCTTCTCCGGCGACGATGTGGCGCATGAGGATCGGGTGCCGCTGAACGTGCTGATGAAGGACCCGGTGCTGTGGCTCACGGTGCTCATCCTCACCTTCGGCGTCGTATCGGAATTGGCGGTGGGCGGCTGGCTGGTCAATTATTTGGAGAAAACGTACGCGTGGAGCACCGTTACCGCCTCCGGTATGCTGTCCGCCTTCTTCCTCTGCTTTACGCTGGCGCGGCTGCTGCTCGGACCGTTAACAGATAAAATCGGCTTCGTGCGGTCGCTGATGATTGCGCCGGCCCTTTCGGCCGCCTGCACGTTCGGGGCGATGCTCGGCGGAGAAGGCCTGGCCTTCTTGTTCGCGGCTTCGGGCATTGGAATCGCTATGATTTATCCGACGGTTATGGCCCTTATCGCTAAGCGTTATCCGCATGGCAGCGATACGGCCATTACGTTTACCGTCACCCTCATGGGGGTGGGCAGCGTCATCGGGAATTATGCGATTGGCGGCATCATGGAAGGGGTCAAAACGATGATCGGGGCGGAAACGCGAGCCGGCCTGCTGGCAGGTCTCCAGGCAGGCTACGGTTTCATCGGATTATGCGCGGCTATCTGCGCCGTATTCAGTGGCCTGTTATTCCGCTACTTGCGGAAGAGGGGGCAGCTGATCTAGCTAACCGGCTTGAACGGGCTACAAGCAAGCCTGGATTTCGGCCAGCAGCGATTGCGGGTCGAACGTTCCCTTCTGAATGATGCTTTTCACCGCTCCGTTTAATTTGAGGCGGTCTTCGGCCGTAATCGTCTTGGCAGTCATGACGACGACCGGGATCGTTCTCCACAGCTCCTGCTTGCGCAGCTCCCCAATCAACTCAAAGCCGTCCATTTCCGGCATCAACAAGTCGAGCAGGATAAGCGCCGGCGTGTTTTGCGACAACCATTCCAGCGCTTTGACGCCGTTGCCGGCCTCGGTTACATCGTATCCTTCGCTGCGGAGCAGCTTGGTGACCAGCTCGCTGGCGGGCTGATCGTCTTCGATGACCAGAATCGTATGGTCGGCGCGCTGAACCAAATATTTGTCCATCACTTTGATCAACTGCTCCCGCTGCACCGGCTTCATCAGAAATTCCGCCGCGCCGAGCGTGTAGCCGAGCTGCTTGTCGCTGGTCATGGACCAAATGACGACGGGGATCTCGGAGAGCTCCGGATCGCTCTTCAGCGCCGAAAGTACGCTCCAGCCATCCATGGTCGGCATCAGGATGTCGAGACAGATGACTTTGGGCTTCAGTTTCTTGGCCAGCCGCAGCCCTTCCGGTCCGCTCTGGGCGAAGGCCATCGTCCAGCCTGTCTTGGCAATATAACGCTCCATCAATTCCTGGTTCAATGCTTCATCGTCGATCAGCAGAATGCTGGTCTCTCCGGCATCGTCCTCCGCTTGAGCGGGCAGGTCCGCCGCGGGCTGTTCTTCATCTTTGGGATCGTCGTCAGGAGACGCGGGAAGCCAGCAGGTGAACGTCGTGCCGATACCGAACTCGCTCGCTACCCGGATGTTCCCGCCCATAATTTGGCTGAACCTTTGGCTTATCGCCAGTCCAAGACCCGTTCCGCCGTATTTGCGCGTGGTGGAAGCGTCGGCCTGTGTAAAAGGCTGAAACAGCTTGTCCATCTGCTCCGGCGTCATGCCGATACCCGTGTCTTGAACCCGGAAGCCGTAGCCGGATTGGCGGTTTCTGGTCTCCCGGAACACTTCGAACCGGATGGAGCCGCGCTCCGTGAACTTGTTGGCATTGCTCAGCAAATTAATTAGGATTTGCCGCAGCTTCGTCACATCGGTGGTCATCTCGCCGTCTTCTTCGCATGTCGTTTGAAGCGTATTCCCTTTTCCTTCGGCGAGCGGACGAATCGTTGTCATGACATCTTGAACCAAATCCGCGATGCGGCATGTTTCGTGGTGAAGCTCCATTTTGCCGGCCTCGATTTTCGAGATATCCAATATGTCGTTGATCAAAGCGAGCAGATGGTTGCCGGCTTTGCTGATTTTGGTCAAATCCTCGATGAAAACCGTTTCGCCGAGTTCCTCCGCTTCTTCCAGCAGCATTTCGCTGTAGCCGATGATGGCATTGAGCGGCGTCCGGAGCTCGTGACTCATATTGGCAAGAAACTGGCTTTTGATCAGGTTCGCCTTGATCGCTTCGTCATGCGCCTTGGCCAGCTGCTTGGTCCGTTCGGCGAGGGCGGCTTCCGCCTTGACCCGGTCCGTAATATCCGATCGGATCGAAATGAACTGATGAGGGATGCTCCGATTGTCGAGAAACGGCACGATCGTCGTGTTCATCCAGTACTCGCTGCCGTCTTTGGCCCGGTTCTTCACCTCTCCCCGCCATACGTTCCCTTGCTTGATCGTCTCCCACATCGTTTTGAAGAATGATTTGGGGTGGTATCCCGAGTTGATGATCCGGTGCGTTTTTCCGATCAGTTCTTCGCGATCGTACTTGGAAATTTCGCAAAACTTTTCGTTAACGTAGGTGATGACCCCTTTGTCGTCCGTGATCGCCACAATGGAGGACGCATCCAGCGCGTTCTCGATATCGCGCAAATTTTCCATCGTTTGGATTAACTGGTCTTCATACTGCTTGCGCGCCGTAATATCGGTTCCGAAGGATACGTATTGATATACGTCGCCGGCATCGTTTACGAACGGAATGACGGTCAGTTGAACCCAATACGGGCTGCCGTCCTTGGCCCGATTGTTCATCTCGCCCTTCCATACTTGCCCCCGGCTAATCGTTTCCCATAATGCCTGGAAATGCGCCATGGAATGATATCCCGAGTTGACGACCTTGTGGGTGAATCCGACGAGCTCTTCCTGCTCATACCCGGAGATGCCGCAAAAATGATTATTTACATAAGTGATGATTCCTTTATCATCTGTAATCGAAATGATGGACGACGCTTCCAGGGCGGACAACGCGTACTTGATATCCTTCAATTCAGTTAACATGGTCAGTTCTCCTCAAACGATAATATGGATGAATTCACGTTGCTGGTTCTTCCTATCATTTCATTATATATGGCGTTCGATATGGCGTACAGGTGCGAATCTGCTTTATCGCCGATCCCGCCGCCAGACCGGTGCGATCACGACGCGTTGAAATAGGAAGCGGCATTGGGGTATTGTATCTGAAGAGAGAATGCCATACGCGTCAGCTGAGCGACAGGAGGTACAAGGTGTGGAAATCATGAAGTTCAAAAGATGGGAAGACCACTTATACCTGTTTAATTACCGCCGTACGTATACGGAGCCCGTAGAATATTTTCACGCGCATGAAGGGCTGGAGCTGCTGTACATTCACGAGGGGACCGGCAAATATATTATCGACGATCACGTCTATTCGCTGCAGCCGGGCACGCTGATTGTCATTAAGCCGTTCCAAGTACATTACATCCGCATGATCGTGCCGCCGAATTACATTCGCAGTCTGTTGAAGATCAAAATTTCGTTCATTGAGCAATTTACCGGTTTATTCCCTCAATTCACCGCGTTATTCGCGCAAATGATGGAACAGCCGATGACGATGCAAGTGTTTCATTTGTCCGGCAAGCATGGGGCGCAAGTCGAGAGTCAGTTGCTTCAACTGCACGAACAGCTCAAGCTGGGACCGCAAACGCTTCGCAAAGAAGCGGTCATGCTGTTTTTTCTTCATTTTTTCATGTATTTTCAAACCCATATTTACACGCCGGGCGAGAACGCGTCGTCGTCCTGGGCCGCTTCCCGCACGACGAAGCATATTAATGCGATCCTGAAATGGATCGACGAGCATTACAAATCGACGTTTACGATCTCGTTCATGGCTTCGGCGCTTCATTTCTCACCCAACTACTTGTCGAAGCTATTCAAGGAACAAATCGGCAAAACGATTATCGAATACACAAACGAAAAAAGACTGGAAGAGGCGAGGATGCTGCTGCAGCGGCGCACCCATTCCGTCGAAGAGATTTGCAGAGAAGCGGGCTTCAAATATCCGTCCTATTTTATCCAAATATTCAAGAAAAGGTATGGATTGACGCCTCACCGGTACCGCGAACAGCTGGAAGCGCAGCGAGAAGGCATGATGCTCTGACCAATGTGACACCGCTTTCACGAAAAGAGTAGAATTGTGATATTTTCGGATCGCAATCTGCTATCTGCTTGCCCTTATGATAAATAAAAGTCGAGTGCGCAGCCGGACATCGGACGATGGTCCGAACCCGATACGGAGAGCATTCGATGAGCTACGAGTACAAGGGGGAGCAGAAGATGTATACAAGAAAGCGATTGCTGCTATCGGCGCTTGCGGCGCTGCTTACGATGTCGGCGTGCGGCGGCGGAGGCGGTCCGAAGGGAGCTGCAGCGGATAACGGTCAAGGGAATGTCAAGCGGGAGCCGGTGGAAATCACGTTCTACCGCCCGAACAACGCGACGACGGAAGAGCAGTTCATGGATTTGATGGGCAATGCGATCAAGGAGAAGTTTCCATTCGTCACGCCGAAATTTATTCCATGGGGTACCGGAACGAAGACGGAGGACGTAATCTCGGCCGGACTGGATCTGGATATCATTCTTCTATCCATCGGTTACTACCCGCAGTTTCAAAATTTGAACCTGTCGACCGACCTGAGCGAGATGATCAAAAAGTATAATTACGATACGAGTCGTCTGGAGACGACCAACTTTGACTTCATCAAGCAATTCGGCAGCGGGGGCCGAATCGACTCGCTCCCGATTTTTACGACGGCGGAAGTGCTGATGTACAACAAAGATATTTTCGACAAGTTCGCCGTGCCTTACCCGACGGATGGAATGACGTGGGATGACTTGTACGAGCTGTCGAAGAAGCTGTCGCGTACTGACGGCGGCGTTCAGTATTACGGATTTATGACCTCAATCAGCCATATGCTCAATACGAACCAGATGTCGCTCCCGTTCGTCGACACGAAGACGATGCAGCCGGCCATCAATACAGACAAGTACAAGAAGCTGGCCGAAAATTTCGCGCGCTTCTACAACATTCCCGGAGCGGAGCTCCCTACGGCGAAGTACGGCAAAGAAGCGGATCTGTTCACCAAAGAGAAAAATTTGGCCATGTACGCCTACTTTAACAGCACGATGGTCAATGCGGCCAAAGATATGAATATCGACGCGGTACCGCTTCCGTCGTTCAAAGAAATGCCGGGCGTCGGCTCGCAAATGTATTCGACGTTCGCCAGCGTGTACAGCAACAGCAAGCATAAAGACGTCGCCTTCGAAATATTGGCTTACCTGACTTCGGATGAGATGCAGGTGAAATTCGCCAAAGACGGAACCGGCATGCCGATCGTGAAAAACACGAAGCTGCTCGATGCGTTCGGTCAAGATTTGCCGCAGCTGAAGGGCAAAAACATCAAGGCGTTTTATCCGGCGAAGCCGGCTCCGGTGTCGCCGCGCACCATCTACGACGACCTCGCGTCGAAGCATGCGGTCACGGCGCTCCGGGAAGTCGCGCAGCAGGTTAGCGACGTCAACACCGCTTTCCGCAAGGCGGAAGAACAGGCGGCCAAAGACATCGAGGCGGCGAAGAAAAAGTAACGCTCCCCGCATGGAAACGAGAGAACAGAGGCGGAGTGGGTTACGGGAAGATAAATAGTATGTCATGAAAAGGGGACAGGTCTTCATTTCGATGAGGCCTGTTTTTTGCCTGCGGATAATATTCAACGAAGACATAACACAAAAAAATATTTGGAGACCGCCGGGCAATCGTACCGGCAATCGCTAAGGAACGGGAAAGGCGAATTGGATTAGACCGCCGTCTTCAAAGAATTGCAAGAGAGGAACGGCCGATAACACGAATAGCTGCCAGCAGCCTGCAGTCCAGGTTTCGTACCGAAACCGACTGCAGGCTTTTTCGTCGTGACGGCTTGCATCGAGGCGTTCGCCTGCCAGCCGGCCTTCCGCCGCGCCCGCGATGAACATCATGCGGAAAACTGCATCATGGCGGAAGATTGCATCATGCCGTCCAAGCGGATAATTGCCGCATCGAGGCGGGGATTGCTCGTAGGCAGGGAAGAAGGGAGGCGCTTATACTGAACGTGTCGGAAGCGCCGCCCGGCAGCTCGACGAGGAGGAGGCAGTCATGACCGCACCATTGATGGCAAGAAGCAAACCGTATTACGCCATGTTTTTGATTCCATTCGTATACTTTGCGGTGTTTCATTACATCCCGCTGCTTGGCATCGTCATCGCCTTTAAGCAATACGACGTATTTCAAGGCGTGCTCGACAGTCCCTGGGTAGGCACCCGGTATTTTCGCCAGTTTCTGGGCGATCCGTATTTTTATAAGCTGCTGCAAAATACGCTGCTGCTGGGTTTGTATCATATCGTGTTTTCGTTTCCGGCGCCGATTGTGCTGGCGCTGCTGCTCAACGAGCTGAAGCATCGCGCGTTCAAGCGGTTCGTGCAGACAGTCAGCTACTTGCCGCATTTTTTGTCTACGGTCGTGGTTGTCGGCATCCTCGTTAACTTTCTTGCCTATGACGGCATCGTCAACCGATTTCTCGGTCTGATGGGCGTAGAGCCGACTCATTTTCTCATGATGCCGGAATGGTTCCGTACGATTTATATCGGCTCGGAAATATGGCAGGGCGTTGGCTGGGGCTCGATCATCTACTTGGCTGCCTTGACGGCTGTAGATCCGCAGTTGTACGAGGCTGCTGTCATCGACGGCGCCGGCCGCTGGAAGCAGACGCTGCACGTGACGCTGCCGGGCATCGCCCCGACCGTCATTCTAATGCTGCTGTTCCAGATCGGAGCGATCATGGGGGTATCGTTCGAGAAAGTGCTGCTGCTGCACAACGGCTCCAACCATCCGGCGTCCGATGTCATTTCGCTGCATGTGTATCAGCGCGGGCTCGTCTCGAATGATTTCAGCTATGCGACGGCTGTCGGTTTATTTCATTCGGTCGTCGCCGTAACGCTGCTGACCATCGCCAATCGGCTCAGCCGAAAAGTGACTGAAACGAGCTTATGGTAAAGGAGGAGGAACACGCGAATGAACATGCGCCGAAGCATCGGGTCCTGGGCATTTGACGCTTGCAACCTGCTCTTTATGCTCGCACTTGTGATGGTTACGTTTTACCCGCTGTATCATCTATTTATCGTGTCCGTCAGCAACGGCCATGCCGTCTTGCGGGGCGAAGTGAGCTTCTGGCCGGTCGGTCCCAATCTGGATACGTACCGTCTGCTGCTGCAGGATACCTCCATCCTCCGGTCTTACGGGAATACGGTTTTGTATACGGCCGTCGGCACAGCGGTCAACCTGATTTGCACGATACTTTGCGCGTATCCGTTGTCCAAGCGAGAATTTTACGGGAGAAGCTTCTTTACGCTCATGATCGTATTGACGATGTTTTTCAGCGGCGGTCTTATTCCGACCTACCTGCTTGTTCAGAAGCTGCATATGATCGACACGATGTGGGCGCTTATTGTGCCGGGAGCAATCAGCGCCTGGAACATGTTCGTGATGCGTACTTTTTTCCAGGGCATCCCCGGCGAACTGTTCGAATCGGCGCGGATGGACGGCGCGGGCGAATGGATGGTGCTGTGGAGAATCGCGCTGCCTTTGTCGCTGCCGATCGTGGCGACGATCTCGATGTTTTACGCCGTCGGCCATTGGAACAGCTTTTTCCCGGCCTTGATTTACTTGAACGAGAAGGCGAAGTACCCCGTGCAAATTTTGCTTCGCAATATTGTGGTCATGGGGCAAATGTCGGAGCAGAGCCAGGAGCTGAGCGGACCTTATGCGGCCGTCACTTCCACGAACATCAAATACGCCGTTATCATCGTTGTCGTTGCTCCGATCGTGGCCGTTTATCCGTTTATCCAGAAATATTTTATCAAGGGGGTGATGATTGGCTCCTTGAAAGGCTAGCTGTGGAAAGGATAGTCCTTGAAAAGGTGCGCGAAGGAACGTTTCTTGATGCGCGGCAAGTGTTACAATGAACGAAAAAGGAGGGGTACGATGCAGCACAAACATTGGCAAGCCGGGCTCAAGGCCGCGGGAGTCTTGACGATTGCCGTTATGGCGGGATGCTCGGGGCAGGAGAAGGATCCACCCGCTGCCGGCACGTACAGCCGCACGCTCAAGCTGATTCGTTACGAGCATCCTTCCCAGGCGCTGAAGCAGGATACGCTTGTGCTCAAGGAGGTGGCCCGGCAAACGGGGATCAAGCTTCAAGTGGAGGGCGTGCCGCAAAGCAACTATAACGAGAAAAAAAAGGTGCTGATCGGCACGAACAACATTCCCGACATCATTCTTATTAATCAGAGCGATCTCAATCAATATGCCAAAACCGGTATTTTCCTGAATATTTCCGACTATATGGACCAGGCTCCGAATGTGAGGAAGCGTCTGGGGGAACATCCGGAAACGAATAAGCTGCTTATTGACGGCAAGCTGTACGGATTTCCGATTACATCGCAAAATCAGCTCTCGGCCGGAAAAGCTCCGATGATCCGGACCGATCTGCTGAAAAAGCATCAGCTGAAAACGCCATCATCGTACGATGAGCTGTACCAAACGTTAAAAAAGCTGAAGGAGGCTTACCCTGATTCGACCCCGTGGACGGCCCGCGGGATGGGTTCCATTCTCGATGTCGTCGCGTACGGGATGGGAAGCGGGTACGGGATGTATTTCGACCCGGATGTGCAGGGCGGAGCTTACGTATACGGGACGAACAAGCCGGCGTTCAAAGAGGTGCTCGCCTATTTGAACAAGCTGTACAGCGAAAAGCTGCTCGACCCCGACTTCGCCGTCAATACGCAGCAAAAGTGGGCGGAGAAGCTGAGCACCGGCAAATCGTTCTTTTATTTTGACAACAACACGTTTGCCGTCAATTTTAATCAGGCGCTGCAGCAGCAAAATAAAGAAGCGATGCTGGACTTGATCCCTTATCCAAGCAACAACCGGGGCGAAGTGAGAGGATTCGCCTATCCGAAAGCCGGATGGATCTCGGAATTGTACGCCGTCAGCTCGAAGGTGAAGGATCCTGCCGCTGTCGTGAAATTTTACGACTGGCTTTATAGCGACGAAGGCGCGATGGCTGCCAATTTCGGAGTGCTGGGGCAAACCTACGAGCTGGCCGGCGGCAAGCCGAAGATGCTCTCCGCGGTGCTGGATAAATATAAAGCGGCTGCCGACCCGGCTCGCGCAATGCTGTCCGAGCTTGGCGCAGGGTATTTGAGCTTCGCGCCTCATGTGGACGAAACGCCGATTATCCAGGTGTCGAATCCGGATTTGGTGCGGTGGGGCGAACGGATTGACAGCGATCCCGGCTCCAAGGTGCGGGCGCCCTCGCTGAAACCGGCTTTTACGGAAGCAGAAAACGAGAAGATCAAGGAGATCCAGTCCAAGCTTAGCCCGATTACGGCTGACGTCGTCAAATTCATTATGGGGGCGAAGCCGCTGTCCGAATTCGACGCCTTCGCCAAATCGCTAAACGATAACGGCGTACCGGAACTGGAACGCATCCACAATGCGGCTCTGGCACGGGTGAAGAAATGAACGGCACTCGCCGACTCCCGATGAGAAGGAAGGTTGAGACCATGAGAACATGGGTACAGGCCAATAACAAGCTGCACCGGCTTGCTGCGGTTTCCGCCATATGCGGATGTATCGCCGCGGGATGCAGTAACGGAAGCGCCGGTCCGCCGGCCGGCAGCGGCGCCGAAGGAGGCGGGAAGCAGCCGGAGGAAAGCGTAAAACCGGTCACGCTGAATATTTTTAATACGAGGCCGGAAGTGAGCAGCAACTGGGAACAACTGCTCGTCGAGCCTTTGAAGAAAAAATACCCCCATATCACGATACAAGAGGTTAAGGGCAAACTGAATGAAGTCATCGCCTCAGGAACCGCCATCGATGCGTATATTACGGCGGAGGTCGATCTGGGCGATTATATTCAAGCGGGCTACACCGATAACATCGAGCCTTATATGCAGGCGCATAAGATGGATTCGAACCGGTTCGATCCGGTCGTCATTCAGACGATCCGGGGCCGCTCTGCAGGAAGCAAGGAATTGTTCGGCCTGCCCTTTTATTTGCAATTTACGGCGCTGTATTACAATAAAGATATATTTAATGCCGCCGGGGTTCCGTATCCGAAGGACGGGATGACGTGGGAGGAAGCCGTCGAGCTGGGGAGGAAGGTAAGCTTCTCTCGGGACGGGGTTCAGTATTTGGGCATTCGCACGGATCAGGTCGGCCGGCTGGCAGCCCCGTTCGGCTTGATGCCGGTCGATACCGCAACGGACCGGGCCAGCGTCAACAATGAACAATTCAAACGGGTATTCGAATTATCGCAGCAAATTTTCGCGCTTCCGGGGAATCGGCCGGCGAACGCAAAGGAAGTGAACACGAATCCGACGAATAAGTTTACGAAGGATAAAGTGCTCGCGATGTATCACTCGGTCAATCGGTTCTCCACTCTGAAAAGCTCCGATGTGAACTGGGATTTGGCGCAAGCGCCCTTTTATCCGGATCGGCCGAACATCGGGAGCGTGGTCGACGCTTTTATGATCGGCATCGCCAAAACAAGCGCGCACAAGAGCGACGCCTTCAAGGTGATCGAAGTGTTCACTTCCGACGAAGTGCAGCTGTATGCGGCAAGAGCGCTCGGCTATGTGTCGCCGCTGGTTCATCCGAAGCTGCAGGAGCAATACGGCGCGGAGCTCGGCTTCCTGCAGGGGAAGCATTTGCAGGCTGTGTTTAAAAGCAAGAACTTGCCGAATGCCCCTTTAAGCGTATATCATACGGCGGCGCAAACGATTTTGTTCGAAGAGCACGGCAAATACATTATGGGCCAAATGGATGCCAATACGGCATTAAGAACGATTGACGAAAAAATCAATCAAAAGATTGCGGAGCTCAAGGCTGGCAAATAGACCTGGAAAGCGGGGACGAATGCATGGAAATACCGATATCCAATCCGTTCAACGAGAAGAAGCGCCCGAAGCTGTTTGTTGAAACCGTTTCCATATATAAACCGGCGGGTCCTTCGGCCTGGGCTTATTCGCATCATCCGCATTTGGCGTTTTTCAAGGGAAAATATTATGCCATCTGGTCGAACGGCAAAATAAACGAAGACGACGTCGGCCAGCGGGTGCTTATGGCCGTCTCCGAGGATTTCCTTCATTGGTCGGAACCGCAGCCGCTCGTCGACT
Organism: Paenibacillus solanacearum; assembly: GCF_910593845.1. Classification (GTDB taxonomy): domain Bacteria; phylum Bacillota; class Bacilli; order Paenibacillales; family NBRC-103111; genus Paenibacillus_G; species Paenibacillus_G solanacearum. The sequence continues at coordinate 35,677 of NZ_CAJVAS010000017.1, read as the reverse complement.
CCAGGAGGGGACTTCATTCCGACCTGGTCTTGACGGCGGCAGGCTTCCACCAGCACGGAGATACGCTCGTCGCCTACTACGGCCAATACGAATATAAGCCGGAGCAGCTTGAGAACGGAGCGCGCAAGGCCGGCGATCAAGGGCATATGAATACGTCGCTATTTGCCATGGCTACGGACGACGGAAGCCGCTGGAGCGAACCCGCTGACATGCGGCTGCCGATCATCTCGAATCACGGACCGCAGCGTACGCAATCGGGCAGACTCCTGATCAGCGGCAACATTATGTTCCCGTACTCGGACGATCCGGCCGGGCTGACCGGATGGAATCCGTCGGGCATTTACCCGCCGGATATGTCGGATACGCTCTGCGACGACTCGGAGTCGTTCTGGCTCGTGAAGGAGCGGCGCGGCTGGCCGGCCGGCTTATGCGAAGGATCATTCTATCAAACGGATGACGGCATCCTTCATATGCTGCTCCGAAGCAGCGCGAACCGGCTGTGGGTGACGAGAAGCTCGGATGACGGAGAGACCTGGTCGAATCCGAGACCGACCGGCTTTACCGACAACAACAGCAAATTTCATTTCGGCAAGCTGCCGGACGGAACGATCTACTATGTAGGCACGCCCGACCGGGAGCCGCGAGGGAAGCGGAATCCGTTGGTGCTGTCGCTTTCCCGGGACGGGATGCGGTTCGACCGCCACTTTATTTTGAAGGATGAGCCGTGCGAGCGCCGGTTTCCCGGCATGTACAAGGGCGGCGATTACGGATACCCGCATACCTTGCTTCATGACGGGTGCTTGCATGTGATTTACTCGGTATGCAAGGAGAGCGTGTCGGCTATACGCGTGCCCATCGAAACGATCTGACGCCGGAGAAGGAGGGAGACAGGAATGCAAAGGAACCGGATCATGCCTGCCAATAAGCTTTTTTATCAAATTTTGCTCTATTTCTTATCCCTCCTCATTCCGATCGCCGTGATCGGCGTCGTGACGTATGCCAACTTCGTCGCCAAATATAAGCATGATTTTATCGAAAATGCGACGAAAGGCTTGGAAATCTCCGCAGGCCAGCTCGACGCGCATCTGCGAACCGTGCAAGAAGCGGGCATTAGCTTTTTCAGCGATATCGCCGTCAGCCGGCTGCTGAAGCCGGATCGGGAATACACGCTGGAGGACCGGGCCAGCCTGGTCGATATTTTGCAAAGCTTGAAACGCACTTCGGCGATATTGACCGAATTTGCCGGACTTGTGTTCATGTACATTGACCATGACAAAGTATATACGACTTCAGGGATCGAGGACTTCGACGCTTTCTTCCAGCGGGCGGCCCGGTATGATGAGTTCGCGGTTGACTACTGGAAGCGGTCGAGCGAATCCGGCCGCGACATCGAATTATTGAAGCCGTCGCTCCTGCACACTGAGCAGACGGGGGAACGCGTCGTCCCGGTCGTCGTAAGCCGCCTGGTGCGGGGATATCGCGCGGTGCTGGTCACCAACATTTCGGTGAATGACCTGCAGCGTAAGCTGAAAGGCTACGCACCGTTCGATTCCACGCAGTTCGTCGCGTTGGATGCGTATAACCGTCTCGTCTTCGGACCGGAGCAGCAAGCCGCCGCCGTGCCTGCGCTGCTCGGCAAGCTGGCCGAATCGTTTCCTTCCGGCGAGCCGGGCAGCACGGAGCTGACGATGGGCGATACCTCGTACATCGCTTCGTATGTGCAGTCGGATTTGTACGGTTGGAAGCTGTACGCTTTGACGCCGGTCAGCGAGTTCAACCGTCAAGCGAGCGGGATATGGGGCATGATTGTCGTCATCTGCATCGTATTGGTTGTGATCGGTGTGCTGTTTTCTTTTATTTTCACGTTCAAGCTGTATACGCCGATCCAGCGGATCAAGGATGTCCTGTCCGATCACAAGGAACCGGTCGACGCGCCGGGAGCGCCTGCCAATGATTTCGACGAAATCGGACTCGGCATCAACCGGTTAATCCGGCATAACCTTACGTTCGAGCGGCAGCTGGACAGCGTCCGCGTCGAGTATGCGGATCAGGCGCTGCTGCTTCTGCTGAAAGATCGGGAAACGGCGGATGCCGTACAGCTGGAGCAATGGTTCCGTGAGCGCTTCGGCTTTACGAAAGACCGATACCGCTGCATCGGCATTCATTTCGAGTTCAAGGAAGCTTTCTACGCGCATATTCCTGATGAAGAGCGGCTCATCGTCTGGAGCAAGCTGAAGAAATTGATCCGGGGTTTTCTGAGCCGGCATTTCCGGCTTCATGTGCTGGAGATGACGCGCCATTTGTATCTTTGCGTCATGGAGCCGGACGATGCCGGCAAGGATGAAGCCGGGCTGCGTCAAGCGCTGGAAAGCTTCATGCAGACGTTTCAATTCGATCTTCAGTTTTGTACTGTCCGTGCCGGGATCGGCAAGGTCCATCAGGGGATCGGAGGCGTTGCCGATTCGTACAAGGAAGCGATGGTGGCCTTGCAGCACTGCGACGGCCGCCGCGATTGCGAGATTGTGCCGTATGACCGGCTTCCCGTCCGGCCGAGCGTCATGTATACGTTTACCGACGAAATGAGGCTGCTGAATTTGCTAAAGGCGGGAGATCCAGCCTTGAAGGCGAAAATAAGGCAAATTATCGCGCAGCAGGAACAGGACGGCCTGTCTTCTCCCATGGTCGGGATGTTTATTACCGATGTGTACCGCACAGGGCTGCGGTTTGCCATGGAGCAGGGATTGGAGCCAAGAGAGCTGCTCGATGAGGAACGGCACCGGCTGCTCAACGACTCCGAGGCATGGCCGCCTCGCGTCGAGCTTAAGAAAGCGTCGTTATTTGTGTTCTATGATCGATTGGCGGACGAACTCGAGGCCCGGCAGCAAACATTCAAGACGAATGCGCATATTTCCGCCATCATGGACATGATCGAGAACGAGTACGACCGCGATTTGTATTTGGAAAGCATTTCGGACCGATTGGGCGTTTCCCCCAAATATGTATCGCGGATCTTCAAGGAAAAAACGGGAATGAATATTACGCAATATTTGAACATCGTTCGCGTCGATCAGGCCAAGCGGCTGCTTGCCTCTACCCGGCTGCCGATCGGGGAAATCGCGGATAAGGTCGGCATCGGCAACCGAACGACGTTTCTGCGTGTATTCAAAAAGACCGAGGGCATGTCGCTGCAGAGCTACCGAAACGGCGCCATGCGCGGTCAAGACGACGATGATTACGAATTGACGGAGGGATAACTATGAAAGTGACCGCAATGACCGATGAGAAACGGATACGCCGACTTGCTCCGCCGGAGGGCAAAGTTCGCATGGTGCTGGATACCGATACGTTTAATGAAATCGACGATCAGTTTGCTGTGGCTTACGCGCTCGCTTCTCCGGAGCGGCTGCAGGTTGAAGCGCTCTACGCTGCGCCGTTCCTCAATGCGCTCTCCAGCAGCCCTGGAGACGGAATGGAGAAGAGCTACCACGAAATCGTCAAGATTTGCGGTCTGTTCGGCCGTCTGCCGGACGGCTTTGTGTATAAGGGCTCCGATCAGTTCATGCCGGACGCGGCGACGCCGGTGCAAAGCGAAGCGGTGTCGGATCTTATCGCGCGTGCGCGTGCCTCTTCAGATGAGGACCCGCTCTATGTGGTTGCGATCGGCGCGATTACGAATGTGGCGTCGGCCATCAGGCTCGAGCCCCGGATTATTGATAAAATCGTCGTCGTGTGGTTAGGCGGGCATGCGCTGCATTGGCCGAACTGCCAAGAATTCAACCTGCGCCAGGACGTTCATGCTTCCCGAACCGTGCTGGATAGCGGCGTTCCCCTGATGCTCGTCCCCTGCTCAGGCGTTGCCTCGCATTTAATAACGACGCTAGCGGAGACGAATCAATTTTTGAAGGATCAAGGGCCAATCGGAAACTACTTGTGCGATACGTTCGAGCAATGCCGCAAGGATCATTTCGCTTATTCGCGCGTCATTTGGGATTTGTCGGCCGTAGCATGGCTCGTAGCCCCGGCATCCGTTCCGAGCTCGCTCGTACATAGTCCTGTCATCACGAGCTCCGATGCGGTGTACCGCTGGAGCTTCGATCCGGGCCGGCATTTCATTCGCTGCGCGACTGCGGTCAGCCGCGACCGCATCTTCGGGGACTTGTACCGGGAAATTCGTGCGATGAAGGCATCGTCGAGCATGAAATAAGGGAGGCGAATGATCTTGAATGAGGAAAGGGAAAATCGGGAACATGTGGAACCGGCCAGCCGCGAGACGGAAGCGGCGGAAGGAACGCGCCCGGATGGCTCGCGAATGGACCGAAGAGCGTTCCTGGCCGGTATCGGACTTGCCGGGGCGGCGCTGGCGGCGGGGGACTTATTGGGCGGTAGCGGGGTGAAGGGCGCCCGGGCCCACGATGTGACTGAATCGGTCTACAACGGGGATGCACATCCCGGGTATTCGTCACCTCGATGGATGCACGCCTGCCCGATCGATGTTCGCGACTTTGGCGCGACGGGAGACGGAACGACGGACGATACGGCAGCGATTCAAGCGGCGCTGAACGCGGCGGACGGCCGCCAAGTGTGTTTCCCGGCTGGAAATTACAGGATCACGGCGACGCTTACCGTGCCGGTGATTCGGTTGATCGGCGAAGGAAGCGGAAGAACGACCGTCATCTTCGATCAGATGACCGGCTTGGACGGTTTTGCTTTCCAGGCTGCGACCGCTCCCGGACAAGAAGGCGGCGTCGAGCGCATGACGCTGTTGTGCCGGGGAGCGCACAGCCGGCACGCGATCGTGACGCCTGCCGTCGGCAGTCTGTATTATACGTACCGGACTCGTTACAGCTTCAGCAGCCTGGAGTTTCGCGGGAACCAGCTTCAGAGCGCAGGATCGGGATTCGTCTACGACTACGGCTGGGAGACTTGCATTCGGCTCGGGGATTGCTGGGGAGCGTACATCGACAACATCGACGCCGTCGGTACGTACCGGACGGATACCGATCCGCTGGCACAGCCCGACCATACGTTTTTAAAGCTGGCCGCCGCCGGGGGCATCCTATCCGCTCGCATATCCGGTATAACGACGCATGGCGTGAAGCGGGGGATCGAGATTGGCGATCGCGCGTTCTTCTTTATCGCGGGCGTCGATATTGCGCATGCTTATGAAGGCATTGTTTCGACGGGGACGACCGTCTTTTCGGAGGGGCGTATCCACGATACGCTGATTAACGCGCAGCGGGTGGCGCTGCATTTGAACAATCGCTCGTGGACAGCTATATCCAATGTGGCGGTCAGCCGCCACAAGTCGGGATTCGATCATGGCGGGGACTGGTACGGCATGAAGCTGGAGCAGGTGAACAAGTCGTGGATCAGCAATATTCGGGTGCAAGCCGATACCAGCGTCACGCCGTTTACCGGCACGTCGTACGGCTTCCACTTTACGAATTGCGGAGGAATGAGCTGCGACGGACTCATCGCGGGACTCGGACTATCGTATGGCATTTATTTGGATAACTGTCCGCAGCATAGTTATGACGGAATTCAATTCCAGGGCGTTTCCGGCGTCGGCTTCAGCTTTCAGAATAATACACGGGACTGCGTCATCGGGACGCATGTGTTCTCCGCCGGATGGACGTCTTACGAATACGGAGCCGTGGACCGAAGCCGCATCTCCATATGGCAAAAAGACCTGCAGCTCGAAAGCAAGCAGCCGTTTCTTACGATGCGGGAAACCGATGGCGCAGCAGACCAGAAAAACTGGAAATGGACCGTGAACGGCGGATCGCTGAACCGGCAAATTCAAAATGACGCCGATGGCGGCACCGTCAACTATGAGCTGGTCACCCGATCCGGCATGAGCGTGACGCAAATGGAGTGGCGCGCCGGTACCCTTTACTTGAACGGTGCCGTCACACGGGCCAAGCAGATGGTTCCCGCCAGCGACAATGCGCATTCTTTAGGCTCGATGAGCAGTCGGTGGAGTGACATCTACGCGGCGACGCCGACGATCGTCACGTCGGATGCGCGGGATAAGGAGCAAATCCGCGACAGCGATTTGGGGTTGGCTTTTATTAAGGCGCTGCGCCCGGTATCGTACAAATACAAAGATGTGGAAATGACCGAAGATGAAAGCGAACGCATGCCGGCACGCCGTTTTCAACGTCCTCATTACGGACTGATCGCACAGGAGGTGAAGGCGGCGCTGACCGCGCTGGACGCCGGCGATTTTGCAGGCTGGACCGAGGACCGGGCAACGTCGAGACAAGGCTTGCGGTACGAAGAGTTCGTGGCTCCGCTCATCAAAGCGGTGCAGGAGCTTTCAGCCCAGGTCAGCGAGCTGGAGCGGGCGTTGGCTGCAGGAGGCCATCGGGAGCGCGGCTGATCAAGCTCTGCGGCATGCTCGTCGGTTCAACTCGCATTTCGTCAAAAAATGTAACTTGATCTGTTCCTATGGTATGATTATGAATATTCATAATTTTCGAGAGGATCAGATCGATGAATCGTGAAATTCAACAATTCAAGGCAGAGTTTTTCAAGGCATTGGCTCATCCGCTGCGCATTCGCATCCTCGAGGTGCTGTGCGAGGGAGACCGCAACGTCAATGAACTGCAGGCTATATTAGGAACCGAGGGCTCCGCTGTCTCGCAACAGCTGGCCATCTTGAGGAATAAGAACGTCGTCATCGGGACGAAAGAGGGTACCTCTGTTATCTATACGCTTCGCGATCCGCTGATCAGGGAGCTGCTGAAGGTCGCGAAGCAAATCTTCGACAACCATCTGGTCGATGCGATCTCGCTGCTAGAAAACATAAGAAACGAGTAACCTGCGAAAAAACAAGGGAATCTTACTGCCGCATAAGATGACCTTGTTTTTATTTGTTTATCGGTACGATACGGGGAGAGCAGGTCGTTTTTGTGGTTTGACGAAAAACGGTTGGGACAATTATTATCTTTATATTCAAATAATCAAATATAAAGAAGAAGAAGGCGTAGCGATGAAGTGGACCGGGAGATTTGAAGGGTATCATGCGGGGAATTTTCGTCGAGACCTCGTATCGGGACTGATTGTCGGGATCATAGCCATTCCGCTCGGCATGGCTTTTGCCATTGCTTCCGGCGTGAGTCCGCAGTACGGCATTTACACGACGGTGATCGCGGGATTTCTGATTTCGCTGCTCGGCGGCTCCAAATTTCAGATTGGAGGACCTACGGGGGCATTTATCCCGGTTTTGCTGGCGATCACGCTGCAGCACGGTTATGAAAACTTGCTGGTTGCGGGACTGATGGCCGGCGTGCTGCTCGTGTTAATGGGGGGTTTCAAGCTAGGGGCGCTCATTCAGTTCATCCCCCGTCCGGTTACCGTCGGATTTACCGCGGGCATTGCCGTCATTATATTTACGGGTCAAATCGCGAGCTTCCTCGGTCTGTCTAACATTCAAAAGCATGAATATTTTATTCCCAATATGCAAGAGATCGTTATCCATCTGTCTTCCGCGAATCCGTACAGCATTACGGCCGCTGTTATTTCACTCACGGTGATGCTTCTGACGCCGAGGTTTTTTCCCAAGATCCCCGGATCGCTGGTCGGGCTTGTCTGCTCCAGCATTATCGCCGCCTGGTGGATGGACGGTCAAACCGCGACGATCGGATCGGCCTACGGGGCCATTCCAAGCACGCTGCCTGCCTTTCATTGGCCGGCGATCACGCTGGAACGCATGTCGCAGCTAATCGGGCCTGCGTTTGTCATTGCGATGCTCGGAGGGATCGAATCGCTGTTGTCCGCGGTGGTCGCCGACGGCATGTCGGGCACGCGCCACCACAGCAATCGCGAGCTGATCGGCCAAGGCATTGCGAACATCGTGACTCCGTTGTTCGGCGGCATTCCGGCGACCGGAGCGATCGCCCGGACCGCGACGAACATCCGCAGCGGCGCGGCGAGCCCGATCTCGGGCATGATTCACAGCTTAACGGTGCTGCTTGTCCTGCTCGCATTCGCTCCGTGGGCCTCGCGCATCCCGCTTGCAAGCATGGCGCCCATTCTGATGGTTGTGGCGTGGAATATGAGCGAACGCAAGGAATTTGTTCATATTTTGCGAACAAGGAGCGGCGATTCCCTGGTTATGCTCATTACGTTCCTGCTTACCGTTCTGACGGATTTGACGATTGCCGTAGAAGTGGGACTGCTGGCGGCGGCCGTCTGGTTCATGAAGCGTATGAGCGAGAGCTTGACCGTTGCCAAGGTGCTGCCGGACCCGCAAACCAGAAATGAGAAGGTGGCGGAGTACATCGTGAAGGAGGAGCATGATTGTCCGCAAATCAGTATTTTTACCGTGGAGGGGGCGTTATTCTTCGGCACGTCAGCCAAATTCGAGCAATCCGTTCGGCACGCGGTGCGTAACCGTCCGAATATTGTGCTGTTCCGCCTAGGCCGGGTTCCGATGCTGGATACATCCGGGGAATCGAGCTTGTCGAAGGTGGTCAAGGAAATCGAAGGCGCGGGAGGAGCGGTCATGATCTCCGGGATCCGGCCGCAGCCCAGGGCGCTGCTGCAAAGAACAGGACTGGAAAGCCGGATCGGGAGCGAGCGATATTTCGAGCGGACGGGCGAAGCGATCACCGATGCCTTAAGCCGCATCGATCCAAGGAAATGCGCCGGATGCCGGCACTTTGCTTTCCGGGAATGCGCTTTGTTGTCAGCTTCGCCCGAAACGGACCGTAAGGCGGACGGCTCGTAACCGTTACTTCGGCACGATCAGCGTCAGCTGCGTCCCTTGCCCCTCTTCGGAACGGATCGACAGCTGTCCGCCTGCGCTGCGGGCTCGTTCTTCCATGCTGAACAGGCCGACACCTTTGGAAGCCGTCTCCCTTGTGAAGCCGCGGCCTTCGTCTTCGACCCGGACTTCGACATAATCGTCGGCTTCGAGAATGCTGACGCGGGCTTCCGAGACGTCGGCGTACTTGCCGATGTTCGTGAGCGCTTCCTGTATGACGCGATACATCGTCGTTTCTTTGTTCGGATCGAGCCGTTTCCGCAAGTTGCAGTCGAAATGGACGTTGATTCCGTAATGTCTTCCATAATTTTCAATATACGTTCGGATCGCGGGCACGACGCCCAAGTCATCCAATACGGAAGGGCGCAATTCCCAGGCGAGTCCGCGCACTTCCTCGATAATGGCCGCGACGTTGCGGCGAAGCGCTTCGAGTTCTTCCGACTTGGTCTGCGCGATGACCATGTCCATCTGGATCAGCAGCGAGAACAGACTTTGCCCGATACCGTCGTGCAGCTCGCGGGAAAATCGTCTTCGCTCCTGCTCCTGCACCTCCATCACGTGCGTCATCATATGCTTCAGCTCGGCTTCGACTTTCTTCAACTGCGTCACTTCGTTGCGAATCGCAAGATATTGATAAGGCCGGCCTTTGTCGTCCAGGAACGGAACAATGGTCGTGTTGACCCAATAAAATGTGCCGTCCTTCGCTTTGTTCTTAATATCGCCGTGCCATACGCGCCCGGACGAAATCGTTTGCCATAATTCCATCATGAACCCTTTATCGTGATACCCCGAATTGATGATTCGGTGATCTTGCCCGATCAGCTCGTCGTATGCATACTTGGAAATTTGGCAAAATTTATCGTTTACATATTGGATGATGCCGCGATGATTGGTCATGGCGACGATCGACGATTCGTCCAGCGCGAACTTGATGTCGGTCAGCTGCTTTAACGATTGTTTCAAGCCTTCGCGAAACGCCGGGTCGGCGATATGCGTGTCGAGCAGGCTGATCAAACGATCGGCGTCTTGTCCAATCAGCATCGAATTCCCCTGATTCGCCTCGTTATTCAAACTGGAGCAGTCCTTTCTTTAGCGCATATTTGACCAGTTCCGGTCTTGTCTTCAGTCCGAGCTTTTCCATGACATTGCTTTTATGGGTCTCCACCGTCTTGACGCTGATGACCAGCTGCTCGGCAATTTCTTTGTTGCTGTATCCTTTGGCGATCAGCGACAAAATTTCTTTTTCCCGTTCGGAGAGCGTTTCATACGTGCCGGTGTTTTCGCCATGCTTCAACTTCTCCAAATATTCGCCCATCAGCCGCTTGGTCGCCGTCGGGTACAAATAAGCCTGGCCCGCGGCGACAAGCCGGATCGCCGCTAACAGCTCCTCGTGCGGTGCGCTTTTCAATATGTAGCCTGAGGCGCCCGCCTGAATGCCGCGGAATAAATACTCCTCATCGTCGTGCATGGTCAGGATGAGGACGGCAATATCGGGAAACTGCTGTTTCATTTCGGCTGTCGCCGTTAGTCCGTCCTTGCCGTGAGGCATGTTCAGATCCATCAGCACGACGTTAGGATGCAGTACGCTCGCGGCTTGAATGGCCTCGTCTCCATCCGCGGCCTCACCGACGATCTCGATTTGTTCTTTACCGTTCAGCAGCATCTTCAGTCCCGACCGGACTACGGCATGGTCGTCGACCAATAATAGCTTTATCATGAGGGACTCCTTTCTTTAAACGGCGCGCTGCCGATGATGTTGTTATAACCACTATAGCAGACAAACAAACATTCCGGAAACCATGTTTTCCGGAATTCAGGTTACATTATTGAGCAGCAGGATCATGGCCGGCAGCCCCTGTTGGATGATTGACAGATCATCGCCTGTATACGGCGTCAGCGAACGCCTGGCTGCCAGCAGCAAGCCGATCACCGCATGGCCCTGCAGCAGGGGAACCACCGCCGCGCTTTGAAGCTGCTCTGCCGAAAGCAGCGGACATTCGCCTGGCAGGTTGCCGCTTCGTTTATCCTGCTCGTGCCAAATGACCGGCTTTCCTGTGCGCAGCGCCAGACCGTCGAGGCCGGCCCCCGGTTTTACGACCATTCTTCGATAGCGGTCGTTCCGGTTGCCATAAGCATATTGCCACTGCAGCCGCTGCCCGTTCGGCCCGGCCAGCGACAAAGAAGCGAAATCGCTTGCCGTAAGGTGGCATAAGCGATCCAGTTCGTTCGTGATTTGCAGCGCGGTCACGGTCATGCTAGGCGCCTCCGTTCATGAGTGTAAAATGCGTAAGTATCGTCTGATCTTATTGTAATCGTTCTATTCGCATTTGTAATTCGGGGAATTCCCTTAAAACAAGCTCAGGGAAAACCCTGCGGCCATTCGCGGACGTCGCGGGATCCTGTGATTTTTCTCACATGCTTAACAGGAGTAAAGCAGGTATATGTTATCCAGCAAAGCGCTGAACCGCGAGCCAGCGAGAAAACGGCTTGAATTATCGTTTCTTCTTCAAAGCATAGAGAAACATGCCAAGCAGCATGGCACTCCCTATCCCGATGCAAACGATGTTCGCGTTAAAGAATATTGTATTCGTATATTGGTTAACAATAAAAAGACGGTATATTTTCGAGTCCGGGTTAGCGGCATCTCCGCCAAGCTCGTGCAGCAGTCGGTGATACGCCTCAACCTGAGCGTCAGCGCAAAAGGCGATCGACAGCGACAAGACGATCGTTGAAATCGCCAATTTTCCATTGCTCATACCCGCTCTGGAGAGAAGCTTGACGGATTCGATGCAGACAGACGCCACCAATACCGCATACGGGAACAATGCAGCCAAGAGGATGAGTAAGCCGGGATTGCCATTGCCGGATATGCGGCCAGGCGGGATCGTACATACCTTTACCAGCGCTATGAAAACGATACATAAACCAAATGTCACAGCACAAACGATTCGGTTGTTCAACTCGCCACTCCTCTGCATCGGTCGCGGTTCACGCATCACTTCGCACCCGAGTCTTCTATAATAATAGTGATTTTGGCACGACGCCGGCGAACGACAAGCTCGGCGTTTTTTTTATATTTTATTTTTATTTTACATTTTCCGCTCGTCAATGATAGAATTTACGTAATCTGCTTGTCCGCACATTGAATTATCGTTCTTTTCTCCACTCGCTTGATTAAAGGAGCCGTCGCCATGCTGCAGAAATGGAGTCTACGGACCCGGCTGTTTGCGATTTACTCGCTGATCGTGTTTTTGATTATTCCTCTCTCTTACGCAATATTTTACCATTATTACAAAAGTATGGCATACCAGACGCTGAACGGATCCCTACGGCGGGAAGCGACGATCCTCGCCGAGCAGCTCAGCACCATTATCGATTCGGCGGATTTGCTCGCGATTAACGCGCTGTATAACCCCTCAATCGAAAACTGGATGAAAGAAACGTCGGATTTGAACAATAAACCAGTGCTCAACGTGTTTAATAAAATGATTTTGGGCCTTAATATTGATCCCGACGGATTTAACCGCATCTCGATTATAAAAGAGTCCGGCACCTTTTTAACGTTTGGCGCCAACTACAACAGGGATCAGGTGAAGAAAAAAATTACGAGCCTTACCTGGTTTGACGATCTGACGCGGACCGACCGTCTTGTGCTCGCACCTCACCGGGACGACTGGGATTCGAAGGGGAAAATGGTCGTTTCCGTTGTTCGCAAGGGAGCGCTGGGCACGCTGATCGAAATTCAAATTCCGTATTCCTATTTGGATGCCATCTTGTCCAAAGGCAAATACATAACGAACGGCAAGCAAGTGATTTTATACGGGGGAGACCGCCAGGTCATACACCCGCTCACCCCGCTTCCGGCCCCGTCGGTCCAGGAAGTGACGGCCGAGCAAAATTTGCGCAATTCCGGCTGGAGGCTTGTCGTGACGCAGCCTATTGATTTGCTGCTGAAGTCCGCGAGGGAGACCGGTTACTGGATGGCGGCCATTGCGGCGGGGCTGTCGCTGATTTCGCTGGCGATGTTTTATTTTTTTACGACAAAAACGACAAGGCCGCTTGTGCAGCTAAGCCAGGCGATGGCCCGGCTTCCCGGGGATGCGCGCGCGAATGCAGAGCTGGAGAAGTTGTTCGCCCGGTGGGACGACCGGGAGACGCACAACGAAATCGTACACTTGCACCGCGCCTTCAAGGATATGCTGCAGCGGCTTGAGGAATCAAAGCAGCAGGCGGTCGATGCGCATTCGCGCGAGCTCCAGGCTCAGTTTTTGGCGCTGCAAGCTCAAATGAACCCGCATTTTCTGTACAATACGTTAACGCTCATCGGCATGCTCGGCATGGAGGACGGGAACGAAGAGATTATGAAAATTACGAGCGAGCTGGTACAAATGCTTCGCTACATATCTTATGAAAGTCGCGAGCTCGTTTCGCTAAAAGAAGAAATCGATCATACGCTTCGTTATCTTGACATTATGGAGACACGTTATCGCGGGCATCTGTTTGTTGATGTTCGGATTGAAGGGGATCTTGGCAAAGTATGCGTGCCGAAGCTAACCGTACAGCCGTTTTTGGAAAACTGCGTGAAGCATGGCTTCGAAGGCAAAAAATACCCATGGCGCATCGAGCTGCACATTTCCGTTACCGATGCGGGCTGGAGCGTTCATATTCGCGATGACGGCGACGGGTTCGATAGTGAATATTTGAGAACGTTTACCGACAAACAGAATGATTTCAAACGAACCGGATTGTTTAGCGATCAAGGCAGCGTAGGCATCATGAACACGTACATCCGATTGCATCATACGTTCGGCAGCGCGCTGCAATTCGACATCGGCAACAATGAAGCGGGCGGGGCATTTATTTACTTGGGCTGCAGGTTGACAGAGGAGGAAGACTGGATTGATCAAAATATTGCTTGTGGATGACGAGGTAGCAATCAGCAGCGGCATGAAAAAGCTGATCGCCAAATTGGACGGCGACAGCTTCTGCGTAGCGGAAGCTTACGACGGAGCCGAGGCGCTCGATATGATCGATGAATTCGATCCCGATGTATTGCTTACGGATATGCGCATGCCGCGTATGGACGGGATGCAGCTATTGCGCGAAGCAAGGCTGCGTAAGCCTGACCTGCTGACGGCCGTCATCAGCGCCTACTCCGATTACGATTATATTCGGGAAGCGATGCTGATGCACGCATCGGATTATTTGCTTAAGCCGATTACGGCCGATGCGCTGCGAGAATTACTGGGCAAGCTGAAGCAGAAGCATGAGCAGCTTCTGCGCTCGAAGGAGCAGGAAACCGTCGAGATGCTGCTGCAGGGTGCGCCATCGGAATATTGTCTACCGGTACTAAACTACGCTTACTATACGCTGCTTCTTGTATGCGCAGGTCCTTACAGCAATGGCGTTGTCGACATGAGCCCGGGCGAGTCGTTCTGGCAGTCCGGCTTGGTCTCAAACTGCCTGGGCTCGCTGGAGTCCTATGCGATTCGTCATTGGATCGCACAGGGCGAGCGGTCGAACGAACGGCTCATCGTGCTTGCTGCCAATCGGGATGACGCAGAAGCACTTCTGCGCAAGGCAATGGACGAATTGATCGGACAAGCTGCGTCCAGTCCCGTGCCTGTGACCGTTGCGATCGATTCCGGTCTGTCGGTGAATCAACTGTCGGCCAGCAGTAAGCAACTGCGTAGAGAGCTGCTTCAGTCCTTGATTTTCGTAAAATCATCCTTGTTGTATTTGAACGATCATGCGCTCAAAGATAAGGACGGCGCTCAGCGGTCGTTCGCGGAAGAAACGGCAAGAGTGATGGAGGCTGTGGAGTACAAAAAATACGAGCTGCTCGCGGAAGAATGGCAGAGGCTAACGGCGAGCTGGGAAGCGGGACAGGCTACGCAGTATGTGATTATGCAGACGTTGTTCCGCGTGTTGGCGGGGCTTGGCCAGCATGGTCTCAACCGGCAGCTGGATCTGGAAATGCTCGTCTCCCAGTCGTTAAGCTACGAAGATTTGAACGGCAAGCTCGCACTGTTTTTTAACGGGTTGTTCCAGTCCGCGGGCTTGGAGCACAAGCCTGCTTCGGCGTACAGCGTCGTTGAACTGGTGGAGCAATATTTAAAGGCGAACTACCGCGAAGCGATTTCCATGCAAAGCCTTTCGCGCGAATTTGGGCTTGTCCCCAACTATTTGAGCGTTCTTTTCAAAAAAGAAATCGGGCTGACCCCGCTGGAGTATTTGATGGATTACCGCATGAACGAAGCCAAACGGATTATGGACGGTCAGCCTCACTTGCTGCTGAAACAAGTAGCAAGCGAAGTCGGGTATGCCGACCAGCTGTACTTCAGCCGGGTGTTCAAGAAGCGGACCGGCCTTTCTCCTTCGGAATACGTTCAATCCCGCCAACGGTAATTTGTCCATATAGTTCTGCAATTTGTCTATTTCCATTGCGAAGGATGCTTCATATAATTGAAAGCGTTATCAGAATGAGAAATAGACAAAAAGCAGCGAGTTATGGGCAGATGCGGGGTGTTGATGAATGGATGACCGGATAGGTCGATGGAAAGGCAAGCTGTTTCAATGGTTTCATAAATATAAAGAACCGGTGTGGCGTTTGTTTCAGAAGTATCAAGACTTTGTGTATTTAATACCGTTTGTTCTCCTTTCGCTGAAAGTAAGACTGCAATATTTCTACTTTCTGCTGTCCTCGGAACAAGGCTTCCCCCAGTCGGACGATACCCGGTGGTATATCCACTACGCGCAATCCTTGATTGCAAACCATACGATCGGTCAGGATATGAATGACATCCTATATATCGGGTATAACGTGTTGCTTGCGCTGCTGCTGGCAATATGCAAAGATCCCGTATACGTCATATTCATTCAGACCGTTACGGCAGCCCTATGCGTCGTTCTCGTCTATAAAATCGCACAGATGCTGTTCAATCGCACAACCGCACTGATCGCTTCCTATTTATACTGCTATCACACGTGGCCGATTACGCTTTGGTCCTCCTACATTCTTTCGGACAGCTTTTTCATCAGTTTTCAGCTGCTGTGCGTGTACTTTTTGCTGAAATGGACGGACACGAAAAAGAATAGCTATAAAGTATGTTTTATCGCTACGGCATTGTATTTGTTTGTTTTTCGTCCGGCGGGCATCATCACTGTATTGTTTATCGCGATGTATCTCTTAATCCTAGTCGGCAAAGAAACTTGGCTTGCTTTTTTGAGAAAGCACAAGCTGGCGATCGGAGGGATTCTTGCGGCCATTGCTGTTGCTTCCGTAGTGCTCTTGACGAGCGGAAAGCTGGACCCGTTAATGGCGTCTATGCAGTTTAATGCCAAGAAAGTATTGTACAACATTTACGCCTTCGGTTGGATTTATGATGGTCCCTCGCCTTATGATCATTATTATAAGCCCGATTACCGTATGAATATTATGAACAGTTTAATTATTAGCTTTTTCGTCAACAATTGGGATCACATTGCGGTGATCTACGGGAAAAGAGCCCTTGCTTTTATCGGTAGATGGGTATGGACCTTGGATTTGACGAGCTTGAAAGGGATTTTCAAACTTTCGGAACAAGTGTTCCCTACGTTTTTATTTTTTATAGGGCTTATAGCATCATTGCGGAACCGGCTGTTTCGAAAGTCGTCTATCTTATGGTTGATGGTTGTGAATGTATTTATTTTTTGCATCATTTTTTTCATCGACGGAATGTACAGATACAAGGCGCCGGCCATCCCCTTTATTGCGATCGCGATTGGATATGGAGGAGACCGGGTGCTGCAGACAGCGCTTCTCGTTATGAAATACGTATGGAGACGGTTAGGAGCCAAAGACCCTTCTCCAGTCATTCACAATCATTCTGCAGAACTGAACAAGGCCCAGTCGGGCTGACGGATGCCACGTCCAATCGTTGTTGAACCGAAGCGCCAGCTGCATGCTGGCGCTTTTGCGTGTGCGGCTGAGCAGGGAGGGCTTGAATGTGTTGTCAAATTGAAAAAAATAGAATTGCAGATCGTCCATAAACACCTGTGATCTGTCTATTTTCGTTCCCAGCCTCGAGATATATAATTTTCCATGAAAGCGATGCCATGTTCTTGGCTGCTGTATTTACATCGAAATTGGATAGGCCCTCGCTTGGTTCCTTGAAGCGTCAAGATGTTGAAAAGCACAGAGAGGAGTTAAGGCCCTTGTTACCCTACAAAGCGTTTGCTGCCCAAGGTAGTGAGCATCTTTCTCTTCCGCTCCGGCTATGCTCCATCGATTACCACAGAGACTCCCCTGTGACGAGTCCATATAGCTTTCACGTTTGTCAGGTCATTGTCGGCATGAAAGGCAAAGGGGTCCTTCGCCTTCACGGAGAAAAGGAGTTTGTGCTGAAGCCGGGGCAGGCGGTTATCTTAAAGCCTGGTATTACTCATGAGTTCGAACAACAGGACATTGGTTGGGAGACGGCGGCTGTACGTTTTGACTGCAACCCGTTCGTACTGTCACAGTTTCGTTTACGGGCCCACAAACCGCTGGATCTGCACTCTTCAAACCGGGTGATGGAGCTGATCGAACGGTTGCAGCGACAAACGCGCTCGGAAGAAGGCACGGCGTTAAAGCTGTCGGAGATGGTATACTCGCTGCTGCTGGAAATTAAATTGCAATCCGAAAGCTTGCAGCAAAAAGCGTCTTATCCGGTGCTCACGACGCAAAGGGTCATGGATTATATCCATAAAAATTACGCCCGTAAATTGAATCTTGATGAATTCTCGAGAGTGTTCGGTTATACGCCGCAGCATTTAAACCGTATATTCAAGAAAGAATCAGGCTATTCGATTTACCAATACATATTGAAAGTACAGCTGGAGCAGGCGGCGGATATGCTGGGCAACGAAGAGCTGACCGTAGAGCAGGTCGCCGATGAAGTGGGAATGGAATGGCGTTCCTTCTACAGGCTGTTTCAGCGGAAGTATGAAGCGTCGCCCGGCGAGTTCCGGAAGCTGATGAAACAAAAAACGCCAAGCTGACTATACGAGAGATCTCGATCGGCGAAATGCCGGTGGGGATTTTTTTCGTTTTTATACCGTAGGAGAGAATAAAAAAAGGTTCCCAGCAATGGGAACCAAGAGATATTAAAGCGCGATCCGAGGAGGGAGGCGCTGAAAAACCAATAATAAATGAAAGACCTTACACCATGAATTATAGATTAGGCTGAATGGAAAAAACATGTTCAAAAGAAATATGGTATCTGGTTATTCTGAATGCGTCTCCAATCGTATGACCGAAAAATATGCTTTTGTTCTTTTTCACCATATTTACGTTCAGTCCGTACATAACATAAAACTACTGATTTCGTTAAACTGAGCATAGTGTCATGAAAAACGTGACGGATGGGAGTGGACCTATGAATTAGCATGGATCGATTCATAACCAGAATCCAACATTCGAAGCACGCATGAGGAGGAGAAAAAAAGAATATGAAGAAAAGTTTGCCCGCTATTTTATCCCTGGCTATGGCGTTCTCGATGTTTTCGTCCGTAGCATTTGGTGCCGAAGGTGAAGGGGATGCTGATGCAGCGAAAACATCCGCGAACTTCAGCGACCTGAAAGATCTCGACGCAGCCACGAAAGCAAAATTTGATGCATTGATTTCCGCAGGTGTCTTCGACGGTGTCAAAGAAGGCACATTCGGCCTGAAAGAAAAAATGAATCGTGCCCAATTTGCCAAGGTTGCAGCGCTCATTTTCGGTCTGAAAGTTGATTCTTCCTTGAAAACGTCCAGCTTTACGGATGTGAAAGCTGACGATCCGGCCAACGGATACGCTCTTCCTTATATCGAAGCCGTTAAAGCGGCTGGCATTACCGACGGTTATGCTCCAGGTCAATTCAATCCGGCGGGTGAAGTGACGAAGGAGCAGCTCGCGACTTTCCTGATTCGCGGTTTGAAAAAGGATAAGGACGCTCAAGCGACTCCTGGCGTAGCCGACAAAACCGTTTCCGATTGGGCGAAAGGTTATGTTGCGCTGGCTATTCAATTGAAAATCATGAGCAGCGGTGCGGACGGAACGTTCGGCGGTACTTCGGCAGCGACTCGCGATATGCTGGTAACCTCCGCATACGAGGCTCAAAATCAATACAAAAACTTGAACAAGCCGGCAAAAGCTTCGGTAACTGAAGCCAAGCCAACCGGCGTATACACAGTACAAGTAAAATTAGATCGAGAAGTCGATACGAAAAAAGCGAAGTTGACCTTGAAAAAGGGCTCGGCCGACATCGAGACGACTGTGAAGTGGGCGGATGACAAGAATTCTGCGACACTGACGTTGACGGATGTTAGGATTTCCGCAGGTGAATACTCCGTAACCCTGAGCGGTTTGGATGCAAAAGATCTGGATAAGACTGTTGCGAAGTTCACAGCGGAAGATGAAGTGCTGAAAAGTATCGATTTCTTGAGTGCCAACGACACAGTAGCGAAAGCAAGCAAAGTCATTCTTAAGCTTGCTGCGAAGAACCAATACGGTGAGAAAGCTTCTTTCTCGGCAGGTGGTTATGACGTATACACATCTGGCGCACAAGATGCAAAAATCACAAAAAACGACGACGGCACATTGTTGCTCTCCATGAGAACGGATGTTGAAGGCCTTTCTCCTGGTGCAACTGTCATTCCGGTAACCGTAGTAAACAATGATCAGCATGTGACGGTTTCTAAAAGCTTCAAACTGGGCGTAGCTCCAATTTTGACGAAGCTCGAACTTGGGGATGTACAATACTCTAACGAAACGGAAAAAGCCATTAACGCCAAAGGCGATTATGCCACACTCGAATTGAATCTTTATGATCAATACGGCGGCAACATTTCGTATGATTCCAATATGAAAGACATTTTCGGAGATCCGAACACCGATTGGGAGAAAAGCGTCAACGTAATTTGGAACGATTACATTGGTTCGACTTCGAGCGGTGCCACAATCATTGGGAAAACCGTTGAAGACAACGGAAATAACATTCCGCGCTTGAAGCTTTCCTTGAACGAAAATGTGGATAAGTCCGGAGAGTATACGTTTACGGTAACGACTCAAGCCGCAACGGCGACTTCTAAGCTGAAAATTCAATCAAGCAAAATTGCAACGAAAGTAGAGCTCGGTGATTTCAACGATGTGATCGCGAACGGAGATCAGGATGTATATATCCCGCTCGTTGCTTATGACGCTCTAGGCAACCAATTAAGTGTCGATGATTTGACAAGCGATGCCAACCGCGACCGTATCCAAATTTCCGTCTCGGGGGCAGGCAACAAAGATGAAGGATGGGACGGTAAGATTACGAACTCGGGTGCACACAGAGGGTCCGTTCATATCAGAAAGGTTTCTGCACCTGCAAAGAGTTCGGTTGCCGTGACAGCCGTTATTGCTAGTCCGAATGCAACAAGCACTGCAACAAGAACGTATACGGTATCCGATACCCGTTATCCGGATCGTATTAAGGAAGTTGAAGTACCGGCGAAGGAATACTATCCAAATGCTTCTTCAAGTTTCAAATTCCAAGTATATGACCAATATGGAAAGTCTATGAACTATAACTTGCCTGTCTCAAAAGACGGTAAAAATGTAACATATAGTGTTTACGTTGGCTTTACAGCTGACAGCAGCAATTACTTTACGGTTACGAAAGATGATGATAGCCAAGAAGGAACGCCTATTGTTTCCAAGTCTGCTGCTAAAGAGTTTAATCATGCAGATGAGTGGAATGAAAATTCGTTTAAAACTATTAACGACGGTTTGAGAGTGGTTGCTGCAGAGGGAGCCGCTGCTGATGCGCAAGCAAGACTTCGCTTTGAAATTAGAAAGAGTGAAAACGGCGGAGCCCAGCAAACGATGTCTTCAGTGGAAAAATCACTGAAAATTGTATCTGAAAACGCTGATTTGAATTATGCTATTGCTGATCTCGGTACTATGCATAATACACGTGACAGTGGTTTGAGCACGTACTATCCTCCAGTTCTGCCTGATATTAACGGCAAAACAATTGCCAGCGCAACCTTGTATAATATGCTTGGAGGACATCAACAAAAGCAAAAGGTAAGCGACACACTTTACTCTGCGGTTTATAGTCCGTTTAATAAAGAAATAAAAATGAACGTTACGACGGCGTCCGGCGATAAAGTAGCTGTTCCGAAAAATTTTGTTAAGCGTGCGACAAGTTCTGACCAAATCTCGGCGTTTGTAGGTCGGGATCCAAAAGACGATAAGTGGTATGTTTTCGGGTACAAAACGGGTTCATCCACGATCTCAGTAAATTATGAGAATCGTAAAGGTGAGAATAAAGTTGCTACCGCAACGGTAACGCTAAAAAGTGAACGGAAGAAACTTATAGATGTAGTTGCGCGCAACAAGAAGATTCAAGTGGAAGGTGTTTTAGCCGGCTCCAGCGATAAGTATCGCGCCTATAACGTTGCTGATGCTTACATAGGCGAAGTATCTAACGGGTTGATGAATCTTCAAGTAACAGATCAATACGGTACATATGACGGAACCGTTGTCAATGACTACAATCATATCTTTGGCTTGCAATTCACAGCTGATCATGTTGTGCTCAAAGGTGCTGCAATGGGCGATGAGCGAGATATTGTGGAAGTAGTTCAAGTAGGTGAGTCTCAGGGATCTACAGCGAGCCAGGTTGCCAATGTGTATAAAGTAAAAATTGGTAGCAACGTGAAGCAATTCGATTTATCAGCAACATCAACCAACGGGCTTTCTGCTACAACTGAAGTTACCGTTAAGTAGTATCGAACCGGAACTTTATAATTGTAAACTGCCTGAAAGACCAACCCCAGTGCCCGATGGCATTTGGGGTTGTTTAACTTTCCTCTTGCTTTTTTGTAAGATCCTGATTCCGTGAAACTACATTCATAAAATGTTAGAAAAATAGACTCTGGTGGCGTAAAATAAAGAAAAGGGATCAGGAAGGCTATGGGATCAATGTCAATCTGCGCGAGGGCAAAACCCATGTGCAGAAAGAAGCCGACGCATTCCTAACCCAAAGTTTGGAACTCGCTCGGCGTGCGACCGACAAACCGCTACTGGTACGGATGGATGCCGGCAATGATGCGCTAGTCAATTTGAACGTGTGCCTGGAGCAAAACGTCGACTTCATTGTCAAGCGCAACCTGCGCCGGGAATCGCCCGAAGAATGGCTGCTCATCGCCCAAGCAAGACGGCATGTGCTGCGAGGAGCGAGAGGGTAAGAAGGTTTATCTCGGCTCCATCACATGGAACGACAAAAAACTGAAGCGCCCGATTCGCGTGGTATATCAGGTCATCGAGCGCACGATCGAAGCCGGTGGCCAACTATTGCTCGTGCCAGAAATCGACGTACAGGTTTTCTTTACGACGCTGACGTGCTCACCTTGGCAGGTCATTCAGTTGTACCGTGATCACGCCACGAGCGAGCAGTTTCATAGCGAGTTGAAGACGGATTTGAATTTGGAGCGACTCCCTTCGGGTAAATTTGCGACCAACGACTTGGTGCTTTGTGCGGGTCTGGTTGCTTACAACTTGTTGCAGATCATTGGACAAATTTCGCTTCAGGAACCCGATGCACCGGTGAAGACGAAAGTGAATCGTCGGCGTGTGAAGACCGTGATCGAGAATCTCATGTGGCTCGCTACACGGATGGTGGAGCATGCGCGGCAAACGAAGCTTCGCTTTGGTATTCATAGCCCATGGTTCCCCGTCTTCCACCGTATTTATACCGTATTGTCGAGTTGATGGATGCAAACAAATGTTTGAAGCAAGAGCCGCAAAAAGCAGGCTCTAGTTTCTTGTGTCTGTTTTCGGATGTCGCCACTACTTCACGATTTTGGGATGTGAGCGAAACCATTCTTCTACCTTGAACCCAGTAGTTTCACGGAATCAGGGAAGATATTAATGTGTAAAAATACGGAATAAATATTCGTATCCTTATACATTTATTTTTCACATGTGAAGGCGCGTTCCGGCCTTCTGTTTCCTCGACAATTTTCGAGTTGTTTTTTATTAAAATCCTTAAATATATCTTGCTCAAAAGCAGACAAATATGTCATAATTATTACATCACATTTAACCACATAAGCCGTTTGGAGCTGTTGAGCAAAGTGTACGAACGATATAAAGAATACTTAAGGTACGTGCACCAAATATACCGAAAATGCATGAATGTCGGTTATCCGTTTTACATGAAAATCAAGGATATAGAGTTTCTATATATCATTCCATTTTTATATCTGTCTCTGAAAGTGAGATTAGATTATTTTTTTTATTTGAAGTCGACAGATACAGGCTTTCCCCAGTCTCCGGACTCACAGTGGTACCTCGATTATGCACACGCTTTGATGACCCGTTTCGAGATCGGCTCGCATATGGACGATATATTATATATCGGCTACAATCTGCTGCTGACTTTGCTGCTGGCCATTTTTAAGGACCCTGTCGCGATCATTTTCATTCAGGTCATCGTCGCCGGATCAAGCGTTATACTGGTCTACAAGATTGCACGGATGCTCTTCAATAGAGTAACGGCCATCATTGCGTCCTACTTTTATGCCTATTCCTGGGATATTACCCTTTGGTCTACTTATATTTTATCCGACAGCTTCTTTATAACGCTCCTGCTTCTTAGCATCTATTGTCTGCTGAAGGCCATAGACACGAAGAAAAAGAAGTATACCGTAATATTCGTACTTATATCGCTGCTCATGCTAGTATTCCGGCCCGCAGGCATCATGTCCGTCGCTTTTATTATGCTCTATATCGCGATCATTCACCGGAAAACGATGATGGCTTTTATCGTAAAGTACAGGCTTGCCATCGGAGGTGCCGCGACCGCCGCGGTTGCTGTTCTAATCATTCTCTTTGCGACGCACAAGCTGGACTCGCTGATCGAATCGATGCAGTTTAACGCGAAGAAGGTATTGTACAATATATACGCCAACGGCTGGATATACGATAGGCCGTCGCCACACGATTACAAATTTAGACCTGATTATACCATTAACGTGTTCAACAGCCTAATTCTCAGTTTTATCATTAACAACTGGGATCATGTGTTGATCATATACGCGAAGAGAACCATAGCCTTCCTCGGAAGATGGGTGTGGCAGTCAGATCTGCAAAGTGTAAACGGTATCATTAAATTTGCAAAGCAGGCGCTTCCGACTGCGTTGTTCATGCTGGGAACCATCGCCGCGATCATCGACGGAAAGTTTCGCAAGGCTTCCGTTGTGTGGCTGACCATATTCGCCGTTTTCGTATTTTGCATTATCTTTTTTATTGATGGACTGTACAGATACCGCGCGCCAGCGATACCGTTTATGATCATGGTAACCGCTTACGGAGCTGACAGAGGGATTCGTTTGGTATTGATCATTGCCAAAAAAATGATGGGGAAGCTGAGCCGCTATGGGAGAAGAAAAAGTACTGATTGTAGTTCCGGCATTTAATGAACAACATAACATTTTGAAAGTCATCGGCGATATTAGAGGAAGCATACCGGACTTCGATATTCTCGTGATCAACGATTGCTCTCTGGACAAAACGTCGGCCAACGCAAGAAAGGCGGATGGCGTGAAGGTCGTGGATCTTCCATACAATTTGGGCATTGGCGGCGCGGTGCAGACCGGTTTCAAATACGCCTATGCAAATGATTACGATTATATGGTTCAGATCGACGGCGACGGCCAGCACATTCCAAAAGAGGTCGACAAGCTGCTGGACGCGATGTCGCGGAGCGGCTGTGATATGGTTATCGGGTCGAGGTTTCTCGATATTCAGTCGTACCGTACGACGTGGACCCGCAGGCTCGGCATTAAAGTGTTTTATTTGTTGTTCCGGCTGCTCATTCAAACGAAAGTAACCGATAGCACATCGGGATTCCGGATCTACAACAAAAAGAGTATCGAGCTGTTATGCCGTCATTATCCCGATGATTATCCCGAGCCGGATGCAATCATTCTCTTGAAAAAGCACGGGCTCACCATCAGCGAAGTTGGCGTAGAGATGAGAGAGCGCGAGCACGGATCATCTTCCATCACACCGATCAAAAGTCCGTACTACATGGTGAAGGTCATTTTATCGATCTTCTTCTCCTACACAAGAACAAGGTGGTGAATGGGCAATGGATGGTGAACATATGTATAGCGTTCAGATTATGGGCGTTGCATTCAGCCTGATCATCATTATATCCGTATTTTTAATGGTCAGAGCCCGAATGATTAAGGAAAAATATTCGCTTGTCTGGTTTCTGATCGGTTTGTTTACGCTCGTGATGTCGGTTTTTAAAGGTATGATGGACTGGTTTTCGAATCTGATCGGCATCGATTATGCGCCGTCGGCTTTCTTTTCCATCCTGATCGCCTGCGCCTATTTGCTGCTGCTGAATACGAGCGTCAGCATTTCAAGCCTGAAGATGCACAACAAAGCGCTGACGCAGGAGCTGGGACTTACGAAACTCAGGCTGGAAGAGCTTGAGAAGAAAATGAACGAAGGTGGACGTAATTAATTACTTAATGCTATTACTTAGCGTATCCATGACCGTGGCCGCGCAAACGCTGCTCAAATTCGGCAGCCGCAACGTGAATTTCGAAGGTTCCATGATTAACATATTGCTAGGCTACATGACTTCGCCGTTAATTGTCGGCGGATTCGCGGCTTACGCCCTGGCCGCGATCATCTGGGTATACTGCTTGTCCGCGTTTGATCTCAGCTACGTTACGTTTGTATCCAGCATACAGTACGTGCTGCTCATCTTGGTATCGCTGCTCATTTTCCAAGAGCATATTAGCGTTATGAAATGGGCGGGGACCGGTTTTATTATGATCGGCGTCATTTTTTGGCTGAAAGGATAAACGTTCATGTTCAGGTGTGTCGCCTATACGGAGTCAATGAAAGACGAATGGGATCAATTGGCAAGGACCCGGGGCACGGTGTTTCATACGACGGCCTTCAGACAAATATTGATCGGCTCATTCGGATATACATGCAGCTACCATGCCGTTCTGGATGATCAAGGCCGCATGTGCGGCATCATTCCGCTTGTGATCGGACGAAATCTCGGGCTGAAAAAGGCGGCGGTCTCGCTTCCATTTGTCAACTATACCAATATATGCGCAGAAAGCGATGAAGCACTTCGTTTTGCCGTGGAAGCGGTCATGCAACTGAAAACAAAGCTTGGTTTGAGTTATATCGAGCTGCGGCTGAAGGAGCAAAGCTTGCAGCGCTCCGACTGGACAGCGAATTCGCATAATTATACTTTTATGCTGCCTCTTACGGATGATGAGGATCAAGTATTATCGCTCTCCAGCGGCAGCAACCGCAATCATGTGCGCAAAGCATACAAGAATGGCTGGTTCGACGTTTCCTTTGACCGGGACCGGCTGGAAGATTTCTATAATGTATACGTCAGGCGGATGAAGCAGCTCGGCTCTCCATCACCGGATATCCGTTTTTTTCGAAGCTTCTTCGAGCATTTGCCGGAGCATTCGACGTT
Source organism: Paenibacillus solanacearum (assembly GCF_910593845.1). Lineage (GTDB taxonomy): Bacteria > Bacillota > Bacilli > Paenibacillales > NBRC-103111 > Paenibacillus_G > Paenibacillus_G solanacearum. The sequence continues at coordinate 9,392 of NZ_CAJVAS010000017.1, read as the reverse complement.
GCTGACTGTGCTGGACAAGCAGAATGGTGACGTCGTCGGGGGCATGCTGCTCGTTGTGAGTCCGAGCGACGGGACGCTGTATTATCCTTACGGCGCCAATCTGACGGAATATAATAACAAATATTTGAACAACTTCATGTACTGGGAAGCCGTGAAGTTCGGAATACGCAGCGGATTGCGTTATCTGGATTTGGGGCGGTCGCCCAAAGGATCGGGTACGTATAAGTACAAGGAACAGTGGGGGGCCGTCCCCGTTCAGCTGCATTATATGATGTATGACGGAGGAGAGACGAGCTCCGGTCCTCCGGACAAGCAGAGCTTGAGCTTTTTTATCGAGCTGTGGAAAAAGACGCCCCGGTTCATTACCGATCCGGTGGGTAAGAAGTTGATTAAGTATATTTTGCCCTAGGGATGTTACATTACGAAATAGAATGAAAGACGCGCATGAAGCAATTCGAGCGTCTTATTCCGCGGAAAGGCTTGGCGCCGCACATCAGCTGTACCCTATTACATGTTTCGCCATCGGAGGATGCAAATTCAATGAGTAACCCGAATAACTGGAAGCAGTATTTTGACCAAAAGGCTGAGACGCATGGAGCGTCTGTCAAGTCATCCGATTATTTCGATGACGAAAGCTTTTTTATGCAACGAAACAACACTTTGCGGTGGCTTGGTGAGATGAAAGGCAAAGAAGTGCTTGATGCCGGGTGCGGCGTCGGCGCTTTCAGCGAGCCGCTGGTGAAGGAAAATACGGTATATGGCGTCGACTTTTCCGTAAAAAGTTTGGAATTTGCCGCGCAGCGCGGTCTGGTTACATCGTCGCAGGACTTGACGGCTATGAACTTCGAGAGCGGCAAATTTGACGTGGTCATGTGCATCGGCGTGATCCAGCTGATCGAGCAGTACCAGGCGGTCATCCAGGAACTGGCTCGGGTTACCAAACCGGGCGGAACGCTGCTGATCCAGACGCTGCATCAGGGTTCAGTCCAGCGGAAGCTGCTCAAATTGTTCGAGAAGAGCAAGAAGTTTGACAAAATGTATGCGATGGATGAATTAAGGGACGTGTTCGCGAAGCATGGCTTTGAGCATATCGAATTTTTGAAGATGTATCATCCGTTCAAGTTCGTAGCGAGCAGCCGTACAGGCGGTAACGTATCCGATGCGTTCTGCACTTCGTTTGCGATAAAAGGGAGTAAGAAACATTGATCAGGTCGGCTGCTGTAAACCAAACGGACAATATGCTAACCTTTGATATCGAGGAATGGTTTCACGCCAATTACGACCATATAAATCCCGACGATTATAGAGGCAAGGGCTCCAAATTCAGGGCGCATATGGATGCGCTGCTGCAAATATGCAGCGATACAGGCTCCAAAGCGACGTTCTTCACCCTTGGCTGCATCGGCGAGGACTACCCCGACGTCGTGAAAGCGATCGCGCGGGAAGGGCATGACGTCGCCTCTCACGGTTATGGGCATCAGCTTGCGTACAAGCAAACCTATGATGAATTCAAGGCCGATGTGAAAAAATCGGTCGATATTTTGGAAGACTTGACGGGGAGTAAAGTACTCGGATACCGGGCGCCTTCCTGGTCGATCGTCGAGAGCAACCTGCACTATTTGCAAGCGCTCGTGGAGCTCGGGTTAAAATACGACGCCAGCATCTTTCCTGTGAAAACATTTCTATACGGCATCCCGACCGCGCCGACCGAAATTCATAGGCCGCAGGTTAACGGCCAGGAGTTGGATCTCTTTGAGGTGCCGATGTCGGTCATGAAGCTGGGCGGGCGCAATATGGGCTATTCGGGCGGCTTCTATTTCCGCTTTTTTCCGACATTTTTTATTAAGCAGGCCATCCGTTCCGCTAATCGTCAGGGCCGCAATACAATCGTCTATTTGCACCCGAGGGAGATCGACGCGGCGGAGCAAAAGCTGAGCTTGCCTTCCAAGGAGCATTTTATCCACTATTACAATGTGAGCGGGACGAAAAAGAAGCTGCAGCACATCATGACCAGCTTTGAATTTACTTCCGTTGCGGAGCATTTGAAGAGCCGGTTCGGGCTGCAAGTGTAAAGAAACATACGAGCGTTTTCTGTGCAGAACGATGCGGAAGGCGCTCCATGTTGTGTTTGTCGGACTTGTGAGTAAGCGAGCGAGTGTTTGATGAGTGAAGAATTTCGGCGATTTGCTGCCGATTGACACAATTAGAGATCGCTGCTATACTAAAAACACACTTAATACATCGGAATATAAGGATATCTACCGGATCGACCGGAGACCTGCCTCGTTCGCGACAGGTCTCTTTTTTGTACGCATCATGGCTGTTTCAACAAAGGAGGGAGAGGGCATGATGGTTTCTTTAATGGAGCTCGATGCGCTTGTGGACGAACATTTGACGAACTTGCCCGATCATCGGTTCGTGTCGCATTGCTTGGAACGATATGGCTTGAACAAAGGTGTATACAATACGATAGACGACTGGATGTATCGCAAAGGGATGATATCGATTACGGAGCGAAGAGAGGTTATGATTATTTTTCTGGCTTCGCTGCAAGAAGAGAGAGGTTCGTCCGGCCCGCTGCGATGGGGCAAAGGCGTGTTGACGAAACGGCTGCTCGAGTTTACCGAACAGTACAAGTTGTAAGGAAGAGGTTCACAGACGCGTCGAACGCCTGGTTATCAGAAAATCTCGATGGGGATGGGGCGTCTGACGGCTGTCTTCGCAGCGCCGTAGTGTGCTGCAAACTCAAGTTTCAATTGACAATGATAATCTTTATCAATAAGATGAAGGGAGGGCAGTACAACCGTTTAAGGAGTGGAATGGTATGTTTATCGAAATGAAAACGATTATCGTCCAAGAGGGAACTTCCGAGCTTGTTGTCAACCGATTCGGTCAGCCAGGTGTCGTTGAGCAGCAGGAAGGCTTTATCGATCTCAGCGTTATGGTGAAAAAAGCAAGAAGAGGCGACGAGGAAGTCATTGTCATGATCCGCTGGGAATCGGAAGAAGCCTGGAAAAAATGGGAGACGAGCGAGGTCCATCTGGAGGGTCACAGGCAAAGCCGGGGTAAGCCGAAGCCAGAGCATATTATTAGTTCGAGCCACGCCAATTATGAAGTAAAGGTGACCAAGACGCCTTAGTGCTACTCCGAACTCATATTTATGTAAAAGCAGGTACGATGCGCTATCGTGCCTGCTTTTTTTGTGCAAAAGGAGACAAAGTATGGCGGTTATGGCTCCCTATGAAACTATTTTCTTCTCCATGTCGTCTAATAGGCGGAATGGGAGAGGAGTCAAAAAACAAATGAGAAAAATAACCATGCTGTCGTTACTGCTTTTCGCGGCAATAACGGGAAAGGCTTTTGCATACGATGTGCAGTTGAAGCCGTTTCAGGACGTGGGACCGACGGACTGGTTTTATGACAACGTGTACTCGCTTGCTGCACTGGGTATGATTAACGGTGAATCCGCAGCGATATTTCATCCGGACGGGCTTCTTTCGCGGGAAGCCTTCGTGAAGCTGATCGTCGCTGCTTCGCGGGAGGAGACACAACAAAGTTCCGCTTCGTCTCTGCCGGATGTACCGGCGGACCGATGGTCTTACCCGTATATCGCTTATGCGGCTGAACGCCATTGGATTAACTTCATGCTTGACGCTTCCGGTCAGTTTCATCCGGCGCAGCCGATCACAAGGGAAGAGGTTGCGGCCTTGATCGGAAAAATGCTGCTCGAATCGCTGGACGAACCGTCGCGCAGTCAGTGGCTGCAGTCCGGCTGGATCGGCGAAAAGGAAGCGAACCCGTTCAAGGATAGCCGCCCCATCGCCGAGGCGATCGCGCCTTATGTGTATTATGCCGTTCATCAAGGCATCCTGGAGGGCGACGAGCGAGGCTTCAGGCCAGGCGATCTACTGCCCCGCAAAGAAGCGGCCGCGATTATATACCGCTGCGTGGACCTAGCGGCAACCGGGCAAGCGCTGGACGTTACCGGTTTTTATGCGATTCGGTCTTATCCGGCGATCGGCCGGATCTCCTCGCTATCTAACGTCATCTTCGGCTGGTCGCATCTGCAATACGATAAGGCCGGACAGGCGAGCTTACAGACGGAAGCTACCGAATACCGCATTCCGGATGGCTGGGAGCAGGCGGTAGAGGCGGCCAAGGCAGCGAATATTCACAGCGAGTTGATGGTGTATTCCGGTGGGGCCTCGCTGCGCGATTTCGTCAAAGATAAGGCGGCGCAAGCGGCCTTTATCGACTCGCTGCTGCAAACGCTGGACGACCCGCAGTATCCGTTTACCGGCGTGTGCATCGATTTTGAAGGCTTGAAGGAGGAAGCCGGCGCGGCCGATTATGTTGCCTTCTTGTCGGCGCTGAAGGCGAAGCTCGGTCACCGGTCGCTAACGGTTGCCGTGCCGCCTGTTTATTACTACAAAGGGTACGATTTGAAAAAAATTGGCGATATCGCCGATACGGTCATCTTGATGGCGTACGATTTTACCGATCAAGGGGGCAAGCTGCCTTCGGCTCCGCTGCCGCTTGTGAATGACACGGTTCGGCAAGCGCTGGTCGCGATCCCGAAAGAAAAGCTTGTGCTCGGCATTTCCAAGCAAGCAAACCAGTGGATTACTTCGCAAGGCGGCACGTCTTATTACGAACCGGAGATCGATGCGGTGGAACGGCGGCTGGCTGCACAGCCGGAAGGGCAATCATGGAGTTTGCCGTATCATTTGAAGCAAATCACGTTTCAGGATGAGCGCGGCAGCCACTTGATCTATTACGAGGATGCGGAGAGCATCGCCAAAAAGCTGTGGCTGGCCCAATATTACGGGCTCAAAGGCGTATCCATATGGCATATGGGCAATGCAACTGCGTCGGATTGGGATGCGATCCATGCCGCCGCAAAGTAACGGAATGCATCTCCGGCGTAGTTAGGTTAGCAGCAGTATGGGCAGCAGCGGATCATTTCAGCGGGAGACCCTTTGAATCAGAACGACATCCTTTGACTCAGACACCTTTAACTCAGACGCTTGACATTTGGCGATTCATCCTGTATAAATAGTTCTAATATTGACATGATGCGTATAACAGAACATTGGTGAACGGGAAAAGTAGTCCGTGACAAGCAGTCGCAGCGAGCCGGGTTGGTGTGAGCCGGTACGGTTGTCCAGGATGAAACGGGCCCGGGAAATGGTTTGCCGAACCCGAGAAGCAGTAGGCAAATCCGGTCATGGACCGTTACAACATGGAGTGGTCGGGCCCGTATGCGGCTTGACACGCAGAGTGGTACCGCGGGATCTATATAGCTCTCGTCTCTATTTATTTGGAGATGGGGGCTATTTTTTGTTCCATTCTAACGATGTTCGCAAGCGTATTTCCACCGAACAGGCTTCGGACAGAAGCTGTTCCATGCTACTTACTGGAGGGCTGCCAAGATGATGAAGATGAGCGATGTGATGGAATCAGCGGTACAATCCGCATTAAGCGAGTGGTTGCAAGACGCTGGCATCGAGCGACCCGAAGGGTTCCGGATCGGGATCGAGCAGCCGACCCACAGCACCCATGGGGATTACAGCACCAATATCGCAATGCTGCTGGCCAAAACGTTAAAAAAGCCGCCGATTGCGATCGCCGGCGAGTTGAAAGAGCGGCTGGAGCGGGATTCCGCGATGAAGGCGCTGTTTGGCCGCATCGAGGTCGCTCCGCCGGGGTTCATTAATGTGTATGTGGACTGGAAGAAATGGGCGGAAGGATACGGCCGTACGGCCGCGCAAGCTTCAGAGAAGCCCCGCAAGAAGGTACTGATCGAGCATACTTCGATCAATCCGAACAAGTCCGCGCATATCGGGCATTTGCGGAACTCGTGCATCGGAGATACGCTTGCAAGGCTGCTCAGGCGAACCGGCTGCCAGGTAGAGGTGCATAACTACATCGACGACTTGGGGAATCAGCTGGCCGATACGGTTGTCGGCATGCTGCATACGTCAACAGAGCAACACTTTATGCGCTTTGGCGATTTTTGCTGGGAGACGTATGCGAAAGTAAACAGGCAGTATAAAGAAAATCCGGCGCTGCAAAACGAACGGACGGCCGTGCTTCATGAGCTGGAAAAAGGGAATACCAATATGGCCTGGATGGGATTGCTTGTCGCAGAACGCATCGTCCGGGAGCATCTGGAGGAAATGCAGCAATTCGGCATCGAGTACGACGTACTCGTGTGGGAAAGCAGTATCGTCCGGGAAGGGCTCTGGTCGCGCGCGTTTGAGATGCTGCAAGCGACACCGAGGTTTCGGCAGGAGACGGATGGCAAGCTTGCAGGCTGTTGGGTGCTTCGGCAGCCGATTGGAGAAGGGGAACAAGAGACGGAAGAAGGCGCGGATTACCAAGCGGACAAAGTGCTGGTGAGATCGAGCGGGATTTTGACCTATACGGCCAAAGACATCGCGTACCACTTGTGGAAGTTCGGCCTGCTCGGCACCGATTTTCGTTACAAGAAATTCGCCGACAAGCTGTGGTCCACCCATCCGGACGGCATGTCCAGGAAGATCGGTCATGCCGATCAGGTCATCAACGTGATCGATTATCGGCAGGAATACCCGCAGGCGATGGTCAAACAGGCGCTGCAAGCGCTTGGATTTCATGAGCAGGCGGAGCAGCTGCGCCATGTCAGTTACGGCGTCGTATCGCTCAGCCGGGAGTCGGCCGCCGGGCTTGGCGTGGACACATCGGAGGCGAAGCATTCATACCCGATGTCTGGCCGACAGGGCATTGGCATCAAGGTCGACGATTTTTTGAGCCGTATGGAGCAAGTCATCGAGGCGAAGCGTTCCCGCAAAGCCGGCTTGTCCAGCAGAGCGATAGCCGCAGCGTCAATCCGGTACTACCTGCTGAGATTCCATCTGCAAACGGAAGTCGTGTTCGATTTAAACCAGGCGACCGAAGTATCCGGCAATACGGGCGTCTATATGCTGTACGCATACGCCCGGGCATGCAGCATATTGGATAAAGCGTCCGATGATTCGAAGCAAGCCGCAATGAAGGAGAACGAGCAATTGGAACCTCAGGAATACAGCCTGATGCGCCATATAGCATACTGGCCGGAGACGCTGCAGGCGGCTGCCGACGAACTGGCGCCCGGCATCCTATGCGCCTACGTGTATGAACTGGCAACGCTGTTTAGTCATTTTTATGCCAGCTGCCCGATTCTGAAGGCCGAGGAACAGACGATGCGGTTCCGCCTGTGGTTGACCGAGCGTTTCCGGGAAACGCTCCAGGACGGGCTGCAAGTGCTCGGATTGCCGACGCCCAAACGAATGTAAACTAGAGTCCTCCTGCTTTTCGTTAAGCCGGGGGACTCGTTTTATAACAACGGAATGCATACGTATGAAGCGGGGTTGAACCCTTAAAGTTAAAGAAAAAGCACGTTCCTCAGCGTCAGCCATTCGTTAAAGAAAACGTTTACAAAAAAGAAGGCGCCATGCTATAATTCGATCGATTATTACAAAATAATGTCCATGCATAAGCAAATGTCAAGAAAAATTAACTATTTTGGAATAGGTAATAGACTGGTAACAAACGGATATTTTGGAAGTTAATCCTAATATGAACCAAACGACACGCGTATGCAGCCTTGCTCAAAAACAGTGGTTCTCGGTCGGTGGCCGGCGGCCTATGCTCTTGTCTGCCCTTGTTAGGAAAAATTATGCATAAAAGATAATAATAGTAAAATAATTTTAACTTTTAACGTATTGAAAGGGGGAATTCCGGGGAACCAATCATCGAAACAACGCTTCATTTTTTTACCTCATTTCATTTATTCATCGTTTTTCTCCCATCTTAGATCAGCAGACCGCCCAACCTTGATATCCACTCATTTGCCACTCTAGGAGGATGCTTATGCTCACTGCGAAACAACGACAAAAGGTAACATGCGCTTTGGTTTTATCCTTCTTATCGACGGGGGCTGCGATCGCTGCCGAGCCTGTCAAGGCCGCCGAGACGAACGCCATTCCGTCCGTTATGATTACGGAACTGATCCCTAACGCCAAAAACGTAAAGCCGACCGGCGCTAAGGATAACTTTGACGAGGCCTACGAGATGATCGAGCTGTATAACAATAGCGATCAAGCGCTCAAGCTGTCGGATATTCGCATCGTCGTAAAAGACGGCTTTGACGAAAAGGATAAAGAAAATGCTCCGTGGAATTGGGGAGAGGACGCGGGAAGAACGATTCCTCCTCACGGCGTGATGATTGTATGGATTAAACAGGCCAATAACCCGTTTACGCTGGACGATTTTTACAAGTTTTACCGAAGCAAAAATCCCGATCTCGAGCCAGGACAAGTCGCCGTCGCTTCGGGGATAGGGCTGTATAATACGGGAAAACGTATGCTTTTCGTTACGAAGGCAGACGGCACGAAAATCAGCGCGATCGCTTACGAAGGAAGCACGGCCGACCCGACGGTCGACGACCGGGCGATTCATTATTCGTATCCTACCGATGGCAGCATTCAGCTTCGTAAATTTCAATCCGGCAAAGATTCCTTATCGACGCCCGGCAAGCTCAGCGCCGAGCAAATTCCTCCGGCGCCGGTCAAGGCCGAGCCGAAGCCGGCGTTCAGCGCGGTAGAGATTGCAACCAAGCTGGGTATGCTGACGGGAGAGGGGAGCGGCGTTACGGCGGAATATTTGGCCAAGACCCCGACACGGATTCAATCAGCGGTTATGTTCCTCCGCCTGAAAGGGCTGGAAACGGAAGCTGCCGGCTTCAAGGGCGACAACCCATTCAGCGACGCCTCGTCGGCCGAATGGGCCGCTCCGATCTTGGCGTACATCAAAGCCCATCCGGAGCTCGGGATGGAAGGAGTCGGCGATAACCAGTTTGATCCGAATGCGGCCATAACGGCGCAGGCGTACTACAAGATTATGCTGCAGTCGCTGGGGTACCAATACGGCACCGACTTCACATGGGAGCAGACGATCGCCTTTGCGGGCTCGAAAGGGTTGGGCAAAGCGGCCGAAGCGTCCAAGTTCACCTTATCGGAGCTGGCGACGGCCACGGTCGAGACGCTGAGAGCGACAGTCAAAGGCTCGAATAAAACGCTTGCGCAGGTGCTGGTGGAACAGAAGGCGATGAACGCCGACTTGGCTAAGTCGGTAGGGTTGAATTAACTCTCCGATGCCTTGACCGCCGTCTGCTTGCCGGTCTGCGGACATGCTTTTCGATTGCCCAGGCCTCTCAGCTATTCATTTAACAATACTTCCAATTTATTTTAGGAGCCATTCCTGTAATGAAGTAATTTGAGCTTTGAACGCAAAAAGCCCCTCTTGTATACTGGGAAACGTTCCGGCAAGAACAAAACCCACATACGAAAGAGGCGCTCAAAATGAAGTAT
>NZ_CAJVAS010000016.1 GCF_910593845.1 Paenibacillus solanacearum | reverse complement strand
GTTTGGGCACTAAGGCATCCATGTCGATCATCTGAAATAGTTGTGGCTGGATCCCGGTCCGTTTTGCTGCTCGCATAACTGTTCCTCATTTCTAATCAGGTATTTCTATTATTCTACCATATCGACTATTTGTGGTGTTTTTCACCAGACTTCTAGATTACGCATTAAAACAACAGTTTGTTTATAGGAACGTGGCTGACGCCGTTTCACTACCGCGCAAGATTAGATTCGAAGGGCAAGCTTATACAAAAGAGCAACTAAACGTATTGCTTGAAAAAGTAAAGGATACAAAATTGGAATTACCGATCTACCTTGCAGGGTATTTAGGTTTGAGAAGGGAAGAAATTGTTGGGCTAAAATGGAAATTTTTAGATTTTGACCAGCGCATTTTGTATATACATGAGGTTAGAACAAGTGCTGGAGACAAGGTGATTATTAAATCCCCAAAAACAGATAAGAGCAAGAGATCGTTGTTTATCCCAGACGGACTTTTAGAGCTTCTATTGAAATGTAAAATACGGCAAGATGAGTTTAAGCAATTGTTTGGGGACGAGTATGAAAATACTGGTTATGTCTGCGCTCACGAGAACGGAAGACCATATAGGGTAAATTCAGTTACTGAATGGTTTGCTGACTTCTTAACAAAGCATGGATTGCCGAAAATAAGGTTGCATGATTTAAGACTAGTATATTATACGATGAGGGAATTGATTTAAAGGCTATTTCAGAGGCGCTGGGGCACTCAGACATAGGGACAACTAGTAGAATTTATACCCACATAATGGACAAAACACACAAAAATGCCATAAGTGCATTGAGTGATGCATTAAGAAAAATGTAAATCGTGGAAACGGTTGAATTAGTGAATGAAAACGGTACATTATCCCCGTGGATATGTACCGTTTTTATTTGCCTTAGCAAATTTAATAGCTGGTTTACATGATACGTTTTAATTGTCCATATACACAGCGATTTTACCCACAACAAACCACAAATCAAAAAAGGATTCGTAATTGAAAGGAGAACATGAATTATGACGAGAGAACAGATTTTGGAACGACTGTTAGTAAAGGTAGGCGACGGAATATGGGTACTAGCGACCCTTATGAAGGCTGGAAAACCGATTAACAAGGAAAGGTTAAAAGAACTGACTAACCATCATTTCAGCCTTAAAAAGCATGACGATGCACCGCCTATTCGTTCTCGTCATACTCTTGATCAAATAGCGGCGCGTCTTGAAGGGGCTGGGCTTGTGGATGTTCAAGCAATCGGGAGAACAAGGATGTATCAGTTATCGGAGCTTGGGCATGAAGTCATCAAGTTTCGTGATCAGTATTTGCAAAGAGGGGTGAATTGATCAGTGGATATTAGTTTGAAGTTTGGTTTTCTGGGATTAGGAATGGGAGGTTGTTCGATTGCGCACGAATGTGCAACTGTTCGCCTAAATGTACGAAATAATAAGAACCCATATACTGCATTTTTAGTCAATACAAATGACATTGACCTTCGAAAGTTATCTGAGCGTTCGAATACTGAAAAGTTTATACTTAGGGGCTATGAACGAGGTGCTGGCCGGAATATACAGATTGGCGAAGATGCCTTTAACAAGTACAAAGATGAAATAGGCAAACGGGTCATAGACTTCTTTGAGGATCGGGACTATCTGTTCGTAGTTTGTGGGCTTGGAGGAGGGACGGGGACCGGTGCCGTTATAGAGGCTGTTAGAATGGTACATTCTAATGGTTTTGCCGGACGTTGCGGATTAATTCTGACATTGCCGCGGGATCAAGAAGGGTTTCAGGTGCTAGATAATGCCTTACAACGCCTGCAAATTATTGCGAAGGCCATGCGCGGATTAGGTAGTATTCTACTAGTGGACAATCAGAAGCTATTTGAAGAATATTTAAGAACTCACTCGGGTGGTAGTGCATCATCGTTTCTAGAGCATAGTAACAGATATATTGCTCAGATGCTGCATGAACTGAACATCGTGACAATTACTTATAATCCGATTTCGGGTTACCATTTCGATGGTTCAGAGTTATTGAAAATGTTACGGACCCCCGGTATTTTTACATTTGGAAAATGTACGCTTGAAGAAAATGGGATTGATGCAAATAACCGCGGCACATACATTCCTCGCTTAAAACGATCCATTGAAGATGGAGTATTATCTGAAGGATATGATTTTACGGACTCAACTCGTTGTGCGATTAGCATGGTCGCCAGCCTAAACGGAGCCAGACGGATTTTCACTCTTGGTATGGTAGCGGCGGTAGAAAAACAATTAGTTTCCTATGCACCATTTGCTGCTGAACGTCCAGTAGCGGTTTATGCCGACGAAAATGCTCGATGTCTGAACATTTATACTATCTTTGCTGGATTGGGATTACCGAGGCGTATAGCGCAGATGGTAGAATTAGTAAGTTTATATGAGCGCCCAGAGGTTCGGAGTGATACAACACTTCAAGCACTCTCCGGTTACCGGAGCCAACTAAGACGTGATGAGATGGATTTGGACTCGCTTTTGTTAGACGATAAGTCTGTAAAACAGAAACCAAAACGTGAGAAATCTGATCCGTTTGATTTTTGAGTTAAACTAATTTAAAACAAATTTACTGCTTCAATTATTGAGTGACAATATGCTGCACAATGCGGCGGTTACTGCATCAATAACCGCCGCAATACTTAGGTACTCCAGTACAGACTGGTGCTTGCATTTTTAACAAAAAGAAACACTTTTTTTATAAAACCCCAATATGTGTCCATCATTATTGTTATAATCATGAGTAGGATGTTGCATTGGTGGTGAATTTGTTGAGTTTTGGGATTGATTATAATGGTAATAAGGGTTTCCGCCTGCTTAGAATTTATGAAAGACTTAATAAGGGTGAATTAATATATAAAGCAAAGTTGGCCTCTGAATTTGGAGTATCACAGAAGACAATTCAGCGAGACATTGATGATTTACGTGCATACATGGTGGAAACACACTTTACTGAAGCAGAGGTTTCAATAAAGTTTGACAAAACAAGAAATGGTTATTTCCTCATTCGTTATGAGCGTGAGTGGCTTACAAACGAAGAGGTATTAGCTCTTAGTAAAATATTACTTGAAAGTAGAGCCTTCCAAAAGGATGAGCTTAATAGTCTTATAAATAAACTTATTAACCAAGTAGTACCAAACGACCGTAAAATCATTGAAGATATTATCCAAAAAGAATATCACAACTACACTCAGCTAAACCATGGTAAAAAGCTGCTTGCTCCAATATGGGAGTTGTCAAGCTATATAAGCCAAAACGAAACTATTTCCTTTGAGTATAAACGGCAAGATGGTAAGGTTCGTGAGCATAAAGTTAAGCCAGTTGCGGTAATGTTCTCGGAGTTTTACTTTTATTTAGTGACGTTTATGGCTGATGATAGCAAAGAATATCCGACTGTGTTTAGAATAGACCGAATTAATAATATTAAAGGTACAGGACTGAAATTTGAGATTCCATATAAGGATCGCTTTAACGATGCTGAATTTCGCAAAAGAGTACAATTTATGTATTCGGGTAAATTGAATAGGATTCACTTTGAATTTTCCGGTGCGAGCCTGGAAGCTATCCTTGATAGGTTACCGACAGCTAGAATTTTAGGTGAGAAGGACGGTGTTTATACGATAACGGTTGAAAGCTATGGTGATGGGGTTTTGATGTGGCTTAGGAGTCAAGGAGATTGGGTCAATATTTTAGAATAGATAGGAGTTAAGCATATGAGTTATTACTGTGAGAAATGTAAAGTATTACATGCAGATGCGGAATTATGTCCTAATTACATAGAGCAAATAAAAAAAGATCCAACTCTGCTTTCTCAGGCTGCAACATTTACGAATATTGCGGCACAATATAGACTCGTTTCATCTCAAGATCTCCAGTCTGTTACCAATAATGTCAATAAGTTAGTTGGATCAGGCCTACGTTACGAAGGAACGCAACAGCTTGCAAGAGACATTCAGGTATTTAAACGCCTAAATGAAGAAGCATATAGACAATTGGGGGTTTTTAATAACCCTGCCGTGGCACAAAACTACTTAAATAATGCGACTCCTTCCCAGTTAACAAATTTATCTGCCAAATTGGCTGGATCAGGGCAAGAAGTCGATTGGTTACGACTTAAACAAGGTGAATTAAGATCGCTAATTGAAAAAAGTACTTTATTAAATAAAAATGCCGTAGGAGTCGATGGAGAAACAATAAGTCGTATTACAGGAAATACCATCAGTAGAACTACAGTCAAAGCAGCCCAAACGCAAGGTGGTCTAAACACAAATGTACAAGGGATAGTAAAGGCAATAAAAAATGGAACTCTCTCCCCTGATGACATTGTTTTTGGTGTAGATGGAACTCAAAAATCACTAATTAATAAACTAAGCAAAGAAATTGCTCATGCAAATTCAATAGGAGACAATGAAGCGGTAGCAAGGTTAACCACTGCTCAACAAAGACTGACTACTACAGAATTTAGCAATCCCACAAACGTTTCTGATTCAGTCAATCGTTTAAAAAATAAAATAGGAAACGGACAAGCTACAACTGCAGTAACGATGGAGCAGGCATTAGGGAAAATGGCTCAGGGGGCAATAATTGGTGCAGCTATAGGCTTGACTATTTCTAGTATAACATCGTATATGCGCTACAAAAATGGTGAACTTACAGCAGAGCAGGCTTTTACTGAAGTAGGCGAAGATACATTAAAAAGCACAATTATTGGAGCAGGTATGGCCGGGTTAACATTATTTTTGCCTGGTGGGGCAATTGGTCTTATTGCCGGTTTGGCAATAGGTGTCTATGTTAATTCTGTTCTTACTAATATTCTTGACGAGGTCTTTGGAAAAGGTGCATATTTAAAAATTCTCACTTCGTCTGGTTACATATTGGGAGTTAGTAAGAATCTGACTGAAGTTATTGACATAATGTCACAGAATTCAATTATGACTTCGAAATCTTTATCAGAAACAAGAACAAATATGGAACTGACCGAGAAAAAAATAGATAACATAAAAAAAATGTTGGAGGGTTAGTTGGTATGGCGATTTCTTATGATCTTCATGTTGATAAAAACACATTTATGAATAATGATAATATCGCACTATTACGAGAAGCTGCTGGGGAGCTTTTTTCTGCGAGTGAAAAAGATTTTGAACAGATAAAATCCCGAAAATGGTATAAACGAATTTGGCAGTTAATTACCTTTTCAAAAGATAACGAAAAAATATTAGCATCGAACATTACAAGCTTAGCAAAAGCACAAGATATCATATTAAAGCTATTGCTTTCCCTTTCTGACGATAATAAGGAAGTTGCTATGATTATAAGTGACCTCTCCAATCAACTACATAGCCTTACATGTACGACAGAAAGTATTGCTAGAAGGGTTATTGATGTTGATACTTTTATCAAGTATGGATATAAAAAGAATGCTTTGATTGTCGATTTTTCTGATGCCCAAAAATCAGTGTTATTATCAGCATTAAATTATATCGCTGATAAACATGGATTTACAGAAGAATTATCTGCATTTTTATCAGCAATTAGGAGGATGGCCCAATTTCACGAAAGAAGTTCTGAATTTGATTTACAAACTCTTATTTTCGATGAAAAAGAATCTCGTGCTATTTTCCCACTGTTATTAGAATTGAACTATCTTTGTACAAGTAGTTTTGATTTGTGTGATGAAATTTCCGAAATAGTTGACCATCTCAGTATTAGTAATGCAAACAAGAAAAAAATCCAACAACAAGTAGAAATGGATATAAAGAGAATCGGTATAAATGGTATGATTGATCTATATAATGCCATTGCTCCAAGTTACGATATCGATGATTGGGATATTGAATTTGTTGATGCATTTGTTGATGTTGAAGACGATGCATATAATTCTCATGAACTAATAGAAATTACAATTTCGAGCATAACTCATATCGCAAAAGGTGAAATCAAAGAATATAGAAATAATGTAATCCATCTAAATTCGTATATTGATTGTGCTGGAACTATAGTATTTGAAAACTGTGAGATATACTATAACGAAATCCCTGGAACGCCCTGTCAGATTACGTTAAAGGAAGGTTCATCTTTATCAATAAGGAATTGCAGGATTTTGTGTAGAAATTTAGAGAAAAATCCTTTGTTCAAAGATGATGGATCCGTAAGTATCTTGATTAAGAATAGTGTTTTTGAGGATTGCAGTTATTTTATTGAAAAGTTGAGCGGAGACGATTGTAATTTTGTTATGCAAGGCTGTGAGATAATAAATCCCTATATTTATTTTTTAAACTTGCGAGGTTTAAATGAGGGTATTATTAACAACTGCCTAATAACATTTAATAAACCATTACCCGAGAAGGAAGATTTTGATTACGGGGACATATTTTGCAGTTCGCAATGGGGAGAAACTAAGAATATAACAGTTAGCGAAGTTATAGTAAATGGGAATAACTTTTTTAATGTAAAGGATGAAGATGGTTATTTCAAAAGAACAAGCCATCTCTTTAATATGAAATACGCAAGTTATACGAACTGCACGTTTGAGAATGTGAATTACTGTATTAATGATGCAGGAATGCTATCGCACTGCAGATTTAACAAATGCGAAAAAGTCATAGAAATTGGATTTAATATTAAGAACTGTAATGTGACTCATTGCGCTTTTGCAGAGTGCCAATCGGTCATATCTGGAAATAGAATGGTTATTTCATTTTGCCAATTTGTGGGGTGTATTAATAATCTGATTGAATCATCTGTTGTCGGAAAAGTAAAAGTTGAATACTGTGAATTTTATAATATTAAGTATATTAATTCGGTTAGAAATTTTTCAACTGCATGCCTGACTTTTCATAGAAGTAAAGGAAATGAGTATGGTTATAGTACTGTGAAAAAATGCATTTTTAACGGTGCCGAATTAAACGATGGTTTCTTAATAGCGGGAAAAGCAAATGAAAATATAAAAGGAATATCCCTTTATATCGAGGAATGTAGTTTTCAGAACTGTAAAACAAAGCGTGAAAGTGGTAAAATTATCAAATGCTATGATACGTATTTAAATTTATTTAATAAACAAATTCAAATAGAAGTAACAACAATTCAAAATTGTTTAGGCCTTGATAAAGTTAATGAAGAAAATGGATATGTCGCAGATGTAATTGTCAAAGCTAAGGACAATACTGGAGCAGTAATTGGTGCTGCCGCGGCTGGATTTGCTTCTGGTGGTATATTAGGTGCTGTCACTGTAGCGTCAGGTATGATAATAAAAAACAAATTGACTACTGATACAGATAGACATATTGAATAGACTACGTTAAGCAGGGTTGGATGGATTAACACTATCTAAGTGAGAATAACAACCACCGGTTTTTTCGCCAAACTCCTGTCCGAAAACAGTAGACGAACTGTAGTCATAAGCACTAATCGACGGTAAATCAGAATAACACCAAATAATAAATTATAAAGCGAAAAGCCTTACAGGATAAGCTTTCTCGGCATAAATATATTCAAATTGAAACAAGATAAAAAGGTTGAGACAGCAGTTCGACTCCCCTCGTCTCCATAAGGTATAGGGTTCGCCTCGTAATATGGACAGTGGTTCATCATGCTTACTAAGCTTAACCACATCATTTTCCGGTTAGGCTTTATTTTATAATGACGGTGATTTGATTTGGAGCTGGCAAGGATGAGATGGGAAGAATTTCGTGAGCAGCTTCCGAATGAATGGGTTGTTTGTGAAGCATTAAAATCCCGTTCGGAGGACGGATACTGGTTCGTTGATGAGGTGACTGTCATTGATCGCTTTGATGATTCCTCAGTTGCCATGAAACGGTATTATGAATTGCATCGGGAGCAGCCTTATCGGGAATACGGCTTCTTTCACACATCCCGTGAAAAATTGGAGCTTCGGGAGAACTGGGCGGGGGTACGGGGACCCAGATGAACATAGATGTAAAGTATGGAAGTAGAAATCAGCGATATGAATTACGGTATGGAGATAGACGGTATACTTGGGTTTGATTTCATACGCTCATCTGGACTGGTGATTGATTCGAGGGAACTGACCGTACTAGCTAAAGAATAGGTTACGCAACCTCTCAAGCAAACTGAGTAACAAGCCGCGGCGAATTGTGGACTTGCTAAGTCAAGCCTTGTCTCCATAAGTAATATCAATGAGAGTGCCGTACCCGGTGCTCTTTCTGCATTTCTAAAGCATTTACAGGGGGCATTGCGGGCAGAGCCTCTCCCTGCCTTTTGCTTGAATTTGATCTGGATCATGCCCGGTCCGAGGAGGGAATGAGCTCCTGCTGATATAGGCGGAGAGATGAAACTTCCGGGTGTGAAGAAAAATGTGCGGCTGCTCAGAGCAGATTTACCCCCGTTTTTTACATGTTACACTTTATCGTTGGCATAATGTGAAAAGTGCTGATTTAAATGAATTATTTTATTAATTATTATTTCAAGATAAATTTGTTTTATAAACACAAAAGCAATAAGGAATGCAGGCGCTCCTTGGGATTGAGCCTCGATAGCTTCGCGCGAAGGCAGTGCCAGAGAGCATATTGAAACAGATAAGGCTGGGCAACGCCCCTCATTTGTTGGTAGGCATCGGCAAACTGGCGGCCGAGTTGCAGCACATGTCGGTTGTGATGCAAGAGGCGGTCTGCTGAAGAGGCAGGCATGTCATTGACAGATTTACCGGCAAGTTCAATGGATAATTCCCCCTTGATCAGGTTGTTCTTAGGCTTGATTGCACCATCTGACAAATGTGACACATCGAATTGGTTCTCACGATTGCATTGGAACTGGAGGACCTGTGTGTTGGCCGGGACTTCCTGGTGGCGGGGCAGCCCTTTTCGTGAAGATTTGAATTCACTGGTCGAGAGTTCAACAATTTCGTCATTGGAGAATGTCTCGATAAAAGCCTGCTTATTCTTTTCTATATAACGAAGTACGGCATGCCGCCAAGAATGGACCGTTGTGGGAGATATGCCAAGATCGCCAGCAGTCTTTCGGATGGAAATTTCATTAAACATCATGTCGAGGAACGGGTAGAGATGGTTGCGGAGCTTTTTGTTATGAAATAGGGTATCGGTATGATCGTTAAAATGGCGTTCGCAATTTTTGCAGTGGAAGCGATGGCGGTTCTTTGCGCGATCTGCGTAGCCGTATAAAATAACATGGCCTTGTTGCTGACAGCCAGGGCAGACGATGTGAGAGGGGTGCTTCCTCTCTCTTATTTGAGATGAATGAAGTTGAAATTTCTGCTCGAACTCGTCGATGATTTTCTGTTTTTTGTCCCCTGAAGACTTGACGAGCATTTTCATAAGTTTATCTAACGTGCTGCTTCCGCTCATTATCGCAATCCCCTATTTCCAATAGCCCTATAAATTACCTTAACGCATTCTATTTGACTTGGCAACGACAAATTGTAACATAATGGGCCTGTTTTCGGACTTCCAGACATCTTTGCTTGTCAATCGGTGGAAGCACGAATTAAGATGGGTGTAAAAATGTATGTGGATGAAGGTGGTGGCGGTGAGATGGAGATGACAGGAGCGGGATTATCTGTTCAGTCGTTGCGCGGGGTGCCGGAGCTGAAGTATGTGAATGCGGATAATGTTGTACGGTACCGGGCAATTATGCGTTTTTTTTACCAGGAGTATAAGAGGTTGAGGTATTGGCTGAAGCCGGAGGATGTGTTTGAGGCACTCGTCGCTTGGAACGTGTGGCCGGCGTATACGCTTGAGATGTGTCAACATGATCTTGAGCAGTTGGTTGCCTGGCAAAATCTTACCGCGCGCCACGATGGCGGACGGTCTTCGACCCTTGAGGAATATTTGCGAAAAAAGATGCAATATTTGATGAGACCATACTCGATTGAGATTGAGCGATTGTTGGAATCGTTGGAAAAGGTTACGGGATATGGCGGCTCGCTTGAGGCATCCCTGTTTGACACGATTGCAGACAAGCTGTTCACGATTCGCAGTGAAGCCGGGCTTATGCAGCCGGAAGCGGCGCTGGAGCTATGGAATGTGCTTTACCGTTCTTTTGTTAATCTGCATGAGAATGCGGCGGATTATATTGCCAGCCTGCAGACGGCTAAAGCGGAGGAGATGCTGGTGACGGAGGCTTTTCTCGTCTTTAAGGAGAAGCTGACGGATTACTTGCAGAATTTCATTCAGGCGCTTCAGCGAAGTGCTTATAAGATCGAAGGCAACTTACTTCGGATTAACGAGAATATTCGGGAGCAATTTCTGGAACGGGTTGCGGAAGGCGATCTGAACAAGCCGAGGTTGGAAGAAGGTCCGGATAAGGAGGAGCTGCTGGAAGAGCTGCGCCAGGGATGGGGGAATATTCAGCGCTGGTTTGTCGGCGAAGGCTCATCGCTCAGCGAGTTGACGTTGTTGGAGCGGGCGACCAAGGATGCAATTGCGCGTATTGTGCGAAGTGCGATTCGCATTCAGGAGCGCAAACGGACAGGACTCAGCCGGAAGAAGGAGCTTGAGCACTTGGCCCGCTGGTTTGCTTCGGTGGAATCGGTGGATGAAGCGCATCGTCTGTCTGCCTTTGTGTTTGGGCTGTTTCCTACGAGGCATTTGCAAGGTGAGGATTTACGTGATTCGGACAGCTCCGATATGTCCTCCTGGGAGGAACATCCGACGATGCGCACGCTTCGCTCACGCAGCCGCAAGCGCGGTGAACGGCAGCAAGCGGATGCGGTGCGCGATAATGAGCTGCGGAAGCAGCGCGAGCGAGAAGCGTTCATGCTGCGGCAAGCGGAGGAGTGGCGAATGATCGATGCGCTGCTGCAGCGGGGGCGTGTCCGCATCTCCGAGCTGGGACCGATTACCGCGAAGGAGCGTATGCGGTTGTTGCAATGGATCGGCAGGTGCATGACCTCGGGAGGTATGTATTCGTTCGTCACGCCGGAAGGTGTGCGCATTCGCATGAATAATCCGCGTACGCAGGAACGGGCGATTATGTATGCCGAGGACGGGGAGCTAGAGATGGCGGATTATGAGCTTTACTTTATGCTGACAGAAGCGGCTTCAGGGTCTTTTGCTGAATCAGCGGCAACCAGTGAAGAAAGGCGGGAACTGTAAATGGCGACTGGGGCGCTGCGCAGAGCAAGCAAGCGGGCGAGAAATGCTGAGCAACTGGCTGAGCGCAAGCGTGCATGTATTCATGCGCTGCTAAATCGGCCATGGGTGGCGAAGGAAGACGACGCAGACTTGTATTTCACCATTAAGGACCATTATGAAGAGCTGCGGAATTGGCTGATGGATAAAGCGGGGTTTCCGCTGATTGTGACCAGGACGATTGCGAAGCTGGACAAGACACCAGTGAAAGCTTACCCGTGGATGGGCTTCGCGGAATTTCGCGATAAGCGGGATTATATCTTTTTTACCTATGGACTGTGGTATTTGGAAGGAAAGACCGAGCTGGACCAATTCCTGCTCTCTGACATTGTAGAAGAGATTCGTGAGCAGATGGTAGCCGAAGGCATAGAGGCGGACTGGGCTAATTACTATGATCGTCTGGCCATGGCACGGGCGTTGAAGAAATTGAGGTCGCTCGGTGTACTGCATAATGTAGATGGGGACGAAAGCGGCTGGGCTCAGGATGCGGAGCGAAATGCGCTGTATGAATGTTCGCCGAATGCCCGTTATGTGCTCAGGCGGTTCCCGCGTGATCTGACCGGATGCTCGCGGTTAGAGGAATTGGAGGATCCGATTCCCTATGCGAGTACCCAGGAGGGTCAATCGATGCGCCTCAGACATCGTGTATATCGACGATTGCTGTTGGAGCCGGTTGTGGCGGACAGACAATGGGACGAGGATGACTTGAATTATGTGCTGTGGCAGCGGCGAGCGCTGATAGACCAATTGGAAAAAATGCTTGGTTGGGTCGGCCGCCGCTATCGGGAAGGCTTATTGTTCTTTCACCCGGAGTTGACCGGGGAGAGTGATTTGTTCCCGACGCTGTCGGCGGCATCGGACTTGGCGCTGCTTGCTGCCGGAGAAATCCGCTCCCGGCTGTCGGAAGACAGCGGGTTGCATACGGAAGCTAACGGCATGATCAGGCTGACAAGGTCGGAGTTAGAGGCTATTTTTTATCAGCTTCAAGAGAAGTATAAGGTGTTCTGGAGCAAGGAGTTAAGGGAGTTCTCTTCGCAAGAGTTGGCGGAGCTGTGTATGAAGCATTTGCTAGAATGGGGACTTGGGGAGCAAGAAGGAGAGGCTGCGTTCCTCATATCGCCGATGCTGGGCAGATGGCAGGCAGAGTATGGAAATACGGATTTGGAGAGGGAATAAGGGGGCGAATGAAGCATGGAACCAATACATACACAGCAGTTTGCCGCTGTTCGGGAGAAAGGCGGCCAAGAGGCGGCCAGATGGCAGATGAACCGAGTTGGTATCCTTAATTTCTGGTATTACGATGAAGAGGAATTCCAGCTGGAAGAAGGCAGGCTGATTCTTCGCGGATCGAACGGTTCGGGTAAGTCGGTTACGATGCAAAGCTTTTTGCCGCTTGTGCTGGATGGGGATAAGCGGGCCCACCGGCTCGACCCGTTTGGTTCACGAGATCGGAGAATTGAGTACTATTTGATCGGGGAAGAAGACAGCGGGAAGACGGATGCGACCGGCTATTTGTGGATGGAGTTCAAGCATGGAAGGAGCGGCGCGTTCAAGACGGTAGGCATTGGACTGCGGGCGAGGAGACATGCGCAGCAAGTACAATTCTGGGGCTTTGTGCTTGAGGATGGCAGGCGCATTGGTCGGGACTTCTGGTTGTATGACCGGAATCGCTGGTTGGAAGACGAAGTACGGATCCCGCTTGATCGGAAGGAGCTGGAGGCCAAGATTAGCTCCGGGGGACAGGTTGTACATGATCAGAAGTCATATCAGGAGCTGGTGAACAAACATATTTTTGGCTTTGCGGATGGGGATGCCTTTCAGGATTTACTGCAGCTTATGATTCAGTTGCGCAGTCCGAAGCTGTCGAAGGATTTCAAGCCGACGGCGATCTACGACATTCTCCATCAAGCGCTGCCGCCACTGTTGGAGGAAGAGCTCAGGCCGTTGTCCGAGGTGCTGGAGGATATGGACCAAATGGCCGACAGGCTTGATGAGATCAAAAGGCACCGCAGTGAAATGCTGAAGCTGCAAGAGCGGTACGAGTTATATAACAAGCATGTGCTTTTTGTAAAGTCGGAGCAGATGTTGGAGGCTAAATCCGGGTACGATGAAGTCGCTGCGAGAGTGAAATCCTCCGAGGAAGCTTTACAGCTTGCGGTAAGCGAGAAGGCGGCGGCCTCATCGCAGCAGAGCGCGATTCAGATCAGGGTGCAGGAAATTGCAGCGGAGCGAGGGGTGCTGGAGCAGCACGAGGCAATCGGCAAGCAGCGGGAGTACGAGACAGCGTCGAAGGTGCTGGAGGATACGGACAAGCAGTTGGAGCGTTCCAGGGAGAAGGCAGCGAAAGACCGGATCAAACAAGATCGTTTGGAGCGCGACAGGCAGGATGCGAAGGACAAGGAGGCAGCGGCGGAGCGGGAACAGAGAGAGCTGTTGGACGAACTGGAGGCGATGGCCGGGGATATGGAATTTGCCGGGCATGCCGTCTACCATCGATCATGGGCTAGAGATGTGCCGGCAGACGATGCTTGGCGAGAGGGCTGGCGGAAGGATATTAAAGCTCACCGCGGTGTGATTGAGCGGGCCTTGGCCAAGGCGGCAGAGGAGAAAGCCGCGGCTGCGCTTGTGAAGGAACGTGAGCTTGAAATGGGTGAGGCGAGCCGGGTTCGTGATGAGGCCGAACGTGAGCGCGCGGAGAGGGAAAGGCAATTGGACGAACAGCGAGAGGCGTTCAAAGACGAGGTCATCGACTGGCAAAACGATCTGCAGCATATGGCGTTTGACGATGAAGCTGTTCGGGAGACGTTTAGTGCGATACGTCACTACAGCGTGGGACCAACGGCCTCCCTTGAAACGATCCGTGAAGCGATGTTGAAGCGGTATGCGAGTACCAGGGACAATATGGTCGCACTGCGAATCGCGCTGGAGAACGAGCGGGATGCTTATGTGATGGAGCAGGAGTCTCTCCGTCAGGAAAAGCACGGTTGGGAACAAAGTCGCGAACCGGAGCCGAAACGGAGTGCGGCGCGGATAGCAACTCGCAGCAGGAAAGGACAGGGAGACGGTGCGCCGCTGTTCGCTGCCTGTGACTTTAGAGCGCACGTGACGGATGAAACCAGGGTTCGCATTGAGGAGGCATTGGAGCGTTCTGGCTTGCTGGATGCCTGGATCTCACCGGAGGGGAGGTTTGGAGAATGCGGCGCCGGCGAGGAGGACATGTGGATTGTGCCGAATCCGCTGGAGGTTGGTTACACACTGGCGGATTTATTAGTGGCCGCCCCTGCGGAGGACAGCGGATTGACCGCGGAAGTGGTCGAGAAGGTGCTGAGAAGTTTTTTGTGGGATGAAGAGAGGCATTTTGTTGACGATAGCGATTGGCATGGGGTCATTGCCTCGGACGGTTCTTACCGGTTGGGGCCTTTAGCTGGTAAAGCAAATGTGAAGCCGCGCGCGGAATATATCGGCAAAGAAACTCGGGAGCGTACGCGATTCATGGAAATTGCCAGATTAGAAGAGGCAATTGCGGTGTTGGCAAGCCGGATTGACGAGACAGACCGGCAACTGGCTGAGCGTCTGGACGCCGAGCGTGAACTAACGGCGGAACGCGATTCGTTTCCGAGCGGCGCCGATTTATCGCAGAGCGCCGGTGAATGGCAAGCGGCCTCGTATCGACTGCAAGCCGCTGCGCATCAGGAAGAGCGGGCGATCGAGCGATACAAAGCAAAGTCCGGCGAATGGCGGGAGCTTCAGAGGGAACTGCATGATCTGACATCCGGGTGGACGCGGCTTAAGCGAGAGAAGGAGCTGGCGGAGGCTACCGCGATGATCCGCGATTATGAAGGAAGCCTCTCAGAGCTTCACTCCGCATGGCGGCAGTATCAGGATGCGCGGACTACACGGCAAAGGCTTCAAGAGGAGCTGGAATCCGTCGCTGCGGATTTGGAAGATGAGGAAATGCTCGCCGATGAGCTTGATGAGCGGCGGAGGAAGTCTCGGGCCGAGGTTGAAACGTTAAGGCAGTTGATCGAGGAATTGGGACTCGCCGATGTGGCGAGAAAGCTCCAAGAGCTTCGTTCGGAGCTAGCGGGATTGCTGGCGCGCGGCAAGGAGCAGGAAGGGCTCCTGGATGAAGCCAAACGCAAAGAAGCGCGAGCAGAGGCGCAGCTTGTACTGTTAAATGAGCAGGCGGAGGAGCTTCGCTTGAAATTGGACCGGGCACTTGGGCTATGGCAAGGCGAACTTCGCCGAGGTCTGGTGGCGGAATGGCGCGCTAAGGCTGAAGGGTCGGACGGCTCGGTCGGAGCGCCGGGGTCTGAATTTACGCAAGCTAAAGACATCCGAAGAAGCTATGAGTCCTTGTTCGCAACGCGTAACGCTGAGAACATATTGAACCGCTTGTTAGAACAGTTCAATACAGCGCGTATGCTGCTAACTGAATATGTGCTGGAAATGGTGACGGAAGAAGCGTCCGGACGGCTATTGCTGCTGTCGATGCGCAATGTTCAGCAGCCACTGCCGCCTCATATGCTGCTGGAGGAATTGGAGGAGCAGGAAGCCGAGCAAAGCGCTTTGTTAAGCGAGAAGGATCGCGAGCTGTATGAAGAAATAATTTTGAGAAGCGTGGGCAAAGCCATTCGGCAGCGCATTCACCGGGCCGAGCAGTGGGTGCGGCAAATGAACAAGCTGATGGAGGAGCGCGATACGTCCAGCGGTCTGCGCTTGAAGCTGGAGTGGGAGCCGAAGCCGGCGTCTGGTGACCAACAGTTGGATGTCTTCGATCTGGTGGAATTGCTTAAACGCGATTCACATCGCCTCCGGGAGGACGAAATCGATGCCATGATCGGGCATTTCCGGGCGCAAATCAGCAGCGCCAAGCTATCCGCGCAGGAAGAGCAGGAGTCGCTTCGCCAGCATCTGTACCGCGCACTGGATTATCGCAATTGGTTCCGGTTCGAGCTCAAATACCGCAAAGGGGAACAGACAGGCTACCGTCCGCTGACGGATGCCCGGTTCAACGTGCTGAGCGGCGGCGAGAAAGCGATGGCGATGTACATTCCGCTATTCGCGGCAACATGGTCCCGATACTCCGATGCGCGAGCGGACGCCCCTCGTCTCATCTCGCTTGACGAGGCCTTTGCCGGCGTGGATGAAGAAAATATGCGCGATATGTTCAAGCTGCTGACCGACATGGGCTTTGACTATATGATGACATCCCAAGTGCTGTGGGGCTGCTTTGATACGGTGCCGAAACTGGCGATCTACGAAATTTACCGGCCGAAGGATGTTGACTTCGTGACGCTCTTCCGTTATCGCTGGAACGGCAGCCGGAAGGAATATGT
Organism: Paenibacillus solanacearum; assembly: GCF_910593845.1. Lineage (GTDB taxonomy): Bacteria > Bacillota > Bacilli > Paenibacillales > NBRC-103111 > Paenibacillus_G > Paenibacillus_G solanacearum. Next base: position 134,880 of record NZ_CAJVAS010000016.1, on the reverse strand, counting down.
GGGAGGCGGCAGTCAGGCATGAGTCACCAGCCGCGAAAATCTCATCCATATGTAAGGACGGACACGGATCGTATGGCAAGAGTGAGAAGATATTTCGCGCAACCGGGGTTCGAGAAAATGCTGCAGCTCGTGTGGAAACGGTATGCGAGTCTGGAAGAAGCCAAAGGACATATTGTCTTACGAGGAGCAAACGCGGAGGAATGCGAGGCGGTGAATACCTTCTTCGGCAGGTATGAACAGCCGGGAGCCGATATTCGGATTTCGCTTGCGCAGTTCGCGTCGGAGCTCAAAGGGTCTGCATTCCCTTTTACAATTCCGGAGTTGCATGAGATTCTGGTCGGGAGTCCTTTACTCACGAACGCAGACCTGAAGCTGCTCGCTGAAACTGAATGGCATGCTTTGTTTGACAACGTTAGAAGCTCGTATGGGGAGTCTTGTGCACAGCTTGCACCGGTCGTTAAGGATTGGCTGGCCGGATTGGAAGCAGGCGCAGCCGGGGGCTACCGGCCGCTCCGGGAGTTGTGGCGAATGTCCCCGGAGACGGCTGAGCGGGAACTCGGCATTGCGGTAAAGGCTTGGAACTTACTGCTAAATGGGGAAGCGGCAAGATTAGTAGGGGGCCGGGCGCAGGTAGCGATCCGAATACCCGTGCTTGCCGCTTTAGCGTCAGGCTACCCTCATGCGCTGGATCGGAACCAGGCGGGGGGCCGGCTGTTCTTCCACGCACTGCGTTATGCCCATCAGGAGGGGCAGGCCTTGTGTTTGGCAGACGCATCAAGTCTTGGCGAAGTTGCGAATGCAACGACCGGCATCGACAGTCTGGTTGCCCGGGACATCTACCGTCGGGCGGGCGTGTTGGATGACGATATTTCTTCCTCTGTTCACCTCTATCTTCCTTTCGGTGGCGCGATGAAGGGTCCTTTTGTCATGACCTTAAGGCAGGTGGAAGCTGCGGCTGTGCTGCCGCTTGTCCATCATGTGTATGTCGTCGAGAATCCTGCTGTCTTCTCGACTCTCGCAGATGTAACGGATAAGCTGTCATTCACCGAGACAACAGAAGGTCACGAGACCACCGGGCCCTTGCTGATGTGTACAAGCGGTCCTGCCAGTGCAGCCGCGCTGCGGTTACTGGATCGTTATATGGAAGAGGGACGGATGCATGGAAGTCTCTATTATTCGGGGGATTTTGATATTAAAGGTATTGAGACCGGGAATGTCTTGGCTATGCGGTATGCGGAGTGCTATGCGCCTTGGTTTTTCGACTCCGACCGTTATCAAGCGACGCTTAAGCAAGGCGATTCTGTGTTTGTGTCCTTTTCGAAGGAGGAACTTGTTCGTTTAGAGAAAACGCAAGCGGTGTGGGACAAATTGTTGTGTGTGGCGATGGGTGCTGGCGGATATAAGTTGTTTCAGGAACAGCTAATGGATGCCTTGATTCAAGCGTGGCTATGCGAGGTTAGGAAATAGATAAACGAATTTCCCCAGTGAACAAGGAATTCCTGGTCAAATACCCCTAAAAACCTACTTTTCGCTCTGAATTGACGAAACTGAAATATTTGGTTTTATAGAGGAAACGATACAGCCGCTTAAAACCAATAAATTCCTAAATATTATTGAGGAGGGTTTTGCAATAGTCTCGATAACAATAAATGAATTTGCGGCTTTGTATCTAAAAAGCAATCCAATGAGTAACAAGAAGTCGCTCGTCAGCTGCTTGGAAACCGCGGTTTCCGCCAAACAAGCCGGAGCTTGTTGCAACCAATGCCATCAACCTATTTGGGCGATTGGAACAGCTTTAGCGGGTTGGAATGTATGCTTTACCTGTCTAACAGGGGGAGCGGATCATTCGGATGATTATGAGATCGATTAGGTTTGCTACTAACAGGCGAGTTTTGCCACTTAGAGTCTTAATGAAAGTGTTTTGGGCATAAGGCGGAGGACTTTGGAAGTATTGACCCATCGGCTAAAGGATCTAAATATTCGTAGTTGCCCATGGATATCGCCACTTCTTGATCCTTATAGAAAGAGTTGAGCAAACCGAAGTTTTTTTCACCTTAAGAGTCTTTACCACAGCCATAACAACAACCTCCCGCCATCACGATGATCGTGAAGCGGGAGGTTGTTTGCATTACATGGAAGCAGCTCTATGAAATACAAAGCGCATACAACCGGCGCGTTCCTGTCAAACTCTCTCCCTTATTTCCTCCCGCAGCACGGGGCCTTCTTCGACTTATTGCACACCAAGGGATACCGTCGGCCGTACGCCTTGGCGTACGCTACGATCTTGCGGATCGCGTCCTTGTTATCCAGCTTGGTGAACGGGCAAGGGTCCGGGCGGGTGTTGACTTCCAATATCCAAGGCTTCAGATGGCGGTCAATGCCGACATCGAGGCCGAGCTCGTTCATGGCAGGATACGTACGCCCGATCCGGGCTGCGGTCAGGCGGGCGAGACGGTTCAGGCGGTACAATAGCGCGGCCGTCTTCTGGTCGCCGGCGAACGGCTTCAGCAAGTCTTTGGCCGCATAAATGGTGCCGCCCTGACTTCCGTTCGTCACCGCTTTGTTCGGATGGGCGAGCCGTGCCGCAGTTCCTGTCGCTTCCCACTGGCGGGCGGGACTTTTCTGGATCATGACGCGGAAGTCGAAGGGGCGCTTCTGGTATCGCAGCAGGTGAATGCCTTTCTGAATCAGGTACCGTTCGGCACCGATCCGTGAAGTTAACGATCGGACCATGTCTTGGAACGATGAGAAAGTATGCTGCTTCATGCCGCTCTGGTACCGATACGTGCTGCCCTGCTTCTCAACCCGCATAACCCCAATCCCCTGCGAGCCGACGTCCGGCTTCACATACACCATCCCGTAACGCTTCAGCATGTCGTGCAGCTGACTAGGCGTATACGAACGGGTAACAGGTACATGCTTTGCCAGCTCCGGGTGACCGAGGAGCATTCGGGCTTTCAGCAGCTTGCTGGCGACGCTGTTCCGGGTATTTGCCATCGGGCTTCCTCCTTTCTGGTAGGTTCTTTCCCATATCATACGGGGCCGGGCTTCGATAGGTGATCGTACTTTTTTTGGCTGTGTGGCAAGAACGGGGGCGAACCGCCTGCATATGTTATAGAAACGCGAAAATGGAATAATCAGGTAGACAAGAGGGAGGCGAAAAAAGCGAATGCGGTTGCCTGCAAGTCTCAAGCAAGCGATAGGACGCATGTCGCAGTATTGTCCCTGGTATATGCAACAGCCTGGGACAGGACAAGAACGCGAAGCCGGGGAGACGGATTTGGAATCGCTGCCGTTGATGACGGCTTCAGTACTCGAAGCTCATTATTATACGGACAGCAATCCTTTGGGCGAGCGCAGCGATGTCCATTGCTACCGCACGTCGGGAACGAGCTCCGGCCGGCGCAAGGCGATTTATTACACGGATGCGGACGAAGAGGCGTATATCGGCATCAAGCTTGAGGTGTTCCGGGCGATCCTGGGAACGAACCATTATCGGACTGCGTTAGCCGATATGGGAACGGGACATGCGGAAGCGACGGCCGTGGACGTGTTCCGCCGGCTCGGCATCGAGGTCGAGTCGATCTCGTTCCGGCGGCCGATCGAGGAGCATCTGGAGCGGCTCGCGGCCTTCCGTCCGGAAGTGCTGTATACGATGCCTTCCATTCTGGAGCGGCTGCTGCAGGCATCGGCGAACCCGGCCGGTTACGGTATTCGCCATGTCATTCTGGTGGGGGAAATCGCGTCGCCGGTCTGGATTGGGCAGGCGGCTCGGCGGTTAGGTCTCGACGCGAGCCAAATTACCGATACGTACGGATCGATTGAGATCGGGACGATCGCCTATTTTTCCCACGAGCATGGGCGTTACGTGTTAGCGGAAGGACTCGTTGCCGAGGGTATCGCCCCGGAACGGCTGGGCGAAGGAATGGAGCCGCTGGAATCCGGCGATGAGCAGGTGCTTGTCCTGTCCTCCGCCGTGAGGGAAGCGTTCCCTGCAATGCGCTACGTCACGTATGACGTCGTTCGCGATCTGCGCCCGATCCGGGTGGACGGCGTGGAACGGCAAAGCTTCAAAGGCATCGTGAAAAGGATCGGCCCCGATCTGAAGCATGGCGAAAAAATTAGCATCTACGACATCGAGGAAGTCGTATTCCGCCATTTGAGCGACGCGAGGGTTCGCGTGAAGGTGACGGGTAATGCGCTTGTTGTGCACGTATACAGTCTGGGGGCGACCGCTGCGGCGCTGGAGCGCATCCGGGATGAGGTGGAGAACCGCATTCCGGAAATCGGGACGATGATTCGCGCCCGTATTCTCGGCGAGCTGCGGGTGGAGCGGGGGAGCCCGGAAATGATGGCGGGCAGCGCTATCAAGAGCAAAAAAATATTTTACGAGTGAGAAGGGATACGATTGAAACTGGAAGGCGGGATAGCCGATACGATCGGCGGTACGCCGTTAATTCCGCTTCGGCGGGTATTCGGCGGCGAGTCGTTTCAGGTATACGGGAAGCTGGAGGGGGCGAATCCCGGCGGGAGCGCGAAGGATCGGCCTGCGCTGCATATGCTGCGGGAGGCGATGCGGCGCGGAGAGGTCGGAACGGATACCGTGGTCATCGAATCGAGCTCGGGCAATTTGGCGATCAGTCTCGCGCAATTATGCGGTTATGCGGGACTCCGGTTTATTTGCGTCGTCGATCCTCGGACGACCGAGCAGCATAAACGCATCATTCGCGCCTATGGCGGCGAGATTGATCTGGTCGCTGAGCCCGATCTGGAGACGGGAGAGTATTTGCCGGCGCGGATTCGCAGAGTAGGCGAGCTGGTCCGGAGTATACCGAACGCGTATTGGACCAACCAATATGGCAACCCGGACAACTATTTGGCTCACGCGGAGACGACGATGAGGGAAATCGGGGAGCAGCTCGGCGAGATTGATTATTTGTTTTGCGGCGTCAGCTCCTGCGGCACGATACGCGGCTGCAGAGAATACATCGACCGTCAGGGATGGTCTACGAAGGTCGTCGCCGTCGATGCGGCGGGCAGCGTCATTTTTGGCGGAGCGAAAGGTCCGCGCAAATTTCCGGGGCTGGGGGCGGGCATCACGCCAGGCCTGTACCAGCAAGGCATGGCTGAGCTCGTCGTACATGTTACGGACACCGACTGCGTCCAGGGATGCCGTGAGCTGGTCCGGCACGAGTCGATCTTGGCCGGGGCTTCATCCGGAGGTATCATCGCCGCCATCCGGCGAATCGCCCGCAGCATTCCTGCGGGGTCGGTATGTGCGGCGATATTACCCGACCGCGGCGAACGGTACTTGGATACGGTATATAACGACGATTGGGTGCGGCGGGAGCTTGGCTACGACCCGTCGCTCTCGTACGGAGGCTAGCGCATGATCTATTTGCATGACGGTCATATTCGGGACATCGGCATCGATTGGCATGGACTGACGGCGATCGTTGAGGAGATTGTCGCTATCAAGGACGGAGGCGACTGTGTTCATCCGCTGAAGCCGTACTTGCGGTTTGGCGAGCCGGTGAACCGGATCATTGCGATGCCGGCTTACGTCGGCGGGAGCATTCAGATGGCGGGGATCAAGTGGGTAGCAAGCTTCCCGAACAACCATCTTCACGGGCTGCCGAGAGCGCATAACATGATCATTCTCAACGATCCCCAGACGGGGGCGCCGGTCGCCATGATTCACAGCGGCTTGCTGAACGGACTGCGTACGGCGGCGGTCAGCGGGCTGATGCTGAAAGCGTACATGGCGGCACGCCGACCTGCCAAGCTGCGAGTCGGTATTGTGGGCTGGGGGCCGATCGGCCGCCTTCATCTGGATATGTGCATCCGGTTATTAGGCGGGAAGCTGGAGCGCATCACGCTGTACGATGTGCGGGGAATTGACCCGGACACGGTGCCTGAACCGGTTCGAGGAATAACGGACATCGCGGACGATTGGAGAGCGGCGTACCGCAGCTCCGATGTGTTCGCCACCTGTACGGTCTCCGATCAACGCTATATCGACGAAGCGCCGGCGGATGGAATGCTGCTGCTTAACATCTCGCTGCGCGATTATATGCCGGCAAGCGTGTCGAACGTAAACGCCGTCGTCGTCGATGACTGGACCGAGGTGTGCCGCGAGAATACGGATATCGAGCAGCTGCATTGCAGCTTCGGTTTGAAGGAATCGGACGTCATCACGCTGTCGGATGTCGCCGGTCGCGGCGCGTTGGCGTCACTTGACAAGCGGGAAACCGTATTTTTCAACCCGATGGGGCTGGCGGTCTTCGATATCGGGGTGGCTGCATGGTATTGGCGGGAAGCGCTGAGGACGGGAACGGGGATCGCGATGGAACAGGCCCCGCAACAGTAGCGTTCGATTCCGGCAACGGCGCTGCATTCCGGCAGAAGGGCGACTTGCCGTCTGAAGGCCAAGGGAAAACCGGGCGCGGGCTCACCTAAAAATTGTTTTAGCCCGCAAGATTCATAAAACATCCATAAATTGCTTGTATCGTTAATATATTGTACGGAGGATATTACTAAGGAGGCGTTGGAAATGACCGGTTCCAGAGTCCTGAAATGGATAACGGGGGCATTCGAAGTGTTCCTGGCTATTCCTGTAGTAGGCGCTGCCGTCGTAATGGGAAGCGCGTACACGGCTTTAGGAGTGATGTTCATTCTGCACGTGATTACGCTTATATTATCCGCCAAGAACAAAGAGCCGTTTTATGGATCCATCCTGGGCGTCATCACTTCGGTATTGGCCTGGGTTCCGCTGCTGGGCTGGATCCTGCACTTGATTACAGGCATCTTGCTCATGGTGACCGCTTCGCAAAAATCGAAGCCGTCCGTTTCCCAGTCGTAGAGCCTGTCGGATGCAGCATGCAATGATTCGAAGCAGCCGCTGAAAGACGTTTAAGGCAAAAGCGAGACTGTGCGCCCGTTCGTTATAAAGGTATGGTGAAACGGACGGTTCCGCGCAAGCACGACGAGCTCAGCACAGACGCTGGGCTCGTTTTTTCGTGCAAGGTCTCTGCGGTACAAGCGGCCTGATAAGAATGTTTCAAGTATGGTACGTTGCGGGCTGTAATCGTTTATGCTTTCGCTGCGCGGCCAGCAGCGCCATCATGTGTCGCTGGATCGCGATCGTAGTCGGTGTCGCGCAGGAAGGATGCGCGAGATTGACCGTTTCCAGCGGATCGTCGGACAAGTTGTACAGCTCGAACTCGTCCTCGGCGGGCTTCGTCTTGACGGATACGTTCCAGCAGCGGACCGGACCGTAAGCGGGTCCAACTGGCGAGCTTGCGGTATCGCTTACGCCCGGGCAGCTCCAGAATTGGGTAGGATCGAAGTAGCGGGACAGCTTCCACCGCTGTTTCTTGCTGTTGTGCGTCACGGTCATTATGATCGTTTCGACGTGATTGGGCTGCGCGACGGAGGGGTATGGCATCCCCAGCGCATTGCATTGATGCAGCCCGCGGGTGACATCGTCGTCCGACATGAAATAGATGGGCTCATCGGGAAGAGAGACACGATCCGGCTCCCGGATGACCGCCGACAGGTCGCGGCCGACAAGTGACCTCGCTTCGCTGAACTTGCTTCGCAGGCGCTCCCGGATGGCCTCGGCATCGGCATTAGCCAGCCCCAGTAAGGTGGGCATCAGGTCCACATGACTCGTAAGGGCATGGCATTGCTGCGGCTGCGGGAATAGACGCCGGTTATGAATGATAAAAGGAACATGCAGCATTTCCTCATACGCGCAGTACCACTTCTGGCGCAATCCGCCGTGCGCCCCCAACAGTTCCCCGTGGTCGGAGGTGAAGACGACGATGGTGTTGTCATAAAAGGAGGAGCGCGTTAGGGCCTCGAGCACTCTCGCTATTTGCTGATCGGCGTTTTTTTGCAGCTGATAATACAGCTTGCGGTAAAATGGCTCATCGAGGATAGGCTGGAACGCGTACGGGTACAAATCACGGTAGCTTGCCTGGCATCGCGGCTTGGTATGCAGCGGTTCGTCGAATGTCGGCGACGGGGGGACTTCCGGCATAGGGTCAACCGCGAACCGGAACGCCGGCAAGTGGGCCGTCAGCGCCCCGTAGAGCACAATATCATGCGGATTCACGAACGACGCGACAATAAGCCAAGGCTGGGCTTCGCGCTCTGCGAGGCGCTGCCGGTCCAGCGCTTCGATCAGCTCCGTCGTTTCCTCGACGTACGTCTCATCGCGGCCGCTTACGCCGATCGCTGCGGACGAAGCGGAATTTCGCGGATTGCGTCCGTGAGGCTCGGGACCGATCCAGCCGGCGAAGCCGTAAGCATCCAGCCTGTCGGCATCCGCATACAACCGTCCAGCCCGGGATCAGGCTGTCCTGTGACGGGCTCGTAGCTCGGGACGCTTCGGTGTGTACCCGGGACCGGCATATCTTCATCCGAGATATGCCACTTTCCCTTATAGTACGTCTGGTACCCGGCTTCGCGGAAATAATGGCCGAGCGTAGGCACGGTATTGCGATCCAGCCAGAACATGTCCGGGTCGCCCGACCTCTTGGCGATGCCATTCGTCTGGCTGACGCCGTGAAGCGAAGGGTAATGCCCGGTAAGCAGGGTCGCCCGGCTCGGGCAGCAGGCGGCACTGCCGATATAGTGATGGTGGAACTCAAGTCCGTGCGACTTCAAGAACCGCTCGGCGGCGAAGTGGCCCTTGCGCCATTCTCGGATTTCAGCCGACTCATAGACCGGTGGATACCGCTGTTCGTCTACGAGGATGACGAGAATGTTCGGTTTATCGAGACCGGGGGGCAGCGGGGGGCTGGCGTTCACGTCCTTCACAGCATTCACATCCTATAGGGAAGTCATATGTATTATTAAGATATGACTCGGAACGGCCGTGCAGTCGTCATAACCCAAATGGAAGGCGGCCGATGGCGGCGAATGCCGGGGGCGCACTGGAACAGGCAGGGACGTGGGGCGAATGTCTGAAATGCCAATTACGAACCACATTCGTCTTACTGTCGCGGTCGGCAGCGTTTTTTTCTCGGATTGGCGGTTCTGCAGCTTTCGAATGCGGGGGGGACTTTGGCCGCAAGCTTAGACGGCCCATCGTCTCGTTCATTGCTCTTGTTTTACGGAGATGGGCTGAAAGAGACAAGAACAAGAACAAACCTCCAATCCGGCGATCACCGGATATGGAGGTTCGTTCGCTTATTGGAACCTAGCGGCAGCAGAGGCCGGATCGGCGACCTTACAAATGGACAAAGAGCTGGTCCTCGTCCTCAATCGAAACATCATATCGTTCGACGGTGACGTCGTATGTCTTCGTTCTTGTCTTCGGATCGACGACCATGCAGCCCGACTTGATCTCGAACTCCCAGAAATGCCACGGACAACGCACGATTTCCCCTTCCATCTCGAAGCAGAACTCGCCGGGATACGAGGAAGTGACGAAGGAGGTCGTAATCCCGAGGCAGAGCGGCGCGCCTTGATGCGGACATACGTTGCGGATCGCATAATAATGACCGTTGACATTATAAACGCCGATGCTGCGGCCTTCGACTTCGACGATTTTGCGGGCGCCGGGCGCGATCTCCGATGCGCGGCCGACCAAGTAACGGTTGTGGCTCAAGCCCCGACACCTCCGGCTGTCGCGGGTTCGGACGGCAAGCCGTACAGCTCCGCCGCATTCTCGTAAAAAATACGGCGCTTCAGCGCATCGTCCATTTTCGGAAAGGCACGGAGCGGCGAGTCGAAATCCCAATGCGGGTAATCGCTGGCAAACATCAGGCATTCGCGCGCATGAATCGCCTCCATCATCGGCAGGAACAGCTCCTTCTGCGGCGGCAGCTCGATCGGCTGCGACGTGACCCGGACATGCTTGCGGTAATACTCGCTCGGCGGCTGCGTCAGCCAAGGCGTCTGATGGCGCAGCGCCTTCCAATCTTGATCCAGCCGCCACAGGAACGGAGCGACCCAGAGCATGCCTGCTTCGACCATCGTTACCTTCAGCTCCGGAAATTTGACGAACACGCCTTCGAAGATGAGGCTGGCCAGGTGCGCCATCATGATCTGCGTGCGCGCCGCCCGGTATTCGGCGTAATAGCTGACGTATCCCGCCCCCGTCGGCGGGTGGTTAATGCCGATGCCCTCCATGCTCACATGGATGGCAAAAGGCAAATGGTTCCGCGCGCAAGCGGCGTAGATCGGATCGTAGATCCGGTTGCCGTACGGCCGTTGCGCGCCGTTGGACACGATCACCTGCACCATGCCCGGATGGGAGCCGACGCGGTCGATTTCTTTGGCCGACAGGGCCGGGTCCTGCTTCGGGATTTGCACCGAGCCTTTCAGTCGGCTGTCCCGGGATACGTATCTTTCGATCACGTAATCGTTCATGGCGGAGCAGAGGGCGGCAGCGTAATCGGTATCCGGCGTCGTATGAACGGCGTAATCGCTGCCGGTCAGGACGCCGTAGGCCAGGTTATATTTGTCGAGATGCTGGGCCTGAAAGTAGCGCAGGTAGCTGTCCTCGTCCTCCTCCTTTCCGCGAGGCGGGCGATACTCCTGCATGGAGCCGTTCGTCCCGCCGTTCAAATACATTTGATTTTGCCCGGGGAGGCGTTTGCCCCACGTGTCCATCTGCTCGCGATACATACGCGGCAAATACGATTTCAGTCCTTCGTACGGCACGCTGGCGTGAATGTCGCAATCGATAATGGATTTTTTTCCAGTGTACGACACGCTTTCCATCGCTGCCTCTTCCTTCGCTTCCATTCGATTCACTTCCTTGCTGAGTATGGGGTAAGGTGGTTCTGTAATCTTATGATAGCGCCGCGCCGGAACGAAGAATATACAGCAATTTTCACTTTTATTTTCACTTTTTTGCGTACACATCCTGTTTCTGCACCAGGGTGTGGGGCAAAGCTACTTGGCCTTCTCCTGCATAATCATTTGCCTTGTCTCCTGATCGATGTTGCGGAAGGCGGTATTCAGGTCCGTCGTTCCTTTGGCCAGCGCTTCCAGCGGCTTGAGATATATGTTTTGCGCGAGCTTGTCGTAGACGGTCATCGGCGGAATTTCGGCGAATTTGTATTTCAGAATGGCGGCGTAGTTTTTGCCTGGGTACGGCGATTTCGTGCCGAAGGCTCGTGTCACTGCCGGCGTCTGCAGCACGGGAATAATCGCCCGCTCGGCTAGCGACTTTTGCGACTCTTCCGTCAGCATATAGGCAAGAACCTCCATCGCTTCATCGGGGTGCTTGCTCATGGACGTGATGCTGAACATGGTCGGCAGCGGCTGCGGCCCAACGCCGGGCGCTTCCTTGAACAGCGGATACGTGGCGAGATCCCAGTTCACCCCGGATGCATCGAAGTTCAGGAACATGTTGGCTAGGCCGATAAACATCGCCATATTGCCGGTTTTCAAAAATTGATTCGGGTCCGACATCTTCTTGTTGTCCGTCGTGCGGTAAGCGGCGATCAGCGGCTCGAAGACGGTTTTCCAGCGGGCGTCCGTTTGAATCGTCGGCGTCTGCGTCTTCGCATCGATATACGGAATGGAGAAGGGGCTCATCGCCAGCGCGTTGGAAGGGTAAAGCCCTAGGCCGTAATAGGCCGTCCCGCCGTCGACCCGGTTTAATCGTTTGGCGATATCGAGCACCTCGTCGCGCATCATGCCGTCCTTCGGATACGGAACGCCGAACTTATCGAAGATGTCTTTGTTGTAGTACAGCACGTCGGTGTTATTGACTAACGGAAGCGCATACATTTTGCCGTTTGACATGGTTTTGGCGATATTGATCGATGCGGGATCAAGCTGGTTCAAGTTGACGTTATGCTTCTTGATCAGGTCGCTCATATCGAACTGCAGCTTGTAGCGGTCAAGGTTAATGAACGTGTTCGAGTACGTGTCCCAAAATATATCGAAGGTCGTTCCGGCCGTAATCAGGCTATCCATCGTTACGTTTTTGGAAGACTGGATATACGTGATCGTATAATCCGGAAATTTGCGCCTCATTGCGTCGCCGAACCGCTCGTCGAACGCTTCCTTGGTCCAGCCCGAGGTGGAGAAAAAGACAAGCTCCACCGGCTCTTTCTTCGTCGCCTGCGGCGGCTCCGCCGCTAAAGGCTGCTGTGGCGCGCCGCTGCAAGCGGCCATCGAAGCAAGCGCCGCCCCCGCGCACAGAAGGCGGATACAGGAAACGGCCCCCCGCGGCAGCGCCTTGCGTCGAATCCATCGTCGAATCGTGTAAAACAAATGCAAACCCTCCTTATCGGTTTTTGTCTGTACGCTCTCATCATACTTGCGGCCCAAAGCGAAGAACATGCAGGAATTTGAGCTTTTATTTTCATTTTTTTGCGCGACGCAAATGAATACTGCTGTGTTATCTTTATAGTAAATCGAGTGGACAGGGGGATTCGAATGCTGACGATGTCCAACGGAAGCGTAGAAGTGGTTCAATGCGTCTATACGGGGCCACGCCCCAGTTTCATGTTCCCGGAAAGCACGCACCAAACATATACGGTACTCGGCGTGGAAGCGGGCTCCTTCGAATATGAGATTGCGGATCGGCAGGGCCGCGCGGCCTTCGGAGACTTGGTGTTTTGTCCGCCGGGCGAGCTGTTCCGGCGCCAGGCGCTGGAAGACATTACGTTCCACGTGATCTACTTCCACTATGCACCGGACGGGCCGGAGGCATCTGCACAGCTGCCCGTCGGAAAAGTCGCGATCCGCGATACGGCGCGGCTGCTATCGACTTACACGTACCTCCGCAAGCTGCAGCGGCGGTTCGGCCGGATGGTATCCACGCAGAATACGGTCGTTCCGCTGCTGCTCGACCTGCTGTTTCTAAGCGAGATGGAGCGGGAATTCGCCGTCATGGGGAAAGATTCGAGCGATCCGCTCATGCAGCTCGCGGCCGGGTATATGCACCGGCATTTGTACGAGGACATGAGCATGAAGCGAATCGCCGGGAAGCTGGGAATCGGGCAGTCGCAGCTGACCCGGCGGTTTTGCGCAGCGTACGGGGAGACGCCTGTGGAATATGTGGCAAGACTGCGCCTTGAGGAAGTGAAGCGGCTGCTGCTGGAAACCAATGAGACGCTCGACGCCATTGCCGGCCGCTGCGGATTCGAGAACGGATCGTATTTGAGCCGCGTGTTCAGCGCCAAGATCGGGATCGCCCCGTCGCTATTCCGGCACCATTACCGCATATAGTGAAGCCGCGGAGGGGGGCCGGCAGATCGCCGAACGGCATCGGCGCATCCATGCAAACTTGCGCAAAAACATTGAATTGTGAGAATATCCACAAAATTATACACAATATTCACAGCCTAAAACCGCTTACTGTGTATAATTCGGACGGTGTATGTCAACATATCCACAGGATGATCTATCCACATCGATGAGCCGGGAGGAGCGGAAGTAGGACGTAAGGCGGAGGATCTGCATGGGGTCATTCGGAGCATCCGGTCCGCTCCCCGGACCGAGGGGTAACCGCCTAAAGTCAACCGTCAACCATAATACGTCAGTACGTCAACGGGCAACGGCAAACGGCCGACAAAAAAAGGAGCCTTGGCTTCAGCGCCAGACTCCTTCATGTTTTAATAATTGATTTTTACGGTTCGCGTCGCTTCCGCGTAATCGACTTTTGCTCCCAATACTTCAGCCAGCAGCCGCACCGGCACCATCGTGTTTTCGTCGATTAACCGGGCGGGCGTGTCCGTCGTTTTGACCGTGCCGTTGATTTCAACCTGATTGGCATTCGTATACAGCGTAACCTTCAGCGGCCCTTTCGTATAAACCGCCGCTCGCTTCTCGTTGTCCCACTCCACATTCGCTCCGAGCGCGGCCGCGAGATCGCGGATATACAAATACGAGGAGCCGTCGACGATCAGCGGCGGCCGCTTCATCGGAAACGCAATGCCGTCTACCGAATAGGCAGTGTCATCCAGTCCGAACGCTGCGGTACGCTGAACCGGTGTGGCGGTCACATAATTTTTTTTATAGTCGGCCGCATTTTGATGCAGCTTCTGTTTGCCGAGCGAAGCGACCGGCTCCGTTGTAAAATCCCATTCCTTCGTCTCGGTCGTGCTGGCGCCGTCCTTATTCACGGCTTGCAGCTTCAGCTTGACATAGTAGCGGGCATCCGCTTCCAGCGGTTTGCGCGGGATCACAATGATCGCATTCGTCAAGCTGTCGTCATTATCCGGCGAATTGGCGAGAATGTCGACCGGCTTGTTGCTGCTGTCCAGCAGCTCGGCGCTGATCAGCTTGACCTTGTCGATGTCGGCGCCAAAATATTGGGCCATAATCGGATAGCCGGCAGGGTATTCCGCTCCGGCATGCATGCGCAGCGGGTCCGGCGCTTCATATCCGTCGAAGACGGTAGGAACGAACCGGTCGCCGGGGGCCGGGGAGACGACGAGCTGCGCGTTATTGGTCGGCGTCAGTCCGAATAAAATAACGGTATAATTGCCTACTCTGCCGACGCCGACTTCCTGTATGGATGGGTCGAGCAGCGGGGTTCTATGGTACGGCGCATCGAAGAACGCGTCGATCGCTTCCTTCACCGCAGCCTTTTTGAGCAGCGCGGCATCTTCGCCTACACCGCCGGTGGAATAGCCGTAATATTTGGCGCGGTCGAGCGGTTTTTTGCCGATAAATCCGGATTTCCCCGGCTCTTCTTCATGCAGGCTGACCCGGCTGTCCTTCGACTGATTGACCTTGTTCTTTTCCAGATAGCTGGCGTGGGCGGTCGCTCCGGCGTTCAGCATGTCGTTGAACTTGACGGGATTCAGTCCGTAAATCGCCCGGTAGTCGTTCAGCGCGGACAAGCCGTCCTGCTGCTCGGCCGTCACGGCCGGAAACTGCTTCAGCGCATTGGCGGCGACGGTGAACTTCCAGGATTGCTGCATCGGCATATAGCCGGGATACGTGATCGAGATCTCCACATTGTACTCGCCAGGCGCGAGGTCTTGGGCCGGTGTATGGCTCAGCGTTCCTTTGCCGTCATAGGTCGCGGTGACGCTTTTGCCGTTCAAATACATGGAATACGCCGAAGGCTGCATGCCCAGATCGGTCGTAAAGTAATAGGTGATTGCGGGACGGGTGATGCCGATCGTATCGTTCGGAGCGGTCCGGTAGCTGTAAGTGGAATCCGCTCGGGCCTCGTCTGCGAAAAAGGCGAGATTCGCGCATCCGAGCATCATTACCAAACAAAGCATCGCGACGAATTTGGTCAGACGATTCGTATGTTTCATCATTCTCCTCCTCGTTTCTCTATCCGTTTAAGTGGCTTGGCTCCAACAGTTTGTATTCGTCATGGATCGACAAAACCCTTTTTCAAAAAAATTACCATACTTCTCATGAGCAATATTTCACAATATGGATGAGGGTATATCAAAAACAGGCATAGTCTGATATAGTGAAACAGTAGTAATCTATTGATTTCGGAGGCCTTAATGTCTACTTCCAGAACGATTCAACTGAGCCACAAGGTGAATGTTGAGAATGGAGCGCGCATCCTGTACAGCTACGATTCCGCAGAAGGGTATTTGCGCAATGCGGTGTCCTTCCTGCAGAGCGCCGTAGACTTCGATCAGCATGTGATTTTCATAGACAGCAGGGAACGCTTCGAATCGATTACCGCAAGACTGAGGTCGGAGAGGCCCGGGAACGACCGCGATTACATTCATTTTGTAGATAGCGGGGATTTTTTCCGGAGGCATGCCGATTATCGGTTTGAGCACGTATTGGCGCATATCGAGCCGTTCGGAGAGCGATCCGGGCATGAGAATGCATCGGTGAGAATATGGGGGCATGCGGACTGGCCGCTGGAGCAGGCTAACGCCGCGCATCCGGAGTCAAAGCGCAGCGCCGCGGCGGGCGAGCACGATTACTTCACCGTCTGCTGCTACGACGGCAGCGTCATCTCCGCCTCGGCCCAGAATGAGAAGCTGAAAACCCACGGCTATTTAATGACGGATCAGCATATGATCCGCTCCAATATGTACCGCAGCCACCGCAACAGGCAGCTGCTTCCGTCGCACTCCGCGCAGTATGAGATCGAGACGGAGATGGATTTTTACAAGCAAAAGCTTGATTTCGTCCATGCCGTATCGCATGAAGTCCGCAATCCGCTCACGGTGATCAAGGCGTATTCGATGCTGTTGATGCAGAAGACGGAAGAGGAGGCGGACCGCGAAAAGCTCAAGGCGATTTGCGATTACGTCATGCTGATCGATAACGAAATCAGTCATATTATAAATACGGAGCAGCTATTGACGACCGAATCGTTATGGCTGCGCAAGCAAATCATGCCCAAGGCGCTGCTGGCCGAAGTGACTGAGATGATGGAAGTGAAGGCGCGGACGCAGGGAATGAAGCTGGTCAGCGATATTTTGCTTTCGGATGGGGACCGCCTGCTCAGCAACGCGATCGGCTTTAAGCTGATCGTCTCGAATATACTTGGCAATGCGGTGAAGTACAGCTACGAGGGCGGCACCGTCTTTCTTCATGTGTACACCGATCAGCGGCGGCTCTATATCGCGGTCAGAGACCATGGGGTAGGCATCGGTCAAGAACAGCTCGGGCTGCTGTTCCGCAAATACGAGAAATTCAATGAAGAGAAGGGCGGGCAGGGCATCGGCTTGTTTATGGTGAAAAAGCTGGTTGACTACTTCGATGGGGACATCGACGTCAAGAGCCATCCGAATCAGGGGACCGTGGTCACCGTCACGCTGCCGCTGCAGTCCGCGCCGGTTCCGAACGAGTCGGCCGCCGATTGACGCAAGAGTCTATCGAATCGAGAAGAGCGCTTCAAGCTGCATGATGGCGGCTGAGGCGCTTTTTGCCGTAGAAGGAGCCGTCTCAAACCTCTTGCGACAGGTTACTAAATTTTACAACACATATATTCGTTTCCCCATTGAATACTAATGTTAACCATCCAGTGCAAGGAGGAATTCAGTGTGGAACGGTTCATGATGAGAATGCTGTTTGTTTCTTGTTTGGCGGCGGCTCCCTTTGTGTTGAAGCGCAGACATTTGCCGATGCATCTGACCGTGTTTTTTGCCAAAGGCATTTTATCCACCGCCGTCGATTCCGTTTTCATCAAAAGAAATAAAATCGAATATCCGGTCCGGCCGTTCCCGAATATCTTCGATACGAACATTTTATA
Organism: Paenibacillus solanacearum; assembly: GCF_910593845.1. Taxonomy (GTDB): domain Bacteria; phylum Bacillota; class Bacilli; order Paenibacillales; family NBRC-103111; genus Paenibacillus_G; species Paenibacillus_G solanacearum. The sequence continues at coordinate 117,716 of NZ_CAJVAS010000016.1, read as the reverse complement.
CGATCTGCTGTTTTATCCGCTGCTGAGCGTCATTTGGGTCCGGTGGACGTCCAAATCGAAGCCGCTGGGGATAGTCCTGAAAAGCTTGTGCTTTAGCGTGCCGATGTCGATCGCGCAATGGATTATGGAGAAGCGGACTCGGTTGTTTCAATGGAAGTCGTGGTCGGTTCTGCAGACGTTCGCTTATATCAACTTCACGTTGTTTACCATTCGCGCGCTGGCGGGAGCCGTGCACCTATTTACGAAAAAGAACAAGCAGGAACTTAAAGCGCCGAAGCAGCGGGAGTCCAGCCTCATGGCGCTGCCGCTGCGGATGAAGGACAGATGGCTTCGGCCGTTCACGAATACCGTACAAGCCGATGCCCGCCATCGCTTCGTTCCGCAAGCGCAAGCCGCTGTTGAATCTGCCGATGTGATGCACTAGTAGCCGTGATACCGCCATGACCACTTCCAATAAAATCGAAAAGCTGCTGTGGGCGATCGCCCTTCCCGGGTTCGGCCAATTTCTGAACAAGCAGTATGTCAAAGGAATCACTTTGATCATACTGGAATTTGTGATCAATACGCAGGCGCATTTGAATCTGCTCATTATTTATAGCTTCCAGGGGGATATTGACGGTGCCATTCAGGTGACCGACTACCACTGGCTTATGTTTTATCCGTGCCTGTATATGTTCGGCATGTGGGATGCCTACAAGGACGCAGGGACGACCGCGCCGTTCGCATACCTCCCGTTCGTGTTGGGCGCCTTTTTCGGCACCGTCGGCATCATGTTTTCGACGAAGCTGAAGCTCTTCGGCGTTTTGTTCGGTCCGGTGTGGCTGCCCATGCTGTTTGCGTTTATCGGCATTTTTACGGGCATCGTGTTCTTTCTGATGATACGCAGAGTGGTCAGGTAAGCTGTTCGGAAATGCGGTTATGGCGGTTTTTTTTCATAGAACCGCCTGTTCACGTCCAGATGCAGAAAGGCACGCGGCTTTTTTCTAGAATGGGTTGACAACGCTCGGAAAATCATTTATCTTTAATTCAAGATAATTAAATTTGAGACAAACGAAGGAGTTGAGCTTCATGCTGCGGAATACGGTAGACAACCGAGGAGCTGCCATGACGGTCCAAAGGGCCGGCAGAGGATCGAAATATAGATAGAAGCTTATGCTTGTCAAATATCTTAAATTAAAGATACTCAAAATAATAATAAATGGAGGATGATAGGTATGATGGCATGGGGATTGCTTGTAATTCGTTTGGTTGTTGGGTTGTTGTTTGTCGGGCACGGAGCCCAGAAGCTGTTCGGGTGGTTCGGAGGGTACGGTCCGAAAGGAACGGGCGGTTGGATGGAATCGGTCGGCATAAAGCCGGGTATCGTCATGGCGGTGGTCGCCGGATTGATGGAGCTGGTCGGAGGCGCACTCTTCGCCATCGGCTTCGTGACACCGCTCGCTGCTGTGCTTATCACGGCCGCCATGCTGGGCGCGATCGTCAAGGTGCATGGCAAAAACGGACTGTGGATCACCTCGAACGGCATTGAATACCAGTTGGTGCTGATCGCCGTTGTAGTCGGGATCGCGCTGACCGGTGCCGGTTCCTATTCGCTGGATGCTCTGATTCAATAAAACGCTTGTCATAACAATAACGGCATGGCTTGCGCTAGGCCATAGACGAGAAGCATAGAGGAGGAATACAGATGACCATGCAAACGGCAGGCATTCACCATATTACCGCATTCGCCCGCGATCCGCAGGCGAATGTCGACTTCTACGCCGGAGTTCTGGGGCTTCGTCTCGTGAAGAAAACGATTAACTTCGACGCCCCTGAAGTATACCATCTTTACTTCGGCAATGAGGAGGGAAGTCCGGGAACGATCATTACGTTCTTCCCTTGGCCGCATTCGCGTAAAGGAGCTGCCGGGGGCGGCCAGGTCGGCATCACCTCGTATGCGGTGCCGGTCGGCTCGCTCCCCTATTGGGAGCAGCGGCTTGCAGGCTTCGGCGTTGAGACTGCCAAAGTAAGCCGATTCGGCGAGCTGTACCTTCAGATCTCGGACAACGAAGGTCTGCGGCTCGAGCTGGTCGAACGGGCGGAAGGGGCGGAAAGCCAGTGGTCGTTCGGCGGCATTCCCGCCGAACGTGCGATCAAAGGCTTCGGCGGCGCGGTGCTGTTCAGCGTTCATCCGCAGCGCACGATGGATGCGCTGGAGCAGCTGCTCGGGCTGGAGAAGGTAGCGGAAGACATGGCATATGCTCGCTTCCGCGCCAAAGGAGACATCGGCAACGTGATCGATGTACCTCTCGCCGCGATGAGCCAGGGGAGTGACGGCGCGGGCACAGTGCATCATATTGCGTGGCGCGCCGCGGATTTCCAGCAGCATGACGCGTGGAGAAGCGCCGTGGAAACGTACGGCTACCATCCGACGCCAATCGTGGATCGGCAATATTTCAATGCGCTCTACTTCCGGGAAGCCGGCGGCATCCTGTTCGAGATCGCGACGGATCCGCCGGGATTCGCCCGCGACGAGCCTGCCGATGGGCTGGGCTCACGGCTGATGCTGCCTGACTGGTTCGAGCCGCATCGCGCGCAAATCGAAGCGAACCTGCTTCCGATCGAAGTCCGGGTGTTGGAGGGGAAATCGGTATGAAGCATCTTTACGAGCAAGGCTTGCGTCCCGAGGCGCCAACGTTAGTGCTGTTCCATGGCACGGGAGGGACGGAGCGCGATCTGCTGCCGCTGGCCCGCGCCATTTCTCCATCCTCGTCTGTTCTCAGCCTTCGCGGGAACGTGCTGGAGAACGGGATGCCGCGCTTCTTCCGGCGGTTGGCGGAGGGTGTGTTCGACGAAGAAGATTTGATCGTTCGAACGAAGGAGGTGCATGCGTTCCTCGACCAAGCCGCCGGCGAGTACGGGTTTGACCGCGGCAGCGCTGTGGTGGTCGGCTACTCCAACGGCGCCAATATGATCGGCAGCCTGCTGTTCCATTATGCGCACCCGTTCAAGGGCGCTATCCTTCATCACCCGATGGTTCCGCGCAGAGGCATCTCGCTTCCCGATCTGACCGGACTCCCGGTATTTATCGGAGCGGGGACGAACGATCCGATCTGTTCCCCGGGGGAAACGGAGGAGCTGCAGCAGCTTCTCGGCGCAGCCGGCGCCTCCGTGACGGTCCAGTGGGAGAACCGCGGCCATCAGTTGACCTATACGGAAGCGGAAGCGGCGGCGTCCTGGTTCCAAGCGCGCTTCCCTTCCTGATTTTCGCTCATCCCCGCTCTGATCCCGGAGCGGACCGCTTTTCGAAGAATGCCGGCTTTCGCTGCTGTAAATAATAATATGGTGTGTAGAGCGGGATTTCCCGATAAAGCTGCTGCTCATACCTCATATCGAACAGGAGAGTGCAATCCAATGTCTAGTGTCAATCTCGCGATCATTTATTACAGCTCGACCGGTACGAACTACCAGCTTGCCGAGTGGGCGGCGGAAGGGGGCAAGGAAGCCGGTGCAGAAGTAAAGGTGCTAAAGATCCCGGAGCTGGCGCCGCAAGCGGCGATCGATTCCAATCCGGCTTGGAAAGCCCATGTCGAAGCGACAAAAGACGTACCGAACGTAACCTTGAGCGACCTGGAGTGGGCGGATGCGATTGTATTCAGCGTTCCGACGCGATTCGGTAACGTTCCCGGTCAAGTGAAGCAGTTTATCGATACGACAGGCGGGCTATGGTTTCATGGGAAGCTGGCGAATAAAGTCGTCAGCGCCATGAGCTCAGCGCAAAATGCGCACGGCGGGCAAGAGCAGACGATTCTTCAGCTGTACACGACGATGTATCATTGGGGGGCCATCGTGGCCGCGCCGGGCTATACCGATCCCGTTATTTTCGCTTCCGGCGGCAATCCGTACGGCACCAGCGTAACGGTTGATTCATCCGGCCGCATGGTCGAAGATGTACAACCGGCGGTGAAGCACCAGGCCAAGCGTACCGTTGCCGTTGCCAAGGCGGTCAAGTCGGGACTTAACGCCTGATCGGCCGTTCCGATTCCGGCGTATCACAGCGGAGGCGGTCAAGAGCGAAGGGGCCGTGCTTCTTTCGGCCAGGGCCGCCGGACAGCCGGTAGGAATGCGGCTGAGCCGCACAGGGCGGCGCGCGATGCGTATCGGCGTTCTCGCCGCCGCTGTTATCACTAGGAAGACAGGTTGTTTGCTGGATAGCATCCGGTATGCAACCTGTCTTTTTATTGTCGGAAAATTAAAAACTTTCATTCTTCGCCTTCTTCCGTCATATGACCTAGTAATAGGATAAATCCGCTGATTCGTAGAGCGGATGCGATGGAATTGACAGGGGGGCTGGAGAATGGAAAGAAGACGATGGAGCATGCTGCTTGCAGCGGCTTTGATGGCTTCCATAATGACGTCTTGTGCGGGAAGCGGCGCTTCCGGCGGAAATGGCGGGGCCGCAGGCGGTCCGCAAGCGAGCGGAAAGGAGCCGGCCGCCGAGGTCCCGGTCAATACCGGGCCGAAGGAAATTACGATGTACACGGCCGGCGGGGCCATCGACGAGAAGGTGTTCAACGAGATGTACGGCAACGCGATCCGCAAGAAATTTCCCGACGTAACGCTGAAATATATTCCGAGCGGCAAAGGCTCGACACTGCAAGAGCTGCTCTCCGCCGGTACGACGATCGACATCGTGTTCGACTCGATCGGGTATGCCTATAATTTCCGCAATTTCGGCCTCCAGTACGATATGACCCCGCTGATCAAGGCCAAAAATATCGATCTCGGCAAATTCGAGCCCTCCACGATCGAATTCCAGCGCAGAGTGGGCAACGGAGCGATCTATTCGCTGCCGGTCTGGACCGCGACGGCGGCGCTGTATTACAACAAAGACATCTTCGATAAGTTCGGCGTCCCGTACCCGAAAGACAACATGAAATGGGACGAATTGTACGACTTGGCCAAAAAGCTCACCCGCTCCGAGGGCGGGGTACAATATGTGGGCTACGTTACGGCCGCGGGGTCACAGGCGAATACGAATCAGCTCGGCTTGAAATACGTCGATCCGAAGACCGGCAAGGCGCAGATCGATAGTGAAGACTGGCGGAAGTTTATGCAGAGCATCGTCCAGTTCTTCCAGTTCTCGGGGATGCAGTGGACCGCCCAGAACAGTACGGTGGCGGCGATGCGGGCGATGTTCGAGAAAGACCGCACCGCGGCGATGTACACAAACTTCAGCGGCGGCACGCCACCGGACGATATGAATTGGGATGCGGTATCGGTACCTTATTATGAGCAGGCGCCGGGGGTGGGGCCGCAGTCGTATCCCGCCTACTTGTCGGTGACGAATTTGAGCCAGAACAAGCCGCTGGCATTCGATATTGTCGCCTATCTTGTATCCGAAGAGTATCAGCTTGAGAATACGAAGCAGGGCCGGGCGACAGTGCTCAATAACCGCGACATATTGAAGCATTACGGTGAGGCCATGCCGAAGTTCAAAGGGAAGAACATTGCCGCGATGTTCCCGCAGAAGCGCGCCGAGCTCGGCACGTACTCACCCGAGGAATCGATTGCCTCGTCCAAGTTCGCCGCTGCTTTTACAGACATCATTACGACGAAGAAGGACGTCGTAACCGCGCTGCGGGAAGCTAACGAAGCGGCGAACAAAGAGATTGAAACGCTGGCCGCGCAAAAAAAGTAAGCTCCGGTGCCGACGATGCGGCGGCGGAGAAGGCGCGCCCCGCAAGCGAACGAACAGGGGCTTTCCCGCTTGCCATGGATATCTGGCAAGGGGAGAGTCCCTATGTTTTTTGTGGCTACAAGCCGTTATTTGATTACGAAGCGGTTTACAAGCGTGCTGAGCTCGCGGGAGACGTTCAAGAGCTCCTCGACCGACATATTGATCTCGTCCATCGAGCGCGCCTGCTCGCCGGATTGGTCGGCATACTGCCGGTTCGTTTGCGATACTTGATCGGCATACGCTTCGATGCGCCTCATGGAAGCGTCCATTTGCTCACTCCCCGCAGCCATTTCTTCAATCCCCGCCGTAATATCCTGGATGCGGTCGTTCATATGCTGAATCCACTCGTAAATTTGGCTGAACGATGCTGATACCTCGTTGACCTTCGTCTGCCCCTGATGCAGCTCGGTTGTCCATGCCTGAGTCGATGCGAGCAAATCGCGGGTACTCTCCTGGATGCGGGCAATCACGCTTCCGACATATTGGGCGGAAGCTTTGCTGCTCTCCGACAGCTTACGCACCTCAAGCGCCACGACGGCGAATCCGTTGCCCGCTTCGCCGGCCCGTGCGGCCTCAATAGAGGCGTTGAGCGCCAGCAGGTTCGTTTCCTCAGCGATCTGCCTCATCGTGGACATGATACCGTCGATTTCTGCGGAATGGCTGCCCAGTTCCTGAACGATCGAACCGGTCTGCTGCGACTTCAGCAGGATGGAAGTCATGGAATCCAGCGCCCCGGCGACGACGAGACGCCCTTCGCTTGAAGCCCTCTCCATATCGCTGGAGAGGCTGCTTACTTCATCGATATGGGTGGCCACCTGCTTGAGGCCGGTTGACATCTCCCGGATGACGACGGTATCTTCCGATACGTTTCCTGCCTGTGCATCGGACGCCGCGGCGGCCAGTTGCATTCCTTTGTTCATTTCCTGGGACGTTTCGCCGGTTGTCTGAGCGTAGCCCCGGATATGGCCTGAAAGATCGGATAATCGATGTACGGAGCGTTTGGTCTGGGACACGATCGAAGCGATGCTCTGCCGCATCGTTTCAAAGCCGGCGGCCAGCCGGCCAAGCTCATCCCGCCGCTCCGTTGACAGCTCACGGGACAGATCTCCGTCTTCGACATGCTTGAAGGCGCCCAGCAGCAGCCGGACCGGCTTCATGATCGAGAAGGTCATCAGCGAGCCCAGCAGGCCGGAGATGAGCAGCGAGAAGAGCATAATGAGGAGCGTCGACCATTTGATGCTGCCGTAGCGGCGCATCGATTCGTTGAAGCGGGAATCGGCTTTCTCCTGATTCAGTTCGATAAAGCCCTGGAACGTACGATCAATGCCGTCTTCCCTTGTGAGCATCTCCTTCTCATATAACGATCGGGCGAAAGCATCCTGCCCCTCGTCGGCTAATGCAAGCACCTTTTCAATCGTCTTGGGATATGTATTCCAGAGCTGCCGGAACAGACTCAGTTCTTTGCGTTCCTCATCGGTAAGATCGCGGCTTTCGAATCGCGAGAGAAGCTCGTCGATTACTTGTTGCTTCGCCAAAATGGCTTCTTTCTCTTTCTTCCGGGACTCGCTGTCGCTCAGCAGCAAGTAACTGCCGACAGCCGTATTGATCCGGTGATAGGAGCTGGAGATGTCGCCGAGATCTTTGATCGTCCGATAATCGTTGTCGTACAGATCGACAAGGTTGTCGTTCATGCGGTTTGTGTTGATCAATCCTGTCAAATTACCAATCGTGAGGATGACTAAGATCGCGACGAAGCAACCGATGAACTTGACCGAAATTTTCAAATCATGAAACCATTTCATTCCTATACCCCGCCTTGTTTTGAAGTTATACATTCCCCGTGACGATATGAAAGTACGTTAATGACAGACACTCGTCAGGGAAGCCACATCGAACCGGAAGCTTCCAGCTGCAAGACAAATATTAACGAAACGTAAAAAATTGTCATTGACACTGAAAGCGGTTGTAAATATGATGTTACATATAGATCTAACATAGATCTAAGATAGATTCAAGTTAGATTTTGTATTCAAGCACATAGAAGCACTGAAATGAAAGCGTTATGAAACCGTCGATCGGCGAGGCTGAACGCGCGGTTTGCATCTTTCGAAAGAGGAGGGATTCGACGTTGGATCGCAATCGAATCTTGGCCACCTATTACATCGAGACGCCTTTCCCCTTGGAATATGCGGCGGAGGCCATGGCGGGAGAGCAGTCGACCGGGACCTTCGTCACGGTACCGGGTGAAACACCCGAACTGAAAGAGAAGCACGGAGCCAAGGTTGTCAGCGTTACCGAGCTGGAGGCTGTCCGGCAGCCGTCCTTGCCCGGTTCCCGGCTGCCTGCAGGTATGGACGCGTCACATGCGACTTATCGGCGTGCGATCGTAACATTATCGTTCCCGCTGGATAATATCGGTCCTTCGCTGCCGAACCTGATGTCGACGGTAGCCGGCAATTTGTACGAGCTCGGCGAGTTTTCGGGGCTGAAGCTGATCGATCTCGAGCTGCCGAACGCCTTCGCGGACCGATATCCCGGTCCGGCCTTCGGCATCGAAGGCACACGCAGGTTGACGGGCGTTCAGAGCGGACCGCTGGTCGGCACGATTATTAAGCCGAGCATCGGCCTTCACACGGAAGACTACGGTCCGTTGGTACGGCAGCTTGCGGAAGCGGGCATCGACTTCATCAAGGATGACGAGCTGTGCGCGAATCCAGCCTTTGCCCCGCTGGAAGAACGGGTCAAGGTCGTGATGGAGGAAATCGAGCGGGTGGCGGACCGAACGGGCAAGAAAGTGATGTACGCTTTCAACATTACCGGCGATATCGACGAGCTGCGCCGCAATCACGATCTGGTGCTGAAGGCGGGTGGAACTTGCGTTATGGTGTGCGTCAACAGCGTCGGCTTTGCCGGCACCGCCTACTTGCGTAAGTATTCCCAGCTTCCGATACACGGACACCGCACGCAGTGGGGAGCGATGTCGCGCAGCCCGCTGCTCGGTATGAGCTTTACGGTTTTTCAGAAGCTGTGCCGACTGGCCGGCGTCGATCATCTTCACACCAACGGCCTGAACAACAAGTTCTCGGAGGATAACGAGACAGTGGCGCAGGCGATTCGGGACAGCCTCAAGCCGTTTCTAGGCGGATATCATATGATGCCGGTGCTTTCTTCGGCGCAATGGGCCGCGACCGCGGTTCCTACGTACGAAGCGGTTCATTCGGCCGACGTTATCTCGCTGGCTGGCGGCGGGATTCTTGCCCACCCGGGCGGCATCGCGGCCGGCGTACGCAGCATGCGCCAAGGCTGGGAGGCGGCGGTGCAGGGTGTTGCGCTCGAAACCTACGCGCAGAGCCATCCGGAGTTGTTACGGGCGCTGCACAAATTTTCTAAATGACAGTTATGGAGGAACACAACATGAAGGACAACGGGCTGCTGCTCGCTTTTTACGGCGACGACTTTACCGGATCGACGGATGCAATGGAAGCACTCGCGATCAGCGGGTACCGGACGGTTCTTTTCCTGGAGCCGCCGACGCCGGAGCTGCTGCAACGGTTTGAGGGCATACGCTGTATCGGGGTCGCGGGAACGAGCCGCGCTAAAAATAACGCAGACATGGAAGCTGAGCTTCGGCCGGTATTCGAGCAGTTCGCCGCGATTCAGCCGCCAGTCGTTCATTACAAAACCTGCTCCACCTTCGATTCCGCGCCGGAAGTCGGCAGTATCGGCAAAGCGATCGCCGTGGCAAGGGATTACTTTACGGATCAGCCGGTCGTTCCGCTGCTGGTCGGCGCGCCTCCATTAGGCCGCTACACGCTGTTCGGCTCCCACTTCGCGCGGATGCACGACGCGGTGTACCGTTTGGATCGGCATCCCGTTATGTCGAGGCATCCGATCACGCCGATGAAGGAGGCCGATCTTCGCTTACATCTGTCTGAGCAAACGACCGAGCGGATCGGGCTGATGAACCTATTGGAGCTGGAAGGTGGCATCGACGCTGTCAAGGCGCGGTACAGCGAGAAGCTGGGCGAGCCCGGCGTGCTGCTGTTCGATGTGCTGGACGACGAGCGCCTGCGTGTTAGCGGCCAGCTGATCTGGGAATCCTATCCGGATCGGACCAACTTTGTCGTCGGCTCCTCCGGGGTCGGTTACGCAATGACCGCCCATTGGAAGTCGGCAGGCATTGCACCGAGCGGTGAGCAGCAAACAAGCACGGTTAAGCCGGCGGATCAAGTATTTGCCGTATCGGGCAGCGCCTCGATGGTGACGCAGCAGCAGATCGAAAATGCGGTGAAGGCCGGGTTCCGGGCGATCCGCATCCCGGTTGACGATATCGTACGGGGCGAATCCGCTCCGAGAGCGCTGCTCGATGAGGCGATCCGCCTTGTGCGGGACGGACACAGCGTCATCTTGTATACGGCAATGGGTCCGGACGATCCCGCTATTGCTGAAACGCGCGAGCGCTTCGCGGCGATGGGCATTCCCGAGCTGGAGTCGGGTGAATTTATCGGCAGACAGCTGGGGCGATGGACGCGGGAAGTGATGCAGGCAACCGGCATTCGCCGGGTCATTGTAGCCGGGGGCGACACCTCGGGCTTCGTAACCCGCGAAATGGGCATTTACGGCTTGGAAATGCTGCTGCCGGTTTCGCCGGGTGCTCCACTGTGCAAGGCGTACTCGCTCGAGCCCGAGCTTGAGGGTGTGGAGCTGGCGCTTAAAGGCGGGCAGCTCGGCGGTCCTGAATTTTTCGCTAATGTAAGAAAAGCATCTCAAGCATAAGACGTTTATCCGAATTCGGACGGGGAGGTGAACGGAGTGGAGAAGGAACCATCGGGGGGCACCAAGGCAGTCGGCGGGGCGCCGCTCCTGAAGGACGTGGCTTACCAGGTCATCAAGGAAAACATATTGGAAGAGCATTTTGCGCCGGGGCGATTTCTATCGGAACGCGAGCTGATCGAGTTTTTGCAAATGAGCAAAACCCCGATCAAAAATGCACTGGTGCGGCTGGAGACGGAAGGGTTTGTCACCGTGTTTTCCAAGCAGGGCATTATCATTAACGATTTGACGATTGACCGGATTACAGATATCTACGATTTGCGGACGGCGCTGGAGACGTACATCTGTACGGAGATTGCAGGCAAAATGACCGAGGCGCATTGCGAGCTGATTGAAAACAATCTTCGTAAAACCGAAGAGAAAGTCAAGGAACTCGACGGTAAAGGCTTTGCCGAGCTGGATCATGAGTTTCATCGACTGCTATGCGAATGCTCGGGCAACCAGGAAATTTACCGTGTGCTGCTCAATTATCAGGACCATTTGCTGCGGATCACGCTGCGGCATTTGAAGAAGGACCCGCATCGCATGCAGCAGTTTTACCAGGAGCACGTGGGCATCTACAGCCATTTGAAGCATGGGGATCCTCGAAGCGCGGAGTTGATGAGGGCGCACCTGCAGCAATCGAAGCAAAAGTTGTTTTTGTAACTCCGTGGAAGCGAACCAGAGATTAGAGACATAATAACCCAGTGGAGGGAACCGGAAATGAAAGCTGTTTTTGTGGAGGAAGCATACAAAGTTGTTGTGAAAGAAGTAGAGCAGCCGAAGTTGGCGGCCAATGAAGTATTGATCAAGGTGAAGGTGACCGGCATTTGCGGCTCCGACATTCACACGTATAAAGGACTTCATCTGTTCCGCAAGCCGCCGGTCATCATCGGTCACGAGATTGCCGGAGAAGTCGTGCAGATCGGCGAGGCCGTCACGCAGTTTCGGGTTGGCGATCGCGTCACGGTAGAGCCGCAGACCGGCTGCGGCGTTTGCGAGCAGTGCCTGACGGGGAACGTTAACTATTGCGGACGTCGCGGGGCGCCGGGGATCAACGGCTGGTACGGCACGATGGCCGAATATTTTGCGGCTCCGGAGCAGACAGTATTCAAGCTTCCTCACGGTATGAGCTACGATCAAGGCGTCCTGGTAGAGCCTTTTGCGGTAGGCGTGCATGCGGTGCGCAAGGCAGACATCCAGCTCGGCGACAAAGTGGCGATTCTCGGGGCCGGACCGATCGGATTATTGACGCTTGCAGCGGCGAAAGCGGCCGGAGCGACGACCGTGCTCGTGACCGACGTGATCGATTACGCGCTCGAAGGTGCGACGAATATGGGCGCTACGCATACGATGAACATCATGAACAAGCAGGATTGGACCAGCGAAGCGAAGGAGCTCGTTGGCGGGGAATTCGACAAAGTGCTCGTCGCTGTCGGCGTGCCGGGCATCGTGGACAACGCCATTTCGCTGCTCGGAAAAGGCGGACGCTGCGTCACGATCGCCATGTTCCACGGCACGCAAACGTTCGATATCGTGAACCTGCAGCAAGGGGAAAAAGAAATCATTGGCTGCATGACATATACGCGCGAAGACACTATCGCGGCCATTCATCTGATTGCGGCCGGCGCGGTGAAGGAAGACGTCATCATTACGCACAAGCTGCCTTATGATGAAGCGGCCAGAGGGTTCCAGATGGTGGACAAGAAAGAGGATTCCTCGCTCAAAGTGCTGGTTGAATTTTAATATCGGACTTATTCATAAACATATTCCATTATTGGGGGGCAACACATCATGTTGAAAAAAATGGGTCTGGCTGCATTAGCCATCGTGATGAGTACAAGCATCGTAGCATGCGGTCAAAAGTCGGGCGACCAGAACGCCGCCGCCGGCGGGGCCGCGAAGCAAGTGAAATTGAAGCTCGGGCATATTGCCGGCGATACCGATCCGTGGAACCTCGGAGCGAAAAAGTTCGCCGAGCTTGTAGATCAAAAGACGAATGGCAGTGTGAAGATCGATTTGTATCCGAGCTCCACGCTGGGCAATGACCGCGACTTGATTGAGGGCATGCAGCTCGGCTCCGTCGACTTCGCCCTGGTTGCCGGCGTGTTGTCCAACTTCTATCAGCCTTATGCGATTTTGGAACTGCCGTACTTGTTCCGCGACCGCACACATATGGAGAAAGTGCTTTATGGTCCGGTTGGTGAAAAACTGAAAGCAGATCTGCTCAAGAACACGCAAGTGCGCGGACTGCAATTCTGGGAACGCACACCGCGCCAGCTGACAGCCAATAAAAAAGTTACGACGCCTGCCGATTTGAACGGTTTGAAAATCCGCGTGCCTGAAATTCCGGCATCGATCTCCGCATGGAAGGCAATGGGTTCTACGCCTACGCCGATGGCGTTCAGTGAAGTGTACTCGTCGCTGCAAACCGGCGTCATCGACGCGCAAGAAAATCCGCTTGCGTTGATCGAAAGCTCCAAGCTGCAAGAGGTTCAAAAGTATCTGATCAACACGAATCACGTATACGGTTACGTTATGCTGACGATGAGCGACGCGACGTACAAGAAGCTGTCGCCTGACCAGCAAAAAGCCGTGGAAGAAGCGGCGAAAGAAGCGACGGATTATGAAAACAAACTCGTATACGAGCAGGAAAAAGAGCAGCTTAAAAAAGTTACCTCTGCAGGCATGCAAGTCGTTGACGTCGATGTGACTCCGTTCATGGAAAAAGCAAAATCGGTGCATAAGGATTTCGCCAAAACGCCGGCAGATAAAGAACTCTACGACAGCATCGTCAACACGAAGTAATCTGAAGGCTTGAAGGGCGCCGTTCCTCGAAGGGCTGGCGTCCTTCCCTGTTATCCGATTCTGGACATGAGGGAGATGTACCATGCAACAAGTAGTCAAATTGATCGATGGCATGAATAAGGTCGTTGGCATTCTCCTCGCGTTAATGCTCGGGACGATGTCTCTTTTGATCATAGCGCAAGTGCTGTGCCGGTTCGTTATTCATTACCCGTTGACCTGGTCAGAGGAGCTGTCCCGCTATTTGATGGCTTATATTGTATTCATCGGAGCCAGCTTGGCGATGCGGCATAACAAGCTCATCTCCATTGAGCTGCTGCCCGAGCTGCTGAGCGGCACGAAACGGAAAGTGCTGCACGTCATTGTGTTTACGATCTCGATTATCTTTTTTGTCATTTTGTTCAAGCAGGGGATCGATATGATTTCCCGTGTAAAAATGCAGCTGTCGCCCGCGCTCGGACTTTCCATGGCGATTCCGTACGCGTCGATCCCAATCGGAGCTTTGCTGCTGGCGCTGAATTCCATCGCTGCGATGATCGATGAAGTCACCTCCAAGAAGGAGGTTTCCAACTGATGGCTGTTATATTGATGATATGTATGCTGGCGTTTTTCGCTATCAGCGTGCCGATTGCCGTGTCGATGGGTCTTGCGTCGGGCATTGCGCTCTGGTGGGATGGCGGCACGCCGCTAATCGTGCTGGTGCAGCGATCGTTTACATCGGTCGATTCCTTTCCGCTCATGGCGATTCCATTTTTTATTTTAGCTGGTACGTTGATGGAATATGGTGGTATTTCCAAGCGATTGATAGCGCTTGCGAACGCGCTTACCGGTCATTTGCCCGGAGGGCTGGCCATCGTTACAATCGTGACGGCGATGTTCTTCTCCGCGATCTCCGGCTCGAGTGCGGCGACAACGGCAGCGCTGGGCAGTATGCTCATTCCTGCGATGGTGAAGCGAGGCTATCACCCGAACTTTGCCGGGGCGACGCAAGCGGTGGCTGGGGAGCTCGGGGTTATTATTCCGCCGAGCATTCCAATGATCCTGTTCGGTGTCTCTGCTTCCGTATCGATCGGCGACTTGTTTATGGCGGGCTTCGTCCCGGGGATCCTGATCGGCTTTTCCTTGATCTTAACCGTACTCGTTATTGCGAAGCGGCGCGATTACAAGCCGGAGCCGCGCAAATCGTTCCGTGAAGTGCTCGTGGCGTTCAAGGATTCATTCCTGGCGCTGCTGATGCCGGTCATCATTCTTGGCGGCATTTACGGCGGGGTCTTTACGCCGACAGAAGCAGCCGGCGTTGCCGTAGGCTATGCATTTATCGTAGGGGTACTGATCTACAAAGAGATCAAGCTGAAGCAGATTTTCCATATTCTTACGCAATCTACGGTGACGACGGCGACGATCATGTTCATTATTTCCAGCGCCGGACTGTTCGGCTGGATCATTACGCGCGAGAACGTGCCGCAAATGGTCGCTCAATTTTTTATGGGCATTTCCGATAATCCGGTTGTTTTCCTGCTGCTGGTCAATCTGTTTTTACTCATTGTCGGGATGTTTATGGAAACGAACGCTTCCATTATTATATTGGCTCCGCTGCTGCTTCCGGTTGCGATCAATCTTGGCATCGATCCGGTTCACTTCGGCATCATTATGATCGTTAACCTGGCACTCGGCATGTGCACACCGCCGCTAGGGGTCAATTTGTTCATATCGGCGCAGCTGGCCAAGATCAGGCTCGATCAAATATCCAAAGGAATGCTTCCTTATTATGTGGTCTTGCTTGTGACGCTGCTGCTGATCACATTTGTTCCGTCGATTTCGACAGGTCTTGTTCACCTGTTCAAATAGCACAACGATAAAGACTGGAGTTGAACGGCAATGCCGAATATTGAATCCGTCAGACAAGAGCTGCGGAGCGTCGGTAAATATATGATGGAGTACGGCTTGGCCTGGGGAAACGCGGGCAATATTAGCGCTCGTACGACGGATGACCGGTATTTGATCACGGCGAGCGGGACGTTTCTCGGCGAGCTGGAAGATGCCGATCTGGTGGAATGCACGCTGGGCGGACAAATCGTCGAGGCCGGTGGCAAAAAGCCTTCCAAGGAGACGCCGATGCACCGGGCCATCTACGAGAATCGTCCCGAGATCGGGGCGGTGCTGCATGCGTCACCTTTCTACAGCACGCTTGTGGCCTGCTCGTCCATCGACATTCCTTCGAACTGGTTCGTCGAGACGATGTACTACCTGGAGCGCGTGCAGCGGGTAGCATATCATGATCCGGGAAGTACGGCGCTCGGTGTCGCCGTGGCGGAGAAGGCGCGTGACGCGAATATTTTGCTGCTGGAAAATCACGGCGTTTTGGTGTATGATGTGAACATTCGCGAAGCGCGGATGGCGCTGCAAACGCTCGAGATGGCATGCCGGATGCTCGTGGAATCACGGACGGCCGGGATCGCCTTGAACGGCTTGTCCCGTGAAACGGAGACGCATTTTTTGGAGAAAGCCGGCTATAAGCCGAGAAGACAATGGAATAATTCGTAAGCTTATGGGGGAGTCTGTCAACGGCAGGCTCCTTTTGGCATGTTTGAAATGGTAATGAATGGAATACAAGAAAGGAAAGTGGGAACTTCGATGGAACACCAAGCCATATGGGCGATCTGTATCTTTTTGGTCATTTATGGACTCATCATTTCGGAGAAAATTCACCGCACCGTGCTGGCGATGGCCGGCGGCGTGCTAATGGTCGTCTTCGGCATTGTAAGTCAGGAGACGGCGATTCATCACATCGACTTCAACACGCTCGGCCTGCTGGTCGGCATGATGATCATCGTCGGCATTACCGCGAAGACGGGGCTGTTCAAATATATTGCGTTGAAGGCGGCCAAGCTGGCCCAGGGCAAGCCGACCCGAATCCTGATCGCGCTCACGGTCATTACCGCCTTCGGCTCGGCGTTTCTCGACAACGTGACGACCGTGCTGCTGATGGTCCCGGTCACGTTCAGCATTACGAGAGCGCTGCGCGTCACGCCAATTCCGTTCCTGATCGCGCAGATCATCGCCTCCAACGTGGGCGGGACGGCGACGCTCATCGGCGATCCGCCGAACATTATGATCGGCAGCGCGGTGCAGGAGCTGACCTTCATGGCATTTATCTCGAACCTCACGCCGATCGCTGTGATCATTATGGCTGTATATTTGCCGATCTTTCTGGCGATGTTCCGCAAGCAGATTCAGTCCACGCCGGAGCTGCAGGCCCGCATGATGGACATGGACGAGCGGGCGGAAATTACCGACTCGAAGCTGCTGAAAAAATGCCTGATCGTTCTCGGACTGACGATCGCCGGATTTTTCCTCCACCAGAGTCTGCATCTCGAATCGGCTACCGTCGCGCTGGCGGGAGCGTTCCTTCTGCTGCTGCTGACCGGCGAAAGCATGCTGGAGGACGCGTTTCATAGCATCGAATGGCTGACGTTGTTTTTCTTTATCGGCCTGTTCGTGCTCGTATCCGGTCTGGTCGAGACCGGTGTGATCGCCATGCTCGCGGAGAAGGCGATCGAGCTTACCGGTGGCAATGTCGCCGCCACTTCGATGCTGATCTTATGGCTCAGCGCGATCGCGTCGGCGTTTCTCGACAACATTCCTTTCGTGGCTACGATGATTCCGATGATTCAGGAGATGGGCACGATGGGCGTCACGAATCTGGAGCCGCTGTGGTGGAGCCTTGCGCTGGGTGCATGCCTGGGCGGCAACGGCACGCTCATCGGCGCCAGCGCCAATCTGATCGTCGCCGGGCTCGCAGGCAAAGAAGGGCATCCAATCAGCTTTACGACGTATTTGAAGTACGGCTTTCCGTTGATGCTGCTGTCGATCGCGTTGTCGAGCGTATACATCTACATCCGCTATTTGTTGTAACAAAAAAGACGGCAGGCTTATAAGGCGGACGCCTGATGAGTTCAAATGGCAAAGAGCAGACCCGGCGGTCCGAGCTTTGCCTTTTGCCGTTTCTTCATTTTCTTTTCTGCCGCATCGTATTACAATAGTTTCATAGATTATCGGTTTGAGGAGGTCCCGCGCATGGCTTTCGTGTTTCAAGCCGCCGAGTATCCGGCAAGCCCGGGTGCTGTATCATGAAGGCTGCGGCCGGGCGCATTTTGTATAAAACTTGCGCAGCCGGCTTCGCTCGTAGTTTACCCAAAACAATAGGTTTCGGTCGGACAAGGAGGAACGAATGTCGATGCTGAAGTATACGATCTGTTTTGTGATTAGAGGAAGCCGAGTATTGATGCTCAACCGCAGCAAGCCTCCGGGGATGGGGTGCTGGAACGGCGTTGGCGGCAAAATCGAGCCGGGCGAGACGCCGGAGCAAGGCGCTATCCGGGAAATTCGCGAAGAGACCGGCATCGAGGCGAGGGAGCTGTACTACGCCGGGCAGGTGACGTGGTTTTCCGCACTGGGTACGATGAGCGGCGCGCATCTGTTCGTAGCGGAGCTTCCGGAGCATGCGGATGAGGCGTACGCCGCGAACGAGGCGCCTCAAGAAACGGAGGAGGGACTGCTCGCCTGGAAGGAAATCGAGTGGCTGCTGGATGAACGGAACAAAGGGCTGATCAGCCATCTGCACCTGTATTTGCGCAGCGTTCTGGAGCGCACCGGCTGTTATGCGTTCGAATGTTACTTTAACGACCAGGGGCAGGTCATGCGGTTCGAGCAGTCCGCGCTGCATAAGATGGAAACGACCGGTGCATAGTAAAGTTTGCCGTCAAACCAAGGCGAGCATTTTACTGTGAAAACGGAGGCGTTATCGTTATGACATCGAGCAGAAATCATCAGGGCGCGCATGGCATCGGCCAAGCGGAAGAGCAGTTGAACCAGCAGGCGGAAGCGGCCGAGGCGATTCAAGGCACGAACGAGACGGATCAGGCCGTTCTGGCGGCTGCCAATCGCAATGAATCGGAATTGGACGAAATCATCGAACGGCAAAGCGATTAAGCCTTTGGCTTATACAGCGGCGCGGCCTGACGTTCCCGGCGGGGGAAGTCAGGCTTTTTTTCGCATGACAGGATATTCGAATCGGAGGTGGAGAGCATCGACAGCCCGCTTTACTTGTATACATACGCATGTCATGAGGACGAACGGCCGCTCTGCCGGCTGGAGCTGCGGACGCTATTCGGGGCCGAGCCGGAGGAAGCTCACGTACTCAGCAATATATTGATAGATGCCAGCCGCAGTCCGTTCGTGAAGCAGCGGCTGGCCGTCACCCATGAAGCAGCGACGCTGCCGGAGCTGGCGGAGCGGGTCAAGGGCGTCACTGCTGCGGAAGGGACGTTCAAGGTCGTATTCATCGAGACCGGCGCGCAGACGCCTCTCGACTATGACGGGCAGCGCCGGGCCGAACGGGCCATTGGCGCGCATATCCGCGGCACGGCGGAGATGCGCCGTCCGCAGCAGCTGTTCGGCGTCGCGCAGGCCGGAGGCCGCTGGCTGTTCGGCGCATGCGCCGTGAACGAGGCCGTATGGCTGTGGCACAAGGCGAAGCCGCAGCAGTATTCGACGGCGCTCAGCACCCGCGTCGCCCGTGCCGTCGCCAACATCGCGGTGCCGCGCCCGGAAGGGGTCCGGGCGGTCGATCCTTGCTGCGGCATCGGCACGGTCGTCATCGAAGCCCGCTCCATGGGCATCGACATGGAGGGCTTCGACCTGAACCCGCTCGCCGTCCGCGGCGCCCGCGCCAATCTGGCGCACTTCGGCATGCCCGATGTGGTAGCCGTCCGGGACATCCATGCATTGACCGGGCATTACGATGCCGCCGTGCTGGATCTGCCGTATAATTTATGCTCCGTGATCTCGCAGGAGCAGCTTCTTGCGATGCTGCGAAGCGTGCGGGCGCTCGCCGGCCGTGTGGTGCTCATCGCGACGGACCTGATCGACGAGCTTGCGCTGCAGACCGGCTTTACGATTCGCGACCGGTGCGTCGTGCGCAAAGGTACGTTCGCCCGGCACGTTCTGGTATGCGGCTGACGGCTTTCCGCTGACGTTGTCCAAGTATGGCATCGACTTGAATATCTGACATTATGCTATGTTTTCTACGCATGCTGACATATGCTTCACGGAGGTGAAGCAGTACAATGGAGAATAGCAATGGACAACAGTACAGATGGGAGAGAACGGTACAATGGCCTATACACCGAATGGCGAACGATATGGAACGATGAAATACAACACTTGCGGAAGAAGCGGGCTCAAGCTTCCGGCGGTTTCGCTTGGGCTGTGGCATAACTTCGGAGGAAGGGACGTCTATGAGAATGGGAGAACCCTTGTTCGCCATGCATTCGATCTGGGCATTACGCATTTCGATTTGGCCAACAACTACGGCCCCCCTCCGGGGAGCGCCGAAGAAAGCTTCGGCAGGATGCTGCGCGACGATTTCTCCGCGTACCGCGACGAGATGGTTATTTCAACCAAGGCGGGCTATTACATGTGGCCGGGACCTTACGGCGACCGGGGATCGAAAAAATATTTGGTATCGAGCCTTGACCAGAGCTTGAAGCGGATGGGACTGGATTATGTCGATATTTTTTACCATCATCGCCCTGACGCGGATACGCCGCTCGAAGAAACGATGGGGGCGCTCGATTTGATCGTGCGCCAAGGCAAGGCGCTTTACGTCGGCCTCTCGAACTACAACGCAGAGCAGGCCCGGGCGGCGTCGGCTATTCTGAAGTCGCTCGGAACCCCTTGCCTCATTCACCAGCCGCGCTATTCCATGTTTGCGCGCCAGCCCGAGGAGCGGCTGCTCGGTGTGCTCGAGGAAGAGGGCATCGGCTCGATCGCCTACTCGCCGCTCGCCAAAGGGATGTTGACGGACCGGTACTTGCACGGCATTCCGGCGGACTCCCGCGCCGCCGGCCAAAGCGTCTTCCTGAAGCCGGAGGAGCTTACAGACGAAGTGATGGGCAAAGTGCGGAAGCTGAACGAGATCGCGCTGCAGCGCGGCCAGAAGCTGTCGCAAATGGCAGTAGCTTGGGTGCTTCGGGGCGGCCGCGTCACATCGGCGTTGATCGGAGCGAGCAAGACCAGCCAAATTGACGATGCGGTACAGGCGTTGGCGCAGTCGGACTTCAGCCGCGAGGAGCTGGGGCGGATCGACGCCATCCTGCAATCATAACATCGGAAACGGGGAAAACGCCGGGCCGTGAAGGCTCGGCGTTTTTGGCTTGTCCGAGCAACCGGGGGGACGCTGCTTCGTATTTCCCGTTAGGAAGGAGCTGAGACCTTGCTGAATTATATGAAGGAAGTGCACCCGGCGTGGATCGATTATCCCCTGAGGGAGGGCAAACGGCTTGCCGCCGGCCGGTATTGCGTGGAACGGTTTCTCGGCGCTGGCAGCTACGGGCTGACCTACATGTGCCGCGAGCTGGCAACCGGACAGCCGGTCGTGATTAAGCAGCCCAAGCCGAGCAAGGGCAAGCTGGGAATCGAGCTGCTGCTGCGTGAAGCGGACATATTGAAAGCGCTGGAGCATCCCGCGATTCCGCGGTGGATCGAAACCTTTATGCACCACAAACGGCCGTTTCTCGTCATGAGCCATATGCAGGGGGAGACGGTAGAGGAACTGCTGTTCGAGCAGCATACCGTATTTTCGGAGAGGCAATCGCTCCGCCTGCTTCGCGGCGTGGCTTCCATTGCAGGTTTCATTCACAACCAAGGCTATGTTCATCTTGATCTTCGCCCGCCGAACGTGATCGTGCAGGGGGAACGGCTATATTTGATCGACTTTGGGCTTGCGGCGCGAATCGGCGAGCCGGCGCGCGTGGAGCCGAATGCGGACGAGGAGGCTTGGCGCAGGCGAATGGCAGAGCCGGACAGCGATCTGTACGCGCTCGGCCACTTCCTGCTGTTCCTTCTGTATTCGGGCTACGAGGCGGCTGACGAACGCCGGGCCTCGATCTTATCCAACGGCGGCGATGTACCCGGTTGGGAGCAGGAGCTGGAGATGCGCCCGGAGACCCGTCGTATCCTTCGCAAGCTGCTTCAGCTTGACGCGCCTTACCCGGGAGCTGCAGCACTGCTGCACGATGTGGAGGCGGCGGAAGCGCGCTTGGCGGAAGGCTGATGGCTGATTACAGGCTACAAAGAAATAGGCCGATCAGAAATCTCTGGCTGACCTGATCATAAGAAAAAGCCGCTGGAAGGCGGCTTTCATCAGCATGGAATCAAGAGCTGGAATGATGCTTTCGTTTGTAATAGCCGTGGCCCTGCTGCCGGTGCCCATACCCTGAGCGGTGGCTGGATGAATGCTTCGGGGCATATCGCCGATGCGCTGAGCTGCTGCCGTGTCTGTAATGTTTGTGCTTGGGAGATAAGGCGGACCCGAACCATTTGCGAAGCAGATGTTTGAACATCATGGATTCCTCCTTTGACCGGATAAACAACAATACGAAAATGGAAAGAAGAAGGTTTCGCAGCCTGGAGCGTTATACGCGCCCGCACATCATACCCGCATGCACGTCACGCACATCGCTGCATGCCATAGACAAATCCCCGTGCACCCGTTAGTATGGTCAGTAGAAGGATGCACACGTTAACAAATTTTATAGAACGGTAAAGGCAGGGGATTCCGAATGTCTCAAGACTGTATGTACTGCGCACGCGATGAGCGGTTGACCAATTTGATGATCGAAGTTGCTCCGATGCGCGTGTCTACCTTGTACTTGTTCCGCGAGCAAACGTATCGCGGCCGCTGTATCGTTGCGCTCAACGACCATGAGCGGGAGCTGTTCCAGCTGTCGCCCGAGGCGCAGGAATCGTATTTGCGCGATATCGCGCAGGCGGCGAAGGCTGTCCACACGGCGTTCGCGCCGGACAAAATCAACTACGGCGCCTTCGGGGACATGATGCCGCATGTCCACTTCCATATCGTTCCTAAATATAAGGACGGCTACACGTGGGGCAAGATGTTCGAGATGAATCCCGCGGGCAACGAGCAGCTGAGCGATGCGGAATACGAGGAGATCATCGCCCGGCTTCGCGCCGCGCTATAAGCCGTTAAGCCGGAGCCCCCGCTGTCTCCGGCAGCGCCGGCTCCGCGACGCTAATGCTCGGGCGGATGGACGGGGGACATTTGCTGTCACGGAGCGGCCGCATCCGGCCATGCGCCATCCAGCGGGACGGAGCGCCTTGGTCCGCTTCGGCTCTGCGCATCAACCGACTTATGCACTCGTCCAACCAGAACGAAGCCGCTTCGGCGAGCCGATAAAAAAATAGCCCTGCACCGGCAAGGAAACTCATCCGGGGCAGGGCTCGTTCGCGTATCGGCAGCATGCAAAAGGGCATTCGGCTAAGTGAGTTGAGGCGGTCTTGCTATGCTCTCCGTGTATTGTTGCTGAGCAGCGGAAGCAGCCGCGTGTCCTTGACCATCTGCGACTGGCATATCGGGCAAGCGGGACTCTCTTCTTCAAAGGCGAAGTTCGTTCGCATCCAGCAGGTGCATTCATGCTGGCTGCAGGCCCAGATCGGCGTTTCTTCTTGTTGCACAGGTTCCATTACTTTTTTGGAAAAATACATTCGGAATTCCTCCTTAAGAATTATGTAGATTGAACGGGAAACATGGAGAAAACCTGAGCCAAAAGTAGCAATTTTAGCCTTTTCACGCGAATTTCATGTTTTTTTAATGTTTAGCATTTACAATTGCTTAAAAATAGATACGGCCCGTTTCAAGAACAAAAACATTGGAGAGAATAACGTGTGACGGGCAGATAGGAGTGTGGAACGATGCGCCCTTTTACAAAAGGACAATCGACATCAACACCGCCGAAACAAGTAAATGCGGCTTATTACACTACAATCATTAGTGCAATGATTATAATTCCTTTGCTGCTCGTATTCGGCATCGAGTTCATACAACGCGGCACCGTCGCGAGTACGTGGGAATGGATTGCAGGGCAGCCGAAGCTGTTCGGCTTGAACGCTCTGCTTGCTTTTTTTGTTTATTTATTGGTGTATTGCGTCTTCGGCTCGCTGGTGCTGGCGACGGGAATTAGCGTACTGCTGATGTCGCTGATGTCGTTGATCAGCTTTTTCAAAGTGCGTCTTATTGGCGAGCCCTTTTTCCCCTGGGACATTTTTCTGAACAAGGAAACGATGAATATTTTGCCGCTCGTGACGAGCCATGAGGCGCTAGTCCGGCTCGGCATCGTGCTCGCGCTGTTGATCATCATTTTCGCGAGCAGACTGTGGATTCCGCGGCTGGGACTGCGCCTTCGGTCTCGGGCCGTCCTCGGGATTATAGCCGTGTTCGTGTTGTACTCGTTCGCGGTACGCCTGCCCTGGGCCAATGAATTGACGGATCGGGCCGGCTTTAGCGAGATCGTGTGGAACCAGCAGCAAAACTATGGCGACAACGGTCTGTCTCTTGCCTTTACGATGAACGTGAAAAATACGATTGTGCCGAAGCCGCCGGGTTACAGCGAGCCTTCCATGGCTGTCCTGGCTCAGGAAATGAATGAGCTTGCGCAGGTCAAAACGGCATCCGGCACGACGACCCCGCAGAAGCCAAACGTCATCTTTATTATGAACGAGGCGTTCTGGGATCCAACGCTGCTGCCGAACGTGAAGTTTTCGGAAGACCCGCTGCCTACCGTTCACCGGCTTCAAAAAGAATCGACCTCGGGCTACTTGCTCTCTCCCCAGTTCGGCGGAGGCACGAGCAACGTCGAGTACGAGGTGCTGACCGGCAACTCGATGAGCTTCCTGCCGGCCGGCTCCGTTCCGTACCAGCAGTATATCACCAAGCCGATCTTGAGTTTGGCCAGCTACTTCAAAACGATGGACTACCGGAGCACGGCCATTCATTCCTACGAAGGCTGGTTCTGGAACCGGGAGAACGTATACAAGCAGATGAACTTCGATAACTTCATCAGCAAGGATCAATTCGACAGTCCGAAGCTGAAAGGCCAGTTTATCTCCGATGAGGAAGTATCTAACCGCATTATCGAACAGGTCGAGAACAATGAAGACCCGACGTTCATCTATGCGGTGACCATGCAAAATCACGGCCCGTACGACGATCACCGTTATGGCGACGGAGGCAATTCGATTCGTGCCGAAGGGCCACTTACCGACGAGGCGCGCGACACGCTTGAAACGTATACGCAGGGTGCGCGTGACGCGGACCAAAGCTTGCAGAAGCTGATCGATCATTTCAAGAAATCAAGCGAGCCGACCGTGATCGTCTTTTACGGCGACCATCTGCCGATGCTTGGTTACAATTATGATGTATATGCACAAGCCGGGTTCATTCATACCGGCAAAAGCGAGCAGTGGTCGCTGGAGGAGCAGCAGCGGATGCACAGTGTGCCATTCGTGATGTGGTCCAATATGGGCTTGCCGAAAGAGCAGGTGCCTGTGCTGAGCGATTCCTTCCTCGGGACGTATGTGCTGGATCGGCTGCAGCTGGAGTTGCCTGGCGCCTGGGCGTACAACGCCGAGCAGATGAAGCGGACGCCGGGACTGCTGAGGGGACTTGTCGTCGACGCCGATCATAAGCTGCATGCGGAAGTACCGGCGGCGCTGGCCGATTCCGTAGAGAAATACCGGGAGCTGCAGTATGACGACCTGTTCGGCAAGCAATACTTTGCCAAATACAGCGGATCGAACGTCTATACGCAAGCCCCTGCGGAAGAAGACGGCGAGATGGTGAACGCCAGCGGCCCGGAGGAATAACGGCGGAGGCATAGGCGAAGGGACGGCAGGGCCGAAGCGGCCAACCTGCCGTCTTTTCTTTTCTCTTCGCTAGGCGAATGTGATATAATGTCACACAAACCAAGCGATCATGCCAACAAGCGGGCAGCAAGCTGAAGTGCATGATACGATAGCATACATAGATGCGGGGAGACGGGTATGGACTTAAGAAAACTTCGACTTGACGAGCCGTCGCTCGGCACTTTCAGCGAGGAACGGGACGAATACGAGCGCGATTACGCGCGGTTGATCCAATCTCCGGCATTTCGCCGGCTTCAGGGCAAGTCGCAGGTGTTCGGGGCGGGATCCGGCGATTATTACCGCACGCGCCTGACCCATTCGATTGAAGTGTCGCAGATCGCCCGGGAGGTCGCGCGGCGTATGGGCAAGCAGTACAAATTTTTGTCGCGCAAGGAGCATCCGGGACTGGTGCTGGACCCGGCGGTCGTCGAATGCGCCTCGCTGGCGCATGACTTGGGGCATCCTCCCTTTGGACATAAGGGAGAGGAAGTATTGAACCGGCTGCTCGGCGAGGAGCATGGACTGAAGTACGAGGGCAACGCGCAAAACTTTCGCATCCTGATGTTTCTCGAGAAGCGGGCCGGCAGCGGCAGCGGTCTTGATCTGACCGCAGCGGTCCTGCTTGCGATCAATAAATATCCTTACTTGCTCGATGAGCCCGGACGGTTGAAAGGGGCTTACTCGATGGAGTGGGACGGAGGCATCGGCGAGCTCCGCGCCCGCTGGGGCATGAAGGAAGGCTGCTCCACGCTGGAGGCGCAGTTGATGGACCTGTGCGATGACATCGCGTATTCCACGCATGATATCGAGGACGGCATCCGGGCCGGCAAAATTCAAATGAACCGGACGTTCTTCGAGGATGACCGGCTGGTGGAGCATCTGATTCAGGAAATCGTCAGCGATCAGGGCAACCTGGAGGTTGGCTGGGACCAGGTCAACATTCGGGAGATGGTCGAGCGGGTGCTCGGTGCCTATCTCAGCCAGTGGGAAAAAATATATAACGACTGCGGCAAGGAAGAGTCGCGCACGCGCCGCGAAATGAAAGCCCGGTGGGTCAGCGATTTTGCGGGCAAGGTCGGCATCATCGACGATCCGAAGAAAGGCTGGAAGCGCGTCACCTTCGTTCGCGACGGCAAGCAGGATCTCGATTTGCTGCGGACGATGGAAATATTGAAGAAGCTCGCATGGGTGACCATGATCAAAGATTTTCGCGTGCAGCGGCTGCAGAAGCGGAGCGAAATCATGCTGCGCCATTTATGGGACAGCTTTATCGTGCCGGATCAGGGCCGGCTTATCCTCCCCCCGGACTGGGTGGAAAATTACGAGCAGCATCAGGACAAATGGACATGGCCCCGCTTGATCGCCGATTATATCTCCGGGATGACCGATGCTTACGCGGAGAAGGTATATGCGGAGCTGTTCGCCAGCAAGTCGGGCTCGATCTACGAAATGGATTAAGATCGTTCTGTTCCTCCCCCTCTACAGCATATATATAGTCATCAAGCTGAGGAGGAACCATCAATATGATCATTGTGGCAGGAGGAAGCGTCCCGGTGGACCCTTCCGGTTGGCCGGAGCTTCAACGGGAAATTTATTCGCTGAAGCAAGCAAGCTCCAAATCGTATTATTACGACTCGCTGGACGCGCTCCGGTTCGAGCTCAAGATGCGCGAGGCGATTGTCGAAGCGTCCCTTGCGCTGGACAAGAGCGCGGCCGGGTTCGAGACGTTCCGCAAGTCGCGCTGCAACCCCGCCTATTGGATCCGCACATCTGAAGGCGGCTTTCGGCTGCGCGATAATGTGCGGCCATCCGATGCGATCCGCGACATTTATACGAACGGCCAGCTGTACGGCTTTGAGTGCGCTACGGCCATTATTATCATTTTGTACAAAGGCGTGCTGGAGACGATCGGTTCGGACAGCTTCAATCGACTGTTCGGCGGCCTCTATTTGTTTGCGTGGCAGCATGATAGCGACCTGAGGCTGATTACCGAGTATAACAAGAAAGAGTCGTATCCCGGCGACGTGCAATATTTCAAAAACCCTGACGTGAACCCGAAGGTTATGGAATGGCAGGGGGAAAATGTCATTCGGCTGCCGGGCGAGCTGTTTTTTGGCCATGGCATCGGCGTCGGGAACGCGGACAAAATCATAGGCAGGCTCAACCGGCATCGCAAGCCGGGAAGCAGTGTATCGGCTTATTTGCTGGACGAATCGACGTACCCGAACTTCTTCTACCTGAAGCAGGCGGCCGAGGGCCGAATGAACCGCTCGGATGCATCCGGGCTGGCGGAGCTGCCGTTCGCCGCGGGAGACGGAGTTGTGGCGCGAATCGGCTGGCGCACGATGCTGTATCATTTGTCCTGACGGCTAAACCATGGGGATGCACGAATGTCGGCGGAAATCCGCGGTTCGTGCTTTTTGCATCCGCCCGCATGCACTCCTCGTATGCGGAGCGGCACACACCAAGCTGTCGCTCGGACACGCGCAGCCAGGCATTTACGACCGCCCGCTTGCCCCTGCCGAGAGGGGGGTCTCCGAAGCGAAGCGAGCCTCGCGACCGCCGCGGAGGCATACCTTCGGCGGCAGCGGCTTCAGCCCGAATCGGCAGCGCCGCGTTCTTCCTGCAACTTAACGGAGCGTTATGCCGTTTGGTAATAGAAGGGTATTGTTTCTTGTCATGCAGCACCGTATACGAGTCCATACCCTAAGGCGAAACTAACAGGTAAACACATCCAACCGGGAAGGAGCCGTGAACGATGTTGATGAGCAGGACGAACCGCCGCCGCACCATATGGATCGCGGCCGCCGTTCTTTTGGCGGCGCTGCTTGCCTTGGCGGGCTGTGGCAAAGAAGACAAGCCTTCCGCCTCGGCGGATAACGGCGCTGCTGCGCAGACGCCGCCGCCGGCGGACCCGATCCAAGCGCAAATCGCGAAGATGACGCTGGAGGAGAAGATCGGCCAGCTACTGCTCGTCGGAATCGACGGCTACGAGCTGAACGAGCCCGTCAAGGAGCTGATCGAGACATACCATGTCGGCGGATTTATATTATATAAGCCGAACATCAAGGACGGCCGCCAGCTGCAGCAGCTAACGGGAGCGCTGAAGGAGGCGAACCGGGCGGCAAATGGCATTCCGCTCTGGCTGAGCGTGGATGAGGAGGGCGGCCGGGTCAGCCGTATGCCGGACGAGCTCACGGACATCCCGTCCGCGCTCGCGATCGGCAAGGCGAACAAGCCGGAGCTTTCGCTGCAGATCGGGCAGACGCTTGGCGACATGCTATCGGCGTACGGGCTGAATATGGATTTTGCGCCGGTGCTGGACGTGAACAGCAACCCGAACAACCCGGTCATCGGCGACCGTTCCTTCGGCAGCAGCGCCGAGCTGGTCGGCAGGCTCGGCGTGCAGACGATGAAGGGGCTCCAGTCGCGTGACGTGATCCCGGTCGTGAAGCATTTTCCCGGGCATGGCGACACTTCCGTCGACTCACATGTCGGCCTCCCCGTCGTCCGGCACGATCTGAACCGGCTTCGTTCGCTGGAGCTGAAGCCATTCGGCGAGGCGGTGAAGGCCGGTGCGGACGCTGTCATGGTCGCTCATCTGCTGCTGCCGGAACTGGACGCCAAGGCGCCCGCTTCGTTCTCCCGCGCCGTGATCACCGACTTGCTGCGCAAAGAAATGGGCTTTACCGGTGTCGTCGTCACCGACGATTTGACGATGGGGGCGATCACTGCGCATTACGACCTCGCGCAGGTGGCGGTGCAGTCGATCGCCGCCGGAAGCGACGTGCTGCTCGTGGGGCATGGTCGCGAACAGGAGCTGTCCGTATTCCGCGCCGTTAAGGACGCGGTGCAGGCGGGCACGCTGCCGGTATCGCGCATCGAAGAGAGCGTCTACCGCATTCTGAAGCTGAAGCAGCGGTACCGGTTGGCGGACAGCCCGGCCCCGCAGGCCGATCCGGCCGCGTTGAACAGCCGGATTCGCAGTGTGCTGAAGCAGCTTGAGGCGGGCGCGCCGGCTGCGGTCAAGAAGTAATGAAACCGCCCCCGTTGACGTGGAGCGTCTCCCCGGTTACATAGCTGGCGTCGTCGCTTGCCAGATAGACGAACGCCGGGGCCAGCTCGAACGGCTGCCCGGCGCGCTTCATCGGCGTGTCGCGGCCGAACGCGCTGACTCTGTCCGCAGAGAAGCTCGAAACGATAAGCGGGGTCCAGATCGGCCCGGGTGCGACCGCATTGACGCGGATGCCCCGGTCTACGAGAGACAGCGCCAGCGACCTCGTAAAGGTGACGATCGCTCCCTTCGTGGACGAATAGTCGATGAGCGTCGGCTCTCCCTGATAAGCGGTAATGGAAGCCGTGTTGACGATGGCGTCGCCTTCCTTCAAATGCGGCAGCGCCGCCTGCGTGACGAAGAAGAACGCGAATATATTTGTGCGGAACGTCTGCTCAAGCTGCTCTTCCGTAATGTCGAGCACGCTGTCCTGCGGGTATTGGACGCCCTGATTGTTCACGACGATATTCAGCTTGCCAAGCGTCTGCACCGCTTGCAGCACGGCCGCCGTACAGTTCGCCTTGCTGCGCATGTCGACTTTCAAGGCCAGACAGCGCCTGCCGAGCTCTTCGATGCGCTGCTTCGTCTCGTCTGCGTCGGGCTGTTCGTACAAATAGGTGAAAGCGACATCGGCGCCTTCCTTGGCAAAGGCGATGGCCGTCGCCCGTCCAATACCGCTGTCGCCTCCGGTGATGAACGCAGCTTTGTCTTTCAGCTTCCCGCTGCCCTTGTAATTCGGGTTCTCATAGATCGGGCGGGGCGTCATCAAGTATTCCAGCCCCGGCTGCTGCGGCTGATGCTGGGGAGGAAAAGGGAGGGGCAGCGTCTCGCATTTTGTTTCCATGGAATAGTACGCATATTTTGGATAACGTTCCATCTTCCAATGACAACCTCCTTGCGTATAATCATACCGATGGGATAGTGTATTCGCCCAGACGGAACGGGTGCCATGGATTTTGAAAGGGCGGGCCGGCTCATGTATAAATCGCCGGACAGGCTTAAGGAAAAGTTAAGCATTTCACAAGAGATTTTATATCCAATTTGGTTTAATATACAGATAAAGAACCGAAGGAATACGGAAGCAGGGGAGTCTTGAAAGATGAATCGATTCGAAGCGGATCAACGCCCAATGCGCGTGCTGCTGCTGTCAGGAGATTTGGGAGAGGGCCATAATCAGGCGGCGCGGGCGCTGGCGGAAGCATGCGGCTTGCCGCGGCTGAGAATTCAGACGGAAGTCGTTAATTTTATGCGCCAGGTTTATCCGGGTCTTCATCCGATCATCAAGTATTTCTTTCTGAGAGGTGTCGAGAAGGCGCCGTCGCTGTACGGGTATTTGTATCGAAAAACGCACGGATTGGACCGGATGTCGATCTCGTTTCGCTCGTTCCTCAGTATCGGTCTCGGCAAGCTGACGGAACTGATCGCTTCGACGCGCCCGGACGTGATCGTCTGTACGTTCCCGCTCGCTGCGGCCGCCGTGTCGCTCCTGAAGGAAAAAGGGCTGCTGCGCGTGCCGCTCGTGACGGTGATTACCGATCATACCGATCATAGCTTGTGGCTGCATCCGCACACGGATCTGTATTTGGTCGGTTCGGAAGCGGTCGCGGGCGCCTTGACCCGGCGCGGCATCGTGTCCAGCCGACTATGCGTGACCGGCATTCCTGTGCGGCAGCGGTTTTTCGAGACGCCGGATCGCGGGCTGTTGTACCGCTCGCTCGGTCTGTCGCCCGAGCGGCCGACGGTCCTCGTCATGGGCGGCGGCGGTGGGATGTTCGGCGACGACATCCGGATGCTCATTCGTTCGTCTGCGGTAAGAGAGAAGCTGCAGATGGTCATCGTTTGCGGCAGCAACGCGGAGGTGCGCTGCTTGCTGGAGGAGGAGGTTCGGCGCTGCGGAGCCGTGCATGTCATCGTCAAAGGGTTTGTAGAGGAAATCCACGAGTGGATGGCGGTCGCCGATGTGCTCGTGACCAAGCCGGGCGGACTGACGACGGCCGAGGCGGTGGCGATGGGTCTGCCGATGCTGTTGTACAAGCCGATTCCGGGTCAGGAAGAGGACAACGCCGATGTGCTGGAGCGGGCCGGGGTCGCCGTCCGTGCGGCAGCAAACCGGGCGCTCGGGGATCAACTGCTCGAGCTTGCATTCAACGGCGAGAGGCTGCAGCGGATGCAGGAGCAGGCCGGACGGTTTCGCTGCGAGCAATCTTCGGCGCTGGCGTGGGATGCGATTCTGAAGCTGCAGCCGAGAATGCCGGCGCGGGCAGGCCGCTCGTTCGGGCTCAAGGTAAGAGAAGCGCTGTAACAGAAGAAAGCCCTCCATCAACGCCGGCAAGCCGGCGGCGCGGAGGGTTCTTCTTCGTTGACCGTGCGCAAGCGGTGTTCGGTGTTTAGGGACAGGCGCGGCTGGCGGACGGCGCAGCCGGTGGACCGGCTGCCGGGGCAGAAGCGGGCTCACGTTGGACTGCCGGGCTTAACGAATAAAACGTAACGCCCCGGCAGGTGGTACAGGTACACACATAGCAATCCGCCAACTCTTCCATCAGCTCGCCGCAAGTATCACAGCATCTTGGGGGCAGGGAATCATAAAAATCGCTGGAACGCATCAGCATAACGATCACTCCCTCAGTTCGTGATACTCCAACTATACTGGAAATTAAACAGAAATGTAAGCGCTTTTTTAGAGGTGGGGAGCCGTTGTCCGCTGCCAGCGGAACGCGCATAAGTATCGCGCGTGCTGGCCGCCTTTTTTCGACAGCGAGAAGATGACAAAGAAGCCGCGAGAGGTCGGCTTGCTTTGATATGTGGAGTCCCGGTGAAGGGGACGGTAGGAATGGAAGCATCCATGGGGCGGATCATGCCGCAGCCGGCTGGAAGAGGGGCTAACGTGACAGACGCCGCAGAGCGACGCCGGAGCGTGTAAATCAGCTGGAAAGGCAGTGGGAACGGCCGCAGTTTAAATGAAAATTTCCAGTTCCTCGATCTCGATGGCCGTAAAATAATCGAACAACCGGTCGGGGTCAAGACCGAGCTCGTCGATAATTTTCAATACGTCCAGCTCTTGGATCGGCGGCCGCGAATTTGCTTTATTCGTCACAATATGTCACTCCTCGATAATATTAGTGCCAATGAACTAATTATAAAACAGCAAATTTATTGGGTCTGTCGAACTATGTAGCTGGTCTATTAAGAGTTCTTTATGCAAAGGAAATCAATGGAAAAAATAACAATACGATAAATAGACTCTACTCCCGCAAATTGTGGTGAATGAAGAAACGTGCTGGTATAATAGAGTGACGGAATGACCGGATACGGTCCGGAAATTTGGAAACGAACCACGAATAAATAGGGCGACAGGAAGCCCCGGCAACAGGAGGATACGCTATGCTTTACCATCGCATTACCGATATTCAAGACCCTTACTTTCGTCAAATGCACGATATGATGCAAACCATTTTCCCACCGGAGGAGGTACTGGAATACAGCTTGTGGGCTGAGCCGCTCCAGGACCCGGGCATCCGGGTATTCGTGGCCGTTCACGACGGCGAAGTGGTCGGCGCGACGGAATACCGATACTACGATGATCTCGGTGTCGCGATGACCGATTTTACGATCATTGGCCGCGAAGGGCTCGGCATCGGCCCGTTTTTGGCCAAGCAGCGGCTGCGCGACCTGCGCTCTGTGGTGGAATCATCGGGAGGATCGTGGCTCGGCATGTTTGCCGAAATCTATAATCCGTATTTGACCGGCGACCTTGGATTCGGCGGAATCAAGCCGATGAATCCGTATGTGCGCCGCGAGGTGCTCGCGCATCTGGGCTACCGGAAGCTTGATCTCGAGTACGTGCACCCGTCATGGCAAATCGATGGCGAGGCGGTGCATGGGCTGGACCTGTGCTTCATGCCGGTAGCCGATGAAGAGATGGCGTCGGTTCCGGCTTCGTTGGTCTCGTCGTTCCTGGAGCGGTATTACGCGGTATTGCCGCAGAAGCCGGGGACTTGGTACGATATGGTCGCGTCGCTGAAAGGACGGGAAACGGTACAGCTGCTGCCGATGTAAGCGGACTGCCGGCAACGGCAAGGAGCGGGTTCCATGCGAACCGCGCTCCTTTTGTCCGTCTGGCGGGACGGTTTCGCTTTTGCCGTTTTTTTTGTATAGTGGGGGATAGAAGAAATGGAACAGGGAGCGATGAGGAACGATGGAGAAGCCGCTCATCTCGGTTATTATTCCGATGTACAACCGGCCGGATTCATTGGCCGAGCTGCCGGAGTCGCTATCGCGGCGAACGTATGGACAAGCCCCGGAACTGCACGGGGGGCTGGGCGCATTCGAACCAGCCGATTCGATCCGGGCTAGCGGTCAAGGTGGACAAAGGAGGCAGCTGACATGACAACGACGATGGTGGAAGCACGGGAGCTGCTGAAAAAATATTACGGATATCCCGATTTTCGCGACGGGCAAAAACAGGTGATCGCCAGCATTGTGGAAGGCCGGGATACGCTCGGCATTATGCCGACCGGCGGAGGGAAGTCGATCTGTTATCAGATTCCTGCGCTGCTGATGAGCGGCACGACGATTGTCGTCTCGCCGCTCATCTCGCTTATGAAGGATCAGGTGGACGGGCTCGACAGCATTGGCGTGCCGGCGACCTACATCAACAGTTCGCTGTCGTACGCGCAGGTCGAGACACGGATCCGCAAGGCGGCCCGCGGCGAGTACAAGCTGCTCTATGTGGCTCCCGAGCGGCTGGAATCGGAACGCTTCCTGGACCTGCTGTCGGAGCTGACAGTGCCGATGATCGCCGTCGACGAAGCGCACTGCGTATCGCAATGGGGCCATGACTTCCGGCCGAGCTATATGCGGGTCAGCCAGCTGGTCGACCATTTGCCGCAGCGCCCGCTGCTCGCCGCCTTTACGGCCACGGCTACGGATCAGGTGCGCGACGACATCGTCAAGCATTTGCGGCTGCGCGAGCCGGGCGTTTACGTGACCGGCTTCGCGCGGGAGAACTTGTCGTTCGCGGTCGTCAAGGGCGAGAACAAGCGCGACGTGCTGACCAGTACCATCCGCGAGCACCGCGGGGACGCGGGCATCGTCTACGCGGCGACGCGCAAGGAGGTCGACCAGCTGTGCGACTATTTGCGGCGTCAAGGCGTAGCTGCCGGCAAGTACCACGCCGGGATGAGCGATAAAGAGCGGGCCGAGGCGCAGGAGCAGTTTCTGTATGACGAAGTGCGCGTGATGGTCGCGAGCAACGCCTTCGGCATGGGCATCGACAAGTCGAACGTGCGGTATGTCGTGCATTACAATATGCCGAAAAATATGGAGGCGTATTACCAGGAGGCAGGCCGTGCGGGGCGGGACGGCGAACCGAGCGAATGCACGCTGCTGTTCTCCCCGCAGGACATTCATATCCAGAAGTTTCTGATCGAGCAGTCGGTCTCCGATCCGGAGCGTCAGGCACAGGAATACCGGCGGCTGCAGCAGATGGCCGACTACTGCCATACGCCGCAATGCTTGCAGCGGTACATCGTCCGCTACTTCGGCGGCGAGACGGGAAGCGACTGCGGCCAGTGCAGCAACTGCTCCAGCCCCGATCTGCAGCTGACAGACATTACGCTGGAGGCGCAGCAAATTTTCTCCTGCGTCCGGCGCATGCGGGAGCGGTTCGGCATGACGCTCGTCGCCTCGGTGCTGAAGGGCTCGCGGAACAAGAAGGTGCTGGAGCTCGGCTTTGATGAGCTGAGCACGTACGGCCTCATGAAGCAGCGGACGGAGAAAGACATTGTCGATCTGATTCAACTGCTCGTCGCCGAAGGCTACTTGCAGCTGACCGAGGGCAAGTACCCGGTGCTGCGGCTTACGCCGAAGGCCGGCGCGGTGCTGGCCGGGACGGAACGGGTCGAGCAGCGGGTGCGCATGAAGCCTGCGGAGACGAGCATACAGGACGTCGAGGCGGAGCTGTTCGATGCGCTGCGGAAGCTGCGCTCGGAGATCGCCAAGCGCGAAGGCATCCCGCCGTATATCGTATTTCCCGACAGCACGCTGCGCGAAATGTGCGGGGTGAAGCCGACGAATCCGGCGGCAATGCTCAAGATCAAGGGCGTCGGGGAAGCGAAATTTTTCAAGTACGGCGCGTACTTTATCGATTTTTTCAAGCAGCTGTCGGCAGGCTGAAGCCTAGAAGCACAAGAGGAGGAACGGCGTGGCGAAGTCGAAGTTTTATGTAGTGTGGGAAGGGCGTCAGCCGGGCATTTACAAGACGTGGGCCGAATGCCAGGCGCAGACGAACGGATTCCCGCAGGCAAAGTTCAAGGCATATGAGAGCGAAGCGGAAGCGAAGGCGGCGCTCGCCTCCGGCTGGAAGAAGGCGTTCAGCGCAGCGGCGAAGACGGCGACCGGATCGGCCGGCGGAGGAGCGAAAGCGAGCGGTCGCGCTTCGGCGAGCGCGGCTGGCAAGCCCAAGGCGGAAGCCGATCTCGACAGCTTGTCTGTCGACGTCGGGTGCAGCGGCAATCCTGGCATCGTCGAGTACAAGGGCGTGCACACGCGAACCGGCGAAGTCGTGTTCGAGCATCCGCCGATCTCCAAGGGAACGAACAATATGGGCGAGTTTCTCGCGGTCGTTCATGCGCTGGCGTATTTGAAGAAGAAAGGGAGCAATATGACGATCTATAGCGATTCCGTAACCGCGCTCAGCTGGGTGCGCAATAAGCGGGTCGCTTCCAACTTGCCGCGCGATGCATCCACGCAGGAAATTTGGGCGCTCGTGGACCGGGCGGAAGCCTGGCTGCGGCAGAACAGCTACTCGAACCCGATCTTGAAGTGGGATACGCGAGCGTGGGGCGAGATCAAGGCGGATTACGGACGGAAGTAGGCCGGGCCTCTGCCACGGAACCAACCCACGAACATTCGGGGCTTTAAGCGCCGGCGCAGCCCGCAGCCTTACTGCGGCGCCGGCTCCCTGTCTCTTACATAAGCGGACGGGGATCGGCCGGTCTCCCGCTTGAATATCCGGTGAAAGTAAGAAGCGTCGCAGTAGCCGAGGTAATCGGCGATATCGGCGATCGTTCGCTGCGAATGGCGCAGCAAGTATACGGCGGTTTTGAGCCGCATCGCATGCACATAATCGCCGATCGTTTGCCCCGTCACCTCGCGGAATAATACCGCAGCGTGATTGGGGCTTTTTTCGATGACGGCGCCGAGGTGCTCCTTGGTCACCTTTTCCCGGTAATGGTTCTGTATATACGTCTTCATCAGCTCGGCATGCCGATGCTTGATCGATGCATGCGCGCCTTCGTCGGCTTCCCGGTTCATATGCGCGAGCATCTCCAGCAGCAGCGCCTGGCACATCGGCCGGTAATACGGATGGCGCTCGGTCCACTGCTCCTTCATCGTCTGCATGCGGCTGAGCAGCAGCTCGTATTTGCCGGTGCGCAGCCGCGTCCAGCGAGGGGAGCCGAGCAGCGGAAGCAGAGAGGCGCCGTCTTCATGCGTGAACGTGACGACGTATTTTTCGTGCGACACGGAAGGGATCGTTTTGCCGTAAAACACGGTGTGATCCGGGATGAGGGCAAGGTCGCCTTTTTCCAGCAGCAGCTTCTCGCCTTCGACCCGGTACAAGCACTTGCCGTAGCCGACGAGAATAAGCGTCCAGACCGGGCTCTCCCGCTCAGCCTCCTCGTACCACTGCACCGTCCCTGCGTCATGCCGGATGCCTTCGATATGCAGGCGCATTCAAAGATGTCCTCCTTTGATACATCGATCATACTATTATACAACAGCCATACTATAGTTCATAGTCATATCGCGCCTCCAGCGTTACAATGAGCTCATTCAAACAGATCATGGGACAGGGAAGGCGATCAACAATGCGTAAAACCAAAATTATTTGCACGATGGGCCCGTCATGCGATTCGGTAGAAGTGCTCAAGCAGCTGCTTGAGGCGGGAATGAACGTCGCCAGGCTCAATCTGGCGCATGGCGACATCGAGGAGCAGCGGGCGCGGATTCGCAGCATCCGGCAGGCGTCGCGCGAAACCGGCATTCCGGTAGCCATTATGCTGGATATTAAAGGACCGGAAATTCGCATCGGCCTGCTGAAAGAGAAGTCGTACGAGCTTCTGGCCGGAGACGTGTTGATGCTGACAACGGAGCGGATCGAAGGGGATGCCAGCCGCATCTCGGTGTCGTATGCGGAGCTGCCAGGCGACGTATCGGTGGACAGCAGCATTTTGCTCGACGACGGTCTGATCGAGCTGAAGGTGGAGCAGGTCGAAGGAACGGAAATCCGCTGCCGTATCGTGAACGGGGGTACGATCAAGTCGCGCAAAGGCGTCAATTTGCCGGGCATCCGTACTTCGCTGCCGGGCGTAACGGAGCGGGATGTGGAGCATATTTTGTTCGGTATTGAGGAACGGATCGATATGATCGCAGTCTCGTTCGTGCGCAGAGCGGAAGATATATTGCAAATCCGCGACATGCTGGAGAGCCGCGGCGCCGGGTACATTCAGCTTATTTCGAAGATTGAGAACCAGGAAGGGGTCGAAGCGCTGGATGCGATATTGGCCGCTTCGGACGGACTGATGGTTGCCAGGGGCGATCTGGGCGTAGAAATTCCGGTCGAGGACGTGCCGCTCATCCAGAAGCAAATGATCCACAAGTGCAATCTGGTCGGGAAGCCGGTTATTACCGCAACGCATATGCTCGATTCGATGCAGGTCAACCCGCGTCCGACCCGCGCGGAAGCGAGCGATGTCGCCAATGCCGTGCTGGACGGCACCGACGTGATCATGCTGTCGGGCGAAACGGCCGCCGGGAAATACCCGGTTGAATCCGTGCAGACGATGGCCGCAATCGCGGAAAAAGCGGAATCGATGATTCCGTACACCGAGCTGCTGGCCCAAAAAAGAGCTTTGCAAAAGACCGACATTACGGAGGTCGTCAGCCAATCGGCCGTCGGCGCGTCTCTCGATCTGGAAGCGAAGGCAATCATTACGCCGACGGAGACCGGCTTTACGGCGCGGATGGTTTCGAAGTACCGTCCGAAAGCGCCGATCATTGCGGTTACTTCGCATGAAGAAGTGCTGCGGCGGCTTTGCCTGGTCTGGGGAGTCATCCCGGTTCAGGGCAAGCGCGTCGATACGACGGATGAAATGTTCCAATCGGCTGTGCACAGCGGCTCGCGTCTCGGACTGCTGGAGCAGGGCGATCTGGTCGTCGTCACGGCCGGCGTGCCGGTGGGCAAGTCCGGAACGACCAACTTCATCAAGATCGATTACGTGTAATCCGCACGCAACCCAATACAAAGCGCCTTCTCCTTGACGGGGAAGGCGCTGTTTTTGCCGGGCGCAGACGATAGGCGGTCAAGCTTAGCCTATTTCTTCGGACTGCGGGTACCGAAGTCGCGGTGCATCCGCTTCTTCGTATTCGGTTTCGTATCTTGATACATGTCTTCTTCCTGGCTCTCAAGCGGAAGGCTGACAAGCTCCCACTCTGTTTGCCCCATGACCGGATCGAACGGGAATTCGTCGCCTCGCTTTAATGTTTCCTCGCGGCCCCATTCATTTTCATATATGCCGTCGGTTTCGACTTCTTCCCCGGATGCCGGCTGCATGCGCTTGTCTTCGGACATAATGGACACAACCCTCCTTCAAGTTCGATTCGCACGTAGTATGCCCCTGGAATTCGTTCGTATGACCGGCAAAAGGCGGGAAGCACTGTTAGTGGATGGGCGGGCCGGTAATAATGGAAGGGCAGGCGTACAAACGAGACAATAGCTAGCAATTCATAGTATTATTTGGTAAATAAGGAAGCGAGGCGGTGTTCATAGCTTGCACTACTACATCGTTACCGGAGCATCATCCGGACTTGGTAAGGAAACGGCCCGGCTGCTGCTGCGGCCGGAACATCATGTAGTATCGATTTCCCGCAGGGAGCCGATCGGTCTTATGGCTCAAGCGAACCAAACGGGCGGACGGTTCACCTGGCTGGAACAAGATTTATCCAACATCGGGGAGCTGCCGGGTTGTGTCGATCGGCTGATGCAGCTGGTCGCCGCAAGCGGCACGCCAGCCTTGTCCATGCACTTGATCCATAATGCGGCGGCCGCAGCTCCTTTTAAAGCGCTGGACCATCATTCACCGGAGGAAATCAGCGCAAGCTTGAATGTGAATGTACATGCGCCTGTCCTGTTATCCTCGCTTTGGATACAGCGGATCCGGTCTTTGCACATTCCGAAACAGCTTATTGTCATTACCTCCGCATCCGCGGATTATCCAATGGCAGGCATGAGCTTATATTGCAGTGCCAAAGCCGGCCTCAATATGATGGTACGCTGCTTGCAATTGGAGCAGCGCGGCTTGCCTTACGGTGTGCACATTGCCGCTGTCGATCCTGGCATGATGGATACGCCGATGCAGGCTGCCGCGCGGGAAGCGCATGAGCTATCGTTTCCGGCTACCGCGTTTTTTCGTCAGAGCCGGGAGAGCGGACAGCTTCGTACACCGGAGTCCGTGGCGCAACGGCTGATCGAGTGGATGTCCGACTTGGCTGTAAAGCCGGAAGCGGATTCAGGGACCGTTCACAGACTGTAAAAAGGCCACCGGTTCGTTGAAGCATAGCTTCTGCGCCGGTTGGCCTTTCTTAACGTTACGCAATATTTTAGATTCGAAAATTCACAATTACGCGCGGAACAGCACATCCTGGTATTTTTGAATATCGCCCGCTCCCATGAAGACCAGAATCGCATCGTTATAACCGGACATATCGGTCGTGATGTTGTCGGATACGAGACGGGCGTTAGGGATTCGGCTGCGCAGGTCATCGATCGACACGGTTCCGACCGACTCCCTCGCCGAGCCGAAAATTTGGCAAAGGTATACGTCATCGGCATCCTTCAGCGAGCTGGCGAAGTCGTCCATCAGCTTTTCCAACCGGGTGAAGGTGTGCGGCTGAAATATACTGACGACCTTTTTTTGAGGATATTTGCTTCGCACGGCTTCGAGTGTGGCCCGAATTTCGGAAGGATGATGCGCGTAATCGTCGATGACGATGTTCGTGCCCCATAGCTTTTCGGTAAACCGCCGCTGTACCCCTGTAAACGTAGCCAACTGCGATTTGACTCGCTCCATGTCATGATCCAGCACCAGTGCCACCCCAATAACCGCAAGCGCGTTCAATACACTGTGATTTCCAAACGAAGGAACGACGAAGCGTTGTATCGATTGATCCTTGTAGCTGACATCGAAGGCGGTACCGCTGCTCGTCACCGTCACATTCGTCGCCCGGAGATCATTGTCCGCTTCGAATCCGTAATACATCCGATTCGTATTCGTTTGGAGCTTCCGAATCTGCGGGTCATCGCCGCAGACGACCAGTTGTTTGGCCGTAAGCGCAGCCATAGATTCAAATGCGCTGCGAACGTCGTCAATATCCGCAAAGTAGTCCGGGTGGTCGAAATCGATATTCGTAATGACCGCAATATCGGGCTGGTATGCGAGGAAATGACGCTTGTATTCACAGCTTTCGAATACGAACAGACGGGCTCCGGCGGACCCGGACCCGGTTCCGTCGCCGATCAGGCAGCAGACGGGTTCGCTTGCAAGAAGCGTATGCGCGAGCATGCCGGTCGTTGTCGTTTTGCCATGAGCGCCTGTAACGGCAATGCTCGTATAGCCTTTGATCGTTTCGCCCAAATAGTGGTGGTAGCGCTGAACGTCGATGCCCATCTGCCTGCAGCGGACAATGGAGGGATGATGATCGTCGAACGCGTTGGAGGCGATGACCTGCATGGAAGAACTCAGGGGCGCTTCCCCGAACGGATAAAGCGGAATGTTCCGGGTTTCCAGCGGTGTCTGCGTAAACAGGAACGACTCGATATCTTCCCCTTGCACGTTGTGGCCCAGATCCGAAACAATTTGTGCCAGCGCGCTCATGCCGCTGCCTTTAATGCCGATAAAATGAAAAGTTTTCATGGGACCTCCAAAATTGATTTGTCGGGATAGTATATGATCGCCTGCAAACATATGCCAACGTCCCTGAAACCATTATACAAGGGCATCCTTCAAAAGCATAAGGGAACGGCAAGGCCTTGTATGCAAACAACACCAAGAATAACCTTGATGCAACAACTGAACAATACCATTATTGTACGTCAGGGAGGTGAGCAAGGAATGAATAAGGAGCATTTGGCTGCGCACGAGTCGCTGGAAATCCATGAACAGACAATCGATACGGCTTTAAACGCCCCCGTGTTGTAAGAAGAGGGACGAAACGAAAGAAAGGCATCTTCCGGTAAAGAAAGCGGATGCCTTCCTTCATTTGTCTGTTTGTTTCTGCATGTCTTACACGGTCGGTTACGGCTCCGCCCGATCAGTGCTTTGGATGACGAGCAGCAGGCCCTCGCGAATGACGATGGTACCTTGCTCGCCGATCAGCACGTTGCTGATCCCGAGGGACTGACCTATCGTCAGCGTGGCTTCATGGAGCGGATATTGAAATCCGCCGAGCGTAATCCCGGTCACCTCCTGGCTGAGCGGAAGCAGCGACACATGGGTGAAGCGGCTGCGCGCCACCGTCAAGACGGCTCGGTTGTCCATAAGCATAAGCTCGTTGTATTCGTCGACAATGCGGCAAGGGACGCCATGATCAAGCCCGATTCGCAGTAAATGCACATTGGCCAGCGAATGATCCCAGCGCGTGCCGAGAACGCCGCACAGAATGATCTCGCCCGCTCCTTGTTCCAGCGCCCACGCCATAGCCATCTCCGTGTCTGTCGAATCTTTCTTCACCGGATCGCAAGGCACGAACTGCCGGCTCATCTGCCGGATCAGATCCGCTTCGCTGTCCGTCACGGAATCGAAGTCGCCCAGCACCATATCCGGCCGATAGCCGTGCCGGATCAAGTCCAGCGCGCCGCGGTCCGCGCCGACCAGCACGTCGCCGTCGCGAATTTCCCGAAGCGCCTGCGCCCCGAGCGTGCCGCCGGAAAATATAACGAACCGTTTCCGCAGCATAACCATAAGGCCAGCAGCCTCCGTTCTATTTATTTTTCAACCGGAACTCCTCGATCGTCATATCGTCCCGGAATTCGCCTTCGTAATACGTTGTTTCGCCGTCGGCATAGTAGAGCTTGCCGAAGCCGTCCTTCAAATCGTCTTTGAACGACCCTTCATATCGAAGCTTGCCGCTCTCCGAATCGTACAGCTTCCCTTGACCGTTCTTCCGGCCGCCGCGGAAGCTGCCTTCGAACAACAGCGGGCGGGCCGACCTTAGACTGTCGTAAATGCGGCCGTAGCCGTTTTTCAAGTCGCTTTGAAAAGCGCCCTCGTACACGGTATTATCCGCAGTGTTATACGCTTTTCCGAGGCCCTCGCGGCTTCCTTTCACGAAATCCCCATCGTAAACGAGCTTGTTCTTCTCGAACAGCTTGCCTTTCCCTTCGGGCAGCGCGTTTGCAAAATCCCCTTCATAGACGATCCAGCCGGTTTCGCTGCTGTTCGTAAGCGATTTGGGACCGTCCGTGTGCACGTAGTCGTGCATGAGCGTCATGGTGCCGTAACCGCTGGGCATACCGGAGGCAAAAGAACCGGAATACACGTACAAACCGAGCTTCTCGGCCAGCTTACCGCGCTCGTAGCGGCCTTCTTCAACCGTCGCCATCGAGCGCCCGGAGAGCGATGCAGCGGTCATGCCGCTGCTGTACGTGTATCTGCGTCCGGTGCCTGTTTCGAGATCGTCGTCCCAGTTGCCCTCGAACGCCAGCATCCCTTGTTCGAACGCGTGACCGCGTCCGTTTCGTTTGCCGTCCAGCAGCTCCCCTTGGTAAATCACCCGATTTTGGCTATCGTACAGCTTGCCGTACCCCGTCTGCTTGCCGGACTGGTATTCGCCTTCGAACGCTTCGCGAAAGACGTCATGATACCCGAACACGCTGGAGGAGAGCTCCCCGGTTTTCAAACGAAGCGTTCCTTTTCCGTTCGGCGTGCCGTCCTCGAGCACTTCGCCGACGTAAGCGTAAGTCGTCCCTTGGGTCAGCAGCTTGCCCTGAGAATACGTTTCTTGCGTAATGAGCGTGGTGGGCTCATTTTTTTTGACATCGCCCTTTTGCGCGTCCTTGTAAATCCACTCCATGCTTTCCACGCGGAAGGAGCGGCCGGACCCGCTGCGCGCATCATTGCTCCATTGTCCGTCATATACGATTTTGCCGCTGGTGTCGTACGCTTTGCCTTGCCCGTCCCGAATGCCGTTTCGCCAGTCGCCGTCGTAGGTTTTTATACCGGAGGCATTGAAGGACATGCCGCGTCCATGGCGCTTGTTTTGCGAGACATTGCCTTCGAAGCTGACCTTGCCGTTGCTCTGGTAAAACCGCCCGAAGCCCTGCTTCATCCCGTTCACCCAGCCTCCGGAATACAGCAGCGCCCCGCTGCCGGAGACCAGCTTCCCTTCCCCGGTTTGCAGACCGTCGGTCCACTCGCCGATATAACGGCTTCCGTCGGGGTAATAATAGGTGCCGCTCCCATCGGGCTGACCGCTGCGGAACCGTCCTTCATACACAAGCCTTCCGTCCTCGAACAGCTTGCCGAAGCCTTCCGGCTGTGCGGAAGCGAGCTCGCCTTCGTACCACGGCTCGTCACTGTTGAGCAGCAGACGGCCCGTGGATTGCGGTGCATCGCCTGTCGTTGACGGAGCTAGCGTAAGCGGGCCGCGATCACCCTGCAAGGTGCCGGCGATCGAAGCTGCGAGGCTCGGCTTCAAATAGAGCGTTAGCGATAGCGGATTCCATGCGGTGCGATAGCCAAGCATCGAAGCGACGGACTCTGCAGGCATCCATGCGACGCCGTCCCGATTATCGGATGCATCGTCCAGCTGAAATGTATAGTCCTGTGTACGCCAAGCAGCCGTGCCGAGGCGGTGACGGACCGTTTGATCGGCTTTGGAGGCGACAAGCTCCTGTGCAGCCGCATCCCACTGTACGGTGTAGCCAAGACGCTCCAGTACGCTCCGGATCGGAACGAACAGCGTCTGCCCGTCGCGGCCGCCTACATATAAGGACTGCTCTTCATTCAGGTCCGCACCAGGGCGAAATACGACCCCGCCCACGACCAGCTTTGGCGTCATCTTGGAGGAGGCCGAGGTATGCGCGGCAGCCGCTTCGGCGTTGGCCGTGTCCGCGGCGAAGGAGCTCCAAGGGAAGGACAGACAGGCGGCTGTGGCGCAGGCGATAGTGATTCTAACCGTCTTGTTCAGCAAGAAGCGTTCTCTCCCGTCTTCACGATGTATACAAGACATTATAACAGCTTTTGTCGAAAAAGAGTGCAGCTTTGCGCATCGGAGCGACTGCCCGTGGTTAAGGTATAATGGAGGAAAGCGATAGGGAAGGGGAGAAGAGGCGTCCATGAAACAACGTCGCAAACGCTATGAAAATTTGGGCGGATTCCGCAACAAAAAAACGCTGCTGCAGCTCTCCAAATGGAATGTGGAAAAACAAGTAAAAACGAAAGATTATTCGTTCCGCATTCCGCAGCATGCCGCAAAACA
Source organism: Paenibacillus solanacearum (assembly GCF_910593845.1). Taxonomy (GTDB): domain Bacteria; phylum Bacillota; class Bacilli; order Paenibacillales; family NBRC-103111; genus Paenibacillus_G; species Paenibacillus_G solanacearum. The sequence continues at coordinate 73,026 of NZ_CAJVAS010000016.1, read as the reverse complement.
TACCGATTGGCTGCGCTCCAACCGGACCGACACCTCGGTCACGTGGATCGGGCACTCGACCTTTCTTGTCCAAATGGGCGGTCTGAACTTACTGACCGATCCGGTATGGGCGAAGCGAATGGGCTTCGGCACGCGCCTTTCCGAGCCGGGCTTGCACATTGCGGAGCTGCCGCGCATTCACGCGGTGCTGCTGTCGCACAGCCACTACGATCACATGCACCTGCCTTCGCTTCGGGCGATCGCCAGGCTGAACAGCGGGCTTCGGCTGTATGTGCCGCACGGACTCGGCGCGAAGCTGCGCTCGGCCGGATTTCCGGCGATTACGGAACTTCATTGGTGGGAGAGCGCGCGCCTGGGCGGTCTTGAACTGCACTTTGTGCCGGCGCAGCATTGGACCCGAAGATCGCTGTTCGATCAGAACACATCGCATTGGGGCGGCTGGGTCCTGCAGCCTTCGCTCCACAGCGAGGAGCGAAGGGCCATTTATTTTGTTGGCGATACAGGGTATTTTTCCGGATTTCAGATGGTCGGGGAACGGTTCACGATCGATACGGTACTCATGCCGATCGGCGCCTATGAGCCGGAATGGTTCATGGCGCCGCAGCATGTAAATCCGGAGATGGCTGTGCAGGGATTTCTCGATTGCGGAGCGGAACGGTTCATCCCGATGCATTACGGCGCATTCCGGTTATCCAACGACACGCCTCGGGAGGCGATGGACCGGCTGCTCGCCGAATGGTCGAGACGCGGTCTGGCGCCGGAGCGGCTGTGCTTGTTGAATCACGGGGAGACGCTAGTAGACCCCCGGTAATGCGGGGGTCGAGATGATAAGGATGCTTGATGAATCTCTGACCCGTTGGAGGAAAAAAAGAGAGACCGGCGCTCCGGCCGGGTCAGTCTTGGACAGAACGGTTGCGCCGGGTCATTTGCTGCCACACAGACCCCTCGGCTTCCTGGCCGCCTTCGATTCGCTCCAGTGCCATGCGGATTTGCATGCGCACTTCGAATTCCGGGTCGTCCTGCGCCGCACGGAGGGCAGGCAGCGCCTGCGCGTCTCCGACTTCGTACAGAAATCGCGCCGCGCGCCAGCGGACAAGCTTGTTCGAGTCGCTCAACGCGCTGATCATCGCTTCTTGCGCAGCCGGGTCGCCGAGGTCGGATAACGTATCGCCGGCCGTGCGGCGAACGGATGCAGAGCTGTCGCGCAGCGCGCGGTATAGATAAGGCAGGACGGCGGGATCCTTCAAGTCGCCGATGTAGACGGCCGAGAGCCGCCGTACGGTCGACTGCTCGTCGTTCAGCGCCTTGATGAGCAAGGGCAGTGTTTCTTCGGACGGCTGGATTTGCTGCAGCGCCGCGTAGCGCTGCTTCCAATCGGGATCATCCAGCTGGCGCTCCGTCTGCTCGTAGGTCAACTCGGTCCGTCCGGCGACAGCGAGCTCTTTGGCATCGCCGGCTGCCGGCCCGGCCGCTGCCTGAATGATCAGCTGCTCCAACTGTTCGTCGCTGTAAGACGCGTCGAGCTCTTGCAGCACTTCATCCAGCACGTCGCCCAGCTCGCCGTAGCGGATGTCCCAATCGTCCAGCGTCCGCTCCTTGATCAGGTTCGGGGATGCGGCCGCGGCACGGATTGCGGCATCGCTGAAACGGGCGGGCAGCGCCGCACGCTTCTCAGCCGACCCGCTGGATGCGCGGATTTGCAGCGGAATGCCGCGAAAATGCTGAAGCAGCACCTTGACCTCGCCGAATCCGGCATCCGGCGAAGGCGTCTCCGCGCTTCCTGCAGCCACCCCAGGGGAGGAGGCCCCGGCCTGCGATTCGCCTAAAATGTCGCGCGCTTCCGCCAATATGTGCTCCCAGTCTCCTTTGGCGGTCCGGTCGAGCGCGATAAAATCGGCGGCGCGGTATAACGCTTTTACGCCGGGGATGGCCAGCAGCTTTTGCAGCTCAGGTTCGGGTGCAATGTCCGCCTGTTCCCGGGTAAACGTCTGTCTGACGCCGTCCGGCAGGCGGCTGGTCAAATTGATCTTCATCGTGTTCGGACTCGGCGTCGGTTCAATGGATAAGATAGGCATGGATCAATCGCCTCCTGCGATAAATTTAAAATTTAAACAAAAGGACCGCGGCTCCAGACGGAGCCTGCCGGTCCTTTGTGCGTTGTCGTCGTACGGAGTGTTAGTCGAGATCAAGCAAATTGCGACGCAAATACGTATCGTCCAGCGTCTTGGTCAGATCGAATACGGTATGCGCCAAATCGATATTTTCGAAGACATGCTCACAGGCGTCTTTATAAGCCATTTCTTCTTCGTAATGGGACATGTACCGCTCGATCAGCTCCGGCGAATCGCCGCGGGCTTCCTCCCGCTGCTGTACCGTCTCCCGGTCGGCATAAATGAAGATACGCACGACGCGGTTGCCGTAAGTGGATTTCAATTGTTCGGCGCCATGGCGGTTCAGAACCAAATAAACCGCGCCGAACTTTTGAATCATGTCGGCGACGTCCTGCTCCTTGATTCCGTACCGGTTCCCGCTAAATTCAATCACTTCGATAAAGGCTTTGTTCGCTTCGGCATCCGAAAATTGTTCGGCGGAGATGAAATGGTAATCTTGTCCGTCGACTTCGGAAGAGCGGGGAGGCCGCGTCGTATACGAGATGACCTGCTTGATCCCCAGCGTGCTGCCCGACATTTGCGCGACCGTCCTGCGGCCGGCACCGTTCGGACCCGTAAAAACAAATATAAGTTCCTTCTCATTCAGCTCGTACATAGGAAACCTCCTTCGTTTGGGAAAGTGCAGTTCCTTGCCGATGAACCTTCCTTTATTTTACATGCTTTGGCAGACGAGGTAAAGCGCTATGACGGCAGGCGGCCGTCACCGGCGTTTATCGGCCGCGCTTGCCGCCCTTGCCTGCGGCGCCGCGTGATCCTGAACGCGGCGCGGCTTTGCTGTCACCGCGGCCTGGCCCGCGCGAATTTTTACCGCTGTCGCGGCGGGAGGCGCTGCTCGCTTGTCCGCCCCGACCGCCGGAAAAGGCGTTCTCGCCGCCGCGTTCGCGCCCGGTACCGGGAGTCGTACGGCCGCTGCCGGGCTTCCGCCCGCCGCTATTGGTCCTGCGCTCGGACGCGCCGCTGAACCACTCGCCGTCCTGCGCCGCCGGTCTTCCGGCGGCGCGTGCCGCTCCGGCTCCGCGACCACGCGCATCGCGCGCCGTCGCGTCCGCTGCTTGCCGCTGGTCGCCGCGTCCGCGTCCCGCGGGCGCAGCACTGCCGCGCCCGGAGCCGGCCGACTCGCGCCAAGCGTCGCCGCTTTGCCACGCCGCCGTCCTTCCACCATCGCGTGCCGCTCCGGCTCCGCGGCCACGTGCATCGCGCGCCGTCGCGTCCGCTGCTTGCCGCTGGTCGCCGCGTCCGCGTCCCGCTGGCGCAGCACCGCCGCGCCCGGAGCCGGCCGACTCGCGCCAAGCGTCGCTGCCTTGCCCTCGCGCGGTTCTTCCGCCGTCGCGTGCCGCCCCGGTCCCGCGGCTTCGCGCCCCGCGCCCTGCGGCATCGCCCGCGGCTTGCCTCCGCCCGCCGCGCGGTTCGTTGCCGCGTCCGCGCCGTCCGCCGCCCTGCGCCGGCTTGCCTGCTCGTGCAGTACGCAGGCTGGCCGGCTCTTCGCCGTCCGCCGCGCGCTCGCTCTGACCGCGTCCCGCCCGCTTCGCCAGCGTCATCTTGATGCCGCGCTCAATCTGCTCGAGATACTGCGCGTCCCGCTGCGCGGCGAATGTGACCGCCTTGCCGGTCTGGCCCGCCCGGCCGGTCCGGCCGATCCGGTGAATGTAGCTTTCCGCGTCATGCGGGATATCGTAGTTATAGACATGTGTTATGCCTTCGACATCCAAGCCTCTGGCCGCGATATCCGTTGCCACGAGAAACTGGATTTTCGCTTCGCGGAACCGTTTCATGACCTGCTCGCGCTTGGCCTGGGTCAAATCGCCATGCAGTTCGTCACAGGAATACCCGCGCTCCAGCAGCTCGTCGTTGAGCTTGCTCGCGCGCAGCTTCGTCCGGCAAAAAATCATCGCCAAATAAGGCGGGTCCTCTTCCATCGCCTTGCATAACGCATCCAGCTTGCCGCGGTCCGTCGTCTGAATGACGACTTGTTCGATTTCATCGAGCGTGATCCGTTTCGCCTTGACCTCGATTTCGACGGCGGGTTTCATGTAGGCTTTGGCCAGATCGCGAATGCGCGGCGGCATCGTAGCCGAGAAGAGCAGCGTTTGCCGCCGACTCGGCGTAACGGATATAATCTGCTCCACTTCCGGCAGGAAGCCCATATGCAGCATTTGGTCCGCTTCGTCGAGAACGAGCATGGACAGCTTGTGCAGATGTACCGTTTCCCGGCGCACATGATCGAGCAGCCGGCCCGGTGTCGCTACTATTATATGTATGTTTCCTTCGAGCTTACGAATTTGCCTTTCGACATCCTGCCCGCCGTAGGCGGATAGCACGCGGAGCTTCTTGATCGGCGCAAGCCGCTTGACCTCTTCGGCGATCTGAATGGCGAGCTCCCGCGTCGGGGTAACAATCAGCGCCTGAACATGCGGCAGCTCCGGGTTGATCTGCTCTAGCATCGGCAGCACGAAGGCAAGCGTCTTGCCGGTACCCGTCTGCGCCTGGGCCACGATGTCGCTGCCGGCGAACACGGCGGGAATCGCTTCTTTTTGAATCGGAGTCGGCTCGTTGATCCCGAGCGCATGCAGCGCATCGGCAACCGGCTCGCTAACGCCGAGGGCGGTAAAAACGTTTTTCTTCATATTATAATATCTCCTCGTTGGAACCATTATTCAATGTATTCCTTCTACTTAATAGTTGCATTCTACCTTAATCCCATGCAAAAAGAAACTGCACGCGGCGCTAGCCTTGTGCAGAGGAGCTTCTGATTCTAATATTCTCTTCCGCTTGCTTCCGATTGATTCGGAATCGTCGGATTCGTGCCGAACGTCAGCGTCATTAGCTGAATAAACTGCTCGCGGTATGGTTCCAGCGAACGGCCGTGCCAGCTTTCCTGCGCGAAGCGGTTGAATTCATTGACGACGACGCGGTTTGCCGAAATATAGACGTCCTTGACCGTTGGGTCGAGCGAGCGGATCTTCTCGGCAATTTTTTGCTTGAACATGTGGGACAGGCGTTCATGGTGCATTTGCGTTTGCGCGCCGCTGACGCCGGAGATCAGATCGTCGGGGTTGGCGTAATCGTTCAACGGATCGCCCGGATTGTACAGCCCTTTGACTAGGCCGTAGTTATTGGTTTCCGTGCTTCCGCCGGAGCTGCCGTTTCGGCCGCTTGTGCCGAATGCAGTGCCGTCGAACGTGATCGCGGTATAGGCGGTATTATCGCCCATCATGACGATCGCGCTGCTCACGCCGTTCATGGCTGCCACTTGATCCGATAAAAACTGATTCATTTCCAGCTTGGTTACTTTGTGGGAAACGGGGGAATACTGCTGCTGAGTCTGATAAGCCCGGGAGGTGTTTTGCTGCGGATAATCCCTTTTGCTGCCGTAATTGCTGGCGCTGTTGTAATCGTACCAGCTGAAGCAGCCGGCTGTCAGCATGGAAGCTCCTGTCATGATGGCGATAAGCAAATAACGAATTGTGCGCAAAGCGGTAACCTCCTTCTTGATGAACTCTTGTCTTAGGATGGGCCCCGGCAAGCGATTTATGCAGCCGTATGGAATCAGGGCAAAACATGCATAAACAACCCGCTTAATGGAAATAAACAAGTAGAGGCGTGAGGCTGCAAACCCTAGAAAAATCAGGAGTTCCGAACGTTTTGTGAACTTCCCTAGATTCATTGACAAAAAACGGACACGAATTTATAGTTAATATGGTGATTAGGTTCATTGACAGGAAATGACCTTTTTTGTACGAAAAAAAGCTTTTAAGGTGGGATTGATAAGATGAATCGATGGCAAAATCTATGGCGCTTCATCCCGCTTTTCGGGTTGATGATGATGCTGTTAACGGGGTGTGGAGACGAGACGATATCCGCCTTGAAGCCAAGAGGTCCCGTGGCCAGAGATCAGCTGTTCCTGATGAAGTTAAGCTTCGGGATTATGCTGCTGGTCGTCGTGGTCGTATTTTTAATTTACATCTATGTCCTGGTTCGCTTCAGAAAGAAAAAAGGCGACAAGGACATCATTCCGAAGCAAGTGGAAGGAAGCCATACGCTGGAGATCATTTGGACAGTCATTCCGATTATCCTTTTGCTCATCTTGGCTGTGCCGACCGTTAAGTACACATTTTCGGCGTTGGAGGACCATCGCGACAACAAAGACGCGCTTCATGTCAAAGTAACGGCGCATGCGTTCTGGTGGCAGTTTGAGTATCCGAGCCTCGGCATTTCGACGGCGCAGGATTTGATTATTCCGACGAACAAGAAGATCGCGTTCGAACTGACGGCTGCGGATGTCAAACACTCCTTCTGGGTGCCTTCCCTCGGCGGTAAGATGGATACGAACCCGGGCCTCACGAACGTTTATTATTTGCAAGCGGACGAAGTGGACACGTTCAAAGGAAAATGTGCGGAACTTTGCGGCGCGTCTCACTCTCTGATGGATTTTAAAGTCAAATCGATGGATCCGGCAGCATTTGATCAGTGGGTTGCCAAAATGAAAACGCCTGCCGCTGTCCCGGCTGATGCCAGAGCTGGCGAACAAGTATTTAAAGACAACTGCTTGTCCTGTCATGCGGTGAATGCGCAAGGGCTCGGTGCTGGCCCGAACTTGAACGGATTTGCATCGCGCGAGCTCGTTGCAGGCATCCTGCCGCATAACGATGCGAAGCTGAAAGAGTGGATTTCCGATCCTCAATCCGTTAAGCCGGGTGCTCAAATGCCGGCCTTCGGCCCGACCGGACCTAAGCCGCTTCAGGATCAACAGCTCAACGATTTGGTTAAGTACTTGAACTCGCTGAAGTTGAAGTAACGAGCATCAGGGAAAAAGGAGGTTAAACTAAGGTGGCTCACGAACACAAGGTCAAACGACACACCGGGCTGATGGATTGGCTAACCACGGTGGACCATAAAAAAATCGGCATACTTTATCTTATCGCAGGCGGCCTGTTCTTCTTGCTTGGCGGGATCGAAGCGATACTGATTCGGCTTCAGCTGCTGTACCCGGATCAGAAAATATTTATCGGCGATACGTTTAACCAGCTGACGACGATGCATGGTACGACCATGATCTTCTTCGCGGCGATGCCGGTCATCTTCGCCTTTATGAACGCCGTTATTCCGCTTCAGATCGGCGCTCGCGACGTTGCGTTTCCTTTTGTAAACGCGCTCGGCTTCTGGTTGTTCTTCTTCGGAGCATTGCTCATGAACACATCGTGGTTCCTGGGCGGCGCGCCGAATGCAGGCTGGACGGCTTACCCGCCGCTTTCCGGCATCGTAGATAAAACCGGCGTGTTCAAAGGCGTAGACTTCTACGTGCTCGGTCTTCAGATCGCCGGTATCGGTACGCTGATCGGCGGCATCAACTTCCTGGTCACGATCATCAACATGCGTGCGCCGGGAATGACTTACATGAGAATGCCGATGTTTACATGGGCAGCCTTCATTACTTCGTTTCTGATTTTGTTCGCTTTCCCTGCGATTACCGTAGGTCTTGTCGAGCTGATGTTCGACCGTTTGTTCGAAGGGGCGTTCTTCGATGTTGCGAAGGGCGGTAACCCGGTATTATGGGAACATCTTTTCTGGATTTTCGGGCACCCCGAAGTATATATCTTGATTTTGCCAGCATTCGGTGTCGTGTCTGAGATCGTATCGACATTCTCCCGCAAGCGTCTGTTCGGTTACAGCTCGATGGTATTCGCAACAGCGCTGATCGGCTTCTTGGGCTTCATGGTATGGGCTCACCATATGTTTACGACAGGTATCGGTGCTGTCGGGGATGCCATCTTCGGGGTTGCAACGATGGCGATCGCCATCCCGACGGGCGTTAAAATCTTTAACTGGCTGTTTACCCTCTGGGGGGGCCAAATTCGCTTCACCACGGCCAATATTTTCGCTACCTCCTTCATCCCGACATTCGTTATGGGTGGCGTTACCGGGGTTATGCTCGCGGTTCCTGCAGCAGACTTCCAATATCACGATACATATTTCGTGGTAGCTCACTTTCACTACGTTATTGTCGGCGGTCTGGTACTGAGCTTGTTCGCCGCAATGTACTACTGGTGGCCGAAGATGTTCGGCCGCATGCTGAACGAAACGCTGGGTAAAATTCACTTCTGGACGTTCTTTATCGGCTTCCATATGACGTTCTTCCCGCAGCATTTCCTCGGATTGATGGGGATGCCGCGCCGGGTGTTCACGTATCAACCGGGCGTAGGTTTGGAACAAGGGAACTTCATCAGTACAATCGGCGCCATTTTGATGGGTATCGGTACGATCGTTTTCTTGATCAACGCGATCGCAACGAACAGCAAGCCAATGAACGCGCCTGCCGATCCTTGGGATGGCCGTACACTGGAGTGGACGATTCCTTCGCCGCCTCCGGAATATAACTTCAAGCAAACACCGCTTGTTCGCGGTCTGGATGCTTTCTGGAAAGAAAAGATGGCAGGCAACAAAGAGATGACGCCGGCCGAGCCGATCGGTTCGATCCATATGCCGTCGCCGTCGATCTTACCGTTCGTTATGTCTGTCGGCCTGTTTATCGCGGGCTACGGGTTCATGTATCACACCTATTTTGTCAGCATTGCCGGTATTGGGATTACACTCATTTGCATGTTCCTTCGTTCGGTATATGACGATCATGGCTTCCATATCGAACCTGAAGAGTTGAATGACAAGGGGGTTAAGGCATGAGTGCAGCACATCATGAAGTAGGCGGCGCCCTGCCACCTCACGCGGAAACAGCTACTTTGGAAGGCAAAAATAAAGTCATGGGCTTCTGGCTCTTCCTCGGCGGCGAGTGCGTATTGTTCGGTTCGTTATTCGCATCGTTCATCGCGCTTCGCAACCAGGTGCCGGACGGCCCGACGGCACAGCACTTGTTCGTCATGAGCACAGTAGCGCTGTCGACCTTCATCTTGTTGACCAGTTCTTTGACAAGCGTATTTGCCACGATGGCATTGCATCGCAATAACTTGAAGCAAGTGCAGCTTTGGCTCGCAGTAACCGTATTGCTCGGTCTCGGATTTTTGGGGCTTGAAATATATGAGTTCGTTGAATATGTCCATGAGGGGCATACTTTCAGTAAGAGCGCCTTTGCAACTTCATTCTACACGCTGGTCGGCTTCCACGGAGCGCACGTTGCGTTCGGTGTACTGTGGATTACGCTGCTGATCATCTCCAGTATGAAAAAGGGCTTGACGGTCGTAACGGCACCGAAGTTTTATGTGGCCGGTCTATACTGGCACTTTATCGACGTCGTATGGGTATTTATCTTCACTGTAGTATACCTGATGGGGAAGGTGGGTCCGTAAATGAGCAACCAACACCATTCAACAGTCGGGCAAGAACGTCACCGCCTGGAAGGACCGAAGAACCATTACTTGTCGTATATCATTTCGATCGTATTGACCATGTTGGCGTTCGCCATCGTGTTGTACGGCGGAATAGATCGTTCATTCATCATTTTGTTTCTGGTAGGTCTGGCCGTTGTGCAAATCTTTTTCCAATTGGCGTACTGGATGCATATGAAAGACCGCGGTCATTTCTTCCCGATACTCGGTCTTTGTTTCGGAACCGTTGTCGCTTTGACGGCGGTAGTCATGGCCGTCTTCTGGCTGTGGTGGTAATGATACGTTTCGCCCGGCAGTAAGGGAGTTTGGCTTGCTGCGGGCACAGCTATAGAAGGAGAGGCGGCTTTTCCTCAGGAAAGCCCCTCTCTTTTGCATAAGATTGCGAAAGTTTTCACGAATTCGACACACCTGCCGGAAGCCGTTCCGGTTGACAGAGAGGAGCCGCAATGAACAATGAATTCACACGTCTCACAGATGGGCCATGAGGCCGCTCCCACGTTCGCGCAGCTGTGGAGTCCAGGCCTGTTGCTCTTGTTGGTTGCAGTCGGTGTCTTATATACATTTGCGGTAGGTCGGTGGAGAGACCGGTTTCCGGATAGCGAGCCGGTTTCGCTCAAGAAGAAGCTGTATTTCTGGACTGGGATTGCGCTGTGGTATATCGCGGAAGGAACGCCCGTCGCTTATTATGGGAAGCACTATTTGTTCAGCGTCCATATGTTCCAGCAGTCGATACTGTATTTGATCATGCCGCCGTTTTTCCTTGTCGGTCTTCCGGGATGGCTGCTGCGGGCCGGGTTGAAAAGCAAAGGCAGCAAGCGCATCGTAAGTGCGTTGGCGCATCCGCTCTTTGCGCTGTTCTTCTTTAACTTTATTTTCTCGATGTACCATATTCCTATGGTGATGGACTGGCTGATGGCTCGCGAAACGATAATGTGGCTGTACAAAGCTGTCTTTCTGTTCGCCGCCTTTCAAATGTGGTTTCTTATTTTTTGCCCGCTCCCGGAATACAACCGGTTATCCGACTTGAAAAAAATAGGATATATTTTCGTTAACGGCATTTTGCTGACTCCGGCATGCGCTCTGATTATATTTGCCACGCACCCGATGTACGAAATGTACGCTTCCGTCTCTGAACAGTATTTGATGCTGCCAATGCTGGACGATCAGCAGTTGGGCGGCGTCATTATGAAGATCGTTCAGGAGATCGTATATGGGGTGGCGCTCGCTTTTTGCTTCTATCGCTGGTACAACAGAGAGCGTAAGAAGGATGAAGAGGAAGAGATTGCGTTTTTGCAGACGGCTGGCAATATGAATCGGGCGTAGCGTTCAGGGGAATGCGGCAGTACCAATAACGAATGAAGAATGGGTGTGTGACATCGTGACGATCTTACCAACGATCAGTACCAGCTTTATCGTCATCAGTGCGATTTTCGTCGCATTCGGCTGGTATCATATTGCCAAAGGACACCGGGAGACGCATCAGAAACTGATGCTGTGGGGAGCAGGCTTTGCGCTGGCGTTCTTCATCATTTACATGAGCCGCACGCTGTTTGTAGGCAACACGACATTTGGCGGCCCGGACAGCCTGAAGCTGGCTTATCATATCTTTTTGATTTTCCATATTACGCTGGCAACGGTCGCCGCCGTCTTCGGTATCGTGACGCTGCTCCATGCGTTCAACAAGCGCTTCGCCAAGCATAAAAAAATCGGCCGGGTTACGGCCGTGATCTGGCTGATGACGGCCCCTACCGGCGTCGTCGTGTATGTATTGCTCTATTTGCTGTATCCGGGCGGCGAAACGAAGCCGGTCATCGATGCGATACTGGGCACGTATTAAAGCCAAGTGATCAGCCTTTCCCGCGGGAAAGGCTTTTTTGCTTTTCTGCGACGGATTAGGAGCGGACGCGGCGGCCTGTGATCAATGTCTTCATGGCGAACACGGGCAGTATAAGCTGCCGTCTCCAGCGTGACGGCTGCAGCAGAAGCCGGTGCAGCCATTCCAGATGCAGCCGCTGCCATAGGAGCGGCGCCCGCTTGACCTTCCCGGCGATGATGTCCAGGCTGCCGCCGACGCCAAAAGCCATCTTGGCGTTCAGCTGTGCTCGATGCCGGTAAATCCACTTTTCCGCAGCCGGCGCGCCAAGAGCCACGACCAGCACATCCGGCTGTGCCGCCGCAATGTCTGCGATGATGGTGTCCTCCTCGCCGGCCTGGAAGAAACCGTGATGCCGGCCGGCAATGCGCACGCGGCTGTACTGCGCTGTAATTTTGTCCACGGCGAGCTGGCTCGTATGCTCATCGGCGCCGAGAAAATAAAAGGACCAGCCCTGCCGGTTGCCTTGCTCAAGTAGACCGATGAGCAGGTCGCAGCCGGTGACGCGCTCGGCAATCGGGTCGCCCTGCCATCTGGAAGCCAGCACGATGCCGCTGCCGTCCGGTGTGATCAGGTCGGCTTCGTCCATAATCGTCCGCAGCTCGGAATCGGTCTGGTACTTCATGACGATCTCCGGATTCGCCGTGATCAGATGATACGGATGCGGCCGGTGGCTTGCATGCTCCAGCATATCCGACAAATGCTCGAGCGTCTGGACGAAGGTCCATTTGGAGAACGGTACGTTCATGATTTGCGTCGACGGTCGATTCATGCGATCCTTCCTATCTGTCGTAATGTTGTAACGCTTGTACTTGTGAATGGCAGTGGCCGTTAAGGCTATAGGCGGTCTGCCTCTTCATCGATCTCCGCCTCGTAAAGACATTGAAATCGTTCGACGCCGGGGTATTTCTCGCCCAGGCTGGTAACGACAAAACCGACATTGCGGTAAAAGTCAGCCGCCTCTTCGTCTGTCTCCGCCACAATTGCCGCGGGCTGCTTCAAGGCAATCAGCTCCAGCAGCAGACCTCTTCCGTAACCCTGGCCGCGATATTCCGGCTGCACGGCGATATGCCGCAGCAGGAGCCGGTGATCGGAGTCGGTTTGAAATCCGGCGATGCCCAGCAGCACGCCGTCTTGTTCGATTCCGAGCAGCTCCATGGTTTGATCTGACCGATACAGCCCGATCGTTTGTTCGACCGCTTCCGGGTCGGGGAAGACGGCCGACGACAGCAGTTCCTGTACCGGTTCTTCTTCAAGCCGGTGCTTCAAGTCGATCAGCATATGCTACGCCCCTTATGGATTTATACTCCAATCCATCATATCATATTTGCGGATGCGACGGTGCATCGGAACAGCGCTGCAGCAAGACGTGACGAACGAAAACCGCCTCTTCGCAATAGGAAGAGACGGCGCAGACTGCAGTTAAGCGATTATGAAATGGCGCTTCCGCCGAAAATAAACCGGCTTTCCCAATGCTTCCCCGCGATTTGATCGATGCGGACACCGCCGGAGTCTTTCGAATACGTATGAAGAATTTGGCCGTTGCCCAAATAAATGCCTACATGGGCAATCGGTTGTCCCGATGTGTCCGATGGGTAAGCGGATGCGCTTGTTCCCTTGTAAGCCATGAAGAACATGACATCGCCTGGCTGCAAATTGCGCCAATTCGTCGTCGTATGGCCGAGCGATCGGACGTAAGCGCCTTGGCTTCGGGAATCGCTAGGCAGCGTAATGCCGGCTCCGTCTTGAAAAGCTTGTTTTACGAAATCGGAGCAATCAAAGGTACGCGTATTCGAACGGTCGGAGCCGAATTCGTAAGGCGTGCCCAAATAAGCTTTCCCGGCACGAATGATGCGGCTACTCATGCTGTTCACGTCGGTGACTGCGCTGCGGCTGCCGGAGCTGCTGCTGTTGTTACCGGCCGTACTGCCTCCATTCATGCCGCTGGACGATTGTATATACTTGTTGTTCGCCGACACGTAGCCTGTCCGGCCTTGGCTGTCGCGAACCTGATACCAATAGCTGTTTGCCTGGCTCAATATCGTTATGGTTTCCCCGGCTTTCAGTAATCCGTAGCTGCGGGCACTGACACTCGGCTGAGCGCGTAAGTTGACTCCACTGACAATGACGGCATCCGAAGTGGCGGCATGGGCTTGTCCGGCAGGGAGGCTTGCGAAGCCGGCAGTTACGGCAGTGGCGATGATCAAGGCAATGAGCGGTTTGTTCAAATGAATCCCTCCTGCAGTTCTTGTTGTATGGATGTGCAAGCCGAGCGCTTCCGGTGAATGGAACATCGATAAGTCTCAAGCATGGACATCATTTGACAAAACAAATCGGTTCATCCCACAATGGGGATATTACGTTACAGAGAGCGGGGAGTCATTCAGAATGGACACATGGGTATGGGGACCGCTGGTATTGCACAAACCTATCGTATTCGCGGTGGCGGCGGCTCTAGCCGGATTCGGAATATTGAAGATTCGGTCAGAGCAGGCAGCGCTCGGACCGGCATTCCGATCCGTTATGATCAATGCCGCCTTGCTGTGGATCCTCTGCTGGAAGCTGAGTCCGCTTTTGTTCGGCGGATTGGAGATGCTTCGCAATCCGATGTCGCTTCTTTATTTTAGCGGAGGCGAACGCGGCGCTTGGATCGCGGCGCTGGCAGCAGCCGTATATATTGCGCTCTCCGCACACAAGCTAAAACTAAATGCTCCCAAGTATATCGATTCGGCACTTCTCCCCATTTTTAGCGGGTACACAATGTATTTAGCTTTAATGTCAATATTTGGGGAGACGAATCGACTGACGAACGGGGCTACCGCTTTGGCGCTTGCGGCCATTGTGGTGCTCTGGCTCCGATCCCAGCCTTCGGCCCAACTCAGGCCGCTGGCACAGTGGGCGATGCTGCTCCTCATCACCTATGCGCTCGTTCATTCGCTGGCTGCTCCCTTATGGGACAAGTCCGGAGCGGCGCTGCCGGCAGGAGACGCAACCGGATTGAAGGTAGGGCAGCAGGCGCCGGACTTCGAACTAACGCTGCTGAGCGGGGAGACGGTCAAACTGTCCGAGTATCGGGGGAAGACGGTGATATTGAATTTTTGGGCGACATGGTGCCCGCCGTGCCGTGCGGAGATGCCGGAGATGCAGCGGTTTTACGAAGCGAACCAGAAGGAGGGGGTCGTCATCTTAGGCGTCAACGCCACCTCCACCGAAGCGAGTGTGCCGGTCGTAAAGGCGTGGATCGAAGAATGGGCGATCACGTTTCCGATTCCCCTTGACAAGCAAGGGGACATCAGCAAGCTGTATCGGGTGAACGCCTATCCGGCTACCTATGTGATCGACGGGGAAGGGATGATTCGCGATAAGCATCCCGGTCCGATGAACGCGGAGATGCTGAAGGACGCGGCAGCCAAAGCGAAGACGGACAAGCGATAAGCCCGCTCTGCTTACAGTGCGCCTTCCGGCCGCGAGGCAGGGTTCGATTCCTTTGCCATCCAGTATTGTCAAAAGGAACAAGAGTACACATTTTCCATTTATGATATACTAATGTGGCGCTGTAAAGGGATGCATTGCGTAATAATAGAATGTCATGATACGATTTCAGTGTAATAATACGAATAATACATAAAGGAAGGGTAGTCATGGCGCAAACGAGCATTATTCTTCGGGTGGAACTGGATCACAATAAGATCAGTTTCGGCGATGTAGCGGCTGCGATCAGCAAAGCCGGGGGCGATATTACGTCGATTGACGTCATTCGGCCGGGCAAAGAGTCTTCTGTACGCGACCTCACCGTGGATGTGGCGGAATCGGCGGAAACGTCAGTGGTCGAATCGTTGAAAGCGTATGACGGCATCAAGGTTATCAACGTTTCCGACCGGACGTTCCTGGTCCATCTCGGGGGCAAAATTTCGGTACAACCCAATTTGCCTATCAAAAACCGTGATGACTTGTCCCGTGTATATACGCCGGGGGTTGCGCGGGTGTGTACGGCGATCCATGAAAATCCGGATAAAGCCTACTCGCTGACAATCAAACGGAACACCGTCGCGGTTGTCTCGGACGGGACGGCCGTGCTGGGGCTCGGCGACATCGGTCCGCATGCGGCGGCGCCGGTCATGGAAGGCAAGGCCATGCTGTTCAAGCAGCTCGCAGGCGTGGATGCATTCCCGATTTGTCTCGATACGAAAGACACCGAGGAAATCATCCGTACGATCAAAGCGATGAGCCCGATCTTCGGCGGCATCAACCTGGAGGATATCAGCTCCCCGCGCTGCTTCGAAATCGAGAGACGACTTACCGAAGAGCTCGATATTCCTGTATTTCATGACGATCAGCACGGGACGGCCGTTGTACTGCTTGCCGGCTTATTGAATGCGTTGAAAGTTGTTGGCAAACGGATCGAAAACGTAAGAGTCGTCGTCAACGGCATCGGCGCCGCCGGCGTGTCGATCTGCAAAATGCTGCTGGCCGCCGGTGTTACACGCCTCGTTCCGGTTGACAAGCATGGCGCTATCGTCCGGGGCGGCAACTACGAGTACCCGATGTGGCAGTGGCTGGCGGAGCAGCCGCAGGTCGAAGGAACGGAAGGCAGTCTGAAAGAAGTGCTTCGCGGAGCGGATGTATTCATCGGCGTATCCCGCGGCGGCCTGCTGAGCGCAGAGGACGTCTGCACGATGAATGAGGACCGCATCGTCTTTGCGCTGGCCAATCCGGAACCGGAGATCGATCCGGATGAAGCCCAGCCGCATGTACGCGTCTTGGCGACAGGAAGAAGCGACTACCCGAACCAGATCAATAACGTGCTTTGCTTTCCGGGCATTTTCCGGGGAGCGCTCGACTGCCGTGCACGCTGCATCAACGAGCCGATGAAGCTGGCGGCCGCTCGCGCAATCGCCTCGGTTGTAACGAGCGCGGAGCTGAACGAGCATTATATCATTCCGAGCATCTTTAACGAGCAAGTCGTCACGAAAGTGCGGCATGCGATTATCGAAGCCGCAATCCTGACAGGCGTAGCTCGCCGGATTCCACCGGATTTCCGGTAGGACAGGACGCAATAAGATACTCCGGAATACAATAAATCAAGGAAAAGCTCCTATATCGCGGTGAACGCATCATCGCGATATAAGAGCTTTTTTTGCTTTAAAGAGAATCTTCCATGATACAAGATGGATTCGGTCCGTACGGGCACCGCCGCAGCATGCTTGCTTACGCCACGCCGTTACAGGCCGCTGCCGGGCAGCGGGATGTCCTGCCATTTGCGTCCTTCGCCGTTGAACTGCGGAAGCCACGGCGCAAGCGCTTCGAACATGTCGTCGCACATGCGCCACACTTCATCCGTCGTACATACGGCGGCAGTCAGCGGATCATGCAGTACGGCCTGCTTCACAAGCGTCCGGTCGCCGGTCAGCGCCGCTTCGACGGCCATCTCCTGCACGCTGACGCTGGCTCGGCATGTTGCGGCGCAGGCAAGCGGCAGATCGCCGACGAAGGTAGGCTGGATACCGTTCCGGTCGACATAACACGGAATTTCGATCGTGCATCCATCGGGTAGATTGGTGATCAAGCCGCGGTTGCCGATGTTGAAGTGGCCGCGGTACGTTTTGCCGGTTTCGAGCGCTTCCACAATATAGGAGCCATGCTCCTCCGAGCGGTCGCCGAGCCGAATAAACTCTTTTTCCCCGCTGAGCCATTTCGGATAGTTTTCCTTATACTCGTCGCCGCGGCTGAGGCAGTGGTACAAGTAGCCTCCCGTTTTGCCGCCGATCCACGTCTTATCGTAAATCCACTTCGCCGTTTCTTCCGGGTTACGCTTGCGGTACCACGGCAAATATTCGCTCAGATGACCGTTCGATTCGGTGGAGAAATAACCGAATCGGCGCAGTACATCGATACGGCAAGGCTCTCGCTCGGCAATGTCGGCATGGTTCTCCATCGCAGGAAGAATATCTGGCAGCAGATCGCGCCCTTCGTGCGATACACGCACGAACCAGGTCTGGTGATTGATGCCGGCCGCCGTGAAATCGACCTCTTCCTTGGGGAGCCCGAGCGCCTTGGCGATCAGCGCGTGACTGTGCTGTACGCCGTGGCATAGCCCAACGTTGCGCACCCCGCTGGCCCGGCGCAGCGCCCATGTATTCATGGCCATCGGATTGGAATAGTTCAGCAGCAGCGCCTCCGGCGCCACTTCCCGCATGTCGCGGGCGATATCCAGCACAACCGGAATGGTGCGCAGCGCGAAGAAGATGCCGCCCGGTCCGAGCGTATCGCCGACGCACTGGTCGACGCCGTAACGCAGCGGGATTTCGATATCGTGTCGGAACGCTTCGAGCCCGCCGACGCGTGCGGTGCAGAATACGTAGTCCGCGCCGGCGATCGCCTCCCGCTGGTTCGTGGTCGCTGTAATGGTCGCCGGCAGCTGATAGTGCTCAATCATGTGCCGGCACAAGTCCACAGCCATCTTCAAACTTTCCTCGTTAATATCCATGAAACGAAATTGCGCATCCCGGAAGGCTTCCACCGCCAAGATGTCCATCACGAGCCTGCGGGTGAAGCCGATGCTCCCCGCGCCGATCATGGCAATTTGCAACATCATTCATTCCCTCCACATTTGCATAGAAATAGGATTGGCCATTGACATGCCGCTCCAAGCAATTTCATAATATAGGAAATCCGCGAGGGCTTACAATGATAACATATTATCGAAAGGATGCGACAATATTGCTCTATCCTCATGAGTCGTGCAGCCGGTCCAGCTTCGGCTTCAAATATTTGAGCGGCGCCGGTCTGCCGATCCGGTTAATCAATATCGGCTGGGATCGGGTCACGTCGCCGGCCTATCGATGGCACGGCGAACGGCGGGGAGGCGGCTATGCTGTATTTCAATACACACTTGCCGGGCGAGGGATGCTGCGGGACGGGGAAACGTATTATGCGTTGACGAAGGATACCGGATTTTTGACCGTTGTGCCAGGGGATCATGAATATTATTTGCCTGAAGACGCGGGGGAGTGGGAGTTTCTGTATGTCGTGATTCACGGGATCGACGCCTTGAATCACTGCAAGGAGATGATTCGGCAGATGGGACCGGTGCTGAATTTCCGCGAGCATCCGGAGCCTGTCGCCGCACTCAGCCGGCTGTACCGGGCCATATATGAAGACCCGCAGCTCGATAAGTTCACGATTTCGGCGCGGCTGTACGAATGGATGATGGGGCTGCATCGGCTGGCGGAAGGAAGAGGGATCGTGCGGGCGACGGAGGAGCTGCCAGGGCCGATCCGTGCGGCGGTCAAGCTGATGAAGAGCAGCTACCGGTACGATTTGTCCATTGACGATATGGCTTCGTCCGCCGGACTGACCAAATACCATTTTTGCCGCCAGTTCCACAAGAAGACAGGCTTGACGCCGAGTCAATATTTGCGGAAGGTTCGGGTGGAACAGGCGGCGTGGCTGCTGCGGCATACGGATAAAACGGTACAAACGATTGCCGCCGAATGCGGATTCGAGTACGCCAACTATTTCATCAAAGTATTTCGCACGCTTGTCGGCGTAACGCCGAACGATTACCGGTCGGGCAAAAAAGTCGATCCGGTCTCCTTCCTTCGGGTAGAGCCATAGAAGATTACGGCAGGAAACCGGCTTGACTCACGTAGACGTTTTCTTCGGGAACGAGCTGCTTGAGCCGTTCCGCTACCCGTAAGTAGGCGGAGCGGTCGTACCATTCTTGAAGTCCAAGCTCGTCATACAGATGACGAATGCCGAGCCGCTCAGTGCGCTTGCCCAAGCTGCCGTCGCCCATGAAGAAGTCGTCGATGCAGAACCGGCTGACGCCGGTCGCGAGCAGCGTCTCCGTGAACCGCTCGCTGCTAGGCAGCACCGGGGAGACGCACGCTTGCACCGGCACGACGGCCTGCACCAGCTGACGGAGCGCTTGCAGGCGGGCTGCAATAGGTGGCGCCGCCGGAGAGAACGCCTTGCGCACTGGCTCAAGGTCGGTCTCGACTGTCAGACTGACGCGGACGCGCGAGCCGAGCCGCTGCAGCAGGTCGATATCCCGCGTCACGAGTGGGCTGCGCGTTTGGACGAGCAGGAAATCGGGCGTCTCCTGACCGGCCATCAGCTCAAGCAGCGAGCGGGTAAGCTGCGTCTTGTATTCGATGGGCTGGTACGGGTCGGTGCTCGAGGACATGAAGACGGTCACCGGGCCTTTCCGCTTCGCCTTTACGAGTTCTTTGGCTAGCAGCGTGGCGGCGGACTGCTTCACGTCGACCCAAGTGCCCCACGGCTCGCCGCGAAATTTCGCTACCGGCATTTCGCGGACATAGCAGTAGGAACAGGCGAAGGCGCAGCCGACATACGGATTGAGCGTATGGCTGTAGCCTGTCAAATAACCGCTGGCCGGGTTCAGCAGCTGCTTCGGGGTTGTATAAGCGACGTTCGGCGTCATGGAAGACACACTCCTTTATCGTCGGTATGGGGACAGTCGTCGGTCCGGTCGGCGTTACGCCGTACGGAACGAAATGAACAGCGTTAAGCAAGCCGTGATGAACGAACCATCAGGCTGTGCGAGATGGGCGGTCTTCTTGTGCGGATCGGAGGGTGGAGAGACGGTTAAGCGATTGTTGCATGCAGTCTATAGTTCAAGGGCTGCCGGCCGGGAGCCGGAGGATCGGCGGGTCTGCGTAATAAAATAAGTAAGGCCCGGCTCCGTTCCTGGGTTAGGAACGAGAGCCGGGCTGTTCATTCGCGCGATCGGCGAGCGATTAGTCGGAATGATGATTCGCCGGCATCACTTCAGGCGATGTCAGCTTGTCGTAGTATTCGACGAACTTGTCTTTGTCTGCGCTGGAGCGAAGCGCCATTGCAGAACGCGGGTGATCGTTCAATACGCCGGCGATCATGTAAGGGATAATGTAGCCCCATTCCCATTTCTCGCGCATCTCGATCATATGCTTCTCGATAATGCCGAGCACCGGACGCACGTCGTATTTGCGGTTCTTCAAGTGGCTCACAATCAGCTCGGTAGGGCAGTTGCCCGCAGCGCGGCCCATGCCGTATACGGAAGTGTCAAGGAACTGAACGCCTTTGCTCGCGCCCATAATCGTATTGGAGAAGGCGAGCTGCATGTTGTTGTGCATGTGAACGCCAAGCTTCTTGTCAGGCAACAGCCGCTGGAATTTGGATACGAGGTAGTCGATATCCTTGTAGTCCATGCTTCCGTACGAATCGACGATGTATACAACGTCTACCGGACTTTTGTTGATCTCTTCGAACGCTTCGTTCAGATCGTTCTCCATTACATGGGAGAGCGCCATAATATTGATTGAGGTTTCGTAGCCGTATCCGTTGAACTTATGAACGAGATCCAGCGCCTTGTCCACGTCTTTGATGTAAGTCGCTACGCGGATCAAATCGAGCATGCTTTGCTCGCGGGGCAAAATGTCCTTCTCATCGACGCGTCCGATATCGACAAGCGCGGAAAGCTTCGTATCGGTCTTGGTCGTGATGACTTCTTTCAGGAAGTCTTCGTTCAAGAAGCGCCAAGGACCCGCTTCTGCACCCTTCAGCAGCTTCGCGGAGTTTTTATAGCCGATTTCCATATATTCAACGCCAGCTTCGCTAAGTCCGTAATACATGTCTTTAACGAATTGGACGCTAAAGTCCCAGTTGTTTACTAATCCGCCATCGCGGATGGTGCAGTCCAGAATGCTGTGGTTGTCTCTGGTCATGAATAATACTCCTCTCATGTAGCCGTGGTCGGTGGACCCGGCTTCGGTTCCAAAATGAATGATCATAGCAGATGCGCTTCGTGGCTTTTAAGCTTTTAAGCGGTAAAGTGGAACTAGTACTACTAAATATTACATATCCCATTCATTTTGTCAAGAATAACAAATTTCAATTCCTTGCACAACCGGCAAATGTATTAAACTTTGATGAAGAAAACAAAAAAACCGCAGCCTGCGAAGCACCCCTTGCAGGGCATTCCGGAGGGCGGTATATGTACTGCGTTCGAACGTTCAAGCGTTCGCTCGGACGAGAGTGGCCATTATGTAAGGATGCGGCCGGTTTATGGAACTTTGATGATCCGAACGTTTCCGATCAGCGGAAGCGGCTTCATGGTTCCGTTGATGGCGTTCATGATGCCGATGATCGCGAGCACGAGCAGCGCCAAATTGGCGAGGGGCACGAGCAGCAGTCCGAGCAGCGGGATCAGGCCGAGCACTACGTTGGCTGCGATCGAAGTCAGCAGCAGCACAAGCCCTTGATTGCCGTGATACATGGCAAAGCGCGATTCTTTGGCCGCCAGCAGCGGAAGGAAAAATAAAATGTAAGCGGCGGCGGCGATCCATTTGTTCGACTGCACATCCTCTTGCGAAGCGGTGCCGGGCTGATCCGGCGGGAACATGGACACAGAACTCACCTCATTTTACAAAATGTCGGTTCCGGGACGGAGTATCCTTGATGCTGCTACCATCCTATGCTGCAAGAGAAGTCGCTATGTCAGAACGATGAAGGATGCCGGGCGCATGAAAGGAATAAGCTTCCTGTCCTTGTGGGTATGCTAATGCTGATACTTCAAATTTATCACAGGCAGGAAGGATAGATCAATGAGCAGCGCACCAATATTTTTCCAATTCGAAACGGCGGAGTCGGCCCGTCTGGCCCGGAATATGCTGGACGAGCTAGGGTACCGGGCGAGTCTCGGTCAAGAAGCGCAGCCCCTCTTGCATGTGACCGTGGACCGGCATGATTTGACCTCGGCGCTCGAAATCGTTCAGGCGTACGGCGGGCTTATCGTCGAATACGAAGGTTCTCCAGGCGAAACATCGGCGTACGCGATGGCCTACAATCAGGAGGATCTCATTCCGATTCCGGCGCACTTGGTCGGGGAGGAACCGGATGCCGATGAGCCGGACCTGTCTTCTTCGGAGTACGTCAACAAATCGAGCGGCGCCTATAACGATGCGAACCCGCCCTTTGACCCCTCGGGCAGCGATTACAACGGCTTTGATCCGGGCGTACATCTGTAAACGCGCGAAGGGCTTGGCCGATCGAACAGGCAGCGGTTTTCCGCAAGACTGAGGCTTTCATTCCATGGGAAGCGGCAGCTTGCGGCGGAGCGCTGCTTCTTTTTTGGATAAGCCCTACAACATTTGCCGGATATAACAAAGTTGCACCGGTCCTATTTTTATAAGAAGGGAAAACACTGTTTCTGTAGACCCACACGGATTTCGTCTGATACGATATTCTGGAGCTTAAGAAACAAGGCGACCGGCGGCGGAAAAGACTGCAAGCCGGCTGCTTTGTCATCGGCCAGCTATGAAGTCATAGGCGGAGGTATTACATTGTGGAAACGTACGGTTCTTTAAAAGAAGGAGAGAAGGGCGCCTGGCTGAGCATTGTCACGTACATTCTCTTATCTTTGTTCAAAATTAGCATGGGCTATGTGACCGGCTCGGAGGCGTTAACCGCCGACGGCGTTAACAATACAACGGATATTATCGTTTCGGTTGCTGTATTGATCGGGCTGCGCATTTCGCGGAAGCCGCCCGATACGGACCATCCGTACGGCCACAGGCGGGCTGAGACGATCGCTTCGATGGTTGCTTCGTTCATTATGGCGGCCGCAGGGCTGCAGGTCGTTATTCAGGCGGGGAAAAGCTTCCTGTCCGGAGAGCATACGGCGCCGAATATGGCGGCGGCATGGGTTGCGCTCGGATCGTCGGTCGTCATGTACGGCGTGTACATGTACAACCGCAACTTGGCGAAGCGGGTGAACAGCCAGTCGCTGATGGCGGCTGCGCACGACAATCGGTCGGACGCGCTCGTCAGTATCGGCGCAGCGGTCGGCATTATTGGATCGCGCTTCGGCTATCCGATTCTCGATGCGGCTGCGGCGTTTGCGGTCGGTATCGTCATTTGCAAGACCGCATGGGATATATTCAGCGAGGCGTCGCACGCGTTGACCGACGGCTTCGACGAGAAGCGTCTGAAGGAATTTCGCCAGACGGTGAAGGAAACGCCGGGCGTCCGGCGTATTAAGGATATTCGTGCCCGCGTCCACGGCAGCCATGTGCTGCTCGATGTGGTTGTTGAAGTAGGCAGAGAGCTGTCCGTCGAACAAAGCCACGAGATCAGCGATCATATCGAGAAACGAATGCTCGACAAGCACGAGATCGTTAACGTTCACGTGCATATCGAGCCGTATGTGGAGCCGGAAACGAGAAAACAGCGGTAAATACCGCTTCAGCCCGGTATTCGGCGCCAAGCTGAGAAGGATACGTCAACAAGCCTTGCACCGCAGCGAGAGGCATGCGGCATGTAAGGCTTTTCATTTTTTTCATGTAATTTTCAGGTTCCTTTCAGCTTTTCGTAATAATTGAGGAGTATGCTGTAGGAAGTTCACAGATTGGACATAATTAGCAAGGAGGAGGCAAGCAATATGAAATATGTAACTGCTTTTGTAAGAGGTTTTTTCTTCGCCTTCATCTCGATCGGAATGCTGCCATACTACCTCATTCAACTATTTACGGAGCTCTAATCGGATAAGAGAGCTGGCATACAACGACAAGAGGGTAACCCTGCGCCTGGCGGCGCAGCCGGTTACCCTCTTCTTCTTTCCGCTGGCCCGCAGCAGCCCAGCGGAGCGGTATTACCCGCCGGATACGGCCTGCAGCACCTGCAGCCGGTCGCCTTCCTGCAGCGGGATGTTCCAGTCGTCGAGCCAGGCGAGGCTGTCTTCGTTATAATAGATCAATACATGCTTCCGCAGTTGGCCCTGCTCCGTGAATAGATGCCGCCGGAGCAGCGGGTATGCTGCCAGAAGCGCACCCAGCGCCTCCCGCAGCGTGGCTGCCTCCAGCGGGAATGACACTTGCCCGCCCGTACAGTCTCGCAGCAGCGAAGGCACGCTGACTTCCAGTCTCATCGTATGTTAATCCTCCACGATCCATGACTTCACGCATAAAATGCGGGAGAGCTGCCCGGGCAGCTTATCCCAGGTACGGCCGCGGTCCGTGGAGCAAAAGACTTCGCCGGAGGTGGTGCCGAAGTAGAGGCCGTACGGGTCTAGCCGGTCGATCGTCATTGCGTCGCGCAGCACGCTCACATGGCGCTGTTCCTCCGGCAGCACGTCACCGATAGGTTCCCAGCCGCTCTCGCTGCGGTGCTTGCCGTATACGAGCAGCCTGCCGCCGCGCGTGGAGCGCACCTCGCTGCTCTCCAGCGGCAGCAGGAACAAGTCCCCGCCGGAAGAGACGACAATCGGGAAGCCGAACGGCTTGTCCTCGCCGCGCAGCGTCAAGCCTTCCTCGATCGCCACCCACGAGTCGCCGCCGTCCGCCGATTGAAATACGCCACCATGCTCCTGCATGTACAGCGTGTTCGGATCGTCCGGATCGGCTGCCATCTTGTGAATGCAGTAGCCGACTTCCGGGTACGGCTGTCCCGTCGGGACGCGGGCAAGGCCGTTGTTGCACGGCTCCCATGTTGCGCCGCCGTCTTCGGTGCGGAACACGCCGACGGCGGACATGGCCACCCACATCCGCTGCTTGTTCGCAGGGTCGATCAGAATCGTATGCAAGCACAGACCGCCTGCGCCGCCGAACCATCCCGGCCGCGACGGATGCTTGGTTAAGGCGTCCAGCTCGTTCCATGTCTCGCCCCGGTCGCGGCTGATGAACAAGCCCGCTTCCTCCGTCCCGGCGAACACCGTATCCGGTTCGGACGAATGACCCGGTACAAGCTGCCAGATGCGGGCAAGGGAGAAACCGCTTTCAGTTGAAAACTGCGGACTGTGCTCGATCTGTCTCCACGTCTCACCGAAATCATCGCTGATGCGAATCGTAGCGCCGTAAGCGGCATGCGACGTGCCCGCCATCAACCGGTGGCCGCTGCGGCTATCCCCGAGCAGGCTGTATACTTCCCATCCCGGAAGGAAGGGACCTTTCAGATTCCATTCCTTGCGTTGTTCATTCGATGTATACAGAAAAGCGCCTTTGTTCGTACCGACCAGCAAAATGACCCGCTTGCTCAATGCATTCCCTCCTCAAATTTTACAGATATTACTGAATACGACAAATGGGGAGTGGAATCCTTCCTGAGCGCCTAATGTCCGCCGAGAGCATCGACTGCCGAAATGAGCGAGCGGGGTTCTTTACGCTGGTAGCCAAATCTTAATGCGCAGACAGCACCATCGAAGGCTGCTGAATATACGCCGCGTATCGCTTGGCCTCTTGGTGCAACTCGTCGTTCGGGGCCTCGTTAGCGTTATACGTAACAAAGATCGGCAGGAACGTTCCGTTGCAGCGGACGATCGTATTTTGAATCGGCCGTATCAATTCGCTGATCGTGAAGCCGTTGTACCCGCCCGAGCGGTAGCCGTTCTCCGAGCCGCCGGTCGTCGTCGCGACGATAAACTCCTTGCCCTTCAAGTGATCGCCTCCGGGCCCGAAGGCCCAGCCGTACGTCAACACGTCGTCGAACCATTTTTTCAGCAAGGGCGGGCAGCTGTACCAATAGAACGGAAACTGGAATACCACCCGGTCATATTCAAGCAGAAGCCGCTGCTCTTGGGCCGCATCGATTTGCCAGTCAGGATACGCTTGATACAGGTCGCGGACATCCACGCCGGTATGCGCCGCAGCCTTCTTGACAAAAGCTTGGTTGGCACGGGATTCATTCAGGTTCGGATGCGCAGCGATGACCATGATTTTCATTATCGTCTTCCTCTCTATCGTACAGTGTCGTCGTTCACACCCCCATTATTGTTGAGATTGCCGCATTTGAAAAGTACGCCGTTTTTTCATACTTTGTACGGAGAAACGTACGATGCGCCGCTGCGGTATGGAGCGATCGGTACGATAAAACATACTAAGTATGAAAATGAATAGTACTGTAAAACATCCGTATACTTTGATAAAGTAACGCATAAAGGAACGGTTAGCACGTATGGAACGGGAGTTGAAGAGATGAACGAGCATGAAGATCAAGGGGTGCCGCAAGGCGTACTGACGACGCTGCAGGTGATCGGAGGCAAGTGGAAGCCGCTCATTTTATTTATTTTGCTGAATCAAGGGACCAAGCGGTTCGGGGAACTGCGGAGACTGCTGCCGAACGTGACGCAGGGCATGCTGACGAACCAGCTGCGCGAGCTGGAGCAGGACGGATTGATCGTGCGCAAGGTGTATCAGGAAATTCCGCCGAAGGTGGAATACTCGCTCTCGGATCACGGGACCACGTTAAGCACCGTGCTGCACGATATGTGCGGATGGGGTTTCAAGCACATCGAATATATGAGCCATTCCTCGGAGCAGAAGAAGCCGGGCGTTTCACCGTGAACAATCGCCAAACGATGGTGCCGCGCACGTGATCCGGGTGCAGCCCGCTCCGCGAGAGGCCTCGTCTAGCCGCTCGTTTCCGTCCGGTAAGCGCCCGGCGTGCTCGACGTGTGCTGCTTGAACACGAGCGAAAAATGCTTCGGGCTTTGATAGCCGGACAGCCGCGCGACGTCGTAAATTTTGAGCTGGGTATGGGTCAGCAAATATTTGGCCCGTTCCATGCGCACCTCTGTTATGTGATCAGACAGATTGAGCCCCGTTTCCTGTTTGAACAACTGGCTTAAGTAGACGCGGTGCAGGTCGACGACATCGGCGATCGCCTGTAAGCTTAAATCGCCCTCAATATTGGCGGCGATATATTCTTTTATTTTCCGCACGAGGCGATGGTCTTTGGGCGTGTCATCCGGGAGGCTGTCCTCCCCGCTGTCCGTGGGCGGCTCTTCCGCTATGCGGCTGCGGCCGTGCTTTTTATCCAGCTTGTCGCGAATTTTGTCCATCATCGAGACGAAGGCCATGCGGTTGACCGGCTTCAGCAAATAATCCTCGACGCCGCAGCGAAGCGCCTGCTGGGCGTAAGCGAAGTCGCCGTAGCCGCTGATGATCGCGATCGGCAGATCGGCGTACCGCTCGCGGATTTTTTGGATCAGGTCAAGTCCATTCATCTCGCGCATCCGAATATCGGTGATGACCAGGTCGGGCATGTCGCTGCTCAAGTAGGCCAGCGCCTCTTTGCCGTGAACCGCTTCCTTCACGACGGCGAAGTCGGCGGTCCACTGCTCGATCATTTTGGCGATACCTTCGCGGATCAAGGCTTCATCCTCCACCAGCAGTACTTTATACAAGCGTATCCTTCCTTTCGAGCAAAGGTATCGTGATCGTAAACGAGGCGCCCGCGCCAGGGCTTCCATCCATGTCCAGGCCGTAATCGGCTCCGTACATCAGAATCAGGCGCCGGTTAATGTTGCGCAGCGCCAGACCGTGTCCTTCCCACGGTTCTTGTTCGTCCGATGCCATCGACTGCCGCAGCCGTTCGATGTCCGCTTCCGACAGCCCCCGGCCGTTATCCCGCACGGTAATCAGCAGCTCGTCACGGAACCGGTCCGCCGAAATCCAGATCGTCCCGCCGGCTTCCAGCTCGTCGAGCCCATGGTAGATTGCGTTTTCCACCAAAGGCTGGAGCATCAGCCGCGGAACATGCAGCGGCCGTAGCTCTTCGTCCGCCTGGATCACCGCTTTGATACGGTCGCCGTACCGCAGCTGCTGAATGCGGACATAAGCCGCGACTGAATCAAGCTCCTCCTGCAGCGGCACCAGACGGTCATACGGCCCGACCGAATGCCTGAGCAGCGAGCCCAAGGCCGAGACCATGTCGGAAATGTCGTACATTTGACTGCGGATCGCCATCATGTTGACCGATTCCAGCGTATTGTAGATGAAATGCGGATTCATTTGGCTGAGCAGGGCGGATAGCTGCGCTTCCTGTTCTTTGAGCCGAAGGCCGTATACTTCGTTCACCAGCCGGTCGATTTCGCCGGTCATCTGGTTGAAGCCTTGACTGAGCCGGCCGATCTCGTCCTCGCTATCCACAGGCACCTGCTGCTTGAACTGGCCCTCTCCGACGAGCTGCATTTTTTGCGTAAGCCGGGTCAGCGGTTCGCTGAGCCGGAACGAGAAAAATCCAGCCAGCCCGCTGGCGGCAAGCAGGCATAGGGTGAATGTGATCGCGGTGAACGCCCGGAACCCTTCCGTTTCTTTGCGCAGCGCTGCAACGGGAATGAGGCTGACGACCTTCAGGCCTGAATAGGAGGAATAGTCCGAGACGGTCAAATACGGCTTGCCCCCGATCTCCCATCGTTTGCTTCCGTCTTCTTTCGGCGCAACGGATTTGAGTAAGGATGCTTTCGTCGCCGATTCCAGCCCGTCGTTGTTTTGTTCGTAGAACAGCTCGTTCTGCTCCCCGAGCACGAATAAATTGCCGACGTGGCCGAACGGGTCGTTCGCCGAGATTTGACCGAAGATGTCCAAGCCGAAGTCGATCACCATCATGCCGACGACTTGCGACGAGCCTGGATCGCGAATTAACCGGGCCGCGGACACGTAGGCTTCGGTCGCCGCCTCGCCGGACATATAGTCGGGATGGTGCTGGGGGATCATCACCCACGCTCCGCCCGCCTGCACGACGCCGGCGTACCAGTCCTCGCGTTCCGGCCGAATAAATGAGCGGATTAAATACGGATCGCGATTGGTAAAAATATAACCGTTGCCCGCGATCAGCTGTATGCCGCGCACTTCGGGGCGGTAATACGTAGAGCCGGCGATATAATGGAACATTTTGTTTCGTTCTTCCGGCGACGGGACGGCGGTGCCGGGTGCCGAATCAACGTACTTTTCCAATATGCTCATGACGTCCGTATGGTACAGCGGCAGGAGCGATATTTTCTGCATTTCCTCCCGTAATATTTGATCGAGGCTCCGGCTCATCTGGCGCACGATTTGGCCGGTGTAGTCGATCGTTCTTCGTTCCACCGAGGAAGAAAAGTCGATATACGTTATGATGCCTTGCACACTAAGCGGCACGCCGATCAGCAGTACGAACAGGATGACGATTTTGGTGCGCAGGGTCATCCGCTGAAACAGATTCCGTTTGCTTTTAGTTTGTTTGGACAAGGTCAGCACCTTCTACGTTTCAAAAATCGTTTGTTTATTTTATCATACCTTAATAATTCGAACTATATCTTAACGCTGCTTGGTTTCGTGCAGCGAGCCATTCCGATAGACTAAATGTACGTTCGAGGAGGGAGCCACATGAGGGCGAAGTTGGCGGCAGTGCTCGTCGCTGTGTGGGCGGCCGCGGTTCTTTCGGGCTGCGGTACGGATTCCGGGTACGACCGATCCGCTGAGGGGCGCGGCGGCGACCCGGCGGAGGACATCATCGAGATGTCGTTTTATTATCCCGTCGATGTGGGCGGTCCGCTGACCCCGACCATCGAGAGTATGGTCGGCGAGTTCATGGAAGCGAATCCGAAGGTGAAGGTCAGACCGGTGTACACGGGCAATTACGATGACACGACCGTGAAGACGGAGGCGGCCATCCAGGGGAAAAATCCGCCCGATGTGGCGATTCTCCGGGCAACAGAGCTGTTCACGCTGCTCGACATGGATGCGATCGTACCGCTGGACGAATTTATATCCCAGGAACAAGGATCGGACTACTTGTCCGATTTCTACCCGGCGCTGCTGGCGAACGCGCAGACCGGAGGCAAGACGTACGGCATTCCGTTTCAGCGAAGCACCGTCGTGCTTTATTACAATAAAGATGCATTCGCCGCGGCCGGCCTGGATCCGGGCCGGCCTCCCGAGACCTGGGAGCAGCTGGCGGCGATGGCGAAGCAACTAACTCGGCCTGGGCGGTGGGGGATCGAAATCCCGTCGTCGGCGCCGACGGTCTCGACCTGGATGCTGCAGGCGCTGGCGCTGCAAAACGGCCGCAATCTGATGTCTGAGGACGGCAAGGCCGTGTACTATGACACGGCGGAAAACCGGGAATCGCTGCAGTATTGGCTCGATTTGTCCCGAAAACATCAGGCGATGCCCGCCTCCATCATCGATTGGGAGACGGCGCCCCGCGACTTTTTGCAGGGCAAGACAGCCATGATGTTCCACACGACCGGCAATTTGGCGAACGTCAAGCTGAATGCGCCGTTCGACTTCGGCGTCAGCGCCCCGCCGAAAAACAAGCGGCTCGGTACGCCGACCGGCGGAGGCAACTTTTTTATTTTCAAAGGCATTCCGAAGAAAAACCAGGAAGCGGCATGGAAATTCATCAAATGGATGACCGAGCCCGAACGCGTTGCGAAGTGGAGCATCGATACCGGGTATGTGGCCGTCCGCAAATCCGCTTACGAGACGGAAAGCATGAAACAATACATTCGCGCGTTTCCGGCGGCGCTGGTTGGACGCCAGCAGCTTCATTACGCGCAAGCCGAGCTTTCGACGCATAACAACGACCGGGTGACGAAAGCGTTAAGTGACGGCATCCAGCGGGCGTTAACGGGAAAGGCCGCGCCCGAGGAAGCTTTGCGCACGGCGCAGGAGGAAGCTGATCGGGCGCTTGCGCCGTTTGCTTCGCCCGTAAGCGCCGGGAGCGGGAGCGACTAGAATGAAGGGAGTGATCGTATGGCAGTCATCCCGTTTGCCGCGGGGCATCTTACGTTAGGTCAAGTTGTATTCCGGCTGGCTGCTGCCGTCCTGCTGGGGGGAATGCTGGGAGTGACCGGAAGGGTCAAGCGCCGCGGTGCCGCTGTCTGGGTACTGGCGAGCGTCTCCGTCTGCTTGCTGTCGGCCGCCGTCATGCTGCTGTGTGTGTACGGAATGGCCGCGTTAAGCGAGGCGGGGGCGCTGGTTCATTTCTTCTCTGCGCATGCATACGGGGCCGTAATCAGCGTCATCGGATTTATGGCCGGGGGGCTGTTGTTCGGCGTGGTGCCGCTCGGCAAGGATATGGAAGAAGTAAGCCAGCTGTTCGTTACAATGGTGATCGGATTTTGCACCGGAGACGGGTTTTATGAATGCGCGGTACTATGCGCCTTGATCGGCGTGCTGGTTGTCAAGCTGCCGGTATCGCTCCGGTCGAATCAAGAGAAATGAGTATTATGGATCGGGAGGAACTCTCATGGAATGGGATTATTTGCTGCGGGTCGTCGTGGCCGGCCTTTGCGGCGCATTGATCGGATACGAACGCAAAAATCGGATGAAGGAGGCGGGCATCCGGACGCATTTTGTCGTCGCTTTGGGCGCCAGTCTGATGATGGTCATTTCGAAATACGGCTTTCAGGACCAGATCGGCTGGTCCAATTTATCGCTCGACCCTTCACGGGTCGCGGCGCAGGTGGTTAGCGGCGTAGGCTTTCTTGGCGCAGGCATGATCTTTATGCAGAAACAGACGGTGAAAGGGCTGACGACCGCGGCGGGCGTTTGGGCGACGGCCGGAATGGGGATGGCAATCGGGTCGGGGCTGTACCTGCTCGGCATCGGCGTCACGCTCGTCATCTTGATCGCCCAAATCGTGCTGCATACCCGGTACAACTGGCTGGCGACGCCAAGGACGGAGCACTTGACGATGCAAATCCGCAATGAGCAGGGCAGCGTGGCGTATGTGCAGCAGGCACTCCAAGCGAAAGGCATTGCACTGCTCAGCTTCCATGTCGAGAGCAGAGGAACGGACGAATCCGAATTGTTCCTCGATCTGCAGATTAAGCTGCCGGGAAACTTCGGCTTGGAGCAGTTAATGCCCTTCATTCAGGAAATATCGACTGTCAAGACGATCGAAGTGCAGCCGCATTGAGCAGCCGATTACCGGCCGGAGCGGCACGGAAAGAAGCAGCGGCATGGCATGGATTGTGAGTCCGTGTTGTGAACAAAACAAAGACCGGAGAGCCTCGAGAGGCGTCTCCGGTCTTTGGCGTTAATGGCTGTCAGGGAGGCATGCGGTTATGTTCCTTTACGCCCGATCAGCACCGTCAAATCGACTGTCATATCGATAAGGTCCAGCGACAGCACTTGCTGCAGCGCTTCATCCGTCGCTCCCCAAGCGAGCGGCGTCATGCGAACCAGGTGCGCAAGGAGCGGTCGTTCTACACGAACGGCATATTGCAGCCGTTCTTTATGCAGCGGGTCAAAGTGCCTTTCGAACAGCGCTTGCGTATCGCTGCTAATCGCAGGCCTGCGATCAGCGCCGTATACGAGCGCGCGCAGCTCCTGTAAATAACGGGCGCCGGGTACGACCTTGATCATCGTCCCGTCTTCCACCAGCATGCGCCGAAATTCGCTGTAATTGGAGGGGGATAGTAGATTGACTATGAACTGAAATTGTTCGCTTGCGAGCGGGCACCGGGCCAGATCGCCGACGCACCAGACCGATTGCGGATCATGCCTGGCCGCCATGGCCACCGCTTCTTTGGCAATATCCAATCCGACGGCGGTTACCCTTCTCGTTGTCTGATCGCAAACGAGCTTCGTTATGGAAGACAGCCGGGAGCCTTCCCCGCAACCGGCGTCGAACATTTGAACGGGTGAACGCCCTGGCGGCAGCGCGCGCAGGATCCATTCGGATATGAACGTATCGAGCGGCTTGAAGAAGCCGTGATCGCTTAACATTTTACGCGAGGCAAACAGCTCTTTATCGTACTTGGCTTTGACCGGCCGGGAGACGAAATTGACATACCCGTACCGGGACAGATCAAAGCTATGCCGTTCGGCACAAACCAGACTTTTTCGTTCGAACACATGCATGGGCCGGAAGCAAAGCGGGCAGCGGAACAGGCCGCTGGATTCCGTCAGGCGGTCGGCAGACGAATTTATTTTATTTGCAGACAAAGCAAAAACACCCCATTCATTCGTAATCGGTGAATGAATAAAGGCACAGACAAATAAACCCTCAGCCTTCGCTTTTTGAAAAAAGGCGGGGTTTCATGCGCTGTGCCTCACATTACCTGTAACGAATGAATTGGATGATCATAATAAACTCCTCGTGAAAGATGAGATGTTGACCGTTTAATCATAGCATAGAGGGGCTATAAATGAAATTGCCGTTCATGGGAACGAGGAGTGAAGCGACGTTACGGGCGCTGCTCCTTAAGCTTGTTCATCTCCTCCAATGCGATCGCGTTGCATTGTTGCAGAAAGTCGACGATCAGGCGAGCATCCTGTTCCGAGTAACGGGATACGAGGGCAAGCGTCGATTGAAACAGAGACTCGAACAGTGGAGACATATGGCCGGTTGCGGCGGGGGCCGGCTTGACGACAACGCGTCTGCGGTCGTTCGGATCTTTATCGCGGATTACATAGCCGGCTTGTTCCAGCCGGTCGATGACGTTGGTGATCGCTCCGGTAGTAAGTCCCGTTAATTCGGCCAGCTGTCCGGCGGTGACCGGTCCGGAACGGTTCAAATAATCGAGGCACTTATGGTCTGTAGCATTCAAGCCGAGCCGGTCTGCGATCATTTGATGGAGCATGACGGCACGTGAGCTGTTGTGACGCAGTTCGTGCAGCAATTCCCACTGCAGCGCGGTAAGCTCATGAGACGAAGGTTGGCGATTCTCGGTTGACACGGCGAAACCTCCAGTGCTAAGATGAATATACCTTAATTTGTTAAGATATATAGTTTACTAAGATTATTTTCTGATTAAGGTAATATCGTCAAGTATATCACAGCCTGGAGAGCCTCACCATTTTATACGAGAGGATGGATTGATTATGTACAATCAACAGCAGGACATTCATGCGATCGGCGAGCTGTTTACGGTATTAAGCGAAGCCTGGAATAACGGCGATGGTGCAGCTTACGGCGAATGCTTCACGGAAGACGCAGATTATGTCACGTTCAACGGACAGCATTTGAAAGGAAGACAGCAAATTGCCGACGTGCATCAATGGTTGTTTGACGGGCCGCTTAAAGGCTCCAAGCTGACATCCGGCCTTCCTTCACAGCCGCATCCCCGCTTTATAGACCCGCAGGTAGCCGTCCTGCACGGGATTGGCGAGGCGAACTTGGCTGACCCTTCGCAGGATGCCACCGGCCGGGCTTCGATCAATACGAATGTTGTGGTCAAGCAAGACGGAGTATGGAAAATTACTGCGTTCCACAACTGCCGTATCCAGGAAATGCCTCAAGGACGCAAGTAAATCAAGTGCAATATTTCACCGCGCTTGCATACGTATGAGCCCGCGGATCATAACAACAGCGCGCCTTCCTCAAGAGAAGGCGCGCTGCTGCGTTTATCCGATGTCCGCTACACCGAATATGGAAACTGTGAGGAATAGCCGCTAAACTGCTGCTGTGCTTGCTGGATTTTTTGCTGCTCTTCCGCTTCGAGCTTGTACCAGCCGTTCTGAAACATGACATTATACAGCTCGCGCGCGCATTGATGCGTCTCGGTCAATATTTGCAGCATGTCGGCATGAAGCTGCTCATGACTCGCTTCGCGCACCGCATCAGTCAAGCTGTCGGTCAAATATTTGCAAGTTGCCAGACCGTCGTTCAAGAAGTCGCGGTCGTTCATTTCCGGCCCTTTCACTTGAGGCAGCTGGCCGGTTTGGGGATTTGCGATTTGCTGATTGTTTTGCCATTGTTGTGATTGCATAAGATCGCTCCTTTAGTGGGACGTTTGCTGCGACGACTGCGAAGGCAGCTTGGCCATGGCGGCGTTGTTGTCGACCTGCAGGTGCGTCAACAGCTTCTGGTAGTGGCGCTGGTGCATTTGTCCCGCCTTGTCGAGCGTCTGCTTGATCTGCGGATTCGTCGCCTGCTGCGCGTAAAAGTGAAATTTCTTAAATGCGTTCAGCTCCCAGGAGAGCGCGTCTTTCAGGTACATCAAATCTTTAGTCGTAATGACGCGCGGCGGCACAGGAATCGGCACTTGTGCCTGCGGAGCCGGGGGGTTCATCGTAATCGACATAGGGAAGCTCCTTTCGTGATCGGTGGAATGTGCTGCTCAGCTTATAGAATGAGCAATATATCAAGGAGTATGCCTCGCAGGCGGGTCTTCTTCGATGGAAATGTTCGGGGATCGTACGGGATCGAAGCGGAACGTGATGTAACGCGACGCGGCTTCCGAAAATGAAAAAGCATCTCCGCCACGGAGAGGTGGGGAGACGCCTGATTGCTGTAAGCGGTAATTATTGCCCCTTTGCCGGCGATTGCTGCTTGAGCCTTGCAAGATGTTCCTCAATCCGCGCGTCACGGTTTGCTTCGGACAACGGGTCGGCGCCGGATGCGGCGTATGGTCCTTGTCCACGGCCGTACGATTGGCCGGCCAGCTCGGTCTGCGCTTCCCATTGCATAATTTTTTCCTCGATCCGTTGGAAGCCGCTCGCTGCGTATCCGCCTTCAAAGCGGTAGTGACCGGAAGCAGCGGACGACTTCGCTTGCTGCGACGCCATTTTTTGCGCGCGTGCGGCAAGCTCTGTACGTTTCTCTTGCATGACGGCATATTCGGATTTCAATCGCTCGAGCTGTTGAACTATTTCTTCCGTATGCAGCCTTGCCGCTCCGTACTGCTCAGCGCATGCAAGCCCTTTATCCACATAATGAAGCTTGGTGCTTAAGGCGTGACGCGCTTCCGCTTCCAGCCCGCTTGCGAGGAGTTCGGCTGCCTTGCGCTCCCACTCGGCCGCCAGCTCGTTATATTCATCGATGCGCTGTTTCAGCACGCGCTCGGCCGCGACTTGTTTGCTCAAGGAACGCTGCGCGGTATCGATTTCCTCCTTCATGCTGCGGAGATAATGGTTCAGCATCATCACCGGGTCCTCCAGCTTGTTCAGCGCCTCGTTCGCCGCTGCCTTCGACATATCGAAAATTCTCGCAAATACTCCCATTGCGTATCCACTCCTTCAGTTTGTGTCGGCTCGTCCAGGCCGTATTAGTAGTTGTGATGCGTTTGATGAAAATCGTAGTGACCGTACGGCTCTTTCGGGATGATCAAGCTGGCGATAAAGTAGATCAACAGGACCGTACCGAAGCTGCAAAAGGCGGCAATCACGACGGCCAAGCGAATGAAGGTGGGACTGAAGTTCATCCACTCGGCAAGCCCTCCGCAAAGACCTGTCAATCGGCTGTTTGTTCTGGAACGGAATAATTTGTTCATTTGAAATGGCTCCTCTCAACCTATATGTCATCTCGGTGTTAACCGGATCGTTACTTGAACTTCATGTCTTTATTGTAGGGCCAGCGGGCTTTTATCGAAACCGACTTGTGGCGGTTTTTGAGACTGGACCTTAGGCGGGGACGCTTTACTACCTGGGACTAACTGATTTAAAGTAGAGGTATTATGCACCGCTCGATCAGCGCAGCATGGACAAACAACGAACTGCGGGGCGAAGCGCAATCGGCGGCGTGAGCTGCATCGACAACGGGAGGATGAGGATCGCTTATGGACAATCAACGTCATGTTGGAAGACCGCCGCTCGCACAGGCTGCAGATCAAGGCGCTGCGGTAGATCACCAAGCACCAGCGGCGCTGCAAACGAACGAATTTGTTGCCTTCAGCGGGGGGAGAGGGACGGATGTATGGGACATGCTGGTCCATGCGATGTCCGGCGACACCTCGGCGATGCTCGAGCTGCTGCAGCGTGACGCGGGACTGTCCAATTGCAGCTGGGGCTACGTTACGCCGCTTCATTTTGCCGTCAGGTCCGGCAATGTCGAAGCGGTACGACTGCTGCTCGACCATGGGGCGGATGCGACCCAGCGAGTGCTCGGCTGGCAGGACGACATGCTGACGAAAGCGAGGGACCGGGGATACGTGGATATGGCGGAGCTGCTGGAGCGGCATCTGGCCGAACGGCTTCGCAGCTCGCCGGAAGGCAGCGATCTGGCCCGTTGGATCAAGGAAGGATGCATCGACGAGCTATGGCGTGCACTGGATCAGGCTCCAGAACGCGTTCACGCGGGCGATGAGCAGGGCAATACACCGCTGCACTGGGCCGTCCTCACGCGGCAGCTCGGCTTAATCGATGAGCTGCTGCGCCGCGGGGCGGACCTGGAGGCGAAGAGGGCGGATGGAGCGACGCCTGCGCTGCTGGCCATCGAGGGCGACTACTGGTTTCGGGCTAAACGGGATTTGAACAAGCAGGCGCTGCGCGACGAGCGGTTTCTTCTCGGCTACTTGATCGCCAAAGGCGCCGAATATGACGCTTGCAAAGCAGCGGCTGTCGGAGATGCCGCCTATCTTGCATCGATGCTGGAAGCCGATCCGTCGCTAATCCATGCTGCGAACGAAATCGGTAAAAGACCGCTTGGCTACGCAGCCCGAAGCGGGCATGTCGATACGGTGAAGCTGCTGCTCGCGCACGGCGCCGACCCGAACGCTCCGGAACGCGACGCTCCGCGCGGAAGCGCGCTGTGGCATGCCGTTGCCGGCAATCACGGCGAGTGCGTGAACCTGCTGTTGGCGCACGGGGCCGATCCGAACGCGATGCTGGAGTCGAGCAGCAATCCGCTGGGCATTGCCATGAGCAAGGGATACGACTCGCTCATATCACTGCTCTATGCCCATGGGGCAACGTTGAAGCTGGATGCGGCTTGTTGGCTCGGGAGAATCGATCTGGCCGGCGAAATCGTAGGAGCCGATCCATCTCAGGTCCATACCGGGGGTGATTACGGTCCGCTCTGCATGGCGGCGGGAGGGGGGCACACCGATATCGTTCGGCTGCTGCTGCGGGCCGGAGCCGACTTGAATGCGCCGTGGTATGCCAACAATTACATGGGCTATGCCGTAGACGCGGGCATGGGCATGGCGCGGCTGCTGCTGGAAGCCGGGGCCGATCCGAACCATGCCAACTGGCTGGGCGTCACTTATCTTCACAAAGCGGCCTGGCTTGGACATGCCGAATGGGCGGAGCTGCTGCTCGAGTACGGTGCCGATCTGAATGCCATCGATGACGAATATCGTACGACACCGCTCGGCTGGGCGGCCAAATACGGGAAGACCGATCTGGTCCGCTTGCTGCTGGATAGGGGGGCGGATGTCGCGCTGCCAGCCGATGAGCCGTGGTCGCAGCCGCTGGCTTGGGCGGAGAGAAAAGCGTATGAGGAGATCGCGGAGCTGCTTCGTTCCAAACGGTAATATAGCAAGACGATGGCTTGCATTGAAGCCATCGTCATCAGAGGGAGGCGCTGTACTCCGCTGCGCTTTTGCCAGCAGCGTAGCCGGTAGAGAAAGCCGCCGTAATATTGTACCCGCCCGTATAGCCGTGAATATCGAGAATTTCGCCGCAGAAATACAAGCCGGGCATCCGCTTCGATTCCATCGTCTTCGGGTCGATCTCCTTCAGGTGAACGCCGCCGCCGGTGACGAACGCTTCTTCAATCGACAGCGTGCCGTTCACGGGAACGGGGAAGCTCTTGATCCCTTTGGCGAGCTCTAGCCATTGCTGCTTCGGAATATGGTCATACGTGAGATGCTCGTCCAGATTGGCTTTTTGAAACAATAGCGGAATCAGGCGGTCGGACAACAGGCTCTTCAGCACGTTTTTGGCCGCTTTTTTCGGCTCGTCCTTCATCAACTGCAGCGTCTGTTCGTAAAGCTCGTCGGCCGATTGATCCGGGTGGAGGTCGATCGTCAGCAGCACTTCGCCTGCGCCGGATTTCGCCAGCTCCTTCACGACGAACTGGCTGCAGCGGAGGGAGATCGGCCCCGACAGGCCGAAATGCGTAAAGATCATGTCGCCTTGGTGAGACACGAGCTTTTTCCCTTTTGCATTCCATACCGTCAGCGAGACATCCCGCAAGGAAAGCCCCTGCAGCTCGCGGCTGCGGATGAACGGCGCCTTGGAAGTGAGCGGCACCTCCGTTGGAAACAGCTCCGTGATCATGTGCCCTGCCCGCTCGGCCCAAGCATACCCGTCCCCGGTCGAGCCTGTATGCGGGACCGATTTGCCGCCGGATGCGACGATCACTGCATGGCTGCGCAGCGTTTCGCCGGATTTCAGCCGCACGCCGGTCGCTTGGCCTTGCTCGTACAGCACTTCGTCGACCGGAGCGTTCATCCGGATGTCGACGCCTTGCTGCCGAATCTGGCGAATCAGCGCGTCCACCACCGTCTTGGCTTTGTCGGTGACCGGAAACATGCGGCCATTATCCTCTTCCTTGAGGCGAATGCCCAGCCGCTCGAAGAACGCGATAATGTCCTTGTTGCCGAAGTTCGAAAGCGCGCTGTATAGAAATTTCCCGTTGCCGGGAATATATTTGATCAATTCATCCAGCTCTTTGTTGTTGGTGACATTGCACCGGCCGCCGCCGGAAATGCCCAGCTTGCGCCCCAGCTTGTCCCCTTTATCGATGAGCAGCACTTTCGCCCCGCTCTCGCTGGCAGCGACGCCGGCCATTAATCCCGCCGAGCCTCCGCCGATGATGATTACATCGTACTTCATGAACACAACCCCTACGCCATGCTTTTTTTTCTAGATCATATCATGATTTCGTTTCGTTTAAAAATGAAGCGCATCCCCGAGATAGGAGGCAAAGACCGGCGCGGCATGCCTCCTATGCCGTGAACGATAAAACAACCCGGCCATGGGCCGGGTTGGTAGCGTTACGCGGTTTGAGTTTGCGGCTGGATCTTTCGGACGATCAGTCGGGAGATCCGCAGTTCATCCGTTTCATCAATGACGAATTCATATTGGTCGGTATAGTTGACCTTCTGGCCTTTTTTCGGAGGAAGCTCGACCTGGGCGTAAATCCAACCGCCGATCGTGTCGTAGTCTTCCGACTGAATTTCCATTCCGAAATAGTCGTTCACCTCGTCGATCAGCAGGCGGCCGTCGATGGAATGGACCAGCTCATCCTTCTTCTCGATGCTCGGACGTTCTTCCAGATCGAACTCATCCTGAATTTCGCCGACGATCTCCTCAAGAATATCCTCCAGCGTGACGAGGCCGGAAGTACCGCCATATTCGTCGATGAGAATGGCCATTTGTACTTTCTTCTTCTGCATCAGCTTGAGCAGATTGCTGATCGGCATCGAATCAGGCACTTTCGTGATCGCCCGTGTGATGTGGCGAATATCGGTCAGCTCATTCTGATGCTTGAGCAAATCCTTGATATGCAGGAAGCCGATAATATTGTCTTTATCGGGATCGCAGACCGGATAGCGCGTACGCATTTCCCTTTGTGCGATTTCCATATTTTCTTCAAAAGTAAGGTTCGCGTACAGACAATTCATTTCCGTACGGGGAATCATGATTTCCCGCGCGTTCGTTTCCGTAAACTCGAATATATTGTCAAAAAGCGTGAGTTCCGTGTTGTCGATGAACCCGCTTTTATGGCTTTCTTTCACCAGGACGCGTATTTCTTCTTCGGTGTGAGCCGATTCATGCTCTTCAGCCGGCTCAATCCCCACCATCTTCAGCATACCATTGGACATGCCGTTAAGCAGCCAAATGAACGGGAACATCAGCTTGTAAAAGATGATCATCGGAATGGATGACCAGAGCGTCACATTTTCCGATTGGCGGATGGCGTAGGTTTTGGGGAACTGCTCCCCGAGCGTAATGTGCAAGGTTGTCATAATCGAGAACGCGATAATGAATGAAATCGTATGAAGGGCAACATCGCTTAAGCCGAGCGTGCCTTTGAGCACGGGCTCCAAAATAGCGGCAATCGTCGGTTCGCCGAGCCATCCGAGGGCGAGCGATGCCAAAGTAATACCTAACTGACATGCGGACAAGTAAGCGTTTAAGTTATTGGTAATCATCGTGGCGAATCGGGCCTGCATATTGCCGGTTTGCGCCAGCGTTTCAATGCGGCTGCCTCGAACCTTCACCATTGCGAATTCCGCGGCAACGAAAAAACCGTTAATCAGCACCAAAACCAAAATTAATACAACGTTGATTAATAAGGGTAACGGGTCACTACTCAATCAATCCCTATCTCGCCTGAGTCAGACGGATAGGTACACCTCCCTCGATCTTTCAGATATGAAATTATAAGTTCTTCTTATTTTATTATAAAGGATTGTAAAAGTGCGCTCAAATATTGAAGGGGGTACTAAGGGGAATTGACGGCGCACGGCAAGCCATATATTAAGAGCTTTCCCCGTAATTCCACCCGTCTGATTCGATTTTGCCCGTTTTTGTCGCAAAACGAGCATATTTACGTTTTTCGCGGGCACATGCGCATGAAACGGTTTCATGATTCGGCGCAAACATGTATACAATAATTGGACACAAAATGCGCTCTTATTTCATCA
This sequence comes from Paenibacillus solanacearum, assembly GCF_910593845.1. GTDB lineage: Bacteria > Bacillota > Bacilli > Paenibacillales > NBRC-103111 > Paenibacillus_G > Paenibacillus_G solanacearum. The sequence continues at coordinate 31,560 of NZ_CAJVAS010000016.1, read as the reverse complement.
TCCACGAAGGCTATCGTTTGACTTTTGGGGGAATCGGATGTATACTATTTTGAAGCTCTAATAAGAGCAACAACCTCGCAATGCCCCTAACGAAATTCCTCCAGAGAATCGTCAGATTTTTCCCGCTATCGTTATCGGTAAAGCTTCCATGAAACAGACTGTAAGAATACTGATTCACACTGGCGCGGTCATCGGAGCCGCAAGGATGAAAGAGAGGTAGGGCTTTCATTGTTTTAGTTAGGCAGCAATATCATGAGAACCATTACGCAATCAAGGGGCAAGAAGCTGTCAGCATCGACAGCATAGGTTGAAAACAAGCGCAAGCTGCGCACAGGGACTTCCGCCGATTACGGGAAACATCGGCAGAAGTCTTTTTCGTTTATCCCAGCCGGAAGCTGCGCAATATAAAGGAAACTTATCTTGCTTGAACAGGAGGAGAAGCATGTGAAGAAAAACAACCCGCAAGATGAGCGGACCGTGCTCGATAACTTACAGGATGCGATGCTGCGGCAGACGAAAGCGGTCGCCTTCGTCAATTCACTGTTCCCGGACCAGATCGACACGCATGAAGCGATCGAGCAAATGCGCGAGGAGCGCCGCAAATCCGAATCGTAATTCGACATCGTTCCAGAAAGCCCGGCGCCGGTTGCGACCGGGCTTAAACCTGTGATGGAATGTGCCGCGTAAAGAAGGAAGTCTCTTGCCGCTGCACATTGTTTTTTTATGTCGAATTACGATATGATACCTAGTAAAGATGACGGTTAGAGGTGAGCTTATGGCTGGCAAGGCCAGATATACGGCAGCGATTTCATTAGGCGTCATGGGAGCGGGATTCGTCGCTACGATGCCTTTTCTTGATATTCCTTGGGTTCGATTCGTACAGAGCGGCTTCGAAGCGGGCCTCGTCGGCGGATTGGCCGACTGGTTCGCAGTGACGGCGCTGTTCCGGCATCCGCTCGGCATTCCGATTCCGCACACCGCTTTGCTGCCCCGCAACCGCCAGAAGGTGACCAGCGCGCTCGTCAAGACGGTGGAGGAAGACCTGCTCAGCAAGGAGAGCATCCGCGGCAAGCTGGAGCAGTTCCGCATTGCCGAGCGTCTGCTCGACGGCGTGATGCGGCAGATCGGCACGGATCCGTTCAAGGAAGGCATCCGCCAGGCGGCTGTTACGCTGCTGGAATCGATACCGAAGGAGAAGGCGGCCGTCTTGCTTGAGCGGGAAATCCGCAAGCGGCTCGATCGTTTGGATGCCAAGCAGGTGCTTGAGGCGGTAGTCGGCATCGTATACGAGCATAAGTACGACGAGAAGGCGTTCGACTTCGTACTCGAATTGGCCGAGCAATGGACGCTGACCGCTGAGACGAGACTGCGCCTTGGCGCGATGGCAGGGCAGGCCATGAGCCGGATGCAGACGAACGGATTTATGCAGATGGCGATCAATGCGTTTCTGGGCTTTTACAGTGAGGACAAGCTGGGCGGCATGATCCAGCAGTTCCTGCTCTCCGCCTTATATGATTTGAAGCGAAGCGGGGACAGCAACCGGGCTGCACTGCTGAAGGCCGTTCGGCAGCGGATTGACGGGCTGACGCAAGACCCGAAGACGGAAGAATCGCTGGAGCAGTGGAAGCAGCGGCTCTTGTCGCAGTGGAACTTGGCGGAGCTGTCGGCCGGCTGGGTGGAGCAGCTGCATGCGCGGCTGCTCGAATGGGTGCGTGAGCCGGACTTCGCGGAGCACTATATTGTACCGCTGCTGGAGCAAGGGGCAAGACGCGTGCGCGGCGACGAGCAGCTGATGGCGAAGCTGGAACGCTGGATTCAGGAGCAGCTGAACCGGTGGATCGAGGCCAACCATTCGAAGGTTGGCGCGCTGATTCGCGAGAATATCGACCGGTTCGACAACGAAACGCTGATCAAGCTGATGGAAGACAAGATCGGCGGCGATCTGCAGTGGATTCGGGTGAATGGAGCGTTATGCGGCTTTTTGATCGGCATCATACTTGAAGGCTTGAAAGCGTTGCTGTAGGTTCATAGGGTACGGCCGGACAACCGGTCTGTCATGCGTGCTGCCATGTACAGACCGGTTCTTTGTCAGGGGCATTATCGCGCGGCCGAACGGCCTTTCTCGTGGGTCGTGAGTGGATTGCTGTGCAATGAAGCATACTAAGCTTATATTCTACAGCCAAAGGAGATGTTGGGCATGGCACAATACGATTCCAACGCGAACGCATCGAAGGAGCAGGAGCTTCAGGCAAAGGAAAATAAGCAGGCACAGCAGAAGACCGATCCTGCGGCAGCGGGCTACGATAAAAAGCTAAGCGGCCCGAACCGTCCGTCCGTTTGAACGAATCATGCCAGGAGAGGAGTCCAGCCCGTTATGAGCGAACAACCTAAGCGCAGCAACGACACGGCGTCCTACGATAAGGTCGACACGAATATTCGGTATAATGAGAAGAACGATGCGGAGCTTGATCCGTTCGAAATTAATTTTTTGCCCGAGCATCAGCAGGGACGCGGCCCGCGGGAGCCGTTCGTCAACGAACACGGCGTGCTGATCGGCGATCACCAGTACGAGTCGGATAACTCCCCTCTGCAGCAATGGAGCGAGGAGACGGACCCATCGATCATGTCGGGAGACCAGTGGGTGCATCCGTTCAAGGATGTCGGCTTTCAAACGACCGAGAACCGGGAGCTGTTCGAGCAAAATATACCGCCTCAAGCGCACCCGTTCCTGCATCCCGATAAAGACGTAGCGTACCAAACGTTCGACGAGGATAGCGATACCGCGGAAGGCGCTCAGCCATCGCAGCCCGCGTCGCGCTCGGCTTCGAAGAAGAAATAAGCTTTGCTTTCACTCCCGCCCGTTGTATAATGGACATAACAAAGTTTGTATACCTTTATGTTGAAAAAGGAGTGAAAGCGAACAATGTCTATGTCATTTGAGTCATATATGAAAGATATGGTTCAGCCCATGAGGGATGAGCTTACGCGGATCGGGATCCAGGAGCTCCGCACGCCGGAGGAAGCGGCCGAAGCGCTGGAGAATGCCAAGGGCACGGCGCTGCTCGTCATCAATTCCGTTTGCGGCTGTGCCGCCGGGCAATGCCGTCCGGGCGTTGCGCGCGCATTGCAAAACGAAGTGAAGCCGGATCAGCTGTACACCGTCTTCGCCGGCCAGGATAAAGAAGCGACGGCGAAAGCCCGTGAATATTTGGCTCCGTACCCGCCGTCTTCGCCATCCATTGCATTGTTCAAAGATGGCCAGCTGGTGCATTTCATTCAACGCCACCAGATTGAAGACCGTTCGGCAGAGATGATCGCCGGCGATTTGATCGGCGCGTTCGACCATTACTGCAAATAATCCGGTCGCCGTACCGGATCCGACTCCTGCACCGCTTCTCCAAGCGACGCAGGAGTTTTTTGTTGAGCTGCGGCATGATATAATGTGAGAAAATATTCCACGACAGGAGTGTACAACGGATGAGCCTGCAGCAAGATATTATCGCCAAGCTGGGCGTGAAGCCTGTAATTGATGTCGATGCAGAGATTCGCAAGCGCGTCGACTTTTTGAAGCAATATGTGTTGAAGTCTGGCGTCGACGGTCTGCTGATCGCGATCAGCGGCGGGATTGACAGCTCGGTCGCAACGGGACTGTGCAAGCTCGCGACCGATGAACTGACGGCCGAGAAGGGGCGCGAATACAAGACGATCGGCGTGTTCCAGCCTTACGGGGAGCAGGTCGACATTTCCGACAGCTACGCGACGGCGGAGGCGTTCGACCTCAAGTACCGGATCGAGACGAATATCGAGGAAGCCGTGAATGAGATTGCGCTGGAAGCCGAATACGGCTTGAAGTCGATCGGCATTCATCAGCATTTGAGCCGTGGAGGCAAAGGTAACGTCAAGGCGCGCACGCGCATGGTCATCCAGTACGCGCTGGCGTTTGAGCTGAACCTGCTGGTGGTCGGAACGGACCACGCTTCGGAAGCGATCACCGGCTTCTTCACGAAGTACGGCGACGGCGCCGTCGATATTACGCCGCTCAGCTCCCTCAACAAGCGGCAGGTGCGTCAGCTGGCGGCGAATCTCGGCGTCCCGCAAAGCGTGCTCGACAAGGCGCCTACAGCCGGGCTGTGGGAAGGGCAAACCGACGAGAACGAGCTGGGCATTACGTACGATGACAACAGCAGCTATTTGGAGGGCAAGGACATCCCGGCGGAAGCGAAGGAGAAGCTCGAGAAGCAGTATTTGCGCACCGAGCATAAGCGCGCGCCGATTCCCGGCATTTAACGCGAGGAAGGAACGAGGGCATGATCATCGGCATCGGCACCGATTTGTTGGAAATCGCCAGAATGAAGGCGATCTTGGCACAGCCTTCAGGCGAGCGGTTTCTGCAGCGTGTGCTCACGGAGAAGGAACGGGAGCTGGCTTCCGAGAAGCGCGGGCGGCTGGCCGAATTTGCGGCCGGACGGTTCGCGGCCAAGGAGGCCGTGGTGAAGGCGCTCGGCTGCGGCATCGGGAAGGAAGTGACGTTCCGCGACGTGGAGGTGCTCCCCGATGCGAAAGGAAAGCCGTTATGCCGCGTGTCGGCGGCAGCGTGGGAGCGGCTTGTGCACTCCGCAGGCCAAGAAGCGCTCTGCGCGGAAGGCGGCTCGCCTGAACGGCTGCATATTCACTTAAGCATCACGCATACCGAGACGATGGCTATGGCTTATGCGGTGGTGGAGCAGCGGTAAAGCTTGCGGCTCATAGTAATCGATACTCGGCAAAGGAATCCTTGCGCTAACGCTAGCAAGGGTTCTTTTTTTGCCATTTTACGGTCCTATTGCAGATCTCCCGGATTTACAAAAACACCATACCGGTGTAATTCCCTTTTGACAATTCGCGCCTATGCTTTATGTGGATACTCAACTCAATACAAGAATGGGGAGTGTACGCATTGAACCAAAATATGGATCGACGTACGTTTTTATCGTATTTGGGCACCGGAGCCGCCGCGCTGGCCGCCGCATCGGCCGGGCTGGGGACGCTGGAGGGCAAAGCTTCCGCGATGTCTCCGACTGCAGATCATTTATTCGGTTATCGTACGAATCAAGTCAGCGGTTATTTCGACCCGATCGAGCCTTCCAAAGCAGACGAGCTCATCCTGCCGAATGGATTTAAGTATGATGTCGTTGCGGCGTTCGATGACATCATTAACGAAGCGGGAGAGAAGTTCGGCCAAGGCTCGGATTACAACGCTTTTTTCCCGATCAACGGTTCCAACGTACACGGTCTTCTTGTGAATAACCACGAATACACGAACATCTTCGGTCTCGGACCGATTGTAGGCGGCAAAATGTCGCAGGATCAATTGGAAAAAAATTTGTACTACCAAGGCATGTCCGTCATCGAAGTGCTCCGGGACGAATCGGGCGTATGGCAAATGGATACGTCCTCCAAGTACGCACGCCGCATCAACGGTTTCACCACGTTCGAGTTTACCGGTCCGGCAAACAGATCGTCGGCGCTGAACCATGCGTCCACAGCGCAAGGCACGTTTGCCAACTGTTCCGGTGGCGTCACGTTTTGGAATACCGTTCTGTCCTGTGAAGAGAACTTCAGCGAAACGGCAGAGGCGTCCAAGCTGCCATCCACGCATTACGGCTGGGTCGTCGAAATCGATCCGTTCGATGGCAGCTTTTTGAAGAAGCATACGGCGCTGGGCCGGTTTAACCATGAAAACACGGCGATGGGACTAACCAAAGACAGACGGATCGTCGTGTATATGGGCGATGACAAGAAGGATGCGTGCGTCTACAAATACATTTCCAATGGAAAGTACGTTCCGGAACAAGGTCGGAGCAACTCGGCACTTCTCACAGACGGCACGTTGTACGTGGCCAATCTGAAAAACGGCAAATGGATCCCGGTGACATACGAGGCGCTCTCCAAAGTGCTGGCAAGCGAGAAATTCAAGGCGCCTGCCGGTGTAAAAGGATCCCGAGAAGAACTGATGAAGCAGTACCAGAGCCAGGCCGACGTCGTGACGAACTGCCATGAAGCGGCGTTGATGTTAGGCGGCATGCCGACGGACCGTCCGGAGGATATCGAAATTTCGCCATTTGACAACACCGTGTTTATTTGCCATACGAATAATGATGCGCACGGCAACATTCACGGGCATATTACGCGCATTTTCGAAACGGACAACGACCTCGGTTCGCTGGAGTTCGATTTCGAGATTTTTGCTGCTGGCGGCCGCCAGTCGGGGTTCAGCTCTCCGGATAACCTGGCTTTCGACTCGAGGGGCAACCTGTGGGTCGTGACGGACATTTCCAGCAGCAGCACCAATCAAGGGGTGTACACTGCGTTCATGAATAACGGATTGTTCGTCATTCCGACCGCGGGGCCGAGCAAAGGGGCTGCCATGCAGTTCGCTTCGGGGCCGAAAGATTGCGAGCTGACAGGTCCGTTTTTTACGCCTGACGAGCGCACGCTGTTCCTGTCAGTACAGCATCCGGGCGAAAATACGACCGACCTGAGCAAGCCGACGAGCCTGTGGCCGCATCGCGAAGGCGACTCCAAGGCGCGCTGCGCCGTTGTCGCGATCAGCGGATTCCGTTTCAACTAAACCGCATAAGGAGATGACATCCGATGCCATTTGGAAATATCGGACTGCCTGGCTTAATCCTCATTCTTATTATTGCGCTGATTATCTTCGGGCCGTCCAAGCTGCCGGAGCTGGGAAGAGCGTTCGGACGTACACTGAGCGAATTCAAGAGCGCCACTAGAAACTTGATGAGCACGGAAGACGATAGCAAACCGGCGGAAGAGAAGCCGGCTCCGCCGACGGTACAGGTTGTTCCTTCGGGCAAAGTCGCTTCCTTGGACGAACGCAAATGAATCAAGAAATGCAATTCGTAGCACATCTCGAGGAAATGAGAAGGCGGCTCTTGTTTACGCTCGTCTCATTCCTCGTCGCGCTATGCGGCGCGTTTCTTTATGCCAAATCGATTTACCGGTGGCTCGTCAGCGGGTTTGACGGGCAGCTGGCGGTGCTGGGGCCGACAGATTTGCTGTGGGTTTACGTGATGATTGCAGGTGTATTTGCGATGGCGGTCACGATTCCGGTAGCCGGCTATCAGATTTGGAAGTTCGTGAAGCCGGGGCTGAGCCTGGACGAGCAGAAAGCGACGCTTGGCTTTATTCCGGCATTGGCCGTGCTGTTTGCGGGAGGGATCTGCTTCGGCTACTTCGTGTTGTTTCCGATGGTGCTGAGTTTCTTGAAGGCGATGGCGGAGGATCAAGTGCAACTGCTGTATACGGCGGACAAGTATTTCCGGTTCATGATCAACTTGACCGTTCCGTTCGGACTGCTGTTCGAGATGCCGGTCATTGTCATGTTTTTGACCCGGCTGGGCATCCTGAACCCGGTACGGCTGGCCAAAGCGAGAAAGATGGCCTACTTCCTGCTCGTGGTCATCTCGATTACCATCACGCCGCCGGACTTCGTCTCCGATATTCTCGTGACCGTACCGCTACTGATCCTATATGAGATCAGCATATCGCTATCGAAGTGGGTGTATAGGAAAAAGCTTTCGGCCGGTGTCCCGGGCGTACAATAAAGAGACACGACGCCCAGGACTCTTGAAAAAAGCCGTAAAATCGCAAATGGGTGCGGGTGACACCTCGTTTTACAGGCGGCCCTCCGCTTTATCGGAGTTGGAAACTCAGCGCGCAAACAAGGAAAGGACAGCCTGCAGGCTGTCCTTTTGCATATCCCGTTATTTTTTCTCGGCCAGCCAGCTCGCGAGCGCTTCTACCTCTTCGGGTTTGATTTGCCCGGCGAAGCCCGGCATGCCGTTGCCGCCGCTGTTGATTTGCTTTACGATCTGCTCTTTGGACAGATGTCCGCCGACCTTTTGCAGGTTCGTTTTCGGTCCAATTTTGCCTTCCAGCGCGTTGCCGTGGCAGGACAAGCAGCGCTGCTTGTATACAGCCTGCACCTGCTCAGACGCTCCGGTCATGGCGGAACTGTTGGCGGCTCCTTCTTGTCCCGTTTTGCCGCCGAATGGTTCCGGGCTGTTTTTCGGGCTGCAGGCGGCCAGCGCCGCGATTGCAGCCGCCGCTATGAACATGATCCCCAGACGTTTCCATTCGATTCGAATGCGCATCTATAACATTCTCCTTTTCCATAACGTATGCCATAAGTTCACCAGAAGGCCAAGCGTGAGCAGGCTGAGCCCACCGAAGCCGCCGAGCAGTACGGAAGCGTATCCAAGGTAGGCATAAGCGACCGTAATCGTAAGCGCCAGCATCCATAAGCTCATATAGAGCAGCGGTCTTCCGAGCGTCGTGCATAGCGCGCCGTACGCGGCGGCGAGAACGATGCCTTTCAACAAAGGCGTGTAGGCAGGGCTGACGGTCCCGGTTCGCACGAGCACAGCTGCGATCAGCGCGCAGGCCAGCACAGGGAGGACCGCGCGTACCGGTGCATACCCGACAGCGGACGGCTTGCCCGCATGTCGTCTGCGCAGCAGCCACACGGCGGCGGATGCGACGGCCGCAGCGACCAGCACACCTAGACGCCAGGCGGCATACGCGTCGCCCGGGTCGAAGAACGAGATCGCCGCGGATAGCAGCCATTCCGCTCCCCAGACGTAGAGCCAGACGGCGTAAGGTTTTGCCGCAGCCCGCCGTTCCGCGAGCGCTCGCCCGAGCCTTCCGCGGCTTGACCGGCTGCCAGCCTCCCCGCCGGTTAAGCCGGCAGCCGAATGGATGTTGTTCATCGTATCACCCCATTACTTCCTTAACGTAACGATATCCGGCAAGAGCCGCCTGAGCGAGCCCGCTGCCGGATCATCCGAAATCCGCATAGTTACAGGTAGCGTACACTTTCCAAGGGCGCAAGTCAAACCCGCAGCGGCGGCGCTGCGGGCTTCGCAGGACGATTAATGATCCGGTGTGAACCGGTGTTTCTTCGCGTACTCCCTTGGGGAAAAGCCGGTCACTTTTTTGAAGATGCGGCTGAAATAAAATTCGTCCGTGTAGCCGACGCTGCCGGCTATGGATTTGAGCCGGTATTCGGACAAGACGAGCAGTTCTTTCGCCCGGTCGACTCGCAGATGCGTCAAATAGTCGATCGGGCTGTAGCCGACATATTTCTTGAACAAGCGCGAATAATGGCTGACGCTAAGGCCGGCCATTTGCGCTAGACTCTCCAGCGTCAGCGGCTCCTGGTAATGGCTGACCATGTAGTCCTGCGTTTGCTCGATGGCGGCCGTCGTATCGCCCTCCGCCTTTTGCGTGCGGAAGTCGGCGACGAGCGTCAGCAGCAGCTCCTGTATAATAATTTTGCGGCGCATGGCCGTCATGTGGCCTCTGCGCTTCCATAGCGTGTCAAGCTGCTCGAACAAATAAATCAGCTGGGGCGTGTTGGTAACCGTGTACATGCCTTCCAGCGGAAACCGCGACTCGGCGGCGCTGCGGTAAATCCACTGTTCCTTCTCCTCGTAACATTCCGTATAATGAAAACGGAGGAAGTAGTATTCGAGCGGCTGCTCGGGATCGGACGAGCGCTCTACAACCATGCCGGGAGCGAACGAGAACAGCCTGCCTGCCTCCGCCGGATAATGCGTGCCGTTAATCGTGAACGTGCCTTTTCCTCGTATAATGAGCCAGATCGACTGATATTTGATGGTGCGTGGCTTCTGATGCCAGTTGTCTTCGCATTTTTGATGACCGACGAGCAGGATGGAGATGACCATCTTGTTCAGCCGCGAGGCGAGTTCGCCGGGAGTCAGCATCGGATGCGGCCCCTTTCGTGAACGTATCAATTTGTCATGAATCATTATATATCGAAACCGTGTGCAACAGAAGGAGCAATCATGAATCTGCTGGAACAAAAAAAACAATTTTTTTCAACCGGGCTTCTGGCCTGGTACCGCCGGCATAAGCGCGACCTGCCTTGGCGAAGAAGCCGGAATCCGTACCATATTTGGGTGTCTGAAATTATGCTGCAGCAGACAAGAGTGGATACCGTCATTCCGTACTTCAACCGGTTCGTGGAGAAGTTTCCTACCGTTGAGGCGCTTGCCGAAGCGCCGGAGGAAGAAGTGCTCAAGATGTGGGAAGGGCTAGGCTATTACTCCAGAGCCCGCAATCTGCAAAGCGCTGTGCGCGAAGTGCGCGAGAACTACGGCGGCGTCGTGCCCGATACGAAGGAGGACGTCTTCTCGCTCAAAGGAGTCGGCCCCTATACGGCGGGAGCGATCCTGAGCATTGCGTATAACAAGCCCGAGCCGGCGGTGGACGGCAACGTCATGCGCGTGCTGTCGCGTTACTTCCTGATCGAAGACGATATTATGAAAGGCAGCACGCGTGTGACGATGGAGAAGCTGGCGAAGGAGCTGATCCCCGAAGGGGCGGCGGGCGACTTCAATCAAGGGCTGATGGAGCTGGGCGCGATGGTCTGTACGCCCAAATCGCCGAGCTGTCTGACTTGCCCGGTCATGGAGCACTGTATGGGCCGAGAAGCGGGCATGGAGGAGGCGCTGCCGGTCAAGAAGAAGGCGAAGCCGCCGCGCCCGGAGCATCGGTTCGTCGCTCTGGTGGAGGGCGACGGGGAGCAGGCGGGCCGGCTGCTCGTCCGGCAGCGTCCGCAGGAGGGGCTGCTTGCCCGGATGTGGGAGCTGCCGCATGCCATGGCGCCGCCTGAGGCGTCGGTCGTCCCGGTGCAGGACGACCCGTCGCTGGCGCAGCACGTGCTTGCAGCGCACCTCGAGGAAGACAATCTGGCGATCGGTCCGGCTTCCTGGTATATGCAGGCGGAGCATACGTTCAGCCATATTCATTGGGAGCTGGACGTGTATGTATGCCGTCTGGAACGCTCGGCGCTGCTGCCGGATCATCCGGCGCTGCTGCCGTCCCACTACCGGTGGATCGGCCCGGAGGACATGGCGCAGCTTGCGTTCCCGAATGTCTTCCTGCGCATACTGAATACGTATTTTCGGCAGAAAGCGTAGCCGAGCACATAAGCCCCGCAGTCCGGTTAGCCGGAACAGCGGGGCTTGCGGCATTGTCCATGTAGCCGATCCTTCGAAGCGGTGCAGCGGGGGCGGCAAGATGCAGGAACAACGAAAAAAGGCTTGGTTCCCAAGCGGGAACCAAGCCTTTGGAGAGCTTAAGCCGTTATTACTTCGCAGCAGTTTCGTAACGTTTGCCAACTTCCGCCCAGTTCACTACGTTCCAGAAAGCGGCGATGTAGTCAGGACGCTTGTTTTGATATTTCAGGTAGTATGCATGCTCCCATACGTCCAGTCCGAGGAGCGGCGTTTCGCCTTCCATGATCGGGCTGTCTTGGTTAGGCAGGCTGTACACTTTCAGTTTGCCGTCTTTGCCGACAGCGAGGAACGCCCAGCCGGAACCGAAACGAGTCGTTGCCGCTTTGGCGAAATCTTCTTTGAACTTGTCGAAGCCGCCCAGCTCGCTGTTGATCGCGTCAGCCAGCTTGCCGCTTGGCGCGCCGCCGCCGTTCGGGCCGATCGTTTCCCAGAACAGGGAGTGGTTCGCATGGCCGCCGCCGTTGTTGCGAACGGCAGTGCGGATCGCTTCCGGAACGCTGTTCAGATCGGCGATCAGGTCTTCCACGCTTTTCGCTTGCAGGTCAGCATGAGCTTCCAGCGCAGCGTTAAGGTTCGTTACATATGTGTTGTGGTGACGATCGTGGTGGATCATCATAGTCATTTCGTCAATGTGAGGCTCGAGCGCGTTGTTTGCGTAAGGAAGTGCTGGTAATTGGTGTGCCATCTTCAAAAACCTCCTATGAAATATGTAATTTCCTTTTCTATTATCTCCTATTTACTATATAAAATCAACATTTATGTATATTAAGTATTCGTGTTCTCTCCTTTCTCGCCGCCGCGCAGCTCGATCTCCGTAATGATTTGTCCTAGTATGGCGGTGCCTTGGGCATTGAGCCAGGGCGACAAGTCGCTCATGACCCGCTGATGGTAATGAAGCTCCTCGGAATTCCAATCTAGGGTTTTGAGGTCGTTCAACTGGTGAATGGGCCGAACCGAACCGGTTTCGCTTGCGGTCATATGCGTCATCCTTTCCTGCTATGGTTGTCGTTGGAATTGCGCAAAAATCCCAATGAGTATCGTTTCACAACGCCGCTTTTTTTATGCAGCCGGTTCTTCGGTACAGGTGAATCCCGGGCTCGTAGACCGGCGCTATGCAGAAGCCGGTTGAGTCATGATGCATTCGAATGATGGCAATAATCGGCCGAGCCGAGCATATAGAATTATAGAATCGAAGAAATGAAAAGGCGTTCAGCGATAGTAATTCGATGAAAACGCTTCAAAATAAGCGCTTTCAAGAGGATATGAATAAAATGTGATGAATTTCTGTGTTTTTTTTAACAATTTAGCAGGAATATTTCGATTTTTGTCGTAATTTTAAAGTTATGATGAATTTATGCTGCGGGGAGAGTCGAACATGTCTGAAAATTCCTGTCAAGTTCGTCCGTTTCAACTGTCGGATTATATATCGGTCACGGCGCTTTTGAATGACGTGTTGTCCGAGATATGTTATGAAGAAACGATGGCCGCATTCGCCAGACAGCTGTCTTGGGATAGCGAGCTGATTATGGTCGCCGAAGAGAACGGCGATATTGTCGGAGTCATCGTGGGCACCATCGATAACCAGAACGGATATTATTACCGCATTGCGGTGCAGTCGAAGCATCAACGGCGCGGCATCGGCCAGAAGCTGATCGAGGCGCTGAGACAGAAGTTCCTGCAGCGCAAAGTGCGCCGGATCCTCGTGACCGTGGACGCCTACAATGAAGTTGTGATACCGGTATACGAGAAGGCAGGCTATCAGGCAAGCGACTTTTCCCGGACGACGCACCGTCTCCAGATCGTGAACGGGTAATACGCGAACCGCAAGCTATCATTTTCAATCTATTGAGCATAACACGAAGCGCTGCCCGCTTGCTGTGGTTATGCTTTTTCTGTTTGGACCCTGCGGCCGCGCTGCTCTTGAAAGCGGGGGCGCTTACGTTTATGCTAGTAGCAAGACAAACGGAGCGTGAACCAATCGATACCGCTCGCCGCTTTTAGCCGAAACCGTATGTAGAAGGGTTTGGACCTCATGACGACTTTTTCCTCGTTTGTTATTAAAAGTTTTAAGCATGACGGACATCTGCACCGGATGTGGCTTCAAAACTGGCTCGTTCCGGAATCGCTGATGCACGAATCGCATCTGGCGGAGTCGATGATGGTTCTGATCAACAGTCAAACCAAAATCGTCGAAGCCGACGGCAAGGAATGGGTTAGCCGCATCCCGGGCATTTCTTTTTTTATTCCGGGACAATGGTTTAACGTCGTGGCGTTAATCGAGGACAACGGCGTGCGGTATTACTGCAATGTCGCGTCGCCTCCTTACGTGAACGGCAACGTCATCACTTATATCGACTATGATCTCGACGTGATCCGCCTGCCCGGGGGCGAAGTGTATGTCGTCGACCAGGAAGAATACGAGCGGCATAAGCTAAGCTACCATTACTCGTCCGTTGTCGACGCCAAAGTCAAGCAAGGGCTTAAAGAACTGCTTGCCCTTGTCAAAGCGGGCCGCTCGCCGTTTCAGGACGAACTGGTGCATTTCTATTATAATGAATGGAGAGAACGCGGAGCGGAGGGATAAGATGCGACTGTTTTCTCCTAAAAAAAGCAGCGGCGAATTTTCCGGCGCCCAAGTGGGCGAAGACGAGGGCACCGGGCTGCTGCTTGAAGTATGGGATTGGATGAAGTCGATCGTTATTGCTTTGATTGCAGTGGTCGTTATACATCAATTCGGGTTTCACTTGTCCACAGTGCGCGGAGCTTCCATGCAGCCGACGCTGGAAGAAGGAGAATGGCTCTTTATTAACAAAACGGTCCGGTTTTCCAGCGCGCTGAATCGCGGGGATGTCATTGTGATCAAGGAGGCGGATGGCAACGCTTCAACGCACCCGTATCTCGTGAAGCGGGTTGTTGCCGTCGCAGGGGATGAAGTGTCGGTCCGCAGTGGCAAACTGTACGTGAACGACCAAGAAGTGCAGGAGGCGTACACGGATTCCGCCATCGAAGACGGCCGTTTCGAGCCTTATACCGTCGCCAGGGAACATGTGTTTGTCATGGGCGACAACCGCCACCGGTATGCCAGCTATGACAGCCGCAGCTTCGGGGCGGTTTCGGTCGGCCAGGTGGAAGGGAAGGCGGAATGGATCGTGTGGCCGCCGCAGAAGTGGAGGAGCCTGTAAGGCGTAAACATAAAGCTATGATGAATCGCTCGGATGAACATCGGAACGCGGTACCGGACGGGAGCCTGCGAGGCGATTGGCGGCAGCTGAAAGAGGAGCTGAAGGCCGCTCTGCCGGAGCTCGGCATCGATAAGCTTGGGGTGGCGAGCGCCGAACCGTTTACCGAATTGAAGCAAATTTTGTTGAATCATCGCGAGAAAGGGCATGAATCGGGCTTTGAGGAGAAGGACATCGAGAAGCGGGTAGACCCCGCGTTAACGCTGGCCGAACCAAGGTCGATCCTGTCGATCGCGATCGCTTATCCGTCGAAGCTGCATGATCCGCCGCGCTCCGAGCCGGGGGCCTACCGCGGCATATTGTCCCGCTCCGCCTGGGGGATGGACTACCACCATGTGCTGCGCAACCGGCTCGAGCGGCTGGAAGCGTGGCTAGTCGAACGCGTGCCGGGCGCGCGGGTGCAGAGCATGGTTGACACGGGCGCATTGGTCGACCGGGCGGTCGCCGAACGAGCCGGCATCGGCTGGCTCGGCAAAAACTGCTCCGTCATTACGCCGGAATTCGGCTCGTGGGTATTTCTCGGCGAAATGATTACGAACATCCCGCTGCCGCCCGATCAGCCGGTCACGGAAAGCTGCGGTGACTGCACGCTGTGCATCGATGCTTGCCCGACCGGCGCGCTCGTCGGCCCGGGGCAGCTCAATGCGCAGCGCTGCGTTTCGTATTTGACGCAGACGAAAGGCATCATCGAGGACGACGAGCTGAAGCGGAAGATCGGCAACCGGCTGTACGGCTGCGATACCTGTCAGATTGTATGCCCGAAAAACAAAGGCGTGCACTTCGGGCATCATCCTGAGTTTGTTCCCGACCCGGAGCAGGTGAAGCCGCTGCTGAAGCCGCTGCTGTTCATGTCGAACCGCGAGTTCAAGGAGCGGTTCGGCACCAGCTCGGCCTCCTGGCGCGGCCGCAAGCCGATCCAGCGCAACGCGATTCTCGCGCTGGGCAATTTCCGGGACGCCAGCAGCGTGCCGCAGCTTGCGGAGCTGCTGCGGAAGGACGAGCGTCCCGAGATTCGGGCGACGGCGGCCTGGGCGCTCGGCCGCATCGGCGGAGAGTCGGCGCGCGAGGCGCTTGCAGTCGCGCTGGAACGGGAGGGCGACGAGGCCGCACGCCGCGAGATCGGGAAGGCGCTGCATACATTGAACGAAAGCGGGCGGGTGAATGAGCATGGAAACGATGAAGTATGATGAGATCGTAACGCCGATCGGCGCGCTGACGCTGGGGTGGAGCGGAGGAGCAGAGCCGGGGCTGTGCCATCTGGAATTCGGTGGATTCGCAGACACGGCGCATCAGCTGCGCAACTGGTCGAAGCGCTGGTACGGCACCGCCGAGTGGGAGCGCGACCCCGAGGCGCTGGCACTGGCTGCGGCACAGCTGCAGGAATACTTTGCCGGGCGCCGGCAGCAATTCGACGTGCCGCTTGCACTGCGCGGGACGCCGTTTCAAGTAAAGGTATGGCAGGCGCTGCTCGAAGTGCCGTTCGGGGAGACGCGCTCCTACAAGCAGATTGCCGAGCGGATCGGCTCGCCGAAGGCGGTTCGCGCCGTCGGCGGATCGAATAACCGCAACCCGGTGCCGCTGATCGTCCCGTGCCATCGCGTGATCGGCGCGGGCGGAGCGCTCGTGGGCTACGGCGGCGGGCTCGACATCAAGACGTATTTGCTAGACCACGAAGGCATACGGAGCGGGGGCGCTTCATGAGATATGTGGACATCGAGAACGTCGAATCCGGCCAATATTTGGGGCGGACGATCTTCTCGAGCAACGGAGCGGTTCTGTTATCGGAAGGCGTGCAGCTCACGGTTTATATGATCAACACGCTGAGGCGGATCGGCGCCACGATGATTTTCATCAAGGACGCGCAGTTCGACGACGTGGAAATTCCGGAGCTGGTCTCGGAGGAAACGAAACGGGTCGTCATTCAGCGCATGTGCGAAACGTTCGAATCGATCCGTTCGGGCAAAGAGATCAACTCCAGAACCATATTCCAGAGCGTCGATTCTTTGCTGGAAGAGATCATGAAGAACAAGGATGTGCTTGTGCAGCTGTCGGACATCCGATCCAAGGACAATGAAATGTACGTGCATGCGGTGAATGTCTGCATGATGTCCACGCTGATCGGTATCAACATGGGCCTTCCGGTAAGCCAGCTGCGCGAGCTGGCCATCGGGGCTTTGCTGCACGACGTCGGCAAGCTGGAGCTGACGGCCGACGATGTGAGCGGCGATCCGCGCCGGCATCATGCATGGCGCGGCTTCGATGTGCTCAAGAACAAGCGCGAGCTCAGCTTGCTTAGCGCGCACGTCGCCTTCCAGCATCATGAGACGATGGATGGGGAAGGGCAGCCGCGCCGGTTGGCGAAGGAGGAGATCCACCTGTACGCGCGGATCGTAGCGGTGGCGAACACGTACGATAATTTACTGTTCGACCTGTCGCAGGGGCGGCGGATGCTGCCGCATGAAGCTTGCGAATATATGATGGCGCTGGCGGGGACAAAGCTCGACCGCGAGGCGGTCATTCAATTTTTGCGCAGCGTCTCCGTTTACCCCACAGGCACATCCGTTCGCCTGTCCACGAAGGAGACCGGCGTGGTCGTCGGCCAGCATCGCGGGCTGCCGGGAAGGCCGGTCGTGCGCATCGTGAAGAACAGCGGGGACCGGGAGCTTGCGGTCAAAGAAATCGATCTGGCGAAGCATACGACGCTATTCATCGAGAATGTACTGATGTAAGCCGGGTGATGTCCCTGAAGGCTGCACGTTCTGGCGGAACAGGTGCCGATTGTAACGGGGCGGAAGTCGTGCTATGATGGACAATGATTAATTTTTTGGGGTGGATATGAGATTATGTGGTATGCGGTCACAGCCATTGTCGCCTTAATCGCAGGCGGGGTCGGAGGATTTTTTATCGGCGTCATGTATTTGCGCAAGCAGATGGAGAAAATGCAAAGCGATCCCGAGATGCTTCAGCGGATGGCGAAGCAGATGGGCTACAACTTGAACAAGCAGCAGATGGGCAAGATGCAGCAAATGATGAAAAACAAAAAGTTTCGTCCGTAAACGCCTGACAATCGGACTTGCAGGCTTCTTCTCGGAAACGGACAAGGGGAGGGAATGCGCATGCCGGCGAAGGAATACAAAAACAACCGGGTAGCCGAAAATCGCGAGCTGGTAGAACACCATGTACGCGAAATCTTGCGGTTGATCGGCGAGGATGTCGATCGGGAAGGGTTGCTCGAAACCCCTGCGAGGGTGACTCGCATGTATGAAGAAATATTTGGCGGATACGAAGCCGACGTGAAGGAAATATTGGGCGTAGCCTTTGATGAGAAGCATGAAGAGCTTGTCATCGTGAAAGATATCGTCTATTACAGCCAGTGCGAACATCATATGGCGCCGTTTTTCGGTAAAATTCACATCGGTTATATTCCAAGCGGCAAAATCGCCGGGCTGAGCAAATTTGCCCGCTTGGTGGAAGCCGTCACCCGCCGTCTGCAGGTGCAGGAACGCATAACGTCCGAGATTGCGGACATTATTGAGGAAGTGCTCGAGCCGCACGGCTGCATGGTCGTGGTGGAAGGGGAGCATTTGTGCATGTGCGCCCGCGGCGTGAAAAAGCCGGGAAGCAAAACCGTCACCTCGGCGGTGCGCGGAATATTCCGCAAGGAAGCGGCATCGCGTTCGGAATTTTTGTCATTGATCAAACAGTAAACGGCCGAACGCTTCGGGTGTCGGCTGCCCGGTGCAGCTGAGCGCTTACCGGAGCGCAAGCGCTCTTCGCTTTCCCTTTCGAGGGAGGCGAAGGGCGCTTCTTTGTGCTGTGCATACCTTCCATGCAGCGAGTGACCTCGGCATGCGAGAATAACGTAAATACGAATGTGCATTCGTTATCGCAGTCACAACACAGTCTTAATGGAGGTTTGGCAGAGGATCGAAAGGGAGGGTCTTCATTGTTTTGCAGCAGAAGCAGTTGCGTGGGTCCGTGTCTTACGGCTTAATAGGGCGGCCATCTTAGGCGCCGTGCAGCGTCGAACCGCTCATTGACGCGTTCCCAGTTCACGGTATGCCACCACGCTTCGATATAGGCGCTCCGCGCGTTTTTGTATTTGAGATAGTACGCATGCTCCCATACATCGAGCGGCAGCAGCGGAATGACATCCCACTGGGACAAATTCTGGTGTTTTTCTGCTTGAAGCAGCTCCAGTCGGCCGCTGCGCGGACTCCAGACCAGAATAGCCCAGCCGCCGCCCTCCACTTTGTCCGCAGCGGCGCTGAACTGCCGCCGGAATGCTTCGAAGCTGCCGAAGGACCGGTTGATTTCCGCTGCGATGCCGCCAGTCGCCTTGCCGCCGCCTTCCGGCTTCATACTTTCCCAGAAAATCGTGTGCAAGTAATGCCCGGCGCCATGAAACGCCGCTTCGCGCGTCCAATGCTTGATCAATTCGTAATCGCCGGACGCCCGTGCGGCTGCCAGCTTTTTCTCCGCTTTATTCAAGCCGTCGACATACGTCTGGTGATGCTTGTCATGATGCAGCCTCATCGTATCCGTGTCGATGTACGGCTCCAGCGCGTTGTAGGCATAGGGCAGCGCCGGCAAGCGGTGACCTCCGATCGGAACCGCCGCAGCGCCTGTGTCCGGCGCCGTGCCGAACGACCAGACGCCTTCCTGTGTAGCGGTCAGCTCGGAAGCGCGATCTTCCTCGGCCGGCGAAGGATACGGCGGCGCATCGGCATCTTCCGGCTCATCAGGAACGGCGGAGGCATCCACGGCGGAGGATGGAGCGAACGAAGCGGGCGCCGATATTGCCGCTTCGAGCTCGGGTCGGGCGACCGTTGCTTCGGGCGGGCTGTGCTGCTCAGCCGCATGCAGCACCCCGAGGAAATATTCCGACTCCCGGATAATGTGCATCACGACCGTCTGGATGACCGGATTCGCCTGGATCGGAGCGCTATGCTGCATGAGGAGAAACAACTGCCGAATGAACTCGCGGGACTCCGCTGCCGCAGCATGCAGCAAATTCCGAATGCGCCCGTCGATGTATGGACTGACCGGGGGCTGCAATTGCACGACCGTCTCGATCCACTGCTGCGCTTCCGCTTCCGTTTGGCCGAACGTTTCTTCCCACTGCCGCATCAGCGCCGCATACGAAGCTTCCAGCGCCGGGGCTAGCTCCCGAATGACGACTGTATGTTCCCTCTCCTGCATTTTCCAAAAGCGGATTTCCTCCAACACCCTTAGCGGCATCAAAGGACCGTATACGCGCAGCATGAAAAAACCTCCCCGCCGTCTCGTGCCCGGGGGACCGGGCTTTAAGAGACATTGTATTCGGGAAGGCTGTTGTCTATGTCGCTTAACGCGCGCCGCTGTATTTGATCGGTTTGGGCGGAGCTTCGGATAACGTCTTCAGGAAGCCGGTCGTCAGCTGCAAATAACTTTTTTTGTGCGCACGGTAGATTAGCTCATGCCCGTCGTTTTCCAGCAGCCACAGCTGCGAGCCCGAATCTGCTTTCTGATGCGCGAAGATGCTTTCCGCCATGTCGTACGGCGCTTTCAGATCCTGCTTGCCGTGGATGAAAAAGATCGGCATGGAGTATTGCGTTTCTTTTACGGTTTGATACGGAATTTGCTTGAAGCTGACCCCGTTGATCAGCGGGAAGAACATATGGACCAGCGGCTGGGAAAACTCAGGCAATTTCGCTTCCTGCTTCATGTTATGGTACAAGGTGTCCGGCTCCAGCACAAACGTGCTGTCGAGAATCATCCCGTCGATGTCTCTCGTCTGCAGGGCGGCTTGCAGCGCAGTGCCCGCTCCCATCGAGAACCCCCAGACGAACACTTTTTTCGCTCCGCGGTCTTTCGCATATTTTACGGCGCCGAGCAGCTCTTCCGATTCACGAAGTCCGCCGGTCAAATTCCATTGCGGCTGAACGTAGCCGTAATCGAACATGACGACGTTGAAGCCCATCTGGTTCGCCGCTTTGGCCAGATCGTAGATGGGCACCCAAATTTCCTCCCGGTTGCCACCGTAGCCGTGCGAGAATACGATCGTTTGCTGCTCCTTGCCGGGGAGGACGGCAGCGGTTGATGCGGGAATGTACCAGCCGGATAAGGTTGAAGAGCCGGTCACGCTCGGGAATTGAATATTCTCGTAAGCGGCGCCGAAAGCGGCGGCCGGATTGGAGCGAAGCGGGTCGATATGCGGTCTGGCAAGCGTGTAGGCGACGAAGGCGTGGAAGGCCATCGTCAAGCTGAACAGAAGAAGAAGGGCGGACAGCAGAATGATGAGGAACATCTTATGGCGGCGTATAAAAGAGCTTCGTTTGACAGCGGTTGCAACCGCGGATTGATTCAACGGTACGGATGAGTAAGAGTTGGTTTCCATCGTAATCTCCCCCTTGATAACAATGATGACTGTGTGCGACGGACGACTGTTCGGAACGGAAAGAGCTTCCCGCTTCACGCTCATGCGGTTTCCACCGTTACGGTCCGGGGATAGATCGATTCCGGCCATTCAAGGATAGAGATCCTGCTTATTTTATAGTAAAACGGCCTGCGTGCGGAGTCAACCCATATGCAGCAAATGTAAACAAACTGTAATCTGCTAATAAAAAGAAAGCGGCTTATCAGTTAAAACTCAGACATGACATTTGCAAAACCTTCTACTAAAATGATCAAAAATGGGCTATAATAGATTTCAACCAGTGAAACGTTTTTTCGAGGAGTGGTATCGGTGGAGGACGGCAAATTAACCGTACGCGCGGTGGAACGCGCGCTTGATATATTGCTTTGTTTTGCAGAAGCGGAAGACCTCAGCTTGACGGAAATATCCGGCCGGGTCAGTTTGCACAAGAGCACCGTGCACCGGCTGCTTGCTTCCCTGGAGGGCAAAGGCTTCATTATCCGCGATCCGGCCTCGGAGCGGTACCGGCTCGGGTTTCGGATATGGGAGCTGTCCGCGAATTTGACGCACAGCGACGATCCGGCGCTCATATTGCTGCCGGAGATGGAACGGCTGCGCGACCAGCTCGGCGAGACGATCAGCCTCTATGTGCGCGACGGTCTGGAGCGGGTCCGCGTCCAGGCGGTGCAGAGCAACCAGGCGATCCGCCGCGTTGCTCCGATCGGGGCGAGACTGCCGCTGTACGTCGGCGCGTCGAGCAAAGTGCTGGTCGCCTTCGAGGCGCCGGATGCGCAGCTGGCGCTGCTGCGCGACCCGGACTGGCCGCAGGCGGTAGCCACAGCTGCGTTCCTGCAGCAGCTGCACGAAGTGAAGACGCTGGGCTATGCGACCAGCGTCGAAGAGCGCGAGCCCGGCGCAGCGGCCGTCTCCGCGCCCATTCTGGCGCGGGGCGGGCGGCTGATCGCCGCGCTCGCGGTAAGCGGCCCCTCCAACCGGCTCACGGTGGAGAAGATGAAAGAATTCGCGCCGCTCTTGATGGAAGCGGCGCGGCGTATGGGCAAGATGCTGAAGTAGCATCTTGCCCCGCGGCCCGGGCACGCCCGCTTGCTGCGGCTCGCCGCCGACTGGTACGCGGCTGCTCTTCGCGCCCAATGCGCCCGCCGGCCGGTCTCGGCGCGCAGCATAAGCGATTGCGCGAGCGCGCGCCCGCCCGCATGGCAAAGAACCCCCGAGTCTCGATCGAATCGAGATTCGGGGGTTCTTGTTATACCGCATCGCACCGTTCGGTCCGAGCGGTCGTTTTACATAAGCTTAACCCGTCATTACGCCATAATTTGGCGCAATACGGTTTGCAGAATACCGCCGTTGCGATAGTAATCGACGTCCACGTAGCTGTCCAGACGAACAATCGCTTCGAAGCTGAAAGTCGATCCGTCTTCGCGCGTGACGTTGACCGTTACTTTTTGGCCAGGCTGCACATCGTTGCTGAGGCCCACGATGTCGAACGTTTCGCGGCCGGTCAAGCCGAGCGAACTCCAGCTTTGCCCTTCGACGAATTGCAGCGGCAGTACGCCCATGCCTACGAGGTTGGAACGGTGAATCCGTTCGAAGCTCTCGGCAATAACGGCTTTCACGCCGAGCAGGAACGTGCCTTTGGCAGCCCAGTCGCGGGAGCTTCCCGTGCCGTACTCTTTGCCGGCGATAACGACGAGGTTCGTGCCTTGCTCTTGATACTTCATGGATGCGTCGTAGATCGACATTACTTCGCCGGTCGGCAGGTAAGTCGTTACGCCGCCCTCTGTGCCAGGCGCCACTTGGTTGCGGATACGAATGTTTGCGAACGTACCGCGCATCATGACATCGTGGTTACCGCGGCGGGAACCGTACGAGTTGAAGTCTTCTTTCTTCACGCCGTGCTCGATCAGGAATTTACCGGCCGGGCTGTCGGCTTTGATGTTACCGGCAGGGGAGATATGGTCCGTCGTGACGGAGTCGCCCATCAGCGCAAGCGTTTTGGCGCCGCGAATGTCGGCAATGTCGTTCAGATCCGCGCCCAGGTTCGCGAAGAACGGCGGGTTAGCGATGTAAGTGGACTTCTCGTCCCAAGCGTACAGATCGCCTTCCGGCACGTTGATCGCGTTGAAGCGCTCGTTGGAACGGAATACGTCGGAATATTTCGAGCGGTACATCTCAGGCGTAATCGCGGATTGGATCGCTTCCTGCACCTCTTGAGACGTCGGCCAAATATCTTTCAGGTACACCGGCTGGTTCGACTGGTCGTATCCGATCGGGTCGTTTGCCAGGTCGATGTTGACCGTGCCGGCCAAAGCATAAGCGACAACGAGCGGCGGCGAAGCCAAGTAGTTGGCTTTAACCTGCGCGTGAACGCGGCCTTCGAAGTTCCGGTTACCGGACAGAACGGCAGCGACGGTCATATCGTTATCGGCGATCGCCTTGCTGACTTCGTCCGGCAGCGGACCGGAGTTACCGATGCACGTCGCGCAGCCATAGCCCGCTACGTGGAAACCAAGCGCTTCCAGCGGCTCGATGAGGCCGGCTTTGGTCAAGTAATCGGTAACGACGAGCGAACCCGGAGTCAAACTGCTCTTCACATAGCCTGGTTTGCGAAGGCCGCGGGCTACCGCTTTTTTCGCTACGAGACCGGCGCCGAGCATAACGCTTGGGTTGGACGTATTTGTACAGGATGTGATGGCTGCGATAACGACCGCACCTGTACCCATTTTGCTTGCTTCACCGCTCGGATGATCCACTTCCACCATTTCCGCGATCTTTTCATCGGACAAGCCGTAGCCGCCTTTTTCGATCGGCGTGCGAATGATCGAGTTGAACGACTCTTTCATGTTCGTCAGCTCTACGCGGTCTTGCGGACGTTTCGGGCCGGCCAAGCTTGGCACAACGGAACCGAGGTCGAGCTCGATCACGTCGCTGAATACCGGATCCGGTGTAGCGTCCGTGCGGAACATGCCTTGCTCTTTATAATAAGCCTCTACGAGCGCGATTTGCGCTTCGTCACGGCCAGTGCTTCTCATGTAGTTCAAGGACTCGGTGTCAACCGGGAAGAAGCCGATCGTTGCGCCGTATTCCGGAGCCATGTTAGCTACCGTAGCGCGGTCAGCCAGGCTGATGTTGGAAAGACCCGGGCCATAGAACTCGACGAATTTGCCGACTACGCCTTTTTTACGCAGCATTTGCGTAACGGTCAGTGCAAGGTCGGTTGCCGTAGCGCCTTCTGCCAGCGTACCCGTCAGCTTGAAGCCGATGACTTCCGGCGTAACGAAGTAGAGCGGCTGGCCGAGCATGCCGGCTTCCGCCTCGATACCGCCAACGCCCCAGCCTACGATACCAAGACCGTTGATCATCGTTGTATGGGAGTCTGTACCGACCAGAGAATCCGGATATACTTCCGTTTCGCCGTCCACGGTTTTCGTAGCGGCTACGGATGCGAGGTACTCAAGGTTGACCTGGTGAACGATACCTGTATCCGGCGGAACCGCACGGAAATTATCGAACGCCGTTTGCGCCCAGCGCAGGAAGCGGTAGCGCTCTTCGTTTCTTTCGAACTCGACTTTCTCGTTGTATTCAAGCGCATCTTTGGAGCCGAACGCATCGACCATAACGGAGTGGTCGATAACGAGGTCGACCGGTACGAGCGGGTTGATCCGTTTTGGGTCTCCGCCGGCGCGTTTCATTGTATCTCTCATGGCCGCAAGGTCGACGACAACCGGCACGCCGGTGAAGTCCTGCAGCACGATCCGTGCAGGGATGAAAGGAATTTCTTTGTTCGCGTCGCGCTCGGAAGCCCAGCCTGCGATTTGCTTCACGTGTTCGTTCGTGATCGCTTTGCCGTCGAATTGGCGAAGCGCGGCTTCAAGCAGCACTTTAATGGAGAAAGGCAGGTTCGATATAGTGCCGTTGCCTTGCGCTTCGAACGCTTGCAGGCTGTAGTAGTTGAACGACTTGCCGCCAACGCTCAGCTGCTTGCGAACCGAAAAAGCGTCTTTTTTAGACATGGTAGCTATTCCTCCTTGAAAATATGTTAGCTGCAATCATCTTGTTTCATATAGTGAAACGCGATTTCATTATTAGCTCTAGTTACAGTATACATGCTTTAGGTCCTGTTCGTAAAGGTTGATTTCAATCATTTTTGCATGAATGCCCTCATATACTGGAAAAGAATGTTTATACCCGGATGACGAAGTTCGGCAATGCGCCTGTATGGTTTTGTTACTATGCGAAGGAGGCAGGGGCGATGTCTTGGAAAACGACCCTTTACCATTATGTTCACAGCCGCAATCAAACCGATATGGACTATTCTATCGAACCTATGGTGCCGCTAGTCGGCGACGCCTCGTTTTTGCGGGCGCAGGCGAAGCGGCTGGATCGGCTCAAACAATCCGACCGAATGCGGGGTCTTACGCCAGTCAAGCATGAAACCCGTCTGTCTGTCTCCTCCGTTAGCGAACAACGAGGCCGCATGATTGCCGATATTTTATTGAAGCGCACGATTGTCGGCGAAATTCGCCACACGTCCCATGAGGAGCAGCGAATTGAGAAAGAACGGATCACCTTGATCGCCGATGACGGCGGCTATCGGATCGAGGGCGTGGAACTTCTCGACCATGAAGACACGCTGCGCCTTCGCCACTTGGCGGCTGGCGGTTTGATGGAAGCCGACGACACGTTTACGGCCGTCGATTTGATGCGTGCCCCTTCCGTGCCATACCTCAACTATAATGTCCTCCCGTCGTCTCAATATGCTGCGCCCCGCGCTCCTTACAACCGGATCGAAGCGGCGCGTTATGCGGATCGGTGGTGGGACAAAGGAAATCCTGCATACTTGACCTTTGAAGTCGATTGCAGCAATTATGTGTCCCAGTGCCTCTTTGCAGGGGGAGCGCCGATGAACTATACTGGTAAAAGGAATGCGGGCTGGTGGTATAAAGGCCGCGTCGGCGGACAGGAGCTGTGGAGCTTCAGCTGGGCGGTGGCCGACAGTTTGCAATTTTATTTGCTGACAAGCCGAAGCGGACTTAGGGCGCGGGAAGTGCAGCGGCCGGAGGAGCTGGAGCTCGGCGATGTCATTAGCTACGATTGGGACGGCACCAGTGGATTCAAACACAGCACAGTTGTAACGGCCAAAGACGCCAACGGGATGCCGCTCGTTAACGCACATACGGTCAGCAGCAAGCACCGGTACTGGAGCTATACGGATTCCCCGGCCTATACCGAGCGAACGCGCTACCGGTTTTTACATATCGTCGATATGTGAACGATCCCTATTTCCTTAATTTAGGTTTCTTTATTTCATTTCATTAGAGTTTACCGATTTCACCATATCCATCCGGAGGTACTTATGAGCGACAAAATTCGTGTAGGCTTAATCTACGGAGGCAAATCTGGGGAGCATGAGGTGTCGCTTCAAACTGCACTTGCCGTTATTAAAGCTTTCGATTTGAACAAATACGACGTTCAGCCGTTTTACATAACGAAGCAAGGGGAATGGCGTTCGGGACCGCAGTTGACCGGACCGGTTTCGTCCGCCGCTGCGCTTACGTTCCAAGAGCAATCCGAGCAGCCTGGCTCTTTCGCGCTGCAGCCTTTCTTCGGCACGCTTCAGGCAGCCGGCCAAGGCGCGCGGGAATCGGGCGCACCGCTGGATGTCGTCTTTCCGCTGCTGCACGGAACGTTCGGAGAGGACGGCACCATTCAAGGGCTGCTCGAAATGGCGGACATCGCTTATGTAGGTACAGGCGTTTTGGCATCGTCCGTCGGCATGGACAAGGCCATGATGAAAAAAGTATTTGCCCAGGAAGGACTCCCTCAGTGCGTCTTCCGCCATTTTACGAAAAAGCAGTGGGACAAGGATAGGAACGAGCATGTCTTGGAAATTGAAGTGTCCGTAGGTTATCCCTGTTTCGTAAAGCCGGCCAATCTCGGTTCCAGCGTAGGCATCAGCAAAGCCAGAAACCGCGCTGAGCTGGAGGGAGCGGTAAGTGCGGCGTTTCAGTATGACCGCAAAGTGGTCGTGGAAGAATTTATCGATGCCCGCGAGCTTGAAGTCGCTGTGCTCGGCAATGACCTGCCGCAAGCTTCCGTTGTCGGCGAAATCGTTTCTTCCAATGAATTTTACGATTACAAGGCCAAATATATCGACGGCAAATCTTCGATGATCATTCCCGCGGAGATTCCGCAGGCGGTGGCTGACGAAATGCGTGCCCTCGCCGTACGCGCTTTTCAAGCCATCGACGGCACGGGGCTGTCCCGCGTCGATTTTTTCCTGCGTAAGGAAGATTCGAAAATTTTCATCAACGAGATCAACACGATGCCGGGCTTTACGCCTTTCAGCATGTACCCGCTGCTGTGGCGCGAAAGCGGAAAGCCGTACAGCGAGCTGTTGGACGACTTGATCCAGCTCGCCTTGCAGCGTCATGCCGAGAAGCGGAGCCTGCAATATACGTTCGACGTACCGGAAGTTTAACGGTCGGCGGCCAGTTGCTTTTGCCCTGGCCCATCCTTTATGCTAGTGCTAAGAAGACTAGGCTGAGGGGAGCGAGTGTATGGGATTTCAAACCGAATTCAACTCCGTTTGCAAGTTCAAATCCGAACAAGAGCTGTATGAGCTGCTCGAGTACGGCCGCGGCAAAATGATGAAAAGCGGCTTCCGCGTGTTTCCGACGGGGCAAAAAGTGATTGCCTATACGCCGGACAATCGGGCGATCGCGATCGTCAAAATCGCCGCCTCCATTGCCGAAATTAATTTCCAGGGCGAAGAAGTAACCCAGGTGGAGATGGAGCTCGTCCGCAAGCTTAATGAAGAAGAGTCGCGGGTGCAGACGGCGCTTGCTCACGAAATGTTTTTCGGAGCCAAAGGCTAAGCTGCCCTGTAAGCAATACAAGACAAGCATCGTATTCCCGGAGATAGCTCGGGAACGGTGCTTTTTTCTTTATCCCGCAACGGTACTTCCGTGCAGCGATGGGCAAGCTACACGAAGGAGACTGGAACAGGAGCGTGATCCGACCATGATTGTTCGTTTAGGCTACGTGGCGATGTCCATGCTCGTCGCCAATGCCTCCCCTTCCAAAACGATGACGGCGACGAACTTCGCGAAAGTGGAGGACCGGGAAGCGGCGATCCGCAAGCTTGAACGCCTAGCCGCCGAGAATATCCATAATACGCTGCGATTGTTGAAGCATAACCGGGCGTATGAAATCGAAATGTATCGCATGTCGTCCAGGCTGATTCCGCTAATCGGTCACGAGCTGCTGGGGCAGTGGAATCCGATTCCCGACCTTCGCGAAGCTTTCGCGGAGCTTGGAGGCTATGCCCGAGAGCATCGCATGCGGCTGAGCTTTCATCCCGACCATTACACGGTGCTCAGCACGCCGCGCGAGGACGTGTTGGCCAGCTCTTACGCCGATCTCGACCGTCACGTGCAAATGCTGGAGGCCATGGGGCTCGATGAGTCGGCCAAGTGCAACATCCATATCGGCGGAGCTTACGGGAACAAGGCAGTGGCGGGGAAACGGTTCGTCACTCATTTTCGCGCCATGCCGGATCGCATCCAGCGTCGCATTACGCTGGAGAACGACGACAAAACGTTCAACGCGCTGGAGACGCTCGAAGTATGCGAAGACGTTGGCGTGCCGATGGTGCTGGACCTGCATCATCATGACGTCAACCCGTGCGGGGAGTCCGCGGAGGCACTGTGGCCGCGGATCGCAGATACATGGAGCGGGCAGCAGATGCAAGCCGGTCCAGATGCGTCGCCGTCTGATGCAGCGCCCCCGTTGCCGCCCAAAATTCATGTGTCCAGCCCAAAGAGCGATAAGGATGTCCGCAGCCATGCCGACTATGTGGACGCGCCGCGGCTCATGACATTTCTGCGCGCCATTGCACCGCTAACCCCGCGGCTGGACATGATGCTGGAAGCGAAGCGAAAAGATGACGCCCTGCTCCAACTCATGGAGGCGATTCGCGGCGAGTCCGGCGTAACCGTATTGACCCAAGCCTCTTTTGAAATATAGCGCTGCGGAAAATGGCGAATAAGCTCGGTAAATGCGACTTGAAATATTCGGGAAAATCAGGTAATTTGAGGAGGGAAACTATGTCCGAGCCCTATTTTATGAGCGAGAGGGGAACGTTTTGATATGAATTTGGTAGCGGGTAAAAATATAGTCGTAATGGGTGTGGCCAACGATCGCAGCATCGCATGGGCTATCGCCCAATCTTTGGCGAGCCAAGGTGCGCGCCTTGTGTTTACTTATGAGAACGAGCGCGTGGAGGAACGGGTGCGCAAGCTGGCCGATACGATTCCGAACGCGACAATTCTGCCTTGCAACGTGACCGTAGACGCGGATATCGACCAGCTGGCGGAATCGCTTCGCGAGCAATTCGGCGTGCTGCACGGCATTGTTCACAGCATTGCCTTCGCCCGTACGGAAGAGCTGGAAGGCCTGTTCGTCAATACGTCCCGTGACGGGTTTGCGCTGGCCCATGACATTAGCGCCTATTCGCTTGTCGCCGTCGCACAGAAGCTGTATCCGCTTATGACAGAAGGCGGCAGCATCATGACGATGACGTACCTGGGTGCGGAGCGCGCGATGAAAAACTACAATGTGATGGGCATCGCCAAAGCAGCTCTCGAAGCGAGCGTGCGCTACCTGGCGAACGATCTTGGACAATTCAACATTCGCGTCAACGCGATTTCGGCCGGACCGATTCGTACGCTGGCAGCCAAGGGGATCAAGGACTTCAACTCCATTCTGAAAACCGTGGAGGAAAAAGCACCGCTCCGCCGCACGACCGAAACCGCGGAAGTGGGCGATACGGCCTTGTTCCTGATGAGCCACTTGTCCCGCGGCATTACCGGAGAAGTGATTTACGTCGACGGCGGCTATCATATCGTAGGCGTTTAGAACATACGGCATACCGGCGAGCTCCCGGCCAAACATCCGTCCTATTGCGGCGGATGTTTTTTTACAAATCGGGGCTTATTGGATATACTACATCGACGGTACTTTGGACGCATCGTCCGGCATATGGGCTGGATTGCATTTGAAGCTGAATTCCGCTTGTTCCGCCGGAGCGCCTGCCGCAACGCGACCTGCCTTCAGAATCTTATTCTTGACGCGGCGGTCTATACGATGGATAAGTTCACTCATTTGTTAAAACCGACGATCCTTTTTGGGTGAAACGACGTAGCATTAATTACGTATATTAACTATACTATTTATGAATCCAGTAGCTTTATTGCAGATCATTTTAATAGATAGGCGATTGAAATGAATTTCGTAAAGGAATGATCCAATGTCGAATCAAAATACAACGCGCTATTCCGTCGGTAGCAAAAGTTTTACCGCTGTTGCCATCAATACCGCCTCCAAAACGGGAGAATGGATACAAAGTAAGCTGGGCGACTTTAACAGCCTGCAGACCAAATATTCGGCCCATGATCTGGTAACGGAAGTGGACAAAGGCGCCGAGACGATGATTCGCAATTTGATACAAACGCATTTTCCGACGCATGCCATATTGGGCGAAGAAGGCGTCGAGCCGGGACCGGCTGCTTCTCAATCGGCTTTGGAGCAGATGAGAGGTGAAGAATATTTGTGGATCGTCGATCCGTTGGACGGAACGACGAATTTCGTGCACGGCTTCCCATTCTTTTCGGTCTCGATCGCATTGGCGCATAAAGGCGAAGTTATTGTCGGCGTAGTGTACAACCCGGTTCATAATGAGCTTTACGTAGCGGAGAAAGGCAAAGGCGCCTACCTGAAAGGGAAAAAGATGCAGGTCTCATCCGACAAGCTGCTCATTGATAGCCTCGTCGCTACGGGATTTCCGGCCGATAAAGATCATGCGCTGCCGATCAACTTGCAAGGATTGCAGAGGCTCACTCCGAAGGTACGCAATATTCGGGTTGCCGGCTCGGCCGCTTTGCATATGGCCTATGTGGCAGCAGGCCGCTTGAGCGGATTCTGGGAGATCGGTCTGAATTCCTGGGATATGGCTGCCGGGGTGCTATTGATTACAGAATCAGGGGGAAAAGTTACGGACACGCTCGGAAACCCGTATAGTTTGGGCGTAAGAAATCTTCTTTGCTCCAACGGTCACATTCATGACGAGTTTGCGCAGCAATTGGGCGACGCAGGGGCAACCGGGTTTTAATTATAGTTTTAGTGCGAAAAGCATGGATCGTTCCGGTCCGTGCTTTTTTTATTGAAGCAAGCAAAGTACATTAATCTCAAAATCGCAGACGGTGAGGTGTTGTATGCAGCGCCTGAATGAATGCCGTCATTGATTCTATTTGAAGTTACCGTGGTAATTAAGTGTGTGTGAAGCAGGCCCAAAACCGCTTAAAGGGCTGGCGATGATTTTTTTGGTTTCCGGGTTGACATTGCAGGACAAGCGTGGTAAATTAGTCTTCCGGCCGATTGAGGCAGGCGAATGCAAGTGCTTTTGAAGAAAAAGGAATGAAAAAAACACTTGCATTAAGAAAAGGAAATGTGGTATATTAATAAAGTCGCTTTCGACGGAAGTAAGAAAAGAAGTTGAAGACGATGAAACGAATTGCCCTTTGAAAACTGAACAACGAGTGAGTGAAATAGAGAATGCAAATTCTCGCTAGCAGTAAATTTTGAGCTCAATCAGCTTACATTATAGCGAACATGATCTTCGGGTTATGCAAGCAATTTGTATCCATTTCGGTCTTCGGTCCGAAAAAGATACCTTAATGGAGAGTTTGATCCTGGCTCAGGACGAACGCTGGCGGCGTGCCTAATACATGCAAGTCGAGCGGAC
>NZ_CAJVAS010000015.1 GCF_910593845.1 Paenibacillus solanacearum | reverse complement strand
TTAAAGACGCTCTTGTAATCTGCATGCACATGAAAGACGAACATCGGAAAGCCGTATGAGGGAAAACCTCACGTACGGTTTGATGAGGAGGGGCTGAAAGTTTCAGCCCTTCACTCTAGCAGTCCCCGTCCCTATTCCCTTCGAAAAATTAGGTAGGGGACATCACGTTGATTCATCCTTGGAACCAACTACTAGTATGCACGACTTGAAGCACTGACGGCTCGAAAGAGCAACCTAAAGCTACAAAGATAACTTTAGATTGAGCGATCCCATCCAATAAAATAGAGAATTTGGGTTTTTGATCGCCGCAAGTGTTACGGCAACTTACCTCAGGTATCTACTCTCTGGAATGTGGTCTTTCTATAATTGGTTTTCAAAGAACAGTAATGTGCACACATAGCAACAAGGAATCCTCATGGAATTTATACGGAGGTACGGAAGAATTACTGAGTTTGTAAAATGTCCCAAATCCGCACCAAGTCTCCAGAAATATTCCCCCGGTATAAAACGTACCTCTTCGCGACCCTGGGCCAAAAACAGCGCCGCTCAAGCACTGGGCGGGGTAATTTCCCGATACTACCGGAGAATTTTTTTTGTGATTCATACCAATCGCTCTCTCGAATTTGTTTACGACTCGCATCGAATGTTATTTACTATCGCTGCCCGGGCAATTTCGTAAGCGGAAGGGAGGGCAGGCGAGTAGACAATGAACACCTTCGAGAATAGGCACTCCGAGCCCCAATTTGGGCAGGCAAGGAGTGAAGCGCCAGAAGGACCAACACGAACAACTGCTAACTCTTACAGTCAGGAACGCAATGGTCGCTGGCGTAGTATCAAAGTAGATCATCGGTCGAGCATCTTCATTTGAAGCTAGGTGGCTATCTACCAAAGCTCAGTCCGAGCAAATTTCAATCGATTATAGGAACGGGGGGGATCTTCCAGAATTTCCCCCTTAATCGGAGCACCTACGGATTCGTATATGGAGATTAGGAAAATATAAACACCATGGGAGGCAGTAAAATGGCAGGATCAGTACGAAAAGACGGTTCAAAGTGGTACTACGTACTTGAACTGGGGGTTGACGAGAACGGGAAGCGTAAGCAAAAAAAGCAGAGAGGTTTTAAAACAAAGAAAGAAGCACAGGAAGCACTCACGAAGGCTGAAAGCGAGGTGCTGAACGGTACTTATGTGGAGCCATCCAAGTTGCTGCTCGGTGACTACCTGAATAGCTGGCTTGAAACTAAAAAGCATTCCGTCAAGGAGCAGACATGGCTCAGCTATAATTATGCTGCAAAGAAGGTTATCCCGAAATTAGGGAGACTACAATTGCGGCAGGTTACGTCCCCGGCAGTACAGAAGTTTCTGAACGAAATGCGTGAGTTGAACTTATCCGATTCATATATGCGGAAGTTGTACGCTCTCCTCTACAGTTCATTAGCAAGTGCAGTCAAAATGGGTTTGATTGCAAAGAATCCGGCAGAGGTAATCGATCCGCCACGTATTCGAAGGAAAGAGTTGTTCGTTTGGGATACCGACACTGCCTGGGCCTTTCTTGAAGCTGCCAGAGGGGACAGGTCGTACATGGCTTTTCTTCTGGCGCTTACTACAGGGATGAGGCAGGCAGAAATACTAGCGCTTAGGTGGCGAGATATCGATTTGGAAACAGGCTTATTAACTATCCGCCAGACGTTGAGCCATGATGGCAAGAAGTTTTATTCGGAGGCCAAAAATAAGCAAAGCCTACGTTCCCTATACGTGCCTGAGGAGATTCTTCCAGAACTTCTAAAGCAACGACGGCTGGTTGTTGCTGAGAGGTTGGCAGCCGGGAACGAATATATTGATCATGATCTGGTTATATGTACGAGGAAAGGCACCCCAGTGAATCCTAGGAATGTATTGAGGACGATGTATCGAATTATAAAGCAGTCTGGTGTAACAGAGCTTACGTTCCACGGCCAACGCCATACACACGTTACGATGTTGTTGGCCGAAAACGTCAACATCAAAATAATTGCCGAACGTCTCGGTCATTCGACGACTCGTGTAACGTTAGATACCTATGGACATGTTACACCGGGGATGCAGAAGGAGGCTGCTGCCGGGACAAGCCGGGCGATGTTCAAAAACAGGCAGCAACAGACACAGAACGTAGTATGAACATGTGGATAACTCTAAGATTTAGCCCGTTGTGACCAATTCGTGACCAGTTGACCGTCTGGGGAGGGGAAGTACCCCTCACAGGCGGTTTTAATTTTATAGGAAAAAGCAAAAAAACCTTGATTTCTCAAGGTTATCGATGTCATATAGATGGTCGAGACGACAGGATTTGAACCTGCGACCTCTTGGTCCCGAACCAAGCGCTCTACCAAGCTGAGCCACGTCTCGATCTTCGTTTAGGACGAAGCATTTTTATAGTATCATAGGGGAATTTAGATGTAAAGAGCTTATCCAGCCCCATTTGCTTATCCAACCGCATGCCCAAACGCACGCGGTTAACCGCAAATAATATATCGCTTAATAAACGACCGTAGGACGCGGCGACCACGCGAAGGCGTTCGTCAGGATTTCCCTCTAAGCTTTCGGAAAAACGAAGTCAGCATCATGCCGCATTCCTCCTGCAGCACGCCGCTGATTACCTCCACGCGATGATTAAACCGCTCCTCTTGCAGCAAGTTCATCAGCGTTCCCGCGCAGCCCGCCTTCGGATCCGGGGTACCGAAGATGACGGTAGGAATGCGGGCCTGCACAATCGCTCCCGCACACATCGGACAGGGCTCCAGTGTGACATAAAGCCGGCAGTCGAGCAGCCGCCACGCGTCCAAATACTCGCTGGCCTGCTTGATGGCAATCAATTCGGCGTGAGCGAGCGGGTCGCGGGCCGTTTCCCGTACATTATGGCCCCGGCCGATAATTTCATTGCCGTGGACAATGACCGCGCCAATCGGAACTTCGCGGATCGCCTCGGCTTTACCGGCTTCTTCGATCGCCGCCCGCATATAAAATTCATGAGTGTATTCCAGAGAAGACAATCCATGCACCTCATTCAAACTTGTGTACCGTGCCAACGAAATATAAACGAACAAGCATTCGTTGTTAACAGCTGTGGATAAAAATGTGGATAACTTATCGGTTTCCACATCTCATTGTAGAAAAAACGGGGATAAAGCGCAACTTTTCATTATGCACAGCCGATTGTCCACAGTATTGTTGAAAATGTGAATACGCTATTTTTTGGCCCAAATCGCTGCTTTCGCAGCAAGCGCAATGGATCGGCTAACATATTATGGGATGGACGGCCAACCGGCGAAGGGGAACGAAACGGACACCCTTCTGACATAGGAAAAAACCGGGAACCATTATTTGTATGGGATGGCAAGGTGACATGGGGCTTGTTTTTGTAGTATAATCTTAAGTTAGGAATTTACCTAGACATAACATTAAGGAGTTGTCCTTGGAATGGCATTGAAAGCTGGGATCGTCGGGCTTCCGAACGTCGGCAAGTCTACGTTGTTTAACGCTATTACGCAGGCGGGAGCGGAGTCGGCGAACTACCCATTCTGTACTATAGATCCGAACGTCGGTGTGGTGGAGGTGCCGGATGAGCGCCTGGACCGTTTGGCGGAGATCGTGACACCGAATCGCATTGTGCCGACGGCATTCGAATTTGTCGATATTGCCGGACTCGTGAAGGGTGCGAGCAAGGGCGAAGGCCTCGGCAACAAATTTTTGGCACATATCCGCGAAGTGGATGCGATCGTGCACGTCGTTCGCTGCTTCCAGGATGAGAACATTACGCACGTCTCGGGTACGGTCGATCCGATCAGCGATATCGAAACGATCAATCTTGAGCTGATTTTGGCCGATGTGGATTCGGTAGATAAGCGAATTGACCGTTCCCGCAAAAATATGAAGGGCGGCGATAAAAAGTACGCCCAGGAAGTAGAGTGCCTTGAACGGGTCAAAGAGGCGCTTTATAACGATAAGCCGGCGCGCAGCGTCGATCTTAGCGACGAGGAAAAGATGCTCATTCGCGACCTGCACCTGCTGACGATGAAGCCGGTGTTATATGCGGCCAACGTCAGCGAGGCGGAAGTGGCGAGTGCCGAAGGCAATCCGTTCGTGCAGCGAGTGCGCGAATACGCGGCGCAGGAAGGAGCGGAAGTGGTGCCGATCAGTGCGAAGGTGGAGTCGGAGATTGCGGAGCTGGAGGGCGAGGACAAGCAAATGTTCCTCGAGGAGCTCGGCTTGCAGGAATCGGGCTTGAACCGTCTGATCAAGGGGGCGTATAAGCTGCTCGGATTGTATACGTACTTCACGGCTGGCGTGCAGGAAGTTCGCGCGTGGACGATCCGCAAAGGGATGAAGGCGCCGCAAGCGGCCGGTGTCATCCATACGGACTTCGAACGCGGCTTCATTCGCGCGGAAGTGGTCGGGTACGAAGATTTGTCCAGCACGGGATCGATGAATGCGGCCAAGGAAAAAGGGCTGCTTCGTCTGGAAGGTAAAGAGTATGTCGTTCAAGACGGCGACGTCATGCATTTCCGTTTCAACGTTTAGCCGCTAAGCTTACGATCCGCAGGAAGTTGTTACGGTCGGCGGCTTGGGGCAGGGGCCCGGTTGAAACGGAAACACCGCCACTCGGACGACGATGAGGAATAAGCTGCAGGGAAAACGACGAAAATGGAAGAAAGAAGAGGTGTATGACGATGCTGGATCGACTTCAAGCGCTGGCGGACCGCTACGATAAACTGAGCGAGCTGCTGTGCGATCCGGATGTAGCCGGTGATTCGAAAAAACTGCGGGAGTATTCCAAGGAGCAATCCGATCTGCAGGAAACGTACGAGGCTTACACGGAATATAAAAGCGTAGTGGAGCAGTATGAAGCGGCGCGGGCTATGCAAAACGAAAAGCTCGACGACGAAATGAAGGAGCTCGTCAAGATGGAGCTTGACGAGCTGACGGAACGGAAAGCGCAGCTCGAAGAGCGCATCAAAGTGCTGATGATGCCGAAAGACCCGAACGACGACAAGAACGTAATCGTGGAAATACGCGGCGCGGCCGGAGGGGATGAGGCGGCGCTGTTCGCGGCCGATTTGTACCGGATGTACACGAGGTTTGCCGATTCGCAGGGCTGGCGCACCGAGGTGCTCGATGTGAACATGAACGATCTCGGAGGCTTCAAGGAAATCATCTTCATGGTGAACGGCAAAGGCGCCTACAGCAAGCTGAAATTCGAGAGCGGGGCGCACCGCGTGCAGCGCATCCCGACGACCGAATCCGGCGGGCGGATTCATACGTCGACATCGACCGTCGGCGTCATGCCGGAGATGGAAGACTTCGATATTGAAATCCACGACGCGGACATTCGCGTCGATACGTTCTGCTCGAGCGGTGCGGGCGGTCAGTCGGTCAACACGACGAAATCGGCGGTGCGCGTGACGCACATTCCGACGGGGATCGTGGCGACATGTCAGGACGGCAAATCGCAAAACTCCAACAAAGAGAAGGCGCTGCAAGTGCTGCGCGCACGGATCTTTGACAAGATGCAGCAGGAAGAGATGGAGAAGTACGGGGCGGAGCGGAAAAGCAAAGTCGGGACGGGCGACCGTTCGGAGCGCATCCGGACCTACAACTTCCCGCAAAGCCGTGTGACCGATCATCGGATCGGCTTGACGCTGCACCGGCTCGATGCGGTGTTGAACGGCGATATGGACGAGATCATCTCGGCGCTGACGATCGCTGCGCAAACCGAGCAGATGGATAAAGGAGAATACGCCGGTGTCTGATACGCGGCGGTTAACGATACGTGAAGCCTATGCGGAGGCTTCTTCTTTTTTGCGGCAGCGCGGGGTGCGGGAGCCGGAAGCAAACGCGCAGCGGCTGCTCGAGCATCTGCTCGGCGAAAGCCGCAGCGGCCTGCTGATCCGCTGGGCAGAGCCGTTCCCGCAGGAGCGGGAGGCTGACTGGCAGCAGTTGCTTGCGCGCAAGGCGAGCGGCGAGCCGGTGCAATATATGATCGGGGAGCAGGAGTTTTATGGGCTCCCCTTTGCCGTTACGCCGGCGGTGCTCATTCCGCGGCCGGAGACGGAGTTGCTGGTCGAGGCGGTGGTCACGCTCGGCCGGCAGCTGTGGGACCCCGCGGCGGCGCGACAGGACGCGAGTCCCGCTGTGTGCGACGTCGGCACCGGCAGCGGTGCGATTGCCGTGAGCTTCGCCGCACAGTGCCCGGCTTGGCGCGTGCTCGCTTCCGATATTTCGCGCGACGCGCTGGAAGTCGCCGAGGCGAATGCGGCGCGCAACGGGATGGGCGGGCGAATCGCCTTCTATGAAGGCGATTTGCTCGTCCCGTACATCGAGCGCGGCATCCGGCTCGATGCGGTGGTGTCCAATCCGCCGTATATCCCGGAGGCGGATGAAGCGGGGCTGCAGCCGGAGGTGCGGCTGTATGAGCCGCGGACGGCGCTGTATGGGGGCGCGGACGGCCTCGTGCTGTACCGGAGGCTTGCGTCGCAGCTGGCGGAGCTGCCCGCCGTGCCGGCGCTTGTCGGCTTCGAGGTCGGCCAAGGGCAAGCCGCTGAGGTCAAGCGTCTGCTGGAGCAGGCGGCGGACTGGGACGATGTCCGGATTATTCCTGATTTGGGGGGCATCGAGCGGCATGTAGTCGCCTATCGGAAGCCGTCTCTAGCATAAATTATTCATAGATTGCTAGACTTGCACGTATAAACTCTCTCAATTCGGACATACTGACAACTAGAGTTGCAAGAGTTCGAGAGGGGCTGCGGATGATGGTCAAACGGTTCGGTTGGAAACGGTATGCTTATATCGCTTTTGCTCTGATGGTTATGATGACGTGCTGGGAGTCGAATCGCTCGAACGCCATGCTGTACGCATCGGCCGGACAGGCGGAGACGGCAAGCGATATCATTCCGCAGGAGTCGATCCGTTTGCGCATTTTGGCCAATTCCGACGCACCGTCGGATCAATGGGTGAAGCGGGAAGTCAGGGATGCGATCATCGAGCAGATGAACGGCTGGGTAACGGAGCCGCAAGGCATCGAAGCGGCGCGTGCCGTCGTGCGCGAGCACTTGCCGGAGCTGAACAAGCTGGTTGGCGAGACGCTGCACGCGAATGGATTCGCCTACGAATACAAAGTGGAGCTGGGCGTCGTTCCGTTTCCGACGAAAATGTACGGCAATCAAGTGTATCCGGCCGGCGACTATGAGGCGCTGCGCGTCTCGATCGGTGCGGCAGAAGGGCAGAACTGGTGGTGCGTGCTGTTTCCTCCGCTCTGCTTCGTCGACTCGGAGATGATAGTCAAGAAAAATACGGCGCATGCTGCAGCTGCGGATGAGGCCGATACGAATAAAGCAAGTCAAGACGCGAAAGCGGGCAAGTCCGCAAAAAACGCCGGCGGCAACGCGGCGGATGCAGTGAAATCGGCGAACAACGGCAAAACGGTTCAGGAAGCGGGTGCTTCCAAGGGGAGTGCAGGCAAAGACGGCAAGACGGCGGGACAGGCCGAAGAGCAGCAGCTGGCCGCTGCACCGGCCACACCGAAGCCGGAAATCCGCTTCTTCCTGTGGGATTTGCTGAAGAAAGTCGGTTCCCTGTTTGCGTGAGTTGCGCGAAGAACGAAAAGGGTGGATTGGAATGACAAAGGTATGGAAGGTCGATATGTCGGCGGCCGGCGGCGCCGACGCATTGGCGGAAGCGGCAGCGCAGCTTCGAAAGGGGCAGGTCGTCGCGTTCCCGACGGAAACGGTATACGGCCTGGGGGCCGATGCGACCAATACGGAGGCGGTAGCGGCGATCTTCGCGGCCAAGGGCAGGCCGTCCGACAATCCGCTGATCGTGCATATCGCCGAGAGGTCTCAACTGGCCGGGCTGACCGCCCCGCCGGATGAGGCCGTTTCGCGTTTGCTGGACCGGTTCTGGCCGGGGCCGCTTACGGTGGTGCTGCCGGCGCGGCCCGGTGTGCTGTCTCCGCTGACCACCGCGGGCCTGTCGACCGTCGGCATTCGCATGCCCGACCATCCGGTTGCGCTGCAACTGATCGCTGCCAGCGGCTGCCCGATCGCTGCCCCCAGCGCGAACCGCTCGGGGCGGCCAAGCCCGACGCACGCGGCGCATGTGCTGGAGGATCTCGACGGCCGCATCGCCGGCGTCGTGGACGGCGGGCCGACGGGTGTCGGGCTCGAATCGACCGTCGTCGAGTTCGGCCCGGACGGGGCCCTCCACATCCTGCGGCCCGGCGGCATTACCGCAGCGCAGCTTCGCGACGCGCTGCCGGACGTAACCGTGCTCGAGCCTACGGCGGCCGAGCACGAGCAGGAGCCCGAGGCGCCGCGCGCGCCCGGAATGAAATACGCGCACTACGCGCCGCGGGGCGCGATGGTGCTCGTTCAGGGCAGCGCCCCTGAACCGGTGCTCGCTCGTATGCAGCGCGAGCTCGACGAAGCCCGCTCGCGCGGGGAGCGCACCGGCGTCCTCACGTACCGTGAACATGCCGGTCGCCTCTGCGCGGATCACGAAGTCGTCTGCGGCACGCTCGCCGACCTCGATACGGTCGCGCACGAGCTATACGCCGCGCTGCGCGCCTTCGACGAAGCGGGCGTCAGCTTCATCGCCGCCGAGGCGTGTCCCGAGCAGGGGATCGGCGCGGCTGTCATGAACCGGCTGCGCAAAGCCGCCGGCGGACGCATCGTTCGCGTATAGTCGTTCAGCCCGGGAGCCAAGCATGTTTTGCCCCTTGTCCGCATATGTTGGTTAAGAACAGGACAGGGGGTAGGAAAGTAGCATGGATTGGACATCGCCGCTCGTGTGGGGGCAACTGTTGACCATTTGGCTCATGGCCGCCGCCCTTGGTCTGGATGCGCTGTCGCTGGGGCTTGGCATCGGCATGAGGGGCGTGCGGAAGCTCGATGTGCTGAAGATTAGCGCCGTGATCGCTCTTTTCCATATGGTTCTGCCGCTTGGCGGCATGGTGATGGGCGGCTACATCAGCGCGCTGCTCGGACAAGTTGCGACGGTGTGCGGAGGCGTTCTGCTCGTCCTGCTCGGCGCTCATATGCTGTACAGCTCGCTTCGCTCGGACGAGCTCCGTTCCGTCGATCACCGCAGCTTTTGGGGACTCATGCTGTTTTCGTTCAGCGTCAGCGTCGATTCGTTCTCGGTCGGTCTGTCGCTAGGGATGTTCGCCGGAGACACGGTGTTGACCGTGCTGATGTTCGGAGCGATGGGCGGTCTCATGTCCGTGATCGGATTGATGCTCGGCCGCCGCGTCGGGCAATGGATCGGAGAATATGGCGAAGCGCTCGGCGGCGTCATTTTACTGGCTTTCGGCATTAAATTTTTATTTTGAACCGTCCCCGGACTTGCCCATAAATCGGCCATTTTAGGGTAAAATAAGAAGAGCGCGGCCATGGCGAGACTGTCCGACAAAAGGACGTGCCATGCGCGGCAAAGTATTGCCGCTAGACAAGTGCTTCCCTAATGCAGAAGGGCAGCCGTTGCCATCGTCTACGGGGAAGCCGGAAGCAATCCGCAGGAAGGTGGGAGAAACCGATGAACCGGATCTTGTTCATATGTACCGGGAATACTTGCCGAAGCCCGATGGCGGAAGGCATATTGCGAAAGCTGATGGCGGAACGGAATTTGACCGGGTATGAGGTGCGTTCTGCAGGAGTGGCGGCTTATGACGGAACGCCAACGTCCGATCATGCGGCTTCCGTACTGAAGGAACGCGGGGCCGAGGGGCCGCCGCATTCGACGTTTTTGTCCCAGCCGCTGATCGATTGGTCGGATCTCGTGTTGACCATGACTTCTTCGCACAAGAGGCATGCGATTCAGCTGTATCCCGCAGCCGTAGATAAAATCTACACGCTGAAAGAATATGTGCAGGACGACCCGGCCGAAACAGCCAAGCTGGCCGAACTGGAAAGCTTCGTCAGCGAACTGCAGTTGAAGCAAGCGCTGGCGCAGCCGATCACGGACGCGGAGCAGGCCAGGCTGCGGACGCTGGGGGCGGAGCTCCCGTCGCCGGATATTGCCGATCCGTTCGGGGGACCGCTGCATGCCTACCGCCGGTGTGCGGAGGAAATCGAAGCTTGTCTGATCAAGCTGGTAACCAAACTCCAAGCATCTGAATGACGTTCGCTGGGTAAGCGTTCATTATGGAAAGACAGGCTTTACAGCGAACGCCGAATCGGCTATGATAAGCGTATGACAATTCAGGGTTCCGATGTAACTGGCGACGAGTGGAAACAACCACAGTGGAGCATCGGAACATACGGCCGGTCGCCTGGGCAAAGAGCATTCGCAAGCGGATTTCCGCATGTGGCATGCTCTTTTTTCGTTGTTGCCCTACAATGCGCGATTTCGGTTATAATGAAAATGGTATGGATCGTCAACGGCCATTGTCACTAGAGCCGCAGTTGCATAGGGATGGGATCAACGCAACCGCCGCACATGTCGGTGTGCCGTTGCATATAGCTGGGAGGCGAAAACAATATGAAAATTGCTATGGGTGCGGATCATGCGGGCTACCGTTTAAAGGATGTGCTCAAGCCGTTCATCGAATCGCTTGGGCATGAAGTGCAGGATTACGGCGCGAACGGTGCCGATTCGGTTGATTATCCCGATTACGCGTCGATCGTCTGCGAGAAAGTGACGTCCGGCGAAGTCGACAAAGGGATTTTGATTTGCGGAACGGGCATCGGCATGACGATTGCCGCCAACAAAGTGCCGGGCATTCGCTGCGCGCTGGTTCACGATTTGTTTTCGGCGAAAGCGACCCGCGAGCATAACGACTCCAACGTGCTGTCGCTTGGCGAGCGCGTCATCGGCCCCGGCGTGGCGGAGGAGATCGTCAAAATTTGGCTCGAGACCGACTTTTCGAACGGCGAGCGCCACAAAAACCGCGTAGGGAAAGTGAAGGCGCTGGAAGACAAGTATGCGGCCCAACCGTAACAGGACTCGCACAAGGAGCGGCGCATTATGACGGACATTCGCACGCAAGTAGAGCAGATCGTTCGCGAGCTGGCGGAGGCCGGGCGCCTGGAGCCGGGCCAGCTGCTCGTCGTCGGGACAAGCACCAGCGAGGTGCTCGGTCAGCACATCGGCACGTCGGGCAGTCAGACGGTGGCGCAGCATATTTTCGACGCGGTGGAAGCTGTTCGCGCGGAATTCGGGTTTTACCCCGTGTATCAATGCTGCGAGCATTTGAATCGGGCGCTCGTGATGGAGCGTGAAGCGATGGAACGGTACGGCCTGGAGCAGGTCAGCGTCGTTCCGGTGCCGAAGGCCGGCGGATCGATGGCCGCCTACGCCTACAGGCAGTGGAGCCGGGCGGTTGTCGTGGAGACGGTGCAGGCGCATGCCGGCATCGACATCGGCGGCACGTTGATCGGCATGCATCTGAAGCGGGTGGCGGTTCCGTTCCGTCCCCGGATTCGGATGATCGGACAGGCGCCCGTCGCCGCGGCCTTCACCCGGCCGAAGCTGATCGGCGGGGCAAGAGCTGTGTATGAGCAGCAAGCTCCCGCATCCGGTGGCGCTTGCGATTAACACATAGAATATTCATTATGGGGAGGAACAAAAACATCATGGAACATTTACGCAACCAAGATCCGAAAATCGTCGAGGCAATGAACCTCGAGCTGGGACGTCAGCGCGACAAAATCGAGCTGATCGCCTCTGAAAACTTCGTCAGCCAAGCGGTGCTTCAAGCGATGGGCACAGTGCTGACCAACAAATATGCGGAAGGCTATCCGAGCAAGCGCTACTACGGCGGCTGCGAATATGTCGACATCGTGGAAGACAT
Organism: Paenibacillus solanacearum; assembly: GCF_910593845.1. Lineage (GTDB taxonomy): Bacteria > Bacillota > Bacilli > Paenibacillales > NBRC-103111 > Paenibacillus_G > Paenibacillus_G solanacearum. The sequence goes on along the minus strand of NZ_CAJVAS010000015.1, from coordinate 142,126 downwards.
CGCCCGCGACCGCGCGAAGCAGTTGTTTGGCGCCGAGCATGCGAACGTACAGCCGCACTCCGGCGCGCAGGCGAACATGGCTGTGTACCTTGCAGCGCTGAAGCCGGGAGATACGGTGCTCGGCATGAACCTGGCGCACGGCGGCCATTTGACGCACGGCAGCCCGGTAAATGCATCCGGCATTTTGTACAACTTCGTGGCTTACGGCGTCAGCGAGAAAGATTCCCGCATCGACTACGACGACGTTCGCAAAGCGGCGTTCAAGCATAAGCCTCGTCTGATCGTAGCCGGTGCCAGCGCGTACCCGCGGATTATCGACTTCGAAGCGCTCGCGCAAATCGCAAACGACGTAGGCGCGCTGTTCATGGTCGATATGGCGCATATCGCCGGTCTGGTTGCGGCAGGCCTGCATCCGAATCCGGTGCCGCACGCGCACTTCGTTACGACGACGACGCACAAGACGCTTCGCGGTCCGCGCGGCGGGATGATTTTGTGCCGCAAGCCGTGGGCTGCCGCGATTGACAAAGCGGTATTCCCGGGCTCCCAAGGCGGTCCGCTGATGCACATCATCGCGGCCAAAGCCGTATCGTTCGGCGAAGCGCTCCAACCGGACTTCAAGACGTACGCGCAGAACGTCGTGAACAACGCGAAGGCGCTTGAAGAGGGACTGAAGGCGGAAGGCGTCGATCTGGTTTCCGGCGGTACGGACAACCATTTGATTCTGATCGATCTTCGCAGCTTGAACATTACAGGAAAAGACGCCGAGCATTTGCTCGACGAAGTCGGCGTGACCGTCAACAAGAACGCCATCCCGTTCGACCCGACGAGCCCGTTCGTAACGAGCGGCATTCGGATCGGCACGCCGGCCGCAACGTCCCGCGGCATGGATCAGGAAGCGATGAAGACGATCGCGAAGATCATCGCGCTGACGCTCAAAAATCCGTCCGATGCGGCTGTACACGAGAAAGCTCGCGGCATGGTCAAAGACTTGACAAGCCAATACCCGCTGTACCCGGGATTGTCGTATTAATTTGGAAGAAAGCCGGTCCTTCTATTGCGGAGGCCGGCTTTCGGTGCTATGATGGGTGAAAAGCAAATGCACACGATGATGAAGAAGAGTAGGCGTTGCGAAGACGGCAGAGAGCTGATGGACGGTGCGAATCAGTGTCGGGACAACGTGCGAATGGGCTTCGGAGTGCCAATCCGAACAGGAACCTCAAGCTTGGCTTGTGTTCAGTAGGAGAGGCGGAGCGTCTCACCGATACAAGAGACAGGGTATCGTCAGCGTCATCCGCAAGGAGGCTCTTACCGTACCTGTGAAAGTTGCCTGCGGTGTAGGTATGTTTTGCTGCCCGTACCGTTAGGCGAATAAAGGTGGCACCGCGAATCCAAACTTCGTCCTTTACCGGGACGAGGTTTTTTTGCGTTCACATGGGGAGTCGGCCTGGCCCGCAAAGGGGGCGCGCGACGCTCGTCTAAGCCTTATGCGGCTGCTAGGCGCGCTTCAGACGTCTAGCGGAGGCTTGCAAACCCCCAGTGCTTGCAACGAGCATAAACAGCGAGGATGGACGCGCTGACCCGGAGAGAGCGGGCTAGTGGACATATGCACCTGTAGATCGCAATAGGCTGGGCGGAACATGAGGTATTGAAGGGGGTGATGGCCATGGAGGATGGCTGGTGGTGGCGATTTATGGTTCGTATAGCGCGATCGATCAATTTATATTTCGGAGGGATTAGCGATGTCCAAACAAGAACGCGTGCTGACCGGCGACCGGATTACCGGGAAACTTCACCTGGGCCATTACGTCGGAAGCCTGAAAAACCGCCTGCTGCTGCAGGAGCAGTATGAGACATATATATTGCTCGCCGACGTCCAGGCGCTAACGACGCATTTTGAGAACCCCAAGATTATAAGCGACAACCTGCGCAACGTAGCGCTCGATTATTTGTCCGTTGGGCTGCATCCGGAGAAGTCGACGATGTTCGTACAGTCGATGATTCCGGAAATTGCGGAGCTGACCGTATATTATTCGATGTTCGTCACCGTGAACACGCTGCGGCATAATCCGACGATCAAGACCGAGGCGAAGCAGCGAGGCTATAAAGATATGTATTACGGCTTCCTGGGCTATCCCGTGAGCCAGGCGGCCGACATTACGTTCTGCAAGGCGACGTTAGTGCCGGTAGGGGATGACCAGATTCCGCATATCGAGCAAACGAGAAAAATCGTGCGGCGGTTCAACGACCTGTACGCCCCGGTACTGGTGGAGCCGGAAGCGATCGTAGGCGATCGGCTGGAAGGACTGGACGGCGGCAATAAAATGAGCAAGAGCATGGGCAACGCCATCTTCCTCGATTCGAGCCGTGACGAAGTGACCGCGCAGATTAAGCGGGCCAAAACAGATCCGAACCGGATTCACAAGCACGACCCGGGCAACCCGGACATATGTCCGATTTACGATTATCACAGCGCGTTTCGCCCCGAAGGCTGCGACGAAATCCGCCAAAGCTGCAGGGCGGGAACGATCGGCTGCTCAGACTGCAAGGGGCTGGCGATCCGCGCGATAAACGAGCTGCTTGAGCCGATCCGCGAGAGACGCGCCATCTACAGCGGCAGGCCGAAAGACATTGACGAGATCATGATCGAGGGCACCCGCAAGGCGCGCCGCGTGGCCGGAGAAACGATGACCGAAGTACGCGAAGCGATGGGGATCAACTATTTTGCATAAAGCGTGAAGCAAGGGGAGGGGCATCCCCCCCCTTGTATGGTTTGAATCGTAAGGGTCTGCCGATACTTGAAAAGGCAGGCCCTTCATTTTTTGTTGCTTTTATGTTTGTTTACGGCGAAGATATACCTTTTTGAAGTGACCTTTGTGCAAAGCACAACGGAACGAAAAAAGGTATATCGCAGCTCTGTGAAACGTCGCCAAACGCGCAAATTGTTCCACGTGGCACAATTGTGTATATTTTTTGAACAAATCGGGATAAGTTTAAGCAGTTGTGGTATAATAGACAAGATTTGGCGTTATGCGGGGCTCCATGTTCAAAGCGTGCTTGACGGAGCTGATTTGGGCTGCGCTGCGGGCCATTCATAACGCGCGTTACTAGGGGGAGCACGGTATGGGAAAAGTTTTTGTTTGCGACCATCCGCTGATTCAGCACAAGCTGACATTCATTCGGGATGAAAGTACAACCACCAAAGATTTTCGCGAGCTGGTGGATGAAGTAGCCACATTGATGGCGTATGAAATTACAAGAAATATTCCGCTCCAAAAGGTGCAGGTTCGAACGCCCGTTACGACGGCGGAATGCCGCGTCATATCGGGACGCATGCTGGGCTTGATTCCTATTCTGCGCGCAGGGCTCGGCATGGTGGACGGCATTCTCAAGCTGGTGCCGGCGGCCAAAGTCGGACATATCGGTTTGTACCGCGACCCCGACACGCTGGAGCCGGTGGAATATTATGCGAAGCTGCCGACCGATGTGCAGGAGCGGGAGCTGATCGTGATCGATCCGATGCTGGCGACCGGAGGCTCGGCCAACGCGGCAATTACGGCGCTCAAAAACCGCGGATGCACGCAGATCAAGCTGATGTGTCTGATCGCGGCGCCGGAAGGTGTACAAGCCGTGCAGAAGGCCCATCCGGACGTAGATCTGTACGTGGCGGCGATCGACGACTATCTGAACGACCATGGATATATCGTACCGGGGCTTGGAGACGCGGGAGACCGCTTGTTCGGAACGAAATAAGTTAGATCGCAGCAGGAGTACATAGTGTAAAAGCAGGAGTACATAGTGTGAAAGCGGAAAGGGGAAACCGTGTCGCATGAAAAAAATTAAAGTGATTACGATTTTCGGCACCCGCCCGGAGGCGGTCAAGATGGCTCCGCTCGTCAAGGAGCTGGAGAAACATTCGGAGCACATCGATTCGCTTGTTTGCGTTACGGCACAGCACCGCGAGATGCTTGATCAGGTGCTGGAGATTTTCAAGATTAAACCGGATCACGATCTCGATGTCATGCAGGCCGGCCAGACGATCAACGAACTGACGATTCGGGTGCTGCAAGGATTGGACCCGGTACTGAAGGAAGAGCAGCCGGATTTGATTCTGGTGCACGGCGATACGTCCACGACGTTCCTGGCCAGCTATGCGGCATTTTTGAACCAGATTCAAGTCGGCCATGTGGAGGCCGGGCTGCGGACATGGAACAAGCTTTCGCCATATCCGGAGGAAATGAACCGCCAACTGACCGGTGTCCTGTCGGATCTGCATTTTTCACCGACGGATCTGTCCGCAGACAACCTGCGGAAGGAGAATAAGCCGGAGGACCGTATTTTCATTACCGGAAATACGGCGATCGACGTGTTCCAATACACCGTGCAGAAGGAGTTCTCGCATCCGATTCTCGATTGGGCGAAGGGCAAGCGTCTCGTACTGATGACGGCCCACCGCCGGGAGTCGCAGGGCGAGCCGCATCGCCGCGTATTCCGCGCCGTCAGACGTCTGGCCGACGAGTTCGAGGATATCGCAATCGTGTACCCGGTACATATGAGTCCGGCCGTCAAAGGTCCGGCATACGAAATGCTGAGCGGGCATGATCGGATCAAGCTGATCGATCCGGTCGATGTGTTCGAGCTTCACAACTTCTTCCCGCATACGCATCTGATCTTGACGGATTCGGGCGGCTTGCAGGAAGAGGCGCCGACGTTCGGCGTGCCGGTGCTCGTGCTGCGGGATACGACAGAGCGTCCGGAAGGCATTGATGCAGGAACGCTGAAGCTGGTCGGAACCGATGAGGAAGAAATTTTCAAGCAGGCCAGTCTGCTGCTGACCGATCAAACCGCGTACGAAAAAATGAGCCAATCGGCGAATCCTTATGGCGACGGAAAAGCGGCCGAACGCATCGTACAAGCCATCCTTTACCATTTTGGACATGCCGATCAAAGGCCTTCATCTTTTCAACCGTGACAATCTGATGACAAACGATACAGCGTACAGTTGTACTGTTTGGTTTAGGAATCGGAAAAATGTTGATGCAGCAAGGTTTTTGTGATTTTTGTCATAGATCGATTGCCAAGAACCGCGATTGACAAACTTGACTTTACTCCGATAAAATAAACTAGGATTGTTGGTTGACAGCTGGATCATCACGGATTCCACAGCTGCAACACATAAGGAAGGCTTATGAGAAAACAAAAAACCAATGATAACCCGTGGCGTGCCGTAGCTATGCTCGGCGGCGTCGGAGTCGATTTGGGCGTTTGTATGATTGGCGGCTACTGGCTGGGCAGCTGGTTCAGCCGTTCGCAAGGCGGAGAGCCAATCTGGATCGTAGCGGGGATGATGCTGGGGTTCCTAGCGGGAGTCGCAAGTATAATCCTTATCATTAAAAGCTACATGAAGGGAAACAACAATGGATGAACTTTCAATCCGGCTGAAAACGGTTCAACGCGTCGTCATCTTTTTCTTATCCTTCTGTTTTTTGGCCTGGGCCGTCATTCCTGGATACCGTCCGCTATTTGCAGGGTGGATTATCGGGACCGCGGTAAGTATGTTGAATGCGCGCTATTTGGCGTGGAAGATTCGCACTTTGTCAGACGCGGCGCTGGAAGGAAAAAGACGCAGGGGCGGACTTGGCTTTGGCACGAGGGTGGCAATCGCTGTTCTCGCGATATGGGCTGTCTACAAATTCCCTGAGCACGTTTCCATTTGGACCACGGTGACAGGATTAATTTTCGTACAGTTGGCAACACTCCTACTGGGTATTATTTCATTGAAAAAATAATTCCATCATGCTTAGGAAAGGGGTGAAACTACTAAAATGCATGAATTGCCAATAGTAAATTGGTTGGGCATCGACTGGGATCTCTCGAGCGTGATCACGATTTTAGTGACTTGTGCGGTCGTGTTGATTATCGCTATTGCAGGAACCCGGAAGCTGTCGGTTGACAATCCGGGGAAAATGCAAAACTTTCTGGAATGGCTCGTCGAGTTCGTTCACAATATCATTGCCGGCACGATGGATATGAAGAAGGGCAAAGCATTTCTTATGCTCGGCATCACGCTGATTATGTTTATTTTTGTCGGAAACATGCTCGGTCTTCCATTCGTCATCGTGACCGAAGTGCAGCAGCCGGTTTCGTGGCTTGGCATTACGCAAGCTCAAATCGATGAAGCGCACCACGCCGGCAAGCATATCGCCATCAGCTGGTGGAAATCCCCGACGGCCGACTTATCCGTTACAATGGGCCTCGCTTTGATGGTGATTGTAATGACGCATCTCTTGGGATTGACTCGCAATACGAAGCATTACCTGCACCACTATATCGAGCCGTTTGCGGTCATGTTCCCGCTCAACATCGTCAAGGAAATTTCCAAGCTTCTAACGCTCGGAATGCGTCTTTTCGGGAATATTTATGCCGGTGAGGTGCTCATTGCCGTTATCCTGATGGCAGGCGTCGGAGGGATTCTCCCGCTGATCATCTGGCAGGGCTTCAGTGTTTTCGTAGGAGCGATTCAAGCGTTCGTATTCACAACGTTGACGATGGTGTACTTGTCTCAAGCCATTGAACACAAGGAGTAAGATGCGGCGGAGTAGCTCAAGAAGCGTTCCTTCCCGCTTAAGTAAAAATAACAAACCAAATGAACAATTTTAAGGAGGATATTTTACAATGGAATTTCTTGCAGCAGCTATTGCAATCGGTCTGGGTGCGCTTGGCGCAGGTATTGGTAACGGTATGATCGTCAGCAAAACGGTAGACGGCATCGCTCGTCAACCGGAGCAAAAAGGTACGCTTCAAACGGTTATGTTTATCGGTGTAGGTCTCGTCGAGGCGATTCCGATCATCGCGGTTGTATTCGCATTGCTCTTCACCTTCGTATTCGCGAAGTAATTTAGTTAATACGGACCTTTGGCGGGGAAGCCATCAGCCTCCACGCCTTCCTTTTGTCCGGATGTTGTCATCCGGTTCGGTTTAGCCATTACCCCTCTGAAGGGAGTGACGTATAGATGCATTTCACACTATCCTCGTTTATTTTTGCCATCGTTGCGTTCGGAATTTTGATGCTGCTTCTTAGCAAATATGCTTTCGGACCGCTCATGGGCATCATGGAGCAACGTCGGAAGCTGGTTCTGGACCAAATGCAAAACGCGGAAGAGAACCGCAAACAAGCCGATGCATTGCTTGCGGAGCAAAAAGCAGCTCTGGAGCAAGTGCGCAACGAAGCAAAGCAAATTATGGAGCAAGCTCGCGTAACAAGCGGCAAGCAAGCGGAAGATATTATTCAGCAGGCGAAAGCGGAAGCGGATCGTCTGAAAGAAGAAGCGCTGCGAGAAATCGCGAACGAGAAAAACTTGGCCATCGCTTCCCTGCGCAACCAGGTTAGCGCGATGTCCGTAATGATCGCTTCGAAAATCATCGAGAAGCAAATCGATGAGAAATCTCAAGAGCAACTGGTTGAGCATTACCTAAAAGAAGTAGGGGGCAACCAATGAGCCAGGAGTTAATCGCAGCCAAAAGATATGCCAAAGCGTTGTTCGAGATCGCGCGTGAAAACAAGTTGATCGCAGAATTCGAGCAGCAGCTTAACCTTGTCGTTGCTGTACTGAAAGAGAACACCGATCTGAACAAGATCATCAAACACCCGGGGATCGGCTCCAAAGTAAAGAGCGACCTGATTCAGCAAATCTTCGGTTCATCGGTTTCGGAGCCTGTGCTGAACACGATCCAACTGTTGATCGAGCGCAGAAGAGAAGAAACGCTTGAAGCGTTCGCCCAAATGTATTCCAAAATCGCGAACGAAGCGCTAGGTCAAGCGAGCGCGATCGTATATTCGCCTGTGCAATTGACGGATGCGGAGCTCAGCAGCATCGCATCGACGTTCAGCAAGCTGACGGGCAAACAAATCCGAGTGGAATCGGTTCTCGATAAAAGCTTGCTCGGCGGCATTCAAGTGCGTATCGGCGACCGTCTGTACGACGGAAGCTTGTCCGGCAAGCTCCAGCGTCTGCAAAAAACGTTGAATCAATCTCAAGCACTGTAGATAGGGGTGAGGAAAGTTGAGTATTAAACCGGAAGAAATCAGCACGCTGATTAAACAGCAGATTGAACAATATAAATCCGAAATTCAAGTCGTTGACGTAGGTACGGTTATTTATGTTGGTGACGGTGTTGCCCGTGCGCATGGCCTGGAAAATGTCATGGCGGGCGAGCTGCTCGAATTTCCGAACGGAGTGATGGGCTACGCCCTGAACCTGGAGGAAAGCAACGTAGGTATCGTTATTTTGGGGCCTTACACGGATATTCGCGAAGGTGACCAAGTGAAACGTACCGGTCGCATCATGGAAGTTCCAGTCGGCGATGAGATGATCGGCCGCGTCGTCAATCCGCTCGGTCAGCCGGTCGACGGTAAAGGACCGATCAACACGACGCAGTTCCGTCCGATCGAGTCTCCGGCACCGGGCGTTATGGCTCGTAAATCGGTTCATGAGCCGATGCAAACCGGTATCAAAGCGATCGACGCGATGATCCCGATTGGCCGCGGCCAGCGCGAGCTGATCATCGGCGACCGTCAAACGGGTAAAACCGCGATTGCCATCGACACGATCATCAACCAAAAAGGCAACGGCATCAAATGTATTTACGTTGCGATCGGCCAAAAGCAATCCACGGTCGTTAACGTAGTGGAAACGCTCCGTAAAGCAGGCGCGATGGATTACACAATCGTCGTAACGGCAAGTGCGTCCGAGCCTTCGCCAATGCTGTGGCTTGCACCGTTTGCGGGCTGCGCCATGGGCGAGTACTTCATGTACAAGGGCGAGCATGTGCTGATCATCTATGACGACTTGTCCAAGCAAGCGGCCGCTTACCGCGAGCTTTCCTTGCTGCTCCGCCGTCCTCCGGGCCGGGAAGCTTACCCGGGCGACGTATTCTACTTGCACTCCCGTTTGCTCGAGCGCGCAGCGAAGCTGAACGACGAGCTTGGCGCAGGATCGCTCACGGCGCTGCCGTTCATCGAAACGCAAGCCGGCGACGTATCCGCCTATATCCCTACGAACGTGATCTCGATCACGGACGGACAGATCTTCCTGGAGTCCGACCTGTTCTACTCCGGTCAGCGTCCGGCGGTTAACGTCGGTATCTCCGTATCCCGGGTAGGTAGCTCGGCGCAAATCAAAGCGATGAAGAAAGTTGCCGGTACGCTCAAGACTGACCTTGCTCAATATCGCGAGCTTGCTGCGTTCGCAGCGTTTGGTTCCGACTTGGACCGCGCGACGCAAACTCGTTTGAACCGCGGTATTCGTACGCTGGAGCTCTTGAAGCAAGGCATCAATCAACCGCTGCCGGTTGAAAAGCAGGTTGCTGCGATCTATGTCGTCGTCAGAGGACATATCGACGACCTGCCGGTTCAGGACGTTAGTCGTTTTGAAGCCGGGTTCCTGGCATATCTTGACTCTAACCGTCCGGAAATTCTCGCGAACATCCGCGAAACGAACGATTTGACCGCAGATAATGAAAAAGCATTGGTGGATGCGATCCAACAGTTCAAAAAAGGGTTCGCGCCTTCGGCATAAATGACGTTTCACATTGCGGCTGACAAGCAGAGCCGCTGTGCATCGTGAGCTTCTCGCCCTGAGGCGGGGAGCTCGGCGCTGCATGCAGAGCAAGTTAACGAGCTTTCGAAGTATGGCTTTCCCGCAGCGGAAAGCTTCGAGAGAGAGGTGAGCACTTACATGGCAAAAGGTATGCGCGAGATTAAACGCCAAATCAAGTCGACACAAAACACGAAGCAGATCACCAAGGCAATGGAAATGGTTGCCGCGGCGAAGCTGAGAAGAGCGCAGCTGGCAGCAGAATCGGCACGTCCCTATGCGGATAAGCTGAAGGAAGTTGTCGGCAGCATCGCAGCTGGAACGCGTGGGGTGAAGCATCCTATGCTGCAGAGCCGTGTGATCAAGAAGACGGGGTACCTCGTCATTACGTCTGATCGCGGTTTGGCTGGTGGGTATAATGCCAACGTTTTGCGTAAAGTGGCTGCGGAAATCAAAGAAAAGCACAGCTCCCCGAACGAGTATGCTATTTTTGTCATCGGCCGCAAAGGCAGAGACTTTTTCCGTAAGCGCAATATGCCGGTCGTAGAGGAAGTGACGGGTCTTTCCGACTCGCCAGCATTCGCCGATATTAAAAGTATCGCTGCGTCGGCGGTGCGTAATTTCGAGAATGGTTCTTATGATGAATTGTACCTCGTGTACAATGAATTCAAAAACGCCATTTCCCAAATCCCTGTAATTAAGCGGTTGTTGCCGCTGGACGATATGAGCGGTTCGGCAGTATCGAACTATGAGTACGAGCCGTCACCGGAAGGCGTGCTGGAAGTGCTGCTGCCCAAATATGCAGAAACCTTAATATACAGTGCCGTATTGGACGGAAAAGCGAGCGAATTCGGCGCGAGAATGACGGCAATGAATAATGCTACGAAGAATGCGACGAAGATGATCAGCACGTACACGCTTGCTTACAACCGTGCGCGTCAGGCATCCATTACGCAGGAAATTTCCGAAATTGTAGCAGGTGCGAACGCCGCGCAGTGATCATATAAAAGCCTGGCTTCGGCCCGGCAATGCTTTCGAAGCAGTTTTTTGCCAGAGCAAAGCTTAACTAGGAGGGAAAACAGTGAGCAAAGGGCGCGTTATTAACGTAACGGGGCCGGTTGTCGACGTCGAGTTCGAGGGCGGACACCTCCCGGAAATTTTGAATGCGATCAGGATTGAAAGAAAAGCGCAAAGCGAAGGCGATCGTGACATCAGCCTTACGGTTGAAACAGCGGTTCACTTGGGCGACAACATGGTTCGTTGTATTGCCATGTCCACTACTGACGGTTTGGTTCGCGGTATGGAAGCCATTGATACCGGTGCTCCAATTTCCGTACCGGTCGGCGCGGCAACGCTTGGCCGCGTATTTAACGTTTTGGGTGAACCGATCGACGGTACGGGAGAAGTGGATCGTACACTGACGAGCCCGATTCATAAACCGGCTCCAGCGTTCGATGATTTGTCGACGCAAGTCGAAATTCTCGAAACCGGGATCAAGGTTATCGATTTGATGGCGCCTTACGTTAAAGGCGGTAAAATCGGCCTGTTCGGCGGTGCCGGCGTTGGTAAAACGGTAACGCTGCAAGAATTGATTCACAACATCGCTTCCGAGCTGGGCGGTATTTCCGTATTTGCCGGGGTAGGTGAAAGAACGCGTGAAGGTAACGACTTGTACCATGAAATGAGCGACTCCGGCGTTATTTCGAAAACCGCGATGGTTTTCGGACAAATGAACGAGCCGCCAGGTGCCCGTCTTCGCGTAGCTTTGACTGGCTTGACTATGGCAGAATATTTCCGCGATCAAGAAGGCCGTGACGTGCTTCTGCTGGTCGATAACATTTTCCGTTTCACACAAGCGGGTTCCGAGGTTTCCGCGTTGCTCGGCCGTATGCCTTCCGCGGTAGGTTACCAGCCGACGCTGGCTACCGAGATGGGTCAATTGCAAGAGCGGATTACGTCGACGAAAAACGGTTCCGTTACTTCGATCCAAGCGATCTACGTTCCAGCGGACGACTATACCGACCCGGCTCCAGCTACGGCGTTTGCACATTTGGACGCAACGACGAACTTGGAGCGTAACATTGCGGCTATGGGTATTTTCCCAGCGGTCGACCCGCTCGCATCTTCTTCCCGGATTTTGACGCCGGAAGTATTGGGCGAAGAGCATTACAATGTAGCTCAAGGCGTGAAGAAGCTTCTTCAGCGCTACAAAGAGCTTCTCGATATTATCGCGATTCTCGGTATGGACGAGTTGTCCGACGAGGACAAATTGGTCGTACTTCGCGCAAGACGCGTACAATTGTTCCTTTCACAGCCGCTTCACGTGGCGGAAGCGTTCAACGGGATTCCGGGCATCTACGTTCCGGTTAAAGATACGGTACGCAGCTTCAAAGAAATTTTGGACGGCAAGCACGACAACCTTCCGGAGCCGGCATTCCACAACGTGGGTACAATCGAGGATGCCGTTGAAAAGGCGAAGACGCTGTAATCGAGTATCCTAGGAGGGGAAGTAAGTGAGCACATTCCTGTTGGAAGTCGTAACACCGGAGCGGAAAGTGTATGCCGAACAGGTGAACATGATTATCGCGAAGGGCGTCGAGGGAGAGCTCGGGATTTTGCCGAACCACATTCCGTTGGTCACTCCACTGAAGATCGCTCCGATTACCGTGAAAAAGCAAGGGACTAAAGACGAGCTTATCGCGGTGAACGGCGGGTTTATGGAAGTGCGCAAGGACAAAGTGGTGATCCTGGCGGAAAGTGCCGAGCTGCCGGAACAAATCGATATCGAACGGGCTCAAGCTGCCAAGGAACGCGCTCAAAAACGATTGTCTGCCGCGAAGCAGGACGACATCGATTTCAAACGTGCCGAACTGGCATTGCAAAGAGCAATGAATCGGATTGACGTATCCGGGAAAAAATAAACAATGTAAGGGCGAGGGGACACCTTCGCCTTTTTACATATATAGGTAAGGAAATGTTAGACACCCCCCTAGTCATTTGATATAATTGGTAGGGCATCTAAAAAGGAAACAGTGCAAGAGATGGGAAGTTCTGATATAGGCATGCGTTCATAGGACGGGGACGATTGGCTGTAGGGGGCTTCTTTATGCTATTGTACGTTTCCAGGTTGCGGCCGACGCGTTGTTAAAAGCGGCTACAACCGCAAAGAACATACAGGGAGGCGGTCCGTTCGCGATGTACAGCAACAATTATGTGGTCGTAACGATATTTCTCTTCTTAGCCGTATTGCTTCCAATAGTAGCGCTTACAATCGGCAAATGGCTGCGGCCGTACAAACCGGCGGAAAGCAAGTATACGACTTATGAAAGCGGTAACGAGCCTGTGGGCGGCGGTCATGTGCGTTTTAATATCCGCTACTATCTTTTTGCGTTGATGTTCGTCATATTTGATGTGGAAACCGTATTTTTGTATCCTTGGGCCGTTGCGTATAAGCAACTAGGCTTGTTTGCGCTTGTAGAGATGTGCATATTTGTGGCCTTGCTCGTCATAGGCTTAATTTATGCTTGGAAGAAGAAGGTGCTGCAATGGACTTCAATTTAGAGACGATTTCGCCGGAAGAGCGGCGTGAGCTGGAACGCAACGTCTTCATGACGACACTCGAGCAAATCAAAGCATGGGCGCGCAGCAATTCGCTGTGGCCGCTTACGTTCGGTCTGGCCTGCTGCGCCATTGAGATGATGGGCACTGGCGCATCGCATTATGATCTGGACCGATTCGGCGTCATCTTCCGTACATCGCCCAGACAATCCGACGTGATGATTGTCGCAGGTACGGTGACGAAAAAGATGGCTCCGCTGCTGCGTCGTTTGTACGATCAAATGCCGGAGCCGAAATGGGTCATTGCCATGGGTTCCTGTGCTACGGCGGGCGGCCCTTATGTGAAATCGTATGCTGTCGTCAAAGGGGTGGACCAAGTTGTTCCCGTTGACGTCTATATTCCAGGCTGCCCGCCTAATCCTGCCGCGCTGATCTACGGCATTAACAAGCTGCAGGAAAAAATCCGCTACGAAGCGAAAACCGGTAAGCAGGTGACGAATGTATGAGCGACGAGCAAAAGCGTGAGAAGCCCGATCCCACGGGGGCTTCGGACGATGTAACGCAAAAGCCGCAAAGCGAGGTCCCTGCCGCAGGCGAAGGGGGCCAAGCTGGCGGCGAAGCAACGGCCAAGCCTGCGGGAAGCGAGGCGAAAGCGGCGCCAATGAGCGGCGAGCCAACGGCTGCACCCGGCGCTGATATTACAAAAGCCGGCGGTGCCGGGGAACCGCCGGGCGGCTATAAAGAGGCGAAGCCGGAAGCTGAGGGCGCTGCCGTGCAAGCAGACGAAGCCAGTGGCGAGTCGCCGGCGGCGGCGTCCGGCGATGCGCCGGCAGGCGAAGCGGCGGCGCCGGTAGATGCGGAGCGTGAAGCGAAGCTGAAGGCCGCAGCGGAAGCGAGAGCAGCCCGAGCGGCAGCACGCGCAGCGCAGGCTGGAGCGGAGCCGGGCGATGCGCCCGCGGGAGAGGCGGCGACGCCGGAGGACGCCGAGAAAGAGGCGAAGGCGAAGGCTGCTGCCGAGGCGAGAGCCGCGCGGGCAAGCGCCAGAGCTGCGAAGACGGCGGAGCCGGAAGGGCCGAAGGAGCCTTCGCCAAGTCAGCCGCTGCTGGACCGGCTTGTGGCGATCTTGAAGGAGCGCCATCCCGACTGTGTTGAGGAGGCGTTCGTTAATGAAAAAGGCGGCCATGTGCCCTATGTTGTGGTGAAAGGCAACAACTGGCTGTCCGCTGCTGAAGTATTGAAACATCATGCGGAGCTCAAGATGGACTACCTTCGCAACGTTTCCGGGATCGATATGGAAACGCATATGGAGGTCGCGTACCACTTGATTTCCTTGGAATTGAAGCAGGATTATGTTGTCAAGGTAAAAACGAACCGTGAGACGCCTTCGGTACCGTCTGTAACAGGCATTTGGCCGACGGCTAACTGGAACGAAAGAGAAATATACGATTTGTTCGGTATCGATTTTCCGGGACATCCCGACCTGCGCCGCATTATGATGGCTGACGACTGGGTAGGCCATCCGCTGCGCAAAGACTACGAGCCGCTCGACCCGGAGGTGTAGAGAAGCGTGTCCATAAGAACGGAAGAACTGCTGTTGAACGTAGGCCCGCAGCATCCGAGTACGCACGGGGTATTTCGCATCGTGGTGAAGCTGGACGGCGAGATCATTACCGAAGCGGATCCGGTCATGGGCTACCTGCATCGCGGAACCGAGAAGCTGGCGGAAAATTTGACGTACACTCAAATCATTCCGTACACGGACCGGATGGACTACGTGTCCGCGATGACCAACAACTACGTGCTGGTCCATGCGGTAGAGAAGCTGATGCAGCTGGAAATCCCCGAGCGAGCGGAATTTTTGCGGCTGATCGTCATGGAACTGCAGCGCATCGCAAGTCATATGGTATGGTGGGGAACGTATTTGCTCGATATCGGAGCGATGAGCCCCTTTTTGTATGCGTTCCGCGACCGGGAGATCATTATTAACCTGTTCAACGAGCTGTGCGGCGCGCGCCTGACATACAACTATATGCGCGTCGGCGGCGTCAAATGGGATGCGCCGGAAGGCTGGATTGAAAAGGTGCGCGATTTCATCCCGTATATGTACGATAAGCTGGAGGAATACAACGAGCTGGTCAGCGGCAACGAAATCTTTTTGGCGCGGATCAAGGGCATCGGCAAGTATGATGCTCAGACAGCTATCGCGTATGGGCTTAGCGGCGCGAATCTGCGATGTACCGGGGTCGATTGGGATCTGCGGAAAACGCAGCCCTACAGCTTGTACAACCGTTTTGAGTTCGATGTGCCGGTACGGACGGGCGGAGACTGCTACGACCGCTATTTGCTTCGTCTGGAGGAAATCCGGCAATCGCTGCGCATTTTGGAGCAAGCCGTCGAGCAGTTCCCGGCGGAGGGCGAAATTATGGGCAAAGCGCCAAGGGTTATCCGTCCACCGGAAGGGGAAGTCTATGCGGCAATCGAATCCCCGCGGGGAGAGATTGGCTGCTATATCGTGTCCAAAGGGAAGGATAAGCCGTATCGTCTGAAGTTCCGCAGGCCGTCCTTTGTCAATTTGCAAATTTTGCCGAAGCTGCTTGTGGGCGAATCGATGACGAATTTAATAACAATTCTCGGAGGCGTAGACATCGTCGTCGGGGAGGTGGATTGTTAATGCCTGATTTATTACAGCAACAGCTTACTTGGATGAACTTCGCCATATTTTTTGCATGGGGTGTCGTTCTGCTGCTTGTCGTGCTAGGCTTCGTGACCTACGCGATTTATTTCGAGCGGAAAGTTATCGGCTGGATGCAGCTGCGGATCGGTCCGAACCGGGTAGGGCCGTTAGGATTGCTTCAATCGGTGGCCGACGTATTCAAACTGCTCATTAAGGAAGATACGATCCCGCGCAAAGCGGAGCGAGAGCTGTTCATTCTGGCTCCGGTCATTACGTTTATACCGGCCTTCACCGTCGTAGCCGCCATTCCGTTTACGGACCGGCTCATCAGCAGCGACCTGAACGTCGGCGTGCTGTTCTACGTCGCGCTCTCCGGCATTTCGACGATCGGGATCGTGCTCGGAGGATGGGCGTCGAACAATAAGTATGCGCTGCTGGGCGGCATGCGTTCCGCGGCGCAAATGATCAGCTACGAAATTCCGCTCGTCATTTCCGTTGTCGGCACCGTGATGATGACCGGCAGTATGAATTTGCGGACTATCGCCGACCTCCAAGCCGGGGGCTTCTGGCACTGGAACTTCCTTCCGCAAATTATCGGCTTCTGCGTGTTCGTGATCGCTGCCGTTTCCGAGCTGAACCGGACGCCGTTCGACTTGCCGGAAGCGGAATCCGAGCTTGTCGCGGGCTACCACGTGGAATACAGCGGCTTTCGATTCGCCTTCTTCATGCTTTCGGAGTACGTATATGTGTTTGCCATCGCAGGTTTGACGACCACGCTGTTTCTCGGCGGGTGGCATGCGCCGTTCCCGTTCCTTGACTTTATACCGGGGATTATCTGGTTCCTGCTCAAATTTTCGTCTATCGTCTTCTTCCTTTTCTGGCTGCGCGCTACGCTGCCGCGGGTGCGCGTCGACCAATTGATGGGGCTGGGGTGGAAAGTGCTGCTGCCGCTGTCGCTCATAAACATATTTGTAACGGCAATTTATATGGCTATCGCGATGTAATGGCAGGCTTGCCGTGCGCGCGGCTGCAACAGTTTCATCTGCCGCAGCCATTCGTTGAATAAACTGGATTGTTCGTTGTCAACAACGTTGTAACGGCTACAATCGCAAGCTTGATTATCCGTTGTCAACAACGTTGCAACGGTTACAATCGTAAAGCCTGATTGTCCGTTGTCAACAGAAAGGGTGAGAACCAATGAAGGGCATTATTAAGGGCTTGGGCGTAACGTTCAAAAGCATGACGCAAAAAAAGATTACCTACGCCTATCCTGACGTACCGCTCGAAATGCCGGACCGGTTCCGCGGAATACAGCATTTTGACCCTGAAAAATGTATCGTATGCAATCAGTGCGCGCGCATTTGCCCGACGGAGTGCATCAACTTGGTCGGCAAGGCGAATCCGGATCCGGAGAAGAAGGGGAAAGTCATCGACACCTACGACATTAACTTCGAGATCTGTATTTTGTGCGACTTGTGCACCGAGGTATGTCCTACGGAAGCCATCGTCATGACGAACAATTTTGAACTGAGCACTTACAGCCGAGACGATTTGTTTAAAAATTTGCAGTGGCTGAATGAAAATAACGTAAATGTGCGTAAGGAAAACAATTCGGCGCTTCCGAAAGGTGGGGCGAAGTAATGCTAGGTAATATTGCGAGCTTTCTCTCAAGCGGTCAAAACGTAGCTTTCTTCATTTGCGCCCTGCTTGCGATCGGGGGGGCTATTTTCATGCTCAGCTTTACGAAGGTCGTTCATATGTTAACGGCTCTCGCGCTGACGTTCATCAGCTTGGCCGGGTTGTATGTGGTGCTGGAGGCGGAATTCGTTGCCGTTGTGCAAATCTTGATCTACGCCGGCGCGATCTCGATTCTGATGATTTTCGGGATTATGATGACGAAACATCAAGGGGAAGAGCAAATGCCGAAGCGTCCGTGGCACAACGGACTGCTCTTGATCGGGGCGGCAGCACTGTTCGGCGTTATTTTCTTCGCGATCCAGAACACGGAGCTGCCGTCCGGCACATTCCAATCCGCCGAGGATAACACGCTCGAGATCGGAAAGCTGCTCTTCAGTGCGCATGTCATTCCGTTCGAGCTGATGTCCGTGCTGCTCACGGTCGCCTTTATCGGCGCGATCATCGTAGCGAAGAGAGAGGAGGACTGACGTATGGGACCTGCTGCTGCCGGACTCGCCACGCCTTACTTGACGCTGGCCGCGATTCTGTTTTGTATCGGGCTGTACGGCGCGCTGTCGAAGAAAAACGCCGTCATCGTGCTGCTCTCGATCGAGCTGATGCTGAATGCCGTCAATCTGAATCTGGTCGCTTTCTCCAAACTGGGCGTAAATCCGGGTTTGACCGGACAAATCTTTTCGTTGTTCAATATTACGATTGCCGCAGCCGAGGCCGCTGTCGGTATCGCGATTTTGATCGCGTTCTACCGCAACAAAGGAACCACGGATGTTAACGAGATGGACTCGCTGAAGCGATAATCGTCGCTTCCGTGCGGATATTTCACAGAATGAGGCCCGTTTGCTGAACAACATGCTTACGGATTAGCTTGCCAAGTGTTGCGGCGGAGTTAACGGGTATGGGCTCCGGTGTCAACATTCAAGCTAGAAGGAGGACTTAAGCTCATGGTATCGGCTTACTCGCAATACGCCTGGCTGATCCCGGTGTTTCCTCTGCTGTCGTTCTTATTACTGACGGCGGTGGGACGCCAACTTCGGGATGCGGGCTCCTATATCAGCATTGTGGCCGTGTTCGCATCGTTTGTCTTATCCGTGCTCATCTTTTGGGAGCGGATCGGCGGACAGGTTGAAGATTTCACGTGGAACAAATTAGATTGGATCAAGCTCGGCAACGGCTCGCTTTCGATGGGGTTTGAAGTGACGAATTTGAACGCGCTCATGCTCGTCATCGTCACTTTGGTGAGTCTGCTCGTCAATATTTACTCGAGAGGGTATATGCACGACGACGAGCGCATCAACGTGTTTTTTGCATACATAGCGCTGTTTACGTTCTCCATGCTGGGGCTGGTCATTTCGGAGAACCTGATACAGCTATTTATTTTCTGGGAGCTGGTGGGCGTCTGTTCGTTCCTGCTGGTCGGGTTCTGGTACTTCAAGCCCGAAGCGCGGGCCGCGGCCAAAAAAGCGTTCATCGTTACGCGCGTGGGCGATGTCGGTTTGTTCCTTGGCATCTTGCTGTTGTTCTGGGTGATGCCGAACCATGCGATGGACTTCAGCTCGATTCACAATGCATTTACGACCGGTAAAATATCGGGCGATACGGCGACCTGGATCGCGATTTTGATCTTCATCGGCGCGATGGGCAAGTCCGGGCAGTTTCCGCTGCACACCTGGCTTCCTGACGCCATGGAAGGTCCAACTCCGATCAGCGCCTTGATCCATGCAGCAACGATGGTCGCAGCGGGCGTATATTTGGTCGCGCGGACGTTCGATATTTTTACGGCTTCGCCGGTCGCTTTAACCGTCGTTGCGGTAGTCGGCGCCTTTACGGCGATATTCGCGGCGACGATCGGCACGGCGCAGAACGATATCAAACGCATACTCGCCTATTCGACGGTAAGCCAGCTCGGCTATATGATGATGGCGCTCGGGATCGGGACGACCATTGCGTATACGGCAGGCATCTTTCACTTGCTTACCCACGCGTTCTTCAAAGCGCTGTTGTTTCTCGGTGCGGGCAGCGTAATCCATGCCGTTCATACGCAGGATATCCACGAGATGGGCGGCGTCGGCAGCAAAATGAAAGTGACCGCCTGGACGTTTGCGATCGGTGCGCTGGCGTTGAGCGGCATTGTGCCGCTGTCCGGCTTCTGGTCGAAGGATGCGATCCTTGCGGAAGCGTGGAACACAGGGCATACGGGCTTGTTTTGGGTCGGTTTGATTGCCGCCTTTTTTACCGCATTTTACATGTCTCGCTTGTTCTTCCTCGTCTTCATGGGCAAGCCGCGCCATCAAGGGCATGTGCATGAATCGCCCGCATCCATGACGTTCCCGCTGATCGTACTCGCGGTGCTTGCGGTCGTGGCCGGCTTTGCGTTCACGCCGTTCAGCCCGTGGCTCGGCTCGTGGTTGACTGGACATGCAGAGGAAGAGCATGCGCAGTGGTTTGTAATGATCATGTCAACACTCGCAGGCGTGCTGGGCATCGGAGTCGGCTATCTCGTCTATTTGAAGCGCACGATTCCGGCTGACACGATCTCTGCTCGGGCTCCGTGGCTGTACCGGCTGCTAAACCGGAAGTATTACATCGATGAGCTGTACCAGGCTGTGATCGTCAACGCTTTGCAGGGCCTTGGGCGCTTGCTGCAATGGTTTGACATTTACGTCGTAGATGGACTCGTCCGGCTTTCCAGCTATGCGGTCGTCGGTATCGGCCGGTTAGGCTCGCGTCTCCAGAATGGGCAAGTGCAATCGTACGGCCTCGCTACACTGCTTGGGCTGCTGATTATTATGCTGGCCATCGCAGGAAGGAGGTTCATCCATGCCGGATAATATGCCGATCTTGTCGCTGATCGCCTTTACGCCGCTCATCGGCGTGCTGATCCTGCTCTTTATGCCGAAGACGCAAGGGCAATGGATCAAAGCGACGGCGATTGTCGTCACGCTGATCCCGCTGATCTTGTCAGGCTGGCTGTACGCGCAGTTTAACTCCAACCTGGAAGGCATGCAGTTTAAAGAAGAGGTTCCGTGGATTCTCGTTCCTTTGAATAAAGAAGTGCAAGGGCTCAGTCAGCTGACCTCGTTCTTCTTCGAGTTCAAGTATGTCATGGCCGTGGACGGCTTGTCGCTTCCGCTCGTGTTTTTGACCGCGCTTGTCGCCACCATGGCAGCGCTCGCTTCCGTGTACATTAAAAAGCGGTGGAAGTCGTATTTCATTTGGTTTCTGCTGCTGGAAACGGGAATGTTCGGCGTATTCATGGCACAAGACTTGTTTTTGTTCTTTGTGTTCTTCGAAATTACGCTCATTCCGATGTTTTTCCTCATTGGCATATGGGGCTACATGGACCGAGAAAAAGCGGCCAATAAATTTCTCATCTACAACGGCATTGGCTCCGCCATCATGCTCATTGCGTTCCTGATCCTTGTAGCTACGGCGGGATTCGGACAAACGGCGGGGGGCAACGGGGTATCCATCCACTACTCCGGCGATTTGAATGTCATCACGGAGCACTTGTTCCAGAACGCCGATTCCTACGTGAAGCAGGGCGATTTGGAAGGGAATCCGTTCTTCCTTAGCGAAACGATGAAGTGGACCTTGTTCATCATGCTGCTTGTCGCGTTCGGGATTAAGCTTCCGATCTTCCCGTTCCATACTTGGATGCTGAAGGTACATACGGAAGCGCCGCCATCCATCGTCATGATCCACTCCGGCATACTGCTGAAAATGGGCGCCTACGGCTTTATTCGTTTCGGTGTCATGCTGTTTCCGCAGCAAGCGGTACAATGGGCCACGGTGCTTGCGGTTCTCGGCGTAATCAACATTTTGTACGGCGCTGTACTGGCGTTCGTGCAGAAGGAATTCAGACTCGTTCTGGCCTATTCCAGCATAAGCCATATGGGCATCGTACTGCTTGGGATCGCCGCGTTCAATACGGTCGGCATCCAAGGGGCGGTATTCCAGCTCGTATCGCACGGGCTGATCTCCGCGCTGATGTTCCTGCTGGTCGGTAGCATATATGAACGGACGCAATCGACACAAATCGATGAGCTGGGCGGGCTGGCCAAATCGGTTCCGTTCATTTCCGGCATTTTGCTTGTGGCCGGAATGGCGTCTCTCGGGCTGCCGGGGTTGTCCGGCTTTATCAGCGAGTTTTTATCGTTCCTGGGCTTGTTCGAAACGCATAAAATATTGACGGCGATCGGTGCGCTGGGCATTATTTTGACGGCTGTTTACGTGCTTCGCGGGGTGCTCGCCATTACTTTCGGACCGCAAAAGCCGAGTCTTCCGGAAATGCGCGACGCAAGGCTCATCGAAGCGATTCCGATGATTGTGCTCGTTGCTTTTATTGTGGTGCTGGGGATTTACCCGGCCATCCTGAGCGAGCCGCTGCAACAAACGGTTAACAGCTTCGACCAATTTATTCATAGCGTAGCGAAGATGGGAGGTTAGACCGGTGGAACCGATACGTCTTCAACTTAGCGAACTGGGACTGCTGGCCCCGGAGCTGACATTAGTCGCTGCTGCTGTGGTGTTGTCTTTGCTCGATTTACTGCTGCCGCGGCAGACGAGCCGAACGATGCTCGGCTGGTTGTCGCTCGCCAGTATACTCATTTCCGCATTATTCGTCGTGTCTCATCTCGATCCGGCGGAACCGACGCAACTGCTGCACTATAGCTACCGCATTGACGATTTCGCCAATATCATGAAGCTGATTTTGCTTACGGGCGCGGGACTCATTACGTTCATGAGCATCGGATCGGTGAAGGAAGAGGAAATTCCGCATATCGGCGAATATTATTACTTGCTGCTGCCGGCGACGCTGGGCGGCATGATCATGGCTTCCTCCGGCGATCTGATTACGTTGTTCGTCGGGCTGGAGCTGCTCAGTATCACATCGTATATCTTGGTGGCGATGCGGAAAAAGAATCTTTCCACCAATGAAGCGGCATTCAAATATATCGTGCTCGGCGCTATTTCCTCGGCAATAATTTTGTACGGGATGTCCTTCCTTTACGGGATGTCGGGGTCAACGGCGGTCATCGATATCAATTCGGCCCTCGGTCAATCGGGCCAAGGCATGCTGCCGATGATATATTTGAGCTTCTTCCTGCTCCTCGCGGGCTTCGGCTTCAAGGTGGCGGCCGCGCCGTTCCATATGTGGGCGCCTGATGTGTATCAAGGCGCGCCGACGCCGGTGACCGCGTTTTTGGCCGTCGTGTCCAAGGCGGCGGCATTTGCCGTCCTGTTCCGATTGATGTACGGCATTTACGCCGTAGGCGACATGATGAGCTTGCCGATTCATCAGGATGTACTGACGACGCTGATGGTTGTGGCGGCGGCGGCTATGATCCTCGGTAATTTCATCGCGCTGCGCCAAACGCACATGAAACGGCTGCTCGCCTATTCCGGCATAGCCAATACCGGGTATTTGCTCGTGCCGATCGCCGTGCAGTTTTCGATGACGCATTACTCTAATTTTTCAGAGTTTGCGTTTTACTTGATCGCCTATCTGTTTATGAATATCGGGATGTTTGCGGTGCTCATGATCATTGAACGATCGACAGGCGAGGAAGCGATTAAAGGATTGGCGGGTTTATATTACCGTGCTCCAGGCATGGCGGTCGCTGTGCTGCTTCTCTTGCTCTCGCTCGCCGGCTTGCCGATTTCCGGAGGCTTCTTCGGGAAGGTATACATTATGCTGGGGGCCATGCAAACGCAGCATTACTGGCTGGCCGCCGTCATGATCCTGACAAGCGTCGTTTCGTTCTATTACTACTTCGGTTTTATTCGCCAAATGTTCATGCGCAGCGAAGACGAAAGCCATCCGGTGGAAGTGCCGCTTCCGCTCGGGATTACGATGTGGCTGTGCGCAGGTATTAGCGTGCTGCTCGGTCTTGTGCCGCAGTGGGTGCTCGGTTACATTGAGCGCATTTTCACGCTGACGAAAGATTTATTCTTCTTCACTTGACAAGAGGCAATAACCTGTATTTGAATGGCTTGGCATGATGCCCATAGGAAGCCCTGCGTCCTCCGGAAGGAAGGAGACAATGGGGCTTCTTTTTGCATTGTTTGGAACCGCTCGAATTCGGGTAATGAATGCTTTGAGCAGCTTTGACGGACAAACGTCGGTTTACGAATAAATTGACCATATGAATGCGTTTTCAGATATGTGGCTTCCCCTGCGAATAGGCCGTTTTACGCCAAAAAGTGAATAGTGTAAGAAGGTTTTCAATTCCAGTTGCAGGGAGTATTCAGAAGCCTTAGAATGGGGTAAGGCTACTAGATCAAGAGATAAAGGAAACGAAAGCCATGAGCGAACAAGGCGGAGTACATAAGCTACTTTCTGCATCGGTCTGTATCTTGTTTTTACTGGTTTGCTGCCAGACGGCATATGCTGCGGAAGCGAATGATCCGCTCGGCTCCAAACAGTCGTATCTGCAGCAAATCCATGTGAACGAAGCGTGGGATGCGGCGCAAGGAAATACGAATATTATTATCGCTGTAGTGGATACGGGTGTTGACTTGACCCATCCCGACTTGGCACCGAACCTGGTCGCCGGGATGAACCTGATCTCCCCCGATCAGCCGCCTGAAGACAATAATGGGCATGGCACGAATGTAGCCGGTGTCATTGCTGCTGTCGGTAACAACGACAAGGGGGTTACCGGCGTCATGTGGCGGGCGCGGATCATGCCGATCAAGGCGCTGGAGGCGGACGGTTCCGGAGGGGAGCAGCGTTTGGGCGAGGGCATTCGCTATGCCGTGGATCATGGAGCGAAAATCGTCGTCTTGTCCCTGGGCCTCAACAAATATTCCGACTACATGAGCGAAGTTGTCCGCTATGCCGAGGAACGGGATGTGCTGCTCGTCGCGGCGACCGGGAATGAAGCGAATCGGATAAAATATCCGGCAGCCTATCCGACGGTATTGGCCGTCGGCGGCGTTACGTCCGGCAACGAGCCGGAGGAACGTTCGAATACCGGACTCGAGATGGACCTTGCAGCACCATGGGACGTATTTACAACCGCACTGGGCGGTTCATACGAATATATGGAAGGGACGTCGATGGCGGCTCCTCAGGTGGCGGCTGCTGCTGCACTGGCCTGGACCCGCAATCCGAGCCTAAAGGTTTACGAGATGCGACAGTGGCTTAGACAAACGGCTCAAAGCATTGAAACGCCTGGCTGGAATCCGAAGACCGGCTATGGGCTGCTGCGTGTCGACCGCTTGATGAAAGAGCCGTACATGTCCGATATGTACGAACCGAATAACCGCAAAAATCAAGCCAAAGCAATCTCGCCGAGCAAAGCGATCACCGCTTCCTTTTCCGACGGGACGGATATGGATTGGTATTATGTCGATGCGCCCTATGACGGAACGATCCAGCTGACGCTCGATATGGGCCGCAACCTTCCCGTATACGTGCAGCATACGGATGCGACGGGCTCGCTGACGAGCAAGACGGCGCACAGCGGCCAGACGATTCCGCTGAAGGTGACCAAGGGACGCAGCTATATCGTACTTCAATCGGCCGATGGCAGTCAGCGGGAAGAAGTCAGATACAGGCTGACGACTTCTTTTGAAATATACCGGGACATGTACGAAAGCAATGATAAGCAGTACCAAGCGTTCGTGCTTCCGCCGCAAAGCACCCGTCTGAAGGGAACCTTCCATCAATATAACGACGTCGATTGGTTCGAGTTCCCCGTACCGCAGACCGGCTCGCTGACGATCAAGGTCGCGACGGATACCGCGAGGATCGACCCGGTGCTGCTTGTGCAGAAGCAGGGGGAAAAATCGATTACCGTCGATAAAGCCGACGACGGGCTGCCGGAAACGGTGTTCCTGCCCGAAGTATTTCCCGGCAGCTACTATATCCGCGTAACGAACGTCAAGGATTACCAAAATCCGGTCGTTGGCGAATACACGCTCACGATCGATTACGATGCGAAGCTGATCGACCCGAATGAACCGAATAATCGCTGGTATCAGGCGACGGCTATCTCGTTCGACACCCCCTACTTCGGACTGCTGGATAAACCGGAGGACGTGGACTGGTATCATTTCCGGCTGGATGAGGAAAGTTTGGTGCAGATGCACTTAACCGACATCCCCTCTCCGGCGACGGTGTATATGAATTTGTACGACAGTGCAGTCAAACCGGTCGCAAGCTCGATGAACGACGCTTCTTCCGATTCGCAGCAATTATCCGGACGTTTTCAACCGGGAACTTATTATTTGAAGCTCGATACCAACAAAAACTTCGATCATCATATGTATCAGCTGAACATCATTGCCAAGCCTTTGACCGGAGGCTATACCGATATTCGCGGGCATTGGGCGCAGGAAGCGATCGTAGGTCTTACCTCGAAGCAAGTGATTGACGGCTATGAAGACTACACCTTCCAGCCGGACCGACCCATTACACGGGCGGAAGCGACGGCCGTATTGGACCGTGCTTTTCGTTGGAACAAGCAGAAGTCCGTCGCTTACACCGATCTGGATGAAGAGCATTGGGCCTACGGCCATATCGCCAGAGCGTCGCAAGCCGGGGTCATCGACGGCTACCCGGACCGTACGTTTGCGCCGGATCAGCCGGTAAGCCGGATGGAGATGACTGCCATGCTGGCGCGCAGCATGAACATGACGGGAAAGCGGAGAGGCGCGCTTCCTTTTACGGACGTGAGCGAGGACTACTGGGGCGTCGGCTTGTTGAAGCAGGTGAAGGCGGAAGGTTGGTTGTCCGGTTACGAGGACGGGACGTTCCGGCCGGATCAGCAGGCAACGCGCGGGGAGTTTGTCACGCTCTTATCGCATTTGTTAAAATGAGAAATGGAAAAATATGCTTGTTCGGCCGGAAGGTCTTGGTTGATGGCAGCCGGATGCGGGTAAGAAGCGATAGAACCGCGAAGCCGCATCGCGGGCTGCAATGAACCGGACGTTCCTTGCCGCAGCGAACAGCCGAAAGCGAGGATCAATTTATTGGATTACATAGATCAAGTGAATGCCTCCATGGGAATGAGCGGCCTGCTGAATATCGTCATCGTGCTCGTATTCATCGGGTTTTCGTGGTGGGTGCTGCAGGAGCTGAAGCTCGATGCGCTATTCAAGCGTCCGCGAAGCGCGCAAGCCAAATTGCTGCAAGTATTTTTGTCCGTAGCGCTGGGGTATCAGCTGGCGCGATTCGTGATCGATTACTTGTCGTGGTCGACGTGGCTGAAGGGAATGTTTTAATGCTTTTTCGAATAACTAAGGAGAATGTTGTCAACAATGGATAGTACAACCGTTGTAAAAACCGATAACGCTACGAATCATATCATGACCGGCCGAATCGCACCTGTCAGGCAATGTCATATTGTCGGCCGTGCGGTTCGATGCTACACTGGTAAAGGCAAAAAAGGAAACACGCGGAGGGGGATCATGATGAGCAAAATAATCGTCCGCGGCGGCAAGAAGCTATCCGGCAGGGTACGAATTCACGGCGCCAAGAACGCCGTACTGCCGATTATCGCAGCCTCTATATTAGGATCGGAAGGAGAAAGCGTCATTCACGACGCGCCTCCACTGGACGATGTCAACGTCATCAATCAAGTGCTTGAAAGTCTAGGAATCGAAGTTGAGTATAAAGATGAATCGATTCGCGTCAATGCCAAGCATGTTCGGACTTGCGAAGCGTCGTACGAATTGGTGCGGAAAATGCGGGCTTCCTTTCTCGTCATGGGGCCTTTGCTGACCCGCATGGGACACGCGAGAATATCGCTGCCCGGCGGCTGCGCGATTGGTACGCGGCCGATCGACCAGCATTTAAAAGGGTTCGAGGCGATGGGAGCGAATATCGAGCTCGGTCAAGGATATATTGAAGCGAGAGTCAGCGGCAAACTGAAAGGCGCCAAAATTTATTTGGACGTCGCCAGCGTAGGCGCGACCGAAAATATTATGATGGCAGCTACACTGGCCGAGGGGACGACGCTGATCGAGAACGCGGCCAAAGAGCCGGAAATCGTAGATTTGGCCAACTATTTGAACGCGATGGGCGCCAAAATTCGCGGTGCCGGCACCGGGCTGATCCGCATCGATGGGGTCGAATGGTTAACAGGTGCAGTACATACGGTCATTCCCGACCGGATCGAAGCGGGTACATATATGATTGCCGCAGCCATTACGCGCAGCGATTTGTTCATTGAAGGCGCGATTGCCGATCATTTGCGGCCGGTCATTTCCAAGATGCAGGAAATGGGCGTACAAATCAATGAGGACGAGAACGGACTGCGCGTGTATGCGGACCGTCCGCTTCGTGCGGTGGATGTGAAGACGCTGCCGTATCCCGGCTTTCCGACGGATATGCAGTCGCAGATGATGGCGCTGCTGCTTGTGGCGGAAGGGACCGGCATTGTTACTGAGACGGTGTTCGAGAACCGGTTCATGCATGTCGAGCAGATGGCGAATATGAATGCGCAAATCAAGGTCGACGGCCGTACTGCTGTGGTCAGCGGGGGCAATCGCCTGAGAGGAGCCAAAGTGTGCGCATCCGACTTGCGCGCGGGAGCCGCTCTGATCTTGGCGGCGCTTGCGGCCGAGGGAGACACCGAAATTACGGGGCTCCATCACATCGATCGCGGTTATGTGGACATCACCGAGAAGCTAGCGCAGCTGGGAGCCGATATTCAGCGGGTACCGCTGGAAGTCATCGAGCTCGAAGAAGAAGAGACGGCGCTTCCGCTGTTCGCGGTACAGCCCAGCCTAGCCTAAACCAAGCTCAATTCAAGAGAACCTACTCTTTCAATCTGAAGGAGCGGTTCTCTTTCTTTTTGTTCTATCCTATCTTTTGTCCTCATAAGATGATGTTACTTGGGTGAAGATGGAGGACGAAGTGGCGATGAAGCACAGGCTGCATGTAAATTTGTCTCGCAAATGGAATCCGAAGCAAAAAGCTTGGATTCGCTGGGTCGCCGTTTGGTTCGCTAGTTTTATGGCTGTCGTGATCGTCGTGCCGGGACTGCTTGTTCGCACCCTGCCCGGGCAAGAGTCGGCGCTGCATCGATCCCGCCCTGCTGATATTCCGGCCGCCGGTGATACGGGGGAGATCGCGACCGTGCCGGTCTATTTGGACAAAGAGAAGAAGACGGTTCGTCTTGGCCTGGAGGCGTACGTCCGGGGCGTCGTCGCCGCCGAAATGCCGATCGAGTTCGAGCTGGAGGCACTCAAGGCACAGGCGATGGCCGCGCGCACGTATATTGTCCGCCGTCTGCTGGACGGGGACAAAACGAATGTGCCGTCATCGTCGGAAGCGCTCGTGACCGATACGACCGCGCACCAGGTATTTGTCTCCGACGAGGAGCTGAAATCGCGATGGAGCAGCGAGGCATACCAGGCCAATATGGACAAGCTGAATCGCGCTGTCGGGGAGACGAAGGATCTGATCCTGACATACCAAGGCGTACCGATTGAGGCGAGCTTTTTCTCTACCAGCAACGGATATACGGAAAATTCGGAAGACTACTGGAATCAGTCGATTCCGTATCTGCGGAGCGTGGCCAGCCCTTGGGATGCGTCCCTCTCGCCGAAGTACAAAGAGACCGTTTCTTTCAAGCCCCAGGAGCTACAGCGAAAGTTGGGTCTTCCGAGCGCGGTTCCGGCATCGTCTGGCGGTGCGAACGGATTCAGGATCATAGAGAAGAGCAAGGGACAGCGGATCAAGAAGCTGACGGTCAGCGGCAAGACGTTCTCGGGGCGGGAAGTAAGAGAGAAACTGGGGCTCAATTCGAGCCAGTTCCAATGGGCGTTCAAAGACGGAGAGTGGAACATTACGACATTCGGGTACGGTCACGGGGTCGGCATGAGCCAGTGGGGTGCCAACGGTATGGCCAAGGAAGGCCGCACAGCGGAGCAAATTGTGACCTATTATTACACCGGCATCCAGGTGGATAAGGCTTCAAATCTATTGAAAGGGAAAAGTTTCTAAAAGTAGGTTTTCCCGCGTATAAATCTCGTTAACCTGGCAACACTGGTTAGCGAGGTGATATAATATGAATGAACAAAAAAGAGATTTGCAAGATCAAGAAGCTCCTAAATCGACCGAAGGAGCGCAAAGCGGTTCGTCATCCTGGAAGAGATTGCTTGCCAAGAAGTGGGTTTTCCCGGCAACGTACATGGCAGCAGCGGCAATCATTTTAACGTTAATGTGGGTGTATCAGGGTGCGGGTACATCGAAGCTTGACACAAGTGTCGGCGTCGATTCTAGCAAATCCGGTACGGTCACAGGCAACGTTTCCGGACCTGACGCTGTAGCAACGAATGCAAAGCAAGAAACGATGCAATGGCCTGTCAAAGAACACAGCGAGTTTGATGTGATTTTGCCGTATTTCGACAGCAAGGCTTCCAACGAAGTCAGACAAGCCGCCATGGTGGAATATGGCGACACGTTCACGCCTCATATGGGTATGGATTTTGCAAGACCTGACAATCAAGCGTTTGACGTGCAAGCCGTCATGAGCGGTAAAGTAACGACTGTGGAGAAAAACCCGGTCGTCGGCAACCTGGTGGAAATCACGCATTCCAACGGACTTGTCTCCGTCTACCAGAGTTTGGCTGAAGTGAAGGTGGTCAAGGACGCAGACGTGACGAAGGGCGACGTCATCGCGAAAGCGGGACGCAACGAGCTGGAGAAAGATCAGGGCGTGCACCTGCACTTCGAGCTTCGTCAAGGCCAAGGCGGCCAGGCGGTCAACCCGGAGCAATACCTCGGGGAACAATAAAATTCGAATAGCATAAGCGAAAAGCAGGGAGGCTTCCCTGCTTTTTTTATTTGCCGCCATAGCTTGTCCGATGCATTCTGGAGAGAAATGATGCGAAAAGCGCAACTTGTCCGCGAAAATAAATGGCTTCCCGGGCTTGTCAGCAAGGCGAAACAAAGAATATAAGTCCACACCCCTCATATAATGTACCAAACTAACTCGAGTAGGGAGGCGAGGGGAGTGCACGATTACATCAAAGAGCGAACCATTAAGATCGGCCGCTGCCTGGTGGAGACCAAGCATACGGTTCGCACCATTGCGAAGGAATTCGGTGTCTCGAAAAGTACGGTGCACAAGGATCTAACGGAACGGCTGCCGGAAATTAATCCGGAGCTGGCGAATCAGGTAAAGCACATTCTGGAATATCATAAGTCAATTCGTCACCTGCGCGGAGGTGAGGCGACCAAGATTAAATACCGCAAAACCCGCAGCCCGAAATCGCAGGAGAAGCTGGTCACCGTTAAATAAGCATCCGGTTTTCCCGTCGTACCGTGAGCAGCGCGTTTGCTGGATTGCAGCGCGCCCTGACGGTACGTTCCCTATTCCCCGCAGAGCCGCCGGAATCATGCGGCATTTGTCGAATGATATGCGCTAAAAAAGAGGAATTTGCGATTTTATGGCGAATTCATGTAAATAACGTATATAATAGTAATGCCGCTTCTTTTTTGAGGCCGGACGGTTGCTTTAGGGAGGATTCGTTAGATGTTAAGCAAGGATATCGGCATAGATCTGGGGACCGCAAACGTCCTGATTCATGTGAAAGGCCGTGGTGTCGTTCTGGATGAGCCGTCTGTGGTCGCGATTGAGAGCGATACGAAGCGGGTGCTTGCCGTCGGAGAGGAAGCGCGCCGCATGGTTGGCCGGACGCCGGGCAACATTATCGCGATCCGCCCGCTGAAGGATGGCGTGATCGCGGACTTTGAAATTACCGAAATGATGCTGAAATATTTTATTAATAAAGTTGGAGGCCGGAAGTGGTACAGTCATCCGCGCATTCTTATTTGTGCGCCGACGAACATTACTTCCGTCGAGCAGAAGGCGATACGGGAAGCTGCGGAGCGCAGCGGGGCTCGAGAGGTGTTTTTGGAGGAGGAGCCGAAAGCGGCTGCGATCGGCGCCGGCATGGATATATTCCAGCCTAGCGGAAACATGGTAGTGGATATCGGCGGAGGGACGACCGATGTTGCCGTGTTGTCGATGGGCGACATCGTGACCTCCTCTTCCATTAAAATCGCCGGGGACAAGTTTGACTCCGCGATCATGAAATATATCAAAAGCAAATACAAGCTGCTGATCGGAGAGCGGACAAGCGAGGATATCAAGGTGCGCATCGGTACGGTGCACCCTGAGTTGAAGATGGAGACGATGGATATCCGCGGCAGAGATATGGTGAGCGGATTGCCGCTGACGATTACCATCGATTCGCAAGAAATTCAAGAAGCGCTGTGGGAGCCGGTATCGAACATCGTAACTGCGGCCAAGAGCGTGCTGGAGCGGACCCCTCCGGAGCTGTCGGCCGATATTATTGACCGGGGCGTTATTTTGACAGGCGGAGGCGCCATGCTGCATGGAATCGACCAACTGCTGGCGGACGAGCTGAGGGTGCCGATCTTGATTGCCGAGGACCCGATGCATTGCGTTGTGAAGGGCACCGGAATCATGCTCGACAATTTGGACAAAGTGTCGAAGCGCAAATTTTAAGGAGGCGCAGCCCCCATGTTAAGAGGTCTGTATACCGCAGCTTCCGGCATGATTGCCCAGCAGCGTAAGCATGATATCGTAACGAACAATATCGCCAACCTGAATACGCCCGGCTTCAAGGGCGGCACAGGGATTAACCGTTCCTTTCCTGAGGTGCTGATTTCCCGCGTCAGAAACGGAAAGGACGAGCCCGGGGCCGTATCCGTCGGCCGGATCAACACCGGTGTTATGGCGGAGGAGAACGTATCGCTGAATGCCCAGGGGGATATTCGGGAAACGAGCAACCCGTTTGACTTTGCGCTCATTTCCAATATTCAGGTGCCGGGAGCCCGGTTCGATAGCACGGGCAAATATGTGGATGAGAATGGGACCCGTGTCATTCAGCCGCAGGCATTTTTTACGATCATGAATGCGGCGGGAGAGCAGCGCTATTCGCTGAACGGTAAATTTTCGGTCGATGCGAACGGTCAACTGATCGATCAGGAAGGACATCAGGTGATGGACCGGGATCTTCAGCCGATCGTTCTCGTCGACCCTGCGAACAATACGCCGGTCACCAACTTTCGCATCAGCCGGACAGGCCAATTCACGAATGCCGACGGAGAACCGCTGCTCGGAGCGGGGGGCCAGCCGATGAGTCTGCTGATCACCCGGGTAGAGGACCCGAACCTGCTCATTCGGGAAGGCAACGGCTTGTACCGGCTTCCGGAGGAAGACCAGGGGGCGATTCGGCCGATCGACGATCAGGATCAGGTTGAGGTGCGCCAAGGGTATATCGAGCGGTCCAATGTGGATACGGGCCAGTCGATGGTCGAGATGATGTCGGCCTTGCGCGCATACGAAGCGAATCAGAAGATGATCCAATACTATGATAAAAGCATGGAGAAGGCGGTCAACGAAATCGGCCGCATTTAATTGATTGATCAGGAGGATTCCGTGTGAACCACTCGATGATTAACTCGTCCGTATCGATGCATGCGCTCCAGCAAAAAATCGATTTGATGGCGAACAATGTTGCGAACGTCAATACGACCGGGTTTAAACGGAGCGAGGCTTCGTTCCAAGACGTACTAACGAGCATCAAGTCGCAGCCTAGCGGATTTCAGAAGGAAGGCCGCTTGACGCCGCTTGGATATAACCACGGATGGGGCGCTAAGCTGGCGGCGCCGCAGTTGAACATGGCGCAAGGGTCGTTGAAAGCGACGGACAGTCCACTGGATTTGGCGCTGGAAGGCAACGGTTTGTTCGAAATCTCCGTCACGTCCCGCGATGCGAACAATGAGCCGGTGCAGACGACGCGTTGGACGCGGGACGGGTCGTTTGAATTGTCGCCGTCCGCCGATCTTCGGGATCCGGACAGCCTGTTCCTAACGACCAAAGACGGCCACTACGTACTCGGTACGGACAACGAGCCGATTCGGATTCCGAAGAACCATTCCGTCCAAATCGGTACGGACGGCACCGTTCTAGCCTACGATGAGGCCGATAAAACGCTGCCTCCGGAGCAGGTCGGCGAGCTGAAGCTCGTTCGCGTCGTCCGCCCGCAGCTGCTGCAGCAGATTGGCGACAACTTGTACGCGCTGCCCTCGGACCTGAACTTGCAGCAGCAGGAAGCTATATTGCAAACCGTGACGCCGGATAACAACGATGTCGACCCGATTACCGTGAGGCAAGGGTTTATCGAGCAATCGAACGTAAATCTCTCGGACGAGATGACGGAGCTGTTGACAGTGCAGCGAGCGTTCCAGCTCAATTCCAGAGCGATCAGTTCATCGGATACGATGATGAATTTGGCGAACAATTTGAGGGCATAACGGCTGTGTTGTGTTGACGGCAAGGCTGCATCGATGCGCGGAAGCGGCTGCTGAAGTGAACGGCTGCTCCTGCGTTTCTACACGGCAGCGGTTGCAGCAGGAGGTTGGAGCTTTGAGCAAAAAACCAAAGAAGACGCCGGCAAGCCGAAAAGGATGGGTGAAGGCGATTCGAATGACGATCAAATGGACTTGGATTCCCGTGACATGCGCTGCCGCCCTGGCTGCCGGGCTTGCTATCGGTTATGTCTATATCGGAAAGCAGAGCATGGACGATGTGTTTGAAATTTCCACATGGCGTCATCTGTTCGATCTTGTTTTTTCCAATACTTAACATGGGGCTCCCGCTGGGGAGTTTTATTTTTTTCCTGATAACGGTATAATGTATGGATGGGAACGGATTACATAAACGCGGCAAGTCAAGTCTGTCGGCCGTTTACAAGGGGGATCGAATGTGTGGAATTTGCCCAATATCCTGACCCTGTGCCGCTTTTTGCTCATACCGGTGTATTTGATTATCTTTGGGGCCGGGTATCCGAAAGTGGCTTTTTTTGTACTGCTTGCCGCAGGCTTAACGGATGTGCTGGACGGCTATATTGCGCGGAAGCGAAAGCTGGTTACGCAGCTGGGCAGCATGCTGGATCCGCTTGCAGACAAATCCATGATGATCGCCGTCATTTTGTCGCTCGTATTGTCCCAGATGATCTCTTGGCAAGCCGCGGCCGCGATGTTTTTACGGGATGCGGGAATGATTGCGGGATCGGCATTTTTCCACTTTCGCGGTAAAATGACCGTGCCGGCGAATGCGCTGGGCAAGTTAACGACGGTACTCTATTATGTATCAATCCTTCTGGTCGTGTTCCAGCTCCCCTATGCCGCTGCTTACTTATGGTTTGTCATCGCCGTTTCGTTTATTGCTTCCATGATCTATATCGTGCAGTTCCACTCGCTCAATCGGGATCAGGCGGCGACCGAGCAAACTAAAGGAGACAACCGGCCGCATATGTAGCGCAAAGGCTGCATCTTCGTCACATCCATGCATAGCTTTCATTAGCTGAACCATTCTGATGTATTTTCAACCCGAATGTATTTTCATCGAAAGGCTTCGATTTATAGCTTTTCTTCATAAAAAGAGCTTATGTTCGGGCCTGCCTTGCTTGTAGCAAGCGTGAACATAAGCTCCCTTATATCAAACCTTCACTACTGCAGATCATGAAGGGACAGTTGTTAGTGTAGGTTAACGCTATCGGTTTTATTCCATCTCCCATACAAGGAAGGAGCATCCGCGTTGTTAGATGCCGTACAAATTCAAGAAATTATTCCGCACCGCTACCCGTTTTTGCTGATCGATCGGATCACGGAGGTGGAGCCGGGGATCCGCGCAACCGGAATCAAATGCGTGACAATGAACGAGCCCTTTTTTACAGGGCATTTCCCGGGTTATCCGGTCATGCCGGGCGTATTAATCGTTGAAGCGCTCGCTCAGGTAGGTTCGGTGGCGATGCTCATGGTCGAAGCGAACCGGGGCAAGCTCGGATTTTTTGCAGGGATTGATAACTTCAGATTTCGCGGGCAAGTCACCCCGGGCGATGTGCTTACGCTCTCGGTTGAGATTACCCGGTTGAAAGGACCGATCGGCAAAGGACAAGCGACGGCGAAAGTAGGGGACAAGGTCGTGGCTGAAGGGGAATTGATGTTCGCTTTGAGCGATAGAGAGAAGAGCGAATCGTAAGCAAGCGAGTTCGCAAATAACGCCAGACCGGCAAAACCACATGGGCGAGGAGTTGGAGAAATGAATTTGCAATCGCGAGTACAGGAACAGTATCAACTTTGGCTGCAAGATCCGGCCATCGATGAAGCAACCAAGCAGGAGCTGCAAGGCATAGCCGATCAACCGAAAGAGGTGGAAGACCGCTTTTATCGCGATTTGGAGTTCGGAACGGGGGGCCTTCGCGGGGTAATCGGAGCGGGGACGAACCGTATTAACGCATATACCGTGGCGCGGGCTACACAAGGGTTGGCGCAATATTTGCTGCGCTCGGGCAAGCCGTCGCTTTCTGCCGTTATCGCGTACGATTCCCGCAACCAGTCTCCGGAATTTGCTCTGGAAACGGCAAAGGTGCTTGCAGGCAACGGGATAAAGGCTTATGTATTCGAATCGCTTCGTCCGACGCCAGAGCTGTCGTTTGCGGTACGGTATTTGAAAGCAGACGCGGGCATTGTCGTAACGGCGAGCCATAATCCGCCCGAATATAACGGCTACAAAGTGTATGGCGGCGACGGCGGGCAGCTGGTGCCGGATCAGGCGGAGCAAGTAATAGCCGAAATTCAGAACGTGCAGTCGTTCTCCGACGTGAAGCGGAGCTTGCGGGCTGATGCAGAAGCGAAAGGATTGCTTCAATGGATCGGCAAAGAAATCGACGCGGAATACATCGAAGCGGTAACGGCGGTAAGCCGCAACCGGGAACTGGTCCGCCGGATGAGCGACGATTTCCGTATCATCTTCACTCCGCTGCATGGTGCGGGCAACTTGTCCGTTCGGGCGGCGCTCGACGCGATCGGCTTCAGCCAAGTTGATGTCGTGGCGGAGCAGGAACTGCCGGATGCCAAGTTTTCGACGGTCAAATCGCCGAATCCGGAAGAACGGGAGGCATTTGCGCTGGCGATCGCGCTGGCGAAGCAAACGGATGCCGATATCATCATTGGGACAGACCCGGACTGCGACCGGATGGGAGCTGTGGTCAAAGACGCTAACGGCGAATATTTCGTGCTGACAGGCAACCAGTCGGGCGCGATCATGGTCGATTACTTGCTCGGCAGCATGAAGGAGCAGGGCGAGCTTCCAGACAACGGGGTTGTCGTCAAGACGATCGTAACGAGCGAAATGGGAGCCGTCATTGCCGAGCACTACGGGGCAAGTGTGATCAATACGCTGACTGGGTTTAAATACATAGGGGAAAAAATGACGCAGTTCGAACAAACAGGCGAGTTGCAGTTTTTGTTCGGCTACGAGGAGAGCTACGGCTACCTGGCCGGCGGCTATGCGCGAGACAAAGACGCCGTTATCGCGTCGATGCTTATTTGCGAGGCGGCGGCGTATTACAAGAGCCAGGGGAAGACGCTCTACGACGTCTTGCAGGAGCTGTATGAGCGCCATGGCTATTTCTTAGAGAAGCTGGAGTCCCGTACCCTGAAGGGGAAGGACGGCGTGGAGAAGATCCAAGGCATTATGCAGGATTGGCGCAATCATCCGCCAGTGGAGCTGAACGGTCTTCGTGTGACCAAAGTGGAGGATTTCTCTCAAGGGCTATACGGCCTGCCTACGGAAAACGTATTGAAATACACGCTGGAGGATGACTCCTGGTTTTGCCTTAGACCGTCTGGCACAGAACCGAAAATCAAGGTGTATTTTGCAGTGCGAGGCGGCTCCGCGCAGGAAGCATCGAATGCGATCGGACTCTTGGTGGAAAAGGTTATGTCCCGCGTAGATCAACATCAATAAGCTTAGGAGCTGACAGCTTTGAGCATGTATAGCAAGTGGAATAAATTGCTGTTGAAGGGACTGTGGTGGCTGGTCATTCTTGGCATGCTGGCCGCTATCCCCGTTGCTTACGAACGGCATCTTTCCGAACAAAGCAGCCGCAAAGTCGAGTTTGTATTTGATTATCGCGATTTGCTTGAAATTTCGGATACGCAAACAGACCCGCGGCGATTTGTGACCGAACAGCTGCAGCAAATGAAGAAACACGGGATCGGGTCGGTAGCTGTATACGAATCGACGCTCAATGAACTGAAGCTGAGCCGCCGAATCGAGCTGTTCTCCTCCCATGAGGCGACGGCACTGACACAGACGCCGATCTCCGCGAACGAAAACTTTACGTATCTGATATTTGCAGAGAAAGATTCGGAGCAGCAGCTGCTGCCGCTCATTAACCAAACGTTTAATTCTTTGAACGTGAAAACGCGCCCGTGGAGCTATAAAAACCAGCCTGGGCTCATTATTGAGATGGCGATGGAGCAGGCGATGCTTCGCACGATGGACCCGGACCCGATCACGATGCAAATGCTGAAGGATCAAGGCTTCGGCATCGTCGTGCGCATGTCCAACCGCAGACCGTTTATCGCTTCCCAAATGGATACGCTGCTCGGTCATCTGCATAATATGGGCGTTTCACGCTTTATTATCGACGGCGCAACCGTGCCCGGCTTTACAAGCGAGAAGGATACGAGCAAGCTGGAAGAAATGGCGGAGCTGATGGAAAAGCATCACATCGGACTGGCTAACATCGAGCTGCAGAAGGTGCAGCAAAAAGGCTTTAATACGCTTGCCAAGCGAACCCATTATAATGTAGTTCGACTGCATTCCTTCACGGAAACGGACGGGCAGAAGCTGACGGAGAACTTGACCGAAGAGGAGCTTCGCGAACGAGTTCAAGGCGTGGCGGACCGCTTCGTGCTCGCCGTGAAGGATCGCAACATACGGATGGTATTTTTGAACGCAAGAGCGGTGAAGAACGTCGACAAGGGCGTCATTCTCCATCCGCTTGATGCGATTTACGATTCGCTCGATGGGCCGGATGGCGCCATTCCGCGGATCAAGGACGCGGGCTTTGTGCTGGGGACTGCTCATGAGTTCGACTATGTGCATTCCGGTTGGCAGAACGTAGCGAAAGGCCTGCTCTGGCTTGGAGCAATCGCCTTGATCGCGCTGACGATATCGTATTTTATTCCTGAAATTACGCTTGCGGCGTTCGTGCTCGGTCTGCTTGGATCAGCCGGCCTTCTGGTGTTGAATTCAGGTCTGTTCGGCAAGGTGCTCGCACTCGGCGCCGGAACGTGCGCGCCTTCGCTAGCAATCATGTACGCGCTGCGTGCAGGAAAAAGAAAGCTGGAGCGGCCGACGGGATCGAAGCTCGGGTTCTCGTTGTCGCTGCTCATTCGCACATCGCTCATTTCCGTTACCGGCATTTTGTTCATCGTCGGCCTGCTGAATCAGATTCATTACATGTATGTGCTGGATCAATTCCGCGGCGTCAGCGTGCTGCATCTTGCACCGATTGCGATCGTGGCCGTGTATTGGCTGCTCTTTACCGAGAAGATGTCCTACGGCGACCGAATTGCGCGGGCTCGGCAAATATTGGCGTCCCATATCAGCGTGCTGTGGGTCATTGCCGCGGCTGTCATTGCGGCTGCAGGATTCTACTACTTATCCCGTACAGGAAATGAAGGACAAGCGTCGGCGTTTGAACGTTACTTCCGTTCGTTCCTGGAAAACACGCTCGGTGTTCGTCCGCGCACGAAGGAGTTTCTTATTTCGCATCCGCTGTTTTTGCTAGGAGGCTACATGGCCTTTAAGTATCGCAGCGCGCTCATTTTGCTGTTGGTCGGTGTCATCGGACAAGCGTCGATCGTAGACACGTTCGCGCACCTGCACACGCCGCTCGTCATTTCTTCGATTCGGGTCGTGTACGGTCTCGTATTCGGTACGTTGATCGGGCTGGTGTTGATCGCCGTTTGGGAAATTGTTTCAAGGAGTTGGCAGCGATGGGTACCCCGGCTAAAAGAATCGTAATATCGGGCTATTACGGCTTCAATAACAGCGGCGACGAAGCGGTGCTGCAATCGATATTGCTGGCGCTGCAAGAGCAAGGAGAACGGCAGGGCGTACTATTCGTCCCTGTCGTTCTGTCCGTCACTCCAGGTGAGACGAGCCGGACGTACGGCGTCGAGTCTGTACACCGGATGAAGCCGGGCGAAGTATGGGCTGCTCTGCGAGGGGCGGATGGATTGATCAGCGGCGGCGGAAGCTTGCTGCAAGATGAAACCGGCTGGAAAACGATTCCGTATTATTTGGCCGTCATTCGTCTGGCCCAGTGGCTGAACAAGCCGGTATTTATTTACTCCCAGGGGATTGGCCCCGTGAACAGACCGATGTTTCACGGATGGGTCCGATCCGCGTTTCAGCGGTGTACGTATATCACTGTGCGCGACGAGGAATCGAAGGCGTTGCTTACGCGCACGGGACTGTCCGCAGATCGCGTTCAGGTCGTGCCCGACCCGGTCATGGGCATGCCGCTCCGCAGCCGACCGCCGCAAAACCGTGAGGACGGATCGAACTGTATCATTGGCGTATCCGTCCGTTTCTGGAGAACGGACCGCGCCGAGCTGCATGCGATTGCGCAAGCATTGCGTACGATATTGGACGAAACGGAAGCGCATGTTCGGTTTCTTCCGTTTCATCTGCCCTCGGATCAAGAGGCCTCGCTGTATGTGCTTGGCCAAATCGGGGGAAACTACGAGCATCGCATCTCACTTGCCGACGGGATCGTCCATCCGCAAGATATGCTCGCCGAGGTAGCGGAGTGCCGTCTCTTAATCGGGATGCGCCTGCACTCGCTGATCTATGCGGCTAGCCAGTTTGTTCCGATGGTAGGCGTTTCTTACGATCCCAAAATCGATCAGTTTCTGAACCGGCTGGATATGAAAGCGGCGACGTCGACGCAATCGGCGAGCGCGGCCGATATCGCCGAGCACTCGCTTGCATTGCTGGCGAACGGTAAAGCGTGGAAAGAAGATAAGCATCCCGCGATCGAGCGGTTAAAAAACGAAGCGCAGCGTCCTGCGGCGTTGATCGCTTCATTTTATGCCAAAGGACGGGATTGAACATGAGTTTTCCGACTGTGACGATATTCGGTGTACCGATTTCGAAAATGAATATGAATCAAACCGTCGATTACTTGGCGCAAGCCATCGACAAGCGCCAGCCGCATCAAGTGATTACGGCCAACCCGATCATGGTCATGAGTGCGCTGCAAGATCCGGCATATATGCGAATGATGAAGCAAGCAGAGCTGATCGTGCCGGATGGTGCGGGCGTCGTATGGGCAGCGGGGTATGTCGGTAACCCGGTGCAGGAGAGAGTGGCCGGGTACGATTTGCTGCAGGAGCTAATGAAGGCCGGGCAGCGGCGCGGCTGGCGCGTTTATATGGTCGGTGCCTCGTCCGAGGTGATCGAAGCCGCGGCGAACCGCTTGAAGCAGCTATATCCCGAGCTGAAGCTTGTCGGTTTCAGGGACGGATTTTTTGGTGAAAAAGAAGACAGCGATGTGATCCGCGCCATTCGTGAAGCGAAGCCGGATATATTGCTGGTGGGCCGATCGGCGGCGACACAGGAACCGTGGATCGCGCAGTATAAAGAACAGCTTGGCGTACCGGTTATGATGGGTACAGGTGGCAGCTTCGATGTATTATCGGGAAAGCTGAAACGCGCGCCGCTGTTGTTCCAAAAGCTGCGGCTGGAATGGTTTTATCGGCTTCTGCAGGAGCCTTGGCGTTATAAAAGAATGCTTGTTTTGCCGAAATTCGCAATGAAAGTCATCCGTGAAAAAGAGAATGTGCAGAAACCTTGACAAGAGCTGTGAAACAACCTGAAAATCGCCCAAATTGCAAAAAAATCGCGATGGTATTTCTGCAATCTTCGGAGTATAATCGTAGTGTTTGGGGGTTCTCATAGAAAAAAGGGGCTGTGAAATTACACATGAACTTGTTATACGGAATCGGCTTTGCTGCTGCATTGCTTATTGCGCTGCTGATGACACCTTTGGTGAAGCGCTTTGCTTTCTGGGTCGGGGCCGTTGATGCGCCGAACCATCGCAAAGTACATAGCCGCATTATGCCTCGCCTTGGTGGATTGGCTATTTTCATCGCGTTTGTCGGTGCTTTTTTCATCGTTTCACCCGCGATGGATACATTAAAAATGGATGTCGTCTTCGGTTTGCTGGTCGGAGGAACGATCATCGTTCTGATCGGGGCACTTGACGACCGTTTCGACTTATCTCCGAAGATTAAGCTGTTAGGGCAAATTTTGGCCGCGTGCGTTGTCGTCTACTCCGGGGTCGTAATCGACTTGGTCAACGTGCCTTTTGGCGACGGTGTCGTATCGCTGACCTGGCTAGCTGTACCGCTTACGATATTTTGGATTGTCGGTGTCACGAATGCAATTAATTTGATCGACGGATTGGACGGCCTTTCTGCCGGCGTGTCCGGGATCGCCACAACGACCATATTGGTTCTTGCTTTAATGATGGGAAATACAACGGTTGTTTTGCTCTGTATCGTGCTTCTTGGAAGTATCGCCGGCTTCTTGTTTTACAACTTTCATCCGGCTAAAATTTTTATGGGGGACTCCGGGGCATTGTTTCTCGGCTTTTGCCTTGCAACGCTGTCGGTGCTCGGCTTTAAACAAGCGACGGTCGTATCGCTGCTTGTT
This sequence comes from Paenibacillus solanacearum, assembly GCF_910593845.1. Lineage (GTDB taxonomy): Bacteria > Bacillota > Bacilli > Paenibacillales > NBRC-103111 > Paenibacillus_G > Paenibacillus_G solanacearum. The sequence goes on along the minus strand of NZ_CAJVAS010000015.1, from coordinate 100,034 downwards.
CCGATCATGATCCTGGGCGTACCGTTGTCCGATACGTTTTTTGCCATTATGCGGCGATGGGTGAACAACCTGCCGATTTCGGCCGCCGACAAAAACCATCTTCACCATTGCTTGCTCGGTATGGGCTTCAGTCACCGGACGACCGTATTGATCATTTATGCTGTTGCTGCGGTGTTTGGCTGCTGTGCTGTGCTTCTATCATACATTTCCGAGCAGCAGGCGCTGTGGGGTGCGATCATTCTGATCGCTGTGCTGTTGTTGGTTCTTGTGCTCGGTGCGGAAGCGATCGGAATCATAAGCAAAACAAAAAAGCCTGTGCTGCATTTCATAAATAAAGTACGCGTCAAGACGGCGCAGCTGAGCACGCGTTCCCGCATGTCCAAATGATCGGGGAGCGCACGGAACAGAACGCCCGATTTATGAATAATACGAGGTATTATAATAGATCTTCCTTGAGATTCCTGGCCTTCTTCATGGGCTAGGTTTTTTTATTTCTTCTATTATATATAGCAGGAATGACGAAGTCTTCGGCGCGGCCCGATCGCTTTGAGTGTCTGATCATCCCTCCGGCGGTAAACCAGCATGGTCGTATGAACTAGCGACCTAAGCATTAGCCTCGATTTTTGTCCTCAACTCCTAAATATTTCAACTTCAAAAGCCGATAAAATAAGTACACTATTTTTTTGCATGATTTGTAGGTTAGCGATGCAGATACAGAGCTAAGGGAGGTCATTTTAGAATCATCAGGTTGAATACGCAGGATCATGCATAATATATTTTCTCACAAGAAGGAGGAACGCATCTTGAATCGAGCATGCAACAAGTACATAAGCGGATTATTGATCATGACGATGCTGATCTCGCTGTTGCTGCCTGTTACCGCGATGGGAGCCGGGACATCGGCGTTGAAAGTGAAAGGCTATAGCACGAATGCGGGGAGCCCTTCGACGGTAACGAGCGAGTATGTGAACATTACCGTAGAAACGGAAAACATCGACGACTCGCAAATCGGATCGATTTATTATGAAATTCAAAATATATCGGTCGGCGGCGAACCCGCAGAAGTGACCACCATTAAAGGGGTGAAAGTGTCCACCTCGGAAGTCGTCTTCAACGGCGTTAAATTGACGACGGGTACGAACAAGATTACCTTTATTATGGGTGACATTAGCAAATACACAGCTCCGCCGATTTATGTCATTTTTACGCCGGCGACAACCATTTCGGATTTGAGATTTAACGATGAGTTGATGACTGACGGCAATATTTATCCGAAAGATCCGTCGCAAACGACTTATAAAATTACGGGGATGGCTCCTAACGCCAAGTACGTGCAAGGATACTTGGCAGGACAAGCCAACCCGGTCACAGCGTATCGCAACACCAATGGTGCATTTACGTTTATTCCGAATCGAACGGACTTTGTCATGCAGGGCGGAGACAACTATTTGAAAATAGTCGCCAGCAATGACACGATTACCAACTCGATGGAGACGAGATTTGTTTTTAATAACGGTGAGCCTTATTTATACGAAGCGCAGCTGGTAGAAAACGCGGTAACGCAAAATTTGGTCGACAAGACGCCTGCGCGCGTCGGGAGCAAAAGCGTTGACTTGCAAGGAAAGCTGAAGGTTGATTTGACAGCCGGTTCCTCTACGGTAACGAAGTATGTTTATGCGGATCTTCAACTGGTGCAGGGAGGATCGCGAAGAGTTTACTTCGATGTAGCGCCGCCCCCCGGCGATCCGACGGGGATCCAGCTCAATGCCGTTGGCACGGCCAGCACCTATAAATTATATGATCTAGCGCCAGTTGGCTTATCGACGCTGTCGATGCCGGACGATCGCAATCAGTCGCTCGTTATTACGTTTTATACAAGAAGCGGCTTGATCGGCGCACCTCCGAAGCAGACGTTTGAGTTTGAATATTTTAACACTAACGAGCCTTATATTTCGTCCGTTAGCCGCGTGGTGGGTAAGGATGCCAACGATGCGAATATCGAAGTGGCTTTGAATCCGAACGGCAACAATGAGCTCAGCGAGCTTCCGGTCGAACTCATTATCGCGACTTCGAAATTTAGCAATAACGACACGGTGAAAGTAACGGCCGGCGGGAAGCAATTTACGGCAACTTTAGTTCCAGGCGCGACAAACTATGACAAATGGACAGTGAAGCTGGACGGTATTCGCGACGGAATTACGGATTTGGAAGTTATCCCTGTCAAAGGCGGTGTCGAGCAAAGTATCGGTAAGCTGACCATCCCGCTTGTCGTTACCAGTACACCATACGTGATTCCGATCAGCTTTTACAACGGGATGGTCATTAAAGATGCCACGTTGGATAATCCAAAGTGTACGGTAACCGCGAGTGGAACACTACCTTGTATCGAAGCAAAGATTATGAATTTACCGGCTTCCGAGTACGGCAATGTCGAAGTGATTGTCAACGATCGGATGACAATATTGAATACTTCATCTACTTCGTCGGATTTTAGAGACCCGAACAATCCGTCCATATTCATGATCGATTTGGATCCCACTTCAGCACGGTGGAGTCCACAAGTACCTAACGCTAACGCTGACAGCAGCCACCTGAAGCAGGGCCGAAACACCATCAAGATCAACTTGAAGATGAACAATGCGATCGTAACGACCGTACAATACGAAATTTTTTATTTTACAATACCGACACCAAGCTTTACGGAGATTAATCCGGTTCCGTTGGAAAAGTTCGTAAAAGCCCAAACTCCGGACAAATATGTAACGAATTCGACGACCGTTTCGTTTGCGGGTGCTTTTTTAAGATCGGAGACGGTCAAGCTGACCGTGCGGGAAAAAGATAGTACAGGCAAAGCGGTTGTGACGACCGACACACGCCAATCTTCTAACAGTTACGCCTATCCATCATCGCCGGATAAAGACCAAAAAAATTACTTGAGAATATCAGGTGCAAGCAGTGGCGCTGATGCAAGCTTTACGACGGCGGAGTTCACGCTGCCGTACCGCGGCGACGTCGTCTTCGAATTTGCCGTTTCGAACAAAAGCGGCGTCACAGAAATTCGCACACTCACGATTAGCCGTGAGCCAGTACCTTACGATATTATTTACCCTGAAAGGGTTAAAGATGCTAAAGGCGAAGAACTGGCGATTGTGAACGGAAACTTTGTCGATATCCGCATTTCCGCTGAGAATGCCACGAGCATTCAGTTCGGTAAGGATATGGTGTCTCCGGAACTCGACCTGTCGGATAACAAACCTTACTTCAACTATCGTTACGAAGGCTTGAAGTCGGGCAAAACGACGATCAAGTTCACAGTGTTCCGCGGCACTGAAAAGACGAACGGCAGCTTTATTGTCAATAACGTAAATACATCTGTAGAGGGTGCGCAATGGCTGGAAGTGCTGAAAAACAGCTATAAGCTGTTCGAAGGTGATTTTCAGCTTACGTTCCCGAAAGATACGAAGCTGATGCGCAACGACCCGACGGCACAATATCAGTATCTCACGAGCGACCGTAAATTATTTTTCGGCATTGCGAATGTGCAAGATGGCCGGGTCAATAAAAGCTATGCGTCGGACGCAACGGCATCATTCTTTTTGAAAGACCCGGAGAACAAGTTCAGACCGGCCAGCAAACTGTATTGGATTAACGGCGGCTTTATCGGACAAGATGATTACTTGGATAACGATAAGCTGCAGCAAGCGTTGACGGGCTCCGGACGCGATCCGTACAATGTTGAAACGACGGCCAGCAATGTGAAGTTTTATCAGAAGCAGAATGAGGCCGAACTACGCAATATGGTTGTACCAACCAAGCGCGGCGAGCTTACCTTGAAATACGATCAGAGCATTCGTGCAGACGCTTGGAAATACGTTACCGTATACCAAATGGACATTTACGAAAACCATAATGGCATAACGACGATCGCTTGGAAAAACATCGGTGGCGTGGTCGACAAAAACAAAAATACGATTACGGTGCCGATTGATCACTTTGGCTACTTCCAGGTGATGTACATGTACGACAGCTTTGACGATATTACCTCGCATGCTTGGGGACGAGATATCCTCGAGACGATGTATTCCAAAGGATACATGCGGAACGAGCTGCAAGGTCTTTTCGTACCGAATAAAGACATCAGCCGCGGCGAGTTCACGACCATTCTCGTGAAGGCCTTCGATATTCCGCTCAATTACAGCGGAACTGGGACGTTCAACGATGTGCAGCGCTATAACTCGTTTGCTAACCCGTTGTACGATTATAAGTATATCGAGACGGCGGCGCGCGTAGGTATCGTGCGCGGAACAGAAGGCGGCAGGTTCCGTCCGGAAGATAGCATTACGCGGCAGGATGCGGCGGTCATGATCGCACGTGCGGCCGAACTGAAACTGAACGCAGACTCCGCCAAAGTGGATGCGAACCTCAATAAGCTGTTTACCGATGCAGGTAACATTGATACGTACGCCAAGGCTTCTGTGGAGGCGACTGCGAAGGAAGGCTATATTGAGGGCATCGAGAACGTGCTGCTCAGCGGTCAGAAAAACAAAACCTATCGATTCGATCCGACGGAGAGCTTCTCGAGAGTTCAAGCCGCGGCAGTATTGGAACGCATATTGAAAAAGCAAAAAAAGCTTCCTAAATAAAGACGATGAAACCGCCGATCTCTACGGAGACGGCGGTTTCTGTTATGATCGCCATCTGGAAAATACTAATGGATGACGATGCGGATAGATCGTTGTATACTAAGTTTCGTAAGCGAGTGTTATATCAGATTGATAGACGAAATGATATACGATTCGCTGAAACAGAGCGCAAAGCTCCTCGAAAAAAACAAAAAAAGTTTTTTTCAAAGAGCGCAACTTTTTAAAAAGCTCTGCGTTTAATGTTATGAAACAGAAACAAAAGCAAGCGAAAGAGCTGAATACACTGGGTAATTTTCTCAAAATTAGCTCTTTACCTTGCATGCATGTCAGTGTATAATGTTAAATGGCATGCAAGTCTCTATCGACCAGTAGTTATTGTTTACTAGTTTCTGCAATTTATACATTGCAGACTTAACTATTCTAAATCAATTACGCTCTACTCTGGGAAGGGGGTGAATCGGCTAATGAGGGAATCGAGCTATAATTTTAATTCTAAAAAGAACTCTCAACAACCGAAAGATATTCGAGGAGGAGAAAAAAAGGTTATGAAAAAAAGTTTATCTGCTATCTTGTCCCTGGCTATGGCGTTCTCGATGTTTTCTTCTGTGGCACTTGCAGCCGAGGGTGACAATACTGCAACTGAAGCTGAAAATGCTGATGCTGCAAAAACATCCGCTAACTTCAGCGATTTGAAAGATCTCGACGCAGCAACAAAAGCGAAATTCGATGCAATGATTTCCGCTGGCGTATTCGACGGCGTTAAAGAAGGTACATTCGGTCTGAAAGAAAAAATGAACCGCGCGCAATTCGCGAAAGTAGCGGCTCTGATCTTCGGTCTGAAAGTTGACTCTTCCTTGAAAACTTCCAGCTTCACAGACGTAAAAGCTGACGATCCTGCGAACGGATACGCTCTGCCTTACATCGAAGCGGTTAAAGCAGCCGGTATCACAGACGGTTATGCTCCTGGTCAATTCAACCCGGCTGGCGAAGTAACGAAAGAACAACTCGCTACTTTCTTGATCCGCGGTCTGAACAAAGACAAAGAAGCTCAAGCGACTCCAGGCGTTGCTGACAAAACAGTTTCCGACTGGGCTAAAGGTTATGTTGCACTTGCAATCCAACTGAAGCTTCTGAGCAGCGGCACTGACGGCACGTTTGGCGGTTCTTCTGCAGCAACTCGTGACCTGCTTGTTACTTCCGCATATGAAGCTCAAATTCAATACAAAAACTTGAACAAACCGGCTAAAGCTTCCGTAACTGAAGCGAAACCAACTGGTGTTTACACTGTTCAAGTGAAATTGGACAGAGAAGTTGACACGAAAAAAGCTACGCTTTCCTTGAAAAAAGGTACAGCTGATGTGGCAACGACTGTTAAATGGGCAGACGATAAGCAATCCGCTACATTGACACTGACTGACGTTAAAATTAACGCAGGTGAGTATTCTGTAACGCTTGGCGGCTTGGATGCAAAAGACGTTGACAAAACGGTTGCAAAATTCACAGCTGAAGACGAAGTGCTGAAAAACATCGACTTCCTGAGTGCAAACGACACGGTTGCTAAAGCAAGCAAAGTTATTCTTAAGCTTGCTGCTAAAAACCAATACGGTGAAAAAGCTTCCTTCTCCGCTGGTGGATATGATGTTTATACTTCCGGCGCACAAGATGCGAAAATCACTAAGAATGATGACGGCACATTGTTGCTTTCCATGAGAACAGATGTTGAAGGTCTTTCTCCTGGCGCTACTGTAATTCCTGTTACAGTTGTTAACAATGACCAGCACGTAACAGTTTCGAAGAGCTTCAAGTTGGGTGTTGCTCCTATCCTTACTAAATTGGAACTTGGCGATGTTCAATACTCCAATGAGGAAGCAAAAGCAATTAATGCAAAAGGCGACAACGCTACGATTGAATTGAATCTCTATGATCAATACGGCGGCAACATCGCTTATGATTCCAACATGAAAGATATCTTCGGAGATCCTAACACTGATTGGGAGAAAAGCGTAAACGTAATTTGGAATGATTACATCGGCTCCACTTCGAGCGGCGCATCGATCATTGGCAAAACAGTTGAAGACAACGGAAACAACATTCCTCGTCTGAAACTTTCCTTGAATGAGAATGTTGATAAGTCCGGTGAGTATACTTTCACAGTTACAACTCAGGCTGCAACTGCTACATCCAAGCTTAAAATTCAATCCAGCAAAATTGCAACAAAAGTTGAATTGGGCGACTTCAACGATGTTATCGCAAATGGCGACAACGATGTTTATATCCCGATTATCGCTTATGATGCTCAAGGCAACCAATTAAGCATCGATGATTTGACAAGTGATTCAAACCGCGATCGCATCCAAATCTCCGTTTCCGGTGCAGGTAACAAAGACGAAGGTTGGGAAGGGAAAATTACAAACAGCGGCGCTCACAAGGGATCCGTTCATATCAAGAAAGTAAGTGCTCCTTCGAAGAGCTCTGTAGCAATCACTGCAGTAATTGCAAGCCCGAACGCAACAAGCACTGCAACAAAAACTTACACTGTATCCGATACTCGTTATCCGGACAGAATCAAAGAAGTTGCGGTTCCTGCTAAAGAATATGCTCCATCGGCAACTATGAATGCTTCTTCAAGCTTCAAGTTCCAAGTGTATGATCAATACGGTAAGGCAATGAATTACAACCTGCCGGTGTCCAAAGATGGTAAAAACGTCACTTACAGCGTTTACGTTGGTTTCACTAGCGATAGCAGCGACGCATTTACTGTAACGTTGGACGATGATACTAAAGAAGGAACAGCTCTGGTATCTAAATCCGATTCTAAAGAATTTACTAATGCAGATGAATGGAATCTTGATTCGTTCAAGACCATCAATGATGGGTTGAGAGTTGTAGCAGCAAAAGGTGCTGCGGCAAATGCGGCAGCAAAACTGCGTTTTGAAATTAAGAAGAGTGAGAATGGCGGAACGCCGCAAGTTATGACGTCCGTTGAAAAATCGCTTAAAGTCATTGCTGCTAACTCCGATCTGAACTACAGCGTTGAATCGTTAGGCAACATGTTCTACGCTCGTGACAGCGGACTGAGCAACACTGGTCCTAGCGGAAACATTACAGGTGTTACTCCTGCCGTTACCCTGAACAATGCAATTAACTCTGCTGTATATTCTCCTTACAGAAAAGAAGTTAAATTGGTTGTAACTAATGGTGCAGGCGATCAAGTAGCTGTAACAAGAGATACAGTTCGGAATGTAACGTCTTCTGACCAAATTTCCGCTTTCGCTGGCAAAAATCCGTATGACAATAAGTGGTATGTACTCGGATATAAAACAGGAAGCGCAACAATTTCTGTTAGCTATGTGAATGCGAAGGGTGATCCTAAAGTCGTTACGACTCCAGTTACAATCAAGAATGAGCGCGTGAAAATTGTCGATCTGGCAGCTGGTAAGAACAAAGTGAAAGTAACAGGCAGAACTGCAGCATACAAAATTGCTGATAAATATGACTCCGAAGTTTCCAACGGCTTAATGGATCTTAAGATAACTGACCAATACGGTGTGGTTATCGATGGTGTAGACGTCTCTGACTTCAACTTCTTGCATGGTGTTGTATTTACTGCAGACAACGAAGCAGTTACGATCGATGGTAACAACATTTACGTCCCAGCATCTCTTAAAGGATCAAGCTTCAACCTCACAGCAACTGCACCAAGCGGCTTGTCCGTATCTACTGAAGTTGTTGTCGACTAATCCTAGTTTTTCTAAAAAAGAAGACCTTCGGGTCTTCTTTTTTTACATAACCCGATGGAGTGTGAATATATGACTTCTCGTATCAAAAAAGTAACTCTCACCGCCGCAATCTTATCCCTATCCGCACTAAGCTTTGCTTACGCCGATTCAGCCACCACGACAACACAACCTGGTTCCGTAGATGACCCTGTTATAACCAAAAGTTACTTCGAGCAAAACATTCAAAAGCAAGTTGCCGAACAAATGACAAAGCAAACGGTTAATGAAGAAATGCTCAAACAGCTCGTTGCTGCTGAAGTTGCCAAGATCGCGGGAAATATCAATGGAGGCAACCCCACTGGATCTAATCCAGTGACGACTCCTTCAACAAGTTCTTCAACATCTGATTCGACTTCAAATATGTCCATTATCCAACTGGGTGCGGGTCAAATGCTTTATGGCGGCGATGGAACGGAATTCATCGTTCGCACCGGTCAAACCACGGTATTTAGCTCTGATGAGAATGGTATACCTGATGTTACAATCGGCAAAGATATTGCAGCTGGTGCAACGGTCGAAACGAACCATTTATTGATCGTCCCCAGAGAAGGCCGAGGCATTAAGCCGGCTCCTAAAAACAATCAAGAAATTTACGTTATGGTTCGAGGCAACTATCTACTAACGAATGCAGACGGTTCCAAGGCTACACCATAATTTTACCCATAAAGCCAATAGTTAATACGAGTCACCTTGCAGGCTGCGGAAATACTATGATTACATTCCATTAAGGGAGGTAATCAGATATGTCTAAGAACAACAAAAAAGTCGTGCCGGAGAGCGGAAAAGCGTTGGATGCTTTAAAGTATGAAATAGCTGCAGAGCTCGGGTTACCGGTCGGAAAGCAAGGACTTGCAGGGGCGAATGTTGAATTTGCTACGGAGCTTGGTTCGATTCCGTCCCACTCGATCAAAGAAGACTATTGGGGCCACATTACATCCCGAGATGCAGGAGCTGTAGGCGGTACGATTACTTCTCGATTAGTTAAAAGAGCAGAAGAAATGATGTTCAATCTATAGTCCTTATATAATTATTGACAGTCATCGACAAATCCAGTAACATACTATAAAGAAGGTAACAGTTAAAGAAACCTTTTCCAACCGGAAAAGGTTGATTTTTTGTATGGGTACTTATTCGATAATCAATACTAGTAACAGTAGGAGGTCGTTTACATGTCCAATCCAATCGGTCGCCGCTTATTTACTTCGGAGTCTGTTACTGAAGGGCATCCGGATAAAATTTGTGACCAAATTTCCGACGCAGTTTTAGATGCGTTTCTCAAGAATGACCCGAATGCACGTGTAGCTTGCGAAGTATCGGTTGCTACCGGCCTTGTTCTTGTCATTGGCGAAATTACAAGCCAATCCGAATATGTTGATATTCAAGCAATTGCCCGCCAAGCTATTAAGGATATTGGCTATACTCGCGCGAAGTTTGGTTTCGATTCCCAAACATGCGCAGTACTCGTTTCTTTGAACGAGCAATCCCCTGATATTGCCCAAGGCGTTAATAAAGCGCTCGAAGCGCGCGAAGGCCAAATGACGGATGATCAGATCGAAGCGATCGGCGCAGGCGACCAAGGTCTTATGTTTGGATTCGCTGTCAACGAAACGCCGGAAATGATGCCGCTGCCGATTTCGATTTCGCATCAACTGGCACGCCGTTTGACAGAGGTTCGCAAGAACGGCACATTGCCTTATTTGCGTCCGGACGGTAAAACGCAAGTATCCGTTGAGTACGAAGGGGACAAGCCGGTTCGTATCGATACGATCGTTGTTTCGACGCAGCACGGAGAAGATGTTACTTTAGAGCAAATTCATGCTGACATCAAGGAGCATGTTATCAGACCGGTTGTGCCTGAACAGTTCCTGGATTCGGAAACAAAATATTTTATTAACCCTACAGGCCGTTTCGTTATTGGTGGACCTCAAGGGGATGCCGGCTTGACTGGCCGTAAAATTATCGTTGATACGTATGGCGGTTATGCACGTCATGGCGGCGGTGCGTTCTCCGGTAAAGACCCGACTAAAGTGGACCGTTCCGGTGCATATGCTGCACGTTACGTTGCCAAAAATATTGTAGCAGCGGGTTTGGCGGACAAATGCGAAATTCAGTTGGCCTACGCGATCGGCGTGGCCAAGCCAGTTTCGATTGCTGTCGATACATTCGGCACAGGCAAAGTAAGCGAAGAGAAGCTGGTTGAAGTGATCCGCAAAAACTTCGATCTTCGTCCGGCCGGCATCATCAAAATGCTCGATCTTCGTCGTCCGATTTACAAGCAAACAGCTGCATACGGACATTTTGGCCGTACAGACATCGACCTGCCTTGGGAACGCACAGACAAAGCAGAGCTTCTGAAAGCAGACGCTTTAGGCTAATAGGCAAAGCATCTGATCTGTCTAAGCAAGACGATCCGAATTTTTCGGGTCGTCTTTTTGTTTTTTTGATTACAACAGGTATAGTAATGCGTCTTGAAACTCCTTTAATAGTCCGTCACTATCCCTTCATACATTTTTCATAGTTTCGCTTCGTAACTTTTTATAGTTTAATAGAGTCTATTATAGAGGAGAGTGGAATGAGAGAGGAGAACAAAAGCGTGATTTTGCAGACAAAATGGCGAAAAATGTCGTGCATTATACTGGCCGCGGCGATGCTATTATCCCCATGGGCCGGAATGAGCACGGTGAATGCGGCAGGAGATACATTAACTGTCAGTAGTGAGGAAACGCTAACATCAGGCGCTGTGCTTAAGAAGTATGTGTGGAATACGACGCGGAGCAACAAAGAAATTAAAGTAAATGCGAACGTCGTTGAAGTGGACTTAACGAATCCTTATGTAAAAATCGATGTGATGACAGGCACGGAGAATCAATTTACACGCAAGCAGACGGTACTCGGCATGGCAACGGAAACAAAAGCCGTGGCCGGGGTCAATGGCGACTTTTACAATACACAGGCGGAAGGGGTGCCGATGGGTCCCCAAATTTCGAATGGTCAGCTGATGGCGACTCCGCCGTATTTGCCAGGATTTTATACGTTTGCGATAGACAAGAATAATAAACCGATCGTCGATCTATTTACGTTTAAGGGCTCGATGATTGCCAGAGACGGCGCGACCTATCCGCTCGGAGGAATAAACAAGACGTATTATTGGTTTGAACCGGACGGGGAACACAGCCATATCGACGGTATGTTTATGTATACGAGCGCCTGGGGTCAGGTGGATCGTTCGAACGATGGGGTGACGGTGCCGACGGAGGTGCTGGTACAAAACGGAGTCGTTGTGAGAATTGCAGACAACGGCATCATCGACATGATTGCTCCCAAAGACGGATATATTCTGCGAGCTTCGGGCAAGGCGGCAGATTTTGTAAGAGAGCATGTGAAAGTAGGCGAGCCGATCGTTGCCGACTATCAGGTGCTGCCGCAGGATCCTAGCAAAACGTACGATGCCAAAACGTTCAAAATGATGATCGGCGGGCATACGATCCTGGTGGATGAGGGGCAGCCGACCGAATTTTCGCGGGAAGTGGCAAGTTTGTGCTGCACGCGCTCGAGGACCGCGCTCGGTTACTCGAAGGATGAGAAGACCGCTTATATTATCACAGCGGACTATAGCGGCGAAAGCAAAGGTTTGAGCATGGCAGAGCTGCAGCAGTTCATGATCAAGGTCGGTGTTTGGAAAGGGCTGAATCTGGACGGAGGCGGTTCTACGCAGATGGTAGCCCGTCCGCTGGGCGAAACGAAACCGGTGCTGATCAACAAGACGGAAACCGGTATTCAGCGTAAAGTTGTCAACGGAGTCGGCGTATACTCGCTCGCGCCGAAAGGCGAAGTCAAGGGGTTATTCATTCAGACGCCGAATGTGCTGTTTATCGGAGAACAGGCGCAGCTTAGCTTCAAAGCGTATGACGAATACTATAATCCGGTGGAAACCGATAAAGTGGCCGCACAGTGGGCAGTAGCCGACAATATGGGTACTTTCAAGGACAACGTCTTTACTCCTGCGAAGGCCGGTACGGCCAAAGTAACGGCGGTATCGGGAAAAGGCAGTTCGTCCGCAGATATTGAAGTGGCGGGCCGCGATCAACTGAGCGGGTTGAAAATATCGGCGAATCAGCTGGCGTTGACGGAAGGCGAATCGTATAAAGTGCCAGTCGTAGCGACCACCAAGTCTGGGAAAACGAGAGAAGTTCCGCCGGAGCTGATCCAGTGGGAAGTGCTCGGAATACAGGGCGAAGTGAAGAATGGCATGCTGACGGTAAAGAGCATGGCCGGCAGCTCCGCCGCGCAGTTGATCGCGAAATATGACGGCTTCAGCACCATTACGACGATTCCGGTCGGCGTCGATAAAATATGGTACAATCTCGATGATAAGGCAGTCATGACGCTGTCTGACGTGAAGCCGCAAGAAGTGACGGCGGCCGTATATGTTCGTTCCTCCGAAACGGGGAACAAATACTTGGAGCTCAACTATAACTTTACGAACGGGAAGGGCAATAAGTGGGCGTATGCTACGCTGGATACGGGCATATTGGTCGAAGGCGAGCCGCAATACATGAAAATGAAAGTGAACGGCGACGAAAGCTTGAACTGGCTGCGCGCCGAAATCGTCGACAACAGCGGTAAAGTGCATTATGTCGATTTCGCCAGAAGCATCAACTGGACCGGCTGGAAGCTATTGATGGCCGATTTGACCGAATATAAGATGGCGTACCCCATTCGGGTGAAAAGCGTATATGTGGTTAATGAAGAAATTGGGCAAGATGAGCGGAAAGCCGTAAGCAAGATTGGAATCGACGATATCATGTTTACGTACCGCGGGCCTGTTCCGAAACAGTCGAATAACGCGATTCAACTGACCGTTAATAAAAAAGAAGTGACTGTGAATGGAAAAGCGATGACGCTCGAACAAGCGCCGGTTATTGTAAAAGACAATACGCTGATCCCGATCCGTTTTGTAACCGACGCCTTGGGTGGTACCGTACGGTGGGACGATGCGGAGCGGAAAGTGACGGTTATCCGCGGGGATAAAATGGTCGATTTGTGGATCGATAATCCCGACCTGATCGTGAACGGGCAACGAACAACAGCAGAGGTAGCGCCAACCATTATGAAGGACCTTACAATGGTGCCGCTGCGCATTTTGTCGGAAAATTTGGGCTGGAAAGTCACTTGGGACGGGAAGACACAACAGATCAAGCTGCAATAATTAGTTCTATAAGCTCTCACAATCTGATCTAAATGTGGTACTATATTGCTAGTACGATGAGAAAAATGGCGAAGGAGCTTTGTCCGGATGTCCGTCGATGCAATTGATCGCGTCATCAAAAACGCTATAGATGTGATGGAAAACAGCAAGTACCAGCTTTTCGAGATTTGCGAAAGCGTACGGGCAGAGCGTGAAGCGTTAAATAACGAGTTGCAGCAGGTTATTGACGAAACGGCAAAAACAATCGACACGGTGGACCGTTTTGAAGTCGAATATCGGCGGTCCCGTGTTCGATTAACGGAAGTAAGCAGAGACTTCAAACGATTCAATGAAGAAGATATTCGAATGGCTTATGAGGCGGCGACGCAGCTTCAAGCGCAGCTCGCCATTTACCGCGAGAAAGAGCTTCATTTGAAATTGCGGCGGGACGATTTGCAAAAGCGATTGAAGAGCGTGGACAAGCAGCTGGAACGAGCGGAGACGCTGGTGTCCCAGCTGAATGTCGTGCTGGAGTATTTGGCAGGTGACCTGAACCAGGTCACCCGGCTTCTCGAGTCGGCGAAAAACCGGCAACTGCTCGGGCTAAAAATCATTTTGGCCCAAGAGGAAGAGCGGAAGCGGATCGCCAGGGAAATTCACGACGGGCTCGCGCAAACGATGGCTAATGTCGTGCTGCGCACGGAAATCATGGAACGCATGATGACCAAGCAAGCTTACAGTGCCGTTAGAGAAGAATTGTACGATTTGAAAGGGCAAGTTCGCGGAGGTATTGAAGAGGTTCGCAAAATTATTTTCAACCTGCGCCCTATGGCACTAGATGATCTGGGTCTGGTGCCTACGCTCCGCAAATTCGTTCAGGATTATGAAGAGAAGTCGAAGATAAGAACCAAATTCGAACTGATCGGCAAAGATATGAGGCTTCCTTCGGGAATGGAGGTTGCAGTGTATCGCTTGGTGCAGGAGGCGTTCTCTAACGTCGTGAAGCATGCTCAAGCGTCGCATGTGACGCTGGAAATCACGATGCAGCAGCAAATGGTGAAGATCGTGGTGGCTGACAATGGCGTAGGGTTCATTGTGGACCATATCGACAAGCGAAGCGAGAGAGCCAACCGTTACGGGCTCATGGGAATGAGGGAACGTGTAGATTTGCTCGAAGGCCGGATGGACATTGAATCGAGCGTAGGCGCTGGAACGAAACTATCGATGGTCATACCGATCAAGGCGGAATCGAAGGAGGAATAAATAATGGAAACAGCGGGCAGCAATAATCGTCCGATCAAACTGGTTTTAGCCGATGACCATCAGCTTTTTCGCGAAGGGGTCAAACGGATATTGAATATGGAGAGCGATCTGGAGGTTGTCGGCGAGTGTGGCGACGGCATTCAGGTCATCGAGCTCTGTAACGCGCTTCATCCCGATATTGTTCTGATGGATATTAACATGCCGATCGAGAACGGTGTAGTCGCGACGGAAAAGCTCAAGGACATTTTTCCGGACATTAAAGTGATTATTTTGTCGATTCATGACGACGAGAGTTATGTATTCGAAACGCTGCGTAAAGGCGCTATGGGATATCTGCTGAAGGACATGGAGGCGGAATCGCTCATTAACGCAATCCGGTCGGTCGTGGCAGGACACGCGTACATTCATCCGAAGGTGACCGGGAAGCTGATTAATCAGCTTCGCCGTATGACTTATCTGGACGAACAAGGCATAGCTGGTTCAGGGGCGATTTCCAAAGAAGCCGGTGTCAAGTACGTGCATATGGACAACAGTCCGCTGACGCGCAGAGAAGCGGAAGTTTTGCGTCTGATGGCGGAGGGCAAGAGCAACAAGATGATCGGGGAATTTTTATATATTAGCGAGAAGACCGTCAAGAATCATGTGAGCAGTATTTTGCAAAAAATGGAAGTGGATGATCGGACACAAGCGGTGATCATTGCGATCAAGAACGGCTGGGTCACGTTGTAACTGCATTCAAATGAAGCGGAATGAAGCCGGGAGCATTGCGCTCTGCATTCCGAAAGTGCTGAAGAGAAGAAAGTGCGGTTCCCGTTCATAGGAGAAGCCTAACACGATTGTTGCGGCAGGAAGGAACCAACTGACTCATAGCGGCATATATTGTTTCCAAGGGAGGGAGCCGCTATGATGTTAGGCTTGGTTTGGATTGTTGGCTGCTACACCGCGGGTGTCGTCATCCTTCACTTGCTTCACTGGCAATGGAAGAAAAAAAGATCGGACCGAACGGTGCATTACGTGCTGCGAACGTTCAACAATCAGCTGCAGTTGGAATGGTATATAAGATCGCTGTCTTTCTTTTCGTGGATCAAAGGAAGGACAATACGGATCACGATTGCGGACGAAGGATCGACCGACGATACAATGGCCATTGCGCAAAGATTAAGCCGCGAGCATCACCTCGATATAAGTACGGACGCTTCGCTGGATTGGGACGCATGGATCCGGCAGCATGACGAGGAGCAGGTGGTTGCAGTACGGATTAGTCATAGCGAAATGGAAACCGCTTTCAAATATTTATGATCGGAATTCACACTTTATTATACGGGTGACATATGAAGGCATGGGTTTATGCGATCATACGCCAGAACAACTGCTCCTGGCACGTTTCCTTGGATATGCGCGCGGATCGGGACCATTGGACCCGGCAGTACGGGCTATCGTTCAAGCTGCGTGTACTGGAGCCGTCTTTGTCGTTTGGACAAGCCAGCGAGCTGGTCGGCATTATGAATCATAAAGATGAGGGAAAGGACTTGAGCCGGCAGCTTGTGCTCCTGCTTCATGCAGCTAAGTCCCTGGGACGGGAAGAGCGGCTAGGGGAGCGCTGGAGGCTGTGGAACTGGGTGCCGAATGCCGCGGTTATAGCGGACCCGGAGCTGCTGCGGCTTGTAACTTCAGTAGGCGAGCGAATGGCCGGGCGGAGCTTGATGGCCGAAGAGTTCAAATCTTTGATGATCCATGAAGGATTAGAACAGGTTGCTGCCCATCCGCACTATTACTTGCAGTTGGCATGGCTTCAAGGAAAGCTGAAGATCGAAGGCGCTGTCCAAGTCAGCCGGAACGTTCGAGAAATGCCGCTGCTGCTGCGGAAGCAAACATGGTGCCGCTGCAGACGGTGCGGCAATGAGCAGAGCCGTGAAGAAAGTGAAACCAAGGCTGCAAGCGAGCCGATCTCTTGGACGGATTGCCCCAGCTGCGGAGGGCCGTGTCCGTGCTGTGAGGCATGCCTGACGATGGGAAGAGCAAGGTACTGTACGCTGTTGATCTGCGGTGTGGAGCATCCGCATCACAGGAGCAGCGGTAGCGCCAGTGAGAAGGAAATGGACATGCTGCTGGCCCCTTGGGGACTAAGCAGCGTACAGGCGGATGCATCCCGTTCGGCGCTCGAGTTTTTGAAAGCAAATGAAACCCATATAAGGGTTAAACATGAAGTTGGATCGCCTATACCTAAATCTCGGTTTCTGATCTGGGCTGTAACCGGCGCCGGCAAGACGGAAATGATCTTCCCCATGATTCAATATGCGTTGTATCGCGGCGGCCGCGTCGTCGTTGCGACACCGCGCCGGGATGTCGTCCTCGAGCTGAAGCCGCGCCTGGGGAAGGCCTTTCCCGACACACAGGTCGTCACGCTTTACGGCGGAAGCGAGCAGCGGTGGGAGCGCGGGGAGCTGACGATCGCCACGACCCACCAGTTGATGCGTTTCCGTCATGCATTTGACCTGGTCATTATTGATGAAATCGACGCGTATCCTTATCACAACAATCCAATTCTGCAGTATACGGCCCAGCAGGTATGCAAGCCGGGCGGCGCTTATATTTTACTATCGGCGACCCCTCCGGAAGCATTGCAGCAGGCGGTGAAGCTCGGGAGGCTGCCGCATGCCCGGGTGGCTGCAAGATACCATCGGCATCCTTTACCGGTGCCTCAGTTGATGATGATACCTTCTATTAACCAGATGCTTCAGCAATCGAAACTGCACGCACGCCTATTTCAGAAGCTTCAGGAATCGGTTCGGCGCGGGGCGCAAGCATTTGTGTTTGTTCCTAAAATCGCTCTCGTGGAGCCGCTTGTGGGCTTGCTTCGCAAGCATTTTCCCGACATTCGAATTGAAGGAACATCCTCCAAGGACAAGCATCGGGCGCAAAAGGTAGTCGACTTTCGTGCATGCGATATTCGAATGCTTGTGACAACGACCATCTTGGAGCGAGGCGTAACGATTCCGAAATCCGATGTGTTCATTCTGGAAAGCGACTCCTCCATGTTCGACGCGGCGGCTCTTGTGCAAATGGCCGGGCGTGCCGGGAGATCGGCGCAGGACCCGCGGGGACAGGTGTATTTTGCAGCAAGGGAGAAAAACCGTTCTCAAGTGAACGCGATCGGCCAGATCAAAGAGATGAATGCTTTGGCCAAAAAACGGGGGCATATCGATTAGTCATGTCTTTCGGGCAGGCCGGGCTGTCTACATGGCGGAAGTAACAGTTAATGAAGGGCAAGTGTATCGTATGTGCGCAATTTCAGCTCTTTGCAGGTGGGGCTGAGGCTGTGTTATCGAAACGGAAGTCTTGTGATAAGGGGAGGGGAACATGCTAGGTTCGATGGTGCGGCGCTGCCTGGAATGGCTGGCTCCGCTGGAGAAGCTGTTGTCTGGCAGCAAGCCAATATGTTTGTCCTGCGGAGCTGGCTGTGACGGCTCGAAGCCTTTGCCGGTATGCTCCGGCTGCTGGGCGTCGATCCCGTGGATCACAGAAGTGTTGTGCAGCCGGTGCGGCCGCTTCGAGCACTGTACCGATTGCAGCCGGCGGGAAACAACCTACTACTCTCAAAACCGCAGCGCCGTTCGTTATGACGACACGATGAAGGAATGGCTGGCGCTCTATAAGTATCGCGGCAAAGAACGCTTGCGGCGGCTGCTCGGCCCCATGCTGCTGCATGCTTATCATCTGCATCGTCGCCATCCGGTTGAACCGGCGCAGCGCGATCCGGGAGCGCAATGGATCAGCTTCGTGCCGTTAAGCGAAGAACGGCTTCGGGAACGGGGATTTAACCAGGCAAGACAGCTGGCCGAAGAGCTTGGCAGGCTTACGGGCTTGCCTGTCATTTCTTTGCTGCGGCGCACCCGCCACACGGACAAGCAAAGCTTTAAGAGCAGGGCGGCCCGGCTTGACGATATGAAGGGTATTTTCGAAGTCGACGAGGAGGGGCTGGCTCGAATGAAGGCTGTGTCCGGTAGCACAGGGCGGCTGCGAATTTACTTGATCGACGATGTATATACGACCGGAAGTACGCTGAACGAATGTGCAAGGACCATCAGGAAGAAGGCCAGCGCAGAGGTCTATGGGATCAGTTGGGCAAGGTAGTAGCAGGCCTTTGTTCACCAAATTTTATAAATTGTTGGCAAAATGATCTTAATAAAGCCGGAAATTTGCCGATATAATAGGAATATAGGAGTAGTTAACGGCAAAACCTTGGGATATGGGGGAACGGCAATGAGCCTGAATGTAGTGAATTGTTACCGATGCGGGAAAATTCATATAAAGAATAGCTATAATATGTGTCCCAACTGCATAAAGGAAGTGGAGCAACAATATTTGAAGTGTACCGAGTACTTGCGCCAAAATAAACAGTGCACCCTGCAGGAGTTAAGCGACGCAACCGGGGTACCGGTAAATGTGATTACGAAATTTATTCGGGAAGGCCGCATTTCGATTCGGAGTAACCCTAATGTTGTATACCACTGCGAAGTTTGCGGTACGGATATCCGGGAAGGGACAATTTGCGAATCTTGCCGGGCGCGGCTTGCGAAGGAGGCAAGCCATATTCAGGAGGATGAAAAACGGCGGCTGGCTCAACAGCAGCAAGAAAACAACGCCAGCTACAACATTAAGGATCGATTGAAAGACAGATTAAAATGAGCTATGATTAAATTAACATTATAAACACAATATAAACTTTTCATATAAGCCCACCGATAAAAGTAATAAAGCTTTTACGCGGTGGGTTTTATTTTATGAATACGAGGTGATTCAAGTGAAAATCGACGGGACGAATCGGGTTGGATCGGTCAATCAATATAAGAAGTCTTATGAGTCGCAGCAGCAAGTTTCCAAGAAGACGGGAAGCAAGAAAGACCATGTTGAAATCTCTACCGAAGCCAAGGAGCTGCTCGGCAGTCAAGGGATGAGCGAAGCAAGGCAAGACAAAATTGAAACATTAAAAAAATCAGTAGCAGATGGAACGTATCGTGTGGATGGACGGAAAATTGCGGAGAAATTATTCCCTTTTTTGAAATAAAAAACGGAGGCGAGAATGAATGTCTTTCTTGGCATTGACACAACTGATGACGGCGTTGAACGATATTCATGCGAACCTGCTGGAGTTGGCTGAACAGAAGAGACAGGTACTCATTCATAATCAAATTGAGCGACTGATGGAAATCTCTAATAAAGAAAATAAACTAATAAAGCAAGTCGCGGACCTTGATCAAGAGCGGATCGGCGTCATTGGCGAATTTATGATAGAGAAGGGGTACAAGCCCAACCCAAGGGTAACCATCAGCGATTTGACAAAGATCATTTTTAATATAGAGGAAAAGAAAGAATTAATTGATTCGCAAAAGCAACTGCTGTCCACGATTCGGAAGCTCAGAGAACTAAACGCAGTCAATCAACAGCTGATCGAGCAGTCGCTCGCTTTCATAGATTATTCATTGGATTTGATCGTTGGGCCACCGGAAGATGAAGTGTTTTACCATAAATCCAAGCAGCAAGGGTACGGACATAGGAACGTGGGTTTATTCGATTCGAGAGCGTAGCGGAGGAGTAGGGATATGAGGTCGACTTTTAGCGGCATTGAGGTAAGCAAGCGCAGCTTGTTTGCACAGCAAACAGCTCTGCAAACAACCGGACACAATATAGCCAACGCGAATACACAAGGGTATACGAGACAAGTCGTTAACCTGGTTGCATCCAGACCGATGGAGGCTGTAGGGTTGATGCGAAGCAACGTTCCCGGCCAAATCGGCACCGGCGTGGAATTTGACTCGATCAAGAGAATTCGCGAAGGATTTCTGGATCAGCAGTTTTATGGTGAAAATAAAAGCTATGGCAGTTGGACGGTACGCAAAGATACCCTCGATAAGCTCGAGGCCATTACGAATGAACCTTCCGATACCGGTCTGCGCCAAGTCATTGAAAACTTTTGGAACGCTTGGCAAGTGGTCAGCAAGGAACCCGAGAATACAACGGCGAGAGCCGCGCTCAAAGAAAATGCGCTTGCAATGACCGACACGTTCAATCATACAGCGACGCAGTTATCTGAACTGAAATCGGATTTGACGGAAGATATCGATGTGAAAGCAAGAGAGATCAATACGATGCTTACGCAAGTGGCTTCGTTGAATAGAGAAATATTCCGCATAGAAGGACTAGGCAACGATGCTAACGATCTGCGGGACCAGCGGGACTTGCTTGCGGATAATATGTCGAAGATTATCAACATTACCGTCGAAAATACGGCGAGCGGGTATAACATCAATATGGGTTCGACGCGTTTGGTTGAGGGGGTCAACGTTACCGCATCGTTCGAAACGCCGGGGGATACGACTCCAGGCACGAAAATCAATTTTGAAGACGCATTTCAGGACGGCACGCTCAATAACGGCGAGGTATACGGCCTAATCTACTCCCGCGATAATTACGTGCAAAGCTATCAGTTCCAGTTGGACTCCATGGTGAAAGCATTGGCGCAAGGCGATATGAAGATCACGTTGCCCAAAGGCTCCGTGCTTCCTCAACAGCCTCCAGCAGGGACCGTTATTGGCACGAGAACGTTTAACGGACAAGAAACGCTCACGGACGAAGAACGAGTTGTTACTGCGGATGCGGGACTGGAGATTACGGTGAAAGGACTTAACGGCCTTCACGGGCTAGGCTATTCATTGGAATCGCCTCCGCAATCGGGAATCCCGTTCTTCGCATTGAAGGGTGGAGCTACGGAATATAATGCGGCATCGATTACTCTAAATCAGGCGATCATTGACAGTCCGGCCAAGATTGCGTCTTCCCTTCGCGTGGAGACCAATACGGACGGAACGATTAAGAAGAATGCTGACGGTACGGAAACTGTCGTAAAAGGAAATAATGACCTTGCCTTGCTCGCGGCCGGGATGCGGACGGTCAGGCTTGACTTTGACCCGCAGACGACGGGAATTCCGATCTTGAAGAACGGTTCCTTTGACGAGTTTTTCCGTGCCATCGTCGGACAGCTCGGGGTGCAGACGCAGGAGGCCATACGGCAAACGGATAACCAGAAGGCGCTCGTGGATCAAATCGAAACGAGAAGGCAATCGGTCAGCGGCGTGTCCCTCGATGAGGAGATGGCCAATATGATTAAGTATCAGCATGCATACAATGCTTCTGCGCGAGCGTTAACAACATTTGACGAAATGCTCGATAAAGTCATTAACAGTATGGGTGTCGTGGGCAGATAGTGCGCGGCTTTATCAACTTTTAGTTTAAGGGGTGAATGCCTGTGGCAAACTCACGGATTACGCAAGGCATGATGAATACGCAGCTAGTGCGCAATTTATATACGAATTTAAATAGCATGGATCGATCGCAAAACCAGATGGCGACGGGGCGTAAAATCAATAAGCCATCGGACGATCCGGTCGGAATCAGCTTCGCCATGAGATATCGATCCGATCTGACGGCAAACGATCAGTATCAGCAAAATGTAAGCTCATCGATATCATGGCTGGAATATACCGATACGATGCTTGATCAAGCCAATAGCGTGTTGCAAAGAGTCCGGGAACTCACGGTTCAAGGGGCGAATGGATCCAATCCCCAAATTGCGGAAGACGCCGTGAAAGCTGAGATTGAGCAATTGAAAAAGCAGCTTGTACGAATTGGAAACAGCGAATTCAATGGCAAATATGTTTTTAACGGTCAAATTACGGATAAAGCGCCATATTCCGAATTGCCCGGTGCCAAGAACTACGACGACGGCACAGGGAACACAGATCTAGGCGTAACGGACCCAGGTTTGATTCAGTTTGAAATCGGCGTCGGCATTAAAATTCCCGTTAACACGACCGGGAACAACATCTTTGGAAAGCCTGATGATCCGGATAACGCATTCAAGATTTTGGATGATATTGCGGGTTATTTAGCCGCAGGGGATACTGCCTCGGTCTCCAGCTCTTTAGGCGAATTAGACTCAAGGATTAACAAGTTCCTTGAAGTGCGTTCCGATATTGGAGCCAAGTTAAACCGGATTGAATTGGCGGACGAGAGATTAAAGGACATTGACCTGAACCTCCAAACGTTGCAATCCAAAACGGAAGATGCAGATTTGGCGGAGGTCGTAACGGATTTGAAGGTGAAAGAAAATATTTATCAAGCATCATTGTCCGTAGGGGCGAAGATCATCCAACCGAGCCTGGTCGATTTCTTAAGATAGGTGAAGAGCCATGACCTCTATACCGCAAATCCGCATCAACCAGCAGTACTCTCGGATCGGGATAGATACAGAGCCGGGACATTACGAGATAAAGCAGCCCGGGCCTGATCAGCAATATAAGACAACACCATCCCGATTGGAGATGGAATCGCCATCAGGGGAGCTTTCTATCGATTCAAGCAAAGCGTGGGATGCGCTTGGCATAGGCAGCAACTACCGATTAATGGATACCATTGTTTCCGAGGCTCGAAGAATTGCCCTCCAAGGTATTGCAAGACGAGTGGAGGACGGCAATCGGATGGCAGATTTGACCAACAAGAATGATCCTATACCGGAATTTGCAATGAGAGCATTTGATGATCTTGATATCGAATATCGCACGTCAGCAGCACCTGATAATGTCAGCATCCAATACGTAGCCCGTAAGCCGAATATTCAGTTTACCCCTGCAACGCTAGATATTCAAACTAAAGTCAACGCGCCCAGTATAGAGTATGTTCGAGGAAAGCTTGATATATATTTGGCGCAAAAAGCATTCATTGAAATCATCCCACCTGAAATGGATTTGAAAGTTTAATTATACAAATTTATGCTAAACATATATGAACAGCCATCCGATATATACAGTAAATAGATCCTGTTTGGCGGAGGGGTAAATATTGAGTGCGGATATGTCGAATCAAAGTATCGGATTACAGAGTACCTATAGTAGTCCATCTTTTGATAGCGGGCCAGTAAGGATGGCTAGGGAGCAGGAAGGTTCTGTTGTTTCCTCGATCAAGTCTTCTAAGGAATTGAAGCAAGCGGAATTGAAAGGCGAGTCGATATCCATAAGCGATGAACAATTGATTAAAGCTATTGAGCGTTCGATAAAAGCGGTCGAGGGTCCAATGACATCTTTAGACTTCTCTATTCATAAACAGACAAAACAAATCATGGTAAAAGTGCTTAACAAAGACACCGGTGAAATTATTCGGGAAATTCCTCCAGAGAAGACACTGGACTTTGTTGCCAAAATGCAAGAGATGGCCGGGATTCTTATTGATGAGCGTAGATAATACTATATATAATAAAGCTATAGATCTGGTATCTGTAGCTTTTTATTTTTTTATAATTTAACTTGGGGTGTGAAATTATGGAAATAACAACAGAGCGGTTTGGCATAATCGAGATTAACGAAGATGAAATTATTGCTTTTCCACAAGCCATTCCTGGATTTGAGCAGGAAAGAAGATTTGTTATATTGCAGCCTAACAAGGAGATTCCATTTTCTTTCTTACAGTCTGTTGGGAACGGTAGGATCTCGTTTATTATTACTAATCCATTTTGGTTTTACAAAGACTACGAGTTTGATCTATCCCCGAGTACACTTGAGCAGCTTAAAGTCCAGGAGAAAGAGAATATAATGGTGTGGTCCATTGTTACCATTAAAGATGATATCCAACAAGCGACTTTAAACCTTCAAGCGCCTATTGTTATTAATCATAGCGAAAAATTAGGTATGCAGCTAATTTTGCATGAGACGGAGTATCATACTAAACATAAATTATTGCTTTGAAGCCGAAGCTAACATTATTTCAAGGAGGACACTTGCAATGCTGGTGCTTACAAGAAGGAAGGGCGAATCTATAATCATAGGGGATCAAATCGAAATTGTTGTGCTTGGCCAAGAGGGAGAACAAGTGAAAATTGGCATTCGCGCACCCCAATCGATCCCGGTTTTCAGACAAGAACTATACTCTGTTATTCAGCAGTCTAACCGGGAGGCAATGCAAAGCTCTTTCAATATGCAAAAATTCCCAAACATTACGTGGAAAACGGAGGGAGGGAGTGACAAATAAGAGCTAATTTGAGATACAGCAGCCCTGAGGCTGTTTTTTTATTTTTTTATCAATATACTCTTTAATCTTCGAGTGGTTCTGTCGATATATGTATTATAAGCTATTCTGTAGGGCGGCCGACCTACGGGATAGACTTCCACATGGATGTGGACACTACATATTTTCTTCAAGGAGGAAGAATAGAAATGAGAATTAATCACAACATTGGTGCATTGAACACCCACCGTCAGTTGTCTGCTAACACAGCTAACCAATCCAAGTCTATCGAGAAGCTGTCTTCCGGACTTCGCATCAACCGTGCAGGCGATGACGCTGCCGGTCTAGCAATTTCCGAAAAAATGCGCGGTCAGATCCGCGGTCTGGATCAGGCGGCACGTAACTCTCAAGATGCAATCTCTATGATTCAAACGGCAGAAGGTGCATTGAACGAAACTCACTCCATTCTGCAACGTATGCGCGAACTGGCAGTTCAATCCTCCAATGGAACGAATACGGATAGTGATCGTAAGAGCATTCAAGACGAAGCTAATCAATTGGCTGATGAAATCAACCGTATTGGTAATACTACGGAGTTCAATACGCAAAAGCTGATCAATGGATCGAAAGATAAAACAGAAGCTGTTTCTGCGGTGAAGAATGCTACTTCCATCGATAGAATCGGCGCTGGTGCTGATGTATTTAATGTTCGAAGTGCGGCAACCTCGGGTGTAGCAGTTGGCTCTAACATGACGGCTGCCGTGACGATTCATGATGGTACTGTTGGTACATATACTAGCGGAGTCGGCGGTGGAACGCTGTCTGCGACAACAACCAATCTGTCGGGTGCAGTTAATGCTTCCGCGAACGAGTTAACAATCCAGATTGGAAATGCTGTTCGTACGATTACACTTTCTACTGCTTCCGCGAATGATGCTGCTGTGGCTGCTGATTTGCAGGCGCTGCTTCGTGCCGACTTTACAAATACAGCATCTGGTGGAGTTGAATCTGGATTAGCATTAGCAGATGGCGCTAACATCTCCGTCGCTATTTCAGGAGGTAAGCTTGTAATTACAGATGGCAATGGAGATAGAGGAGCAAACAGTAAGATTAGCATTATCGGTGGTAATGCAGCATCTGCTCTGTTTAATGGTTCCGACGTTAAAGCAGACGGGAACGCTGCAAATAATACAATGACCGTTAAATATACAAAAGATAACGGAGCTACTACGATTACAGCAAACTTGACGGTTGCAACAGGCACGTATAACAACCCATCTACAGCAGCTGGAGCCATTGAAGCTGCATTCAACGCGTGGGCAGTATCAACAGTTGCTGGTGAAGGTGTAGCGCAAGGCGCTGCGGCTGCCGATGTAGACTTCTCTGGTGATGCGACGGTCCCTGGTAAGATCAGCATTGCTACTGGTGTTGCAGGTAAGAACAACGGTGTAACCGCAATGACGGGGGCGGCTGCCGGCATCACGGGCTTGTCTGATGCGACTATTGAATTAGGTAAAGCTAAAAATGATACTATTTCATTAACTGTCGATGGAAATTCCTACACAAACTTAACGATAAGCGCCCAAGATTATTCTGATAAAAATGTATTAGCAAGTGCAATTCAATCGGCTGTCAATACTGCGATCAATGCATGGAACACAAGTAATCCGACGCTTCCTCAAAGAGATCAGGTTACTGTGAAGACAT
The DNA here is from genome assembly GCF_910593845.1 of Paenibacillus solanacearum. GTDB lineage: Bacteria > Bacillota > Bacilli > Paenibacillales > NBRC-103111 > Paenibacillus_G > Paenibacillus_G solanacearum. The sequence goes on along the minus strand of NZ_CAJVAS010000015.1, from coordinate 73,398 downwards.
TAGCCGTAGATGATACAGACCGTATTCGTTTCCAAATCAATAGTGGTAAAGAAGGCGGAACCAGCGAAATTACGATTGCTGCTGGTGAACTTGCGTCCAACCTTGGCTTTAATACTTCACAAGTAAAAGGCCAGGATGGTTCTGATGCTTCCGTCAATTTCCACATTGGTGCAAACAAGGACCAAAACTTGAAGCTTGCTGTTGGTGATATGCGTGCTAAAGCACTGGGCATTACGTCTTCTACCAATGAAAACGGTCAGACAGCAACGCTTCAAAACGGTGATGTAGTTGACGTGGAGTACGGTTCAAATACCATTAAAAATGGCGCTGCAACAGAATACGTTATTAATGTTTCCGACAAGGATTCAGCCAATAGCGCAATCAGCGTCATCAACAATGCGATTGAACTTGTTTCTCAAGAAAGAAGCAAATTGGGTGCTAACCAAAATCGTCTGGAGCACACAATCAATAACCTTGGCACTGCTTCCGAAAACCTGACTGCAGCGGAATCCCGTATCCGTGATGTAGATATGGCAAAAGAAATGATGGAGCAAACGAAGAACTCCATCTTGGCTCAAGCGGCCCAAGCGATGCTGGCCCAAGCAAATCAGCAGCCACAAGGTGTACTGCAGTTGCTTCGTTAATCTCTTCTAGTTCAATAAAGGAGACTCTTGCTTGGCTGGAGTCTCCTTTATTGATATCAGGTGTCTTCAAGTGAATGAAATAAGGAAGGGTTATTAATATGGTTTTAAAGCGTAATGATTTATGTTCGTGCGGTAGCGGCAAGAAGTATAAAGTTTGCTGTATCAGCAAGAAGGAAGTATTGACAGTTGAGAAGATGTATCAAACGGCCTGCCAAATGTCACAAAGCGGGGACTATTTCCAAGCCGAAAAGTTGCTGTTGAAATGCGCTGAACAGGATCAGAATTGCGCCGAAATCTATCATTTACTTGGTATAATCTGCGCTGAGCAAGGACGTGTTGAAGAGGCGATACATTGGTTTTATCAAGTGATTCAGCTTAGCCAGGACAATTTTCAGGCCCACTTTTATTTAGGTCAATTGTTAAATATGCAGGGGAATGTTGTAGAGGCAATTAAACATTATATGGAGGCGGTTCGGCTTAATCCAAAAAGTGCAAAAACATATAATAATTTAGGGACCATATATTTTAATCGGGAAATGTATACCGAGGCGAAAACATGTTACGACTTAGCACTTCTTTATGACCCAGAGTACTCTATGGTCTTATACAACATGGGTAATGTCCTGCAAAAAATAAAAGACTATTCAGGCGCATACGCCTATTATGAGAAGGCATTGTTTCATAGTCCGAATAATCCCCAAATCTATCTTAACTTAGGTGTTATGAAGCTTGATGAGAAGAAGTACGCACAAGCGGAAAAGTACTTTTTTAAAGCATTGGAGATAAATCCCGGCTTAGCCGAAGTTTATAATAATTTAGGTATTATTTATGATGAGCAAGGAAAAGACACTGAAGCAATTCGATTTTATAAGAAGGCCTTAAAGATTAACCCTAATTATGATAGAGCCTTTAACAATATGGGTAATGCATACCGTAACCAAGGGCTGGCAGAGAAGGCAACTGATTGCTATCGTAATTCTTTAGAGAGTAATCCTGAATATACAATCGCTCACAGTAATTTGTTACTTTCCATGCATTATTCACCGAATATTGACCCTGATGCATTATTGGAAGAACATCGTAATTTTGATAGCCGGCACGGATCAGCGTTAGCACGGCCGAACTACTACTCTAATGAATTGTCTTTAGTTCGGCCATTGAAGATCGGATATGTTTCTCCTGATTTCCGTAAGCATTCTGTTTCATATTTTATTGAACCTGTTTTGGCTAATCATGATAAAAGACGATTTGAAATATATTGTTACAGTGATGTAGTTGTTCAGGATGATGTTACGTTGCGGTTTAAAGGGTATGCTTCCGAATGGCGAGATATCGCAGGGATGACCGATAGTGACATTGCGGAACTTATTCAGTGCGATAAGATTGACATCCTGATTGATTTGGCAGGACATACTGCTAAAAATCGCATGCTCTTATTTGCACGAAAGCCTGCACCGATTCAAATAACGTGGATCGGATACCCAGGGACAACAGGACTTTCAACCATGGATTATAGGATTACGGATGCCTATGCTGACCCCGCTGGTGACGGTGAGCACTACTATACGGAACGATTATTACGTATGCCAAAGAGCTTCCTCGTATATTCCCCACCAAAGGAATACCCAGTAATTGATATAGATGCGGTAACAAATCGAGCGGTAACCTTCGGCTCATTTAATCATTTGGCTAAGATTACAATTGAAATGATTGAATTATGGTCAAAGATATTGAAACAAGTGCCTGAATCAAGGTTGGTTTTAAAAAATAACGGTTTGGACCAAGAAGAAATACAGCAAAGAATACGTTCAGAGTTCTTTCAATTTGGCATTGATAAGGAACGCATTGAATTAATCGGTTGGAAATCTTCTTCCTCCGATCACCTTGCGACATATAATCAGATCGATATTGCTCTAGATACATTCCCGTATCACGGTACAACCACAACTTGTGAGGCTCTCCTAATGGGTGTTCCCGTCATTACATTACTAGGGAAATATCATGTTTCTCGAGTCGGTGCTAGTTTATTATCGAATATAGGTTTAACACAATTTATCACACATTCACAATTCGATTATGTCGAGAGGGCAGTAAGTCTTGCGTTACAACCGGAACTTTTAAATAATCTGCGTTCAACAATAAGAGGTCGGTTTTTGCAATCGTCCTTAACGGATGCGGTTCCATTTACGAAGGATTTAGAGAAGTTGTACGCACAAGTGTGGGATAAATATTGTATAGAGCAAAAATGCAACGATTTCTCGAATAGTATTAAAGAACCTAGTGTTTCTAGGAATGATATGCAGAACGTAGATAGTGGCATGTCTAACCGCAAACATGCTCATATTACTCTTGACTCAAAAGCAAATTATTATGCAGCAGTTCAATATTATGAAAAGGCGGAATTTGACCGATCTTTAAATATTTGTGAAAAATTAATTGCTGAGGGCAGTGCCACCGCGGAAGTGTACAATTTGGCGGGTGTCATTAACTTGTTAATGAATAGCGAATACAAAGCTCAAAATTACTTCGAACATGCCCTTGAATTGAGACCTGATTATCCTGAAGTATACTGTAATATAGGTGTTTTATGTCTTAATCAAGATCTATACGAGCAAGCCATAGCACATTTTGGCCGTGCTATAACTTTAGAACCTCAATATGCGGATGCTTACAATAATTTAGGCAATGCACTTAAAAATCAGGGTAACCTGACCGATGCGGAGTTGTGCTATAAAGAAGCCATTAAGTTAAAGCCAAATTTTGCTAAGGCCCTTCATAACTTAGGCCATCTTTATCATCTGTTGGGGAATCAAAGAGAAGCGCTATCCCAGTACATGCTGGCGATTAGAGCTAACCCGGAGTTTGCAGACATATATAACAATGTTGGTTTTTTGTTACATGAAATGGGCATGATAAAAGAATCGGAAAAGTATTATAAAATTGCTATTCAAAAAAGGCCGAATTATGCCGAAGCATATAATAATCTTGGAAACTTGTATTATTCCGATGCAAAGCCACATGAGGCAGAAGAATGTTATAATAAAGCGATTTCGATTACTCCTGATTATCTTGATGCCTTTAATAATACTGCATCTTTGGCAAATATGCAGGGAAATCCAAAGAAGGCGATACAATACTACCGGGAAGTATTAAAGCTAAAACCATCATTCTCACAGTGTCACAGCAATTTACTTCTTACCTTGAATTATATTGATGATTGTAGTCCGATTGAAAAATATGAAGAACACCTTAAATTTGCTATGACACATGCCCAAGGACTTTCTAATCCTAATTATGTATTTCCAAACAAAGTGGAACCAAACCGTCCATTACGAATAGGTTTTGTATCAGCTGACTTTCGGGACCATTCTGTAGCCTATTTTTTGGAACCCGTATTGGATTATTATGATCGGACACAATTTACAGTCTTCTGTTACAGTGATGTACTCGTCCCTGACTTGGTAACCCAAAGGCTTAAGGAAAAGGCAAACGTTTGGAGATGTATTAGGAACCTTTCGGACCAGGAAGCTGCCAGACTGATACTGGATGACAATATAGATGTCTTAATTGATATCGCGGGTCATACAGCAAATAATAGAATGTTATTGTTCTCGAGAAAGCCTGCGCCGGTTCAAGTTAGCTGGCTTGGATATCCGAATACTACAGGTTTAAAAACGATGGACTATAGAATTGTTGATGCTTTAACGGATCCCGTTGGAAGTACAGAGCATCTCCATTCAGAGAAGCTTGTAAGGTTGCCGAATTGTTTCCTGAGCTATAAAGCCCCGGACCGAGCACCTGAGGTTAGCGATTTACCGGCTATTCGTAATCGTCACGTAACATTAGGTTCGTTCAATAATCTTGCAAAAGTTACCGAGGAAGTTCTTCAACTTTGGGCAGAAATTCTTGTGGGGATACGGGACTCCCACCTGGTTATTAAATCCGATGGATTTAACGACCCTGATGTTTGTGAACGGGTATGGAAATACTTTGAGAACAGGCAAATATCAAAAAATCGAGTTGAACTAATCGGTAGAATACGAGCAAATGAAGAACATCTTGCAGCATATCATTCAATTGATATTGCATTGGACACTTTCCCTTATAATGGTACAACAACGACGTGCGAAGCACTCTGGATGGGAATCCCGGTGGTCACGTTGTCTGGTGAATCCCATGTGTCTAGAGTAGGTGTCAGTTTATTGACGAACGTTGAGTTGCCAGAATTAATAGCTTCCAACAAAGAGGAATATAAACAAAAAGTTGTTGATCTGGCGAATGATTCCGACTTCCTTCTAAATTTGAGACTCAATTTAAGAAATAGAATGCGTCATTCTTTTTTGATGAATTCCTTGGGATTTACAAGGAAATTCGAATATGTGTTGAGAGAAGTATGGACAGAATGGTGTAATCAAAGAATGCTGTCGGAGTAATTCCTGAAATAAAGTAATGTGGGGGATGGATAATGACAATAAGTAAATCTGATTTATTAAAAAAAATCGATGAGTTCCCTTTTTGGTATCATAAAATTGAACTCCCAAATGGAATAGTTACCCCTGGTTGGGCGCCAATTAATCGTGATTCCTATGGTATACCTGCTGATTTGAAAGGAAAAAGGGTGTTAGATGTGGGGGCATGGGATGGATATTGGACTTTTGAGGCTTTAAAAAGAGGAGCGAAGGAAGTTGTTGCTATTGATGATTTTTCCGACTACTTAGGAAACTTGGAGGAGTCGGACCGAAATGCATGGGGGACATTTGATTTATGCAGAGAAGCACTCGGCTATTCAGAAGAACAGTGTAAACGGATCGAGATGTCGGTGTACGATGTATCACAAGAGGCGCTTGGGAGATTTGACATCGTGTTTTGTTTTGGCACCCTATATCATTTGCGCCATCCTTTGTTGGCTCTGGACAAGCTCTCGTCTGTATGTCAAGAGGAGATATTCGTAGAATCAGCAATATCCGATGATTTTAGCCCATATCGTGGAGGACTTGGACAAGGGTATTCTGGTGGACAAATGGTCATGGAGTTTTATCCCAACAATGAATATGGGAATAATCATACAAATTGGTGGGCTCCAACGCTTCAATGTATGGCTTACATGGTTAATGCGGCAGGCTTTAAAGATGTTGAAGGTTGGAAACTTATAGATAATCCGAAGGAACTTCCTCATTGTCGTGGTTTTGTTGCAGGGAAAAAGTAATTAGATTACAAGTGTGTCTTTGTAGATATAGTAAGCATAGTTATAGGGCTTCTCCAAGGAGAGTCCTATTTTTTATTGGAGCCACATCTGGATACCCGAAGATTGACATTAATAGATGTACGAATTTTAGCCCGATATAATGAATAAAAAATATAGTTGTCGTTCTGGAACTACTTGATAAAGCGGAGATGAAATGATGTCGATAGTGGCGTTAATCACAGGGTTCCCCATAACATTCAATGGGAGCTGGTTCACTGCTTGAAGTGCCACATGCAGTTTAATACCTACACGTTCACCGTGATACGGAGCCCAAGGTAAGCATATTCTACCAACGGTAACAGTCGTCGAATCAATGAGAAGCAATTCTTTAGGGACTCGAAATAAAAATCAGTGCTTGACAATCATCGCAGTAACCGATATCGGTTGCATTCAATAAGAATACCGGCTATATATAGAGATTGCGACTTCGAGTGAAAAAATGACTGCGCTGGAAGGCTTTGATCCGGTTGTACCTGGCCTCGACCGTTGCATTGGTCCCCGGCAACGATCGTAATTCACGATTTCCTATTTCCAGTTGCGCATGGTTTTCAATATAGATCGAACAGCTGAGTGATCGATCTGATCGCTTTGTGTAAACCAACGTTCAAATCCAAGTAAGACGACCGCATGATTCGGCGAAGAATCGTACCAAGCGGAAAAAGCTTCTTTCCATTTCCATACGCTTCGTAGCAGAGGCGAATAGCTTAGCAGCACGTTCAGACGCTCCTGGCGCTCTTCTGTCAGCGCTTCTTTAGGTGGGTTGACAGACGATGCTGCGATTTGATCAACGCTCTGGCTTGTGGCGACAATTTGCACGGTCTTTCGCACCGCGTGCAGGGTTAGCAGATGTCTTTTCATTTTGGCCCTATCGATTTTCCGTCAAGAGCTGATTTCGGTTTTGAACTTTCATTTCTCTATAATAGTTTCAAACCCAAAAACCGATAAAGTATGTAAAGAGTTGTTTCGGAGGGGTCCCCAAATGAGTCCCAGCATGTCTATTGGTAGTTCGAATACATCATCAGCGGATCGTTATATAGTATCTGACCTTAAGTCTGCCGCTGATAGTGTACCTGGATCTACAATCAACACGGTTAAGCAGCTTAAGCTTGAAGAAATGCGTGGAAAGGGCATCTCAATAGGAGAAGAACAGCTTATTAAAATGATCGAGCGCGCGAATAAGGCGCTCGAAGGAAAAAGTACGTCATTCGAATTTTCAATTCACGAGAAGACGAAATCGATCATGGTCAAAGTATTGGATAAAGAAACCGGAAGTGTCCTCCGTGAGATCCCATCGGAAAAAATTTTAGACATGGTTGCTAAGATGTGTGAAATGACCGGTTTGATTTTGGATGAAAAAAGGTGACATAGAGGGGGAAGCATAGATGGTTTTGCGTGTTGGCGGGCTTGCGACCGGAATGGATATTGACGCTACAGTCAAGGAATTAATGAAGGCGCATAGAGTGCCACTGGATAAACTGAAGCAAAAAGAACAACTCGTTACTTGGAAGCGAAACGACTATTTCGATATAAACAAAAAAATGTACGACTATAGAAATAATAAATTATTTAAGTTTACGCTTGAAGGAGAGCTTTCAAGCAAGAAGGCTGAAGTGACCGGTGATGCAGGGGCCGTCTCAGTCAAAGCTACTCCAAGTACCTCAGTAGGTACGTTGTCTATACAAGTGGTAGGGCTGGCGCAGGCGGCAACAAATCACAGCTCGGCGAGTATTAAGAAGGATGCTTCCTTTGATCCGGCACAAACATTAGCTTCTCAACGAACAAAACTTGATAGTTTTACATCGAATACGTTTAAGATTAACGGAAAAGAAATAACATTTGATCCTGCTACAGATTCGCTAAATAGCGTTTTGGCGAAAATCAACAGCCAGTCTAATGTTTCGGCCTTTTATGACTCTGCAACGGGTCAAGTCTCCTTTATGGCCAAAGAAACAGGACTAGTGAATGGCCCCGAGGATAAAAAGTATATTTCGTTTGATGGGGACTTTTTAACATCGGCCCTTAAGGTTGATAAGACCAATACCACAAATGCGAAGGCAGCGGTTGACGCTGATTTGATTATTAACGGTCTAAGAACGACGAGAACATCAAATACGTTCACGATGAATGGGGCGGAGATCACATTAAAGTCCGTCGGGTCTTCCGTAGTCACTGTATCCAATGATGTCGATAAAACCGTGGATGCTATTAAGAAGTTTGTAGACGAATATAATGAATTTCTCAAGACTTTACAAGATAAAGTGAATGAAACGAGATATCGTGATTTTGCGCCGCTTTCGGACGAGCAGAAGACGGATATGAAAGATAAAGAAATTGAGCTGTGGGAAGAAAAGTCAAAAAGCGGCATGCTTCGAAACGATCCTTACATCAGCGGTGCAATAAGTAGCTTGCGAACCGCGGCTATTTCCACAGTCGACAATGGCAGTAAATATAATTCTTTATACGCAATCGGAATTGAGACAGGTAACTATTCCGAGAACGGGAAGCTTTACCTGAAGGACGAGGAAAAGTTGAGAAAAGCGATCGCTGAAGACCCCAATGCTATTGTGGCGCTATTCTCAGCGAATGGCAATGGCAATAGCGGTCAAGGGGATGTGGGTATTGCTGATCGCATGTATGCTTCTTTGAAAACAACGATGGACCAATTTAAGACAACAGCTGGTTTAGAAGGAACGACAACGGACAATAAAGATCAGAGTATTCTCGGGCAACAATTATACAAGATGGATACCGATATTCGAAATTTGGAGAAGCGGTTGATCGATATCGAAGATCGATATTATAGACAATTCACGGCAATGGAAAAGGCAATCAGCACTTATAATTCGCAGTCCTCATACTTGTCAAGCATGTTTACCAGCAACCAATAACGTTACCAGGGGGAATAGTATGCTGCCGCAACAAGCGTACCAAAATAAATATCTTGAAACATCCGTTCAGACAGCAACTCCTGCCCAACTGCTCATCCTCTTAATAGATGGAGCAATAAAATTCTGCAGGATCGGTATTGAAGGCATGAAAAAAGGAGACTATAGGATATCACATTTGAATCTGTGCAAGGTACAAAATATTATTAACGAATTCATGTCTTCGTTGGATCAAAAGGCGTCTATTGCCGAGGGATTGCTCCAACTTTATGAATATTTTAACCAGCGTCTTGCCGAAGCAAATTTAAAGAAGCGCCCAGAACCCGCTGAAGAAGTGCTCGGCTATTTAGTGGAGTTAAAGAGCACCTGGGTTGAAGCGGCCAAGCAATCCTCCCAATCGGGCGCGTCGAAGCATGGATAAATGGATTGTTGAGCTTGAACAGCTAACTAATCAGATGATCGCGCGACTTGAGATCGCAGATTTTGAAGAGTTAGAGTCTTTTGTGGTAAAGCGCGAAGAGATTATTGATAATATGAAGCAGCAGGGGTTATCGGAATTAGAACGCCAAAACTACGGCAGACGCGTCTCGAATCTCTTATTAACAGACCAACTCATCTTATCAACAATGAATAATCTCAAGGATGAAGCAAGACAACATTTACTTAAAGTTCAGAGAGGTCGCACCCAAAAAAGCGCTTATGAAGCAGAGTATGTGACCACAGACAGCATGTTTTTCGATTATAAAAAATGATGAATGAGTAGATCGAGGTTAGGGTCCTTTGTAAAAAGGGCCTTATTTGCAATTCACACATGCCCTGTGGACAATGTGCATAACTCTGTTGATAACTTTGCGAAAAATGTCGGAAAACCGCGATGGGACAAGGTTTTCAGCTGTGTATGAGTTGTTCACTGGATGTTAATACTGGAATTTTCTAAATATTTTGCTAACATGGCTGGTATTGATTGACATGGGCGTTCGGACAGTGATATAGTCAATTTGTGAGCAAGAGCTTGCAGTTATTTGATAATGAAGGGAATGTTTTACATGCAAGGTAAAGTAAAATGGTTCAACGCTGAAAAAGGTTACGGTTTCATCGAGCGCGAAGACGGGGGCGACGTATTCGTACACTTCTCCGCAATTCAGACAGACGGCTTTAAAACCCTTGAAGAAGGACAATCTGTAGAATTCGACATCGTAGAGGGCGCACGCGGACCTCAAGCGGCTAACGTAATCAAGTTGTAATCATCCGGCCTGTCAGGCCGCCTTATAGATGGTTAACGGTTTGAGCTTAGCAGCGGCGACAAACAACACTCTGGAGCAATCCGGGGTGTTTTTTTGTGTGCAGCAATTTGTCATTAATTTACGCGGCGATGTAAAGGATTTTTGAAGATGAAGGGGGAATATAGTATAATGTAGGTATGAAAGGAGGAGTTGTACATGAAATTCAACATTCGCGGTGAAAACATCGAAGTAACTGAGGCGTTGAGAGAGCATGTTGAGAAAAAGCTGAGTAAGCTTGAAAGGTACTTTGAAGCTCCCCCTCTATCTGAAGTAAATGTAACATTAAGTGTGGCCAAAGGGTTTCAAACCATCGAGGTGACCATTCCGCTCCCTGGGTTCATGCTCCGTGCGGAAGAACGGCATACGGATATGTATGCATCCGTCGATCTTGTGGTGGACAAGCTGGAAAGACAAATTCGCAAGGCCAAGACGAAAGCCAACCGTAAAATTCGCCAAGAAGGCGGCATCAAAGATTTGTTCCGGGTCGAATCCGGCATGAGCTACATCCAGGATGAAGAGGAAGATTACGAATTGGTGCGGACGAAGCAGTTTACGCTGAAGCCGATGGATGTAGACGAAGCGATTCTGCAAATGAATATGGTTGGACATAACTTCTTTGTTTTTGCCAATTCCGATACATCGCAAGTGAATGTGGTCTACAAGCGCAATGACGGGAAGTATGGCTTGATCGAGCCGGCCCGTTAGATGACTCGGATTCATTTGGTTCTTGCATGAATAGACAATGAGCTTGTCCGCAAGCGGGCGGCAGGGTGCATCGTAGGTCTCCACGGAGACGGGCGGTGCCTTGCTAGCCGGCTCGGGCAGGCTCTTTTTAGTAGTTAAGGGAATTGCAGTGGTTTGTTGCGGTACGTGTCGCAAACTGCTACAATTTAGGCTATGGATTACTGTTCGATAAAGGAAGGGGATTAGCAGCATGCTAGGACTCGTGAAAAAAATATTCGGTGACTCGAATGAGCGCGAATTGAAACGCATGTGGAAAGCGGTAGAATATATCAATTCGTTGGAGCCTTCGATCGAGGTGCTGTCCGACGACGAGCTTCGCAATAAAACGGTCGAATTCCGCGAGCGGCTGGAGAAGGGCGAGGATTTGGACGACCTGCTGCCGGAAGCTTTTGCCGTTGTGCGGGAAGCGTCCAAACGGGTGCTGGGCAAGCGTCACTACGACGTGCAGCTGGTCGGCGGTATGGTGCTGCATGAAGGCCGCATTGCGGAGATGCGTACGGGTGAAGGGAAAACCTTGGTCGGCACGCTGCCGGTGTATTTGAACGCGCTGCTAGGCAAAGGCGTGCACGTCGTAACGGTCAACGATTATTTGGCGCAGCGCGACAGCGGCGAAATGGGCAGGATTTATGATTTCCTCGGGATGACGGTCGGCGTGAACCTGCCCAATATGGCGCATGAAGAGAAACAGAGCGCATATACTTGTGATATTACGTACGGGACGAACAATGAGTTCGGCTTCGATTATTTGCGTGACAATATGGTTGTATATAAAGAGCAGATGGTGCAGCGCCCGCTGTACTACGCGGTCATTGACGAAGTGGACTCCATCCTGGTCGACGAGGCGCGGACGCCGCTTATTATTTCCGGACAAGCTGCCAAGTCCACGGATTTGTATTATATGGCCGATCATTTCGTCAGCAGCTTGAAGGAAGAGGAAGACTACACGATTGACGTGAAGCTTCGTTCCGTGGCGCTGACGGAAGCGGGCGTGGAGAAAGCGGAGAAAGCGTTCGGCATCGAGAACCTGTTCGATCATGAGCATGTGACATTGAACCACCACGTACAGCAAGCGCTCAAAGCGCATGTCATCATGCGCCGCGACGTCGATTATGTCGTTCAGGAAGAAGAAATTATTATCGTCGACGAATTTACCGGCCGTTTGATGACGGGCCGCCGTTACAGCGAAGGGCTGCATCAGGCGATCGAAGCGAAAGAGAAGATCAAGGTTCAGAATGAATCGATGACACTGGCGACGATCACGCTGCAGAACTACTTCCGAATGTATCGCAAGCTGTCGGGGATGACCGGTACGGCGAAGACGGAAGAGGAAGAATTGAAGAAAATTTACGGCCTTGAAGTTATCGTCGTTCCGACGAACAGGCCGATGATCCGTAAAGATATGCCGGACGTTGTCTACAAGTCGATCGGCAGCAAGTTCCGGGCCGTCGTGAACGAAATTGTGGAGCGTCATAAAAACAACCAGCCGGTGCTGGTCGGTACCGTTTCGATCGAGAACTCGGAGCGGCTGTCCGAGATGCTGAAGAAAAAAGGCGTTAAGCACCAAGTGCTTAATGCGAAGTACCATGCGGAGGAAGCGGAGATCGTATCTAGTGCGGGTCAGCCGGGAGCGGTCACGATTGCGACCAACATGGCGGGCCGCGGTACGGACATTACGCTCGGCGAAGGTGTCGCCGATCTCGGCGGGCTGCATATTATAGGTACGGAGCGGCATGAGAGCCGTCGGATCGACAACCAGCTTCGCGGACGCGCCGGTCGTCAAGGGGACCCGGGTTCATCGCAGTTCTATTTGTCGCTGGAAGATGAGCTGATGCGCCGTTTCGGTGCCGAGAACATCATGGGCATGATGGATCGCTTGGGCTTCGAGGAAGATCAGCCGATCGAGAGTAAGCTGATCACGAAGGCCATTGAGTCCGCGCAGAAGCGGGTGGAGGGCAACAACTTCGACGTGCGGAAAGTCGTATTGCAGTACGACGACGTCATGAACCAGCAGCGCGAAATTATTTACAAGCAGCGCCGCGAGGTCATCGAGTCGGAGAACATTCGCGACATCGTGCTCGGCATGATCATGCCGGTCGTCGACCGTATGGTCGAAGCGCACTGTCCGCCCGATCTCGTTCCGGAGGAATGGGATCTGCAGGCTATCGTAGACTACGCCAACGGCACGTTCCTGCACGAAGGACAGCTGAGCAAAGATGAACTGTGGGGCAAGGAAAAAGATGAGATCATCGATTATATTAAAGATCTCATGAGACGCATTTACGAAGAGCGGGAGCAGCAGATCGGCGAAGAATTCATGCGCGAATTCGAAAAAGTGGTTGTGCTGCGTGCGGTAGACAGCAAGTGGATGGATCATATCGACGCGATGGACCAACTGCGCTCCGGTATCCATCTTCGCGCCTACGGCGGTACCGATCCGCTTCGCGAATACCAGTTCGAAGGCTATGAAATGTTCCAGGAGATGGTGCAGAGCATCCAGGAGGAAGTCGCCACTTACATCATGAAAGCTCATGTGGAGACAAATCTGGTCCGCGAAGCCGTCGTTGAGGAGCATGAAATGGCTACGAACGGAGAGCCGGCGCCGAAGCGTCCGGTCATCAACAACGATGTCATCGGCCGCAACGACTTGTGCCCTTGCGGCAGCGGCAAAAAATATAAGCAGTGCCACGGAGTATAAATAAGAAGTAAGCAGCAGAAAGCAGGAGGTCGGGGTCAATCGCTCCGGTCTCTTTTTTGAGAAAAAGAAACGAAAACTTTCGGGTAGAGGTGTTGCGTATGTTAGAGGCAGATGTAAAACGGGATTTGCAAGAAACGGCCAAGCGATTGGCTGAGCTTAGGGGGTCTCTTTGACTTAGATCTGAAGCTGGAGAAAATCGCCGACTATGAGGAAAAGATGTCCGCTCCGGATTTTTGGGACGATAACGAGAAGGCGCAGAAGCTGATCGGCGAGATGAATGCGATTAAGGGCAGTGTCGATCAATTCCAGGTGCTGGCTGCGGAATATGAAGACCTTGCGGTGCTGGCCGAGCTCGCGCAGGAGGAGCAGGACGATAGCATGACTGCCGACATTACAACAGGCATTGCGTCGATTGTCAAGAAGCTCGAGGACTTCGAGCTGCAGCTGCTGCTGAGCCAGCCGTATGACCGGCTCAATGCGATTCTCGAGCTGCACCCTGGCGCGGGCGGCACCGAATCGCAGGACTGGGCGGAAATGCTGCTGCGGATGTACCGCCGCTGGGCGGAGAAGCGCGATTTCAAGGTTGAGGTGCTCGACTACTTGCCGGGCGACGAGGCGGGCGTGAAGAGTGTGACGCTGCTCATCAAAGGCTACAACGCCTACGGCTATTTGAAAGCGGAGAAAGGCGTTCACCGGCTGGTGCGCATTTCGCCGTTCGATGCGTCGGGCCGGCGTCATACGTCGTTCGTGTCGTGCGACGTTATGCCGGAGATCGACGACGACGTAGAGATCGATATCCGGACGGAAGACCTCAAGGTCGATACGTACAGGTCGAGCGGCGCGGGCGGACAGCACATCAATACGACCGACTCGGCCGTACGTATCACGCACATTCCTTCCGGCGTTGTCGTAAGCTGCCAGACCGAACGGTCGCAGATCAAAAACCGCGAGCGCGCAATGAAGATGCTTCGTTCCAAGCTGTACGAGAAAAAAATCGAGGAACAGCAAAAGCATTTGGCCGAGATCCGCGGCGAAGTGTCGGATATTGCGTGGGGCAGCCAAATTCGCTCCTACGTGTTCCATCCGTACAGCATGGTCAAGGACCATCGGACATCGGAGGAAACCGGCAATATCGGGGCGGTCATGGACGGCGATTTGGATGCATTCATCGACGCTTACTTGCGTCAACAAATCAATAAACCGGAAAAAGAAGCGTAACCGGACATAAAACGATAAATACCAGTTCATCCTACACTTATGATACATGCCTCTGAAGGAAGGGGCCGGGTGTAGGATTTTTTGCGCTTCAAGGGAGGGTGGACATTGAATTCGGCAGAAGGTCGGGAGGACGATGGTAAGGCATTACCGGAAGCGGGTGGCGGATTGGGACCGCGGAGCAGGAAAAATGCAGGAGTTGCGGAGGATAGCTTTCGCGGGCGAAGAAGGAAGGGCCGGACGGTACGGGAAGGCTTGTGGGGACGTCGATTGTGGGAATATGCGCTGCTGCTGCTCGGCTCGCTAGTCATCGCACTCAGCTTCAATCTGTTCCTGAGCCCGAATCAAGTAGCCTCCGGCGGTGTAACCGGAATCAGCATCATTATTAACGCATTGACCGGGATTGAGCCGGCGCTAACCCAATGGGCGCTGAATATTCCGCTGTTTTTGATCGGCCTATGGCTGCTGGGCGGCCAGTTCGGCGTGAAAACCGTGATCGGCTCACTCGTACTGCCCTTCATGATTTTACTCACACGGAATGTTCCCGCGCTAACGGACAACATTTTGTTGGCGAGCATCTACGGCGGTATGCTGGTCGGCTTCGGCTTGGGGCTAGTATTTCGCGGAAGAGGCTCCACAGGCGGGCTCGATTTGGCCGCACAGATCATTCACCGGTATACAGGCATTGCGCTCGGTCTTTGCGTGGCGATGCTGGACGGCGCCGTAATTGTAACGGCTGGATTCGTATTGTCGCCGGAAAAAGCGCTCTACGCACTGATCGGGCTTTTCGTGACGAGCAAGACCATTAATGTCGTACAGCTCGGGTTCAGCTTTTCCAAAGTCGCATTTATTATCTCGAAGGACCCCGAGCCGATTCGCGAGGCGATCTTATTCGAGCTGGATCGCGGACTGACGAAGCTGCAAGCGATCGGCGGATATACGGGAGAGGAACGGACTGTGCTGATGGTCGTCGTCGGGCAGACGGAAGTGAGCCGATTGAAGGAACTCGTGCGGCGGATCGACCCGAAAGCGTTCGTCATTTTGAGCGATACGAATGAGGTGCTGGGCGAAGGATTTAACAAATCGGGATCGGGCTTGACTCCTTAGCATATAGTGTACCGAAATGCCAAAAATTTCAGTACAAAAGCAGTCCGTCGGGGATTGAATTCGCTTACCAAATCCGATACGATTTCAGTCAGACGGACATGGCTTGCTGGGGAGACGAAACAGGATGAAGAAACGATGGTGGATGATGCTTACGGCCGGTTTGGCTGCGGTCGGGATTAGCGGTTTGGGTACGGTATACGGCATGACGGCACGTGATAGCGATGGGGGCTTCCTGCTGCGCAACCCGCTGAACCGCAATGCGGACGTCGTCATCATCGGCACGGAGCTGGAAGGAATGTACCTGGCCCGCAGAGCGAAGCAGGAGGGGCTCAGCGTGCTGATCCTGGAGCCGAAGCAGCGGCTGGGAGGCCAGTTGATCCAGGGAGAAATGCAATACTTGGACGGGGTGTACAATGAACAAGGGGAGTCGATCGTACAAGGCGGGATGAAGGAGCTGTTCGAGCAGTACGAAGCGGGGCATATTCGGAAGAAGTCCCAGTTCGCCGCTTATTTTCACCGGCTTATTCAAGGCATCCCGATTGAGAAGGGAGTTGCACTGACCGGCCTGACCGAGACGGACGGAATCGTGCAATCCATTCGCTATACGAAGGACGGCAAAAACCAGGAAGTTCACCCGGCCTACGTCGTCGACAATTCGGATGATGCGGCGCTTTTGCGGAAGTTATTTCTGGAACCGCTTCCAGGACTAGGGGCTTTATATCAAGGGGGGCGTGAAGGAGCTGGCGAAGCGCCGCCGCAGCCTGAATTCATGAGCGCGACATACATGATGCGCTTCAAAAACGTTGATTGGCAGCGGCTGTACGGACAATTCTGGAGGCTGGATAAAATGGAGCGGGCCAGCCTCTACGGGCCGGACACCTATGTGGATGGAAACATCGCATACGGATTCCCGCCCATCGTAGGGCAGTATCGTCTGCGCAATCCACAGATGCTCAACTTGCGGGGGCTCAATATTCTCAATCAAGGGGATGGGGAAGTATTAATCAACGCGCTGCAAGTTTACGGGGTGGACCCGAGCAAGCCGGAGACGGTCGAGCGAGGCAAGCAGGCCGCGCAGGAAGAAATGCCGGGCATTCTGGAGCATCTCCGCAGGCATTTGACCGGCTTTGAGCGAGCGGAGCTGAACGGAGAGCCGCAAGAGCTGTATATCCGCGAATATTATCATTACCCGGCGGCCTATGTGCTGCAAGCGACGGATTTGATGAGCGGGCGGATGTTCTGGGATAATGTGAGCATCGGCGGTTATTTTATGGACATTCAAGGCTCACCGTCCAATCGGGAAGGACTGGCCATAGGCAAGCCTGATCAGTATGGCATGCCGCTGCGCAGCTATTTGGCCAAAGGCTACCATAATGTCATAATGACTGGGAAGCTGGTAGGCTCGTCTGCTGTCGCCTACGGCAGTACGCGCATTCAGGCGAACGGCGCGCTTGCGGCCGAATCGATCGGTGTGCTGCTGGGACGCATGCACGGACGCAGCCTGACGAGCGTGACGGAGCGGGAGATGGCTGATTTTCACGGATATATGGATAAAAAATATAAAATCAAGATCGCGCCGAAGGAAGCGAAGGACAAAATCGCACATCTGAGCGAGCGGCAGAAAGAAGAGCTTAACACGGGGAGGCTGACGCTGCTGGGCGGCAGCGTCGTAGCGAGGCATCTGCCCTTCATGAAAGTGAACGTCGGCGGAACCGGCCTGCGCTATACCGGGGGATTGAAGCCGCTGGTCATCGAGGGGGAGCCGTGGGCTCCGCTGCTGGAGACTTTTCACTTGCTAGGAGCTGTCCAAGTGCGATACGATGTGGATACGAAGCAAATTCGTTATGCATATAAAGAATCTCCTCAAAGCGAGCATTCGGTGCAAGCGCCGGTGCATGTGCATAACAACTTTGCCCTGATTCGGCTGGCGGATGCGGCCAAGCTGCTCGGTTACCGGCTGCAATGGGATTCGGAGCGGTCGGAGGCCAGGCTGGAGCGGCAGATGGACGGGCATATCCTCGGGCCGTAGGGTCTGTATTTGAGACCGAATAAGGGAAAATAAAGCTGCTGGCGGGGAAAATAGTCGTTGTATTATTATACCTTCGGATGTATAATAATACATAGTTTTTATGTGGAGGGAACGGAAATGTCTACGAAATTGAGAGCGGCCATTATCGGGTCGACGGGATACGGCGGGGTCGAGCTTATTCGGCTGCTGCTTATGCATCCGAATGTGGCGATCACATCGGTCATATCTTCTTCCAGCGCGGGGGCTCCGATCGCGGACGGCTATCCGCATTTGAATCAAATATTGACCGACAAGCTGGACGCGGTGGACGTGGATTTGATCCGCGAGAAGGCCGATGTCGTGTTTCTGGCTACGCCTCATGGGGTGGCTACGGAGCTGGCTCCGAAATTATATGACGCCGGGCTGAAGGTGATCGATATATCCGGCGACTTCCGGCTGAAATCCGGGGAAGTCTACGAAGCGTGGTATAAGCATAAGCCTGCGGACGCCGCATACGTGGAGAAGGCCGTATACGGGCTTGCCGAAGTATTTGGCGAAGAAGTCAAAGGCGCGAGCTTCATCTCGAACCCGGGGTGCTACCCGACGGCGACGCTGCTTGGGCTTGCGCCGCTTGCGGCCAGCGGCTGGATCGACCTGAAGTCGATCATCGCCGACGCCAAATCCGGCGTTTCCGGCGCCGGTCGCGGACTGAGTCTGCTCGTGCATTACGCCGAGATCAACGAAAACTTCCTTGCGTATAAAGTGAACAAACATCAGCATACGCCGGAAATCGAACAGGTGCTGGGGCGGCTTGCCGGAGAAGATGTGGTTATGACGTTCACGACGCATCTGGTGCCGATGACGCGCGGCATATTATCGACGATCTACGTCAATTTGAAAGAAACGCGGAGCGAGGACGACATCCGCGAGCTGTACCGCAGCTATTATGAAGGGCGGCCGTTCGTCCGCATTCGGGATAAGGGGAAATATCCGGCGACGAAGGAAGTATGGGGCTCTAACTATTGCGATATCGGGATGTCCCTCGATCCGCGCACAGGCCGGCTTACGATCATCTCGGTCATTGACAATGTGGTGAAGGGCGCGGCCGGGCAAGCGGTGCAGAACTTGAACTTGATGATGGGCTGGGATGAAGCGACCGGGCTGGCGTTCACTCCGGTATATCCATAAAGTGTTACGCGAACGATGGGGAAGGGAACGATGATGGTGAACGATTATGTAGTAGTGCCGGAAGGCTCGGTTACGACGCCGAGCGGTTTTCGCGCAGGCGGGCTGCACTGCGGCCTGAAGAAGACGCAGCGCCATGACCTTGGTGTCATTGTATGCGAGGTGCCGGCTCAGGCGGCGGGCGTATACACACTCAACCAATTCCAGGCGGCGCCGCTGAAAGTAACGCAGGAGAGCATCGCAGCCGGAGGCAAGCTGCAGGTGATGCTGGTGAACAGCGGGAACGCCAACGCTTGCACCGGCCAGCAGGGCGAGGATGACGCGCGCGCGATGCGTTCGGCGGCCGCCAAAGCGTTCGGCGTGGCGGACCATTTGGTCGGCGTCACGTCCACAGGCGTGATCGGCGAGCTGCTCCCGATGCCGAAGGTGCTGAGCGGTATCGAGAAGCTGCCGGCGGAGACGCGGGCGGACGGCGGAGACGACTTCTGCCAGGCGATCTTGACGACCGACCTCGTGAAGAAAGAAATTTGCGTACGCCTGACGGTAGGCGGCCGCACGGTACATATCGCCGGTGCGGCGAAGGGCTCGGGCATGATTCACCCGAATATGGCGACCATGCTCGGCTTCATGACCACGGACGCGAACATCGACAGCGCGATGCTGCAAAAGCTGCTGAACGAAGTGACCGATTCGACGTTCAATATGATTACGGTTGACGGTGATACGAGCACGAACGATATGGTCGTCGTCATGGCGAGCGGACTCGCCGGTAACGACAGCCTGACGCCGGAGCATCCGGACTGGGCGGCGTTCGCGGGCGCATTCACGCATGTCGGCGAATATTTGGCGAAGGCGATTGCGCGGGACGGCGAAGGCGCGACGAAGCTGATCGAGGTTACGGTAGCGGGCGCGGCTTCGCGCGATGCGGCGCGGGCTATCGCCAAGACCGTCATCGGCTCGAGCCTGGTCAAATCGGCCTGCTTCGGGGCGGACGCTAACTGGGGCCGCATCATCGCGGCCGTCGGTCGCGCAGGACAGCCGGTTCAAACGGAGACGGTCGATATCCGTCTCGGCGATATTTCCGTGCTGAAGCAGTCACGTCCGGTCAAGTTCGATGAAGACCGTGCGGAGGAGTATTTGAAGGGCGAGCTTGTGCAAATTCATGTGGATTTGAACATGGGCGACGCGACTGCGACCGCTTGGGGCTGCGATTTGACGTATGATTACGTGCGAATTAATGCGGCATACCGGACTTAATCATTCATTTTTATAAAATTATACCGATTTATATAGATTAAAGGGGAAACGTGCGGATGAACAGCTGTTTTGTAATGAAATGCGGCGGCAGCACGCTCGCTGCGCTGCCGGATTTGTTTTTCGATGATTTGCGGCAGCTGCAGCAGGATGGCGTCATCCCGGTGATCGTGCATGGCGGCGGGCCGGCGATCTCGGATACGCTCGGCAAACTCGGCATTGAGACGGAGTTCGTCAACGGGCTGCGCAAGACGAATGAAGCGGTGCTCGACGTTGTGGAGATGGTGCTGGCCGGACAAATTAACAAGGAAATTGTCCGCAAAATCCAGCGCTCCGGCGCCAAGGCACTCGGGCTGTCCGGCGTCGACGGCAACCTGATTCAGGCACAGCCGGTCGCTAACAGCGACCAGGTGGGTCTTGTCGGCGACGTGACGAACGTGAACGCCGAGCTGATTAAAGGCGTTGTTGCTATGGGCTACATGCCGGTCATTGCACCGGTCGGTATCGGCGCGGACGGCGGTCAGCGTTACAACATTAATGCTGATACGGCGGCGGGAGCGGTTGCTTCCCACCTCGGCGTCGAGCGGATGATCGTCGTGACCGACGTGCCGGGTATCATGAAGACGGTTGACGGCGACAAGCGCGTGCTGGCCGCAGTCACCGTGCAAGAGATCGACGAGATGATCGCGAGCGGAGAAATTTACGGCGGCATGATTCCGAAGGTGCGCGCTGCCGTACAATGCATCCAAGGCGACGTGCGTGAAGTGGTGATCGTGGACGGATCGGTGCCTTATGTGCTCAGCAAGGCGCTGAAAGAAGGCGGCATCGGTACGCGGATTGTGCGCGCGTAGCGCGTAATGCATTGCTGTTACAGCCAATCGCCGAAAAAGCCATAAAAACATATTATTTTTCCATATAAAGGAGTGAACGACATGGGAGAGGCTCAAAGCGCATTGTTTCCGAATTACGCACGGTATCCTTTTACGTTTGTGAAGGGGGACGGCAGCAGGCTGTGGGATGAGAACGGCAAGGAGTATTTGGACTTGATGTGCGGTCTGGCCGTCACGAATTTGGGGCATGCTCCCAAGCAGGTCACGGAGCGGCTCAAGCAGCAGGTGGATACGCTCTGGCATACAAGCAACTTGTTCCACATTCCGGATCAGGAGAAGCTGGCGCAGCTTCTGGTCGACAACAGCTGCGCGGACGCCGTGTTTTTCTGCAATAGCGGAGCGGAGGCGAACGAGGCGGCCATCAAGCTGGCGCGCCGTTACTATCAGAAGGTGATCGGGCAGCCTGAGCGCTATGAGATCATTACTTTCCACATGTCGTTCCATGGACGGACGCTAGCGACGCTGACGGCGACTGGGCAGGATAAAGTGAAGGAAGGCTTTGCACCGCTGCCGGAAGGGTTCGTATACGCGCCCTTCAACGATGCGGAAGGCACGGAGAAGCTAATCAGCGACAAAACGTGCGCGATCATGCTGGAGATGGTGCAGGGCGAAGGCGGCGTCAATCCGGCCGATCCGGCATTTGTGAAGCGGATCGCGGAGCTGTGCAAGCAGCATGGGCTGCTGCTGATCATCGATGAAATACAGACCGGCATGGGCCGGACGGGCAAGCTTTTCGCTTATGAGCATTACGGCATCGAGCCGGACGTGTTCACCTTGGCCAAAGGGCTCGGCAACGGCATCCCGATCGGCGCGATGCTCGGCAAAGAGAAGCTGCGCGAAGCGTTTTCGGCGGGAGCCCACGGCTCGACGTTCGGAGGCAACTATTTGTCTACGGCGGCGGGCATCGCTACGCTGGAGACGATGCTAGCCGAGAAGCTGCCGCAGCGCGCGGCCGAGCTTGGCGAGTATATCGTCAGCGAGCTGTCCCGCAAGCTGGAGGGCAATCCGCTTGTGCAGCACGTGCGCGGGCTGGGCATGCTGATCGGGATTCAGCTCAGCGGGCCATCGGCTGATTTAATCGCCGCGATCCATGAGCAGGGTGTGCTCGTTGTCTCCGCAGGGCCGAACGTCATTCGTTTGGCGCCGAGCCTGTTGATCTCCAGGGAAGAGCTCGACCGCGGGCTGGAGACGATTTGCGCCGTGCTGGCCAAACATGCGGCGGCCGCGGTTTAAGGAAAGGACGTACGGGTAGTGTAATAAGGGTACAGGCGCCGAAGAGTCTATGCTTCATGCAAGCAAGGGCTCTCGATCCCTGTGCCTTATCGAATGATGAACCACATGAGGGTTACAGCAGAAAGGAGATGCTTCGATGGCAGGAACCGTGGAGCAGGACTTGGCAATGTCGCTCAGAGGTCGCGATTTTATCGGCTTGGTCGATTATGCGCCTGAAGAGATTCAATATTTGATCGATTTGGCGATCGATCTGAAGCGGAAGCAAAAGGCGGGGGAAGTGTACCAGCCGTTGAAAGGGAAGACGCTGGGGATGATTTTTGAGAAATCGTCCACGCGCACGCGCGTTTCCTTCGAAGTCGGAATGTACCAGCTCGGGGGGCATGCGCTGTTCCTGAGCAAAAACGATTTGCAGCTTGGCCGCGGAGAAACGATTTACGATACGGCGCAGACGATGTCGCGTTACCTCGACGGCATTATGATCCGGACGTACGCGCACCGGACGGTCATCGATCTGGCCCGTGGGGCGACGATCCCGGTGATCAACGGACTGACCGATTTGTCCCATCCGTGCCAGGCGCTGGCCGACTACCAGACGGTACAGGAGAAGAAGGGCCGCCTGCAAGGGCTCAAGGTAGCCTATATCGGCGACGGGAATAATATGGTACACTCGCTTATGATGGGCGCGGCGAAGCTTGGCATTCATTTTGCCGTTGCCACGCCGGAAGGCTACGAGCCGGACAGCGAGGTTCTGAAGCTCTCCAGGGAGTTTGCGGCGCAAACCGGAGGAAGCTTGTACGTTGGCACGGACGCGAAAGAAGCGATTGCGGATGCGGACGTTGTCTATACCGATGTTTGGGCGTCGATGGGCTTTGAAGCGGAGCAAAAAGAGCGGGAGATCGCCTTCAAAAACTACCAGGTGAACGACGAGCTCGTCAAATATGCGAAAAAAGACTACCTGTTCATGCACTGCCTGCCGGCACACCGCGGCGAGGAAGTATCGGAGAGCGTCATCGACGGCAAAAACTCCGTTATTTTCGATCAGGCCGAAAACCGGCTGCATGCGCAAAAAGCGGTTATGGCTGCGATTATGTAACAGAATCGGTCGAAACCGGGCGGTTCGTTTTGGGTGATGGGCGGCGGTGTCATGCGAAATCGAAGGATAGTGAGGAGCATAGCACCCGCCCGCCAAGCTCAAAGCGTTTTCCGGTACTACCGAGGGGTTGAAGCATGACATGTGATATCAAAGGAGAGCGGAAACACGATGGCAAAGCAAAAAATCGTATTGGCGTATTCCGGCGGTTTGGATACGTCGATTATTTTGAAATGGCTGAAAGAAACGTACGATGCGGAGATCATTGCGTTCACGGCCGATATCGGGCAAAAGGAAGAGCTTGACGGCTTGGAGGAAAAAGCGCTGAACACCGGCGCGTCGAAAGTATACATCGATGATCTGCGCGAAGAGTTCGCCCGCGACTTCATCTTCCCGATGTTCCAGGCGGGAGCATTGTACGAAGGACAGTACCTGCTCGGCACCAGCATCGCGCGTCCGCTGATCGCCAAGCGTATGGTCGAGATCGCCCGTGCGGAAGGCGCAACGGCAATTGCCCATGGTGCAACGGGCAAAGGGAACGACCAGGTGCGCTTCGAGCTGACGGCGGCAGCTTTGACGCCGGATATCGAAGTGATCGCGCCATGGCGTCTTGAGCAGTTCCGCGAGCAATTCCCGGGACGTGCGGAAATGATCGCATATGCGGAGAAGCACGGCATTCCGGTCACGGCATCGGCGTCCAAGCCGTACTCCATGGACCGCAACCTGTTGCATATCAGCTATGAGAGCGGCGTGCTGGAAGATCCGTGGTTTGACGCAAGTGCGCCGTCAAACAAAGATATGTTCCTGCTCAGCGCCGATCCTGAAGATGCTCCGGATCAAGCCGAGTACATCGAACTGGAGTTCGAACAAGGAAACTGCGTTGCCGTCAATGGCGAGCGCATGATTCCGCTGCACATTATGGAGAAATTGAACGAGCTCGGCGGCAAGCATGGCGTAGGGCGCGTCGACATGGTAGAGAACCGTTTCGTCGGCATGAAGAGCCGGGGCGTGTACGAAACGCCGGGCGGCTCCATTCTATTCACGGCGCACCGCAAGATGGAATCGCTGACGATGGACCGCGAAGTGATGCACTTGCGCGACTCGCTTATTTCGAAATACGCATCGCTCGTATACAACGGCTTCTGGTTCGCTCCGGAACGTCTGGTGGTACAAGCCCTTGTGACCGAAAGCCAGAAGAACGTGAGCGGTACCGTCCGCCTGAAGCTGTACAAAGGTAACGTAACGGCCGCCGGCGTGAAGAGCCCGGTCAGCCTGTACAACCCGAACATCGCTACGATGGAGGCCGACCCGACGAAGGCATACGACCAAGGCGATGCGACGGGCTTCATCCGTCTGAACGCACTGCGCCTGCGCGTAGCGGCCGGCGTGAATCAGAACGCAGGGAAATAAGCGGATTACCCGCTCACCTCGCGTAGAAGCGGAACAAAGAATAGCCAATTTGAATGCATCGTTCAGGAGCTTAGGGTTTCCTTCACAGGGAAGCCCTAAGCCTGTGTTTAACGTAGAGAAGAACATGTTCGGCGAAGGGAGCAACCAACGTGTCAAAGCTTTGGGGTGGACGATTTACGAAAAAAACAGACCAGCTGGTGGAGGAATATACGGCCTCCATTTTGTTCGATAAAGAACTGGCCGAAGAAGATATTCAAGGCAGCCTGGCGCATGTGACGATGCTCGGCAAATGCGGCATTTTGCCGCTCGACGACGTCGAGAAGATCAAGGACGGCCTGCATAAAGTGCAAGGCATGATCCGCCGCGGCGAACTGGAGTATTCGGTGAGCGACGAAGATATCCATATGAACATCGAGAAGACCTTGATCGATGAAGTGGGGCCGGTCGGCGGCAAGCTGCATACGGGACGCAGCCGGAACGATCAGGTCGCGACCGATATGCATTTGTGGCTGCGCAAGCGTGTGGTCGAATTCGTCGGACTGCTGAACAAAGTGCAGGAAGCGCTGATCGGGCAGGCAAAAGCGAATCTTGATACGATTGTGCCGGGCTACACGCATTTGCAGCGGGCGCAGCCGATTTTGTTCGCCCATCACCTGATGGCTTACGTATCGATGTTCCAGCGCGATATCGAGCGGCTGCAGGACAGCTACAAACGCGTCAATGTGCTGCCCCTGGGTGCCGGTGCGCTGGCGGGGACGACGTTCCCGATCGACCGTCACTTTGTCGCGCAGCAGCTTGGCTTTGACGGCGTGTACGAGAACTCGCTCGATGCGGTCAGCGACCGCGATTTCATCGTCGAGTTTTTATCCAACGCGGCGATGATCATGATGCACTTGTCCCGCCTGTGCGAGGAATTCGTGCTGTGGTCCAGCACGGAGTTCCGCTTCATCGAGCTCGACGACGCGTTCTGTACGGGCAGCAGCATTATGCCGCAAAAGAAAAACCCGGACGTGGCGGAGCTTGTTCGCGGCAAAACCGGCCGCGTCTACGGCAACCTGTTCGGTCTCCTGACCGTCTTAAAGTCGCTGCCGCTTGCGTACAACAAGGACATGCAGGAAGACAAGGAAGGCATGTTCGATACGGTCCGTACGCTGCAAGGGGCGCTGCAGCTGTTTGCTCCGATGATCAGCACGATGAAAGTCAACAAGGACAGGATGCGGCAAGCGGTGAACCAGGACTTCTCCAACGCGACCGATATCGCTGATTACTTGGTGAACAAAGGTATGCCGTTCCGTCAGGCGCATGAAGTCATCGGCAAAACGGTGCTGTACTGCATTCAGCAGCAAAAGTTTTTGCTCGACCTGAAGCTGGAGGAATATCACCAGTTCTCCAACCTGTTCGACGCGGATATTTACGACGTGCTGCAGCCGGAGCGGGTCGTGAACGCCCGCAACGTATACGGCGGTACGGCAAACGGTCAAGTGAGCGGGGCCATTGTGAGGGCCGAAGAGGTGTTGTCTCACGCGACCGCATGGTTCGATCAATATTACGACAAGAGCAGATAAAGCTTCTCATAGGCAGCTTCGAGGAGCTTCCTTGGGGTTATCCCGGAAAAGGGGCAGGAATGGACGGATACACGGTCCAATTCCGGACCCGCGGACGAAAGCCCGCACCTGTGTTTAGGAAACGCACCTTTGATTGTCGGCTAATACGGCAATCGGAAAGCGGCTCCTAAGCGACACAGGCGCGGGCTTTTTGGCATACAGGGCATGGCCGGGGCAAGTAGCCGAAATTACCGCCTATGGCACCACCCCGTTGCGTCCAGGAAGGGGAGCCGTGCTCGCTTCGCGGATTCAGCGGAAGTTCGGACCCCGGATGCCGTCTTCGATGAGCGGCGCCGTATTGCCGGGTCCGGGCGCAGTGCGGTCAATGCTGCCTGTATTGTTGTTGGAAGCGATGATGGTCGGCTGCGCGGAATACGTGTCGCGCGATATTTTTTCCGTAGAAACGACGACCCCGTTCTGCTTCTTAATGCGGTACGTTTCCACAATATAGCCCGGTTTTCCTTTGCTGATTACTTCCTTCTTACCGGCAGGCAAGGCAGGATTCAACACGTATTTGGCCGGCGGCTGCAGCGTTTGGACGGTCTTGGACTCGACCTCGTACGTGATGTCGGGAGGCGTCTGGCCGAACAGCTTGACAGACATGCCGCGCGCATCGGTCGCGGTGCGAATGAGCAAGTAATGCTGCGTATTGTTGCGGAACTTGAAGTTGATATAGCCACTCGCGAACGTGGCGTCCTGACCGAGTGGAACGTAGCTGACGGGAAGCGAATGGTTGCGCCGCTCGACAATCTCCAGCCCGGCGCGCAAAACCGCGTTGTACAGCGTGGACGACACTTGGCATATGCCGCCGCCGATGCCCGGCACGAGCTTGCCGTTAATGATGACCGGCGCTTCCTTGTAGCCGCATGTTTTCTCCGTCTTCTCCACATAGGGCGCATAGTCAAACACGTCGCCCGGCTTCAGCAGCACATCCTGGATGGAGGCAGCGGTCGACTGTACGTTATGCACCCGTCCTTCGCTGCTAATGGACGACGACGGGCTAGGCGGGTAAAAGGTAGAGAACTCGCTGATTTTGCGCACGATCCCTTGCGCTTGCAGCATCTGGACCGTAAGCTGTGGCTCTATGATTTTCAGGGGTGCTGGAAGAGATGGCGTCTTTTGTCCAGAGGCACCGGAATTAGCGCCTGTGCCGCCCCCCTCACCGGCGGGTCCGCACAGGTCGTCTCCTGCCCACCGGGGGGAGCCCCAGCTGGGGAGTATCGCTTCCAGCGCGCTTACAAGCGCCGCTTCATCCAGGCGTTCGACCCGAACGTCCGGCGCATATCCGATCGTATCTTCCGCATGAATGATGCGCTGCGCGTTGGCGGGCAAGCGGGCATATACCTGCGGAAACGCCTTTTGCAGTGAGGCTTTCAGCGTTTCCTCGTTAAATCCGCGCTCCAGCGACCACTGCTGCCCCCGAATGCGCCACTTATAGACAGCTTTGCGGAAGGCCGATCCTTCGCGGATCGGGCGAAGCTGCTCGACCATCTGTTGCTCGCCCACCACAAGCCCAAGCTGCTTCAAGGTAAAATCCGCCGCCGCGCCGGGTTCACCGTTTCCGCCCGGTTTTATGGTTAAGCTTATAGTTTGATTCATCAGCCGCTCTACTTTTTCATGCAATTGCCGCTCCAGCTCGGCTGCCGGCATTCCGCCGACGACCCAGTCCCCGATAGCGACTCGCGAGGGAACATGGGGCAACGAGCCGTATACCGCCATCGTTGCTAGGGCCGAGAGGATCAACACCAGCGACCCGATCAGCGTCCAGAGCATGCGCGGGCTTACTCCTGCCATGACAGCCGCTCCTTTGTCCGTGAAGTGAGCTCGTACACCGTTGTTGCTCATCTATATGCGGACGCAGCGCAAAACTTTCCTCAGCACGTCCTCCTAAAGCGCGCGCCGCTGACGCGTGAAAAACATGCCGTCGATTGCAGGCGCTCGTCACCTGGTGTCTAAGCTTTCCGCACGGAGGCTCCTGCGGCAAAGTGTAGAAATTCACTGAGACTTAAAGGAATTTGGGTTTTCATGTCGAACTTATAAAGGCTAGGATTCGATAAATGCTGCCGTAAGCGCAGGCATTGGGAACGGACCTAAAGGGACATGCAGGGCTAATGCGTTTTGGTTTATTTGTGGCAGAATAGCCCGTAATTCAATCAGGATGTGATACCGTGATAGAAATGCAAGACGTATGGAAAACGTATCCGGACGGAAGCCATGCTCTCAAAGGCATCAGCGTGAAGGTGGACCGCAACGAATTCGTCTACGTCGTCGGCCCGTCGGGCGCCGGTAAATCGACATTCATGAAGCTCATCTATAGGGAAGAACGTCCGACGAAAGGCACCATTTTTGTAAACGGATTTAATCTGGAAAAGCTCAAGCAGCGTAAAATTCCATACGTTCGGCGCAATATCGGCGTTATTTTTCAAGACTATCGCCTGCTTCCTAAGCTTACGGTATTCGAGAATGTCGCGTTCGCTATGGAAGTCATCGAGGCGCCGAAGAAGATTATCCGCAAGCGCGCGATGGAAGTGCTCGATCTCGTGAAGCTGAAGGACAAGCTCCATTCGCTGCCTACGCAGCTGTCGGGCGGAGAGCAGCAGCGGGTGGCCATCGCCAGGGCGATCGTCAATAATCCTTCGGTTATCGTCGCCGACGAACCGACAGGTAACCTGGACCCCGATACGTCGTGGGATATCATGAAGCTGATGGAAGAGATCAACTTCCGCGGTACGACCATCGTAATGGCTACGCATAACAAGGAGATCGTCAATACGATGCGCAAGCGGGTGCTCGCTGTCGAATCGGGCAAAATTGTCCGGGATGAAATTAGAGGTGAATACGGCTATGAGGATTAGTACGGTCGTAAGGCATCTCCGCGAAGGGACGAAGAACGTCGTACGGAACGGCTGGATGTCGTTTGCCTCGATCAGCTCGATTGCCATTTCGCTTTTTATATTAGGCGTTTTTCTGGTGTTGACCTTGAACGTAAACTTCCTTGCCAAGCAAATCGAACAGCAAGTGGAGATACGCGTATACCTTGAGGTCAATACGCCGCAGGATCAAATTACGCAGCTGCACAGCGATATTAGCGCCATCCCGAAAGTGGACAAGGTGACCTTCGTGTCCAAGGAGGAAGGGCTCAAGTATTTGCGCGAGAAGCTTGGAGAAAGCGGCAAACAGCTGCTGGAAGGCTTTGACGGAGAAAACAACCCGCTTAACGATTCGTTCACTGTGGAAGTGACCGAACCCCGGGGCGTGGCTCAGGTAGCGCAGCAAATCAGCAGTCTGAATAACGGCAAGACGACCAAACCGATTTATCGCGTCAGCTATGGACAGGGAACGGTGGAGACGATGTTTAAGGTAACGTCCATCGTCCGCAATATTGGTCTTGTGCTCGTTGCGGGACTTGCGCTGACGGCGATGTTCCTCATATCCAACACGATCAAGATTACGATTGTCGCTCGGCGCCGCGAGATTGGGATCATGAAGCTTGTCGGCGCGACCAACTCGTTTATTCGCTGGCCTTTTTTTATCGAGGGGGCGCTGCTGGGCATCATCGGATCGGTCATTCCTGTCGTCGTTCTGCTGTACGGGTATTGGCAGTTAATGAAGTCCGTTGAGCTCGACTTGAACCTGCTGCTGATTCAACTGCTGCCATATCATGAGATTTATCTCCAAGTAGGAGGATTGCTGCTCGGCATCGGCGTGTTGATCGGTATTTGGGGAAGTACGCTTTCGGTACGCAAGTTTTTGCGGGTATAGCTGGGATTGAAACCATAACGAGGAGGAACGGTGTTGAAAAAATCATATCTACCTCTCGTGATAACCGCGGGTTTGATGGGGGCGCTGCTTGTGCCTCAGTACGGTTTCGCGATTTCGGAGTCGGAACGGATTCAGCAGGAGCTCAACCAGCTCAAGAAAACGAAAGCGGCCGCTCAGCAGAAAGCCGCCAATGCGGAAAAGGAAATAGGCAAGGTACAGGCGGAAAAGCAGCAGATCAATAATGATATCAATTACATTTTGGAGCAGATTGACGTAACGAACCAGAAGCTCGTCAAGCTGAACGACCAGGTCGACACGGTAACCGATTCGCTGAACGAGAACGCCAAGCAGTTGGAGGAGGCTGAGGCGCGGATTACATCCCGTGATCAAATGCTCAGGTCGCGTATCCGGCTTATGTATATGAATGGCGTCGTATCGTATGCGGATGTGCTGCTCAGCTCGACCAGCTTTGGCGATTTTCTCGACCGGCTCAACGCGCTCAAATCGATCGTCAATCAAGATAAGGAAATATTGGACGCGAACAAACGCGACCGCGGCGTCATTGCCGATACGAGGGTCGTGATTGAGAAACAGCTGACAGAGGTTAAAAATTTATATGCCGAAGCGGCCGCGATCAAGGAAGATCTCGTCGTGAAGGAAAAGGAAAAAGAAGTGCGGATCGCCAGCCTCTCCAAAAAGGAGAAGGAGCTTGAGGAAATCAGTGAAGAAGCGGAACAAGAGCTGATCAAGGCGGCAAGTCAGGAAGCGGCCAAGCAAAGGGCGTTGCAGCAAGCGAAGCAGGCGGAAGCCGCCAAGAGCGGCAAGCCGACGACGCCGGCGTATACGTATAGCGGAGGAAAATTCGGCTATCCGCTGCCAAAAGTCGTATCGATGTCGTCGGACTATGGCGTAAGGAAAGACCCGTTCACGGGCAAGCCGGCGGGCCATACGGGACTCGACTTGCCTTCACCGAACGGCACGAGCATTTTCGCGGCAGAAGACGGCGTTGTCATCCTCGCATCCTGGTGGAGCGGCTTCGGCAACTGCGTGATCATCGATCACGGCAAAGGCGTATGGACGCTGTACGGGCATATTCGCAACGACGGCATTGTGGTGAATAAAGGCGACACCGTCAAACGCGGGCAAAAAATTGCCGAGGTCGGGGCGACGGGCCGCGCGACGGGCAACCACCTGCATTTTGAAGTGAGAGTTAACGAACAACCGGTCGATCCGAAACCGTATTTGGGCATGAAATAAACGCAGACCGCTCATAAATTTCCAAAGCTTGTCATAAACTATAAAGACAAGTTGTTTGGAACCGCTGCGGGCGGGAAGGCAACAGCAAAGGCGGTGTGGAGAGAGAAATGACGTTTAAAGGACGTACGGTACTGGCATTTATCTTGCTGTCCATGTTCGCCAGCAGCATTATGACGCTGACGATTGTGAATCCGTCGATTTTCGCGGCGGGCGGCAAGGATGGCGCGGCTTTAGGCGGAGGCGCATCCGGGTTAACCGGCAAAGATTACGCCAAGCTGGCTACGACGTATCAATTGATCGAGAACAAATTTTTGAACGAGGTCGATCACGAGAAGATCGTGAACGGTGCGATTAACGGCATGCTCGCCACGCTGGACGATCCGTTTACCGTTTATATGGATCAGAAGGAAGCGCAGCAGTTTGACGAGAATATCGCTTCTTCGTTCCAGGGAATCGGGGCAGAGGTGACCTCTGAGGACGGGAAAGTTACGATTGTTTCGCCGATCAAAGGCTCGCCTGCCGAGAAAGCCGGACTTCATGCCAATGACGTGATCCTCTCGGTCAATGGCGAGAAGCTGGATGGCTTGACGCTGAATCAGGCGATTATGAAAATACGCGGACCGAAAGGGACGCAGGCCAAGCTCGAAATCGGCCGGTCGGGGACGCCGGAACCGATCTCCGTCATTGTCGTTCGCGACGACATCGACGTAGAGACGGTGTTTGGCGAAATGCTGCCGAATAACATCGGCAAGATCGAGATTCGCCAGTTCGCGAGCAACACGGCGCCGCGCTTCAAGGAGGAGCTGAAAAAGCTCGAAGCCAGCGGCATGAAAGGTTTGATCATCGATGTCCGCAACGATCCGGGCGGCTTGTTGTCCGCGGTCGTCGAGATCGTGGAGCCGTTCGTACCGAAGGGTAAAGCGATCGTGCAGATCGAGAATCGCAAAGGCGAGAAGGAAGAAACGCCGTCTCAAGGCACGGGCAAGCCGTATCCGGTGACAGTGCTCATCAACAAAGGAAGCGCCAGTGCTTCGGAAATATTAGCAGGCGCGCTGCGCGACTCGGCTGGCAGCAAGCTCGTCGGGGAAACGACGTTCGGTAAAGGCACCGTACAGGTGACGTTCGAAAAAGAGATGGGCGACGGCAGCAACATTAAGATGACCGTGTACAAATGGCTGACGCCTAACGGCACGTGGATTCATAAGAAGGGCATCTCCCCGGACGTGCCGGTCGAGCAGCCTGCATTCTTCAAAGTGGCGCCGCTCTCCAAAAAATCGGAGCTTAAGCCGGATATGAACAGCGAGGACGTCAAAAATCTCCAAACGATGCTGCAGGGACTCGGATACAGTCCCGACCGTTCGGACGGATATTTCAGCGACAAAACGGCGACGGCCGTCAAAGCGTTCCAGCGCATGAACAGTTTGCCGGTGACCGGTGAGGTCGATACGGAAACGGCGAATAAGCTGGAGAAAGCCGTTCTTACGGCGATCCGCGACCCGAAAAACGATTTGCAGCTGAAAGCGGCGGTCCAGCAGGTCGAAGCGGCAATTGGCGTCAAAAAGTAAACGCGACGGATTTTACACAATTCGGGATTTTGGAACGCACAGCAGGAAAAGCATCGCTCGCGTCGAAATCATTAAAGAAGGCAGGCTTCAGGAAATGAAGCTTGACCTTCTTTTCATTTTGTCGCGCAAAGGAGCAAGCCATGGACGCTGCATTGGAAGTGGGGAATCGAGGGCTGCATGCCTTACTGCAGCTGTTATTGCATCCTTTTTATTATGTAGGTATTTTGTTTGTCGTGCTGCAGTATCGAAGGCAAATTGCGCTGGAACGGAGACTGTTCGCAACGCGGCTGCATTCGCTGCTTTCCGAGACGTGGAGAACCGTGCTCTGGGGCTTCGTTGGAGGGATATTCGCCTCCGTCGTCATGGCTGCGGTTGGCGCGACGCTGGAGCCGAGAGCGACACTGCTGCTTTGGGGCGTTTCCCTGGTTCTGCTTTTCATTAAGGTACGTTTTTTATGCTGGGCTTACGCGGTGGGAGCGATCGGCCTGCTGCAGGCGATCTTGCACGTCGTACCGCCGCTTGGCACGATCCCCGCGGTTGCCTGGCTGACTGATGCGATCAGTCAGATCAACATGCCTGCGCTGCTGGCGCTGGTAGCGGTGCTGCACTTGGTCGAAGCTATCTATGTTCGCAAGCAAGGAACCCGTTTCGGAACACCGATGTTTTATGAGAGCAAACGCGGTAAAATTGTCGGCGGTTATCATTTGCAAGGATTCTGGCCGGTAACTTTGTTTTTGCTCGTACCTATGCAAGGGGCGGGCAATGCGCTGCCGTGGACGCCGCTGCTCGGAGGAGACCTGTGGCAGGGCGGCTGGACGATTATCGGTTTTCCGGTCATGATCGGCTTCGCGGAGATGACGATGTCCCGGCTGCCCAACGACAAGGTCCGCATCAGCTCCAATCTGTTGTTTATATACGCGATAGTCCTGCTCGGCTTGGCCGGGATAGCGGCGATGTGGCCGGTCTTTCTCGCAGCTGCCAGCTTGCTGTGCATTGTGCTGCACGAGGCGATCATCTGGTACAGCCACTGGGATGAAAGCGCACGAAGCCCATACTTTGTTCATGGCGCCAAGGGGCTCAAAATATTAGGCATTATACCGGGCAGTGCGGCGGAAGAGCTGGGGCTGCTTGTCGGCGAGTCCGTGTATAAGGTGAACGGTATACCTGTAAGATCGAAGCAGGAGCTTCATGAAGCGATGCGGTCGAATCCAGCCTTTTGCAAGCTGGAAATTATCAATTTGGCAGGGGAGAGCAAGTTTGTAAAACGGGCGGTGTTCTCGGGAGAGCATCATCAGCTTGGCATTATATTGGCGCCGGATCAAGGCGCGCTGTATTATGCCAAAGCGGCGCAACCGTCGATCTTGGCTTACTTCCGTTCGAAAGTACAAGGGCTTCCAGGCAGCAAGAAGCCTTCCTCCAAATCAATGTAAAAAAGCCGCTGGCGTTCGTTTTGCGCGCCAGCGGCTTTTTGCGATGCTTCTTATTCTTAGGCTGTGATGGGTAGAACCTGCCTGTGATTCCCGCCTGTAGTCGGTCAGCGCTGAAACAATGGCAGTTTTACTTCTTGATGGAACTTGGGGCGGCTTCTCGCAAAACGACGATTTCGACGCGCCGGTTTTTGGCTCGGTTCTCCGCGCTGTCATTCGCTGCGATCGGCTTCGTATCGGCATAGGCCGTCGAGACGAACCTCTTTTGATCAAGCTGCGAATTATAGATGAAGTAGCGTAAGACCGACAGCGAACGCGCCTGGGATAAACCCCAGTTGTCCTTATACGCCGACCCGGTGGATAACGGGAGATCGTCCGTATGGCCTTCGATGCTGATCACCGCATTCAACGTCGGGATCAGTTCGGCAAGCTGGTTCAGAATCGGATACGCGGCTGCTTTCAAGTCCGCTTTCCCAAGGTCGAACAGAAAGAGATCGTTCAGCGTCACGGCTACGCCGCGGGGCGTATTGGCCGCCGAGATTTGCGCCTGCAAATTATTTTGTTCGATGTAGGTTTGAATTTTTTGCAGCAGATCTTCCAGCTGCTTCTCGCGTTTTTCCCATTCTTCTTTTTCCTTCGCTTCTTTCGCGAGCTGTTGAAGCTCCTGGTCGGCATCGCCGCCCTTACCCGGACCTTGGGCTCCCATGACGCCGAGGCCGTTTGGCATCATCGTGTCGGCCTTTTTGAATTCAAAGGCGAGAGATTGCGCCAAAATCTCATATTTGGATACGTCCACCTTACTCATGGCGTACATGATAATGAAAAAGACAAGCAGCAGTGTAATTAAGTCGGAATAAGTAATGAGCCATCGCTCGCTATTTTCATGCGCTTCATTTTTCTTTCTATTCCTCGCCATTGCTTTCACCTTCTTCGCCATTTTTCTGTTCTTGATGGAAGAAGGAATTCAGTTTTTTCTTAATCAGCTGCGGATTTTCGCCAGCCTGCAACGCGAGGATGCCCTCCAGCATCAGTTCCATCTCGGAAATTTGCTCTTTGCTGCGAACTTTGATTTTATTGGCGATCGGCAAGTAAATTACGTTGGCGGAGGCGACGCCATACAGCGTTGCGGCGAACGCAACGGCGATGGCCGGGCCGAGACTGCCGGGATCGGATAAATTGCCAAGCACGTGAATCAGGCCCAAGACGGTGCCGATAATGCCCATCGTCGGAGCGTAACCGCCGCCGGCTTCGAAGATTTTTGCCCAGCCTTCGTGGTGATTTTCGTGTGCATCCATCTCAAGCTCCAGGATTTGCCGGGTCAGCTCCGGATCGGTGCCGTCGACGACCATCATGAGCCCGTCCCGCAAAAAGTGGTTCGGATGCTCCTGCGCGCGCTGCTCAAGCGCAAGCACGCCTTCTCTGCGCGCAACCGTTGCCATATCGACGATCTCATCGATGATGGCCGCAGGATCACGCTTCGTTTCTTTAAATGCCATGGCAAGCGCCTTTGGAAGTTCTTTCAAGCGGGACATAGGAAAGCTGACGATGACGGCGCCGAACGTACCGCCGAATACGATTAGCGCGGCGCTGGGAATGAGCAAGGCGCTCATATGGCCGCCGTCCCAAATATACCCCCCAAGCAAGGCGCCGATCCCTAATAAAAGACCTAATACTGTAGTTAAATCCACTTTCGCTTCCACCCCTAGATTCACTATAATATAATGCTTGTCGCATCTGCCGGTCACTTGTCCCAACCCAGTGTACAAGGAAAAACAGGAAATGGGATTCGTTTGCAACAGAGTGAGAAAAAAGGTATAATATATGGGAACAAATATTCTTATAAGGTCGGTAAACGTCCGGTTCAATTGACGGTTCGTTTCGGTCCTTCATGTGAGCTGTCTTTGATCCTGCGACCGGTTGAACCGAAATTGCGATCACCAAGGCAAAGTTTCATTGGAAGAACCCGTGGAAGGCCCTGTCATGATCAACGTTTTTCGACAACGTTACAGCCGTTTGGCTGCGGAATGTTCGTCGAACGAAGTCGAACCGGCACAAATGACCATAACTATTTATCGGAAAAGCGCACACAAAAGTTTAGATAGAAAAGAAAACACTCTATAGCGGATGGGTGATGAAATGAATAAAAGGAATGAAGTAATCTACAGCGATCGCAAATTCGAGCTGATCTCCGATTATACCCCTCAGGGAGATCAGCCGCAAGCGATAACGAGGCTGGTAGAAGGCATTCGTTCAGGGAAAAGACATCAGACGCTCCTTGGAGCGACGGGAACGGGGAAGACGTTTACCGCGGCCCACGTGATCGCTCAGCTGAACAGGCCGACGCTGCTGATCGCCCATAACAAGACGCTTGCGGCGCAGCTTTGCAGCGAGCTTAAGGAGTTTTTTCCGAACAACGCGGTGTCGTACTTCGTAAGCTATTACGACTATTACCAGCCGGAAGCGTACATTCCGTCTTCGGATACGTATATCGAGAAAGATTCCAGTATTAATGAAGAGATCGACAAGCTCCGCCACTCCGCTACCAGCTCTTTGTTCGAACGCCGGGACGTCATTATCGTTGCCAGCGTTTCGTGCATTTACGGTCTCGGTTCTCCAATGGAGTACCGGGACCTGGTGCTGTCGCTGCGGGTAGGTATGGAGCGGTCGCGCAACGACATTTTGCACAACCTGATCGACATCCAGTACCAGCGCAACGACATGAACTTTGTTCGCGGCACATTCCGCGTCAGAGGTGATGTCGTTGAGATTTTTCCGGCTTCCCGCGGCGAACACGCGGTTCGCGTCGAGCTGTTCGGGGACGAGATCGAACGAATCACCGAGATCGACGTGCTGACCGGGGAAATCGTCGGGGAAAGGGATCATATCGCCATATTCCCGGCCTCCCACTTCGTTACGCATGAAGATACGATGAAGCGCGCGCTCGTCAATATCGAGAGGGAGCTTGAAGAACGGCTGGCCGAGCTGAAGGAGCAGGGCAAACTGCTTGAGGCGCAGCGGCTGGAGCAGCGGACACGGTACGACATTGAGATGATGCAGGAGATGGGCTTCTGCTCCGGCATCGAGAACTACTCGGGGCCGCTGACTTTCCGAGAACGTGGGGCGACGCCGTACACGCTGATGGACTACTTCCCGGACGACATGCTGATTCTTGTGGACGAGTCCCATGTTTCGCTGCCGCAAATCCGGGCGATGTACAACGGCGACCGGGCGCGCAAGGAAGTGCTCGTCGATCACGGCTTCCGGCTGCCGTCCGCGCTCGATAACCGGCCGCTGCGGTTCGAGGAATTCGAGCAGAAGGTCAAGCAGATCGTCTATATTTCGGCGACGCCGGGCCCTTATGAAATCGAGCATTGCCCCGAGATGGTGCAGCAAATCATCCGGCCTACCGGCCTGGTCGATCCGGAGATCGAGGTTCGTCCGACCAAAGGGCAAATCGACGACCTGCTCGGAGAAATACAGGATCGGATCAAGAAGGACGAACGCGTGCTCGTAACGACGCTGACGAAGAAAATGTCTGAGGACTTGACCGATTATTTCAAGGAGATCGGCATCAAGGTGCGTTATTTGCACTCGGATATTAAGACGCTCGAACGGATGCAGATTCTTCGCGATTTGCGCCTGGGCGTATTTCACGTGCTGGTTGGCATCAACCTGCTGCGCGAGGGCCTCGATCTGCCGGAAGTGTCGCTCGTCGCGATACTGGACGCCGACAAAGAAGGATTCCTGCGCGCGGAGCGTTCGCTCATTCAAACGATCGGCCGTGCGGCGCGGAATGCCAACGGCCGGGTCATCATGTATGCGGACAAAGAGACCGATTCGATGGCCAAAGCGATTCAGGAGACCTACCGCCGCCGTTCGATTCAAATGGCCTATAATGAGAAGCACGGCATTACGCCGCAAACGATACAGAAGAAAGTAAGAGACGTCATCGAGGCGACGAAGGTTGCCGAATCGAAGGCAGATTATTTAACCGAAGTGAAACAAGCGAAGATGTCGAAGAAAGACCGCATGTCGCTGATCGAACGATTGGAGCAAGAAATGAAGGAAGCAGCCAAAAACCTGCAGTTTGAACGCGCCGCTGAGCTTCGCGATGCGGTCATGGAGCTGAAGGCGGAGCTGTAACGAAGGGAAGGTTGGATGGATCGTGAGCAGGGATAACATCGTAATTAAAGGCGCGCGGGCGCATAATTTGAAAAATATTGACATCACCATCCCGCGCGATAAATTCGTCGTATTGACGGGGCTCAGCGGCTCGGGCAAGTCGTCGCTTGCGTTCGATACGATCTATGCCGAGGGGCAAAGAAGATACGTCGAGTCGCTGTCCGCGTACGCGCGGCAGTTTCTCGGCCAAATGGACAAGCCGGATGTCGACTCGATCGATGGCTTGTCGCCGGCGATTTCCATCGATCAGAAAACGACAAGCCGCAACCCGCGTTCTACCGTCGGTACGGTAACGGAAATATACGACTACTTGCGCTTGCTGTTCGCCAGAATCGGTCGTCCGCATTGTCCGGAGCACAAGATCGAAATCACTTCGCAGACGATTGAGCAGATGGTCGACCGGATTATGGAGTACCCGGAGCGGACCCGGCTGCAAATATTGGCGCCGATCATCTCCGGCCGAAAGGGCGAGCATACGAAGCTGTTCGCCGATATCCAGAAGCAAGGCTTCGTCCGGGTTCGCGTCGACGGCGAGATTCGCGAGCTGTCCGAGCAGATTGAACTGGATAAGAACAAGAAGCATACCATTGAAGTGGTCGTTGACCGGATCGTCGTCAAGACCGACGTACAGACCCGGCTTGCCGATTCGCTCGAAACCGCCCTCAAGATGGCCGATGGGCGTGTCATCGTCGACGTCATGGAGAAGGAGGAGCTGCTGTTCAGCCAAAACCTGGCTTGTCCCGAATGCGGGTTCAGCATGGAGGAATTGGCGCCAAGGATGTTTTCCTTCAACAGCCCGTTCGGTGCTTGCCCGGACTGCGACGGTTTAGGCATGAAGATGATCGTTGACCCGGAGCTGCTCGTCCCGAATCCGAAGCTCTCCATCGACGAAGGCGCATTCGAAGCGTGGGCAGGGAGCACTTCGAACTATTACCCGCAATTTTTGGCCGCCGTCTGTGAGCATTACGGCATCCCGCAAAACAAGCCGGTATCCGAGCTCACGAAGGAGCAAATGAATAAGCTGCTCTACGGCACGGGCGGAGAGAAGGTCAAATTCAAATACGAGAACGATTTTGGGCACCGGAAGGAAGCGATGGTCGCTTTTGAAGGTATTGTGCACAATTTGGAGCGGCGTTATCGCGATACGTTCTCCGAAGGAATTCGGGAACATATCGAGTCCTATATGAGCGCCAAGCCTTGCTCCAAGTGCAAAGGGCAGCGCTTGAAGCCGGAGACGCTCGCCGTCACGATCAACGATAAGAACATTGCGCATGTCACTTCTCTGTCGATCGGGGAGGCGCAGGTATGGTCTGAAGGGCTTGCCTTAACCGACCGGGAGGTGCAAATCTCTCAACTTATTCTCAAAGAAATCAGAGCGCGTCTCGGATTTCTAGTCAATGTCGGTCTGGATTATTTGACGCTGCATCGCGCGGCAGGCACGTTGTCCGGCGGCGAAGCGCAGCGGATCAGGCTGGCTACGCAGATCGGATCGAGCTTAATGGGCGTGCTGTACATTTTGGACGAGCCGAGCATCGGGCTGCACCAGCGTGATAACGACCGACTGATCAAGACGCTTGAACATATGCGCGATCTCGGAAATACGCTTATTGTCGTTGAGCACGACGAAGATACGATGATGGCCGCCGATTATATTATTGATATCGGGCCGGGAGCGGGGATTCACGGCGGGCAAGTCGTGGCCCAGGGAACGCCAGAGCAAATCATGCAGAACGACCATTCCTTGACCGGCCAATATTTAAGCGGCAAACGGTTTATTCCCGTCGCGGCCGAACGCCGCAAGCCGAACGGCAAATGGCTGGAAG
Organism: Paenibacillus solanacearum; assembly: GCF_910593845.1. GTDB lineage: Bacteria > Bacillota > Bacilli > Paenibacillales > NBRC-103111 > Paenibacillus_G > Paenibacillus_G solanacearum. The sequence goes on along the minus strand of NZ_CAJVAS010000015.1, from coordinate 32,890 downwards.
TTAAGGGAGCCAAAGAAAACAATCTGAAAAACGTCAACGTGAAAATTCCGTTGGGCGTATTCAGCTGCGTGACAGGTGTATCGGGCTCTGGCAAAAGTACGCTGATTAACGAAATTTTGTTTAAGACGCTGGCCAAAGAGTTGAACGGAGCGAAGGTGCGTCCGGGCGAGTATAAGGAGTTTAAAGGGCTGGAGCATGTCGATAAGGTGATCGATATTGACCAGTCGCCGATCGGAAGAACGCCTCGCTCCAATCCGGCTACGTATACCGGCGTGTTTGACGACATTCGCGACGTATACTCGGCGACGAACGAAGCGAAAGTGCGCGGCTACAAGAAGGGACGCTTCAGCTTTAACGTTAAGGGCGGGCGCTGCGAGGCGTGCCGTGGCGACGGTATTATTAAGATCGAGATGCACTTCCTGCCGGATGTATACGTGCCATGCGAAGTTTGCAAAGGCAAACGGTATAACCGGGAAACGCTTGAGGTTAAGTATAAAGGTAAAAGCATTGCGGACTTGCTGGAAATGACGATCGAGGATGCATGTGAGTTTTTCAAAAACGTGCCGAGAATTCATCGCAAGCTGCAGACGCTGCTGGACGTTGGCTTAGGCTATATGAATCTCGGACAGCCGGCTACGACCCTTTCTGGCGGCGAGGCGCAGCGCGTCAAGCTGGCGGCCGAGCTTTACCGCCGAAGCACGGGCAAAACGATCTATATTCTTGATGAGCCAACAACCGGTCTGCACATCGACGATATTGACCGGCTGCTTAAGATCTTGCATCGGCTCGTAGAGAATGGAGAAACGGTCCTTGTCATTGAACATAACTTGGACGTGATCAAAACGGCCGATTACCTCATCGACTTGGGACCGGAAGGCGGTAATCGGGGCGGTATGATCGTCGCTACCGGTACGCCGGAGAATGTGGTGAAGGTGGAGGGCTCATATACGGGCAAATACTTGAAGCCCATTCTGGAGCGAGACCGTGTCCGGTCCGAAGATTACAACCGGCGATTGAAGGACATGAACGAGGCGGTAGTCTAGCAATCGGATACAGAAGGCGCCTGTCGGGTAAGGCTGAGGGCGCTTTTTGTGCGAATGAAGATGGAAGATCAAGTTATAAAATGTAGAAAAAGTGGACATCGTATAATTGATGTTTGATTTGGTTAACGAAAATTGGCTTAGCAAAGAGGCTCAGGGGAAGGTTCGCCACAGCAACCTTTTCACGTGGTTCATAAAGTTGACAAAGTTGTTACAGCTAAGGCAAACCGCTTGCACTTCCAGGCTAGTCAAGCTAAGATAGAAATTAAGCATTTCTGTATACAGAAGGAGGTCTCTCCATGTTTTTGGCTGAAGGAGCAGCAACAACGGCCAGTACGTACTCCGGATTTGATCCGTTCGTCGTTTTGTTCACCATCGTGATCGTGATCGGTGTCGTTCGATTGCTTGCCGCACCGAAGAAAAATCCGTTTGCCATCGGCTTTGGATTGGTTAGTTTAGCCGTATTTGTAACCATGGACGTTGTGATGGTGCTTGGCTGGATGGGAAGACTGTAGTACAACGCGAGTTCGAAAATAACCAAACGAAGGTCCCGGGCAAATGCGCTGACGCTTGTCCGGGGCTTTTTTATACAAATAAGCACTCCTTACGATACTTTTCGAAGTATGCAAGGAGTGCCTTTTTTGTTTCCTCACCGACTGCCGGTAGGGGTTATCAGGTTACGCCCACCACATTTCACCAAGCGGCTCTTTGATCAAAATTTGCTGCAAGTTTTGTACAGCTTTCGTGAAGCCTTCATCAACGGACATCAAGCCGTCTTCGTGCTCGATGCTGACGACATAATCATATCCAACCAGACGAAGGGCGCTAATAATATCGGCCCATGTCTTCAGGTCGTGGCCGTAACCGACGGTACGGAACTGCCATGCCCGATCCAGCATATTGGTGTATGGCTGCATATCGGTGATGCCGTAACGGTTGACGTTGATTGGATCGATTGTCGTGTCTTTGGCGTGGAAATGGTGAATCGCGCCGGCGCGGCCAAGAATTTGTACAGCTTGTACAGGATCGATGCCTTGCCACCACATATGGCTTGGATCCAGGTTGGCACCGATCGCTTCGCCAGCCGCTTCACGCAAGCGCAATAGTGTGGCCGGTGTATGTACGGAGAAGCCGCCATGAAGCTCGAGGCCAATCTTGATGCTGCGGTCGGAAGCGTATTTTCCGGTTTCCGTCCAATACGGGATCACTTTATTAGCCCACTGCCAGTCGAGAATTTCCTGGAAGTCAGGCGGCCACGGAGCGACAGGCCAGTTCGGGTACTTCGCATCATCGGAGTCTCCCGGGCAGCCGGAGAACGTATTGATGACAGGGACTTCCAGCTTTTGCGCGAGGTCGATCGTTTTCAGGATCAGGCTTTGGTCCGCCTGCGATATCGCCTTTTGCGGGTGAAGCGGGTTGGCATGGCAGCTTAAGGCGCTGATCGTCAATCCGCGTGATTGCACGGCTTGCTTGAATGCCTTCAATTTGCTTTCATCGGCAAGAAGCACATCCGGGTTGCAGTGTGCATTGCCCGGATATCCGCCCGTGCCGATTTCAACAGCTTCCAATCCTTTGGACGCAATATAGTCGAGCGCTTCTTCCAAAGGCTTTTGCCCAAACAATACGGTAAATACGCCTAATTTCATGTAAAGCACCTCCGTAAGGAATATTAGGAAATGTACGCGTGTTCAATCGATAAGTCCAACCCAAATTATAACATTAACTATCCCGCATCTCAAAGTGTGAGTTTCGGACAAACCTCGACAGCCTGAACCAAACCAGTCATAGGTCAATTAAAAAAAGCTGCTTCGACATGGAGCCTCGACAGTGTTCCTGTTTCTTTGCAGAGCGTTTCCGATACAATGAAATTGAAAGGACAACAAACTTTTTAAAGAGAGGGCGGATCGAATGATCGTTAAAGACACCCAAATCGTTGAAACCGTATCAGGCAGCTGGCTTCGCTTCCCAAACAGCTTTAAAAAGTTTCATTGCCTTGTAGAGCTACCAGGGCAGCTTCTGCTGAACATCAATGCCAAGTCGGGCAATGTGCAGGTGCACAAGATGGACAGCAATAACATTTACCAAAGCATAGGGGAGCTATTCATTTCGACGACCGGGAAAGATATACATTGTTCGATCATATCCTCCATGGCAAGAGAAGAAGAGGATCAGCCCATAGTCAAACAGTCGGACGCTTCATAACAAAGCAAAAAGCAGCAGTCCGCGTAACGGGAATGCTGCTTTTCCTACTTCACGAAAAGGGCCAATGGACAAGCCCTTTGTATATTTTGATTACCGTTTCCTCACTGCCGCCATACACAATGACCGCTGCGGTAACGAACAGCTGCGTTAAAAGGCAGCGGCCGTAAAAATACATGCGCGATACTTTCCTCTTGTTCACCGTGGTACGTCCCAACATATTTTCCAGCGCAAGCAATATGCCGTGATACACGCCCCACAGCGCATAAAGCCATGAGAACCCATGCCATAAGCCGATCAGTACCATAATGAGGACAGACAAGCAGGCTGCGGTCCATTTCGTCGGCGTTTGGCGGGAGAAGAAGATGAAGATATGGTCGCGAAACCAATCTCCAAGCGTCGCATGCCAGTTCCTCCAATATTGAGTGAGCGTGGGGGACAGGAACGGTTTTTTAAAATTTTCCGGAATATTATAGCCCATCAGTCGTCCGAAGCCGACGGCAATATCCGAATAACCGGAGAAATCGAAAAAGATAAGTGCGTAAAACCATACCATCAAAAATAACGACTCGTGCGTATAAAGCTCACCTTGGCCTTGCGTAAAGTGATTGAAAACATCGGTCATCCAGGTGACGAGCACAATTTTTTTGAACATGCCCACAAGGATACGTTTGATGCTTTGCTCCGTCTGCGCCGCGTCGATCCGGTGAGGCTGCTTCGTGTCGGCCATAAAATCGCGGAACTTCAAGATCGGTCCGGACGTAAACGTCGGAATAAACAAGATATAATTAAAATAATCGAGTACGGACGCGCGGGCGTCTTTGCCGAAAAAGTATGCGAAGTACAGCGCATCGATCACTTTCAGGACGTTGTAAATGAGGCCGAGCAGGATCACTGCGTCGAACAGCGGATGTGTGAACACGTCCATACCAAACAAACGCAGCGTCGATACGCCCGCGACGTTCAGGAAGATCAGCCCGATAAACCAGCCCTTGCGGAAACGTTCGGTATGGCATAACAGCAGGAAAGCCAAATAATTGAGCGCCGTATAGGCCAAATAAAAAGCGAACAGCTTCTTACTGAACAGCAGCAGGAAGCACAGATTGAACGCAAGCAGCAGCACGCGCTTATTCGCAGGCCACCAGCGGGTGCAAGCCAGCACAAGGGCCATGCCGGCGATCGCCATCACCGCGTTCATGTTTAAATACCACATGCGTCATTACCTCCATGCCGGTGCCGGCCAATGCCAAGGCCTGTCCATGCAGACCGCCATACCATTGCAGCCATATGCGATACGGCACAGGCAGAGATCAAGCCATTAAAAGCCTTCATAAATAAACAAACCTTTGCCTGTAAAATAAATGAGCACCATAATGAGCATGGCGAGATAGATGATTACTTCGAAGGCTTTGCGAGCGAAGCGAGCCATGCGTCCACCTCCTTCGTAAACACGGGAGCGCCTTCTTGCCGGCTCAAGTGAACGAGATCGTGAAAATATTTCGGGTCGTATGTCGTGAGCAGATTCAGAACGGGAACGCCGGCTGCGTCCAGCCTGCGGTTTACTTCCTGCTGCAGACCCGGCATGTAGGGCGGCAGTTGATAGCCGCGGTTCCATGGCATCCAAACCACCCTCAGCGGCAGCTGATGCGCCTGGCTGTAACCGATGATCCAAGACAGTGCGTCCAGGTTTTCCTTGTAATCGGGCTGCGACATCCAGCCGAATCGTTTATCGTAGTCGGCCCACTTGGTGCGGAGCTCGTCACCCGGCTTTTGTCCGAAGTACAGCTCTTTATCGATCCATCGAGGCTGATAAGCGAGCAGCTCGGAAGGATTCAACTCTACTATGCCTTTATAGAGCTGCTTTACGATTTCGGTGCCCGAATCGCGGAAGTAGTCCCGGTATGTGTATGCATAAGGCTGATACCACGGCTTGAACCATGGGTACGTAGGGTCTGTCTCCAAGCTGTCGATCATCGTATGCACGTCGATGCCTATGACAAGCTGCCCTTCCATCCGGAAGCGCTCCTGCTCGAGAATCGCCTTCAAGTCCGTCAGTTTGCCGTATGACAATCCCATCTCGATCAGCCTCGACTTCGATTGCTCCTCGATATAAGCGCCGGTCACAGCCGAATTGCCGAAGAAGACAGGCCCGTGATCAAGCCATTGATGATGGAATAACGTTTTGGTGAAGTCGTTTTTATAAAAACGCCGCGATGTGACCATCGGATCCCAGGTACCGATGATCCAATCCGACAGTACGAAGGCGGCTAGCAGAAACAGCACGAAGCTGTTTTTCCTCAGAAACGCAATCATAAGTTTGTAAACCACGCTTTATGGATGAATTGGAGGCTGGCCATGGAGAACGCCAGCCGAATATAACGGATCTGTTTCCATCGGGGTGCAGGACCGAAGCGGCCTGACGATGCCTATGGAACATCCGGTTAGCATAGCATGATGACAAGACCGGATTATCGCTTGAAACAGGCGGACAACGACTGCGCTAAAGGTCTAGAGCGATAGGTCAACTCCACTTCACTTGCGGGCGGATGCCTAGAGCGATTTTTGCTGCCAGGCGTGATACTGCTCGCGGAAGGCGGCAGGCCACGCAGCTTCGTCCAGTCCGTACTGCGACAGGAAAGCAAATGCCCAGCGTTCGATCCCGAAGCCTACGCAGCCCGTAACGGCGTTTCGTTTGCCCATCTTAATATTAAATGCATTGCCGAACGTATTGCTGTGGAAGTTGACGGAGCTGCAGGCGATCGACTTGTTGATACGCGGGATCGACAGACGCAGCTCGTATTTCATTTCCTGATTGCGTTGGAACGAAGCTTTCACTTGGAAGTCGTTCGTGAAGAACGGATCGTTGGCGATTTCCAGCATACTGTCCACGTTCCATTCTACAGCGAGTTCCTTCAAATATTCGATCGCTTGCAGACGATGCTCCTTCACGAAATCCGGCTTGCCGACGAAGATGATTTCACGCATGCTGAAATCAAGCAGCCGTCCGAAATCGGTATGGTTGCGCGATTCGAAGCGGTGGCACTTGGAGATCGCCGTCACAATGCGTCCTTCGCCTTCCAGCGTTTCATTTTGCAGCCCTTCATAGCAGTGGTAGCAGGTCGAAGGGTTCATCGTGAACTTCGGCTTCGGCATCGTTTCGTTCAAATCAAGCGGCTGGCCTTCCTGCTTCCAGCCCCCGGCATCGCGAATCGATTGGGAGAACGTTTCAATGATGTCGAGATCTTCGCGCAAATGCGTCAGGAAATGGATATGCTCCGGAAACGAGGTGAAGTGATTCGTTTTATTGAGCGTATCAGCATGAATAACCGCCGGATAATGCTCTTCCGTTACGCCCTCGAAACGGCCCGCGACTTTCGAAACGAAGCTGTAATCGAGAAAGCGCATCAGGCTCGAGAACGGCTCGCGGAAAATAAACAGGCCGGGTTCCAGCACCTTTATAATTTTGCGCTCGGTCAGTTCGGCGATAATGTCGCCTTCGTACGGTGTATTCACACGATGCTCGAACAAAATATTTTCCTTAAAGCCGAAATCGCCTTGGGAGAAACGTTCGATCAGACGGCGCACACGGCTCTCTATTGCTTCGTTTCCTTTCGGAGACTGATGTGCGATGCGGATCTGGTTCGCTTCCAGTGTGATGTTCTGAATCGTTTCGTCAATAAAGGCCACTGCATATTTCAACTGGCCATGCTGACTCGAGGCAAGACCCTCCAGTGATACGATACATTCCATGGTGCTACCTCGCCCTCTTGTTGTGAATGAATTGCGCGATTTCGCGGACGGTGTTGAGCGGATACAGCATCAAGTCCTGGTTCGTCACTTGCATGCCGTATGTTTTCTCGATGTGGGCGATCAGCGCGGTAGCGCCGATCGAGTCGACGTACCCGTAATCGAACAAATGTACGTCCGGCGTAAATTCATCATCGTCTTCCTCGATTTCATATCGGTTCCTGATGTGAGCCTCCAGCTCTTCCAGCAGCTCTTGCATAAGTAGGCCTCCTTGATATGGAAAAATGAGATATGCTTAAAACATGGGAGCGGGACGGGCGCCGGGCTGCAAAATGCCTGGCGGAACCGTCCGCGCGTTCATCCATGTACGTTATGTGTGTTGGACCGGGCAGTGCCGGTTTTTACGGAAGCCTTAGGGCAAGATGCGCACCGTGACGGTGGCCGGGTCGCCGAAATGCGTGACCGTGTACGTTTGCTGTGCTTCGTCGCGTTCTACGGTTAGCGCGTCGCCTTCAATGGAGAGCGTCTGCGCGCTTTTCAGCTGTATTTGCTGCATGCCCGGCGCCTTTAGTGCCAACGTCCATTGCGTCCCGGACTTTTGCAGTGTATAAGGCGTATTGGAGCGTGTTATGTGAAGCTTCGTTTCCATCGAAGCGGCCCGGTCTGCAGTTGTAAACCGGACGACCGTATCGTCAGAAGCTCCAAAATACAGCCGATGCTCGCGGATATCCCTCACCTCGGCGCTGGTCACTGCTTGCTTGTCCGCGTAAGGCTGTCCCGGCTCAACGACAAGGCCGAGGGTTCCTTTGTACTCGGCGGCTTGAGCAGGGACTCCGGAGATGTCCGGCTTCACATGAAATCGGGGCTCTACCATCATGCCGAGCATTTTTTTCAGCCGGTCGGCGATCGCTTCATACCAGGGACGATATAAATCAACGCGTGTCGTCAACGTGTTCATGTAACTTCTAGCCATCTGCGGCTCTGTCATGAAGTTATATCCGTATTCGTTGCGCAGTTGGTCCAAATATTTCACGAATTCGAGCAGCGGCGGCGTATTCGCCGGAAAATGATATTCGATATGCTCGAAATAATCAATCGGCATATCTTGGGCTGCGTACGCTTCGAACAAATCTACCGTCGAGTATCGCGGATCGGTTCGGAGCACCGGAGCAGGCGTTGACAGCAGCATCGGGCGCTTCATGTCCGGAAGCCCGGAGCTATCCGTCATCAGGAACGGCAAGCCCCAGTTATACTCGATGCCAAGACGAGGCTCGTGGCGAATATCGGCTGGCTTGAAGCCAAAATTGAACCAGATATCGGCTTCCCGTTCGTTGCGCAGCGTCTGGGCCCGGTCCGGATTGTTGATGCGCCATGTATGCTGATTGGTACCGGGCATTACCCAAGGGATACCGAGTGTGTCGAATGCTTTGCGGTGCAGGGCGATCTCCTGCTTCTCTTGGGCATCGCTTGTAAAGTTATGCACGAACAGATGCGGGTAAAGCTCCAGCCCGTGGGCTTTCGTATATTCTATAAATGCGGTCAGCTGCTCTCTATAAGGAAATGCCGGATCGTCGACGTTCGTCGGAATGCCGAATTCAAGCTGTCCGACGATCAGATCGTCTTTGCCGTCGCCGTTCAGGTCGGCCCATAACGGGACCGCATTGTGTCCGCCAACGAGCGCATGATTTCCGAGCTGGTTCACGCTCGCGGCTTCGATTACCCCAGCGTCGCGCCAAGCGACACTGCCACTCGCACTGGCCTGCTGCAGGTAGATGCGCAGGTCGCCTTCCTGGCTGCCGACGACAAGGTCGGGTTTGCCATCACCGTCCATATCACGGACGGACGGTGCCGCGAATTTAGCGGGCAACTGCGCAGCGACCGTGCCTTTGCCGAAGGCGAGCACGCCGGAGGCGCTCCGCTCGCCGCGATACAGCGTCACCTTGCCGGCGGCATCCCCGACCACAAGGTCGGGAATGCCGTCTCCGGTGACGTCGCCTGCCGCCGCGGCCAGAGGCGACGCGCCGCGAATAGGCTGCCCGTCCGCCAGCAGCGGGACGGGCGGTTTGAACGTGCCGCCGGCTTCGCCATAGGCGACGGCGAGCGTGCCGTCCGGCAGGCCCACGATCAGATCGGTCCGGCCGTCGGCATTGAGATCGTACGCCGCGACGCTGGCGTACGGGCCTGTCTCGAGCGCTGCGCCGCTCGCGAGCCGCACAGGCTCCCGCTTGACGAAGGCGGCGGGAGCAGGTACGTCCGCCGGGAGCTGCTGTCCGGCGTAAGCCGACGCGGCGGCGGCTCCCATGCCGCGGTACACATAGATCCGACCGTCGCCTGAGCCGACGATCAGATCGGGCTTGCCGTTGCCGTCGAGATCCGCCAGCGCCGGATAAGCGCGGTACGGCAGCGTGATTGCATCGCCGAGCGATTTGTACTCGGGGTAATTCGCCAGGCGAATCGGCCCCTCCTCGCTCATGAGCCGCGTGCCGCTGGAGTAAAACGAATTCGGCGTTTCTCCGACAAACGCCGGCTTGGCATTCGTGCCCGTGTTCAAATGCACGGCCACCGATTCCTGCCATCGCCCCCAAGTGAACGAAGAGCGGACGAGCGAGAACGAAGGAATCTGCTTGTACTTTTTCAGCAGCTCGGCCCATTGAATGCCTTCGCCGTCGCGGATCGCTTCCAGCGCTTCGAAGTGGTTTTGATGCGCCATGGCCGGGCGACCGTAGGGCCCGAGTACTTTTTTTACACTGTAGCCGAACGTTTCCTTGGCGACGAAGGCGGCATACTCGGAGCGGAACAAAGCGCTGCCTGCTGCGAACGTAAAATGGAAGTAAGGCTGGATCGGCAGCTGATTCCGGTCAAAGTACAGCGCGCCGGGTACCGGTTGGGTCGCTGCGTTCAGCTCTGCCGCCAGCTTGTCGAAGCCAAGCTTCGGATCCATGCCGCTGCCCAAGTCGTATCCGTTCAAGTAGTACCGGTTAGGCAGCAGCGTGCCGCTGAACAATACAGTGCCTTCGCCGATCCGATTAAGCGTATAGAGCGAAACGCCGTTCATCGAAGCGATCGTCACGGCTGTCGAAGGAACGACGCCTTTGCCCCATGAAAACCGGGCAAGCGTATTTTCCGTATCATGCTTGAAATACGTGTCGGCAAACTGCTTCAGCAGCTTTTGCAGCCCTTGCAGGTTATAATCCACTTCCGGGTACTGCATCGGACCGGTATCGTTCAATTCGCCGTTCGGCTTCAAATTCCGGGCCGGAGGCGGGATGTCGACGACCTGCTTGGCCCCGAGGAAATCGGGAGGAAACGTATCGGCGAAACGATTTTCAAGGAACAAATGACCGCCTTTGGCGACATATTCCTGCAGCAGCGTTCGCTGAGTGTCGGTCATGCTGTCGTGCAGCGACGGGTCCAAATACACTGTATCGTACGATTGGAGCTTTCGTGCGCTTAGACCGCTCAAACTTGCACGTGTCAGGTCCAAATTCGCCACCAGCGATTGGCTGAGATGGCCGAATGCCGCTGGATCGTAAGCATCGCCCTCCGTCGCGTACAGCATGCGGACCGTCAGCTCTTTTTTGGCTGTAAACAGAAAAACCGCAAGAGCCGCGGCAAGCACGCAAAGCACCGTAAGAACGGCCTTGCTTTTCATTTTTTTCATTCAAAAATTCCCTCTATTGCCGCATGGTTACACTACTTTGCCATTATAGCACGGATAGCGGGCTTTGTTAAACTGTGTCGAGGCGGCTCGGATTGTGCGAAGGCAGGCGGAACAAGCTCTCATCAACTGCTCGGAATAAACCGCTTTCTTCTATTAATAATAGATGCCTGTTTGCTGTCGATTCCAATTCGCTGTCTTCGAAGTCTTCCGGTGCTGGCGGTTCGCCGAGCTGTATGGTTCTCCAGTTGGTTTCCTTTGTAGCTCCGTTCATGCTGTTCGAAGGAGACATATTTCACGCTTTCGTGCCAAAGCTCGTTTCCTTTATGGTACCGGGAGGGGCTTGGTACGCAGTTCGGGGCGTAATCGAGTGATTCGGCGCCGGAAAATGTAGCAGGGCTAAACTCCAGACAAGCTTCAAAATGTTACCTTCCACTGGCCGGGCAGGGCGCATGGTTTACAAGTTTCTTTTCTGGTACACTATGAAAGATATAGATCCTATTTTCAGTGTTTCAGAAATTGCTATGAAATTAGTCATTGTGGAGGAACGATCAACTTATGCGCGAAACGAACATTCGCAAATCGGATATAGAGCTGCTCGCGCCGGCGGGCGATTGGGACTGTATGCGGGCAGCCGTCGCCAATGGGGCAGACGCGATATTTTTTGGCGTGGAAAAATTTAATGCGCGGGCCCGGGCTAACAATTTTCAGATGGACGAGCTCCCGGATATTATGTCGTTTTTGCATCGTTACGGCGTCAAAGGTTTTTTGACGTTTAATATTTTGGTGTTTGAAGAAGAGTTGGAGGACGCTCGAAACTTGATCGATGCCTGTATTGATGCCGGAGTGGATGCGGTCATCGTCCAGGATCTCGGGCTCGTCAGATTGATTCGCGAGATATCGCCGGACTTTCCGATTCACGGCTCGACGCAAATGACGATCACTTCGCCGGAGGCGGTGGAGTTCACTAAGCCGTTCGATATCGAACGAGTCGTGCTCGGACGCGAGAACAATCTGAAGCAAATTAAGCAGATCGGCGATCAAGCGAAGCTTCCGATGGAAGTGTTCGTGCACGGCGCACTCTGTGTGTCGTATTCCGGCCAGTGCTTGACGTCGGAAATGTGGGGAGGCCGCTCGGCCAATCGCGGGGAATGTGCGCAGGCGTGCCGGCTGCCGTATGACCTGATGGTGGACGGCGTGGAAAAGCCGATGGGGGATGTGGCCTACCTGCTCTCTCCCAAAGACTTGGCGGCGCTGGAGCTGGTGCCTGAGCTGATCGAGGCGGGCGTCACTTCTTTCAAAATCGAAGGGCGGCTCAAAAGCCCGGAATACGTGGCCAACGTCGTAAGCAAATACCGCAGCGCCATCGATCGTTACTTCGAAGGGAAGGATGCGAAGCCGACCAAGGAGGAGCTGCGGGAGCTGGAGCAAAGCTTTTCGCGCGGGTTTTCATTCGGATTCTTGAAAGGGACGAACAACAAGCAACTGGTGGACGGCACGTTCCCGAAGAGCCGCGGTGTCTATCTCGGAAGAGTGAAGCAAGTGCTGCGGGATGGGGTGCTCTGCGAGCTGGAAGCGCCGCTCAAGCGGGGCGACGGGATTGTCTTTGATGCGGGCGATCCGACGAAAAAAGAAGAGGGCGGCCGCGTCTATGATTTGCGCCGGAAAGGCACGAAGCTGGAGGGCGAAGCGCCCGGTGGTCTGGTGGAAATCGTGCCTGGACGTCAAGACGTCAATCTGGGACGCATCCATGTAGGAGACCGGGTCTGGAAGACGAACGATCCGCATTTGGACAAGCGTCTGCGGCAAACGTTCGAAACGGATAAGCCTTACCGCGTTTTTCCGGTTCACGTGAAGGTGATCGGCTCAGCAGGACAGCCGCTGAAGAGCGTATGGACGGATGTCGAAGCGGGACATTCCGTGACCGTGGAATCGGAGCTGTCCCTAGTACCGGCAGAGAAGCGTCCGATGGACGCTGCGCTGTTCGAAGAACAGTTCGGCCGGCTCGGCGGGACGATCTTTGCACTGGCCTCGGTCGACGTTCACTTAAACGGCGACTTGATCGTGCCGATGCGCGAGCTGAACCAGATGCGCCGCACCGCGGCGGAATCGCTCGCGGCGCTCCGGGAACAGCCGCGGGCTTTCGTCAAGCGCAGCGTTGACGTATACGGCGATACGCCGCAAGGTGCGGCTGCGGAGGCTGCGTCCGCAGGCGGGCGTGGGCGCTCGCGGCTGACGGCGCTGTGCCGCAGCCTGGAGCAGGTGCAGGCGGCATGCTCGATGAACGTCGATCTCGTCTACGCCGACTTCGAGTTCATCAAGCAGTTCCCCGCCGCCGTGGAAGCCGCCCATGCGGCGGGCAAGCGGATTGCGCTGGCAACCCCGCGCATTCATATGCCCGGCGAAACGGGCTATTTTCGAAACATCCTGAACCTGGGGCCGGATGCTGTTCTGCTTCGCAATACGGGCGCCGTCTACTGGTTCATGCGCTACCTCGCCGAGCATCCTGAGGCGGCCCGGCCGGAACTGATCGGCGACTTCTCACTGAACGTCGCCAACCATAAGACGGCGGCGCTGTTCCTGGAAGCGGGACTGACCCGCGTCACACCGTCTTACGATCTGAACATCCAGCAGATGGTCGACCTGCTGCGCCGTTCGGACGCGTCGAAGCTCGAGGTCGTGATCCATCAGCACATGCCGATGTTCCACACCGAGCACTGCGTATACTGCACGTTCCTCAGCGAAGGAACGGACTATACGAACTGCGGCCGTCCGTGCGAGGAGCATCGCGCATCGCTGCAGGACCGCGTGGGCTTCTCCCATCCGGTGCGAGTGGATGAAGGATGCCGCAACACGGTGTACAATGCAATTGACCAGTCCGGTGCAGAGTATTTAGCCAACTTTATGGAGCTTGGCGTTTCGACTTACCGCGTCGAATTTCTGGAGGAAACACCGGATAAAGTGCGCGAGGTGCTCTCTTTGTACGAGCGCGCGCTAAATGGCGAGATCAGCGGCACCCATGTGTGGAAGTCGTTAAAAGCGACGAACCAGCTGGGCGTGACGCGCGGGCAATTGGTGAAATAGTTTAACGTAACGGGACTTCCCCCTCTTTCATGGAGGCGGGAAGTCTTTTATATTTTTTAGAAAGTATGTGCATAGGGCTATTTTCATAGAAACGATCTTAGTTGTGTCTGCTTTTTATAAAGTGATTGTACAGTGACACTACTGTTTTACATAAACTAAGAGCTTACTCAGGTGACTAATTTTCCCGAAAATACAAATGTCAATAGGTTATGTGGATTATAAAGAAAATTTAATAGAGTAAAACTGGAAATATTGTAATGAAATTTTAATAGAAATCTAATACAATAGATCTACGTTGATCGAAAGGTCAATGCCGCAGACGGGGGACTATTCTCATCCGACTTGGAGAGGGATGGTCCAGTTCGTTCTGCAACGATCTTTGAAAATTACATATACAGGAGGAGAAACACATGTCTTACAAGGAACTGCGTAAGAAGATCAGTTCCGTCCTTGTGGTTGCCTTGCTCTTCGGTATGCTGGCGCCTGCCATGGCGCTCGGTGCGGAAGCTGTCAAGCTCAAGGACATTGCTGATTCTTACGCGAAGACCGAGATTCAAGCCCTTGTCGACGCCGGTATTGTGTCCGGTTACGAAGACGGCAGTTTCCAACCGACAAAGGCAATGACTCGTGCCGAGTTGGCTAAAATCATTGTTTTGGCATTAGGGAAAAAGGAGAACGCGGATAAAGCGGCGTCTTTTGCAGATGTAAGCAAGGACAGCTGGTACCGCGGTTATGTTGGCGCGCTGGTCGAGTCGGGTATTACCGACGGTACATCCGCAACGACATTTTCTCCGGATGCTAATGTAACGAGAGAAGAGCTTGTCGTATTTTTCGTACGGGCTATGGGCCTGGAAGAGACGGCTAAGAAGGTCGCAGCTGATGCTAAGCTGAGCGATCTGGCTCAAGTTTCGAGCTGGGCTAAAGCGCATGTGTCCCTTGCGTTCAAGATGGGCTTTGTACAAGGCATCGAGAACAGCAACGGCACCCTGAGCTTTAATCCAAAAGCAAACGCTGAACGCCAAGCGCTCGCGCGTCTGGCTTATGAGTTCAAAACGAACAAAACCAAGTTCGTAGATAAGGCTCAAGCGATTGCTAAAGCAGAAGAGAAGCCATCCACTGGCGGTTCGACTGGCACAGGCAGCACTGGCGGCGGTGGCAGTTACGGCGGTGGCGGAGGATACTCCGGCGGCGGCTCCAACAATGCTTCAGTCGCAGACCGCCTGAAGGCTGGCGAAACGATTTCCGGTAATGTTACTTTGGGAGCAGGAGATTTTGGTCCTGAGGATGGAAAGACTGCGAAGATTACGGGTACGCTTACGCTTGATCCGGGTGCAACCGGCTCTGTGACTTTGAAAAACATTGAGGCCGCTAACGTTGAAGTTGCCTCGGGTGCAAGCGAGTCGATCCATTTCGCGAACATCAAAATCACGACAAATCTGACCGTACGGGCTTCTAACCAAACGGTTTCAGTTCGTATCGTTGCTGAAGGAAACACCTCGATTAAGGCGACGAATGTGACTTCCCAAGCAATTATCAAGAACGCTACTAGCAATCGCGATGCGTTTGGCGGAATTACCGTAAATCCGTCCACTCCGGGACAACAGATTTCGGTGGAAGGCTCCATCGGCTCTATCACGGTTAACGGGCGAATTACGCTTAATGCCGCTGCGGGATCTGACATCGGTTCGATTTCATTGAACTCGGCCAACGCCAATCTTTCTTTGAGTGGCGCAGGTACGATCAGATCTGTTATTGCGGCAGTTGCCGGTGCGGCATTGAACATTTTGGACAATGTAAATCTCCAAAGCATTCAAATCAAAGCGAAGCTGAAGCTCGAGGGTGACAACACGAAGAACAGAATCATGGACATCCCGATTGATGCTCCTAGCGGAAACTTGTCTGATTTGATAGATTCCGCTATTGGTGGGATCTTGGATGCCGTTAAGATTGCTATTGCGAAAAATGATTTGAAAATTACTTATGCAACTGGGGAAACTTCCGGCAATGTAGCAAGTAACCTGAAATTGCCGTTAACCGGAAGTAATGGCGCCACTGTAGTGTGGAATTCCGATAAGCCTGAAGTCATCAGTAATAGTGGTGAAGTGTTCAGCCAACTGAATGATATAGAAGTAACATTAACAGCAACGATCACGTTGGATAGCTTGACTACAACGAAAGTATTTGTTGTTACCGTTAAAGCTGCGAAAACAGCTGTTAAGGGTATCAAAGGGTTTGATGCGTCTTACGTAGAAGTTTACTTTTTAGAACCGGTCGGTTCCGTAGATAAAGAAGATTTCACTTTTGACAATGACCTGGTAGTCAATAGCGCTGCTGTGAAGCAAGGTACAACAGATGTTGTTGCTCTGCAAACTTCTGCTCAAACGCCGGGCAAAGCATACACGCTTAGCTACAAGGGTGTAAACACGGGCAAATCGTTTACAGGATATGTTCCTGCACCTAGCAACGACGCATCGGTAACATCTACTGTTTACACGGTAAATGGTCAAAGCATTGGCAATGTGCCGTTCGGCACATCGGTAGAAGCGTTCAAAGCGGGATTAACGCCAGCAGTTGGTGCGACTCTCGAAGTGTACGCGGCCGACCAAACAACGGTGAAGACGGGTAACGTTGAAACAGGAAACGTAGTCATCGTAACAGCTCAAGATACACTGACCACGAGTGTATACACGATTACTGTTCTGTCTGGACCATCGCTTAGCAACGACGCATCAGTAACATCTACTGTTTACACAGTAAATGGTCAAAGCATTGGCAATGTGCCGTTCGGCACATCGGTAGAAGCGTTCAAAGCGGGATTAACGCCAGCAGTTGGTGCGACTCTCGAAGTGTACGCGGCCGATCAAACAACGGTGAAGACGGGTAACGTTGAAACAGGAAACGTAGTTATCGTGACGGCTCAAGATACAGTAACCACGAGCGTATACACAGTTACTGTTTTGTCTGGACCATCGCTTAGCAACGACGCATCGGTAACATCTACTGTTTACACAGTAAATGGTCAAAGCATTGGCAATGTGCCGTTCGGCACATCGGTAGAAGCGTTCAAAGCAGGATTAACCCCAGCAGTTGGCGCGACTCTCGAAGTGTACGAGACAGATGAAACGACTGTAAAAACGGGCAATGTCGAAACAGGAAACGTAGTCATCGTAACTGCTCAAAACTCAGTCACTAAAAGTGTGTACACCATTACGGTGTCGAATTCTCTGTCTGTAATCGGCGCAGTTTACTTGTACGCTTCTTCAACAGGTATAGTAACTGGCGGTACGGTTACAGATGTGGTTTATTCCCAAGATAATATCCTTGGAGTTAACGCTAACCTAAACGGAATTAACGTTACTACAGCGAATTACCTCGTGATCAAATTTAGCGATGTAATTGCTGACAAAGCTGCGCAAAACTCGCTTTCTTTTGCTTTTGGTCCTTCAACTGTAAGCGGAGTAACATATTCTGTTTACAAAAACACTGTAAACGAAAATGTGTATCTTTCCGTTGAATTGCCAAGCCCATTGACAGTTGGCTATCATAAAGTTGATATTAATGGACTGAAGAAACAAAATGGTGACGAGGCAAGTACGGTGACCATTTACGTATACAAAGAATAGAGAAGCTGTTTTTAAAGAGTCGACCTTTGCGGTTGACTCTTTTTTTTTAGTCACGCGATATTTATGCAAGCATCTGGAGGTAACTAATGAAACAAAAGATTTTATTATCTCTTGGCGTTGTTTTTATTCTTGCTTTTGCGGGTTATTGGGCTTATCAAGCCTTCAAAGTCGATATCCCGGAATTAAGTGATTACCAGAAGGCGGTGTCATTAATTCAACAGGGGAAATGGGAAGAAGCCCAGCCTTTACTGGAAAAATGCATACACAGCGAACCAGGAAATGGCGAATGCGAATTTCATTTAGGGAATGTATACAGGAAGCGAAGTAATTTTTCTGATGCACTGACTCATTATGAGAATGCAATAAATAAGACTCCGAATATTAAAGAAGCTTATAACAATGCTGCTGCTATTAAAATGACTGAAGGAAAGTACGACGATGCGTTACTTATTATTAATCATGGTCTTGGACAAGATGCGAATAATCAAGAATTACTATTTAAAAAAGCACAGTTAATATATTTTAATGCTGATTATAAACAAACCATTGAAATTATGAGTCGCCTGGTAGTTGAGAATCAATACTTTGAGGCTTATAGGTTTATGGGACTTTCATATTTGAAGTTGGGAAACAAGGTGAAAGGGCTCGATAACTTGAAAATTTATTTGGAAATGGCACCTTCCACTGTAAAAGATAAAAATGATATAGAACGTATTGTGTTGGAATTAGAAGTTTCATAAAAATATAAATAAATTTATCACCTATTTATCTGTTCACAATTTAGACACAAAATTTTAATCTAATTTTCAGGTATAGTTAAGGTTGGGTTAGGGTTCCGCCGATATGCTGTTGTTGGTTAACCTGCATAAAAGATGGAAATGACTTGAATATGGAAATCGTGGCGACGATGGGAGGTTTTGACGTGCTTGAGGTCAAACAGGTCAGCAAATTGTACGAAAACCAGAGAGGGGTCCAAAGCATCGATTTTTCGATGAGTCGCGGAGAAATCGTCGGTTTTCTCGGGCCGAACGGCGCCGGCAAAACGACGACAATGCGGATGATCACCGGCTATTTGAATCCGACGCACGGCTCGATTACGATTGACGGGCTGTCGATGGCGGATCATCCGAAGAAAGCGCGGCAAAAAATCGGGTATTTGCCGGAGACACCTCCGCTTTATCCGGAGATGACGGTCACGGCGTACTTGCAGTTTATCGCCGATCTCCGAGGCATCCCCGTGAAGGAGCAGAAGCGCCGCATCGGCGAAGTCATCGAGCGGCTTGGGCTGCAGGGGCGGGAGAAGCAGATCATCCGCAGCCTGTCCAAAGGCTACAAGCAGCGGATTGGCTTGGCGCAGGCGATTTTGCACAGTCCGGATTTGCTCGTACTGGACGAGCCGACGTCGGGTCTGGACCCGAAGCAAATTATTGAAATTCGCCAGCTCATTCGAGAGCTGGGTGAGAATCACACCGTGCTGCTCAGCACGCACATTTTGCCGGAAATCAACACGCTGTGCAATCGCGTGCTGATCATCAACCAGGGGCGAATCGTTCTTGACGGGCAGCCGGATCGTCTGGCGAACTCCATGGACGAAACGTTCGAGGTATCGCTTGAAGTGAAAGGGCCGCGGGAGGCGGTACTGTCCGAACTGCGCAGCGTACCGGGCGTTTCCGGCGTACGGGAGCTGACGCAGGAAGATGCGGCTGCGGAACATACGGGATCGGCGCCAGTGGAAGCAGAAGTAGAAGCGGGTACCGAGGAAGCGCAGTCATTGGAGGCATCCAGCGAGACGGCAACAACCCCGGTATTGAGCGATACGGTGAAGGTTCTCGTCTCTGCGGCGGACCGCGTGGACGTGCGTGAGGCATTGTTCTACCGTCTTGCCGAGCGGCGTTACCCGATTCTCTCGATGAAGAAAGAATCGCTCAGCCTGGAAGAGATTTTCCTCAAGCTGACTACAAACGAACGACTCGATACCGCGCAATCGGAAGACGCTTCCGACAAGGAGGTGACCTCGAATGCGTAGAACGCTAGCTATGGCAAGAAAAGAGCTGCAGCTGTATTTTTATTCGCCGATCGCTTACGCGGCGTTTGCATTCTTTTTCGTAATCGCAGGGTACTTCTTCAGCGCAAACTTCCTGTACCCTCCTTACATCGTAGACGTTCGTCCGGTGTTCGGCACCATTACGTTCGTGTTCCTGTTCATCATCCCGCTGCTTACGATGCGACTCGTTTCCGATGAACTGCGTCAAGGAACGGATGAGCTGCTGCTTACATCGCCGGCGAGCATTACGGAAATTGTCGTTGGAAAATATATCTCGGCGATTGTGGTGCAGTTGCTGCTTGTGGCGGGGAGCTTGATTTACCCCCTGATCCTGAGCGTATACGGCGATTTGGATCTGCCGGTCATGTGGCTGTCCTTTCTGGCAATGTTCCTGATGGGAGCGGCGATGATGGCGGTCGGCCTGTTTGCCTCTTCATTGTCGGCCCACCAGATGGTGTCCGGTATTGCGGGCTTTGCAATCCTGCTGTTGTTCTGGACCATCGAATGGCTGGGCGATTCCGTTGGCGGTAAAATCAAAGACTACCTCGGCATCTTCTCCATCGTTGGAAGAGCGGGCGACTTGCAGAAGGGCGTGCTCGATTTTGCCGATGTCATTTTTTATGTGACATTTATCGCGGTATTTATCGTGCTCAGCATTCAAGTGCTCGAAAGAAAACGTTGGAGATAAACGACAACCGCTTTCACGCCGCGGAGGCGTGGAGCAGAAGGGGGAAGGCAAATGAACAAGTGGATTCGCGGAACGAACGCAGCGGTGCTGTCGCTGGCTGTAATCGGCATATTTATCGTCGTCTCGATCTTTTTGAACTCAATGAAAAATTTGCAGGTCGATTTGACGCAAAACAAGAAATTTACGTTATCCGAGCAGACGACGCAAGCGCTGAAAACGCTCGATAAAGATGTGCGCATTCTTTCGCTGACTAGCGACCAAACCGAGCCGTTCATTAAACGGCAAGTCGTTGAGCTTGCGCAGGAATACAAAAAACGCAACGGAAAAATTACGTTTGACGAGTACGATATGGTGCAAAATCCGGCGATTGCCAAGCAGTACGATGTCGATCCGTCCGGCGTTTTGGTAGTGGAGAGCGGCACGCAAAAGAAAACGATCTATTACTATGATATGTTTATTCCCGGGCAGCAGCAGGGCGAGTACCGATTCAGCGGCGAGGAGAAGCTGACCCAGGCGATCGTCAATCTGAGCGCGAAAGAGAAGAGCAAGGTGTACTTCCTGTCTGGCCATAACGAAGTTCCGCTTAACCAAATGAGCACATGGAGAAGCGGTCTCGAAAGTGCCAACTATGAAGTGAAGGAATTGAACTTACTGCGCGAAGGCAAAATTCCAGACGACGCCGATATTTTGTTCGTCATCGGCCCGGAGACGGACATTAGCGACAAAGAAACCGAATTGATCAAAAACTACATGAACGGCAAGGGCAAGCTGTACATGGCGCTTGGCTTTAACAAGGACATGGTGTCCGGCTGGAAAAATATTGACGGCCTGATGGCGGCTTACGGCATCAAGGACCAGCATGCGATTGCCATTGAGCCAAAGCAGAGCGTATTGTATGATCCGCTCACGATCATTCCGGAGTACGGGTTCCACGACATTACGACCAAGCTTCAGCAGTACAACCTGCTGACGATGATGACGCTGGCGGTATCGCTCGGCAACGAGCCTGTGGAAAATTTCCCGGCTACAGCCATCTTGAAGACGACCGATAAAGCATACGGCGAAACGGACCTCAAGCTTCTGGCCGAAAGCAGCCGCAGCGCGTTGGACGACAAAGACGTCAAAGGGCCGCTCAATTTGGGCTATGTCGTCGAGAGTAAGGATAAGAAACCGAAAGCTGTTGTGCTCGGCGGTTCCACGTTCCTCGTAGATCGTGTCATCCAGCAGCAGGGCAACCGCGACTTTGCGCTGAACAGCGTAGGCTGGCTGCATGAGCAAAAAGATCAGGTGACGATCCGTCCGCGCGAAGGCGATGCGCTGCAGCAGGCACTGCTCACCGGCACTCAGGCGAAGATGATTTTCTACGGTACGGTGCTTGTATTCCCGTTACTCTTCCTTGTCGTCGGCGGGACGATTTGGTGGAGGAGGAGAAAAGGATGAAACGGCTCATTCCGACCATTGTACTGCTCGTGTTGTGCATCGGGGGCTTCTGGTATGCGTCCAGCAAAAACTTTTTTAAAGAGAAACCGCCGGAAGCTGCCGCAGTGGTTGCAGTGAAAAAAGAAGAAGTGGCGAGCTACACCATCAAGAAGGAGAGCGGCGTCACCGAGCTGCAGCAAAAAGACGGCAAATGGACCATGACACAGCCGGCGTCGCTGCCGCTCAACGGATATTCCCCTGCCAGTTGGCTTGATTCGCTGAATGGGGCGACGAAGGAAAAGACGGTGAACGCGAATCCGTCTGATCTGGCCCAATTCGGGCTCGACAAGCCGAAGCAGGAGTTTACGGTAACATTGACGAACGGGACGACGTATAAGCTGACGATCGGCAATGCGCTGCCCGTGCCCGGCTTCTCGTACGCGAAGGTCGACAATTCGCCGGAAGTATTTCAACTGAGTGACGATAAAGTGAAATCGCTGGCGAAAGAGCCGATCGATTTTATGGAAAAAAGCCCGTTTACGATCCACTATGAGGAAATTCGCTCGCTCACGGTTGATTGGATAGGAAAGAAATGGGCACTGACCAAGAACGATCCGGCAAAGGCATCCTACGAGTCGAATTGGAAGGTCGGCGACAAAGAAATCAAGGGCTCGGATGCGTCCGGCATTCTCGATAAGGCGGCGTTTATCTCTTCGAACGAGATGGTCAAACGCGTGGCCGAAGTCAAGCTCGATGCGCCGGAACTCCGGGTAGAAATGAAAGATGTCGGCAAAGACAACAAGGAAACGACGACGGTCTATGTCGGTAAAATCGACGGAGATAACGTATGGATCGCCAAGCAAGGCGGCGATTGGGCGTACACCATTCCGGCAGCGACCGTTCAAGAGCTTTATGACAAAGCTAACGATGTAGTGGCTGCTGCGCAAAACAATGCTCCAAATAACGCTCAAACGAAGTAAAGCAAATAAGCGATGCACCTTTTGGTCCGCCAACGCGGGGATCAAAGGGTGCTTTTTATATTTCTTTGGATATGTTTAAATAATTCCGCCAAACATACATAATTTTTCCACAAACAGGACAACCTACACTTTGTCATTTACGAAAGGAGGAATACGTGATGTATCAAGGACAACAACAACAGCAGCAAGGGATGAACACGGTAAGCTCCAAGGAATTGGCGTACATAACGGATTGCTTAAAGAATGAGGAGCTGCTTGCCAAGCTTGCGGTTCAAGGCGCCGCGGAGTGCACGACGCCGCAACTGAAGCAAAAATTGACGCAAATCGCGCAGGACCGGTTGCAAAATACGGATCAACTGCTGCGGACGCTGCAGCAGTATACGCAAATGACTCACTAATATAAGGAGGTGCTGGAGAGATGTATCAGCAGCAAAACTTTTTTGGACAGCAGCAAGCAGGGCAAACGCAGCAGCATTTTCATTTACAGGAGCAGGATGCGGGCAACCTGGTGCTATCTGAATTGAAACGCGCGGCTCGCGAATATACAACGGCAGCGCTGGAATCCACGCATCCGGCGATTCGCCAAACATTTGCCAGCTTGACGCAAAAAACGCTCCAGGATCAAGCGGAGCTGTTCACTGTATTGGAGCAGATGCAGGGCTACGGCTCGGTGAAAATGGCTTCGCAGCAAGAAGTGCAGCAAGAGCTGCAGCAGCAAATCCGCAAGGCGGAGCAGCTGCAATCGCTGGTCCACCAAGCGCTTCAGCACAGCAGCATTTCTGCGGCCGGGATGTACCAGCAGCAGCAACAACAGCAAGCTCAGCAAGCGCAATACGGTATGCAGCATGAAGCTTATGCGCAAGCCCCTTCGTATTCTTCCGGCTATGGAAGCGGGTCTGCAGGGTATGCAAGTCAAGGAGTGGCTGCGTCAGGCAGCAGCGCATCCGGTGGCTACGGCAGTCAAGGAGCATTGTCCGGTGGCGCTCACGGTTACAGCAGCGCTTCTTACGCCGAGCAGGGCTATAGTCAAACCGGCAGTCCAAGTTATGCTCCATCCGCCAGCACGGCGCATGGATATGCCGCGACTTCGTCGCAGCAAGACGCTTCGCTGAAATCGTCCGTCTCCGGGTCGGACCAGCAAGAGTATTACTCCGCCAGATCGGCACAGGACTATACGGGCAACCAATATTCCGGCGGCACAACGGCGGAATCTTACGGGTTGAAAAGCCAGCCGGAGCAAACGTATAGCGCTTCCGGCAACGCGGCGACTTCGCGCCACAGCAGCAACTATACCTTCGGCGCGGCAAGCCACAATGCAAGTACGACAGCGAGCGGTTCGACCGCGAACGCAAGCGGATCCGTGTCCGCGTCTGGTACGAAGCAGCAGTACGGTACCGATTCGTCCCGCAACGGCAAATATATGATGTAGCAGCATCTACAAGCCTCGCAGCCTGGATCGACAGGAGCGGGGCTTTTTTTTCTTGCCTAGGCAGAAACCGCTAGTGCCTCTGTCGGGAATCGACGTATTGCGTTTGGGTTGTCGTATAGTTTTTCGTTTTTTAACCATAATACGAAAAAATGCACATACAACGCAGGTGTGGGAGGGAACGATTTCATGAGAATGATAGGGATTGCACTGATGGCGACGGCTTTGCTGCTGGGTGGCTGTGCACAGCAAAAAAGTGTCCAGAACGATACGAAAATGCAGACGCTGCAAAAAACCGTGGGCCGCGACCGGCTGCTCCATACGTTTAGCCAAATTGCGCCGCCCCCGATGGGCAAAGAGATGATAGACCAGCAGGACGATCAGTTGATCACATGGATCAAGCAGGTGGACGATTGGACATATCGGGTATTGTCCTCCCCGGTCACAGGGGAAATGGATACATACGCCATGAGGGAAATGAGAATTCATCTGACGCAAGTATACAGCGCCGATATGGCGGAGCGGCTGATCACCGGTTTTTATCGCTACGACCCGACATCGACGACATACAAGGCGAACAGTACGCGCGCGATGCTCAATCTGCGAAGCGAATGGGGTCAATATGAGGTGCGCAAGACGCAGCCGGCGCAAGGCCAGTATAAAATCTGGCTGCAAGGCGCCACGAATTTCGATCACGCCCGGTCGGTAATGCATCACGAATCCGTATATCAGGTCAAAGAAAACCGGTTGATCATTACCGAGTTCAAAACGACGGCTTAATCGGTGTTCCGAAGCGCCGTTGTTTGATGCTGGAGGCAGTAAAGTTCACGCAAACCGCGAGCGCTTTACTGCTTTTATTTTTTGGTATTTATACGAACAAACATTCTATTATTGTGGTATAATCGGAAGAGTGGAGTGGATCGTCGATTGACACCGACTTAGGGGTAGCATAGACTATTTTTAGACAAGCTGATGCCCCGATTCTCTCTTAGGAATAGGGGAGGCTTGCTTTGTACTGACCGACAGGAGGATTACTCGTGCATTTGCGATTGGACCAATGGAAGCACGCATTTAAGCTCGATCCTGACCGGGAATTGTCCGACGAAGCGCTTGAGAAGATTTGCTTATCCGGCACCGATGCCGTGATCGTTGGCGGTTCGACGGGCGTCACGTTCGACAATACCGTCGACCTGCTTGCCCGCATTCGCCGGTACGAGGTTCCGTGTGTGCTTGAGGTGTCGAGCCGGGAGGCGATTGTGCCTGGGTTCGACTTGTTTCTGATTCCGATCGTATTGAACGCCAAGAACGCCGATTGGATTGTAGGGCAGCAGCACGGAGCGATCAAGGAATACGGATCGATGCTGGACTGGAAACACGTAAGGACGGAAGGCTACATCATCATGAACGGCAATTCGGCGGTAGCGCAAGTGACTGAAGCGGATGCGCAGCTGTCGCTGAGAGATGTCGAGGCCTATGCGCGTATGGCGGAACATTTGTTCCGATGCCCGGTCGTATACCTCGAATACAGCGGCATGTTTGGCGACATGGAATGGGTCCGCCGCATTCGCGGGCTGCTCAGCGAAACAAGACTGTTCTACGGAGGCGGCATCGACGGACCGGATAAGGCGAGGGAAGCGGCGCAGGCGGCGCATACCATCGTCGTAGGCAATGCCGTGTACAGCGATCTGGAACAAGCCCTCGCAACGGTGTGTGCCGCCCGAGAATAAGGAAAGAAAGGAAATTCATAGAACAATGATGAATGAACCTGTTGATATAATGAAAGCCGTGCAAAAACTGAATCCCCAGCAAAGGCGCGCCGTGGAGACGGTGGACGGGCCGCTGCTGATCATGGCCGGGGCCGGGAGCGGCAAGACCCGGGTGCTGACGCACCGCATTGCGTACCTTATCGCCACGCGTAAAGCCGCGCCATGGAGCATTTTGGCGATCACCTTTACGAATAAAGCGGCGCGCGAGATGCAGGAGAGGGTCGGCGCACTCGTCGGCTCGCAAGGACAGGATATCTGGGTATCGACATTTCACTCGATGTGCGTACGGATTTTGCGCAGGGATATAAGCCGTATCGGATTCACTTCTAATTTCACCATCTTGGATTCAGGCGACCAGTTATCCGTCATCAAGAACTGCATGAAAGAACTTAACATCGATTCGAAGAAATTCGAGCCGAAAGCCGTTCAAGCGGCGTTGGGCAATGCGAAGAACGAACTGCTGACGCCGGAGAAGCTGGAGAGCAAGATCGGCGATTATTTTGACGGCATCGTGGCGAAAGTGTACAAGCTGTACCAGAATAAGCTGAAAAACAACAATTCCCTCGACTTCGACGACCTGATCATGACGACGATTCGATTGTTTCAGGAAGTGCCCGAGGTGCTGGAGTTTTATCAGAACAAATTCCAATACCTTCACGTCGACGAGTATCAGGATACGAACCGTGCGCAGTATATGCTGTGCCGGATGCTGGCAGACAAGTTTAAGCGTATTTGCGTGGTCGGCGACAGCGACCAGTCGATTTACCGCTGGCGCGGCGCGGATATAAGCAATATTCTCGATTTCGAAAAAGACTATCCGAACGCGACCACCATTTTGCTGGAGCAGAACTACCGCTCCACCGCCACTATATTGAACGCCGCGAACAAAGTCATCGCGAACAACATCGGCCGCAAGGCCAAGAACTTATGGACCGACAAGGGAGAAGGCAACAGAATCAAGCTGTACCAAGCGGATTCGGAGCATGAGGAAGGTTATTTCATCACCGGAGAAATCCGCAAGAACGTCGATGGCGGCAGGCGATACAGCGATCATGCGATTTTGTACCGGACCAACGCTCAATCGCGGGTGATGGAGGAAATATTGATCAAGTCCGACATTCCTTACCAAATCGTCGGCGGCATCAAGTTCTATGACCGCAAAGAAATCAAAGACATACTGGCTTATCTTCGCCTTGTTTCCAACCCGGACGATGACATCTCATTTGCAAGAGTGGTGAACGTGCCGAAGCGGGGCATTGGCGATACGACCGTGGATAAGCTCGCGGAACTCGCCGGACGCTACGGCGTATCGATGTTCGCCATGCTGGAAAATGCCGAGATGCTCGAGATCAGCTCGCGGGCGCGGAACGCACTGTCCGACTTCCGTGACATGATCGAGAATTTGTACCGGATGACCGAGTATGTGTCCGTTACCGAGCTCACCGAGAAAGTGCTGGAGCTATCCGGATACCGGGAAGAGCTGAAGCGGGAAAATACGATCGAATCGCAGGCGCGGCTGGAAAACATCGACGAGCTTTTGTCAGTGACGATGGATTTTGAAAAACGCAACGACGATAAATCGCTGGTCTCCTTTTTGACGGATCTGGCGTTAATTGCAGATATCGATTCGATGAACGAGGATCCCGAAGAAGGACGAAACGGTGTCGTGCTCATGACGATGCACAGCGCCAAAGGGCTGGAGTTTCCCGTCGTCTTTATTATGGGTCTGGAGGAAGGCGTGTTTCCTCACAGCCGGGCGTTAATGGACAACGAGGAGCTTGAGGAGGAGCGGCGCCTCGCTTACGTAGGCATCACTCGCGCCGAGGAAGAGCTGTTCCTGACGTGCGCGCGGATGCGCACGCTGTTCGGGCGCACGACGGCCAATGCGCCGTCGCGGTTTTTGACCGAGCTCCCGCATGAGCTCGTTGAGTCCGTGCGTGCCGGTGGCGGATTCGGCCGCAGCGGCGGCTCGAGCGCCTGGGGCGGCGGGGAGCGCCGCTTTGGCAGTGCCGGCGGATTCGGCGGCACTGCGAATGCCTCTCCTGCCGCGGGAGCGGGCCGCGCGCCCGTGAGCTTCCGCAGCGGTTCGGCCGCTGCACCCGCGGCTGCAGGCGCTCCGAAGACGCCCGCGCAGGACTTCGCCATGGGCGATAAAGTCCAGCACGGCAAGTGGGGCACCGGCGTCATCGTCGCGATCAAAGGGTCGGGTGACGACACCGAGCTGCAGATCGCTTTCCCGGCGCCTGTCGGCGTGAAGCGGCTGCTGGCCAAGTTTGCGCCGATCACGAAGCAGAGCTAGACCACTTGCCGATACGGGCAATGTCTTTTACCGCACATTGCTTAGCCAATATAGTTGACAACGGGTGCCGCCTGCCGGTACCGCGTTGCGACGCGAGAGGATGGAATCCAGATGCCGGACGCTTTCGAAACAATGGAAGCCCTCATCGAAGAAATCAGCAAACATAACTACCACTATTATACGCTGGATGAGCCGACGATCAGCGATGCCGAGTGGGATGCGTTGTACGCCAAACTGCTGCAGCTCGAAGCCGAGACCGGCGTTGTTCTGCCGCATTCTCCGACCACAAGAGTGGGCGGGGAACTGCTGAAAGGCTTCGAGGAGCATCGGCACTTGGCGCGGCTCTGGAGTCTGGACAAAGCCCAAAACCACGACGATCTGATGGCTTGGCATACCCGTGCGCAAAAGCTCGTAAACGAGTATAACGCACAGAACCCGGACCAGCCGCTGCCGCCGCTTTCCTTTGTCATTGAGCTGAAGTTTGACGGTCTGACGCTCAACTTGACTTATGATCACGGCGAGCTGGTGCATGCGGCGACAAGGGGAAGCGGCATGGTCGGGGAGGGCATTTTAGCCCAAGTGAAGACGATCAAATCCATTCCTTTGAAAATTCCATATCACGAAGGCATTATCGAAGTGCAGGGCGAAGGAATCATGAATTTGTCCGTGCTGGATGCATACAACAAGACGGCCGCCGAGCCGCTGAAAAACGCGCGCAACGCCGCCGCCGGGGCGCTCCGCAACTTGAACCCTAAAGTGACGGCGGAGCGGAAGCTGAACGCTTTTTTCTACAATATAGGCTATTCCGACATGATTCAGTTCGAAACGCATCAGGAAATGACGTCGTTCTTACGCGAAAATAAATTCAAAGTGAGCCCGTATCTCAAGTTTCTCGATCATATCGAGGCTGTCGAAGAAGAACTGCAAAACGTCGTTTCCATGCGGAATACGTTTGATTTTTTAATCGACGGTCTGGTTGTGAAAATCACCGATATGCGGACTCGCGAAGTGCTGGGGTATACCGACAAGTTCCCTCGCTGGGCGGTTGCGTATAAATTCGAAGCCGAAGAAGCGGTAACGACGCTGCTCGGCGTGAACTGGAACGTAGGCCGTACCGGAAAAGTGACGCCGACGGCGAGGGTAGAGGCCGTAGATATTGCCGGTGTAACGGTACAAAACTGTACGTTGAATAACGTGGACGATATCGAGCGCAAAAACTTGAAGCACGCCTTGGGCAGCCTGGTATATATCCGTCGTTCCAACGATGTCATACCGGAGATTCTCGGTAAAGTAACGGAGGAGGCCGATGGCGAAGAGATCGTTCCTCCTGCCGTGTGCCCTGCTTGCGGCAGTGCGCTGGAGGTGAAGGGCGCCCACCTGTTCTGTACGAACCGTTTGGATTGCCGGCCGCAGCTCGTCGGTCGTATTACCCATTTTGCCTCGCGGGACGCGATGGATATCGATACGTTCAGCGAAAAGACGGCCGAACAGCTGTACGACGAGCTGAGCGTGAGGGATCCTGCAGATTTGTACGGATTGACGTTTGACGATCTGATCAAGCTGGACCGGTTTGGCACCAAGAAGGCAGAAAAGCTGCTGGCTGCTTTTGAAAAAAGCAAGGCATGCGACCTGGCTTCCTTCCTGTTCGCATTAGGCATACCGAACACAGGGAAGACAACGACCAAGGTGCTGGCCGACCATTTCGGAAGTTTGGACAAATTGATGCAAGCCGAACCGGAAGAGCTTGTAGCACTTCACGATATCGGCGATATCGTCGCTGAAAGCATTGCCGGCTTTTTCCGCGATCCTGCGATGCAGCGCAGCATTGAGCGTCTTCTTGCCTCGGGCGTGCAGCCTCGGGCCGAAGAGAAGCTTGCAGCAGCGAGCGAAAACAATCCTTTCTATGGTAAGACGGTCGTGTTGACCGGTACACTTTCGACGATGGGCAGGGAGGATTGCGCCAAAAAGCTGGAGCGTCTCGGTGCGAAGGTGACGGGCAGCGTGTCCAAGAAAACCGATATCCTGATTGCGGGGGAAAGCGCAGGGAGCAAATTGACGAAGGCGCAGGAACTGGGCATCCGGATTATCGACAACGAAGAGGAGCTGCTGCAGCTTCTTGGAGAAGCGTGATTTCAAATTGTGGCTAACACCGTCGCTGCGAGGTATTCGCGAGCGGCGGTTTTTATTTCATGAGTTATTGTAGGTTAGAAGTGCTTGAAAAGCTTCAGATGATGAATAGCTATTGCGGCATTGGGGAGAGTAAAAAAGGGTGGGAAATGGCTTGAAATGGACTCGAAAATGACAAGACAAAAAATATCGAAAAATACAGTTGCAATTGCCCCTCGATTTGTGATACATTATTGCTTGCCGCCAAGAACGACGGAAAGAACTTAAACGATCGGACAAGCGGTAAAGAAAAAAAGATAGTTGCAAAACATGTCGAAACATGATAAGATAACTTCTTGTGACGGCAAAATAAATTGCCACTAACGAAAGCTCCTTGAAAACTGAACAAATGAATTCGAGTGCTAAGCGTTATTGAATGAAATGAGCTCAATCAGCTTACATTATAGCAAGCATGATCTTCGGATTTTGTGAGCAACCTTAATGGAGAGTTTGATCCTGGCTCAGGACGAACGCTGGCGGCGTGCCTAATACATGCAAGTCGAGCGGACCCTTCGGGGTTAGCGGCGGACGGGTGAGTAACACGTAGGCAACCTGCCTGTAAGATCGGGATAACTACCGGAAACGGTAGCTAAGACCGGATAACTAAGTGGAATGCATGTTCCGCTTATAAAACACGGTGCAAGCTGTGGCTTACAGATGGGCCTGCGGCGCATTAGCTAGTTGGCGGGGTAATGGCCCACCAAGGCGACGATGCGTAGCCGACCTGAGAGGGTGATCGGCCACACTGGGACTGAGACACGGCCCAGACTCCTACGGGAGGCAGCAGTAGGGAATCTTCCGCAATGGACGAAAGTCTGACGGAGCAACGCCGCGTGAGTGATGAAGGTTTTCGGATCGTAAAGCTCTGTTGCCAGGGAAGAACGTCGTGGAGAGTCACTGCTCTGCGAATGACGGTACCTGAGAAGAAAGCCCCGGCTAACTACGTGCCAGCAGCCGCGGTAATACGTAGGGGGCAAGCGTTGTCCGGAATTATTGGGCGTAAAGCGCGCGCAGGCGGTTTTTTAAGTCTGGTGTTTAAGCCCGGGGCTCAACCCCGGTTCGCACCGGAAACTGGAAGACTTGAGTGCAGGAGAGGAAAGCGGAATTCCACGTGTAGCGGTGAAATGCGTAGAGATGTGGAGGAACACCAGTGGCGAAGGCGGCTTTCTGGACTGTAACTGACGCTGAGGCGCGAAAGCGTGGGGAGCAAACAGGATTAGATACCCTGGTAGTCCACGCCGTAAACGATGAGTGCTAGGTGTTAGGGGTTTCGATACCCTTGGTGCCGAAGTAAACACAATAAGCACTCCGCCTGGGGAGTACGCTCGCAAGAGTGAAACTCAAAGGAATTGACGGGGACCCGCACAAGCAGTGGAGTATGTGGTTTAATTCGAAGCAACGCGAAGAACCTTACCAGGTCTTGACATCCCTCTGAATGTCCTAGAGATAGGGCAGGCCTTCGGGACAGAGGAGACAGGTGGTGCATGGTTGTCGTCAGCTCGTGTCGTGAGATGTTGGGTTAAGTCCCGCAACGAGCGCAACCCTTGAACTTAGTTGCCAGCACTTAAGTTGGGCACTCTAAGTTGACTGCCGGTGACAAACCGGAGGAAGGTGGGGATGACGTCAAATCATCATGCCCCTTATGACCTGGGCTACACACGTACTACAATGGCCGGTACAACGGGAAGCGAAGCCGCGAGGCGGAGCCAATCTTTATAAGCCGGTCTCAGTTCGGATTGCAGGCTGCAACTCGCCTGCATGAAGTCGGAATTGCTAGTAATCGCGGATCAGCATGCCGCGGTGAATACGTTCCCGGGTCTTGTACACACCGCCCGTCACACCACGAGAGTTTACAACACCCGAAGTCGGTGGGGTAACCCGCAAGGGGGCCAGCCGCCGAAGGTGGGGTAGATGATTGGGGTGAAGTCGTAACAAGGTAGCCGTATCGGAAGGTGCGGCTGGATCACCTCCTTTCTATGGAGTCCATGATGACTGTAGGTCATCGGACAAATTAATCACTCGAAATTCATTTGTTCAGTTTTGATGGAGTTTTCTTTTCAAGAGTTTGGGGCCATAGCTCAGCTGGGAGAGCGCCTGCCTTGCAAGCAGGAGGTCAGCGGTTCGATCCCGCTTGGCTCCACCATTTATCTCTTGAAGTTTAAGAGATATTGTATCTTGAAACAAGCCCATCAATATGATATTATAGCTTTCGTTGCCTTATCGGCAACAAAGGATTGGGAAGCAACTCGGATCACAAGTTGATCTAACAGTTGCAACATTGTTCCTTGAAAACTGGATATCGAAACAATGCAACAAATGCTGAATCATCCTTAAAGATGATCTTGATAGATCTTCAATCTTTTAGGTTTAGCTGCAAGCGGAGCGTATATGTTTTCGGAAGTGACCTTTGTACGAAGTACAACGGAACGCGAAAATATATACCGAAGCGGTTTGGTTAAGCTAATAAGAGCACACGGAGGATGCCTAGGCGCCAGGAGCCGAAGAAGGACGTGGCGAACAACGATAACGCCTCGGGGAGCCGTAAGCAGGCTTTGATCCGGGGATGTCCGAATGGGGAAACCCACGTATCGTAATTGATACGTACTCATTACTGAATACATAGGTAATGTAGAGGCAGACGAGGGGAACTGAAACATCTAAGTACCCTCAGGAAAAGAAAACAAAAGTGATTCCGTAAGTAGCGGCGAGCGAAAGCGGATTAGCCCAAACCAGAGGGCTTGCCCTCTGGGG